>JAJCYH010000032.1 GCA_029262995.1 Saprospiraceae bacterium | reverse complement strand
CCGATAGGGTATAATCCATGTATTACATCAAGATGTGATTAAATTATGTATTTAGGTAAGGGGCGGGGGACCTCTTACCTTAAACTTTTAAATATGAAGTATTTTATTATCAATTTGTTTATTTTAGTAATTAGCGGAAATCTTATTTCACAAGACCCTAACAAACCTTGTAATTACATTCCTCTTGAGTTTGAAGAAATAAAACCGTTATGGACCCATCTAGTAATTGATTCAACTTTTATTGGGCATATTGATACATCTGGACAGTGGCGGCAGTTTTATTATGATGGGATGGATCAATTTACACGTGATGGAGGGTCATTTATTAAAGATGGATATTTATATTCTATAACAAATGCGGATTATGACTTAGACTTATCAGGATATTATATTGAAAAGATTGATTTAGAATCACAACAAGTATTGTGGGAAATTAGAACTGACTTAAGGCATGTTGAAAATAGAGAAAAAGCTTTAGGGTTTAAAGTTGTAGATAATAAATTTATATTTTATGGCGTAAGGACATTCTGGGATGAAGCTGATTTAAGTATTGCATTTTTGAGAGCTGGATTTGTTCCTAGCCTTTATTATATAAGAGAATATGATGATTACACTGGAGAGCTATTGTATCATTACACACCTCAAAACGAAGATTCAAATGCAATTATTTTGAAGTCAACATATAATGTAGATTACCTAATCGAGATATCACAATCTGAATATGATTATTTTAAAATCTTGAACCATATTGATCGGGGATATTTTATTACTAAAACAGAAGTAAATAATTTAGGCTATCAAATATCTTCAACGGATACTGTCATCGTTGGTCTATTGAATAATCTTGATTATAGGCAATCATATTTTAAAGGGACAAATCATTTTATTAAATATGAGGATTCCTATTTTTTCTTAGAACAATATATGCCTAAAGATGATTCCTCTGATCTGAGACAAGGATTAATCTCGAAATATAATTCTGAATTTGAATTGGTTAAGACTTGGGAAATTAAGGATATAGGTATTAGTGATTTTAGTTTGCTTACAATTAAAAAAATAAGAGATGGTAAACTAATATTACAGGGGTGTTCAAATTTAAATCCTAACGCTTTTTGTAAATTATTTTTTGTAGTTCTGGATACGGATTTGAATTTTATAAAATATAATGAAGGAATATATAATGACATCTACTTGCATTTTATCAATGTTGGTGGCACAAATATTTCTGATTCCGATGACTTGTTTCTTTGGGACAGGCAGTTATTAGAATCTACCAATTCAAATATTTCACTTTATAAATCTAATGATAACGAATCAATGGATTCATTGATTCGATTGACGATAAAAGAAAAAGATTGGGTTGGATTTGTAGATGTTGCTTTTGTATTGACTGATGGTGACTACTTAGTTAAAATAAATCATTCTTGTTTTATTGATGGTAAAAAAAGATCATGGCATCCAGTATGGATGAGGTTTAAAGCTGAGGATCTAAATTTGATTATTAGTTCAATAGAAGATTTCAACCATCAAGATGATTTTAGATTATTCCCTAATCCCTCAAGTGATCTAATAAATATTGCAGGGATGGAAGTTGAGAATATAGTGGCCATTGAGATTTATAACTCATTAGGAAAATTAGTTAAATCAGTTGTTACGGACGGTAACCCAATGATTAAAATTAATGTTTCAGAACTTGAATCAGGAAATTATTTTAGTAGGATAATTTTGAAGAATGGAAGCCAAAGTGTTACAATCTTTATAAAGATATAAATTAACTAACTCTATATTGCAGGATCACCCCTTCTCGGTTCATGTACTATATCAATACAAATGTTCGATTAATTTAATTATCTTGAACTCTAGTAGTCAATTCAACGGTATGGCTATCGGGGTCCTTCAGATAAATAGAATGAAAATAATAATGATTTTGAAAATTGAAAGGAATATCCACATGCTCAAAATTCATAAGTAATTATAACATCAGTTTAAAAACTAACCCACATTTTTGAGGTTTAAAATTAATAGTTTACTTAGAATTTAGAATAAGCAGAAATCTTTCGATTTGCCTCCTATGTCGTAGAACATGAACAATGGCATGTTCTAATAATTGCTCCGTATCATAGGTCTGTCCCCAAGCTGATTTTATTTTTTTTGACTCTCGGCTTTCTTCCAATTTCAAATTTGGATAATCCTTAAACAACTGAACATTGTACTCAAACATTTTATCTAGGCCCTTCTTGTATTCTGCAATGGATGATTTAATATCTGATTGCTTGTATACTACAGATTCCCCCTGATGATTTCTAATTGCATCTGCATAATAATACCCTGCTCTAACGACGTGACATAAGATAGCTTGTATGGAGACACAATCTTTATCTTTTGTTACTGGATCAACAATCTTTATCAAATCAGTATTTGAGATATCATTTATACAAGCTTTTAATTCCGCAATTGACTTTTCATATTCATCAAGCAAAGCACCAATTGCTCCCTTATTGCGGTAGGTCTTCATTACTGTCATTTGGATTTGAATAAGTTAATAGAAACGGTGGCAAGTTCAGAATCTGGATATTTCCTGAAACTGCCTTCTTCGGATTGAAGTCCTAGTTCTTGCATTGTTGTCATGTATTCATCAACTTCAACAATATACTGGTCAGAAAATCCATGAGTTGCGTCATAAGCCGTAGCAGCAGTTTTACCTATGTTACTGGCGACAATTGATGGTTTTACGGTATGTAATTCAATCAATAGCAATCCAAATCTTTTTACATATGGTACCCATTTATTAAAATGTGCTTTCATGGATGCCATGACATCAGAATTATTCAACCGCTTACCTTCGTATGCATACGCACCTGATGATTTACTCAACCTTCTATTGATATCTTTTTCAGGCTTTTCCCATATTCTGTTATGATCAAGGAAAGTCCTAACATTTAGTAATTCTTTCAAATCAATACCATAATTGTTATTAAGGTCATCAGATAATAAATCTGGTTTCCCGATATCTCCCCATATTACTTTAGCCCATATATCGGCATTTATAAGGTTTTCTTTTGATACTTTTAATGCTGCTTCATTATAGTCTACACCTATGAGTGTCAGAGGAAACTCTTCTAAATGTCCTCCTCGTAATGTTTTACTTTCTATTACATTAAAAAGATGGATGAGGAAAGCACCATTGCCACATCCCATATCCAATATGCCTTTTGGTTGGCTTTCTAATGGTCTGTTAAAAATTTCAACAATGATTTCATCTACTACTTTAAAGTAGGCAGCATGCGCTCCGCCACTACCCCACACATTCATTTCTCGATCTACATGATACTCTTTTTCTTTACTGTTCTTTCTCTTCAGTATCTTGGCATCTCCAAAGATCAAATGATCAAGTTTTCTTAAAGTAGGAATATAAGAAACTGTAACACCATAAGCGCTTGCTCTTTTAGCAAAAAACAAACCCTTGTCAGTAAATTCATAAGAATCGCTGAATTTTCTAAAATATCCAAGGTCAGTCAATATGTCTAGCAAACGGGAAAATGCTTCATGCTCTTTATGAAATTCTTCAGCTTTAAATCTCGCAGTCATAAAATATTTATGGAACATGCCAGTCATACCCAAATGCACTAAAGTGGGTCCAACAATTACTCCTTCAATGTGTGAAAAAACTTGTTGCTGAATTTCTTGGATTAGTGGGTCATCTGAATTTTTAATAAAATAGCGGTTTCGAAAATTCTTATATATTTCTTCAAGTTTTACAAATGGCTCTATTTGAAAAATCCTAGGATGGTATTTTTCAGACAATTGCATCAAACGAGTTACATCTTCATACAAATGAAAATGATCGAATGCAGTAGCCGATTTTGAATTAACCGAATATATAATTTCGTCGGACTCCGAATTTAGTGACTGTGTCAACCAACCTTGACTACATAGACACCTTAGAGCAACATTGAGATACCCTTCATTGGCTTTAAAATAGTCAGTCAGTTTACTTAAGTTTATCGACTTATTGTCTATTAAATAGTCGATAACACCTTTATCATTTAGAAAAAAAGCTATTGGAGAAATAACTATACCATCCAAATGCCTAAATAATTTACCCCTGAGAACAGTTTGTTCTTCTCTTGTTAGCATGCTATATACTTTAGTCCCTAAAAGTAATATTTCATAAAGATAAAATCCTCAATAAAGAAAGAAGACTGAAATATATAGCACAACAATTCGATTACGACAATAGCCGCATAGATATGTTAGAAATAATCACAAAAAGTTCAGTTTCTACAAGAATTTCACTTTTTGATTGTATGCATCAATTTCAATACATGCACACTTTTCTAAAATATAATGTAAGGACCTATAAGATTGTACAGGTAGTTTTATTCTCCCAATAAGACATTTCGGAGTAATCTTTACATTTCTTACCTTCTCTTATATTCTTCCATTTATTAAGCTCCTCCGATACTGAAACATCTGAAGCTTCTGGAATAGAATTTAAAATTTCTTGGTTAATGTTTTCGCCAATTTCACTTTCTCTTTCTTCCTCTTGCAAATTCATATTACTTATTTTAATGATAATTTAATTCTTGTTTATATAAAGTTATTTATCCATTATAACTTGGTTGTTTTAAGCTTATAGCATCTATAAATACAATAAAATTACAAAGAATACACCAAGGCATTGATGTTATTCTTCTCAACCAAACGCTCGGTAAACATCTTATGTCCTTTAGGAGCTAGGAGGTATAATTTACCTCTTTTGATTGAAGCCATAAGACTTAGTAGCTTCCATCTTGTCACCAAATTACGGGTATTACTGGTTTTAACAGCAATATCAGTATAGTGTTTTACGCCACCATTTCCTTGAAAAGAAATATCGGCTTGTATCTCTTCTTCTGAGCTGGTGCTTTTAAATATTTTGGTGGATTCATATCCGTCAAAATTAGCTTTAATGGAGAAAAAAGGCTTCGCTTTAACCCACTCTAACGCTTTTTCAAAATAATCATCTTTCATAATAGGGTTAATTTTATTTATTACAGGGGACAATAATAGAACGTAAGAAAATAGATAATTGTTCCGTTTTTATTAAAAAATATATAAATATTTCAACTACTTACAAGTCGTTATGAGAAAACAAAGTTAGTATAGAGCATTAATAATCACCTATTATAACAGAAAAAGTCAATATAAGTAAAGCATATTTATTACAACTACTTCCTTCCAGAAAGCTGCTGAATACACATTTCTCTTATATGCCAAGTGTGATCAATGCTATGGTTCAAATTTGGTATCCTATAAGCATACATATGAAATAATGCAACGCACAGCTTTATTTCAACAATTCTATTTTCTTCAGATAGGAACTTAAGAACTGCAAGCTTTGACCTACAGCTGCCTTGACCTTCTTTTATGATTAATGAATAGTCCTCTATTCTACTTAATCTGCCATACGGAATTTTTCCTATTTAATCAATAGCTGCCAACCAAGTAAAACAAATACACTCTTCAATACATTTGTCAATACTTTACTAGACTTTAACCCATAATCAAATTTAACGATCTGAATTTTTATTGCCCATAAAATCGACTAAGCGCTCCGTTAAAAAATAATTCCAACCCGCTATACAGCTTTCTCTCTTAAATTCAGGAATATCTTGTGGAAAATCCTCCAAAACATCAAATGAAAAATTTAAGTTACTGCCTTTTGGTCTTTCTTCTATTAAAAACTGAACTTCTGATTTTCCTGGATATTCATCATAGGTCCAGACATAGGACAGTTTTTTTTCTTCAATAACATCAGTAATCTCCCAATTGTGTGTAAACTGTCGTCCTTCATTTGTAATAAGGAATTGCGTTTGGAATGCAACTTTAGCCTTAAAGTCAGGAATGTTATCAAAATACCAAAGTCTCATTATTTCAGGATTGGAAATTGCATTCCATAATGTTTTAGTATCACAATTGAAATTTAAAACTACTCGAATCTTTTCGTCAGAAGTCTTCATGATATTATATTTAAATTTAAGCCTTCAAATTAAGGAAGATAAATCCATCAACTTATATTTTGCGCAAAGCTAAATTTTACTTTAAGTTAAAATTATTCAAATGAGTAAAATACTTGATCTTCCTCAACAATTTAATTGATTTGAATCATGCAATAGTATCTAGCATTAAAGTATATTAATGCAAAATTAAGCCTTATGACCTTACCTCCTTGCAAAGAGGTGATGACTAAAAACCTCATCACAGTGCATGAACATGAAATACTAGATACTGTAGTCAGCTATTTTTCAAGCCATAATATACATCATTTACCAGTGTTAAACAGTGACGCAAAATTAGTAGGCATTATTAGTCAAACAGATATTGAACGTTTGAAAATGAGTGCATCCATTTTCAAATTCAATACGGAAGATGATTATAACAAAGCACTGTTTGAATGTCTGATCGCAAAAAGTGTTATGACAAAAAATGTAGTTCATGTAGGTCCAAATGATAAGATAGATGTAGCTTATGCTATTTTCAAAAAAAACAAAATACATGCACTTCCTGTCGTAGAAGAAAGTACTTTAATTGGAATTATTACACCTCTTGATCTATTGAATTTTTTCTTTTTAAATTAAACAATTGCTATGGGAGACTTAAGAGTTAGAAAAATCGAGGATGATTATGACAGAACCAATATGTACCATTTTGCCTTGAACGATATTGAAGCTTTTGAAATACTTCTTAAAGAAAAAATGTTTGACTCAGAAGTAATACATATAGGAGCAGAACAGGAACTTTGTCTTGTTGACAAATGCTATGAACCGTCCATTAATGCATTGGAATTGCTTGAGCAAATTAAAGATCCACACTATACCAATGAATTAGCACTTTTTAACCTTGAAATAAACTCAGATCCATATCCTTTAACAGGCAAGGTCTTTTCTAATATGGAATCTTCATTAAAGTCGTTAATTCAATTAGGCAGAACTGTAGCTGATAAGAATGATACCGAAATCATAATGGCAGGCATATTACCTACTCTTAAATTCAGGCATCTGCAATTTGAATACATGACACCAATAAAAAGGTATCAGACTTTAAGTGAATCACTCCTTGAACTAAGAGGACAAAACTTCGAAATATATCTACAGGGTACTGATGAGTTAATTATATCATTGGATTCCGTACTTTTTGAAGCCTGCAATACCAGTTTTCAAACTCACTTACAAATCGATCCAGAACAGTTTGTTGATAAATACAATTGGGCACAAATGATTTCTGGTCCAGTGCTCTCCACTTGTGTAAACTCACCTTATTTATTCGGAAATGAATTATGGCATGAAACTAGGATCGCTTTGTTCAAACAAAGTTTAGACACCAGGAGCTCCACCAAATTTCTTAGACAAAAGCTTCCAAGAGTATATTTTGGTACAGATTGGATTAAAAAATCTCCAGCAGATCTCTGGAAGAATGATATCATGAGATTCCCTTTAATCTTAACCTCAGACGACTTTGTTAATTCAACTGAAGAATTACGAAATGGCAATATCCCAGAATTAAGAGCAATCAGACTTCATAATGGAACCACCTATACATGGAACAGACTCTGTTTTGGCCATTCAAATCGTCAACCTCATTTAAGAATTGAATGTAGATATATTCCTGCTGGACCGACCCTGATTGATGAATTTGCAAACTTTGCATTTTGGATAGGCTTAATGAATAATCAAAATACATATGGAAATGATTTTTGGAAAAATACAGATTTTAAAATAGCTAAAAATAATTTTATTAAAGCTGCAAGAACTGGATTCAGTACTATATTCAATTGGTTTGGTAAAAACCTTTCGGCAAAGGACCTCATTCTAAACAATTTACTTGAACAGTCGACAGAAGGTCTTCGCCATTGCAACATAAGCGAGGAAGATATTACAAAATACTTATCAATAATTGAAAAGAGAGCTGAAAAAGAAATTACGGGATCCGAATGGCTAATCAAAAATCATAGAGCATTATCCAAAAAATACGGTGACCTATCAGCTCAAAAAACTATTGTTAAAGAAAGCCTTCAGTATCAAAAACTCAACATTCCATTGCACGAGTGGAGTGATTTGGTATCAGACATCTATGTTATAAAAACTGAAGAAGAACGGGTCGAAGAGTATATGAGCAAAGATATATTTTCGGTTAACAAAAACGACAGCTTGGATATTGTAAGAAAAATATTATCCTGGAATAATATTCATCATCTACCCGTTGAGAACGACAATGGAGATCTAGTCGGAATGATAACGGATGGTATTATTAAAAGGATAGATTCTTATAATGATAAAAAAATTACTTTCGCGAGTCAAGTGATGATCGTCAATCCAATTACGATAAAAAGTGATGATCACTTAAGCACTGCCAAAAGTAAAATGGAAGATCATAATATTTCTGGACTTCCAGTTGTCTTCAATAAGAAATTGGTTGGCATTATTACGGATAAGGATTGCTACTATGAATAATATTTTTTTTATTTAAAGCATTTGTATAGAAGTTAAGAGCTATTGTAAAGTAGTTCCTTCAAAAGTTAAGACAATCCGTTTGCTTAAAAAAGCACAAAATAATATTACCAAATCCACAAATAAGCTGATCTAACTTGCGATATGTCTCTGTATTTCAACGCAAACAAGTATCCTCAATAATTATTAAAAGAAGGAAAACAAAATTGTAACTTGCAATTCCTTAAAAGTATTATTATGAAATTGAGTAGTGAATGGGTCACTGTAAAGGCGTATAAAGACATCACTTACAAAAAACGTAATGGCGTTGCAAGAATTGCCTTTAATAGACCTGAGGTAAGAAATGCCTTTAGGCCAACTACTGTATCAGAACTGCTTGAAGCCTTTGTAGATGCAAGAGAAGATAGAACTATCGGAGTAGTGCTACTCTCAGGAGAAGGTCCGTCACCTAAGGATGGTATATTTTCGTTTTGCTCAGGGGGTGATCAAAAAGCAAGAGACAAAACTGGATACCTCGGAAGCGATGGCGTCGCAAGATTAAATATATTGGAAGTACAGAGACTTATCCGATTTATGAATAAAGTAGTTATTGCGGTCGTCCCAGGATGGGCCGTTGGAGGTGGACACAGTCTTCACGTTGTTTGTGACCTGACTATTGCCAGTAAAGAACATGCGATATTCAAACAAACTGATGCAGATGTTGCCAGTTATGATGCCGGTTATGGTTCCGCCTATCTAGCAAGACAAGTTGGACAAAAAAGGGCAAGAGAAATATTTTTTCTCGGCAAATCCTATTCCGCCCAAGAAGCCTACCAAATGGGTATGGTCAATGCAGTAGTTACGCATGAAGAACTTGAAGAAGAAGCTTACAGTTGGGCTCAAGAAATATTGAAAAAAAGCCCAATGGCCATAAAGATGTTAAAGTTTGCTTTCAATCTAATTGACGACGGTCTTGTAGGACAACAAATTTTTGCAGGAGAGGCAACCAGACTTGGCTACATGACTGATGAAGCGACTGAAGGGCGTGATGCTTTCGTTGATAAAAGAGACCCCGATTTTAGTAAATTTCCAAAATTCCCATAAGAAAACATGGCCAATAGATCAAGAATTATAGTAACAGGAGGCATGGGATTTATAGGTTCTCACACTGCTGTAGAACTGAGCATTGCCGATTATGATGTAATACTCGTTGATGATTTATCCAATTCTGATATTTCTGTATTGGAGGGCATTAAAAAGCTCTGTAAGACAGAAGTTTACTTTGAGAATATAGATTTAAAAAATAGACTAGCTTGCTTTTCAATTTTTGAAAAGTATGATAACATCAAAGGTGTAATACATTTTGCAGCGCATAAGGCGGTTGGAGAAAGTGTTGGTAATCCCATGAAATATTATGACAATAATATAAATGTCTTACTTAACATTCTTTACGCACTTGTAAACTTTGATATCCAGAATCTTATCTTTTCTTCGTCATGTACTGTATATGGAGAAACAAAAGATCTTCCAGTTACGGAGCAAACAGAAATGAAAGAAACAGCATCCCCATATGGAAAAACCAAACAAATGGGAGAGGCAATCATTAATGATTTTACGGTAGCCTACCCTACCCACAATGCAATTTCGCTTAGATACTTTAATCCGATAGGAGCACATCCTTCTGCTGTGATTGGAGAGTTGCCCTTAGGCAAACCTGAAAATCTGATGCCTTATATCACTCAAACAGCAATAGGACTAAGAGAATGTTTGAGTGTTTTTGGTGGTGATTACAATACCCCTGATGGTACAGCAATTCGTGATTACATTCATGTTGTTGACCTGGCACAAGCACATGTTGTTGCTTTGAATAGGTTGATCCACAATCTGAATGGTAAAAGTCACGAAAGATTTAATCTAGGCACTGGGAAAGGAATATCCGTATTAGATGTTATTAAATCTTTTGAACGGACTTCTGGTGTATCATTAAATTACGAAATCACAAAGAGAAGAAAAGGAGACATGGAGGCCATCTATGCAGATACTGAATTGAGTCGTTCCGTTTTAAAATGGGAAGCTAAATTGAGCTTGGATGACATGACAAGAACGGCTTGGCAGTGGGAACAGGAATTGCGAAAAAAGAAAGAATAGTTTAAACTATATTTATCGATGACCTAACGCTCTGTAAGCTTAATTTTTTAATATTCTCAAAACTTATATCATCCCAATCAAATTCATCTCTGAATACTTTTAATATTAGATCAAAATGTTTCAAGAGTCTTCCAGGATCAAAATATAACATACCGGACCTTCTGATAAAGAAATCTTCGGGCTTCCAACAGTTTTCATTTTCAATACAATATCTAATTTCTGCAGTTAATAAGGCGATATCCTTATCAAGAACTCGATCCAAAAGCAAGTCGGAATTAGATAATACAATTTCACAATGTCTGCCATAATTGCTTACTAAGTAATCTGCTATTTTCGGTTCATAGCCTTTCCTTAATAGCTGATCGGATATCTTTTGAATAAAATCACAAACTTGATTGTAGTCATCAAATGGTGCTTCCGTTAATCTCAGATTTTCGGTTTGACATTTTTTCTTAGACAAACTATGATCCTTTTCTTGTACTAAATCAATAATACGTTCTGCCATTTTTCGATAGCCAGTAAGTTTGCCGCCTGCAATTGAAAGCAATCCAGAGTCTGATTCAAATATTTCATCTTTCCTAGAGATTTCATTACTGCTTTTTCCTGGCTCCGCTATCAAAGGTCTCAATCCAGCCCAAGAAGATATAATTTCCGATTTTTTAATAGGCTTAATATCAAACATATTATTAACAGCTGACAGAATATAATTTACATCCTGAATACTGCAAGTAACATATTCTTTATCTCCATGAAAATAGGTATCCGTTGTACCAACATAAGTAATTCCCCACCTAGGAATCGCGAATAACATCCTTCCTTTAAAGTCATCAAAATAAATGGAATGCCTAATTGGCAATCTCTCTCTATCAAAAACCAAATGCGCTCCTTTGCTTAGTTGCAATTTTTTACCATTTAAGGAATTATCCTTATATCTTAAATCATCAACCCAGGGTCCAGCCGCAGATATAATATTCTTAGCATTAAACGCAATTTCTCTTTCCAAAATATGATCATAGGCAATGAGTCCACATATCCTTTGCCCTTCATATTTCCACTCCTTCTGCTCACAATAAGAAAATATATCAGCTCCAAGACTATGAGCTTTTTTAATTATCTCTAAGGTTAGTCTTGCATCATCTGTTCTGTACTCAGAATAAAGCACTCCTCCTTTAACGATATCTTTTTTTAACAAAGGTTCTTCTAGCAAACTTTCTGATTTACTCAGACTCTTATTTCGATCCTTCTTTTTTACTTTTGCCAGTATATCATATATAGTAATAGCTATTGATGCCATCCACTTACTAAAGCTTCCATTTTTAACTATTGGTAGGAACATTTTTTCTGGATGCACAAGATGTGGCGCAAGAGAGTGCACAATTGTGCGTTCAGTTCCAGACTCTTTAACCAAAGCAAATTCAAACTGCTTCAGGTATCTCAATCCTCCATGAATTAATTTAGTGCTCTTACTACTAGTACCCGATGCAAAATCATTCTTTTCGATCAGAAGCACATTTAACCCTCTGCTAATGGCGTCCAAAGCAATTCCAGCTCCTGTAATCCCTCCTCCAACCACAATAAGGTCGTAATAATTCTTTGAAGAAGTATCGGTTTCTGCTACCCTATTTTTACAATTAAATGCTCTGATCATCTTTATCCATCCAATCAACAGTTCTCAAAACAGCTTTTTTCCAGTTTCTATAGAGATTGTTGCTGCGTTCTAAATCAATAGTCGGTATAAATTTTCTTTCCAATTTTCTCTTATCCAAGATTGAATTATAATCCCATATATTAAGATGTATTCCTGCCAAATAAGCTACACCCATAGCCGTGGTTTCTGTCACTTCTGGTCTATCAACATCAACTTGTAAAATATCCGACTGAAATTGCATCAAATAATTGTTCTTAACAACTCCTCCATCTACATTTAATACAGAAAGCCTAACCTGTGAATCACTGACCATAGCGTCAAGAACATCTCTGGTTCGATAGGCTAACGAATCAACGGTTGCTTTAATTATTTCATTCATGCCGGTCGACCTGGTCAACCCAAACATCGCTCCACGCGCATACATATTCCAATAAGGAGCCCCTAGCCCTGTAAAGGCAGGAACTACAATTACTTCATTTTTATCCTTTGCCTTTAAGGCAAAAATTTCACTTTCCTCATTAGATTCTATTACCCCTAATCCGTCCCTAAGCCATTGTATCGCTGCCCCAGCAATAAAGATACTTCCTTCCAGAGCATAAGTAGCTTTTCCAAATTTATCACAACATAGTGTAGTTAGTAATCCATTTTTTGATCTGATAAATTTATCACCTATGTTCATCAATAAAAAACACCCAGTTCCATACGTATTTTTTGCTGATCCTGGCTCAAAACAAGCTTGTCCAAACAATGCAGCTTGCTGATCTCCAGCAACGCCACAAATAGGAATATTATACCCCTTGTATTCGAAGTCACCAAAATGTGAAGAAGAATCCATTACTTCAGGCAGCATTGAATCCGGAATATTTAAGTATTCAGTTATACTTTTATCCCACACTTTATCTTTTATATTAAAAAGAAGTGTTCTTGATGCGTTAGTGAAATCTGTCACATGTTTTTTACCGACAGTCATTTTATAAATCAACCATGAATCTATCGTTCCAAAACATAAATCATTTTGCAGTGCTTTCTCTTGAGCACCAGAAACATTATCAAGTATCCACTTTATTTTTGTACCCGAAAAATATGCATCTATTACCAACCCGGTAACAGACATTATATATTCGCCTATTTTGTTCATTTTAATTTCCTCACATATTGTAGAGGTTCGTCTATCTTGCCAAACTATGGCATTGCAAATTGGTGTTCCTGTAGATTTTGACCAGACCACTGTTGTTTCTCGCTGATTGGTAATACCTATTCCAGTTATTTGCTCCGGTAATATCTTATTCCTTCTGACCAAATCTTCAAAAACTTCATATTGAACTTTCCATATTTCTTCTGCATCATGTTCCACCCATCCCGATGAAGGAAATATTTGTGTAAACTCTTTTTGAGATATATCAATAATGTTAGCGTTATAATCCACAAGTAGAGCTCTACAACTACTTGTACCTGAATCTAATGCTACGATATATTTATTTAGTTTCATCAGCTTCTTTAATTAGGAATTTATAACTGGCAATAATATGATACTTTACACCTAAATATAAAACGTCTGAATGAAAATTTGGTTTCTTTATAGCACAATGGATGCCTTTTGATTTAAAGCATCTGCCGTAAACTTTATTGTAAAATACTTCATTTCCGAAATCAATACCATTAAACATAATCACTTGTGTAAAATTTCACCATAAGGTAATGTTTAAATGGTATTGATTGATACTATATGTTTATTCTTTATAATTGATCAAAAATAAGTTTACTCAAAACTTTCCTTGAACAATAATAAATTTAAAATGACCTTTAACTTTGCATTATGAACAATGCCACTATAATTAAGGAACCCAGTATTGCCATTAGCTCTGAGTTATTGGAAGAATTAAGTACACAAATACATGAGCAGGGACAGATTATCATACATTGCATACAACAAGCTGAATTTCCTTCCTTTATTCGAATATGGCCGACTACATATTTATATGATCACCATTCTGAACATAAGTCAGAACTAGTTCATGCTGAAAATATCTGCTACTATCCACATTGGAAGGTCGTAGACCAAGGGCAAAACTCTTTTACTTTGATATTTTCTGGGCTTCCTTCACATTGTTCAGTATTTGATTTGATAGAGCAATGTGAAAATGAATCAGGTGCATTCAAAGCATTAAATATTATTCGCAATGAAAGTGATGTTTATTTTGTAAAAGTTTAACCCATAACTTTTCTAAAAGGTAAATCCCAATCCAAACATCAATCTGTTTGCACTTCTCTTGTAATTCATTATGTCACTCCCAAGAGAAAATCCATCGGATATGGAGGCGAATTTATTGATATACTTTATGTCTATATGAAAAATCCCCTTGCGATATCCTGCCATTGCCTGAAATGAAAAATCCATTTTCCTTGTATGGTTTTTATAACTATCAATCGCGGATAGTTCGGAATCTATATCAAGATTTAATTCCATTACGGGACCCAGTCCAATTTTAAAATCTGAAATCATCAATCCAGCATTAACAGGGATTTCTAAAATATAATACTGTTCTCGCATCAAATGAGCTCCATCTGTCATTTCCTTATAGCCATCGATCAGAAAATCGAGCCTATATGCAGTTCCTAAAAATTCTGTTTGAATAAAAATAGGGCCAAGATCATTATACATCATAAACCCTAATGATTTTACTGGAGAACTGCCTACAAAATCAAGATTATAATAATTATGATCACTCATTGGCATAACTTCTATATGGGCAGGGCTTTGCGCTATTACACCAAGGTATGACTTAAGACCAACTTTCCATTGTGCCGAAAGGACGTTTGCACAAAAAAATGCAAAGGCAATTAACATTAAATTTTTCATGAAGGTTATTTGAGTAATTTGGTTAAACGTTCTATCATATATTTGACAATTCAGACCCTTGTATTACCTACTAAACCCTATTGATAATCAATAATTTGCAAACTGGATGACCATAAAAGTGCAACTTAATCATGGCTCGCTATTTAAGGTGGAAATGACAGGATTCTATGGGAGTAAAGAAGATAATATATATTAGATATTCTTTTATCTGTAAATAATTGATTATCAATTAACATTGAGACAAATAATTATTGGAAAAAATATCTCTGGCATGTTTTTATTTCCAAAAAAGATATATCTTTGCGCCTCTTAAGTAATAAATAAATAAATTACGATGTCCAAGATCTGTCAGTTAACAGGAAAAAGACCAATAACAGGTAATAACGTATCGCACTCTAATGCAAAGACCAAGAGAAGGTTTTTGCCCAATCTTCACAATAAGAAGTATTATATTCCTGAGATCGATAAGTGGGTTACCTTAAAATTGTCATCTAGTGCAATGAGAAACATCAATAAGTTAGGTGTTTACGAGTATTTAAAGAGACAAGAGAAAGCAGGATTTGACATTGGAATTGAACTAAAAAAGTAATTTGAAATGGCAAAATCAAAAGGAAATAGAATTCAAGTTATTCTAGAGTGTACTGAACATAAAGCGACGGGTAAGCCTGGAACTTCAAGATATGTAACTCAAAAAAATAGAAAAAATACTCCAGACAGATTGGAATTAAAGAAATTTAATCCAATCTTAAAAAAGTATACTGTTCACAAAGAAATAAAATAAAATGGCTAAAGTATCTAAGAACGCGAGAGTCGCCCAAAGAGCTGCAAATGCTGGTTCAGGTAGAGACTTCGCAAAAGTTATCAAAAGTATCAAAGATCCTGTAACGGGAAAATATTCTTACAAAGAAGTAATTCTCCACAAAGACAAAGTAGAAGAGTTCTTTAAAAACAAGTAGTATTTGATTTCTTAAAAACAAACGAAGGCAGAGTTGAATAACTTTGCCTTTTTTATTTGTTTATTCCACTGACCAAACAAACATGAGTTTTTTTAGTAAATATTTCAACAAAGAAAAAAAGGAAGATCTAGATAAAGGTCTTGAGAAAACCAAGAAATCTATTTTCGGGCAGATCGCTAAAGCTGTCGCTGGAAAATCTAAGGTAGATGAAAGTTTTTTAGACGATCTAGAGAGCATACTCATTTCATCGGATGTTGGATTGGAAACGACGGTAAAGATCATTGATCGTCTGGAAGTTAAGGTATCTGAAGTAAAATATTTTGATACTGAAGAATTAAATCAAATTCTTAAAACTGTTATTGTTGAAATTCTTGATGAAAACAATACAGAAGATGTTCATGATTTTAATACACCAGAAAACCATAAACCACATGTTATCCTTGTCGTAGGGGTTAATGGTGTTGGGAAAACAACTACTATCGGCAAACTTACACATCAGCTTAAAAAACAAAATAAGAAAATTGTACTTGGCGCAGCAGATACCTTCAGAGCTGCAGCCGTAGGACAACTTAAAATTTGGGCTGAAAGAAATGATGTTGACTTTTTTGAAAAAGGCATGAATGCTGATCCAGCGGCCGTAGCTTACGAAGCTGTTCAATATGCGATCAACATTCAAGCTGATGTTGTCATTATCGATACTGCAGGAAGGTTACATACCAAAAGACATCTAATGGATGAGTTATCAAAAATCAGAAACTCAGTTAGCAAAAAACTTGAAGGTGCACCTCATGAAGTATTACTTGTTTTAGACGCCACTACTGGTCAAAATGCTATTGAACAAGCCAATAAATTCACTGAAGCTACACAGGTGACTGCACTAGCATTAACCAAATTGGATGGATCTGCAAAAGGTGGAGTTGTTTTGGGAATCTCTGATCAATTCAAGATACCCATTAAGTACATTGGTGTGGGTGAAGGCATAGAACATTTACAGCTTTTTAACAGGTCAAAATTTGTTGACTCCCTATTTGATGATGCACCATATTCAAGTGAATATTAATTTATATATGATCCAGGTGGCAACACGATAAATTTTATAGTAATTTGAAACATTTTATCATTAATTGATAAAGACGAATGTAATTTGTTATTTCGAACTATCTTTATGACAATAAAAATCAAATGAATAAAACCTACCTAATTTCATTTATCTGCATCGTTGTTGCCATTGTTGTGATTATAAATGGCTCAAGTGATGTTTCAACATATTCCACTTTTGCTGATGCTACCAAAACTGCAGAAGAAGTAAAGGTCACAGGGGAATTAAACCTTGATGAAGATATTGTTTATCAACCTGATATTGATCCAAATGTATTTTCATTTCATATGATTGATAAAAATGGAGAATCAAAAAAAGTAATCATGAAGCAGTCTAAGCCTCAGGACTTTGAAAGATCAGAATCAATAGTAGTAACAGGTGAAATTATGGATGATGTTTTTGTAGCAGATGAGATTTTAATGAAATGTCCTTCTAAGTATAAGGATGATGAAATTCGCATAAGAGCAGAAAGTTAAAACATATTCTTTGGACAATTCAATTAATTATATAGGTGAGACATTGTGGCCTGGACAACTGGGTCATTTTTTTATCCTACTTTCTTTTATATCCATAGCTTTCAGTAGTCTTTCCTATTTCCTGGCTTCAAAAAGAATAGATTCTGAATTGAGCAACTCCTGGAAAAAACTAGGTCGAATAGGATTTATCACACATAGCCTTTCCGTTTTGAGCATTATTGGTATATTATTCTATGTCATGTCTCAATTAATGTACGAATATGCCTATGTATTTGAACATTGTTCCGATGATCTGCCTATGAGATACATCTTTTCAGCTTTTTGGGAAGGTCAGGAAGGAAGTTTTCTACTTTGGATGTTTTGGCATTGCATCTTAGGTCTGATTGTATTAAAGACTTCCAAGTCCTGGGAAAGTCCAGTAATGGCTTTTTTAGCATTGGTAGAAATAGTTCTCGCATCTATGCTTTTAGGCATATACATTGAAGTAGGAGATATGGTCTACAAAATGGGTTCTAATCCAACCTTGTTGTTGAGAGATGTCTTCAATGCTCCAATATTCCAAAATGCAGATTATTTAGCATCTATAAAAGGTGATGGTCTTAATCCCCTATTACAAAACTATTGGATGACCATTCACCCTCCTACTTTATTCTTAGGATTTGCCAGTTGTACTATACCATTTGCTTATGCTGCAGCAGGATTTTACACAAGACAATATACCGAATGGATTAATCCGGTCCTCAAATGGGCATTATTTAGCTGTGGGATTTTGGGTATTGGAATTCTTATGGGAGGAGCATGGGCTTATGAAGCACTTACTTTTGGTGGTTATTGGGCATGGGACCCTGTTGAAAATATGTCTTTGGTTCCATGGTTAATTTTTGTTGCAGGCCTTCACACAAACCTAATTGCAAAATCTACCGGAAGAGCCGTCAAAAGCACATTTACATATTACACACTTGGTTTTGTCCTAATATTATATTCCACTTATCTCACCCGAAGTGGTGTTCTTGGGGATACATCTGTTCACTCTTTTACGGATATGGGATTGGAATGGCAATTGATATTCCTAGTTTTGTTTTTCGCTATTGTTTCCATTTATTTACTTTTCAGTAGAAAAAATGAAATTCCAAAACAATTAACCGAAGAGTCAATATATTCTAGAGAATTTTGGATGTTTATTGGTGCTTTAGTTTTTCTGTTTAGCGGACTTATCATTGCTACTTCAACGTCACTGCCGGTATTTAATGAAATTGTGCGAATATTCAAACCAGAATTTGACGGTTCGGTAATAAATGACCCAATTCCTCATTACAATAAATTTCAAATTTGGATTGCTGTTCTATTAAGTCTTATTTCGGGAACGGCAATATACTTGCGATATCGTGCCAATAGCATGAATAAGAGTCAAAAGTATTCCTTTCTTATTAGGTCAATGATTTACCTTAGTATTGCTGCAATCATAACTTTCATCTTTGGACTTTACATAGATTACTGGCATTGGAAATACATACTGCTAAGTGTTTGTTGTTTTTATTCCATTATTGCCAATAGCGTTTACCTGATCACCAAGCTAAAGGGACAACTAAAACTTGCCGGTTCTGTATTTGGTCACTTTGGATTTGGCTTAATGATATTTGGCACTATTGTCAGTGGCTTAAATGAGAGAATAATAAGTTCAAATCCATTTGTGATGCAAGGCATCGTTAAAGATGAAGATCTGGGAAAAGTAATTAAGCTGATAAAAAATGAACGGATATTCTCCGAAGGTTACTGGATAAGCTATATCGGAGATACCATTGATAACAAAACACGATACTTCAACATCTCCTTTGAAATTGAAGATGCCGAGAAAAACGTTGTCGAAAGTTTTGAAGTAAGACCCAATGTTCTTTTCTCAAATGATCTGACCAAGGTGGCAGCTTCAAATCCAGATACCAAACATTACCTTGATAAGGATATTTTTGTCAGTGTACAATCCCTACCCGTTACACAGATGGATGTGGAACTGGCGAAAAATGCTGAAGATTCTCTTAAGTATGTAAAAACAACTCTTTCAATTGGTGATACAATTTTCACTAAAGACAAATATGCAATATTAGAATACATAAGCTTTAATCCTAAACATAAAGACTTTAATGCACAAGAAAGTGATATTGCATTGGCTGCAGGCATCCGATTTCATAGCCTTGACAAGACTTATAACCAAATTATTGAACCTACTCTGTCTTTGAATCAAAGTTTGCTCTATCAGTTTCCTGCTCAACTTAATGACCTGGGAATTAAAATCAAACTAAACGATGAAACCTTTAATAATTTCTTTAGCATTGAAGACGAATTACAATACGAGGAATTTGAAATCAAACAGGGTCAAAGCTTTAATATTGATGGAATACAACTCCGTTTAACTGGTTTTGATAAAAAAATTGTCAATAAAAATTACATTGCCGAAGAAAATGATATCACAATTCAAGCAGTCTTAACTTCAACTTACAACGACTCAATTATAATTCTTAACCCTATTTATCTAATAAGAAACAATACACCTTCCAGTATTAAAGCACACAATGCTGAATTAGGAATTCATGCCAGGTTGAGTCATATTGATCCGGTTGCTGAAGAGTTTACATTTCAAATTGCAAGAGATAATAGAAAGAATCCAGAAGTAATTCTGGATATTGCTGAAAATGTACCAAGAACAGATTTTATAGGCATTGAAGCTATAGAGTTCCCGGGGATAAACTTGTTCTGGCTAGGTGCCGTTCTTATGTTGCTAGGCTTTTTCATATCTTGGGGATTTAGAATGCAATCAAAATATGCCTGATAACATTAAGATTGTCGCTATAGGTTCGGGGAATGTCGCCAGTCACCTGATACCGGCTTTGAATACAATTGGTTGTAAAATCACTCAAGTCTATTCCAGGTCACTTTTGAACGCAAATAAACTTGCTCACCTAATAGGTACTGAAAGCATCGATCAATTGGAAAAGATTGACACAACAGCTGATATCTATCTAGTTATGGTAAATGATGACCTGATATCATCTGTTTGCGACCAAATGCCAATTTTAGCTCCAGATCAAATTCTTGCACATACCTCAGGTGCTATACCTATTGATATATTATCTGCCTATACCAACAATTATGGCTCTTTCTACCCATTAGAAAGTTTTAAAAAAGAACAGCTCAAGGCAATAGATAATGTTCCTTTTCTAGTAAATGGTAATAATGCTTGTACCACTAGAACTTTAAGAATATTAGCAAGAAAGTTAAGCAATAAAGTAACTGAATGCAGTGATGTGGATCGACTAAAATATCACCTTTCTGCAGTATTGATTAATAATTTTACCAACCATCTAGCCTGTCTTAGCGACAGATTTTTAACTGAAAATGCGCTTGATCCATCATTTTTAAATGCAATTATAGAAACCAGTTTTAAGATCATAAAAGATGGAAAAGCTTGTACCAGTCAAACAGGTCCTGCGATGAGATCAGATTTTCAGTTAATGAAAAATCATCTTGAATTAATTAAGCAAGATCCTCACCTAAGTAAAGTATACAAAACCCTAAGTGATAGTATAATTTCCTATTATAAAAAAGAATCTCATGAGAATAGTTGACGAATGGAACTATAAAGAAATAAAAGTAACTGCATTTCATATGAATGGAAAATACAGTTTGAAATTCGAGCTCAACTTGTTAGAACAATGGTTTAAGTTCCGTGATGGTCAAGTAGAAAATGTTAACCAATTAAAAGAAATGCTTACCGATCAATTTTACAATAATCTCATTGAAGTATTCAGTACAATGGACAAGAACAAAACCGAATTACTCCACAATATTGTAGACGGTTATAATTTTGATACTATTATTTAATATTTCAACAGGAAGACAAATTGAGAACTTTAAGTTATTTAGCATTCAGAGCAATAGTCTTTAAATTCTCATTAATTCCATTCAGCCTGTTATATTTCACATCCGACTTTCTAGCCTTTTTATTATTTAAGGTAATAAGATATCGCCGCAAGGTAATTAGAAAGAATTTACTTTTTTGTTTTCCTACAATAACTAAGGGTGAAATCGAAGAAATAGAAAATAAGTTTTTCAGGAATTTTACCGATATACTTTTGGAATCCATTAAAGGCTATAGCAGTGATGTTAATACAATTGCCGAAAGGCATAAGTTGATTAATCCAGAAATACTAAACAAGTCCTTTAATAATGGAGAAAACCTTGTGTTTCTTACACAGCATTATGGCAATTGGGAATGGGGAGGATATAGCGCTGAAAAAATGATACAACACGATATTATCGTTATGTACAAGAACCTTAGTCATCCTTTGATTAATAGATACATCAAGAAGATAAGAAGTGGGAAAAACATTACCTTGGTTAATGATTCAAGGCAATTGTTTAAATCTTTAAACATCAATAAGACAACGCCTAAATTAGTAATTTTTGTAATTGACCAATACCCTGCAAATATTAAAAAAGCCATTAAAGTGAATTTTTTCGGAAGAAACATTTCTTTCAACTACAGCGCTTTTGTTATTGCGGAGCAAATTTCTGCACAATGCAATTTCGTAGAGATAAGAAGGGTTAAGAGAGGGAATTATGAACTAGAAATAAAACCACTACTCTCAACAAGTAAATCTAATACTACAAATGATGCACTTCAAAGTTATGCTCAACATTTAGAGGATATAATTTTGAAATCCCCTGCTCAATGGATGTGGACACACAAGAGATTTAAAGATGAATTAAATTATTCTTAGCTTATCGCAAAACTCAGGCTTTCTTATCCCCAATCTTCATTTTTATATTTGCTGATACAACAATATTATCATCTGCATCCTTTACATCAATCCATGTATCCAAAACATCGATTTCATTCCAATCTACACCTTCAATTCTACACTCCGCAGTAAGTTTGGTCGTAGCCTTTTTTAAATACTGAACGTTCATTCCAATTGGAATCCAACGTTTGTTTTCAGGTATACTAACCTCCGTCGTTAGGCCTGCAGTGATTTCACAAAGATTACACATGGCAATAGCATGAATAGTCCCAATATGATTTTCTACTTCCTTTGATTTGTTCATAGCCCACTTACCATAACCTGCCCTTAATTCTACCACTATAGGCTTGATTGTGCTGAAATAAGGAGTTATCTGACAAATGAATTCAGAAAACTGTTGCTTGCCGCCTTCAGTGTCTTTCAACTTTTCGTAATTATCTAAAATGAAATTCATTTTATTATTTGATTTTAATATTCATAATGTATAAACTAAAGCTCATAGTAACAAAATTCAAAAGCTTATCTTTGCGAAAAAAAACAAACGTATGCTAACAGCCATTTCTCCTATTGATGGAAGATACCAAAATAAGACTCTGAAACTTAAAGATTACTTCTCAGAATATGCTTTGATAAAGTATAGAGTAATTGTTGAAGTTGAATACCTTAAATCACTTATTGATAACAACATAGGAAATCTAGGTAGCCTTAAAGACAGTTTATCTCTCTTAGATTCTATTATGACCGACTTTAAGGAAGAGCATGCACAAAGGATAAAGGCAATTGAAGCCATTACCAATCATGACGTCAAAGCTGTAGAGTATTTTATTAAAGAAAAACTTGAAGAATTTGGACTTTCTGAATTTCAAGAATGGGTTCATTTTGCATTAACTTCGCAAGACATAAATAATACAGCTGTTCCATTATCCATCAAGGAATTTTTGGATAAGGTTTATTACCCAGAAGCAGAGGGGTTGTTAAATACTATTAAAACTTTGGCTGAGGAATATAGAGGCTTACCATTATTGGCTAGAACACATGGTCAGGCAGCAAGTCCTACAACCTTAGGGAAAGAGTTTTTAGTTTTTGTCGAAAGACTTGAAAATCAAATAAAACTGTTAAAAATCTTACCTATAAATGCGAAATTTGGAGGAGCAACAGGAAATTTCAACGCACATAAAGTGAGTTTTCCCAATACCGATTGGCCAATTTTTGCTGATCGGTTTATCTCTTCACTAGGATTGTCAAGACATCGTTATACAACTCAGATTGCACACTATGATGATTTGGGTGCCATTTGCAATAATCTTCAGAGAATCAACACTATTTTAATAGATCTTGCAAGAGACATCTGGACTTATGTTAGTATGGACTATTTCAAACAAAAGGTAATAGCAAATGAAGTAGGGTCCTCAGCTATGCCACATAAAGTAAACCCAATTGATTTTGAAAATGCTGAGGGTAATTTAGGAATTGCAAATTCTGTTTTTGGATATCTTGCAGAAAAACTTCCAATCTCACGTTTACAAAGAGACCTAACGGATAGTACCGTTCTAAGAAATATAGGTGTTCCATTTGCACACACTTCCGTCGCGTTTAAATCTTTAAGCAATGGATTTAGTAAATTATTGGTTAATAAAGATAAGATTAGACAAGATTTAGAAAACAACTGGGCTGTGGTGGCAGAAGCCATACAAAACATCTTAAGAAGAGAATGCTATCCTAAACCATATGAAGCTTTAAAATCATTGACAAGAGGTCAAGGAAGCATTACAAAAGAAAGCATTCATAAGTTCATTGATAACCTTAATCTACCCGATAGCATAAAAAAGGAGTTAAAGCATATAACTCCCCATAACTATATAGGTTACTTTTAAAACAAAAACTATGAAGTACTGCATTATACTTTTGCTTTTGATCTCAAATTTATTCCTGTACTCAATCCAAGCACAAACATCAACAAAAGTTGAGTCAATGGATAGCATGCTTTATCATTTGTACAATGTTATTTCAGGAGAAAAAGGACAAGAACGTAATTGGGATCTAATGAGGTCACTATTTGTAACGGATGCAAAGTTAATACCTGTAAGACTTAATAGTGAAGGCATAATGGAAAGTCGATCTATGAGTGTTGAAGACTACATACAGAATGCTGGTCCTTATTTGATTGAAAATGGGTTTTTTGAGAAAGAAATTCACCGAGTAGTTGATAATTATGGAAGCATTACTCAGGTTTTCAGTACATATGAATCATATCACTCGGAAAAAGACGATAAACCATTTGCTCGTGGAATTAATAGTATACAATTATTGTTTGATAGTAATAGGTGGTGGATTGTCAATATTTATTGGCAGAATGAGACATCGGATTCACCAATACCAAGTCGCTATCTGCCTGATTAAAATACTGTCTTATGATAGCTAATTTTTTGAAATCAATTTACAAAACAGGCAAGAAAGCCAAACAGTCGGTAGAAGACTCAATGGATTTTCTTGATGACCTTATTGAAAAAGAATATATAACGGGTTCAATCCTAAAAGTTAAAGATGGTACAGGAAAGATTGTTGAAAAGGCAGGGACATTGTATCAAAAAACGGTTGATTCCATTGATGAAAATTTAAAACCTGAAAAGTTTAGAGAGAATGTTGATCAGATGATAGAAAAAGGGAAAGAAATGACAAGTGACTTTTCAGAGAGGATGCTTGAAGACTCCGATACAATCAAGAGTGTTATCCAAGAGGGCAAAGATTTTGTAGGAAAACTTTTCAACTCGGAAGAAGAATAATCTATTTAATAGCTATATGTTTTTGCTTCATGTTCTATTATCACTTCAGACTTATCTGATTGCTCTACCCTTCCGATAATTTGCGCATCTATATTATACAGGCGAGCAATTTCAATCATGTCATTTGCAGAGTCAAAGTCAGTATATATCTCTAGCCTAGTACCCATATTAAACACCTGAAACATCTCATTATAACTGCTACCGGATTCCTCTTGGATGATTTGAAATAAAGGAGGTATTGGCAAAAGCTTATCTTTAATTATTCTCATGCTTGGCGCAAATTTCATCACCTTGGTATGTGCACCTCCTGTATTATGAATAATTCCAGAAATGCTTGACTTATGTTTTTCTATAATTGTTTTCAACAATGGCAAGAACGTTCTTGTTGGAGAAAGCACGAGTTTGCCTAAATCAATCATTTCCCCATTTCCCACATCTACCTTATCTGTCAGCATTTTAGATCCGCAATAAATGTATTCCTCTGGTGTATTGGGATCAAAACTGTCTTGGTACTTTTCCATATATATCTTTGAAAAAACATCATGACGAGCAGAACTCAATCCGTTACTTCCCATCCCACCATTATATTCGGACTCATAGCTAGCTTTCCCATAAGAAGCAAATCCCACAATATAATTTCCATCTTTTATATCATTAACAATCAAATCTTTCTTCGATACTCTCGCAAAAGCTGTGTATCCAATATCAATTGTTCTGACGATATCACCTACATCAGCAGTTTCTCCACCTGCAAGGTGTATTTTGATTCCGTGGTCCTTAAGTAAATTTGTAAACGCAACGGTGGCTCCAATAATTTCTGAAATTACACCGCCAGGAATTATATTCTTATTTCTTCCAATTGTGCTTGAAAGTAAAATATCGTCAAAAACGCCTACACAGGCCATATCATCCAGGTTCATAACTATCGAGTCTTGCGCAACCCCCTTCCAAACGGATATATCGCCTGTTTCTTTCCAATATATATAGGCCAAGCTGGTTTTAGTTCCAGCCGTATCTGCATGCATAATATTCACATAATCACTATTGTGACTTGCAAAATCAGGCAGTATTTTGCAAAAAGCTAAGGGGAAAAGACCCTTGTCCAAATCCTTAATTGCTGCATGTACTTCAGATTTAGAGGCAGAAACACCTCTCATTTCATATCTTTTCGGATCTGACATAAATTTTTAATGGGTTTTTACGTGATTTTCAAACTCTATGGCATAAATAATGTTTTTTTTCATTTTTTTTTCATGCGGAGGCAACGTTTAATAAAAAACTAGTGTCTCAAGTATAGAATCGAAAGATAAATGGTATAAAAGCCAAAGATTAACTGATTTTTTAAATATTGCCCTGTTAAGAGCTTGTGTTAGCAAGCTCTTTTTTAATTTTAGTCCATTAGCACCTTCTCCTTTTAATCAAAATTGCATTTCAAATGTTATTAATAAATTACATTTGCCACCGCAATAAACTTCTTCATGCAGGTATTAAACTTTGATTTTGATAAAATTCCTCAATTCAGCAAGAGGGATAAAGACTATACTTTAAAGTCAGAAGAATTTTCCGACTTCATAAATGTTCCTTTTGAATACCATGAATTTAATAAATTAATACAAGAAAGATCAGAGTTTAAGACCGACAGAAATCTTCTTGGGAAAATACTTGAAAGACAATACAAAGGTTTATCAAATTCTGAAAAAACCAATCGATATTTAGCTTCGATATCAGCAGAAAACAGTTACACGGTAACGACGGCACACCAACCAAGTCTGCTCTCTGGTCCTTTGTATTACTGTTTCAAGATTTTATCTATTATTAATTTAGCAGAAAAACTTCAAAACGATTTTCCAAATAAAACAATCATTCCTGTTTTTGTAATTGGAGCTGAGGATCATGATTTTGATGAGATCAATCACTTTCATCTATTTGGCAAAAAGATTGAATGGCAATCTGAAGCCGTAGGATCTGTAGGTAGGTTTCCACTTAATGGTCTGGATTCTGTGTTAGAACAGACCGCAGAAATCATAGGCAAAAACGATAAGCTTGAAAAACTTTTAAAAGATTGGAAAAAGGCTTATGCTGAAGCTAAAGATTATGCTGAATTTAGTTTCAGATTAACACACAGCCTATTTGATCGATTTGGACTACTTATTCTTAGAATGGATGAAATTGAATTCAAAACCAGTTTCAAAAGTATTATCAAAGAAGAAATTTTTAACAGCCCAAGTCAGCAACTGATTGAAGAATGTCAAAATAAATTAGAGCAAAAAGGCTATGGAAAACAGGCTCATGCAAGAGAGATCAATTTATTCTATCACAGTAAAGCTGGAAGAAAAAGGATCGTATTAGAAGATCAGTACTATCACATATTAGATAGCCAAGAAAAATTTACTAGAGAGGAGCTTGAATCTGAAATCGAAAACCATCCTGAAAACTTTAGTCCTAATGTCGTTACCAGACCCTTGTTTCAAGAACTTATATTGCCAAATCTAGCATATGTAGGTGGTGGTGGAGAAATCGCTTATTGGATGGAGCGAAAAACACAATTTGCGCACTTCAATATCCATTTTCCAATGTTGATCAGACGAAACTCTGCAATGTTTGTTCCTGAAAATCAATTTAATCAGATTACTCAACTTGGCTTAGAATTAAAGGATTTCTTCAGTGATGAAATAAATATAATAAATAAATACTTAGAACAATCTGACCAACCCGATTATTCCTTAAATGCTTATGAATCAGATTTTGATGTGATTTATGAAAAAATCAATCATAAAATCAAACTTATTGACCCAACACTTGTAAAGACAGCAAAATCGGAATTGGTCAAAGCCAAAAAATCTTTGCAGTACCTGGAATCCAAGCTTACCAAATCGGTCAAACAAAAGGAAGAAGTTCAAATTAACAGAATAAAGAAGTTGAAAGAAAAATTATTCCCAAATGGCCTTCAGGAAAGACATAGCAATATTTTAGAATTCTTAAGTTTTTACAATAAAGATTTACTTTCAGAAATGCTTCCTACTATGGACGTATTTGATAAAGACTTTAAAGCTTTTTTGCTTTCTCGATAGGGGCATTTGAAGAATCAAAAAATTCTAATAAATCTGTAAGCTTTGCTTTTAATTCGTTTCTAGGAACTATAAAGTCTAGGAAACCATGCTCCAATAGAAATTCAGAACTCTGAAACCCTTCAGGTAATTCTTGCTTGATCGTTTCTTTTATTACGCGGGGTCCAGCAAAGCCAATCAACGCTCCTGGTTCAGAAAAATTAATGTCTCCCAACATAGCAAAAGAGGCTGTAACACCACCCGTTGTTGGATCTGTTAAAAAGGAAAAATAAGGAATATGATGCTTAGCAAGAACACTTAGTTTGGCAGAGGTTTTGGCCAATTGCATTAATGAAAATGCCGATTCCATCATACGTGCACCACCTGATTTTGCAATGATCATTAATGGGTATCTGTTCTCTATGCAATAATCGATAGATCTTGAAATTTTCTCTCCAACGACACTACCCATTGAACCTCCAATGAATGAGAAGTCCATGGCTGAAATTACCAACGGTTTTTTATTGATTTTTCCAGATGCTACAGTAAGTGCTTCATTGAGCATTGTCTTTTTTCGAGCACTGACCAATCGTTCTTTATATGGCTTTAGGTCCTTAAAGTTTAGTATATCTTTTGAAATAAGATCATCAAATAGAATTTCGTATTTGCCATCATATAACATTTCAAAATAGTCATAAGAGCCAATACGGGTATGATATTCACATCTAGGACAGATGTAATAATTTTCTCTTAACTCTTTAACGGTAATGGTTTCATTGCATTTCTTACACTTATACCATAGTCCATCAGGAGCTTCCTTCTTATTTTTTGTGGCAGTTTGTATGCCGTCTTTGAATCTTTTAAACCAACCCATTGCAAAATTTTAAATAACAGGAGGGATGCGTCATTGGAATTATCGTGATGTCAAAGTTATAAGTATTGACCTAGTAAACAAGCAAGCATTCATACTAATTAATATATCTTTTTATTTTATATGTATATTTAATTAACTAGTAGCAACTTAATACGAGAACACAGCTATAACTGCTAATAATCATACTTGTAAGACTTAATGGTTTGTATAAACTCTTTCACACCTGACAATGGTGTATCTGGATATACGCCATGCCCTAGATTACAAATATGATTTCCATCAAAATCATCAATCATTTCAATGGTTCTCCTTTTAATTTGCTCACTACTTGAATATAAAACACATGGATCAAGATTTCCTTGAACCAGTTGTTTGTTGTCATATTGTTCTCTAAATGAACTTGCTGATATGGTCCAGTCAAGTCCAATTACATCAGGTTTCAATTTGCATATTTCATCTAGTGCAAAATAAGCCCCTTTGGCAAATAGGATAACTGGTATTTCTGCTATTGAATCCACAATTCTTTTCAAATAAGGTATGCAAAACTCCAGGTATAACTCTTTATTTAACATTCCGGCCCAAGAATCAAATACTTGAACAACATCAACCCCTGCTTGAATTTTAAGCTTTAAATAAGCAATTATACTATTCGTAAGCTTATCCAACAACAAATGTGATAGTTGCGGTTCTTTGTAAAGAAAAGCCTTGGCCTTTGAAAAGGTCTTAGAGCCTTGACCTTCTATCATATAGGCCAACAATGTCCATGGAGCACCACTAAAGCCTATTAAAGGCACTCGATTGTTCAACTGCTTTTTCGTGATACTAATTGCATCATATACATAATGCAATTTTTCAGCAGCATCAACACCATCAATGAGTGCACTTATTTGACTTTTAGATTGTATAGTTTCTGGGAAAAATGGTCCTTTCTTTTCAATCAATTCATAAGGCAAACCCATTGCCTCGGGAATCACCAATATGTCAGAAAAAATGATTGCCGCATCTACACCTAAAATATCAACGGGCTGAACCGTCACTTCTGCAGCCAATTGAGGAGTCTTAACCAATTCTACAAATCCAGATACCGAGGCTCTAACTTCCCGATACTCTGGCAATATTCTACCAGCTTGGCGCATCAGCCAAACCGGGGGTCTTTCTACTTTTTCTCCTTTAATTGTTCTCAGAAGAATATCATTCGTAATCACGTTCATATTTTACCCTTTCAGCTTCTTGTTTATTTATATCTTTAAAGCCGCACAAAGGTAAAGTAATGCAATCTAAAAAACTCAAAATAGCTCTAATTGGTTATGGAAAAATGGGTAAAACCATTGAAAATTTGGCATTGAAGAAATCCTATGAGATAGCTCTGAGGACCAATCGACAAAACCCATTGTCAAATCAATTATCTGCCCTTGAAGGTATCGATGTAGCCATAGAGTTCACCAATCCAGAGATTGCTCCAGAAAATCTAGAATTCCTAGCTAAAAATAAGATTCCTACAATTTGTGGAAGTACAGCTTGGCTCGACAAATTTGACTACATCACTGAATTATATAAATCAAATCAGACCCCATTTCTCTATGCATCAAATTTCAGTATTGGAGTTAATGTTTTTTTCGCATTAAATAAAAACTTGGCAAAAATAATGAACAGCCTTGGAGATTATGATATCAAAATCATAGAAAGTCACCATATAGGAAAAAAGGATGCACCAAGCGGCACAGCAATCAGTATTGCAGAGCAAGTTATTTCTTCTATTGATCGAAAATCATCCTGGACTAAAGCTGATACTTTATCCGAAGATTACATTCATATTGAAAGCATCCGAGAAGCTGATGTTAAAGGGATGCATGAAGTCATTTACAATTCCAGCATTGATCAAATCAGCATTAAACATGAAGCATTCTCAAGAGAAGGATTTGCTTCAGGTGCTTTGACGGCTGCAGAATGGATTATCGATAAAAATGGAATCTTTGGAATGAATGATGTATTCAATTTTGAACAATAAATTGTTTACTTATCTTTTGAATTCCATCAACTAAGACTATAAAATAGATTCCACTTTCTAGATTTGAGACATCTACTGTTAGTGTTGTTCCTTTCATGACTTCAGCCCCTGAAAGAGAATAAATATTCCATCTAGCAGAAGCTTGGTAATCAGAGATCCTAATATTTAATATATCGACTGCCGGGTTAGGAAAAAGCTGAACATTATTAATTCCGGAAATTTGATCTTCCGTAGAAACTGTTGACGACTGGAGTCTTGTTTTGTAAGCACCATTTCCATGTGTGGCTAACCATATTTGTCTATCATTTTTACTGACAACTAAGTCCATTGCAATAAAAGCATCAGGCAGTTCTGATCCAAAAACTTCAAAGTTTAAACCACCATCTGTGCTTACATAAACGGAGATATCATTACCAAGGTAAACAATTGAAGGATCCAAAGGATCTATAGCTATAGCATTACATGGTGCATCTGGTAAATTCAATCCAATAGGTTCCCAACTCAGTCCAAAATCTTCTGTTTTGAATAAGTGATCGGATCCAAAACCACTAAAACAGACATAAGCTATAGATGGGTCAAATGGATCAATAGCGATATCATTAGGTATACGGTTTGGCAGGCCATCAGATGACATGTTCCAACTTTGACCACCGTCTGTAGATGAAAAGACTCTAGGGATATCTATACCGCCAACTGTACCTACGTATACTATATCAGGATTTGCATCATGGACATCCATACAAAATGCAGGATCCCCATTTAAAGGCTGAATATTGTTGGTAGCATTCCAAGACTCTCCCAAATCTTCAGATTTATAAATATAAATACCACCAGCATACATAACAGGATTCTCAGAATCAGACATTACGTACGGTGAAATAAATAATGGATTTTCACCTGTTTGAAAGTTTAAATTTATATTAAAAAACGATTGACCATCATTAACAGATTTTAGAATATTCAAACCCTGGTAAGATCCAAAAATCATATCATCATTACGTTGATTGATCGCGGACCAAGACCCATCTCCGCCAATAGACCGTTGCCAAGCTCCATCACCTTTAAAAATTACTGTACTGTTATCCTGTAATCCTCCCATTGCCATAGTCGTGTCACTCTGGGAGATAGAAAAACCATTATAAAACTGTGTAGTTTGCAATCCCCCATTTGCGCTTTGTACGGTCTCACCACGGTCGTATGAAATAAACATACCACCATCATTACCAAACAATACAAGGTTTTCCAAATCGGGATGATGCAACACAAAGTGGTGATCGGAATGAGAATAACCACTTCCTCCGTCAGGTTCATCAATATTTGGTCTGCCTAATACAACACCTCCCGAAGTTTTAATGTCGAGGTTAGCACCGCCATTAGTACTTTTATAGATATCAATGCCAACAGCAACCAATTCGTTTTCATCCTGTGGATGCACTGAAATATCGTGAGAGAACCAACCCTGCCATTTTGAATAATCAGTTTGGTTAACAGTATTCCAATTTCGGCCGTTGTCTTCGGTTCTCAGCAACCAGGTAGCTCCATCATTAAATCCAAATCCATTGCCAACAGATGCATATAATACATCTGGATTAGATTCTGCTCTAGCCAGGAGTATTTTTCCTTGAAAACCAAACCAGCTTGGGTTGGGTGTCATCAACCAACTTCCACCACCATCTGAGGTTCTGTATATGCCTCTTCCAGGCGTTCCGAAATTTCCACAAGCTACAATTACCTTGTTATCATCTCTAGGATCTATTTCAAGGTCAGTTGCCATAATTATGTCAAGGATCTGATTCCAGTTGTTACCGGCATCAATTGACTTATATACGCCTTGTGTGGTAACAGCGTAAACAACATTTGCGTTAAGCTTAGAAACTTTGATCATCCAAATTCCGTGATTTTGTTGATATGACCAGTCGAGGCTTTTTTCCCAAGTCCTACCACCGTCTTTTGACTTTAGTATACCGATACCATAAGATCCTCTTGTACTTCTGTAAGCACCATCAGTACCTGTCGAGTAAAAATTATATACCTCGCCTGTTCCTATATACATCGTAGAACTATCCTTTTCGGGAAAAGCAATTGTGCTGACCCCTAAAACGGGGAAACCGGTTGGCATATATTCCCATGATTGGCCTGCTCCAAGAGACCGACTTCGCCAGAGTCCTCCACTGGCAGAGCCTAGATAAACCGTCTGTGGATCCAAAGGATTTACAGCAATAGATAATGTTCTTCCTGCAGTATTTAGTGGACCTTTAGCACTCCATTTATTAGATGCAGACTTGTTATTAAACAGACTTTCGTTATTGAGTTTTTGATGTTGCTCAAAGGCATTAGAATAACCGTCTGATGGAATATCACTATAAGGATAGGCCCTTATATAACTGAATAAATCTAGGGCCTTATAGGATCCTGGTATTTTATGATAAATCTGATCTTTTCTATTGACCAATTGGAATATAAAAATAGTAAACAAGCAAACACTTGTGAAGAGTATCCGTTTTTTCATAGTAACATAATTCATCTGCTAGTTACTTAATTAATCCAAAACATCAAATGCCTAAAATGACAAAAGGAACAACTTTGACAAGTCATTCCTTTTGATCTAAATTTATTTTATAGCTTGGATTACTGGTTCGTAATGCCTATTTCTTCAAGTCGCATTTTGTAGGATTCTGATTTTTCGAGGTTATTAAGCCTTGCATATATCTCTTTCAAAGCGATTAATGTATTCCTGTCTTGACCATTAATAGAATCAGCCTTTTCAAAATACGGCAATGCTTGACGAAAAAGACCATCCATTTCAGACTTTGTTTTATCATATGCTTTCATACCAGCAGGCGTAAGATCTGCGGCCAGTTCATTCAACTTTTCAACATAACTAGCTGCCTTATTATAGTATAGTGCCCCCATACTGTATGTAGCATCGAAATTATCAGGGTCTTTAGTTGTTACTTGACTATAATAACTATAAGCATTATCAAAGTATTCGTTGGCTTTTTCTACATCTCCTTCTTGATATGCTTTTTGCTGTAGTTGATCATAAACGGAACCAAGTGTATTGTAAACAGAAATATTATCAGGTTCTTTTTCGATTGCCATTTTTAGTTTATCAATCAAGATATTCAATTCCCCTTTTTTTAGGTAGTGATTAATCTCAGTGAAAAGCAGGCCGGTATCATCTGGATTTAATTCTCTACCCTTCTCAAGGTATTGCATTGCTTTTGCTTCATCTGATTCTATAGTAATGTTATATAATGCATCATAAATAAAAGCATCTGTGGCTTGGTCATTATAAAGCTTCATCAAATAAGGTTTGGCGGCATCATAATCCTCATTGTAATATGCACTAACGGAAGCAAAAAAGTACTGATCCTTAAGCAAATCTCCTTCCTGTAGTCTACTTTCTTTACCCATTGACTTTAATAGATCATGAGCATCAATACTAGCGGCAAAGTTCTTGAATGAATTGGCATAATCTTGTTCTTGATATGCAAAAATTGCAAAGTTATTTAAGAGATTTTCAGAGTCAGTAAGACCGTAGAAAATATCTTTTTTATTATCATCAATTTTTGCTGCTGCTTCAAATGCTTTATAAGCATCGTAAGCTGCATTAGGCGCAATAATTTTGTATTGACCAGTTACATCAAGTGTTTTGCTTTTGAATTCTGCATCTGCCAATTTGTTAAAAGCTTCACCTACAGAAATCAAAGCTTTGATATCAGATTTAACTTCTTCCTTTTTCATGGCTTTTTTGATTTCAGCCATTGAATTCAGAATATCATTAGAGTTAGCGATGACATCAGAACTGTATTTACTAATATTTTTTGTTGCTGACTTGATTATTTTACTAGCGTCTTGCCCTATAAGTGTACCTGAGGCAAAAGTCATTGCAAAAAGTAATAGGAATAAATTTTTCATTAGAAATATTTTTTTTAAAATTTAGTTATCAATTAAATAATACAGTTTAATGACGTTTCTTAATCCTTAAATTTAGTTAATAAACTGTTTGTCTGCTGTTAAATTTTTAAATAATTAAATAAATAATCTATTCTTCTTCGTCAGAATCATCTCTACTTACAATAGCAATATCTGCTATAGAATCATTATTATCTAACTTTATCAATCTAACGCCTTGAGTAGCTCTTCCCATTACTCTAATATCTGAAATTGCCATTCTAATAACAATTGCACTCTTAGTGGTTATTAATAAATCATCTATTTCGCTTACTATTTTTACTGCTGCAACGTTTCCTGTTTTTGATGTAATCTGAAGGTTTTTCATTCCTTTTCCACCTCTGTTTATCAGCCTATAGTCGTCAATCTCTGATCTCTTACCGTAACCATTATCTGAGATCACAAGAATTGTTTTATCATCGTCTGAAGGCAAATCAATTCCCATTCCTACGATTTCATCTCCGGATTCAAGATCTATTTTCATACCTCTTACTCCACCTGCTGTTCTACCCATCTCTCTTAATTTGGATTCATTAAATCTAACAGCTCTACCAAATTTATTAGCCATCATTATGTTGGCTGTGCCATCGGTAAGTTTGGCTTCTAAAAGTTGATCATCTTCTCTTATGGTAATTGCATTAATACCATTTACTCTTGGTCTTGAATAAGCTTCTAAAAGAGTCTTTTTTACGACGCCGTTTTTAGTAGCAAAAACGATAAAGTTATTTTCAATATATTCCTGATCGGTTAAATCCTCTACGAGAATATAAGCTCTTACTTTATCATCTTTTGGAATATTGATAATATTTTGAATAACTCTGCCCGTTCCAGTTTTAGACCCTTCAGGAATTTCAAAAACTCTGATCCAGAAACATCGTCCTCTTTCAGTAAAGAATAGGAGGTAATTATGATTATGGGCTACGAATATATGCTCAAGAAAATCAGCGTCTCTTGTTTTACTACCTTTGGATCCTCTTCCACCTCTGCCTTGTGTTTTATATTCTGCCGATCGAGTCCTTTTAATATAACCTAGGTGAGAAATAGTAACAATTACTTCTTCATTAGGAATAATGTCTTCAATATTTATTTCACCATCGGAAAAAGTAATGTCAGTCATTCGCTTGTCGCCATAGCGTTCCTTTAAATCTCCTAACTCTCCCTTAATTATATCTCTTCGTCTTTCTTCTCTTGCTAATATATCATTAAGGTCAGTAATTCTTGCCAATAACTCTTGATATTCGTTTCTCAATTTATCCATCTCAAGACCTACCAGTTTTTGGAGTCTCATTTCAAGGATTGCTTTTGCTTGAATATCCGTAAGGTCCAAGGCACTCATTAACCTTGCCTTAGCTTCATCTACCGTTTTTGAAGATCTGATTATTTTAATAACCTCATCTAGGTTATCAATTGCTTTGATAAGTCCTTCAACTATATGTGCTCTTTCCTCGGCTTTGTTTAAATCAAATTGAGTTCTGCGAACAATAACTTCGAGTCTGAATTTTATAAACTCTTCTATTAATTGTTTGAGGTTTAATTGTAAAGGTCTTCCGTTAACAAGACAAATATTATTAACACCATAAGAAGATTGAAGGGGGGTATACTTATAAAGTTTACTTAATACTACAGAACCAATCGAATCTCTTTTAATATCAACAACGATCCTTAATCCTTTTCTATCGGATTCATCTCGGATATCACTGATACCAGTTACACGCTCATTATGTACAAGATCAGCAATTTTCATTACGAGACTTGCTTTATTTACTTGAAAAGGGATTTCAGTTATAATAATACTTTCTCTTCCATTTGCAGTGGATTCAATTTCTGCTTTTCCTCTAACGACAACTCTTCCTCTTCCGGTTCTGAAAGCCTCTTTGACACCTTCCATGCCATAAATAATACCACCGGTAGGAAAGTCAGGTGCTTTTATGTGTTCCATCAACTCATCAATGGTAATGTCTGGATTATCTACGGTTGCTACTGTACCGTTGATAACTTCAGTTAAATTATGTGGCAACATATTGGTTGCCATTCCGACTGCAATGCCAGAAGCACCGTTTATAAGAAGGTTTGGAATTTTTGTCGGAACTACTGTTGGTTCCTCCAGTGAATCATCAAAGTTCAATCTAAAGTCAACGGTATCTTTTTTGATATCATCCAACAGTTCAAAACTCATTCTTTCAAGTCTTGCCTCTGTATACCTCATTGCAGCAGGGCTATCTCCATCCATAGAGCCTTTGTTGCCTTGAATTTGCACTAAAGGATATCTCATAGACCAGGGCTGACCGAGACGAATCATAGCGTCATAAACGGAGCTATCACCATGTGGGTGATACTTTCCTAAAACTTCCCCAACAACACGCGCTGACTTCTTATGTGGTTTATTATAAGCCAGACCTAAATCTTCCATTGCGTACAAAATCCTTCTGTGAACAGGTTTTAAACCATCCCGTACATCAGGTAATGCTCTAGACACAATCACTGACATTGAATAATCAATGTAAGCTGACTTCATTTGATCTTCAATGTTTACCTGTATAATCCTCTGATCTTCTGCCATTTATATATTATAGATGAATTCTTAAAAAAGAATGCAAATATAGGCAAAATCTTACATTAGATTGGGTAATAATCAGGAAGATTTGAACCTTATGGCATAAGATTTATTAGCTTTGTATTGTAATTGATTATTGAAGCTAATTTTCGATTATTTTTCAAATAATAAATACATGGAAAACATCGTGAAACCATATAAATCTGATTCTACAAAAAAGAGTCAGGTTACCGAAATGTTTAACAAAATTGCGCCTAAATACGATTTGCTCAACCGGGTGTTAAGTTTAGGTATTGATACGATTTGGAGAAAAAAAGCAATAGCAAATTTAAACATTGATGATCACAAAAAAATATTAGATGTTGCTACCGGTACTGCTGATATGACACTGGAAATATTTAAACAATTAAAACCAGAAGAAATAGTGGGTTTGGATATTTCAGACAAAATGATTGAAATCGGCAATAAAAAACTTTTGAAAAGAAAATTAGATAATCTTATAAAACTTGAAGTAGGTGACTCTGAGAACATGAGGTTTGATGACAATTACTTTGATGCAACAACTGTGGCGTTCGGTGTCAGAAACTTTGGCAACCTTGAAAAGGGTCTTTCGGAAATGCATCGCGTAATTAGACCGGGCGGTAAGATTGTTATTCTTGAATTTTCTAGACCAATGTATTTCCCTTTTAAGCAGTTGTTTAATTTGTATTTCAAATATATCCTACCTACCATTGGTAAGTGGACCTCAAAAGACAAGAAAGCCTATAGCTATTTGTATGAATCTGTTCAAGCCTTTCCTGATTATGATCGTTTTGGAAATATACTAACTTCTCTTGGTTTTCGTTCTGTAACATGGAAAGCTTTAAGCCTTGGCATATGTACTATATACACCGGTATAAAATAATTTTTATCTCAATATTTATTCTCTTCATCTGTTCTGGACAGATGAATGGACAAACAAAGCCTAAAGGGAATTACAATTATTGGGCATTTAGTAAAAAACCATTTTACTTTGGTCTAACACTCGGGGGACATAGTACAGGATTCCTTACAACTAACTCAAGGAAATTTCCTGTTAGTGACTCACTCAGAGTTGCTGTTGGGGTTGACAAACCTGGACTTCATGTAAATATTATTACCAATCTTAAGATTGGTCAATATTTTGATTTCAGATTCATCCCTGGATTTGCATTTTCAGAGCGGAGGATTCAATTTGAAACCTATGGAAACATAAATGGATCTAGTTTCAGAGAAGAACGTATTGAATCTGTTTTTCTAGATATTCCAATGTTGTTAAGATTTAAATCAGAACCGTATAAAGACAAGAGATTATTTGTTGTTGCTGGGTTGAAATACAGCTTTGATGTATCTTCTAATTCTAGAGCGAGAGAAGAAATTGCAGCGAGACTATTACAAATCTCACCTCACGACTTTCAATTTGAAATTGGTGCAGGCGTCCAATTTTTCTTTCCTTTCTTTATATTTTCTCCCGAAATAAAGTATTCACAAGGAATAGGCAACATTCACATTTTTAATAATCAAAAAGAAGAGTCTAGGATAATAGATAAGATTTTGTCTAGAACCCTATCCATCTCATTTCATTTTGAAGGTTAGCAATAGCAATTTTTCTCCACATATTCAATAATATCAGGAAAAAACTGCTTAAACTTATCGCTGAAATCCATATCGTTCTCTTCAACATCTTTAATAAGCTCAATAAATTTTGAAGGAAAGCTTGTGCGTTGATCCATCCATTTCAAGGCGCTGGTCATCCTTTCTTTGCTTACATAAGCCATCAAGAAATCATCATCGATCATTCGATGGATTCTAACAGATAACCTGCCTGGAAGTTTTTTATGGTTATTTAAAATGAGCTCATAATTGCTATCAACAAAATTCCTAAGTCTTTGGTTTGAAAACATATCCCAGTTTTGGCACAAATAATAATCCCATAATAAATCTACAGCAACAGAAGCATACTTACCATGCCTCTTTCGTAATAATGATCTAACTTCGATACTTTGAAGATGTCTATCTGTGAAACGGTCAATCTTCCGATGCAACTGAATACCCATCTGAATTTCAGCACTAAAGAATGATTCTTCTCCAGCTTTTAAAAAATCTGTGATAAAGTTTCCAATCATTAGATCTTCATCTCTACAGGATAGATAACAGTGTGCTAGGAAATTCAATTGACTTTTTAATAGCAAAGTAAACAAAAACACTTATATATTTGCGCCACAAAATCTGGATTTATGCCTTTATACTGTGGAATAGTAGGTCTTCCAAATGTGGGGAAGTCTACCCTTTTTAACGCTTTGACCAATGCCAAGGCTTTAGCTGCGAACTACCCTTTTGCTACCAAAGAGCCTAACATCGGGGTCATAACCGTACCTGACAATAGATTAAATGCGCTTGCTGAAATTGTTAAACCTCAAAAGGTAGTTCCGACGACTGTTGAAATCGTTGATATCGCTGGCTTGATAAAAGGAGCTAGTAAAGGTGAAGGCTTGGGCAATCAATTTTTAGCAAACATTAGAGAAGTAGATGCCATTGCTCATGTTGTCAGATGCTTTGATAACGATAATGTCATACATGTTGATGGTTCTGTGGATCCTGTAAGAGACAAAGAAATCATAGACACGGAACTCATTCTTAAAGATCTAGAAACCATAGAAAAACGTCTTGAAAAATTAAAAAAACAAGCCAAATCCGGAGACGCTACAGATAAGAAAAATGTAGGCATTTGCGAGACTATTATTAAAGAACTTGAACAAGGTAAACCCGCAAGAACTATTCCTCGGGAAGATGATACAAAAGCACTTTTTAAGGAATTGATGTTGTTAACAGACAAACCTATTCTTTATGTGTGTAACGTTGATGAAAATTCTGTTTCAACCGGCAATGCACACACCGCAAGGTTTCTTGAATCAGTACAAGATGAAGATGCTGAAATCATTTTGATTAGCGCTGCTATTGAAGAGGAAATTGCCCAGCTTGAGGAATACGAAGAAAAAATGGAATTTGTCAAAGAGATGGGATTAGAGGAGCCTGGAGTTAACAGAGTCATTGTTGCCAGTTATCGACTTTTAAAACTATTCACCTATTTTACTGCAGGTGAAAAAGAAGTAAGAGCATGGACAATCAAACAAGGAGCCAAGGCACCTGAAGCTGCCGGGGTAATCCATACTGACTTTGAAAAAGGCTTTATCAGAGCTGAGGTAATCGGCTACAATGATTTTATTCAATATGGCTCAGAGGCAGCTTGTAAAGAGGCAGGAAAACTATCCGTTGAGGGAAAAGAATATATCGTTAAGGATGGAGATGTTATACATTTCAGATTTAATGTTTAATTGCTTTTTTTAATGAAGGACTTTTATCAATCAACCAAAGATTTAAATCGATAAGCTTTTGAGAATACTCCATTCCAAATTTGCTTAACTTATATTCAACTCTTGGAGGAACCTCATTAAATGCCTTTCTGTCTACGATGCTTGATGTTTCAAGTTTCTTCAAAGTGACAGATAACATCCTTGATGAAATTTGAGGAACTAAGGCTTTCAATTGATTAAACCTTAACACACCGTTATAAGCAAGGTTATAAATGATAAACAAACTCCATTTATCTGCCGAAGGCGCTAAGATATCCTGAACAGGACAATAGCCTCTTTTTTGAAATTGCTTCGAGTGTTTATAAAATATTTTAATTTTTTCTTTAAAGGCATTCCCTTTGATATCGACTAAAGTATCATTCATGTTACTTGGTTACTGATCAATTAGTTATTGGTTGAATGTCTTCAAAACCTTATTTTTGCTTTAAATAAGTAACTAAGTTACTAAAAGTAATTAACATGAACATAGAAGAACTTACCAAAGAATTGAATATACAATTTGACAAACTATCATATCTTTTACATCATCAAAATAATTTAGATTTTAATACAGTATTTATCCAAGGCAAATGGACCACTGGTCAACATATTGCCCACCTTATAAAAAGTATGGCTGCCGTAAACTTGTTACTTAAGGCTCCTAAGTTTATATTGAAATACAAATTTGGTTTGTGCAATCGCAAAGAAAAAAACTTTACTCAATTGCTTGATAAATATGAACACAAACTCCTGCAAAGCAAAGGTGTAGCACCAAAGAGATTCACCTCATCTATTTCGAAATCAAACGATAAAAAGAAGATGTTGGAATCATTAAACAAGGAAAAAGTAAAGATAATTTCTACTTTAAATAAATGGAGTGAACATGACTTGTCCAAATATGTTTTACCACATCCTCTTTTAGGCAAATTAAGCATAAGAGAAATGATTTATTTCTCAGTATTCCATATGGATCATCATAGAATGATCCTAAAAGAAAAATACATGAACGGTGTTAGAATATAAGACCAAATCCTAAAGTATTTCGAGCCAAGCTTGCTTCGGTGTTAAATATTGAATTTGCTTTAAATGGGCTGCCAAAACTTGTTTGTCCATCTGTTTCAATAAAAAACCATTTATCTCCAGCAGGTATTCTAACGCCCACACCGAAATCTGTACCATAATCCATGCTGTTAACAAATTGTTTTATGTCCGTACCTTCCAATTCTGCCAACAACAAATATCCTGTATAAACACCAAAATGGAGGTACCATCTTTTCTTTTTACCAAAATGCCAACTCGCCATAACTGGCAAAGTCAAATACAAAAGATCTGTAACCATCTCTGGATCGGTATCAGAAGTCAATCCCTTGTAATCAAGGTTTAGTTTAGTTTTCAAGCCCCAATTTTTGGACAGGTAATACTCATATTGCGCAGATAAAGAATATCCAGAAGTAGGCTTGTAGCCATCCAATTGTGTGAATCCATTTTCTGTCAAGAAGGAAGAGTTATAGGCGAAACCTAAACCAAATTCTTGTGCTCCTTCAGTTGGATAAACGACAGCGTCTGCATTGTCAGTTTCTTGAGCGGAAATTGTAGAATAAGATATGAACAAGACTAAGAGAAGTAGTATATTTTTCATTGTTCCATTTCAATTATTTAACATACATTACATCTTTAACTGCCTTTATTACCTTTTCAGGATTAGGCATATATTCTTCAACAAAAGTTGGTGCATAATGCAATGACGTATCAGCGGCATTTACTCTTGTCACCGGTGCGTCAAGATAATCAAAAGCGTACTTCTGAATCTCATATGCTATTTCTGCTGAGACGCCTGCAAACGGCCATGACTCATCTACAACCACCATGCGATTGGTTTTTTTGACAGATTCCACCAATGTTTTATGATCCAGTGGTCTAATCGTTCTTAAATCAATAAGTTCGGCTGAAATGCCCTCTTTTGCCAATTCTTCAGCCGCTGCCTCTGCTACCAGTGTCATTTTATTGTAGGATACAATTGTAACATCCGTTCCTTCCTTTCTTATTACCGCTTTACCAATAGGTGTTAAATATTCTTCTTCAGGAACATCCCCTTTCAATCCATATGATATTTCAGACTCCATGAAACAAATTGGATCATCATCTCTGATTGCCGACTTCAATAAACCTTTGGCATCTTTAGGATCTACAATTGATATAACTTTAAGTCCAGGAACATTTGCCATCCAACTTTCAAAAGATTGAGAATGTTGTTGAGCCAACTGACCTGCTGCACCAGAAGGACCTCTGAATACAATTGGACATCTATATTCCCCAGCAGACTGAGAAAGTGTTTTGGCTGCATTATTCACAATCTGATCGAAGGCTAACACAGCAAAATTCCAAGTCATAAATTCAACAATTGGTCTCAAGCCATTAATAGCTGCCCCTACGCCAATGCCAGCAAAGCCTAATTCAGCAATCGGCGTATCGATAACACGTCTTGCCCCAAATTCATCAAGCATCCCTTTACTCACCTTGTAAGCCCCATTATATTCTGCTACCTCCTCACCCATCAAAAAGACATTCTCATCTCTTCTCATCTCTTCACTCATAGCTTCATTGAGTGCATCTCTTAATGTTATTATTCTAGACATTCTATCTATTTAGCTTTGCAAAAATATAAAACTCTATATCATTATTGACTTTCGTCAAAACAATTTAGACAACTCAATCCCACTTAGAGTTCCAGAACTCATTATCAAAAGCACTTCAGTACCATCTTCGCTTGACTCTCTAATTAGAGACTCAAGTTTTTGAGACTCATTTACAACATGTATATTATTGTGGTCAAAAAGCCTTTTAACTAAATCTGCGTTTAAATCAGGCATTTGCTTACGCCTAATCGCGTGTTCATCATAATAGACAATAGCTTCATCTGCTTTGTTCATCGTCCCTTTGTAGTTAGATATAAATTCAATATTCAAACTTGAAAAAGTATGCAGCTCCAGTACTGCTTTAATTCTTTTTTTGGGATATTTAGATCGAATGGCATCTATCGTGGCTTCACATTTGGAAGGCGCGTGTGCAAAATCTCTGTAAATCGATAGCAATTCACTATTAAATATTAACTCTAGGCGCTTTGACGCACCTTTGTAGTTTTCAATCGCTTCAAAAAACTTGCTTTCTTCAATGCCCAATTCCAGACAAACAAGATAAGCCGCACGTAGATTTTTCATGTTATGTTCACCAAACAGTTGGATTGGATATTTATTGCCATTATACAAAACTTCTGAATTATTAGTGGTTTCAAAGGCAAGATAGGATTGTCTACTTGGTAAAAATTGTTCATTGATCATCATATGATTTAAATCTAAATCGCTTTGATCATAAAAACAAATTCCTCTTTTAGGCATTGTATTTAAAAAATCTCTGAATGCCTCTTTATAAGATTCGTACGTTTTGTAAATATTCACATGATCCCATGCTAATCCAGTAATTACAGAAATATTGGCTTTATAATGAAGCATTTTAGCTCTGTTATCTAAAGCAGAGCTCGGATATTCATCTCCTTCACATATTAGTATTTCAGCATTAGAAAGTTTGACCATTTTATGAAAGCCTTCTAATTGGGCACCAACTAAATAATCAAATTCAAGATTGCAATATTTGCATACATGCATAATAATAGCAGTAGTAGACGTTTTTCCGTGGCTTCCAGCAATACAAACTCTTGTCTTTGCTTTAGAATTGCCAGAAATAAACTCTGGAAACGAAAAAATTGGAATATTTAAAGCTTCGGCCCGCAATAGTTCAGGATTATTTTCCTTTGCATGCTTCCCTAATATTACGGCATCTAGTCCGCTATTAATACGTTCAACATCCCAGCCCATAGAGGCTGGAAGCAATCCATGATCATTGAGTCTACGCTTGGATGGTTCGTAAATTTCGTCATCTGAGCCTGATATTTTGTGACCTAGTTCCTTAAGGTCAATAGCAACATTATGCATAACACTGCCTCCAATTGCAATTAAATGGTACTTCTTTTGCATGCTTATTTTAAAAAACTAAAACTAATAATAATTGTTAATAATATATTTGCAGCCGTAAACGTTCGAATTGCTATAAAAAAGGGAATAATATGAGAAAAAATCTTCTGAAGTCTGCTGTCAAGTTTTGTGCATTGCTTTTAATCTTATCGACATTTAGTTCGTGTGCTAAGAAAGGTGTAGGATGTCCTAATAATTTTAAGGCATTGCCTTCTATTTGTGTGAATATATTTTAATGAATTCTTGATAGAATATGGCAGAAGAGCAATCCATCCATTTATCGCAAGATGGTTCTCATACGCTATTCTCACAAAAGTATAACGCTCACTACCACTCTACCTTTGGAGCTATTGAAGAATCATTACATGTCTTTATAGCCGCTGGATTATATCAACAATATTTAAATGGCAAAAAACATCTCAAAATCTTTGAGATGGGTTTCGGAACAGGTCTAAATGCTTTGTTAAGCTTATTAGAAGCTACAAAATATAATATATCAGTTGAGTACTGTACTGTAGAGTCAGATCCTATTCAAGCCAATTTTATAAGTCTGATCAACTATTGTGATCATTTGAATTGCAATAGTGATTTATTCCATCAAATGCATGATTCAAAATGGAATATAAGTCTCAAATTGAATGAAAATTTCATTTTTCAAAAAAATCTTTGCAAAATAGAAGACTTTTTATTCGATTATCAATACGATCTCATCTATTGGGATGCTTTCGCCCCCTCGTGCCAAGCCCATTTATGGGAAAAGCCCATTCATCAAAAAGTTTTTAATAGTCTGAGTCCAACAGGCGTCTTGGTAAGCTATTGTTCAATGGGAAAATTTCGAAGGATGCTGGAAGATCTTGGTTATATCGTTGAAAAACTAAAAGGGCCCGGCAAAAAAAGAGAAATGATACGGGCCACAAAATCATTTTGGCTTTAAGCCAAATGTCAATTCAGTTATAATTATCACAAATTCTGCGTAAATAATATGATTCCTTAATGGCTTGCATTATTTTGTAGCTCATCATATAAATACAAGCTAATGAGAGGACTTGCATTGCATTGGAAGATTTTAATAGGAATGGGTTTAGGTATTGTCGCAGGTCTTGTATTTGCAAATTTGGGAGCTAAGGACTTTATCATTGATTGGATAAAGCCACTTGGAACCATTTTCATTAAACTCCTAAAGTTAATAGCGATACCTCTAATCATTGCCAGTTTGATCAAAGGCATTGCTGACTTAAAGGACATTTCAAAATTTTCAAAAATTGGAATTAGAACAGTTGTAATCTATATGGTCACAACAATAATTGCTATCAGTATTGGGCTAAGCTTGGTAAATATTATACAACCGGGAAATAGCATCAAACAAGAAACCGTAGATCTACTCAGTGAAGCCTATAACACCGATGCAAGTGCAAAGATAGAGTCTGCTACTGCACAAAGGGCTCAAGGTCCTTTACAGTTCGTTGTAGACATTGTTCCTGATAATATTTTTGGTGCAGCAAGTGCTAATCAGAATATGTTACAGGTGATCTTTTTTACAATACTCTTTGGAATTAGCTTACTCCTGGTAACTGAAGAACAAGCCGCTCCAGTTAAAAATTTCTTCAACAGTTTTAATGAGGTCATTATGAAAATGATTGATCTAATTATGTTGATGGCACCATATGCTGTATTTGCACTTTTGGCTTCTCTAGTGGTGGAAACCAATCAACCTGACATTTTTGTTGCATTGGCCCAATATGCAGCCACTGTAATATTAGGTCTTCTCCTGATGATCATCATTTATTTAACGGCTGTCTATTTTTATACTGGTAAAAAGCCTAAATTCTTCCTTAATGGCATTGCGCCAGCTCAATTACTGGCTTTTTCTACAAGTTCGTCGGCGGCAACTTTACCTGTCACAATGGAACGCGTTACAGAACATTTAGGCGTTGATGATGAGGTAGCTAGTTTTGTATGTCCTGTAGGCGCAACCATCAATATGGATGGTACTAGTTTATATCAGGCTGTAGCAGCGGTTTTTATCTGTCAAGCGTTAAATTATGAATTGAACTTTTCAGATCAATTAACCATTGTCTTAACAGCGTTAATGGCATCTATTGGTTCTGCAGCAGTCCCGGGAGCCGGTATGGTGATGTTGGTAATTGTATTAGACACTTTAGGAGTGCCTAAGGAAGTTTTGATGGTAGGACTTGCACTTATTTTTGCGGTTGATAGACCTCTTGATATGTTGAGAACAACAGTAAACGTGACTGGAGACGCAACTGTAGCCATGTTAGTAGGCAAATCAATTGGAAAACTTGAAGAGCCTAAAGAGAAAAATTGGGACGATCATTATCATAAAAACAAATAGCAGCATCAGAAAAACAACTAACATATTTATAATCATTAGCTGCTTATTAACAGCTTACTACCTATTGGTAAATCCAATTGCCAATGATAAAATCTTTTACCCTCCCCCTACTGAAACAACCATTGTAAATGAGCAAATGGAAACTGCCAAAAAAGGCTTGGATCGTGAGTCTTGGCTTGATGAAATTCACAAATCCGCACCTGATGTTTCATGGAAGAAAATTGAAGAAGAAAACAGATTTAATAGCTATAAGAAATCATTGACCTCCAATGGTTCGGAAAATCTAAAAGACAAAACCGTGAACATTGCTAACGGTTATATAATAGCTGAATGGAATGAAAAAGGAAGCAATAACCTTTCGGGAAGTATTACATATATGGAGTATGATTCATTAAACAATCAATTCTATTCTATTTCTGCTGGGGGCTCACTTTGGAATTATCGATTTGATGGATTGGGATGGAGATTAATTAATGACAAATTAAAATTTGATAACAGGTTTCTTAAAATAACTCATCCAACCGAAAATGAAACAAGGATTGTTTGCAGTATATCAGGTAAACCATTTTATTCAGCAGATGGTATTGAATGGACTCTTTCTGGTGGTCCTCAGGTCTTAAGTGGAGGAAGAGTTAAAAATGTTAAAAGCCTTCAAAAAGGCAGATTCATTTTCTACCTAATAGATGAAGGTGCTCAGAAAAACTTAAAGCTATACTATTCGGAAGATTTTGGAAGTTCATTTAATACTTTATCAAGTTTCAACAGTTCAGACCTTGATAATTTCAGCATTGATGTTTGCAAAAGAACCAATCAGCTCATCTGTATAGAACAAAAATCTATAACTCAAAGCAAAATATATGAATGGAATACTAATACTAAGAACTTTGAGTTAATCACAGATTCTTCACCTCTATCATTTGGTGCAGAAGGTAGAGGCAATATTCGATCAAGATACCAAAATAGCCAACTCGTGCTTTTTAGTTATAATGGTAATAATGATTATTATAGATCAAAGGATTTAGGCGTTTCCTGGACCAAACTAAGCAGCCTGCCTGTAGCTCCATGGCAGGACGGAATCTTTGTTTCTTATTCCGATCCCAATCTTATGATTATCTCCGAAGTTGAAGCTCATGTATCACGAGATGGTGGTCTTACATGGGTCAAGGTAAATTCCTGGAATGAATATTATAGCAATCCTTTAACAAAACTGCATGCAGACATGATGCATATTGATGAGTTTGACAATGGATTTTCAGATATTATTACAATAGCAAATCATGGCGGTGTCAATTTGTCCTACGATAAACTTATATCCAATAACAGCATTGCACAAATAAATTTAAATATAAGCCAATATTATAGTGTAAGAACCTATCCTTTGAATCCCGATGTGATCTTTGCCGGTTCCCAGGACCAAGGAATTCAAAGAGGATATGATTTAGGAGAAGGAACAGTTTCCTTTACTCAGTTATTTAGCGGTGATTATGGGCATATAAGTTTTACTAATTTTAATAAGAGTATGTGGATCGTTTATCCTGGTGGATGGATATTCTATTTTGACGATCCTATAAATCAAAATTTTTCAAGCTTTAACTATCAACTTGATTCAAAGGATGAATCCGTTTGGTTACCTCCAATCATCAGTTCGCCATATCATTTTAATTCTGTTTTAATGGCTGGAGGCGCAAAAAATGGGGGATCTGGATCACATATTCTTGAACTTAAAATAGGCGACTTTAATGGCTTGACTGTAACACAATGGCCATTTGATTTTTCAATTAGTGGAGGCACAGTAACAGGAATGGCATTTAACAAGTTTTTCCCAAATATATTTTATGCTATAACATCAAACGGTAAATTTTATAAGTCTATTAACATGGGTCAGAATTTCACTGAAAAGTCTGGGGCTATTAATAATGCTCACTATCTCTATGGGCATGAGATTTTATGTTCAAAGAATGACCCTGATGTAATATACATTGCAGGCTCTGGATACAGTAACGCCCCTATTTACAAATCTATTGATGGTGGTGATAGTTTCTTTTCTATAAAAAACAACCTTCCCTCGACAACAGTATATGACATTGCCATAGATTCTGAAGGAGAATTTATTTTTGCTGCAACGGAAGCAGGTGCTTTCGTATATATTGAAGATCTTGAGGAATGGTTTGATCTTGGTCAATCTAAAGCACCTAACCAGAGTTACTGGAGTGTTGAATTCTTACAGAACTTGAATAAAGTAAGGTTTGGAACTTACGGTAGAGGGATATGGGATTTAGACTTGCAATTATTAAGCGATACTGAAGAGGAATTTTTAGCCCAAAGTATCAGCATCTACCCAAACCCGTCATCAAGGTATCTTAATTTATCATTTGACAAAGAGGTTAAGAATATAAAAGTTATAAACTCAAATGGTCAACTGATGGACAATATCCAATTTGAGTACAATGTGCAAAATATTGACATTGGTGATTTCCCAAATGGGATTTACTATATTATATTTGAGTCTTCAAAATCATTGGTAACTAAGAAATTTGTCAAGATATGAGCAATTTAGATGACATCATGGGAGTAGGCTCAAGAGTTAAGCATCCTGCTTATGGAGAAGGCGTAATAATCGGCTTGGATATAGCAGCATACAATGTTTGTTTTATGACTTACGGAATTAAACTTGTAGGAAAAGAATACGATTCATGGGAAATAATTGAAAAAATTCCAGCTGAACAAGAGATTAGTTTCAGTGAAGCTGAAAAATCATTAATTCGTATACTTAAAACGTATAATGGACTTGAAAGCAAAGCCGATCTTGGAGATCGTTGGGAAGGAGGCACTCTCGAGCTTAAGCCTGCAGATCCAAGTCTGAAGTCAAAAGATATGCCTATAGAAACTTTTTTCCATAAAATAATAATGGTTAGGGATAGAATCAGGGTAATGGAACAAAGAATTAATAGCAGCAAACTAACAGAAGAAGAAAAAATAAACCTTCAACAATATATTACTAGAATTTATGGGAGCCTAACCAGTTTTAACATACTTTTTAAGTATAAAGAAGATCATTTTAAGGGAGAAGGGAGATCTTAACTTTTAAATGGATTCAACAATTTTCCAAGCATACTAAATCCAGTAAAAATATTTTGACCCTTTTGCATCGTTTCTTTAGAATAAGTAACATCAATAGGATATTCAATTATATTGCTCTTATTGATCTTTGCATTTTTAATTATTTCGATACAAAACTCATATCCATTGAAACTAATCGTAAGGTTTTCAGCAAATCTTCTAGACATTATTTTCATGCCAGACTGAGAGTCTGAAATCACTAGTCCAGTAACAAAAAAGTTAATGATATTCCCAACGATATTGAACAGAATTCTTGAGACTGGAATAGTATTTCGCTTAAGGAATCGAGAACCAATTACAAGATCTACATTATTATCTTCGATACATTTTATTAGTGGAATTAAGTCTTTGGGCTTGTGCTGAAAGTCAGCATCAATTGTAGCAATATATTTAGCACCTTTTGATAGTGCATAATCAATACCGGTTTTGGTGGCTGCGCCTACACCCAAATTAATGATATGATTTAAAACAACTATTGAGTCATCACAGTCTCTTGAAATTTTTCCTGTACTATCACTTGAATTATCATTGACAATGACAATGTTATTGAATCCCAATTCTATTGTTGCATCAATTACACCTCCAATAAACCTTTCTTCATCCTTAGCAGGAATAATTATAAAAATATCTGAAAGGCTTGTTTTAAAGTCCATTTGTTGCAAAGTTACTATAAAAAGACATTTGATGATTAAAAAATATGTTCATGATTCCGAATTGAATTTTTTAGCAATTACATTGAATAAATACATTAACCCAATAATAATCACAATACCTTCGATTGGTCTCACGATATGAAAATTGCCTGATCTTGGTAATTTTGTCCAAAATCCTGGCTTAAAATCTTTAATAAACTCAAAAATTACAGTTTGACTATTATCAATAACGGGCTTTATACTAATGAAGCCTAATGAATTCGAAATAAATATAATGAATAAAATCAAGACTGCCACAACATTTGATGGCCGGTATAATGGGTTTGAATAAGTTTTAGACTCCTTGACTCCAGCAATCCTGATAATTACTAAGCCAAAAAATACACCTAACAGGTTAATAATCACATCATTGAAATCGAAATAATCATTCTTGTTGGGCGCTAAAACTATATATTGATACAACTCATCTAAGACTCCCAACATAAATGTCCAAAACATACATTCCCTATAATTCTTAACAATTGGAAACACTAAAATAGACATCAAGGTGTACTGTACAATATGAACTATTTCTATCTGGACGACAAAAATGACATTGATACTGATTAAGATTAGAAATACATTGAGAATGAGCAAACTAAAAATGAACAAATATTCTTTTTTAGGTATTTTTTTAGCTTGACAATAAAACCAAACTAAAAAAATCGTTGCAAAGCTCATAAATATGCTCGAGATAAGCAGATTATAGTTGGTTCGTCCCAAGGGTTGATCAAGATGTCTTGAAAGAATATCCCCTACTGTTTCATGTGGCAAAACGCTAAGTAGATAAAAAAGTAATGCAATAACAATACTTAATAGATAATGATTTGAAAGAAAAGTAATTAATCTTTTCATATTCAGATAAAAGCTTTCTTTTATTATACTATTTCAAATATGGCAAATCGCCCAAATTGATAGATTTCTTGTCCAATAATGTTTTTTCTATATATAATTTCCCCCTTGTTGTTTTTATTAGCAACAACTCTGTCCGTTGCCAATAATTTCATGTAGGGGTTATTGATAAGAAAAGAAAACAATTCCCTGTATTTTCTTGTCAAACTCTTGTCTGGCGTAGAATCAATTGAAGCCGTATTTAAATCAACAATCATATATTTCACACCATTGGCCTTCATCACATCCACAAGATCTAAATTGTCAGGATATCTTTTTTTAAGCTCATAAAATAAGCCCATCTGGTTATCCAGAATTATGCGTTTGTGATTATTGTTTATAAAATATGAAAAGCTGGTCCCTACCCTCCATATAAGTGACTGGTCTTCTTTGTTAATTCTATTCAACGCCTTGCTAACATCCGAAAATATTATATCTAAAGATTGCTCCTCGTTAATTTTCCCTGCGGAAAAATCATAAAAAACAGGGTTGAACATTCCTTTAGCTAGGAACTTTTGGTCCATCAGCGGTTGGATATCAGATGTTCTCAATGCAAGATTCAATAAAATCCAGATACTGCCTGATATGACAAATGCTTTTCTTAAAACAGCTCCTTCACGAGAATTTTTCTCGGTTAACTTATCTATTAATTTAAAAATCACAAAACATCCCATCAATATCAAAATATAACCGTACCATACTATTCCTCCAGAAAAGGCAAGCCAAAAAAACAAATAGGTCCAAAAGAAAGCTAGAAAGTATTTAAAATTAGGTTTTAGTCTAGAAGTGTTTTTGATCAACCATAAACTGACGGCAATAAATGCAATAAAAATGATTGGATAGGTCACGTAATCACTGTCTCCTGATATTGCATTACCAAATGCACTTAGAGGCTTATACAATATTAAACTAAACTTGAAAATATAAGCCAAGACATTTGTGAAAGGCTCAATATTAAACGGCATTGCAGCAATATAAGTATCCAATGCATTAACATCCATATCGATCCGAGATCTAGAAAGAGAAAACAAGAATGAATTAGATGTTGATATTATCCAAGTGAAAAAAAGATAAAACATGACCAAACAATAAGCCCAAGTCTTTCGTCTTAAAAAAAGCAGTACAAGTATGGGAATAAAAAGAAGATAAAGTATTCCAATGTCTACAAAATTGCCTTGCTGGTTCACATTTATTGAAACATCATAAGGCAAACTTAAATATCTATATAATAGTAGCTCGTACCCAAAGTAACGTTGAATCTCTTCTCTTTTAGAATCATTTACAATTTCAGAATTTATTACTTCTTGACAGTCAATTGAATCTCCTGGCAAAAATGTAATAAGTATTGCCACCAATACAATAATATGATAATATTTAAATTTCAATTCTCTGTTTTTTTAGAGTTCTCGTATTGTTGTACCATCTTATTCAAAGTGATATCTGGCCCTGGATCTTCACCCATTAAAAGAGTTCTTGGAGATAAAGACTTTGACTCTACACCATTTTTTATTATCCAAGGAAGAACAAAAACGCCACAAGCAATAAGGTAAACAATTGTTATTTTACTTCTCAAGAGGCTTGCTGATCTGTTTTTTACCAAACTATAAGTCAATGATCCAATCATGATCAAACCCAATAAAACCTTAACGATATCTTCCGAGAGATGATATTTGCCCAATCCACTTATTTCATCAATCCCAGCAATTAGAAAAAGCAATAAGCATAAACAAATGGCGGCAAGTGTCCCATATTTATTCTTTTCATTCCACCAGATGAGGATAATAATCACAAATACCATGAACATGTTAATCATCTTTATACCTAAGGCAAAGCTTGACAATAATCCTAACAGTACAATAAGGTGATAATTGACTTTGGTTTTATTAGGATCATCTTCATTACTGTAAGGATCTTCCAGGCTTTTTAATAGAATCAACAAATATTCAAGAGATAGTATTTGAAAAAACAACATGGCAAAATCTACCTTTAATTCAATATACATCTGGTTGGTAACTGCTGGAGTAAGAACAAACAAACACAGGCAAAAAAGCACATAGTTTTTGTTTAAATTCAAATGTCTTACGGCAAATCTATAAGCAACCAATACTGTAATTACTATACCTGAATATGATAGTGCTAATGCAAGTTCTACTTTCTCAAATAGTGAAAATCCAATACTCATGAAAAGAGACCAATAATAGGGTTGATATCCTTCTATTAAGCCATTTGAATCTGCTATTAATTTTGATATATTCATATAAAAATTCCTTGAATCAAAACCAGATGGAAATGGTCCAAGAGCAGATAAAAAGTTAAAGAGAATAAAATAGCTGAGAATACAAAAAGACAATATGCCTAAAACTGTCATCCCGGAAACATCAATGGGTTCTATTAAGAATGCTTTAATTCTTTGAACCAGATAAAAAAGATTAATCAAAGCAAATACAAATAACAAGGCAATAATCACATTTTGCATTAGGACATTAAAAAGCCCTAGTACAAATAAACAACTGATAAATAGCATTAATCCTAATGCTAAATCAAGATAAATATTAGTCTTAATATTGTTTTTAAAAGCCTTGCGGTAAACTACTCTTCCTGCACTCTGTAAAATCATAAATAGAAGAAACAAAAATCCAATTAAACTCCATGCAAATCCCATGAAACTAAAAATTTGTTGCGTATTCGTTTCAGTAAAAGCATAGTCTTTATGGGCAACTATTGTTGCAAAAGAAAGTATACAAAGAAATATGGACAAACTTATTCCATTAACTGGAATCCGATAATTTTTAAACCTTTCTGATTTAATTAAATATACAACACCACTAAAGAAGGCAAGCAAAAACAAGTAAAGCTTAGGATACTGAAAATATTTAATTGCTGGAAAAAATCCAGGATGCTTGTTAAAATAATCAAGACTAATTAACAATAGCCATATTACGGCAAAAGTCCAGCTTACAACGGTTATAACACTATTCTTTTTACTCGAAAGTTCCAATACCAATAGAATTTGTTAATACTAAGTTACAATATTAATGATGGGATATAATACAAACATATAAATAAAAGTTATAATTTGATAACAGACAATTCATTATTGAATCTTGCTTCAATTTTTGCATCTAACTTGATACTATATTTAATTTATTTTTATTGTTACGACTAAACTATATTTACCCTTATGTATAAGATTCCAATGGTTGACCTTAAATCACAGTATCTGGAGATTAAATCAGATATTAATGAAAGATTAGAATCCATTTTTCTAAGTTCAAAATTCATAAAGGGCCCTGAAGTTTCTGAACTAGAGAATAAGCTATCTGAATTATTAAATATCAAACATATTATCACTTGTGCTAACGGAACTGATGCAATACAATTGGCATTGATGTCTTTGGACTTAGAAGCCGGTGATGAAGTTATTACACCTGCATTCAGTTATATTGCTGCTGCAGAAGTCATTAAATTAATGGGATTGGTACCCATTTATGCCGATGTTGATGAACAGTTTTTTGATATTGATTTGACAAATTTGGCCAAAAGAATAAGTTCCAAAACCAAAGCTATTATTCCTGTTCATTTGTTTGGACAATCCTGCAATATGGATTCAATTGTCGATTTCGCAAATAAACACGATTTGATAATCATAGAGGATAACGCACAATCTCTTGGTTCAGCTTATTGTAGCAAATCACTTTCAGGAAAAACAGGGAGTTTTGGTTCCATTGCAACTACTTCTTTTTTCCCCTCTAAAAACCTTGGTTGTTACGGAGATGGAGGAGCTGTGTTAACCAATGATGACAAATTAGCCGAAAAACTACGAATGCTTGCCAATCATGGTCAAACGATCAAGTATCATCATAAATTGATAGGCATTAATAGTAGACTCGATTCAATACAGGCTGCTGTTCTAAATGTAAAATTAGAGCATTTTAGCAAATACGTGGAAAACAGACAAAATGCCGCCAGCGTTTATAGTGACAATTTGCATCAATTGAATGAAATAAGAATACCGCTTAACTATAAAAACTCATTGCATATATACCATCAATACACAATTAGAGTCTTAAATAACAAAAGGGATTCTCTTAAAGCCTATCTTGATCAAAATGGTATTGCAAGTATGATATATTATCCGATTCCTGTTCACAAACAGGATGCCTATATAGAATCTTATGGTAACGATCTACATCTACCTGTATCAGAACGGTTAAGCAAGGAAGTATTATCTTTACCCATTCATAGTCACATTACAAATGCAGATGTTTTAACGGTCTGTAAATGTATTAAGGCTTTCTTTGAGATTAATTAAACACAATACAATGAATCCCACTAAGGTCTTTATTCACCATAGCAGTTATGTAGATGAAGGAGCAAAGATTGGAGAATCTACAAAAATATGGCACTTTAGTCATATCATGTCTTCAGCAATCATCGGAACAAATTGTATTATTGGCCAAAATGTATTTGTTGGAGCTAATGTAATAATTGGAAATAATGTAAAAATCCAAAACAATGTGTCTGTTTATGATGGTGTCATCATAGAGGATGATGTTTTTTTAGGACCATCGATGGTATTTACTAATGTGCTAAATCCAAGAAGCTTCATTGAAAGAAAAGCTGCTTTTGAAAAAACAATAATTAAAAAGGGCGCCACCATAGGAGCAAATGCAACCATTCTTTGTGGCAATAATCTCGGCAATTATTGTTTGATAGGCGCAGGCGCAACTGTTACAAAAACAGTTAAAAACCATGCCTTAATAATCGGTGTCCCTGGCGTTCAGAAAGCATGGGTTTGTGAATGTGGTTCTGTGCTAATAAAGAACAGTAGGTCTTATGATTGTACAGAATGTGGAAGAATATTTACAATGGACGAAAATCAAAATTTAACCAAGCAATAATTCTTAAACTAAAATGAAGAGATTTGCACTTACCGGAGCGGCAGGATATATTGCACCTAAACATATGGATGCTATCAAACAAGTTGGTGGCAGTTTAGTAGCAGCACTTGACCCAAATGATAGTGTTGGCCAAATGGATGCTTTTTTCCCAGAAGCACTATATTTCAATAATTTTGAAAGATTTGAAAGATTTATCAACTTACAAAGGTCCGAGGGAATAGGTCTCGATTATTTAAGCATATGTTCTCCTAATCACATTCATGATACACACTGTCGTTTTGCACTTGTGCAAGGTATGAATGCCATTTGTGAAAAACCTTTGGTTTTAAACCCTTGGAATTTAGACATTTTGCAAAAAGCAGAAGAAGAATCTAGCAATAGGATTTACAATATTTTACAATTAAGACTACACCCTCACATAATAAAGCTTAAGAATTGGGTAGATTCTCATGCTAAAAATGAAAAGTACACCATAGATTTAAACTATATAACATCAAGAGGTCCTTGGTACCATATTTCCTGGAAAGGTCAAGAAGACAAGTCAGGAGGAATTACAAGCAATATCGGTGTTCATTTTTTCGACATGCTTATTTGGATATTTGGTCCAGTACAAACCAGTACTGTTTTAGAACACAACAGAAATTTTGCTGCAGGAAATTTAGAGTTGGAAAATGCAAATGTCAATTGGTTTCTCAGCGTGGATGCTAGACATTTAAAATTTTCAAATAACAATAAAGGCCATCAAAAAACCTACCGCTCACTCATTGTTGACAATAAGGAAATTGACTTTAGTTTAGGATTTGAAGATCTTCATTATTCGAGTTATCAAAGCATCTTAAAAAACGAAGGATTTACAACCAATGAGGTAAGACCCGTTATTGAACTGATTCACAATATACGAACATCTAAGATCACCCACAATTCAAGCATGGCACATCATATGCTACATAAGATAAAAGGCATTGACTAAGACAGCTAAAAATAAAGTTGCCATTTTAGCTGATCCTTTGGATTTTCAATCCGCTGGCATATATGTCTATTTGGTTAATTTGATTTCAAAGCTTAGTCTGCAAAATGAAATCGAATACACACTTATCAGAGCAAAATCTGGCAAGGAAAACTATGGACTTAAAGAGCATATCCTAAAACCTTACAGGTTCCCTGGATATGCCTTATTTAGGAAATTTATTCAAATTCCACTCTACTTACGCAAATCGTCGTTTGATGCCGTTATCGAACCTGCTCATTTTGGTCCATTTGGCAATGGGAATCCGTCTAAAAAAATAACTGTTATTCATGACTTAACTCCTCTCCTATTTCCTATTTTTCATCCCTTGTACAGCTCGATTTTACATAAACTAATTTTAGGTCGAATCCTTAGAAATGCTGATTTAATCATCTCAAATTCTCTAAATACTCAATATGATATTGAAAGATTATATGCTTTTGCCAAAAATAAAATACAAACAATCTACCCTGAAGTATCTGATATTTTCAAAAAAGTCGAGGATACAAACATTCTTCAAGAATATGGTATCCATGGAGAATATATATTATCGGTTGGCACTATCGAGCCAAGAAAGAATTATCTAACCCTTGTAAAGGCCTTTGCAGGCTTAAAAGAAGAAGATCCTGAACTTAAAATAAAACTGATCATTGTAGGTCGAAAAGGATGGAAGTCAAAAAGTTTGCTAGATCATATTAAAAAAAGTAAATTTTCATCAGATATAAAGATTATTAACAATGCTCCAACTATACATTTACCAATTTTTTATAGCCATTGCCGTGTATTCGTATACCCTTCCATTTATGAAGGCTATGGTTTCCCACTTATCGAAGCTCATAATTGTGGAGCAAGCTGTATTGCGGGCAACAATTCAAGTTTAAAAGAAATCGGAAAATCATTTGCATCATTTTATGATACCATGAATGAAATAGATCTAATGCACAAGATTAAAAAAGTACTGGCATCGGCACACCCGATAATACCTTATGACTTTAAGCCGATTTATAATGAAGGATTTTCATCTCAATTTCACAAGGAAGTTTTAAAACTATTCTTGGCTGATTCCTAGCCAAAATTATCCAGGTCCTGCCATTCTTAAGTATCTATTATATCATCATGTTTAATGTATTGTATTTCTAAATTTTATAAATTAAATAAGACCAATATGTCATCAAAGGATTAGAATTTTTAAACTATCTTTGCGCAACTTTTATCAAATTAGAACCAATCAATGAAAACAGCTTTAATTACAGGAGTCACAGGTCAAGATGGAGCTTATTTGACCGAATTTCTATTGAAAAAAGGATATGTCGTCCATGGTATTAAAAGAAGATCCTCTTCATTTAATACGCAAAGAATTGATCATCTGTATGAAGATCCTCATATAGATAACAGGAAACTGATTTTACATTATGGTGACCTAACGGATTCTACCAATTTGATTAGAATAGTACAGGAAACTCAGCCAGATGAAATTTATAATCTTGGCGCACAATCACATGTTAAGGTTAGTTTTGAATCACCTGAATATACAGCCAATTCCGATGCCCTTGGTGCGCTCAGATTATTGGAAGCGATCAGACTACTTGGTCTTGAAAATAAAACTAAATTTTACCAAGCTTCAACTTCTGAATTGTACGGTTTAGTGCAAGAAGTACCTCAGAGTGAAACGACTGCTTTTTACCCGCGTTCTCCCTATGCTGTAGCTAAATTATATGCTTATTGGATCGTTGTAAATTATAGAGAAGCATATAATATGTTTGCTTGTAATGGCATTTTGTTTAATCATGAAAGTCCTCTAAGAGGTGAAACCTTTGTAACAAGAAAGATTACAAGAGCTGCAGCCAAAATTTCACTTGGCTTGCAAGACGAGCTATTCCTTGGGAATATGGATGCCAAACGGGATTGGGGTCATGCCAAGGATTATATTGAAGGTATGTGGTTGATGCTTCAACAGGATAAAGCTGAAGATTTTGTTTTGGCTACTGGCATTACAACTTCTGTTCGAGATTTTGTGACAATGACATTTGAAAAACTTAATATCTTCATCACATTTGAAGGCAAAGGAAAAGAGGAAAAAGCCACCGTTACAAAAGCTCCTGATCACCCTCATTTGCTTGGTAAAGCAATTGTGCATGTTGACGTAAATTATTACCGTCCAACTGAAGTAGATCTGTTAATTGGTGACCCAGCGAAAGCAAAATCAATTCTTGGCTGGAAACCAAAATATAATTTAAATGCATTGGTATCTGAAATGGTAGAAGCTGATCTGGAGCTGTTTAAGAAAGATGAACTCCTAAAAAATGCAGGCTTTAAAATTTCGAATCAGTACGAATAATGGAAAAAACGTCAAAAATTTATATAGCCGGTCATCGTGGAATGGTCGGATCCGCCATCAAAAGGAAGTTGGAATCTGAAGGATATTACAATATAGTTGCTAGGAACTCTTCTGAACTAGATCTAAGAAATCAATCTGCTGTAAACAGCTTTTTCGAAAAAGAAAAACCAGAGTTTGTAGTACTTGCAGCGGCCAAAGTTGGAGGCATCCAGGCCAATACCACATACAGAGCTGAATTTATTTATGACAATCTGATGATTCAAAACAATGTTATTCATGCTTCTTATTTAAATCGTACTCAAAAATTATTGTTTCTTGGCTCTTCTTGTATCTATCCAAAATTGGCAAATCAACCTATTAAAGAAGAATATTTACTGGCAGGCAAACTAGAACCAACAAATCAACCCTATGCATTGGCTAAGATAACTGGCGTCGAAATGTGTAATGCTTACAGGCATCAGTATGGTTGCAATTTTATTTCAGCTATGCCAACAAATTTATATGGTCCAAACGACAATTATGATTTGAATAATAGTCATGTCTTACCTGCATTAATTCGTAAGTTTCATCAAGCCAAGGTTAAAAATTTACCTGAAGTGGAAATGTGGGGAACAGGGAGTCCCAAAAGAGAATTCCTTCACGTTGATGATCTAGCAAATGCATGTTTTTTTCTCCTTCAGAAATATGATGATACAACTGCACTAAATGTAGGAACTGGAGAAGATATATCTATCTTGGAGTTGGCGAAAATGATTAAAGAGATTATAGGTTTTAAAGGTGAAATTGTGCATGATTTAAGCAAGCCAGATGGAACGCCTAGAAAGCTCTTAAATGTGAATAAAATAAACAGATTAGGATGGAAGGCACAGATCGAATTGAAAGAAGGCATTAAAATGGTGTATAATGATTTAAAGAATATGAATTGGTATTGAATGAGCGAAAACGAAGATCATTACAATATTCCAATTATAATCGTCAATTGGAACGGCTATGACGATACAGTAGAATGTATTCAATCCTTAAAAATTCTTAATTCTAATAATTATCAAATTTATCTAATTGATAATAATTCGGACAACCAAGAAGGCGAAAGACTAACTTCACTTTATCAAGGAGACAAGCGCATTAGTGTCTATGTAAATAATGAAAATCTTGGATTTGCAAAAGCTCACATTAAAATATGGGATGATCTGCTATGCAAAATGGAAGCTCCATTTATTGTATTATTAAACAATGATACTATTGTAGATAGCCATTGGCTTGGTGCTCTGTCTGAAGCCTTCCACAAAAGTCAAGCAGACATAATAGCTTGTAAAATGATAAATTATTATCAAAGAAATATTATGGATAATGCTGGTCATAGAATGCTTAACACAGGCGAAATAATACCAGTTGGCCATGGGGAAAATATTGACTTTCACAATGTATCTGCACAAGTTTTAGGTGCATGTGGAGGAGCAGTATTATATTCATCTGAGATGATTAAATCTATTGGTTTTTTTGATGCTTATTTTTCAACTGGGTATGAAGATGCGGAGTTCGGGCTTAGAGCAACTGCCTTAGGATACAAAAGCATATTTGTTCCTGATGCTATTGTTTACCACAAAATGGGGCAATCCATAAAAAAGGTCTTCAATGAAGATTACAGCTTGATGATTCATACAGCAATATTATACAGCTATTTCAAATGCATGCCATTTCTAAACATTGTAGTTGCTATTCCTTCCTTCATTTTCAAATATTGCAGTATGTTGATCATTGATATTATCTTTATGCGCTATAAATATTTGAAAATCCTTGTCAAGTCTTGGAAAAAGTTGTTGATGAATGAGGGAAATTGGATACAAAAAAGAAGAGAAATTTCGTCAAGCAAATTAATGTATCTCCGGCACCCCCAGCTAATATTCTTCCTATGGTTTGATATGAAGCGTTTTTGGAATTTTATACTATTAAAAAAAGATTCAAATTTGGACGCTTATGGCAGTTAAAGGCAGCATAGGAAGATATCATCAAGGTATAATAAGTGGTTGGGCATTTGATGGTAAAAACCCAAATGAACCAGTAGAGTTAAGTTTAAGAATCAACAACGCCGAAAAGCAACGCTTTTTTGCCAATGAGCCAAGAAGCAAATTCAAAGAGCAAGGCATTCATCCAACTGGCTTGTGCGGATTTTCGGTTGCTATTGATCAAACGAATATACTGCCGACAGAACTAACAAGCTTGGAAATAACTGCTTCTAATACTGAAAAAAACCTTGCCAATAGTCCAGTTTTTATTGACAACAGGGGTAAAAACAATAGAGTACTGATTGTAGGATTAAATAAAAGTGGTACTTCTATATTAACCTACAGAATAGCTTCTGGAATGGGGGCCAATCATATATATTTTGAGCCGAAATCCAATCAGGGATTAAATCGCTATAATCATCACGTTAAATTTACTTCTAGAGATAAAGTTGTTACCAAATGCCTTTACCATCATGGAAGTTCAAATTATCTAACCAGTATTTCACAGCTTTACGATAAAAAAATCTGGATTGTCAGGGATCCTAGAGATGTGATTATTAGTTCATTTCTGTATATGTGGTATAAGGGACACAATAAACCTATAGACAAGTTTAATCTTGCTTATAATAAGGTATTGGAAAAAGAAGCAAATCCAGAAGAACATTCCTTTTACGAAACAATTCAAGGAACAATTAATATTAATAAATACGTGAATGAAAGAATAGAACCTATTGCAAATCGCATTAAAAATCTTGGGGAAGATTGGTTTATTCTAAAATATGAAGATTTCATGCAAAATAAGGATCATGAATTAAATAATTATCTTGGGTTTAAAATAGATAGAGAATCGGAAGTTGGAAATCAAGTAAAGCGTGTCTCGAGAAGCAATTCTTATGACAATTGGAGAAGTTGGTTTACCAATGAAGATGTTGAAAAGCTATCATTGTTATTCAACCCTTTTCTAAAAAAACTAGGTTATAATGATAAAGATTGGATACTTTCTTCTGATACAGATCTTGATCCAAGGGTTGGGTCTGAATATATGTATAATTTATTCCATAGTTAACTTAAAGAAATGATAAACAAAGTTTTCGGAAAATTATATACAAAAGTTGATGGTAACCCAAGACTAGAAAGGGTGTGGTTGCTTTCAAAAATTGATTTTAAAAAACGTTATAATGATACAACATTAGGATTAATTTGGGCTGTAGTTAATCCTTTATTTCGAGCGGGTATCTATTACTTTGCTTTTACAGTTATTAGAGATTCTAATGTAGATAATTTCGCTTTATATTTATTATCTGGACTTTTAACATGGTTATTCTTTTCTCAAAGTTCAAAGCAATCTATGATAATTTTTAAACGGAGTAAATATTTAATTGAAAATATTAGATTTAAGCAATTGGATTTGTTTTATTCTTCTTTGTTAAGCACTTTTTATGGATTTCTGTTTAGTGTATTGGCATACTTCGTTCTAAGTTTATCTGTCAATATCATTCCAACTATCAGCCTTTTATATTTGCCCTTTTGGCTCCTCATCTTAGCGGTAACCATATTAGGTGTAAATTTAATCTTAGCGACAATTAGTATATTCTTTACAGATATTAATCAATTATGGGACTTGATAATTATGGCTGGATTCTGGACATCTCCTATTCTATTTACTGCCGAAGACATCAGCAATACAGCTCCATGGTTGCTATATGTCAATCCAATTTCTGGTTTAATAATAAATATTCGAAATGCCATTTTCTATAATATACCTCCTGATTGGTCAATGGGTTTATTTAATATAAGCTATTCTGTCTTACTTTTATTAATCGGATTAGTCCTTTTCAAAAAATATTCATATTCTGCTATTGAAAAAATTTAATGAACAATAATTATACAATACGAGTTATAAATGTTTCTAAGACATTCAAGGTTGCAAGTGAAAAAATTACAACTCTAAAGTCTTTAATTTTCAAAATATTCGCAAAACGGTCATACAGGACAATTCAAGCACTTTCCAATTTAGAGTTTAATGTTACTAAAGGAGAAATCTTTGGTATAATTGGAAGAAATGGAAGTGGAAAATCCACATTACTGAAAATTATACTAGGTGCAATACCTCCTAATAAAGGAGGAGAAGTTTTACTAAATGGCAAGATAATTAGATTGTCACTTGGCATTGGATTTGATCAAACTTTAACAGCAAGAGAAAATATATATTTGAATGGCTCAATCTTAGGCTTGAGTATGAAACAAATAGGACTAAAATTTAAAAGTATCATTGAATTTGCAGAACTTGAAAAGTTCACCGATACAAAAATCAAATATTATTCGACGGGCATGAGAAGCAGATTAGCCTTCTCAATCGCTTTGAATGCAGAAGCTGATATATTCTTGTTGGATGAGTTCTTTGGTGGTGTTGGAGACCTAATATTCAAAAAAAAGTCTGCAGAAGTTTTTAATTCTACAATATTAAAAGGTAGAACAATCGTTTTAGTCAGCCATCAATTAGCAGATATTTCAAAATATTGTGACAGAGTTTTATACTTAAAAGAAGGACAAATGGCATTCTTAGGCGACCCTAAACAAGCCATTGAAATGTATAAAGCAGAGAACAATACGAGACAAAAGACAAATAAGAAAAATTAATTATTTACTTCAATAAAGTTACATTAAACCTATAGACATGATTATCAAAGTACCAATAATAGACTCATCAGAAACCATTTATGTCAATACAGAATACATTGTTTATATCTACCCTAAAACCAATGGAGGTTGTGATGTTTACCTAGATAAACAATCTGTTTCTAATAGTATTTTCTCCTGTAAGCTTGATGCTTCACGCATGCTGGAATTAATCAACAGTTAATAAACTGAAATTAAGAGTATACCTGGATTGCAAAGCTAATCCTTCAAAATCAAGTATTATTTTTTAAACAAGAATATTACTTGATTTAAATGCTCTTTTATGGAGCTGCTTAATTGAATATTAGCAGTTCATATCTCCTCTTATAATCAATAAATACCCTACATTTGTTTGATTTTTAAATATATAAATTTGCATCTCTGACCAAGGCGACTTAATCATCTAAATAGTCAGAATAGCAGCAAATTTATCAATTGAATTAACATTATGAATATTACCATAGTAGGAACAGGCTATGTTGGTTTAGTCTCAGGGACATGTTTCGCAGAAACTGGAAATAATGTGCTTTGTGTGGATATAGATTCCCGAAAAGTAGACAAGATGAAGAAAGGAGAAATTCCAATCTATGAACCAGGTCTAGAAGTTATTTTTCACAGGAATATCAATCAAGGTAGACTTAACTTTACCACAAATCTTGAAGATGGTGTAAAGCATGGCAATATTATCTTCCTTGCCTTACCTACCCCACCTGGAGAAGATGGATCAGCAGATTTATCTTATATTCTAGGCGTGGCAAAATCATTAAGTTCTTTAATCAAAGAATATACAGTTGTTGTCGACAAAAGTACCGTACCTGTAGGTACAGCGGATAAGGTAAGGGAAGTTCTAAGCAACGGTTTAGCTGATTCTTTGTTTGATGTAGTCTCTAATCCAGAATTTCTTAGAGAAGGTGCTGCAGTTGACGATTTCATGAAGCCAGATCGAGTGGTTATCGGAGCGGAGTCAGATAAAGCATTGGAAGTATTGATACAGCTTTATGAACCTTTTGTAAGACAAGGTAACCCTATCATAACAATGGATACAAGGTCTGCCGAAATGACTAAATATGCAGCCAATTCTTTTTTGGCTACTAAGATTACATTCATGAATGAAGTGGCTAATTTATGTGAAAGGCTTGGTGCAGATGTTGACAAGGTAAGAGCAGGTATTGGAACTGATCAAAGGATTGGAAAACGTTTTCTTTTCCCTGGCATTGGATATGGTGGTTCTTGTTTCCCTAAAGACGTGCAAGCCCTGGCAAGAACTTCCGAAGAAAACAATTATGACTTTAAGATTCTAAATTCGGTTATGTCTGTAAATCAAACCCAAAAGCTAAAGGTGTTTGATAAAATGAAGGAATATTTTTCAGGAGATTTTGAAGGGAAAACGATTGGTCTGTGGGGATTGTCCTTTAAACCCAATACTGATGATATCAGAGAGGCTCCTGCTCTTTATACAATTGACAAACTTCTTGAAAATGGGGTAACAGTAAGAGTCTATGATCCTGAAGCTATGGAGAATATTCGAAACATCTATGGAGACAAATTAAGTTATGCCAATGATCAGTATGAACTATTGGATAATGTTGATGCTCTCGGCATCATGACCGAATGGAATGTCTTCAGAACGCCTGACTTCAATTTTATGAAGCAAAAGATGACTAACCCTGTGATTTTTGATGGAAGAAATCTATTTGATAACAAGACAATGCAAAAAAATGGCTTCCACTATGAAAGTATTGGAAGACCAATAATCTAAAAATAAGGACTTTGAAAAGAATATTAATAACTGGAGCGGCAGGATTTTTAGGATCTCACCTTAGTGATAAATTTATCAAAGAAGGTTATGAAGTTATTGGAATGGATAATTTCTTAACTGGAAAGGAAGAAAATATTTCCCACCTTTTCCCCTTGAAAGAATTTAGCTTTTACAATCATGATGTCACCAAGTATGTTCATGTTCCGGGTCATCTGGATTATATCTTACATTTTGCCTCTCCTGCTAGCCCAATTGATTATTTAAAAATGCCAATACAAACTTTAAAAGTAGGTTCGTTGGGAACCCATAATCTTTTAGGTTTAGCCAAAGAAAAAAAAGCTAGAATATTAGTAGCCTCTACATCTGAAGTTTATGGTGACCCAAAAGAACACCCACAAAAAGAAAGTTATTGGGGTAACGTAAATCCCATCGGTCCAAGGGGGGTGTATGACGAAGCAAAAAGGTTTATGGAAGCTATTACCATGGCTTATAACACTTTTCATAAGGTAGAAACCAGAATCGTTAGAATATTTAATACCTATGGCCCAAGAATGAGAATGGATGACGGAAGAGCTCTTCCCACTTTCTTTGCTCAGGCCATGAGAAATGAAGATATTACTGTTTTTGGTGATGGTGATCAGACAAGGTCATTTTGTTATGTAAGCGACTTAGTAGATGGCATCTATAAGTTGTTGTTAAGCGATTACCAATTCCCCATTAATATTGGAAATCCTCAAGAAATAACTATAAAACAAGCAGCGGAAGAGGTATTAAAAATAACCAACTCCAAATCCAAAATCATTTATCAAGAACTTCCTGTTGATGACCCAAAGGTCAGACAACCAGACATTACCAAAGCCAAAGAGCTTCTTGGCTGGGTGCCTAAGATGAGCAGGGCCAAAGGGCTCCAGCTTACATATGATAGTTTTAAATCAGAAATTTAATAAACTCAAATTTGTAAATATTACGAGATCTTAAGATGGATAATAAAGAACAAAAAAAAGATATTTTTTTCTTAAAAGGATATGCTAAGTCTGGCACCAACTGGGCTTGTAATCTATTGAACTTACATCCAGACATATCTTGCAATGGAGAATTTCACCTAGAAGGCCTCTTTAATGTATATAGGGACTCTCTCAATTCCGAATGGGGGTTAATGAAAAAGGATCCAAAGATATTGCGTCAGGAATGGGTTAGATTTATTACAAGAATTGTTAGGAGATATGGAGATGAAGACAAGCTAATGTGTGGAGATCGTACACCCGGTCCCATTTCTGATTGTTTTCTGCCAAATAAAAGATATATTACAATTACACGTGATGGTCGTGATTGTTGTGTAAGCTGGTTTTATCATGTAATGAGAAGAGGAATTGCGCAAAGGCCTCAAATGATAAAAAATCAAAAACTCTACCAAGCAGATCCGACTTACTTTGAAACCAGAAAAAATGAGCTATTGAATGTTGAATCGCTCGTACGAGGAGTTGCAAAAAGATGGAGTCAGGTAATACAAAGTGATATTATTAGCAAACAAAGAGCAGATCAAGGTAAAATGAATTGTAAGATACATATGATTTCATATGAAGATTTGCACAAGAATACCGAAGAGCAAAGGAATAGGATGTATACCTTTCTCGGGCTTGACCCTAGCAAAGCAAATCCATTAGATAATATTACAACAGCAGGATTTAAAGAAACCAATGTTAAATCACATTATAGAAAAGGAGCAACCGGAGACTGGAAAAATTATTTTACCGAAGAACAACTTGGTTGGTTTATGGAAGAGGCTGAAGAAGGTCTAGAAATTTTAGGATTAAAATAAAAAATAATGAGTCTAAACTTTGAAAGTATATTCAATGACTACAAATCGTATGTGGAGAATTTAAACAATGAGTTTCAGAACAAACTCATCGTTCATGTTCATATTCCTAAAACTGCAGGCACATCGTTCCTATCACTGGTTAGAAAATATTACTCTGAAGATGATATAAATGTCATTGGATGGGAAGACATTCACAATAACTTTGATAAATATCTGCTTGAATGGGATAAAGGCAAAGAATGTAAATTTCTTACCGGACACTTCAGGAATTATGATTTTTCAAAATTTGACAAGAGAAACGTTGACTATAGAGTAATAACTTTTTTAAGAAATCCAATTGACCGATTAATTTCTGAATATCGTTATATGTGCACTGAAGCGCACCCAATACATAAAGAATTTTTACAAGAGCATCCAACTTTTGAGTCATTTGCATTGAGTGATATGGTTATTCCAAATTCATTATCCACCATTCTTGTTGGCCATTTTAATAGTGTATATGATGTAATTGATAGGATGCAGGAACGATATTTATTTGTAGGCCTTTCAGAATACTATCACCTCTACGCAAAAGTATTGTTCGATGGCCTTTCTATACCTTATCAGATTGAGGAACGCAAGAACATCACGAAATCAACAGATAAAAATAAGTTCGATATTGAATATCGACTATATCAAAAGTTGACCAATATTCACTCGATTGATATGCAGTTGTATGAATACTTACAGTCAAATACACCTCAATTGATTAATAATTATATTGAATACGGTTTAAATACAAATTCATAATGGGATTTTCAAACTTCTTTAAAAAATCCAAAAAGCCTAAGATTATTGTTCGATATTCAGGTGACAGTAATGTGACGATTGATTTGGAAGAAGCAAAACTGAGGCTGGAACCACTTTTTGATTATTACTACTATAATGTCTTAAATCCTGATGTCGAAAGTTCCGACATGGATGCTATAGAACACTATCTATTGTTTGGTTCCAAAGAAGAAAGAAACCCAAACCCACTTTTTGACAATAAATATTATCGTGAAAATTATATGGGCAATGATTCTCATGTAAATATTCCATTGTTGCATTACTTAGACAATTATTCGGATCCGAAAATCAATCCTCATCCACTATTCAATACCGAATATTACTTAGCACAAGCAGGAGAAATAAGCTCAGATATTTCACCACTTCAACATTTTTTAACCGAAGGCTGGATTTCTTATCTATCAACTACAGAATTGTTTGATGTTAATCATTATTTAAAAACTTATAATGATATAGCTAAAGCAAAAATTAATCCTTTGGTGCATTATATCATGCATGGAGAAAGTGAATACAGGACGCCTAATGCTAATTTTTTCCCAGAAATGTACCAAACCCAAATAAAGGAACGTGGTGAAACATATCTAGGGCTAAAATCAATCGGCAAACTGGAAGAAATCAAATTTGATGAAATTGTAAATTTTGTTGGCAGAATTCAAAAATTAGATACAAGTATTCCAACACTAATATTCGTATCCCATGAGGCCACACTAACAGGGGCACCCCTAATTGTTCTCGAAATTATTAAGCAATTCAAAGAATATTTTGATTGCAACATTATAAATCTGATTGGAAAAGGTGGTGACTTGATGTCAGAATTTGAATCTTATGGACCAACGTACTTATTTTCAAATTGGATGCCTGGGGGTTCACAGCTTAGCTATTTTGAAACGGACGCTTTAATGACTGCTCTTTCATTTCTACAGATTGATGGGATTTATATCAACTCTGCAGAATCCCGTTCCTTGATCGAGCCTTTAAAACAATTTAATGCGCCGATAATTTCATTGATCCATGAGATGGCTTATTTGTATCCTGACAAAGAATTTACATCGATAGCGGATCATTCTGATCTTGTGATTTTTCCATCCAAGATCGTAAACAAATATGCTTCGGAAAATGCATTTTTTGATAAAGAAAAAACCGTTGTAAGGGGTCAGGGTTTATTAAAGCCAGAATTACTCAAAGCTTCCAAAACAGAAGCTCAGAAAGAAATCAGAAAAGAACTGGGACTACCTGAAGATGCTTTTATCATATTGGGATGCGGTACTCTAACAATGCGTAAAGGTCCTGACTTTTTCATTTATACAGCATTTGAGGTTTTAGAAAAACCGCTTAAAGATGTCTATTTTGTCTGGATTGGTAATCGACACCCCGATGTCAACGACTCCTTCGAGTGGATTTATCATGATATAGAACTTAAAAATCTTACTCATAAAATTATCTTCCCTGGATCTAAGAGCAATCCAAATCCTTATTTCTTAGGCTCTGATATCTTTTTCTTAACCTCAAGAGCAGATCCATTTCCTTGCGTTGTCCATGAAGCTATGGCTGCATCTCTTCCTATCGTCGCCTTTGAGGGTGCTGGTGGGTATACGGAGATTCTTACAAATAAATGTGGCGTATTGGTAGATTATGGAAACCTCCCAAAAGCCAGCGCCACTATTATTGATCTTATTGAAAATGACAAATTAAGAAAGGCGATAGGAGCTAATGCAAAGACACGAATTATCAATGATTACATGTATAAGGATTATGTTTACGATTTAGCCCATTTCCTTATTACCCTAAATGCAGAGTCAGATACGAAAAGTGAAAGGTTTGAGCGATTTATTCAATCCGTTGCAAAATAAAATTAATCAAAAGGCAAATAAATTGTTGTCTTGACTGCTTGTGGCATCACCAGATCGAAATATTAAAAATTTAATTAAACTTCCCGGAAGGCTTTTACGCATGCTCTTGGATAAACGCAACTATGCTGTCCTAAAGAGAGCCATGCAAAGTGAATCTATCAAGGAAATATTTGTGAATGTCTATTTTGCACTTATCAATCAAGGCAATTTCACCAAAACTGACAATATAAAAATCGCCTGTAATCATTTCAAAGTAGTTAATGGACAATTGCAAATTAAAGGAACGGTAAGTGCTATCATCCCTTTAAAAAAAGTTCAAGTCTTTTTTAATAGAAAAATGGTTTTTGAAGAAGATGTCCTTCCATTTAATAACAGTAACGTACATAGACAACATAATGAAAGTTATATCAACTACTCTATCCCTATGCTTAACAGTGGGGACACCATTGTCAGGATAAACGTAATTGGAGAAGGCTTACAATACAATTATTTTTTTACCAAAATTTCGAATTATACATTAAATCAATATTATAAGATTTTATTCAAAAAGATTGCAGCTTCTAATAAAAAAAGAGCAAGTACCGTAAAACTTGAAAGTAGTAAGTTTTCTGTATTCGTTTATAACGTTAAAAACTTAAAAGTTTCTCAGGAGTCGCTAACAAGCTACACAAGTCAATTTGAACATCAAAAAAACATTAAGACATACGGTTTGGTGACCGACGAATCAGACCAAATTTTAATTTTCACAAAAGTAAAAGAGATTCTAAAATCAATAGATAGCGAATATATTATTGTCATTTCTGACAATTGCAAAAGTGCACCATACGCTGTAGAATTAATAAACTTGGCTATAAATTCAAGTTCCAATAAGCCTGATATCATCTATTCTGATGATGATCAGCGAATGGGTGAAGATCAGCATATCAACCCTTATTTTAAATCTGACTTTAACCCTGACTTATTATGTTCATTTAATTACATAGGTGAGAACATTTGTATAAGAACTGAAAGATTAATATCTCAGTTAAATTTAATGTCTCCAGATGAAGATTTAGTTTATTCATTGCTGCTTAACCAGATAAACTATAATACTGAATCTGTTAAGCACATACCTTCTGTATTATTTCATTATCAAGGTAACACAAGACATCCCTATCATAGTGATAGCAAACCTCAAAGAGTCAGCTTAAATAAATATGCCCAAAACCATATTCCTGGTGCAAAAATTATTAGCGGTTTAAGTGCTTATTCTTTCAGACTTCAACGGAAGATAATTGACGAGAAATCTTTAAGCATAATAATCCCATTCAAAGATGAAGTTGTCCTTTTAAGAAGGTGTATCGAGAGTATTTTCAATAATACCGTTTATAAAAATTACTCTATAATTTTAGTCAACAATAATAGTGAACAAAATGAGACATTTAAATACCTAAAAGAGATCGAAACCCATGAAAAAATTGAGATAATCATTGATTACCCACATGAATTTAATTATGCTAAAATCAACAATTTAGCAGTTTCGAAATCTAAGTCGGATTATATTTTATTTTTAAACAATGATATTGAAGTAATTAATAAAGGATGGTTAAGATCTATGGTCGAACATATTCAAAGACCAGAAGTAGGGGCTGTAGGCGCCAAGCTTTTATATCCTGACAATACCATACAACATGCGGGTGTCATCATCGGTATTTTTGGCGTTGCCGCTCATGCACCCAAATATGACTTTAGCATGGAAGACAAGCATTTTTCTAGAGCCAATACCATTCAAAACTTAAGTGCTTGTACTGCAGCATGTCTGTTGGTCAAAATTAATGACTTTACAATGATTGGTGGTTTTGATGAGCTTAATTTTCCAATAAATTTTAATGATGTAGATCTTTGCTTACGTTTACGTGAGAAAGGCAAACTAATTGTATATACACCATATGCTGAATTATATCATTACGAGTCTAAGAGCAGGGGTCATATTACTTTTGAGAAAATGAATTCAGATAAAACGATAATTGAAATATCAAATTTTGAAAAAAAGTGGGTTACATTTCTAAAAAGAGGTGATCCCTATTATAATCCACACTTAAGTCTCACGAACAGAGACTATACTTTAAGAAAGTAATGTAAAATTTGCTTAACTTCGAATTCAACTATTACTCTTTTATCCCAATGTATACTAAGTCGTTAAAGTTATTATTTAATAAGAAAAAAAACATATTCAGTAATGGAAATCAGCACAAACCAAAAACAAAGTGAACCTAGAGAATCAAAGAGAAACACATCTTATCGATTCATGGAAATCGACGATAAAAAATTAACTGCGGATCGGAAAAATGTAAATGTAACCAGTGATGAGTTCATGGTTAAAGGATGGGCATTTGATAAGCATTCAAATGCTCCTGCTAAAGATGTTTATATTGTCATTAATAATAAGCGTTATAAGTGCAGCTATGGTTTAGAAAGAAAATCTATAGCCGAAAGATTTGAAAACCCAAGTTTACTAAAGACTGGATTTTCAAGAAAATTGAAAAAGGCAGATTATGAGCAAGGCAAACATCAAATATCCATTGTGATTGTAAGTACTGACGGGAAGGTTGAATATACAAATCCCAAAAAGCCATTGTTTTTTACAATTCTGAAATAGAACAAATAATCAGCACGCTTAATTAAGAATTTTTTCGTTAAGGGGTTTCTTAAACAATTTAATCTTTGACAATGGTCTTTCAATCAAAAGAAATGTAATTGACGAGAAAGCACAAGTGGCTAAAATAAAGAGTAAAATTAATATTGGATCTGGCATGCTCCCTTTTAAGGTTTTGAAAAATCTTAAAATTGGCATATGAAATAGGTAAAAACTAAAACTAACCACTCCTATATACCTTAAAGGTTTAAAGCATAGTGCTTTTTCAACAAATCCATTTCCAAATTTAGCAGCTAATAAAATTATTGAATACAATAATGATTGCCATATATATTGATTTCTGAATATTTTGAAAAGACCTCTATTATCAAAAACCAAGTCATAATAATATACCCCGGTTAACAACAATATTAGTATAAAACAGATCATTCCAAATAGATCAATCCACTTGTAATATTTAAGTGCAAAATGCTTTAATGACTCTCTCTTGATCAATTCAAAGATTGAGACAAATGAACCCACTAGAAATACTGGGATAAATTTAAATACAGATATTTTGTCAAATTCATATTGCATTGTCAGATAAGTGAAAACACTGATAAAGAAAATAGAACATATCATTACATATTTCATTCTCCAATTGGTCAACAACTTAATGACCAACATTAATAGTGGTGAAATGAAATAATATTTAAATTCAACTGGAATGGACCAATAAATGCCCTTCGCTTCTAACAGCAGCAAATGGGGAATTATATCTGAAAATTCAATAGGTAATGTATACCTGAAGTTAATGGATCTTAAACTGGCATTTAACAGCAAGGAGAAAAAAAATAGCGGAAAAATTCTTAAAAACCTACGTAAAAAATAATTCAACCAATATCTAATTCCGTCATTTTTAGACATCATGGCAATTGCTATTTGTCTATCAAGTAAATAACTACTAAGAATAAAAAACAAGAATACGCCAGACTGTCCCATTGATTTAAAATTTAACCAGGAAGCCAGATGAATATCTGTATTGGGATTACTACAATGTGCCAAAGCAACTAATAACACAGCAAGCCCTCTTAGACCGTCTAAAGCCTTAAAATGTTCAGGTTTGTAATCGTAGGGGAAAAATATTTTAGTTATAATGTTCATTTAACAAATTGAGGCTAAAGTAAATTATTAAATTAACCTACCCTAAAAAAAGAAAACCTTCTATTGCGTAATAGAAGGCTTTCTTTACAATTGTAATAAATTCTTATTTATTAAATAACATCTTTTTCGTGTTTACCAATTGATTGTCTACAAAAAGCGAATAGAAATAATTTCCAGCAGGTAAGTCTTGCGTTTTTATCTCTACTTTACCCTCGCCATTTACATTTATTATTTTCATTACTGCACCATTCGTATCAACCACTTTTATATAAGCGGAATTAACGCCTGTTGGTACTTTGTAAGAAATACGCGTAATATCATTAAATGGATTTGGTTCGTTCTGGCCTAGTACTGCTTGAGACCCAATCAATGTAACTTGATCAATATTTTCAGTTGAATTCTCTGCTACCAATAAAGACAACAATTCATCCATTTTTGTATTCAATTGATCCACCTGGGATTGCATATCGTCTAACTGCTTATCTCTGGCCTCAATCATATATTGTTGTTCTTGAACAGCATTGATCAACATATACGTAAAAGCATTTGGATCAATAGATAAATATGTTCCTTTTGATTTATCATTATCATCAAATACATCAGTATTTTCTGTCATATAAGGAGCAACTTGCTGAACTTCTTGAGCAATTACACCTACATAGTTCTTAGCTTTTGGGTCTATGTCTTTGGTATATTTAAAAGTTACAGGATTCAATTGCATAACTTCATTTAAGCCATCTGCATACTCTTTAACGTTTCTTTTCAATCTCTTATCCGATAAAGCTGCAAAAGGACCACCTCCTAATTTAAAGGCATTACCTACTCTAACTTCAAAATCTCCTGTTGTATGTCTCCATACGCCCAATTGTGAACCATTAATCCAAAAAGTAACATTCGCAAGGTCATCAGCTAAAAACTGATATTGTCCAGTTCCTTTATGAATAAACCTAGATGATCCCGTAGAAGTTCTTAAAAACCGAAAGCCATATCCTGCAGTTTCATCTGCAACCGAACTGTTCATATCCAAGATAACATTTCCACTTCCAGTTCTTGCTTTCCCAAGAGTTATGCTATTGGTAGAAGAAGCACCATTAAAGAATACGCCGTTTCCAGTGGTTTCAATTTTTAATTGAGCCTGTGAGAGTTGTGCTACGAATAATAGAAAGGCAATAAATAAAGTATTTTTCATCATTAAAATTTTTCAATAGTCAAAAAAAATGTAATTAACATTAAAGTTATTCAAAGAAAATGATAATATCTAAGGGTTTTTACCCCCTTTTGGGGGAAATTTAGCTTAAAAATATAAATAATACACGAATTGTCCACTCGCTTTTTAATGCAACAGCAAAAACTTTACCATTTATTTTTAAAATAAGCTATAAATTATCTTTGTATTTACATTACAGCTACATAAATTATGTTTTTCCATTAAAAAGGTAAACTTTAATTATCATTCTTGCCATTTCAAATCAATATATTTGGAAACTTCTGTAAGTATTACTTTTCCCTTTACTTCTGTGTCCCAAAATAAATCTTTAGAATGTTCCGTCAGTTTAACCCTAAGGTTAGCATATAGTTTCTTTACGATTAAACAAGAGTCATCTTTTGAAATAAGACTCATCTTAAATTCATTAGAAAATTGACCATTTGTACTTAAAATAACATCCGCAGAATCAATATTGTCAATTGATGTAATTAGATTGTCATAGGATTCACCATATAGAATTGTGTCAACAAAACCAAAAGACTTTTTTAAGTCCAATTCCAATTCCGTTTTTAACTCAATCAAATATTCTTTATTCAATCCCAATTCCGCTATTAGGTTTTCCTTATAATTTAAGAGATAATTAATGCCATAATCATAACCATCAGTCATTAAACATACATCTACTTTCTCACCAAATTTATCTTTCAGAGATTTCCCTATTTTATTGATGATCTCCAAGTTTGAATTTCTTTGATGATTTACTTCGAAATTTGATCTGTCAAATACCTCTCCACTGAATGGTATAATAATATAGTCTTTCCCGTTTCCAGTAACCGGGACATTAGCAACATCTCCCAAGCGACATTGCAAAACCAATTTCACCTGACCTTCATTCAATAAATTCTCGCCTCTTTCGTTTTTAGCTATTAAATAATTCTTTCTTAAAGTCTCTCTATAATTTGTATTGGGTTCAGAAAAAGGGAAAAATTGCCGGGCAATAGTTCTTGTGAATGTATGATCTGCCACTTCAAAAACAAATAATGGATTTGATATAGGCATACCTAAATCTTCTTCCTTTGCTTTTAATGCACTTGAAATTATAGCTTTCATCTCTTTTATAAAAAGCTTAAAGGAGGGCCACTTTAACATCCCAGAAGACAAGTTATGATGAGACTTAAAGCCAATCTCAATCAAAGTATAATTCTCTGGATCAACTATTGTATTTCTGAATCCAAGGTCAGTATATAAATATGGATTTTCAGTCACTCTATCCCGTATTATCTTTAAGTCTTCTTCTAGATATCCTTTAAATTGCATCCCTAAGGTTTCTGCTATTAAAGCAGAAGTTCTTAAATAGTGTAACTGATCTCCAAGGCCCGTTTCTGCTATCCTAAAACTATATGGCATCCCTTCCCAATACTTTTCTATATCACATTGCACCTTAGAATTTGTTGAAATCGGATAATAACTGTAAAGTTTAAAAGCCGATACTTTAGTTTCCTCCGTTAACCGAAGGTATCGAATAGGAAGATCTTTCAATCTATACACCAACTTATGGTCTTCTTCAATCACAACTGAAGGCGAAATCTTTCTCCATAAATTACCATTTAGAGAATATTCAATGATAAGGTCCGGGATGAAATTATGCGTTGTAAGTACTATCTGCGAGATTATAAAAACTTCCTCTAAGTCAAGGGCATCTCGATTTAGGTTTTTGCTTACAGTTAATTGCAGCAATCTGCTGTCTTCTGGTTCTTCTTTGATCTTAAGAATGTTTTCAAGCTTAAATCTTGATTCATGATCTAGTAAAAAATAATCCACTATTATCGAATCGTTTAACACTATACTAGGGGCAAGCTTAATCCCTTTATTTAAATATACATCTGCCACCTTAAAATTATTAATCTTAATATATAGTTTAATCAGCAGCTTTAATGTGTCAGGTAAAGATGGATTGAACTCATAGAATTTCAACAATTCCTCTTCAGCCCTATCTAGTTTATTTAAATTAAACAAGGTCTCACATTTCAAATACCACAATTGTGGATCTCCCACAAATACTTTTAACGCATCCACAATGAACTCTAAGCTTTCTTCTTGTGATCCAATTTTCTGAAGGATCTTATTTTTTTGTAAGTAATAGTTTAACTCATCTGGATAGTCGATTATGCTTTGATCTGTTAGTTCAAGTGCCTCCTTAAATTTGTTTAACAGAATAAGATCCTGAACAAGCTCTATCCTTATTTGCCTAGTTTTCAAAGGATAAATATTGAGCATCCTACAATGAATTGTCTTCGACTTTTCATTATAGATGTCTTTCTCAAAGAAATATAGATGTCCTTTACTTCTTTCCAGTGATGCTGACTCCATATTAACAGGATAAGAATCAGGGTCTTGCTTTAGAAGATTATCTATTAATTCTTGACAATGCTCAAACTTGCCCATCTCACGTAGACACTTGAGTTTGGAACTCATTAAATCATTATCAATTGATGAAGGGTAATCGATTTCAAACTTAATAATCAAATCAAGAACCTTAGTATAATTTTGTTGGATCAGATAATTCTTTATCAATAACTTAAATGCTTCAATATTCCTTGAATCTCTTAGTAGTTCTTTGTTTAGTAAATCCTGGATTTCATTAAATCTTGAAAGTTGGGTCAACTCAAAAATCAATTCTTTTTTAATCTGAAAGTTTTCAGGATATAACAGACAAAAGTCACGGAACCTTTGAAGTGAAATATGCCTTCTTTGTTCTTTCCTTGCTATTCGACAGAAAAGATATCTGGCTCGAAAGGCCAAATTCGAATCCATTAAATCATTAATAATTAATTCAAATTCTGCCATTCTATAATCCCCCTTATCAAAATATATCCTTGCCAAATCTATATAATAATTAAGATTTTGATTATCCAGTGTCAATGCTTTTTCCAAACAAAGAATGGCATCATCATACTTCTTTTGATTATTTCTAATCGTACTTAACAATGAAAAATGTTGAGCATCAAATAAATTGGTATCAAAACCTTCGATAATATCGTCAACACGATCTTCTTTTTCAAGTTTCAATAGTATATTAAGGCAAGATAAAACATCAAAAGGGTCGTTGGCAAGATTAAGTGCTTTTTCTGTAAGTTCAAAAGACGCCTCTACCCTACCTTTGATTAATTCCAATTCGGCTAAACCAACAAATGCTTTAATAAACGGTTCATGTTCTAAGATTGCATTAAATTCTTCTTCTGCCAATTCAAATTGAAGTTTCTCCAAATGCAATTGAGCTTTCAAAAAGCGTATTCTTATATTTTCAGGATTTATCGAAAGAAGCTTATTTAATGTTTGAACAGACTCTTCTGTTTGTCCAATTAAAATTTGTAAATGATATTTCCGCGTCAAAAAGGCTTCATCACCTGCATATGCTGAAAGTGCTTTATCAATACAAATTAAAGCTTGGTTATACTTACCCAGTTTATCGAGAATGTGAACCTCCTGTATGAAATACCACCTCGGCTTATCATCACCATCATAGTATGGATCAAAGATAATTTGTTCAGAATCTTGATATTGGTTTAATTCAAAATAACACTTGCTTATCAGATATCTTGTTCTGACAAGGTCCCTTTGACCATTGAGTCTTAATAGATTCACTAAAGCTCTTTCAAATTTACCTGTTCTAAACAAGGCTTTTGCGTAAAGCATCTCTTCCCTATATTTCAATTTGCCTTCTTTGGCTTCCAGTACATCACAGCATTTAATACATAGGTCAAATTCACTCAAGCGCAAATACAATGAGCCCAACTTGAAGAGTTCCAATGCGTTTAAATCATGATAATTGGAATAAGCCACTAATAAACTTAATGTCTTATCATCAACCGATTTAGGATTTTGTTTAATGAGTTCTATTAGCGATGAGGTGTCCAATGGCTCAAAATGTTTAAATTAAAAGTAATATTGCTTATGCTTGTTCCGATAAGCGTATAAATATAGCTGATTGTTTTTATTCCGATTATCTATTATATTCCTCAATCTAGCAAATACTTTTACCTTTAAGCTTTATTATGATCTGGACCTTTATAGAGGATCAGGATAAGTAAATTTATAATTCTATGATAGTAGTTTGTTATGGGATGCCAAGGTCCGCAAGTACATATGTTTGGCAGATTGCCTTCGAGCTTATACATGAAAAATATCATCAATATGATATTAAAGAGCATTTATGATAGATCAATGCACATCTCCGAACGTTTGACCAATTTATTGTATTGGGTCAATTCTTCCTCCAATAGGGTACTGAGTCTTAAGGCATCATCTTTTGATAATTCCTTTTTCCAGCGGTCGACATACCCCTTATTATATTGATGAATTCGGTTTCTGTTTTCTAAAAGCTTTTCTACATAAGCAGTTGAATCAATATTGTACAGCCCTATATACTTCTTAATAGATTCAAGTACCCGAAGGGGTTCATTGCAGATCTGAGGATAGCTTATCCAATGTATCCTGTTGTGCCTCATCCAATTGGATAGTACCTTATATTCATTTTTAACATTTTCAACTGCATCGAATGGCGTAATTATTTCGTTATCAAAGAAGTCTTTCTCCCCTCTCCTGTAAGCCTCAGCATGATCCAGGTAAGATAGGCACATATCCCTAGGATCTCTAACAGTAGCTATGACTTTGAGTTCCTTATCGTTGATCCAATCCTTTATTTTTTCAGATAGTTCCTTTGCCTCATTCTCCTTTATTTGCTTACCCCCATATCCATCATGTGTTTTGAATAAGAAAAACTCATGTAAAGGCACTGCACTTACCAATTCTGACAATTCATTGCCTTCAATCGCTATATAATCGCTATGATATTCTTTAGGAACAAAGCTGTTCCTATTTTTTTGATAATCCTCCCAACATCTAAAGCGGTTTTGCAGAATATCCGTCAATATTTGAAATATAAAGGATGAGCCGCTTTTGGCTAATCCATATTGAATAATTACCATCTTGAATTTTTTATAAAGCTAAAAATAATCATCAGTTTGACACAACGGTGTCTTAAGGAATAGTCGGAATCAATGGTTTATTGAAATCCTGTGCTTTGGGATGCAGCTGAAGCACTGAGTCCAATTTGTTATGAGCATCCAGTTGGATGGTCCCGCTTGGTGTGATTGGAGTCAGGAGCTCCCAGTCCATACTGTCAATTATGTCATAAAAACGATCATAGGAATCTAGCCAATAGTCACCATCAGTGGCAAAGCTATTTAAGTTGGTTCCTCCCCTCGGATTTTCTTGTCCAGGAAAAAATGGATTATAATATTGAAACAACACTTCTCTATCCGGCACCGAATCGGCGTAGGTAACAATTTCATCTGCAATGCTTATGCCATCATCATTTTTCAAGTGCGATAGTTTAGCAAGATCCAAAATGGTTGGATATACATCGATCAGACCAAACGGGGCATTATATTGGCTGCCATTTGTATATTTCTTATAAGGTCCAACATAATAAACAAAACCAGGAATATGGCAACCCAGGTAGCTAGAGAGAGACTTGTTGCCATTGTATTCGCCAATGCCATTTATCTTGGTAAATATGCCCCAAGATAATACAGGGTTGCCTCCTGGATTATTGGTAATCCAGCCTCTGGATGAGCCATTATCACTTAAAACCATGATTACTGTTCCAGCGCCTTCATGGAGTTCGGGGGTATTGTCTACCAGATTGATAATATTTGAAATTATTGAATCCGTATATTCTAACATTGAAGGAAGGTACTTTGCATTATTGACCGTATCAATAGGATAATCCGGATGGATAGGTGCTGGTTCAAAGGGCTCATGAGGTAAATTCATCCTGTAATCAAAGAAAAATGGTCTGTTGGAATTCTTTTTCTCCTCAATGAAGTCAGCGAAGTATTGATATACAACATCAGGACCATAATCATTAGGTCCACAGGCCAATACGCCATTCTCATCAATGTAATTTTCACAATTAGAGTATCTGTTGCCATTGCCTTGGATGGCGTTCAAAAGAAATTGTTTGTAGCCAAGTCTTAGGGGATTTTCCAATGATGTAATTTGATAATCTTCATCATACGCACTGACTGAATTAAAGGAAGTATTACCATGCAACTGCCATTTGCCAGCAATAGCGGTATGGTAACCATTCCAGGATAATTCCTGTGCTATAGTCCTGCAATTCCAGTTGATGTAACCGAACTGATGGTAGGATTCATACAGGTACTTACCTGTCATCATTTGCACTCTGGAGGGTGAGCAGATAGGTGTTGCATAGGCATTTTTCAATACTAAAGACTCATCGCTTAATTTACCTCTTAGTGTTGGCATTATTATAGGCTGAGGGCCTCCTTCAATATACTTTAAGCTATCCCCTTGTATAGCAGTCTCATAACCCAGATCATCAATCAATACAAGTATGACATTAGCTTGTTTTCTATGATTTGCGCCATCGATCGCAAATCCAAAAGAAAAGGCAAGAATCAAACTTATCAACAGATATTTCATAAAAAAATGATGTGATTAAACTTTAGTCTATATCAATAATGAGAAAATCTCCAATCATCAAGCCGGTATTCAAAATAACGCCTGTATTGGTGGTGTCGATGGAAAATTCAGAGGATAAGGATCTTAAACCGTTAATATAAACCTCAATTTCTCCTAAGCTGGTATTGAGTGAAGGGTCCAGAAAGACTGTTTGCCCATCCACAATGACATTGAATTCGACTGGCATTTGATTACCAAAGCTTCCAGCGGTGATGGAGTCACCCGAAATCGTCTGGGTCCAGTCGTTCAATTGGATGCTTCCATCTGCATTTTGCTTAAGGTAATAGCCTAAGTCCGTATTTACACCAAAACCATTATCCATTTCATAACCGCTTCCATTATGGAGAGGAGTGGTGACACTCTCCGACATTGTCGATACAGAAGTTTTAGGCAGGCTGATGGAGGAAATTAATAATGTATCCAAGTATAAGTATAGGGTATCGGGGTCATAGAGTTGACCAGGGCTGTAAGCAAACTCAAAGTTTGCATAATCAGAAAAATAATTGACATATAAGGTATCTGGAAGTTTGTCCAAATAAATGGGAACTGTAGAATATTGGGCTGAGACAGTTACATGACATGTCAATAGAAGACACAGGATAATAAGGCATCTCATAGCTATAAGGATTAACAATTTGCAATATATAAAATAAAGATATACATTATTCGCGCAAATACTTGTTAATGAATGCGTTAAATATTTCAATGGCAGGTGGATCAAGTTGATCTACTAAAGTATTGCCTCTGCCCTTCACCCCTTTATTAAACTCTGTAATATTGCTTTTATCCTGATAAAAATCATACACTTTATCATAGAGGTATACTTCCAGTCCGATATGATCGACTATTGATTTTATCAGTTGTCCGTGATCGCCCATAATGGCACCATACCTGAATACAAGTGGGTCTTCGGCAGCCAACCATTTTTCTGCAGTTTTGATGTCTCTCTTAACCAATTCTAGGACCTTTGCCAGGGAATCCGCTTCTACGAATCCTTGGCGTTTGTCTTGATCCTGCTGTTCCTTTTTGTGTATATCCATCCATGAAACGCACAGGTCATAGGGGTTTCGGATAGTGCAAATGATCTTCAGTTTGCCCTCATGTTCATATTTTCTAAAAGATTCATTGTATTCCCCATGGGTTTTGATGAGGTAGTATTCATCTTCGGGGATGGCATTTATTATCGAGTCGATTTCATCATTAACATTATAGATGAAGTTGGGGCGTTGATGCTCCTGTAGGTGCTTTTTAAGTTTGTGTTGCTTATGATTATAATTGATAAGGTCATAAGTCAGTTGCCACACAAATGTGCTTGCGGAGCGGGGCATACCGTAGGAGATGAGGAGCATTTTATTTAGTCATATTTAAGTGGCAAAATTACCAAAACCGTAATCTTAGACTAAAGAATCATTAATCAATTTCAGGCACTTGACCAAGGAGTTTGTATTTTATTGGAGAAATAAAGTTCTCTCCAGTAAACATTTTAAAAGCTCTAAGAGCATTTCTTCTCATTTCGATCTCTTGCTCCTCACTTATGTGAGAAAGTATATCTGGAATATCCAAGATATCAGCTTCTTTTACATTGACAACGCAAGAATCCCAATCAAAATACTCTTCACCAGGCAACCAGAAGTCGTCAGATATATTGACGGGTATGGCTCCTGCTCCAAGAGCTTCCCAGAATCGGATTGAAGCAGGACCAATACCACGTGGGCATAGAGCATAGCGGCTTTTCGATAGGACTTCTTTATATTTTATCGTTCTTAATTTAATACGTGTCTCTTCTACTGCATTGAGCCTTTTACCAAACACGTCTCTTTTATAAACGATACTATCAAAATGCCAGGATTCAATGGGAAATACTATAGTATTTGAAGGATGATTAACATCATACATTAATTTAGTTCTTATCCTGGTTGCTCTATCTCTACTTTCTATATCTGCGCCCTGGTACAAAATATTCCCGATAAAGGAATAGAGCAAACTTTTAGTGTCAGCACTATTTGATGTATTAACAGGAAACAAGGGATATGGTAGTATTTCAACACCAAATTCTTGCGCAATTTGGGCTATATTCCTTTTAGTTGCATGAGGAACAAAAACTAAATCCAATCCAATCTTTGATAGGCTAGGAAGCAGCTTTTTATAATTAAAGGTTTGGCAAACAGTAAACACACAATCACAAGATAGTAGTCCTTTAGGCAAATGTGTTGATACAAAATCTTCAATTGATAGGTTTTCTTCAATTAATTTCTCTTTTTGATATAGATCTACAATTTGAGACCAAGGAAAAGCTATATAAGTAATATTTTCAGATCCAAGAGAACTATCTTTAGAAATAAGCTCATAGGAGTGCTTCTCTGTAATAACGGGAATTTGCCATTTAAAATAGTTCGATTTATAGATTTTCATTAAATCACTGCTGTCACATTGAAAACACTTGAAACAGTATTTTTAATTATGTTTTTTAAACAGAATTGTGAAAAATTAGCTTACAAAATTGCACTTTAATTATCCGAAAACAGAATACGTAGAATATGGTATATCTTTAAATTTATTTATTACTATAAATCTATTAAATTTATTAAACTTTATGGGTGCGATGGTACTAATAAATGAACTTAAGTCAAAAAGAACGCAAAAATGAACTCTTACATTAAAGCTTCAGATTATGTATTAATCTTTGTTACTATTATACTAATAATATTGGCTGTTGTTCTCGAAAACTCAAAAATTACTTGGCTAATTCTTATAAGTCAGATAATTTTAATACTTGGTGTAATTTATAATATAATATTAATTCAAAAACAAATTTCTGGGAATAAGCAATTGTTCAATGCTAAGTTTGAGTATTTAAATGATTTTATCAAAGAAGCAAACACTCATCAAAACAATAATATTAGCACCTTTACCAATAAAATAATTGTAGAGAGCAAAAATCAAAATAAGTTACTAGAACAAGAGATCGATACCTTAAATAAGGAATTTTCTGATCTAAGTTCGCAATTAAAAACTGAGATATTGAATATTGCAATAAGGCTTGAGAAAGGAAGAACAACGCAAACGATTAATATTAATAAAAGAGTTCGCTCCACTCAAGATTCCATTATTGAAAGCCAAAATGATAATATAACTAGTTTATTCGAAAGTTTAGAAAATTTAAAATTTCATGTTAACGAGAGCTTACAAAGAATTTCCCATTCAGTAAGTGATTTGAACAACAATGATTTTAATCAAAATAAAAATTAAATTTTCATTTTAAATTATACGCATAAAAATATCATAGTACTATATATCTAGATTACAAGTAGAGTTATGTTACTTACTTTCAATCTAATCAACAAAATAACATGAAGGTCAATTTTAAGTTTTTAGACTATATTTTTATTTCACTTGCTATTATTTTAATTATTGTTCAGCCTGTATTTTTTAATACCTTAACCAGCTTAAACTGGCTTGGTATTTTATTTCTATTAATCGCTATTCTTCATGTTTTAAGATCAAATCAGATAAGCATAGATGATTCTATGAAAAACCAAGAATCATCAAAATTAGACGTGTTAAATAAAATTGAAAAGCTTATAACCAATTCAAAACCATTAACTCGACGAATTGATGATATCAATTCAAGAATTATTGAAAACAACACTATTTTCACTGAAGATTTTAAAAACCAATTTATAAATTTAGAAGAAAAGTTAATCATAGTTAAAAACTCTATTCAAAAAACTTACGCCAACGCACAAGTACAATATTTTACTCATATTGATAAAAAACATTTTGAAGTAATAAAGGAAGTTGTAGACCAATTTAATGCACTTGACATCAAATTAGAACAGTTGGATGAAAGTATAATTAGCAAAACCACTTCCTTAAGCAATCTCTCTCAATTGGAATTGTCCAACAAACATAATGTACTGATTGAAAGTATAGTTAATTCTAAAGAATCAATTATAGAATCTTTTAACATGCTGCATATTGAGTCCAATAATTTAATTTCAGAATTGAATGTTAACTCAAAAAGAGAGATGTCCTATTTACAAGAGAATCTCTCACTTAATAATAAAACTATACTAGAAAATATCGCAAATCAAAGTGCAATTCTGTCGCAACTAATTGCTAGTTCATTTGTCAACCATCAAAATGTTTTAGAAAATAAATTTTCCGAATCAAGAAACCATTCAGACGACTTACGGTCTAATTTAATCGATCATATTTTAAGCCTTGAAACATTTATTGAGAATATATATAATACTACAAGTTCAATAATAATAGATAAAATTATTAATGAGATTAATTTTCAAGTTAGCGGATTGAGAGAAAATCAGGAAAACAATAACATTTTAAATCTAGAATGGAACGAGACAATTAATAAAAATCTGGATAAATTCTCACAAGCAAACATTGAACATCTTAATGAAATTAAGATGGCAAACAAGTCGATCTTAAGCTTTACTTCAAATTCTTTAAAGTCTAAGGTGTTTAATAAATATATATCAAAACTCAGGAATGATATCATCAAAGTTGAGAAAAGAACAATCTCAATTATTAAGTCAGGAAGCAAGAAGTTGAAATCAAAAGAAATTCATAATACAGAGCTACTTACAAATATTTATAAAACTGTAAACAATAATACCATTGAAAATTCAATTCAAGAATTTCAGAAGAAGCTAATTAAGTTTGTAGAAGGTCAAATATCAAGTTTAGCAAAAAACCAACATAACACATCAAGTCAGATTTACCAATCAATACAAACATTGGTCAATGACTCAAATCATCTATTATCCAACAGTAAGTTATTTGATTCTAAATTTGATGAATTAGCAGATGTAGTAAATTCATTTTCAAATCTCTTCTCACAACACCATGAGTTACTGCCAGAAATAAGTGAATATGCTCAATCAACCAATAAAATGTTAACAGAGATTGATCCAAAAATATCAATCTTAAATAAACTTCAAAAGGATTCTTCAAATCTTATTACACATTCATTCCAAGAATTAGTCCATGACATTAAGCAACAATTAGCTAACGGAAAATTTTTCAGTTCCAAATTTGATGAATTGTTTAAGCAGAATAGCTTAATTTATGAGTATTCTAGAATGAGCTACAACTCACTTCCTGACATTAAAGAACATACGCTTACGAGTAAAGACTTGTTGGATAGGTTAAGATCTAACACAACTGATGTAGTATACAAAGTCGATGACATAATTGGAATGCTTAAAAGGGCTAACATCTCAGAAATCACAAACTTAAATGATGAGTTGCGAGATGAAATTATTGAATTTACAAATAGCCTAAATAAAGTCATTGAAGTCAAACAAATGACCCCAATTTTTGACCAAGAGGACTTACTAGACAAGTTCAAGTTAAATATTGAACAAAGCTATCAGACTATTTATAAACAGATGGAATCTCTTCTTTCTTTGAACAAAACATTAGACTCCGACAAACCTCTACCACCGTTAGAAGGTTGGTCTATCTCCCCTGATCTTGCAATCTATCTTGTAGAATTAATTTTGGAGTTAAAACCAAAATGTATTGTTTCATTAGGCAGTGGATCATCTGACATTATAATTGGTCTGGCATTAAAAAACCTAAAGCATGGAAAACTATATTCAGTTGAACATGAAGAAAAGTATTATAATAAGACTAAAAGCCAAATCGAATCATATGGCTTAGAGGACTATGTGTCAATACTATTAAAACCATTAAAAAATTGTTCCGTTGATGGAAAAGATATTTCCTGGTATGATTATATGCCAAATGGAGACTTAGAATTCATAGATATCTTATTAGTCGATGGTCCACCTGCAAATCTCCAAAAATTATCAAGATATCCTGCAGTTCCAATATTAAGGAAAAGATTAAGAAATGGAAGTATCATTATTCTTGATGACGGAAAAAGAGAAGATGAGAAAATTATTGCAGAAGAATGGACTAAGAGATATAATTTGAATTTGGAATATATTGATAATAAGAAAGGTGCATTTAAGTTTATAGTCAAATAATAATTAATGAATAATATTTATTAGAACAAAAAAATGGTTCTATTCTATTAAGTATGGAAATAATAAAAAGTAAAAAGTATGACTGGCAATATCCTGCAATTACTGAAAAATATGCATATGAAAATATTATAAAAGATAAAATCTTATCTGCAAAAAGATTTATATATGTAGCCTATCCCTGGGCTACAATAATTGATGAATTTCATAAAGAGACAAAAGATAGAACGGAAGAATTATTGGAGAAATTTGTCTTGGAAAATTGTGACTTGAATCCATTCAATGATGACATTGTAGTGACCGTCTGCCAAAGCTATAATTACAAAAAGTTTTTACCGGTATTTTCAAAATTAAATATCAATGTTGTTTTTTGTCCCCACGCCAGTAAAAAAGATTATTCTTACAATCTACTTAAATACAATATTAAGGTTTTACCTTTCCCTTTATACCCTGTAAATACTATAAAGCCTATAGAAAAAAAAGACATCCATTACTCTTTTATAGGATGTATTAATTATACTGGAACAAACCTAGATAGCAGTGCAAGAGCAACACAGCTTCGCACAACTTTAGTAAAAACTGTTACTCACCAATCAAACACATTGGTTCAAGCAATTGATGAATGGCATTTCAATAAAGTAGTTTATAAGAAACAAATCTATGGTCAGGAATTATCGGAGAGCGAAATCAAAGATGAACAAAAAAGAGCAGACAATTATACTAAAACGCTTGCCAGAAGTAGATATTCATTGTGCCCAAGAGGCATAGGCCCAAGTTCTATAAGATTTTGGGAATCTCTTTGTGCAGGAGCAATTCCGGTTGTTATTGCTGATGACTTATGGCTACCAGAAATTGAATCAATAAATTGGGAAGAGTGCATATTAAGTATTAGGGAAAAGGATATTGAACGTGTTCCTGATATAATTAAAAGTGTAAACCAAGTTCAAGAACAAAAAATGAGGGACAAGTGTATCAACGCTTTTGCTCAAGTATATGGATCTGGATTTATTAGTCCAATAAAAAAGTTTTTAAATACGGCTACAGATAAAAACAAATTCAGCCTTTTTATACCCTTTTATCGGGTAACTGATAAAAACAGACTTGATGAATTCCTCTTTTGTATTGAAAAAAATCTATCAAATGCTTACTTAGATCATATTTTTATATTATATGAGTATTCAAATAAAAGCATTAAATTTCATTATGATAATCTTCCTGTATTATTAAAGAATAATGACAAAATAACGATCAAGTTTGCTTATAGGCCAAAATCTAGAAATCTGTCTTATCTTGATTTTATTAAATATGCTAATTCAGAATTAGGGATAAATCGAAAGTTTATAATTGCAAATTCTGATATATTCTTTGATGACTCACTGAACGAAATAGTCAATCTGGATTTAGATTCTACCATCTTTGCGTTGACCAGATATAATTATAAAAATTATAAAAACTTTTTAGGCAATTCTTGGAAAAGAAATATGTATTCACAAGACAGTTGGTTTTTAAAAACCAAATTTCCTGAGAATAGCAGACTTGACTTAAATTTAGGTTGGATAGGATGTGATAATGTTATTGCATACGAATTTGATAGGATGGGATATAAAGTCCTGAATATTTCTGAATCGATAAAATCCTGGCATGTTCATAATAATACTGATCAGCGCCATTTATACACAAATGGATTCAGTTACAAATATTCTGGCAAACCATATAAGTTTTTGCCCATGATAAGATTAGAGCAAATTTTTGACAGCAATTTTACTTATGATAAACTTCCCGAAACGGATCGTCAATCTCTAGAATTATTAATCAAAAAATACAAAGAAGAAATAGAAAGACATGCAAAATTTTCTAACTTTGATATTGGCAGCTCTGAATATTAATGGACAACAACTCTAACTTATCAATATACTATCTCGATGAAACTTAAACCACTGGACTTAATTCTTCTATTTCTAATATCACTAATTGGTTTACTAGTGATCATTTTCTTCAACGATTACAGTGATTTTATAAGCTTCTTAGTGTTAGCAAGTACAGTAATCGTTTTATTGGTTAATATCTATTTTATTAGATTTTCGCAAAGTAAATCTGAAGATAGATTCAATAGACTTGCCCATAAACTTGATCACAATCAAAAACCTCAACCATTACATCAAATTCCAGAGTTGGTAAACCTTAGTAACAATTGGAAAAACTTAAATAACAAAATTTCAAGTCTCTTACAGCAAAATAAAACTGATATCATGCAAATTGAGAAGAGTATCTTTTCGATTAAAAGTGATATCTCTGGATCAAATTCTGAACTTAATTACTTGAAAATACTTGAAAAACTTAACGAAAGTTCAACCCAAGTCGAAAAAAGTATTTTAGATATCAAATCCTCACTTGACAGCAATGGTTCAAATAATACAGATAATCAATTATTGGAAAATATTAGTGCAATTAGAGAAGACATAGGTGACATTCGAACAGATCTCATTAAGAATTTGAAAAATTACAACACCTTTAGCAAAGAGTTGGGTGAACTAAAAAATACGCCTAAGGAATTAAAACAAATACTTCTCCAAAGTGAAAGTATTTTTAAAAATCATATTAATGGTATTCTTAACACAAATAAAGGAGATGACCAAAAATCCAATAAGTCACAACTGTCTGAACCACAAGTAAAAATAGAGTTTAAAGCACCCACCGTCTTTGACAGGCTAAAACATGCTAAAAAGCTGGGCTTTAATCCAAAAGTAATCATTGATGGCGGTGCAAATAGAGGAAAGTGGACAAAATGGGCTAGCACAATATTTAAAGATGCCTTATTTATATGCGTTGAACCCAATTATAATCTCAATGAAACGATTAAATCTACTATTGGGGATAATACAAAAAACTATATAATTGAAAATGTAGCACTGGGTAAGAATAATGATCAGGGAACACTAAACATATGGGGAGACAGTTCTGGTGCATCGTTATTGGATCATGTAGATGGTGATGCTGCAACAAAAATAGAAACACAGATAATAACGATTGATGCACTATGTAAAAAGCATAATATTAAACCAGATCTGATTAAACTGGATTTGCAAGGCGGGGAAATGGATGCTCTTTTAGGGGCAGCTGAAAGTCTCAAAACCTGTGAAATGCTCGTACCTGAATTTGGTTGTTTGTACGCTTATATTAATAGAACATCTAATGCCCAAATGTTTAGCTACCTTGAAAACTTGGAGTATGGTTTATATGATGTTGTTGACATTCACTATAGGCCTCACGATGGAGCACTTACAGGCGGGGATTTTTTCTTCGTTAAAAATAATAGCAAATTAAGATCACATAAAGGATACAACTAATCAATCTAAACAATATAATTATGAAAGGAAGTGTAAAAGTCAAATCATTCGAAAGGAATGATATCCATGAATTAGCGTTTGTGTTAAATCAGTTCATTACCGAAAATAAAATTGAAATAATCAGTTTGAGTCATGAAACAAATTTTGGGAAAGTAAATGCTATATTAGTATACATATCTGTAAAATAGCTGATAATTATTTGTAATTACTCATATAGAAGTATCCTTATTTGAGGAATTTATATAATTACAAGGTATTTTATAATGGCACGGTTACTCTGAAATGAGCGGAATGGTCAGACCAAATACCTATTTAATTATTAGTATATCAATAAGTTTAGAATGTTTAAATATTTATTAGAGCACAGAGATTATGCATTTATAACATTGCTTTTATTGGTTTTTAATTTCCCTTCATTAATACCCTATCAGATATTGCTTGATGATTTGGGAGGTTATTTTGAAGCCTCTTCGAATATATTTGAAATATCCAGATTTAAAAGATCCATTACTAATTCTTTGATTAACCAATTACTGATTGAAGTGCTTGAAATCAGTCCTATTTTATGTCGGCTACTTATAGTTATCATTTTTATGATACCAACTTCATTAATCCTTTTTTATTTACTTTTTAATATTTTTGGTTTAAGTAGATTCATAGCGATAGCGTCTTCAACTATTCCTGCAATTTTACCACTTCAGACAACAATTCCAACTTTTATTATTGGATCTTATAATATTTGGGGAATGTTCTTTTTTTTCCTTTCAATCATTACTGTTCTAAAATATCTAAGGACAGATAATAATATCAGTTATTTATCTATTTTATTTGGTTTACTTTTTTTCTTCTCTATAGATATAACTTTAAATATTTTTATAACAATTCCTATTCTATATTTAATTCTGTGCTCAAAGGTTGGTTCTAAACATAAATTAAAACTTTATATAATTATTGTAATAGGAATACTGTTTAAGGTTGCGAAAATTTTAATATTTCCTTGGAAAACAACTAAAATTAATGAAATATCAGTTGAAGTAGTACTGAACAGATTTATTGACACAATCAAATTTTCAAATCCTACTTTTCTTCAAATGAATTCTATTGTTTACATATGGTTAATATTAATTACACTCTCAATTCTTATATATTTTTATCATTTATCAAAACCCGTTTCAAATAAGAATGTAAGTAACAATAGCAAACTTTTCAATCAGAGTATTGGCATAAATGTAAAAGGCACAACCTTCTTTTTATTAATCTTCATTTCAACCCTTATCATACCTCTATTTTTTTCACCTAATTTTTCTAGTCGTTATACATACCCTGTTGCTTTTGGTCTATATCCATTCTTGGGATTTATAATAGATCCTGGATTAAAATTGATACAACGTAAATCAAAGAAAATACATATACTTTTCATATTACTTCCAGTATTCATTGGAGTTATGAGATTTATAAGTGTTTCCCAAAATTATGAATTAAATAATTCACTAAATAAAACAATAAAATGTGTTAAAGATAATTTGAATGATATAAATACAAATACTCAAGTAATTATTACTGGAATTGCAGCTCATACTGCTGGAACTGGAAGTTACTGGAGATGGTCTTCTGGATTTCTTAGATATGTGACTGGTAACAAGTTAATAGTTGGATTGGTTGGGAAAGAAAGGACCTTTTATTCACCTTTTGGTATAGATAAACGTTCATATAATCAAACTGATCTAATGAGTGGGTTAGATAAGAATCTTCCAACTATGATTTATAAAATTCAAATTAATAATGAATGTGTGCCTTTAAAGTATATTCTAGATTATAAAAAGATCGAATATGATGTCGAAGAATTTGGTTTATATCAAGTAGGAAGTCAAGTTTTAAAACCTAAATTAATTAACAATTTTAGTTCTAAAAATAATTTTATAAATTTTTTAATAGAACAAGATATTGATTTTAGTTCTATATATGGTTTTGATTATATCCAAAGGATTAATTTAAATAACGAAGATGGCTATAAAAATTTACAGTTCACACTTCAAGATGGTACAATTAAAACTATTTTAATCGATTCCGTGCAACAAAACTTTATCAGTGAACTTGAAATAAAAAATATAAAAATATTTTCAGAATATTTAGAGATTCTAAAAGGTAAATCCTCAAAACAGATTATTGACAAAATAATCACTGACAACGATGTTTTAATCTCTGAAGAAAAAAACAAGGATTGGAAATGTTGGAGTAAGATAAAACAAGGATGCCACTCTATTATTGAGAATAGTAATGGAAATAATTTCCTTAAATTAGTTAATAATGATAAAAATCATTTTTCTTTAGGACTCTCTCCTCCAGTAACTGATATTGATACAAATAGTCTTTACCTAATATATTTTAAAAATCATAACACTTCAAAAAAATCTGAATTATTCTTATATCTAAGAAATAATGGACCTTCCTATGAAACGCTTTACAATTTTGGACCAATTAATTCACTTCTTGACTTTAGTAAATTTATTGATATAGTACATATAAATACAGCTTCGAAAAATGCAAGACTCGACATACAAATTCCACCAAATTTGAGTCCAGTTATTATTGATGATTTTCTATTTGTTAAAATTAATTCATCAAATAAAAGATTGATAATTGAGCTTTATGTAAAAGACATCCTAGATAGATATGGAATAACAGATTATGTTGATTTTGAATTTTTAAATTAAAATACCAAAGTTTTCATGACTTTCGCAGTTCTAGGGATTGAACTGAGTGTTTCATGTAATCTGAATTTCTCTATTACATCAATTAGGTTGAAATATAGATTGAATTGGTATATTGCTTTATAAATTATATGTATTTGAATAATAAAATGAAAAAACAAAATACAAGTTTATTCATAACACAACCATCCTTAGCTCCGCTAGATGAGTTTGTGAATATTCTAAGCCCTGCTTATTCAAGTGGTATACTAACGCATAATGGACCATTGGTTCAAAAATTGGAAAATGAACTATGCAAAAAATTAGGAATAAAAAATTTAGTCTCCGTCGTTAATGGAACCATAGCCTTACAAATGCCTTTAAAAGCACTCCAGTTAAAAGGAGAAATAATAACTACACCATTTAGTTGGATAGCAACTTGTAGTTCTATTCTGTGGGAAAGATGTAGACCTGTCTTTGTTGATGTAGATCCTAAGACATTTAATCTTGACCCTTCAAAAATAGAAGATGCCATAACTTTCAGAACAGAAGGTATTATGCCAGTTCATGTTTTTAGCAACCCTTGTGATACAGATGCAATAGATGTACTTTCTAAAAAGTATGGTTTGAAAGTTATATATGATGCTGCACATGCCATGTTTACAAATTACAAAGGCAAATCACTTTTAGAATATGGTGATGTTTCTGCTACAAGCTTTCATGCTACCAAATTATTTAATACAGGCGAAGGTGGTGCATGCATAACAACTAATATCGAACTTCATGAACAGTTAAAAAGAATACGCTTTTTTGGACATAATGAAAACAAAGAAGTAGTGGAAGATGGCTTTAATGGTAAAATGACAGAAATTCATGCTGCATTAGGGCTTGCTAATCTCGAAATAATGGATCGTGTGTTATATAGACGAAAGGAAATCTTTGAATTATATTATGATAAATTATCAGATCTTGACTTTATAACTTTTCAATTAATTGATAAAAGCAGCTATAATTTCAGCTATATGCCACTCGTATTTAGTTCAGAAGAGCATTTACATAATGTTGAAAAAGAGTTAAATAAACACAATATATTTCCAAGAAGATACTTTTATCCTTCATTAAATACATTAAAAGTAGTGAGTCAATATAGTTTAATGCCAAATTCAGAACGCTTGGCTCAAAGAATTCTTTGTTTGCCTTCATATACAAAACTATCTGACGAAAATATAGACCACATTTGTTCACTAATTAAAAATTGTTTTAACTCAAAATGACAAAAGTATCAATTGTAATTCCTGTATATAGAAATGAGGGTTCTTTAAAAAAAACTTACAATCTAATAAGTTCTATTTTTCAAGAGGAATTGTCAGAATACTTATATGAGATTATTTTCGTGAATGATGGTTCAGACGATCAATCTTTACAAGAACTAAAGAATTTAAAACAATCCTGCGCAAGGGAGGAAATCAAAGTAATTTCTTTTACAAGAAATTTTGGCCAAATCGCTGCAATAAATTGCGGAATGAAAAAAACGACAGGAGAGTTAGCTATTTGCATGTCCGCTGATTTGCAAGATCCGCCTGAACTAATTGTAAAAATGATTGAGTCTTGGAAAAAAGGAAACAGGATTGTAGTTTGCAGTAGAACTGATAGAGCAGATGATCTCCTATCAAAGCTGGCATCAGCATTTTTTTACAGACTTATGCAATTAGGCAATTCAAGAATGCCTAACGGTGGGTTTGATTATCTACTGATTGATAGAAAAGTCATTAACGAGTATAATAAGATAAACGAAAGAAACCGGTTCTTACAAGGAGATATACTATGGTTAGGATTTTCAGTCCAATTCATTCCATATAAAAGACTTAAGAGGGAAATTGGCAAATCACAATGGTCTTTATCAAAGAAGCTTAAGTATTTCATAGACGGTTTAATTAATACTTCTTATCTCCCAATTAGGTTTATGTCATTTCTTGGCGTCATTGTTTTTTCTTCTGGCTTAATATATTCTTTCTTAATTATTTATCTAAGATTTTCAAACAACACCCCTTTTGAAGGATGGGCACCATTAATGATCGCGATTCTATTGTTATGTGGATTGATAATGCTTATGTTAGGAATTATTGGTGAATATCTTTGGAGAGTTTACGATGAGACTAGAAATAGACCAGAGTATATAATTGAAGAGGAAATATAATTGGTGCACTAAATAACTTTATCTAAAAAAACCATTTAAATAGAAAAAATTTTGATTTTTAAAAACAGACAAGTGATCCTAATTATGTATCATTTACTTAATCCATTTGAATGAAAAAAAATGTACTAATAGTTGGTTCCTCAGGCCATTCTAAGGTGATAATTGATTGTTTTGAAAAAGAAAATAAATATAAAATAATAGGACTCGTTGATGACTTTAGGGAATTAGGAGAAATTACTCTAGACTATGAAATCGTAGGAAAAATAAAGGATATACCATTAATTTTAAACAATAATCCTGGTTGCGAGCTTTTTATTGCAATAGGTGATAATTGGATCAGACACATTGTAAAGATTGAAATTGAAAAATTGTCTTCTGCTGTATTATGGGCAAAAACAATTCACCCTTCGGTTCAACTGGGTAAGAATGTTGAAATAAATGAAGGAACTGCAATCCTTGCAGGTGCAATAGTTAACTCTAATTCCTTCATAGGAAAATTTTGTATTATTAATACTAAGGCAAGTGTTGATCACGACAATCAAATTAAAGACTTTGCAAGTTTGGCACCAAATGCTACTACTGGGGGCAATGTAATAATCGGTACATTTTCATGTATATGTATAAGTTCTACCCTTAAGCACAAAATTCAAATCGGGGACCATTCTATTATAGGTGCATGTTCACTTATTCTTTCTGATGTTGCTAATAATAAGCTAGTATATGGTATTCCTGGAAAAATTATTAGAAACATAGAAATTGGAAGTAGTTATTTGGATTAGTTAACTATAGATATAGTATCTTATAATTAACATCCATTCCATATTTTATAAATATATTTGCTCAATAAATTTCAAGAACTAATTATTGATATAATTATAGTTTTTATATGTCCAAAACTGAATCATTCTTGCTCTCTTCTTTAACAGATGAGAATAAATTTAATACTACACAGGAATTGATAGAATGGGTTGAAAGTAGAAACAGAGAAATAAGTGTTAAACTAGAAAAAATTGCTTTTAATAAAATGTCAGGATGGTATTTTGACAATAAAACAGGTAATTTAAAACATAAATCAGGTCAGTTTTTTTCTATTGAGGGAATAAGAGTTAATACTAATTGGGGAGAAACAAACACTTGGTCACAGCCTATTATTAATCAACCGGAAATAGGTTTTCTTGGCTTTATAACAAAAGAGTTTAATGGGATTCTTTACTTCCTTATTCAAGCTAAAATAGAGCCAGGGAATGTTAATAATGTTCAACTATCGCCGACTCTTCAAGCTACAAAAAGCAATTACACACAAGTCCATAAGGGTAAGAAGCCAGCCTATTTAGAGTATTTTCAAGATAGGATCAACAATGAAGTGCTTTTAGATCAACTACAATCTGAACAAGGTGCACGGTTTTTAAAAAAAAGAAATAGAAACATTATTATAAAGGTAAATTCTGATTTACCTGTCTATGAAGATTTCAAATGGGTAACCTTGAAGCAAATTAAGGACCTGATAGGCATGGACAACAAGGTCAATATGGATACCAGGACAGTTATTTCTGGGATTCCATTTGGAAACTATAAGTCTGAAATAATTAATTTTTACAAAACCATTGAGGGTGATTTACATAAAAATAATGTTTCATCTAAAATGCTTGCTTCTGAGCTGGACAATGAAACCTCACTCAATTCAATAGATGATATAATTTCATGGTTTACAGAACTTAAAACTCGGTTTGAATTGAATATTGAATCGATCCCATTAAACAGTGTAGATAATTGGATTAAAACAGATTATGATATAAGGCATGAGGAAGGAAAGTTCTTTAAAGTTATTGGTGTAAATGTTTCAATAAGTAATAGAGAGGTTGTTAATTGGCATCAGCCACTGATTGAGCCTGCCCAAAAAGGGCTTTGTGCTTTTATAGTAAAAGAAATAAAAGGTGTCTACCACTTTTTAGTACAAGCCAAACTTGAATGTGGTAATTTCGATACTTTAGAAATGGCCCCAACTGTTCAATGCTTGACTGGTAATTATTTAAACGAAGGAAGTCTATCAAATCTTCCTTTTTTAAACTATGTACTTTCATCAACAAAACATCAAATTATATTTGATACACTACAATCAGAAGAAGGTGGTCGTTTTTATAGAGAACAAAATAGAAATTTAATAATACTTGCGCAAGATGATTTTGATCAAAATGTCCCAGATAATTATATTTGGATGACCCTTAATCAAATTAAGTCGTTTATTAAATTCAACAACTACCTCAATATCCAGGCAAGGAGTTTAATAGCTGCAATTTCATTTAAATAAACTACAATATTAAAATGATGAAATGGGGAATTTTAGGTACTGCCACCATTGCTGAGACAGCAATAGCTCCAGCAATAACTTCTCAAGAAGATAACATTCTCCTTGCAGTTGCCAGCAGGACTATTACCAAAGCTAAGTCTTTTGCTAAAAAGTTTAATTGCTTTGCTATTGAAGGCTACGAAAACTTGCTTAACAATTCTAATATTGATGCTGTTTACATTCCTCTACCTACAGGAATGCACTATGAATGGGTTAAAAAAGCATTGATTAGGAACAAACATGTTTTGGTAGAAAAATCAGTTGTATGCAGCTATGAGGAAGCTGAGGAAATATGCAATTTAGCAGAGTCTAAAAATTTAGCAGTAGTTGAAAATTTTCAATTTCAATTTCACTCCCAACATAAGTTTGTTCGGGATTTTATCCAAAACCAAAAACTAGGAGACATAAGATGTTTTAGAAGTAATTTCGGTTTCCCTCCTTTTGATATGGCTAACAATATCAGATATAAAAAAGAGCTTGGTGGTGGAGCACTTCTTGATGCAGGTGCTTACACCTTAAAAGCAGTGAGTTTTATTTTAGGAGATGGATATACTGTTTCATCAGCATTTTTGGCAAATCATTCAAGCTTAGGTGTTGATTGGTATGGTGGTGGTCAATTACACAACAATGAAAAAGATATATTTGCCCAGGTAGCATTTGGGTTTGACAATTTTTATCAATGTAATTATGAAATTTGGGGAAGTAAAGCTAAACTAAGCTGCTCTAGGGCATATACAGCAAAACCCGGATACAATCCAATTATTATAGTAGAAACACCAGATGGAAGAGAAGAGGTCTCTTTGGACTCTGACAATCATTTTGAAAATATGATTCGTCATTTCAATACAATTGTTAAAACAGGAAAACTAGAAACTGAAAGACAGAAAATATTAACTCAAATGAAACTTATAAAAGATTTCAGATCTTTTGCTGAATTGAATAATAAAACAAAGTCATAATTCTATAATTTTGGTTTACATATTCTTTAAGAATACAATAATTTTTAATACCCCTATTCTTTTCAGGGATTAAAGACTTAAACATGTCACATAAAAACATCCTCATCACCGGCGGCGCCGGATTTATAGGTTCTCATGTTGTACGAAGATTCGTCGAGCATTATCCTGATTACAATATCATTAACCTGGACCTGTTGACCTATGCCGGTAACCTGGAAAATATTAAAGACATCGAAGAAAAAGCAAACTACAGTTTCGTTAAAGCAGACATTCGAGATCTCGAGACCATGAGAGAAGTCTTCAAGAAATATAATATCACTCATATCATTCATCTGGCTGCCGAGTCTCATGTAGATCGATCAATAACAGATCCCTTAGTCTTTATAAAAACCAATGTGCTCGGTACATCAAATCTCCTGCAAGCTGCCAAAGAGTATTGGAATGGAGACTTCGAAAACAAACTCTTCTACCATGTATCCACCGATGAAGTGTATGGATCCCTGGGAGATATCGGCTTCTTTTATGAAACCACCGCTTACGACCCAAGAAGCCCCTACTCCGCTTCCAAGGCCAGCAGCGATCACTTGGTAAGAGCCTGGCACCATACTTACAAGATGCCTGTCGTTATATCAAATTGCTCCAACAACTATGGTCCCTACCAGTTTCCTGAAAAATTGATACCACTTTTCATCAACAATATCATCAACAATAAGCCTCTACCCGTATATGGTGAAGGGGTGAATGTCAGAGATTGGTTGTATGTAGAGGATCATGCAAAAGCCATAGATGACATTTTACATCAAGGAAAACTTGGCCAAACCTACAACATCGGGGGACACAACGAATGGAAGAATATCGATCTCATTAAAATATTGATCAAATTAACAGATGAAAAGCTGGGCCGCAAAATCGGTAGTTCTGAAAAGCTGATTACCTATGTCAAAGATCGGGCAGGCCATGACCTGCGCTACGCTATCGACACCACCAAAATCAAGAATGAATTGGGATGGGTACCTTCACTCCAGTTTGAAGAAGGGCTCAGCAAAACAATTGATTGGTATCTTGAAAACACGGAATGGCTTGATCATGTGACAAGTGGCAAATACCGTGATTATTACAAACAACAATACAGCCATAGATAAATGGAGATTGAAAAGTCCAAACTTGAAGGCGCATTTCTGATCAAACCTAGGGTTTTTAAAGATACGCGCGGCTTTTTTATAGAAGCTTACAATGCACAAAAATTCAAAGAAGCTACTGGCATAGAAGTGGATTTCATTCAAGACAATGAGTCAGGCTCTTTTAAAGGCAGTTTGCGTGGACTGCACTTTCAAAAGCCACCCTACACGCAAGCTAAATTGGTGCGCGTCATCAAAGGTGTCGTGCAAGATGTTATTGTTGATATTAGAAGTTCATCTCCTACATTTGGACAGTGGGAAAGCTATATTCTAAGTGAAGACAACAAACACCAATTGTTCATTCCAAGAGGTTTTGCACATGCTTTTCTCACTCTAAGTGAATTTGGCATTTTCAATTACAAAATAGATAATATGTATCATCCCCCATCCGACTCTGGAATAAAATGGGATGATCCTGAACTGGCCATTAAATGGGAAATGCATACAGCCAATTTGCTCTTATCCCAAAAAGACGCATCTTTACAATCGTTTCGGGAGTATGCGAAAAAACCCGATTTCGAATAAGCAAAATATAGTAAGATGAAAGGTATTATTTTAGCAGGAGGTTCAGGGACAAGGCTATATCCGATTACCAAAGCCATTTCAAAGCAATTAATGCCCATTTATGATAAACCAATGATCTATTATCCATTGTCCGTTCTTATGCTATCAGGTATTCGTGATATATTAATCATTACAACTCCTGAAGACAATGCCTCCTTTCAAAAACTACTTGGTGATGGTTCTAACTTAGGTTGTCAATTTACCTTCGCCATCCAAGAGGTTCCAAACGGTCTGGCTCAAGCTTTTGTCATTGGTGCAGACTTCATAGGTGGAGACAGTTGCTGCCTAATCCTAGGCGATAATATATTTTATGGCACAGGACTAACTTCTCAACTCATGGAATCTAGTCGACTTATAAAAGGAGCACAAGTATTTGCATACAGAGTTCATGACCCTGAAAGATATGGCGTTGTTGAGTTTGACGAGGAGAATAAGGTAATCTCCCTAGAAGAAAAACCAAAATCACCCAAATCAAGATACGCTGTTCCAGGACTGTATTATTATGACAACACTGTCGTTGAGAAGGCCAAGCAATTAAAACCCTCTGCAAGAGGTGAATATGAAATAACCGACTTAAATCGTGTTTACCTAAATGATAATGATTTATCTGTAACAGTGATGAACAGAGGTACGGCATGGCTAGATACCGGAACCTTTGAAGCACTAGCCGCCGCATCTGAATATATAAGAGTAATCGAACAAAGGCAAGACTACAAAATAGGATGCATTGAAGAGGTTGCTTATCGCAAAGGTTTTATTTCAGCTGATCAGCTTAAGGAAATTGCAACACCAATGATAAAGAGTGGATATGGCGATTACTTGATGAGGTTATTAGCAAATTAAATATTTTTATATTGCCTTTCTCTACCCTATTTTGGCTATCTCTTATCCTTGTATTGTATACCTATGTTTTTTATGGCGTAATTCTATGGCTTATAAATCAAATTTATAAGACCCCAGTCACATTTAAAAAAAGTCTTTCCTATACCCCAATGACATCTATTCTTGTCGCTTGTTATAACGAAGAGGACTTCATAGAAGATAAGATTGTTAATTTGCTTAATCTAAACTATCCAAGAAACAAATATGAAATTGTATTTGTCACTGACGGTTCGGACGATAACACCAACTCGATTATCCTAAAATATATTGAACAACACCCCACCCTTATAAAGCTATATTATCAACCGGTAAGGAAAGGGAAACAGCATGCAGTTAACAGGGTGATTAATTTATTAAGTGGAGCGTTTGTCGTTTTCAACGATTGCAACACTTCCATTAATGAAATGTCACTGCAATATTTAATGGCCCATTTTGAAGATCCCAAGGTAGGTGTGGTTACAGGAGAAAAGAAAATTATTGTTGAAGGAGAGGATAAGGTGGTAAGTTCTGGCGAGGGAATGTATTGGAAGTATGAATCATTCCTCAAAAAAATGGAGTCGGATTTTTACTCTACAGTTGGATCACCAGGTGAATTGTTTGCTATTCGAAAGAGCCTTTACTCGCCAGTTCCAAAATCCATTTCCATTGAAGATTTCTATTTGTCCATGTTAATTGTGCTAAAAGCTTACCGCAATGTATATGAGCCCTTAGCCTATGCTACTGAATATTCCTCACTTTCACTTAGGGATGAATTCAAAAGAAAAAGAAGGATTGCAAGTGGTGCTTATAAGACAATCATATCACTAACTGAAATATATTCTATAAAGCATTTGAAGTTTTTGTTTCAATATATTTCTAATAGGATATTCAGATGGTTCGTCGCTCCCATAGCTTTAGTACTCTTGCTGATTAGCAATTTAAACCTCAGTGGATGCTTCTATACGATCGTGCTTACGCTTCAAATATTATTCTATGCCATTGCTTTGCTTGGTTTCCTATTTAGATCAGCAGTAACCAAATATAAATTTCTCTATATCCCGTTCTACTTTATATTTATGAATTTCGCATTACTGGCCGGATTCTATGATTTTATTTCCAATAAAAACAATGTAATTTGGGAAAAAGTCAACCGCCGAAAAGCCTAATAACTCCTTACAAAGCTATTATTTTAAGATTATTGATATTAAATGTCTTTTAAATTTCGTTAATAGAGGGAGACTCGAATATTTAAATGATTAATTTAGTCATAAGATTATATTAAATTTAATTGATATATATACAACAACAACTATAGATGAGACTCTTCCTTAGCTTTTTTTTCATAATAATTGCCTTTGTTCAATTAAACGCTCAGGTATATTACACGCGCACTGGACATGTTCATGTTAGATCTCAAAATAATATAAAGAATATTGAGGCTGATAACTACCAAACCATAAGCACAATTGATTTAAATACCAGTGATGTTAGATTTGAAGGACTTCTAAAATCTTTTGAATTTAAATTGGGTGCCTTAGACCGCGTATTTAACAGTGATCGGATTAATGTCAATCAATATCCCAAATTTAGATTTGAAGGAAATATTATCGGCTTGAAAAATTTAGATTTATCAAGAGTTGCTGAATACAAGGTTTTGGTCAAGGGCACCTTATATCTTTGGGATGAAAAAAGGATTACAAGTGCTGATGGTATTATAGAATCTGATGGCAATGGTGGATTTACTGCGAGCTCAATGTTTGTCATGCGGATAGAAGAGAAAAGTATGGTAAAACTTAATCAGATAATCGATCAAAAGCTACCCGATATTGTAAATGTATCGACCGATTCCTTTGGTGTGGATAGAGACATCCAAATAGATCTCACGGCTAAATACACATTAAGAAACTGGTAATAAAATAGAAAAGCATGAAAAAGTTAATCTATACTCTTTTAGGCATCATTGCTGTCGCTGTTGTTGGTACATTGGTATTTTTGAATATACCAAAAGCAAGCTCCAAAAATAAAGAGGCAGAAATAACAATTAGTGCTATAGATTTATTCAACGATTTTGAATCAAATGAGCAGAAGTCTAATAATTTATACAATGGTAAAATTATTCAAGTAGAAGGTAAAATTCTTGCTGTTTCAAAAGATGAACAAGAATCAACCGTAATTATTCTTGATGTTGAAGATCAATTTGATGGCGTATTATGTACCCTTGAAGAAAATCCAAAGAATAAGTTGTCAGTAGGTGACCAAATCAAAGTAAAAGGCCAGTGCAATGGCTTCTTAAGTGGAGTCGTAATGATGAACAAGTGCGTGCTAGTTGAATAATCAATCTCTTAATATTTTTTGCCTTTAAGGCAAAATCAATAAGCAATTATCTTTAGATTACCATTCCTGCTCCAATTGTATTGTTGTTCCCTTCATCGATTAAGATAATAGATCCCGTAATCCTGTTTTTCCGATAAGAATCAACGAAGATTGGCTTAGTTGTTCGAATAACTACCCTAGCAACATCATTCATCTGAATTTCACGGTCTTCCTGATTCCTATGCAATGTGTTAATATCCAATTTGTATCTAATTTCCTTGACTATACATTTTACCTGTTGCGTGGTATGCATAAGCAAGTATTTGCCTTTTTCTTGTAGGGGAAGATTATGATCAAACCAAACTATCATTAATTCAATATCTTGCGTTACTGTTGGCTTATTATTACTCCTCACGATCATATCGCCTCTTCCCAAATCATAGTCATCTTCCAGTAATACAGTAACCGATTCGGGAGGAAATGTTTGCTCTAGCTCTCCTGATGGGCCCAATATTTTTTTAACCTTACTTGTAAATCCTGATGGAAGGAGCATTACTTCATCGCCTTTCTTTAGAACACCGCCCGCCATACGACCTGCATAACCCCTAAAATCATGATAGTCATCATTATAAGGTCTTATAACGGTTTGTATTGGAAATCTTGAATCTATAAAGTTATGGTCACTTGCGATATGAACATTTTCGAGATAATACATCAGAGTAGGTCCATCGTACCAAGGCGTTTTTCCGGATCTGTTAACGACATTATCACCAATTAAAGCTGAAATAGGAATAAAGTGAACGTCAATCACATCTAGTTTTGCCGCAAATTTCTCAAAATCATCCTGGATTTTATTGTAGATACCTTCGTCATAATCAACAAGATCCATTTTGTTTATACAAACGACCAAATGCGGAATTTGTAGCAAGGAAGCTATGATGGCATGCCTACGGGTCTGTTCCACTACGCCAACACGAGCATCGATAAGCACAAGAGCGACGTTTGCTGTGGAAGCGCCAGTAACCATATTCCTTGTATATTGGGTATGTCCTGGAGTGTCAGCAATTATAAATTTCCTTTTCGGTGTTGCAAAATATCTATAAGCAACATCTATCGTAATGCCTTGTTCGCGTTCTGATTTTAATCCATCTGTAAGCAAAGCCAAGTTAACACCTTCTTCACCTCTTTTTTCACTTACCAGCTTAATTTGATCATACTGATCCTGAAAAATAGATTTACTGTCATAAAGCAATCTACCAATAAGTGTAGACTTTCCATCATCTACCGAACCGGCTGTTGTAAATCTTAATAATTCACTATTTGTATTTTGATCTGTGCTCATATCTCAATTCTGTCTTTAAATTTATCCTACTAAAAGTAACCTTGCTTTTTTCTATCTTCCATACTGGTTTCAGAGCGCTTGTCATCCGTTCTTCCCCCTCTTTCTGTTAATCTGGTTGTTGACACTTCCGCAATAATATCTTCTATCGTTTTAGCGTCTGACTTCCATACTCCGGTGCAGGTCATGTCACCAATTGTTCTACATCTAACCGTTTCCTTATATACTTTTTCGTTAGGTCTCTTTTCAATATAATCGCAATCTGCAAGAAGTGTACCGTCACGTTCCAATACATCACGTTGATGAGAAAAGTACAAAGAAGGTAATGGAACATTTTCAGAGGCTAGATATTGCCAAACATCAAGTTCGGTCCAATTGCTTATCGGAAATATTCGAAAGTGCTCACCCAATTGATGGTTGCCATTAAATAGATTCCAAAGTTCCGGTCTTTGATTTTTAGGATCCCACTGACCAAATTCATCTCGGTGTGAAAAGAATCTTTCCTTTGCTCTAGCTTTTTCTTCATCTCTACGCGCTCCACCGAGTGCTGCATCATATTTCCCTTTTTCCAGTTCATCTAATAATACTACGGTTTGCAGTGCATTTCTTGAGGCGTTAAATCCTTTTTCCTCAGAAACCAATTTTTTATCAATAGCATCCTGAACGGAACCAACAATTAATTTGGCATTAAACTTTTCAACCAATTGGTCTCTGTATTCAATGGTTTCAGGAAAATTGTGCCCCGTATCAATATGCAATAATGGAAATGGAATTTTCGCTGGATAGAAAGCCTTATAGGCAAGATAGACCATCAATATTGAATCTTTACCACCAGAAAACATCAGAACAGGGTTTTCAAATTGTGCAGCTACTTCTCTTAATATAAAGATGGACTCAGATTCTAATTCCTTAATATGATTTAGGCTATAATTCATTTGACTACTATAATTTTCAAATGTGAAAATAAAGCACAAAAGTAAGGACTTTTCGCAAACAAAAAACTATTTAATGCATTAGCTATCCAAAGCGATGTTGAAATGTAAAATATGCGTTTGACGGCTATAAATCGCAGTCTTCTAACAGGGTATCGAAGCTTGCACCTAGATCAATTTCGAAACCAGGTAGCAGATCTATGGAGAACCCTGTTTTAAAGTTTACCTCACTGCCTGACATGATGTGTCCATCGCTGTAAATTGTCATTTTAGCATGCAGTATTGTATCCGTAATAGATCCAGAAGCCATTAGATATTCATCATTGCAAGGAGGGGGACCTGGCGCATCAGGAATAAATTCAAAGTTCCAATCAAAATAATTGCTGCTCCATCGATCGTCCCATTCAATATAATAAGTATGAGCAGAATTAACGATCAAGCCTTCAATCATAGAAGCATATGCACTACCATTTCCCATATCACAATCATCATCGCTTACAGCTTCCATTATCAATTGATCACAACTGCCTTGCCATACCCAGACTCGCGTATCGCTGCCTCCTCCACAAGATTCAATATTGATAATACCATTTGATGGTGGCGTAAAAACAAACCAGTCAGCGTGAGTTGCATTTTGACTAGAAGCGCCATTGCCATTATTTGGTTCTGAGAAATAATTACTTACGGCGACGGAAATTTCAGTTGCAGAATTACAAGTTGAATTATCACATTTACATGCTATATAATTACTATACATCAATGCTGAAGGCTCGGTTCCAAATCCATTTATAAGATTAATTCCTTCTGGTGCCAGATGACAATAGCTCATTATCGTTCCCCCTGATGGTGGGATTACAGGATTTTGGGGATCATAACAGATTCCAGTTGGTGTACCGTATACATTCCCACAATCATCAATCTGTTCATTTCCCATTGGTCCCCATACACAATCGTGGGTGTGTTGTGATCCAAAATTATGGCCCATTTCATGAGCTACAACTTGAACATCCCATGAATAAGCAGGGAATATCTCTGTGCTGTTAACCAAATCACTATAGGCGTAAGGCGAATTGCCACACAGTTCATCGACATAAGCCACTCCCCCATTGGTACCACTATCATTTGTTAATAGGTGCGCCAAATCGCCACTAAAACCATTTGCGTTTAACGCAGTTTGAAAATCAGATAAGGCACTTGGACCATTTGCGTAAGGATCCTGGGAAGTCCAAACAGAAATGCCAGAAATTAAAATTGGTAAATCTTCATTTGCGTAAAGCACATTAAGCTGTGTAAACAAATCAATCACATAATTGACTACCAGATTGGAATCTGAAGAAAAATTAACAAACATATCATGATCACATTCGAAATACACCTCAACGGCATTTGAGCAACTGCTTGTACTTTTTGAATAATGTTGACTAATATTATCCATGTAAGATTCATTATTAATCTGTTCACACTTAAACTCTAACGGAATATTGACATCCTTAATATTATATATTATGTGTTTCTTTAGATTTGACGCATAAGCCAAATTATAAACATTATCGCCGTCATGAATTATTCCGAAGGTATTATTCCCTCTAACGGTTAAGCTTACGCTAGATTGCTCGTTGCCTTCAATTTTACCGCTATAATGTTTTGATGCCGCAGGATAGAATGTTTTTTCCTTGAAGTTGTGCGACTTGGTAGAACAGTTGAAGTCCTCAGTAAAAATTTGAATTTCCTTTAATTCAAGTTTTAATGTTGAATTAGCGACTGGAATCTCCAGGTTAAATGCTTCAGTGTCAGGTTTAAATTTTGTCAGTGCCGCTGGCGTCCATTCGAAGCTTATTGCTTGATTGGTACCCCTATAGTTAAATTCCATACAGACATCTTGGCAATTGTTATTGTTTTGCGCCATAGAAAGCACCGGTATGATTAACCAAACAAATAATAGATAAGTTATGCGCATTACAATATCAATAAATACTTTAAAGGTGATTTATTGACTTCAATACCCTTTAATGACTATCTGTACTTTATTTAAGCCAGGATTGGCTTATGATATAAGGATCAAATCTAAACTTTAAAGCTCAGGATTTAGAAGTAAGACCAAGCAATGGATGAGTGATGTAAAGCAGTTGTCAAAAATTTACAGTTAATACTAAAAAAGCTGGCTCAAATATTAGAACCAGCTTGGATTTAGATTTTAAAAGTTGTTAGAAAATTTATACGCTAAAATACTATACAAACTTTGGGCAGGTGAAAGTGATATCAAAGAATCAAATTCTCAGAAGATATTTGATTTCTTATATAGGATAGGATACATTCCATTTCTGGGAGCATTTTTAAAACTGGAGTACCCTAAGCTTTAAGACGGTTAGTTTGGTTTTGGATAACAAAGATTTTATTTGGACACATCAGATATTGGCGGAGTATTCGACAAAGGATTTGACGAGACCACATTACAACTTTTTGAACGGATAAAAATGGGCAAAATTATCTGTTTATACTCTGAACTGACCGAAACCGATTTAGTGGACGCACCTGCTCGTGTAAAATCTTTTTTCAAAGAACTACCAAAAGAGAATATGGAAAAAGTCGAAATAAATGACGATATCCTTGCTCTGGCCACTAAATATGTTGAAGAAAAAGTGGTTGGCGATATAAGTTTCGATGACTGTATCCACATTGCGACTGCAACATTTTATAGAGCTGACATTTTGGTAAGTTGGAACTTTAAACATATTGTGAACGTATATAGAATTAGAGGTTACAACTCTATAAACCTGCGAATTAACTATCCACCGTTGGAAATACGTTCGCCCAAAGAAATTATTGATTATGAAAACTAAAGAAGAAAAAAGTGAAAAGGATTTTGACGCCGTTCAAACTTTCCGAAAAATCAAGAACAAGATTTCTAAAGACTTGAAAGGAAAAAGTTTTGCCAAAATCAAGGAATACTTGAAAACACGGAGCGCGAAATTATAGACGGAATAAACACTACACACAATGTATATAAGCAATGGCTTGTAATCGCTCATTTGGAAATTCCTGCGGAATTTCCAACGGCAGTTTTTATTTGGAGAGATTTATACCAAAACACGCCACTGCTTATATACCGAACGTTGAACAAACCCCTCACAGATAAGTCAATGGCATACAGTTGATTACACTAATTTTGTTACATTAATTGACTATAAAAAATGTGATAAATTATGGACGTTTCTGCAATGAATTTTCAACAGGTTTACCAAGCTTACGAGGACCATATGTTACTTAAGAACTATTCTCGTTCTACTATCAAGACTTACCTTTGCAACTTCAGGCAGTACCATGAATGGTGTTAGCAAAACGATCAGGCAAATCCTTATATGCAAGATACTGTTCGTACTTATTTACTATATCGGGTGAAGCATGGTGCCAGATGGCAAACGATGAATAATATTTACTCTGCGATGCGCAAACTTTTTCGCGAAGTCATTGATAGAGAGTAGAGTTTCAAAAAGCTACCACGACCGAAAAAAGAACGTCAACTACCTGAATTGCTAAGTCAACAAGATATCCTGAGAATCATTCAGGCTTGTACCCATTTTAAGCATCAAGCCATAATAGTGACATTGTATGCTACCGGGCTGCGCCCCAGCGAACTTTGCCATTTTAAGCTCACAGACATCGATGCTGAACGGCTCCAGATCAGAGTGCAAAAGGGCAAAGGTGACAAGGATCGATATGTCATCATTCCTGCTGAGTTGATCACCTATCTACGGGTTTATTATCGTCGTTATGTCTAATTAGGAAAAAAGAAGATATATAAGTAAATTTGATACTATCATATGATATTATGAATTATCAAAAGCCTCAGTATCAAATTACTGGTTTAATATTAAAACTAATCCAAGAAATATCTCAAAAAATTGGTGAAGCCAATACATTAAATCTTGACAAACCGACAACTCAATTAAGAAAAAACAATCGAATAAAATCAATATTCTCTTCGCTTTCTATTGAAGGCAATTCATTATCTCTTGATCAAGTAACTTCTATTCTAAACAATAAAAGAGTTCTTGGACCTGAATCAGATATCATTGAAGTTAAAAACGCAATTGAAGTATATGATCAATTAAATTCCTTAAACCCAGCGAAAAAATCAGATCTATTAAAGGCACATAAAATTCTGATGAAAAACCTTATTAAAAATGCAGGTGAATTTCGGAATAGATCAGTAGGAATGGTTAAAGGAAATAAAATTGAACATATGGCACCTCCATCTCAATTAGTTCCAGGTCAAATATCTAATTTGCTTAAATACACCAAAGACAAAAATGAATTGACTCTAATTAAAAGCTGTGTATTTCATTACGAATTTGAATTTATTCATCCATTTACAGATGGAAATGGACGAATGGGAAGATTGTGGCAGACTTTAATTCTGATTCAAGAATTTCCAATTTTTGAGTTTATCCCTATTGAACATTTAATAAAGAATAAACAGAAAGAATATTATAATGTGTTATCAATATCTGACAAGCATGGACACTCAACTTCTTTTATTGAATATATGCTGGATAGATTAAATGAAGCAATTGCTGATTTATTAAACATCACTAATATTAAAGATAGTTTTGAATCAAGAATTATAAAGGCTCAAGAAAATTTTCATAACTTAGAATTTAGCAGAATTGATTATATGAAAATTCATAAAACAATATCATCTGCTAAAGCAAGTCGAGATTTGAAAAAGGCTGTAGAATTAATGTTAATTTCAAAAAAAGGAGACAAGAGAACAACAAAATATAGATTTGAGAATAACTAGACATAATAAATAAGAATTCAAGTGGTCGGAACGACCGAACGTGAATCTTGTGTTGAACCGTATCGCAGGCAGGCGTAGGAAAAACCAAATTATCTTTCTCTAGATTTAAAGTGGATTCGCTGGTTGGATCTAGTTGTTAGTAAACTACTTTGATTGCTTTCTATAATATTGCAATGTTCCTCTTCATTTCTAACTCTATTTTTTATTTCCGTTTGTCATTTTTTTAAGTGCGTGTAGTTTTGACCATCCAATGATTCAATCTGAAAAAGAGTGGAAATAAATATTCTGTAAAAGGGAACAAATATGGAGAATATTATATGATTACTTCCGCAATGGAAATGACTTTGTTTGACAAAGATGGAGAGTTAGCTAGTATGGGATATAAAGCAACTAAAGAATAATTTTATAGATAAAATACGGATAATATTTGGATAATTCAATCCGTAATTCTATTTTTGTTTTAGATAAAATACAGATAACTTATGGATAAATTTTTAAATAAACTCAACTTCGATTTCTTAACAAATCAAAAAATACTCAACTTAATTGGAAAAATTGATTTATATAAAGGGAAATGGAACGCTATTGAGAAAAGTGAGAACATTTATCTAAAAGAATTACGAAAAATTGCAACTATTGAGAGTATAGGTTCATCAACAAGAATTGAAGGAGGAAGGCTAACTGACATAGAAATCAAAGAACTATTAAATGATATTAAAGTTACAGAACTTAAAACTCGTGACGAGCAAGAAGTCATTGGATATTTTGACACGTTAGAAATTATATTTGAGAGCTATAATGATATTCAATTATCCGAAAACTACATAAAACAGCTCCATCAAAGCCTACTTCGTTATAGCTCAAAAGACAATAGACACAGAGGTGGTTACAAATCATTATCCAATAAGGTTGTTGCTAATTATCCTGAAGGTATTCAAAAAGTAGTTTTCAATACAACAGAGGTTTACTTAGTTGAAAGTGAAATGAATGATTTAATAAAATGGACAAATGAAGAACTAATAAAAGAAGAAATACACCCATTAATTATAATAGGTCTATTTGTTTATGAATTTCTATCTATCCACCCTTTTCAAGATGGTAACGGGCGTTTGTCTCGACTTTTGACAACTATGTTATTAATGAAGTATGACTATTTATTTATTCAATACGTATCATTTGAAAATCTAATTGAGCAATCGAAAAAAGAATACTACCAGACCTTAATGGAAGGACAAAAGAATAGGTACAAAGACTATGAAATAATATCAAAATGGACTTTATATTTTCTTGACAACATAAACATTCTGTCTCAAAAATTAGATGATAAGTATGATGTTTTTAAAACTAAAGGTGGTTATTTAAATGAACGACAAAAAGAGATTCAGAAATTTATAGATAAAAACCAGCCAGTTAAAATTTCTGACATTTCTAAGTCTTTAAAAAACATCACAATACATACACTTAAAAAAGATTTACAGTATATGAAAACAGAAAAAATGATTACTACTTTAGGTAAAGGAAAAGGAACAGTTTACATAATTGAAAATAAAAAAACGCCCAATCGATTAGAGTGAGGTAGTCAATGTTAACTGCCTCAGCCCTCTCAGATTTATCTGCCGAAAGGCATGACCACCGTACGTGACGGACCTTCCCGCTCAGCGGGACAGGGTATATGCCTAGCTTCTTCATCATATGGTCTTAGCATTGATACATCTTTTTTTTTTCGCTAGAATCCTGCATAATCAGGACTTTCACCTGATTAGTAATATTCAAACCGTTACACACACAAGCTAAAATTAGTTTCGTTAAATGAAACTTAATTATTATTTTTGTAGTTAATGAATATAATAGCATTCAAAGCAATTCATAAATTTCATGAAAAGCATCCTAGGACTCAGAACAGTTTAAGGACATGGTATACAATCCTAAAAGCTCAAACTTGGGTAAAGCCCCAAGATGCAGTACTAACATTTGGACAAACAAACGTTGATATTTTAAAAAATAATAGATTGTGCATAAATGTCAAAGGGAATGAAATACGAATTGTCTTAAGTCTAAATTATGATAAAAACACAGCATTTATTAAATGGGTTGGATGGCATAAAGATTACGACAAATTAGGTGACAAAATACATACCGTAAATTCAACAATAGAGAAAAAATGAATTGGACAATAATTAAAACGGAAAAGGAATATAATAAGGCATTAGGAAGATTAGAAACTATTTTTGATTCAACCAAGAACTCAAAACATAGCGATGAATTTGATCTTCTAACTTTATTGATTAAAAAGTATGAAAATGAAAATTATTTCATAGAGGAGGCAGATCCTATCCAAATAATTAATATGAAAATGGAATATATGGGATTGAGACAAAAGGATTTAATACCCTACTTTGGGTCTAAATCAACAACGAGTAAAATTCTAACTTATAAAGCACCTTTAACTTTAAAACATATTTGGATATTAAGTAAAGTATTAGAGCTACCTATTGAGCTTCTTGCTAAACCATATAAAGTTAATGAATGGAATTTCATGAATAAATATGATTCTAAAATAAAAAAACAATTGAAAGCCAGTGTGTAGGATGTGCATAATTCAATTACATATAATTTGAATTCTGAAACACTAAAAGAAATAGTTACTAACTTAAATTTCAGAATATCTTTTGTAGATGCGTAACTGCTCATGCACCAAACGTTCTCAGAAAGTCCAAATAATGCTTGCTTAAAGTTCATTTATATGTTAACTTTGACGAATGAAGGAACTGAGGCAAATCAAATTCTATAAGGGTTACTTCATAAAATTTTATCAATCCCTACCAGAGCTGGTACAGAAGAAGTATGAATATGTATTCGTTGTAGTCACGCAAGCTGAACGAATTCCTATCAAATTTTTTAAAAAAATCTCTGGCAAGGAGAATTTGATTGAAATTCGGATTGAATCCAACTCGAACATATTTCGAACTTTTTGTTGCCTGGACGGACAGAATGTTGTTGTATTATTTAACTCTTTTCAGAAAAAGACTGAAAAGGCGCCGGCTAACCAATTTAATAGAGCTATAAGATTAAAAGATGAATATTATGAAGAAAAGAAGCGATAAGAAAATCGAAGAAGCCACTAATTTCGACCAACTTTTGGATGCGAAATACGGTGAAATTGGTTCTGAAAAAAGAAACGAATTTGAAGAGGATTCCCAGCGTTTTTTCATTAGTGAGATGTTGAAAGACGCAAGAAAAACGGCAAAGCTCACTCAAACTGAACTTGCTGCAAAAATTGGAACAAAGAAAAGCTACATCTCCAAAATCGAGAACGGGAAAGGCAACTTAACATTGGAAACTCTGATTAAGATATTTGAAATCGGTTTGAACAGAAAGGTTGGAATTACGATCAGTTAAGAAAATCCGAGACATAATATACATAACGGCATGTATTGAACGTTTTAAACATGTACTTGATAATCAATGCCTCTAGTAGTACTTTCATTTCCATATTCATTCTCCATAATATAACGAGTCGAATACCAACATCAATATCCTCATCACCATGATTATAATCATCGGCTTGATCATTATGTTTGCACCATCACCAGTAACAGTAACAGGACGATCTCCAGCACCAGTTATATGCACACTAGGCTCAAGATCTGGACCAGGACCATCTCCCTCAAAAATGCGTTAATCAATTTGAGTAAATTGTTGTTGTATGAATAAGTCACTTGTATGTTCCGAACATACATCGTATGTTTGCATACATGAAGAATGAAATACTCAACATAGTAACTGAAAAGATTAATGAATTAATAGGTATTGAATGCAAGATACTAAATGAAGAAATACGAGCAAAAGATAAATTCATTGATGCTGAAATAGTGATTTACCATGGCAATTTAAAAGAAAGGTACTTCGCAGAAATTAAGAAAAAAATTGTTCCTGATCACATTCCCAGAATCATGGAACAAACTAAAAATGTACAACCACTAATATTTTTGGCAGACTATATCACTCCGAAAGCAATGGAATTGCTAAGAATGAATAACATTCCTTATGTTGACACTGCAGGAAATATGTTTTTGAGAACTCAAAACATTTATATATTAATCGAAACCAACAAAACAAATAGGAATAAACTAAAAGTAAATACGAAAGCCTTTAACAAAGCCGGATTAAAGGTTATTTATCAATTTCTCACAAAACCAGAATTTATAAACAAACCTTATAGATTTATTGGTGAAAAGGCTAAAGTTACAATTGCCACAGTAGGTATAGTCCTAAAAGATTTGTTGAAAGAGAATTACATAGTCCAAGCTAATGATAAAGAGTACAAATTTCAAAATAGAGAAAAATTATTTGAAGAATGGGTAAAGGAATACAATAGAAATCTAAGACCAAAGCTTAAGAAGAAAAGATATAGGTGGTTAAATAAAAATGAAAATTGGAGGAAAATCAAACTCCCTGAAGAAACTTATTGGGGTGGAACAAATGCCGCAGAAAAACTAACAGAATATTTAATTGCAGATAAAATTGAAATATATACAGGCCTCAAATTTGAGGAGGTAATGAAAGCACTCAGAATTATACCTGATTATGAAGGAGAAATAACAGTAACAGAAATATTTTGGAAAAATCAAGATCAAAATACCGAATTGATCGATCCGATGTTAATCTATGCCGATTTATTAAATGAACCAAATCCAAGGTACTTAGAAACTGCAAATATAATTTACAAAGAACATGTCCAAAATAAATTATAATGCCCTTGCGATAGATGGGTTGAAAGAGGTATTTATCCAAATAAATGAAACCTGCAATGAGTTAGAAATCGAATTCTTCATTGTCGGAGCAATTGCAAGAAACATTTGGTATGTATCAAAAAATGAAAATTCAAGAGGTACAAAAGATATAGATTTTGGAGTTTACATTTCTAATGTTAAAAAGTACAATGAACTAAGAGCGGCACTAAAAGAGAAATACAATTATATAGAAAGTACAGAAAATGCTTTTTGTCTAATTACGCAAGACGGAAAACAAATTGATTTATTACCATTCGGTGAAATAGAGAAGGATGGGCAAGTCATAATAGAAGGCAAAGGATTAACGAAAGTAAATTTAGATGGATTCAAAGAAGCATTTGAATTTGGTGCACAAGAAATAAAAATAGGAAATGAGACTTATAAAACATGCTCAATACCAGGAGTAATGATACTAAAACTAATTGCATATGATGACAGACCAAGCAAAAGAATAAAGGACATTGTAGACATAAATTCGATATGCCTAAATTATCCATCATTAGAATCAGATTTCATTTGGAGTAATCATTTTGATTTATATGGAGGAGACTTAGAGCATGAAGAAGTAGGAATAATTGTGTTAGGAAGGGAAATGAAGAAATTGGTGAATAACAATATCAAATTAGAAAATAGGTTAATCAAAATAATGGATAAAGCTATTGATGAAGAAAGCCCTTTGTTAACATTGATGATTCAAAATTCAGAAACTGAAACAATCGCAAAGAAGAGAAGTATATTAGAAAGACTAAAATTTGGATTCACACAAAATGCCAGCAACTAATCAAGTAAAGTGAGGTAGTCAATGTTAACTGCCTCAGCCCTCTCACATTTATCTGCCGAAAGGTATGACCACCGTACGTGACGGACCTTCCCGCTCAGCGGGACAGGCTGTATATGCTTACGCCGAAGCTTCAGCATAGGCGCTACGGCGGTTCGTAAAACAACTATATCATTTACTTCTTACCTTGTGATAATAACTACTGAAGGATTGATAGCCTCGCATTTGGAGTTTAGCCTCTGTCACCCACGAAACACTTGCGGCTTGCTATATGCCTAGCTTCTTCATCATATGGTCTTAGCATTGATGCATCTTTTTTTTTCCGCTTGAATCCTGCATAATCAGGACTTTCACCTGATTAGTAATATCTATTCTTTTTACTTTTACAAAGAATGAGCTAGTAGCCATTCAAGGCACACACAATGCATAATATGTTCATGTGGGCTATGCGCCCACACGCCATCTATGCGAAACGCTATAGCCAAGTTAAAAATAATTGACTATTAAAATTCATATACGTATATTTAAATTATAAATAGATACGTATGAACACGAAGCTCACACTTTCAATTGAAGAACAAGTTGTAGAAAGCGCAAAAAAATACGCTAAGAAACAAGGTAGAAGTCTATCAAACATAGTTGAAGAATATCTAAAATCAATTGCTAAACACAAACAACGAATCAAGAAGACTGAACTACATCCATTAGTTGAAGAACTTTGTGGTTCAGTTAAAATACCAAAGGACAAATCATATGATGAAATATTAGGCGAAGCGCTAATCGAAAAATATATGAAACGATGAAAATATTTCTAGATTCAGATGTACTACTAGATTATTTAACAGCTCGAGAACCATTTTTGAATGAAATAAAAATAATCATAGATCTAGGAATAAAAAATGAAATTGAACTTTACACTTCGTCATTAATCGCTGCCAATATTCATTATTTCATAAGCAAAACAGAAAACTCAAAACAGGCAAGAATCAAATTGGACAAATTGACCAGTTTTATTAAAATATTGACTGTTGGAGAAAACGAAATTCTTGAAGCTATTAAATCCAAATTCAAAGACTTTGAAGATTCAGTTCAAAACGCTTGCGCAACGAATTCTAATATAAAAATTTTTGTAACTAGGAATATTAAAGATTTCAAACATAGTCAGCTACCAATTATGACGCCAATCGAATTCTTGATTAAAATAGAAAATGAATAAACCTTGCAATAATCGAGTAGAGTCATCCTCCTAATCAAGAGTAGCAAAACTGCCTTGCTTTGGCGTGATTCAACCCCAATTGTCTAAAGGCTCGGTAGCGTCGTTTGGGGTTCTTCCAAGCTTTCCAAATACAATATCGCAAGCGACATCGTACCCAGCTGTCCAGATACTTGAATTTCTCGTATCCTGTACCGTGCTTGTAGTAATTTACCCATCCCCACATCAACCAATTCAATCTTTGAATCTGTTCCTCAAATGGAACTGGACTCGACTTCTTTGTGAGCGTTTTGATCTTTTCTTTTAGTTTCTTCCAACTTTTCTTTGATATGCTAAGCCGGTATTGGAGATTTTCATTTTATTCTATTTGACCAGATAAATTTTATTGTCGTATTTCCCTGCATTAGATGTAACACTGCGTAGCATTAACGTTGGGCATAATTTGAATGAACCTACATTTGAAATATGAATCTACGTGAAATAAAAAATAGCGAAGTTGTTGTCTTTAAACCTAAAGATGGTCAGACTGAATTTCAGGTAGTACTTGATGGTGAACAGAATACAGTTTGGGCGACCGAACAACAAATAATGGAGTTGTTCGGTAAAGCGAGAAGAACAATTGGAGAGCATATTAAGAACATCTATGAAGAAGGTGAACTTGACAAAGAATCAACTTGGCGGGAATTCCGCCAGATTCAAAAAGAAGGGAACGAGAAGTCCCAAGAAAAGTCTCCATTTATAATTTAGATACTATTATTTCTGTCGGATATCGTGTTAAATCTCAAGTAGGTACTGAGTTCAGAAAATTGGCAACTTTTCTCAAGCAGTTGTCAAAAAATCACAGTTAATACTAAAAAAGCCGGCTCTAATAATAGAACCGGCTTGGATTTAGATTTTAAAAATTGCTTATGAATTAACTGCCACACATCAGGCAGCCATCGTCCATGTTACAAGCAGCACCTTCTTCAACTTCAACAATTTCTTCTTCAAGATTCATAACTTCCTCTTGATCGCCATATTTTTTCTTGTAATCGGCACTCAATGAAAATTTAATCGGATCTACGGCTGCTTTTGATCTTAGGTAATACATGCCTGTTTTTAATCCTTTTTTCCAACCGTAAAAATGCATTGAAGTCAATTTAGCAAGACTTGGATTTTCAACAAAAAGATTAAGGCTTTGGCTCTGACAGATATATGCGCCTCTGTCTGCTGCCATATCAATTAGTATTTTTTGTTTGATTTCCCAGACCGTTTTATAAAGATCTTTAATGTCCTGTGGTATGTTTTCGATATCCTGAACGCTACCATTAGCAGCCATTAACCTTTCTTTCATTTCATGATTCCACAAGCCTCTATCTATAAGGTCTTTCAGTAAGTGCTTGTTAACCACCACATATTCACCAGATAGCGTACGTCTACTATATATATTGGATGTATAAGGTTCAAAGCACTCGTTGTTTCCTAAAATCTGTGAGGTAGATGCAGTTGGCATTGGAGCAACCAAGAGGCTATTTCTAAGACCAGTCTCCTTGATTTTAGATTTGAGATCTGCCCAATCCCATCTGTCTGATGGTTTCACGTTCCACATATCATACTGCAATATGCCTTTGCTTGCAGGGCTTCCTTCAAATGTTTTGTAGGGACCTTCTTTACTTGCTATAATATTTGATTCTGTCAACGAAGCAAAGTAGATGGTCTCAAAGATATCTTTATTCAGTTGTATAGCTTCATCGCTATCAAAAGGCATCCGCATACCGATAAAGGCATCTGCTAGGCCTTGAACGCCGATTCCAATTGGTCTGTGGCGCATATTGGAATTCTCTGCTTCAATTACTGGATAGTAATTTACATCTATGACTTTGTTTAGGTTTCTTGTTACAATTCTGGTAACATTGTAAAGCTGCTCAAAATCATATGTTGCGGTTTCGGTGTTTACAAATTTTCCTAGCGAAATGGATGCGAGGTTACATACTGCAACTTCATCTGGAGAAGTATATTCCAATATTTCAGTACAAAGATTACTAGATCTAATGGTACCTAGATTTTTCTGATTAGATTTCTCATTAGCTGCATCTTTGTATAGAATATATGGTGTTCCAGTTTCAATTTGAGATTCCATTATTGAAGCCCAAAGATCTCTGGCTTTAATTGTTTTTCTTGCTATTCCCGCTTCTTCGTACTTATTATACAGTTGTTTAAATTCTTCGCCATAGGTATCACAAAGACCTGGTGCTTCATTGGGACAGAAAAGGGACCATTCAGAATCGGTTTCGACTCTTTCCATAAAGAGATCAGATATCCACATGGCATAGAACAGGTCACGTGCTCTATTTTCTTCTTTTCCGTGGTTCTTTTTAAGATCAAGAAAGTCGTTGATATCAGCATGCCATGGTTCAAGGTATACAGCAAAAGCACCTTTTCGCTTACCTCCGCCTTGGTCAACATACCTTGCCGTGTCATTATAAACACGAAGCATCGGAATGATCCCGTTAGAAGTTCCACCGGTTCCTTTAATATAACTTCCTTGTGCCCTTATGTTATGGATACTCAAACCGATACCACCAGCGGATTGTGAAATTTTAGCACATCGGCTTAAAGTTTCAAAAATTCCACTAATACTATCGTCTGTCATTGTCAATAAGAAGCAAGATGAAAGCTGAGGCTTCGGTGTTGCAGCATTGAACAATGTTGGCGTTGCGTGAATAAACCATTTTTCAGACATTAGATTGTAGGTTTCTATAGCAGCATCAATATCTTCGCCATGAATACCAATCGATGCTCTCATCAATAGATGTTGAGGGCGTTCCACGACTTGACCGTTCATTCTCAATAAGTAGGATCGCTCAAGGGTTTTAAATCCAAAATAATCAAAGCTATAGTCTCTGTCATATATGATAGCAGAATCTATGATAGATGCATTTTTTTCAATGATCTTGATATACTTATCTGCAATGAGTCCTGCTTTATCTCCCGTTTTGGGATCTATATAATCATATAGATCTCTCATGGTTTTTGCAAATGACTTTTTTGTATTCTTATGCAGGTTAGATACTGCAATACGAGCCGCCAACTTGGCATAATCCGGGTGCTCCGTTGCTAATGATGCTGCGGTTTCAGCAGCTAGATTATCTAGATCTGAAGTTGACACGCCATCATAGAGTCCTTGAATTACTCTTTTAGAGATTTCTATGTGATCAATGTATTGTGGATCCAGGCCATAGCACATCTTTTTAACGCGAGCGGTGATTTTATCAAAACTTACACCTTCACGCTTTCCGTTTCTTTTAATAACTTCCATATTCTCATTACATGTTAAAAGAGGTTAATAAATACCTCAGTGTTGGTTTTAGTATGATGTAGTTCTTATTATAAGACCAATTAAATAAAAGACATCAACTAACTAGAAATCTTCATCCAGAGAGAAGATTTGTTTATCCTTTTCAGCCATAACGCCGGCTTTTTGGTAATCACCGACTCTTTTTTCAAAAAAGTTGGTTTTGCCTTGTAATGAAATCAAATCCATCCAAGGGAAGGGATTTTCAGAATTGTAGACTTTGTCGTTGCCTAAATCAACCAATAATCGATCAGCGACAAATTCAATATACTGACACATAGAATCTGAGTTCATTCCAATTAATCGTACAGGGATGGCGTCAGAAACGAACTCCTTTTCAATTTCAACGGCATCACAGATGATTGTTTGAATGGTTTCTTTTGTCAATTTATTTTGAATGTGATTATTATAAAGCAAGCATGCAAAATCGCAATGCATTCCTTCATCTCTTGAAATCAATTCATTTGAAAAAGAAAGTCCAGGCATAAGTCCTCTTTTCTTCAGCCAGAAAATCGAACAAAATGATCCTGAGAAAAATATTCCTTCGACAGCTGCAAAGGCAATAAGTCTTTCAGCAAAAGTTGCATCATCTATCCATCGTAATGCCCAATCCGCCTTTTTCTTAACGCATTCCATATTATCTATGGCGTTCAAGAGGTAATCCTTTTCAACAGCATCTTTAATATAGGTATCAATCAGAAGAGAATAGGTTTCGGAGTGAATGTTTTCCATCATGATTTGGAATCCGTAGAAAAACTTAGCTTCTGTGTATTGCACTTCACTAACCATGTTATCTGCAAGGTTTTCATTTACGATTCCATCACTTGCCGCGAAGAAAGCCAGAACGTGTTTAATGAAATGTTTTTCATCGTCATTCAATCTGTTTTCCCAGTCTGAAACATCTTGATGCAAATCTATTTCTTCTGCGGTCCAGAAACTCGCTTCGGATTTCTTATAAAATGACCAAATATCATCATGTTCAATTGGGAACAATACAAATCTGTTTGGGTTTTCTTTTAATAAAGGCTCTACTTTCTGTGACATACTTTCTGTTAGTTAATTGGTTGCGCAAACAAATTATAAAAAATTATATATATGAAAAAGATTAATATAAAAAATCTGCGAAAAAAATATTACTAAAATACATATTCGAAATTTTAGTAATATATAAAATCCTCAAAATAAAGGGATTAATAATATCTAGGTCAAAATCACTCTTTACTCAGTTCGCAGACTCTCTTGTCCAAATCACTATGCAAATTAAATAAGAAATTTTTGTAATATGTCTCTTGAGTTATCCACAGGTGTTGATAACTTATCACATTCATATAATAAAAATTGCTTATACGTTTTTAACGCTTATAGTTGGCATTTCGACCAAGGAAGATTATAAGAAGGAAACCTAAAAATATGGAGGCAAGAATCAGCCCGTAAAAAGTAAATTTACTGGTGCTGAAAGGTATATGGTCAAGGTTCATACCATAAAAACTAGCCACCAGAGTTGGCACCATTAAAATGATGGTTATGACAGTTAATCTATGTATAAACGTATTTAGATTATTAGAGACAATGGAAGCATAGGCTTCCATTGTTCCACTCAGAATGTTGGTATATACATTTGACATTTCCAAAGCCTGACCGTTGTCAATAATAATATCCTCAAATAAATCTTCATGTGGATCCTTGTCCCGTACCTTAAGAAAGTCAGTACGTTTCATTTTTAGCATCAAAAGCTCATTTGCGCTAAGCGAATTAACAAAATAGACAAGACTCTTTTCTATTTTAAGAAGTTGTCGTAACTCTTCATTTCTACTTGAGTTATAAAGCTCTTGTTCTATTAAATTTCTTTTAAGGTTTAATTTTTTTAGACAGGCCAAATAGCCATATACATTTTGCTCAAACAAATGCAATACAAAAAGGGACTGATCTGCAGGATTAAAATGCTTAATTTTATTTTCAGCAATCTTATCGATAATAGGATTATCACTTGGTGTAATCGTTATGATTTTATCATCTACTGTAACAATACCAATTGGTACGGTAACATAAATCGCCTCACCCTCCTTTAAGCTTTGATTAATAATTGGCGTATTAATTAAGATCAATCGCGCATCGTCTTCAACTTCATATCTAGATCTTTCATCTATATCCAGCGAATCGGTAATAAAATCTACCGGGATATCTAAAGCTTTGGCATATAAGCCTATTTCCTTATCTTCAAAGGGAGGACAAAGATGTATCCATGTCGATTCTTCCAAAGAATCTACTTTGGTCACTACCTTTCCTTCAAACGTATAATAGAATACCATAAAAGCTCTTTTTTGATTTGAAAAGAATCAAACCCTCCAAACATAATTATATCGCAAATATCAATCCAACTGCCCTTTTTCACATCGCTCAATGATACAATATTAAATTTAAAGCTCAATCTGTCAATGGAGGCTGTGTGTATAACAAATTGCACAAATAAATTAACATAGTTGTATCCAAAACAAACAAAAGATGGAAACGAAACAAAAAGTTGAGTCCATCCTTGAAACAGTACGAGAAGAATTAACACAATTTGTTGAATCAGAATCTGAAATTACATGTCCTGTTGAATACGAAGAACGACTTCTTCGAATAGCCATGGAGTTTGCAAGAGCGACAATGCTCAAATCTTCAGGTAAGATTCTAAAAAGTCGAAACTCAAAAAAAAATCTTGACCAGTTTGGGTAAAGTGACCTTGAAAAAAGATCATATTTTATGCAAAGGCACTACACAAGTTGGAATTAGCGAACGGATGCATGGATTGATGTGCTTATTAGGACAATCGATGGTTTTCCAAGGGGCAAGCGAAACATTCCAGGAATTACTACATCTTGATATTTCAGCTCCACAAATACAAAGAGTATGTATTCATTATGGAGGTTCCACTACATCAAGAAACATAGAAAACAACTTTGGAGAAGGTAGAAATCAAGGAAACGACAAGACTATTTTATACTAAATGAGAATGGCTTGAAGCTGTGGGAAAGTTATCTAAATCGAATGATATCTAAAGATAGAGAACCGAACGAAATCTATACACCAATGAAAATCAGACAATCACCAATAGCACATTTACTCAAGTAAAATAATGACTTGAGAATAGTCCAAGAGTGCGCTGGCCATCGAATGGCAGGCAGTAAAGAAGCATATAAAAGAAGTGGATTGGAAGAGTTGAAAAGTAATATTGAAAAGTTACATCCAAGACAATGAATTGCTCAATACTGAATCTATATGTATGTTTACATTGTTGTACCAATACGGTACACTTAAATAATTTAAATATGTTAGTAATAAGCAGTAGAGAATTTAGACAGAATCATAAACATCGATTGGTTTATGAAAACCAAGATTAAATAGTAACCGTAATAGTTGTAAGTGCTTACTCACATTATGGAGATAAATAAATGTAAATGATTGCCTACTCCCTTCGGTCGTAGAAGATTGTTTCATTGATCTGCTTGACTCAAATACAATCGCAAACCAACGAAGCACTCATCCCTATCTGCACACCATAATTGGATTGGTTTAGTCCTGATGAAAGAAAATCTTGTTTGAATTTTTGATAATCCATAACTTACAGTTTTTATTGTAATTTTTGTCCGATCTTTTACAGGGCTAAGACAAGACCTTTAATCTATTGTAGGTAATTCTTTATCTAAGGATTCAAAATCATTTTTAATTGTAACGTATATGTCTAATGATTCATTATTATTAAACACAAAGGATAATCTATTCTCACCAGGATTGAATAGGTTTTTATTCAATCTGATTTTATTTGATGTAATTGGTAGATTAAATTGTAATTCGTTTAATTTATTAAAAAGCTGGATGAATTTCACATCTGAATTTGCTTCAAAGTGAAATGAGTTTGTTGCATCATTAAAGTAACTAGGAGTAAAATGTTTTGAATACTGTTCAATGTTATAATTTAATGCTACAGCCTCAGTTTCATACATAATAGGACAGCAAGCTTCAATATTATTAAGTGGATTCGTCGATACGAATGAGTATGACATACATGTCAATATAACAATTGCTATTAAGCTAACTTTTTTTATGACTTTAACTTTTTTTATGACTTTAACTTTTTGACCTTTAATAATTTTGAGATCAAATACTCATGATCTCTAACAATAAGATAAAGCCATAACATCAGTATTTCTTATTTTATAGAATAATTGACAACCATTTTACATAAAAAGATTATTATAACTTAAAATTGGTGTTTTGTCAACCATTGTAAAGAAAGTCTTGAATATTTAGATATATAATTATTGCGTTAAATCATTTCTATCAATTATCTATTTTAGTGTGTTATTGTGTTAATAATAACAGATTGATTCGAAGTTAATAAGCTAATTTATATTTAAATATATTCAAGTACAAAAGTGGAGGCTTTACGTAACAAGGTAATTTTAATAGCAATAATTAGTCAAATCGAAGAATCTTGATGACTGAAATTCGTGTTATTAAATAACTAGGTATGATCATAAACAGTAAGCTAACCAATACAGTAGACAAGTTGACCAATAATATTGAAATCCAACTTATCTGTATCGGAACTTCAGAAAGGTAATAATTTGTCTCATCCAATTTCAAAATTCCTGTCCACTCCTGTAGAAATGCTACACCTAATCCTAATATATTTCCTGCGATCAATGCCATCAGCATAATCCATAAGGAAATATAGATAAATATTTTTCTGATCTCCCAATTGCCTGCGCCAACCGCTTTAAGTATACCAATCATTTTTGAACGTTCTAAAATTAAAATGAGTAAAGCAGTACTCATATTAATAATCGCAACAATCATCATAAGAAGCAATAGCAGAATGGCATTCATATCCTGTAATTCAATCCATTCAAAGAGACCATCAAATTTCTCTTGTATCGTTTGGGCATATAAATTAGGTGGAAGCAATTCGTTATAAATGTAATCTGCTGTTAATTCAACATTTTCTATATCCTTCAGAAAAACTTCAAATCCACCAACCTGGGACTGATCCCATTCCAATACATTTTGTAAAATTGACATTTCTACAAAAGCAAACTTCACATCATATTCTTCCAGACCGGTACGATAGATGCCCGAAATTGTAAAAGCTTTTTTTACAGACTCTTTTTCTTCAAGAAAATAGATTACAAGTTTGTCTCCCACCGTTACCCTGAGTCGCCTCGCAGTTTGTTCCGAAACAAGAATTTCTCTGGTTTCACCTTCAGAAGCGATGTTGGGAAACTGTCCTTCTTTGAGGTAATTCCGAAAATTATTCCAGTCGTATTCATGATTGACACCTTTTAAAATAATACCTTCCAAATCATTTTTTCGATTGATTATCGCTGGAAGCATTATAAAAGGATGAATGGTCTTTACGACTGAGCCATTTCTTGTTCTTTCCATTTTGGTACCGTGACGATTAAGGTCCTTATATTCTATTTGAGCGATAGATTTCTTTAAAGCAGGCAAATCAATAATTGGGCTTAATTCCAGACTTCTATTCACTTTGGTGTCCGTAATATGTATGTGCCCCCAAAAGCCAAAAACTTTTTCCGAAATACCACTCTTAAAACCGTACAATACTGCCGTTGCCAGAATCATAGTAGCAATACTCAGTGAGATCGTAAAAATTGCAATCTTGATAATTGTTCCTGAATTACCAGAAGTGGAAGATTTTGCTATTCTTTTTGCTATATAGTAAGCTAAGTTCAATGTGTTCCTTTTGTTAATTTCATTCTCAATCCTGCCTAAATATTTGATAAGACCTCCGCTGCTTCCACCAATACTTCATCTGTCTTGGCAAAACAAAATCTTATCAGATTGTCTTGTCTCTTGGATTCAAAAAATACAGATATTGGAATCGACGCTATTCCATGTTTGTTAACGAGCCATTCTGCAAATTCCGTGTCACCAAGATTACTTATTTCTGAATAATCATACAATTGAAAATAGGTCCCTTTACAAGCTAAGGCTTTCCACCTTGAACCTTTCAATGCATTGTTAAACAAATTTCTCTTCTTCTCATAAAAAGAGGAGAGTGTTAGATAGTTCGATTCATCACCCAAATATTCAGCGATGGCATATTGAACAAAGCTATTGACTGAAAATACATTCCATTGATGAACTTTCCTGAATTCCGACATTAAATATTCTGGTCCAACGCAATAACCTAGCTTCCATCCAGTAATATGAAATGTTTTACCAAAAGAATAAACACTTAGCGTTCTATTAAATAGGTCATTATAACTGAGAACCGAGTGGTGCAAACAATTGTCAAAAACCAGATGTTCATAAACCTCATCACTAAGGACGATAATATCTGTTCCTGAGAGTATCTCCTGAAGTTGCAACAAGTCATTTTCTGAATATGTGGTTCCAAGTGGATTATGGGGATTATTTATAATAACCATTTTTGTCTTATTATTCGTCAGGCTTTTAAATCTTTGCCAGTCAATTTTAAAGTCTGGAGCTTGTAATTCATAGACAACCGTTTTAGCACCATGAAGCGCTATGCAAGGCTTATAGGAATCATAGGCAGGATCAAAGACGATCACTTCATCGCCAGCTTTAACAAAGGCAGTCAATACTGTAAATATGGCTTGGGTGGCGCCTGCAGTTACTGTAATTTCTGAATCTGGATTTAAATCTCTATGATACAATTGATTGCATTTTGCTGCAATCGAATACCTAAGTTCTGAAACGCCAGACATTAGGGCATATTGACTCTTCCCCAGATCCAGGTATTTTGAAATCAAGGATTTCAAATGGGGGTCACAATCGAAATTCGGGAATCCTTGTCCAAGGTTGATGGCATCATACTTAGTTGCCATCGCTGACATTTTCGTAAAAATGGACAACTCAGATGCTCCTAGTTTAGAATTGAATTTGATCACATTACATAATTTAAGTTGCTTGCATTAATCATCTATAGCTACATAGACGGAACCAAGTCCTTCTATGTGCGCCTCTACTTTATCGCCAGCACTAAGGTCAGCAAATTTACCTAATGCACCTGATAGTATTATATCACCTTTCCTCAATGGGTTGCCCATTTCAAGCATTTTATTAGCAAGCCATAGTGTAGCATTTAATGGAGAGCCTAGGCATGAAGAACCTTTACCAATTGAAACTATTTCACCATTGATCAACATTTTCATCTCACAATGTACAATATCAATGGAAGACAATAATTTGGGTGAGCTCCCCAAGACATAGTGACTTGCAGAAGCATTGTCCGCTATCGTATCTGAAAGTTTGATGTTCCAATCTGCTATTCTGCTTCCTGGAATTTCAATAGCTGGCAGTACAAATTCGATAGATTTCATTACTTCAACAATCGTCATATCCTCTTGATCCAATGTTTTGTCTAAGATGAAAGCAATTTCAGCTTCTGCTTTAGGTTGAAGCAATTTGCTATATGAGATGGATTGTCCATTCAATATTTCCATATCATGAAATAGTACGCCATAATCCGGTTGATCAACACCTATTTGTCGTTGAACTTCAAAAGAGGTCAATCCTATTTTTTTTCCAACAACCCTTGCCCCCTTATTTATTCTTATTTGTGTATTAATATTTTGAATTTCATAGGCCAATTCAGCATTATCTGCACCAATAGCATTGCTGATAGGTTCAATGGGTGATTTAGAGTCATGTGCATCTCTTAATCGTTGAGCGTAATATTGAGGGTTCATAAGCATTGGTAATTAAAATATAAAACTACGGAAAGCAGATTCAATTAATGCAATTTCGGTGGCCAATAGATTCTTCTTTGTTTTCTGCTATTTATTATTTTATAAAAATCTTCAATAGATTTTTGAAATGATTTTCTCTCCTCTGGTTGTAAGTAAGTTGCCATTTCACAAATTTCGATCAATTGGGATTTCTTTTCATTATAGAAGGATATGATCCAATCTGATTCTTCTTTACCGATCGATTGTAATCGCAATTTCCTCATACTCAAATCCATTCTAGGAAATTGATCCTCTGGGGTACTGTACCGTTGATTTACAATACCGGAATAATCAAAATCGTAAGGTACTGCAACCAGCCGATCTTTGAATGGTAATTTGATTGTCTTGATATTATGTCTACCAGAAATGGACCAATCATTATTGCCAATCATAAATTGAAAGAAAGCAACGATCAAGTAAGAATTTCTATCTAGGCCTTCTGCTCTAATAATACCCTTTTCAACAATTTCTCCATTTGCCCTTTCTGCCAACTGATTTTCGTCCTCCAGTACAAAACCTTGAAACTTATAGATAGAATCACCAGGTGTTACAATTTCTATTTCTGCCAATTTACATCTATAGCCTAGTGTGTCAATCGCTCTGTAAAGTTGATATATTAAATGCTCTTTTTGAGTATAAAATGCGTTTTCGTTACCATCCAAGCACTGTAGAACCAATTTAATCTTGTCAAAATAAGAAAACCCCATTTTCTTGAGTGTTGTCTTATTGAAATCTAGTTTTAGCGGTGGTAATTCACATAATTTTTTACGCATATTACCTCTTGTTCGAATGCGTGTCTCTATGGTATGAAGCTCTTCCCCACTATCAAAAAGCGTATATTCAGCATCATAGTATTCTTCATCCTGCTTGTTGGCCAATAAAGTATCAAACTCTGTTTTAATTCTAATTTTAACATCCTCTCCAATGACATCTGCGATGTAATCAAACAATGATGTCTTCTGTGTTTTATAGTCTTCTGAACTCAGCAATTCTCTGTCACCATTGTATTTGCCTCGATAAAGGAGGTCATTTTCGTACAATAATAACTGGCCTGTCTTTCCAAATTTTATACTGCTATCAATTAATATAATGCTATTGCCAAATAAAGAAAAAATCTGAGGCATTGAAGTATGGCCTATTATAATGCTTTCTTTATTTAAAATCTCAAGCAGCTGTTCGGCTTGTTTAATGTCAAAGTTATTAGGTTCCGCATATCCTCTGTACCATAATGGACCATTTTCAAAGTAAAGCTCAGAAATTAAACTGCCTTCCCTTTTTTGAATATATCTATCTGGAATGATCTGATCCGTAAAAATAGAATTGATCTTCATAAGAGAACTTTCTCTTTCCAAAACACCTTTAGAAAATCCTCCATGTACAAAAACAAAATCATTGATACTAATCGTAACTTTTTTTGACCTTAACCATGATCCAAGAATCGTTTGGTCAGAAAACATTTCTGAATAAGCACGATCAAGATACCCTCCGATATAAAGATATTTGGGGTTAAGGTATCTATAATCTCCATGCAAAACCATCAATTCATGATTTCCTAATAGCATATGCACCCTACCTCCCTTCTTTTTAGCTTTCTTCTCAAGTTCAAATATAAACCATAAGCACTCAGTTACCTTTCCTCCCCTATCAAAAACATCTCCTACTATTACCAGGTGTCCATCTCCATATGTCCATTCATTTTGCTCGTCAACGATTCCATGTGTAATCAACAAAGAACGCATGAGATCATACTGTCCATGAATATCACTTATCGCTGCAAACTTGTTTACCTTTCTATATTGAAATACACTATCCTTAGTAAAGCTTAAATCTTTTAAATTGACCTCAGGTAAGAATTCCTCCTTGAAAATTTCAGCATTGTTAATAGGAATCTTTTTGCTTCTATATTTGCCTTTTTCAATCCATGACACCATGTATTGGTTGTTTTGGATTTCTATATAAGGACCATCATAAACCTTTCTTTTGTTCTGACCATACGAAGGTCCTACTAATAAGCAGAAAAACATACAAAGCATTATATAGTGCCTTAAAACCATAAGATTCCTTAATTAATTATCAGCATTGTGAATGCTGCTACCAGGACAGAAACAATCAATCCAGTCATAAATAAATGAAATGCCAATCGAATGAGACCCATTTTTTGCCCAAGCCGTGCTCCAATATAATATAGATCCTGAACGATATGTTTTTTGACAGCCGCATCACTATTTAAAGCTATGCCAATGCGCTCTTCAAACTCTTCAGGACTAAGTTTATGGTAATTTCCATAGAAGAAAGGACTTGAAAAACGGTCTCCCCCTCTTTCTTTTTCAAGTTTTTTGAAGTCTGTTGGTGTTAAAGCTAATGCAGAAAGATAAATCGTTATAAGGCATGTCGTTACTAATAAACCGATTGAAACACCTAGCCTCATCGTTTCAATAAAACCAAAATTGGCCACGACTATTGGCACAAGAAATGTCAACATCAAAGCATTAAGACTAAGAAGCACATTGGCCTTATTATCAGCTATATGCGTTAATTCTATATTGTTTCGCATCGTTGTACGGATGATATTAAGAACATTCCTAGACAGTTTGCCCGACTCCTTCACTTTTGACTTATTCTGATTATCCATTACTGTGATTTGCCTTTTTCTTTAAATAAACCATAAAAGTAAAGATTTGTATGTCTATTGTTTTATCCAAAACAGTAAAGACTGCTAAAAGCTTACTAAATTTGAGCCAAGCAAAATATAAAAAGGTGGAATCGAATTATTCTAGATACAATCAGAATTTGTTTATTTTAATATTAGTCTCGGGTATATTGTCTGTATTCGGATGTCAAGTCGAAAAGACAGAAATTAATGAAATTCCTACTAAGTTCAAAAACATACCTATAACAGAGAGTAATATCAAATTCAGAAATGAGGTTATAGAGAACAATGTTTTTAATTTCTTTAACTACATATATATCTACAATGGTGGTGGTGTCGCAATAGGTGACATCAATAATGATGGTCTTAAGGATATATACTTCAGTTCCAACCAAGGTTCCAATAAACTATATCTTAACAAAGGCAAATTGAAGTTTGAAGATGTTACAAAGGAATTCGGTGTAGAAGATAACATGGGATGGTCCACTGGAGTATCAATGATAGACATTAATAATGATGGATGGCTTGATATCTATGTATGTAAATCAGCCATGATGAACAATCAGGAATTGCGTAAAAACAAATTATATATCAATCAAGAAGGTAAATCATTTAAAGAGATGGGTGCACAATATGGGCTTGATGATCCCGCCTATTCAACGCAAGCCTATTTCTTTGATTATGATAACGACTTAGATCTAGACATGTATTTGGTTAATCATCGTGTGGATTTTACAAACACAATCAGGTACAATACTAATACCCAACATATTATTGAACCCTTTGCATCAGACAAATTGTATCGCAATGATGGACAAAGATTTACTGATGTCAGTAATGCCTCAGGTGTTGAAAATAAAACTTGGGGATTAAGTGCTGCCATTCAGGATTTCAACAATGATGGGTGGTTAGATATTTATGTTTGCAATGACTTTATTTATGGAGACCAGTTAATGATAAATGATCAAAATGGTGGATTTAAAAACGAAATTCATACAATTTTTGATCACACTCCTTTTTTCAGCATGGGTTCAGATGTCGCGGACATTAACAATGATTCCAAAATGGATTTAATGGTTGTGGATATGATTTCAGAAGATCATGTTTCCAACAAAAGGTTAATGGCTGGAATGAGTACCCCACAGTTTAATCTATTGGTTGAGCTAGGCAATCATTATCAATATATGACCAATGTAATGCAATTAAATAGAGGTAATGGTGCATATAGCGATATTGCTTATGCCTCTGGTGTTGCCAATACAGATTGGAGTTGGGCTCCCTTATTGGCTGACTTCAACAACGACGGTTTAAAGGATCTTTTTATTACTAATGGAATCAAAAGGGATATGACCGATAATGACTTTAAGAGTGCCTTAGAAGAAAGGGCGGCGCAAGGGCCAATAAATATTGAAGAATTATTTGACATTATTCCTTCGAGAAAGGTGAAGAACTACCTATTTGAAAATCAGGGTTCAACACAATTCAAAAATGTCACCACTGATTGGGGACTGACCGAACATATCAACTCCAATGGAGCTTCATATGGAGATCTAGACAATGATGGTGATTTAGATATAGTACTTAATAACTTAGGAGATTACGCTTCCTTATATGAAAACCTCACTAATAAGTCTTATTTAAAGGTAAAGCTTAATGGTCCACCCGCTAACAAGTCAGGACTAGGTACAATTTTGGAACTTGAAGGTCCAAATGGCACACAATACCATCAGCATTTTTTAAATAGAGGCTATCAATCTTCAGTTGCTGATGAAATCATTTTTGGTCTTAGCACTTCTACTGAACCCGTTAGCCTTAAAGTGCAATGGCCCGATGGAAAAACTGAAACTATTGAAGGAATCAAAACGCCAAACACACTAATCGTTGAGTATGGTAATGCAAGTTCAAATGCGGAAAAAGAGCATATCGACAATAACCAATCATTTGTTGGCAATAAACAATTGAGCGATAAGGTAAATTACACACATACGGAAAATAAATTCGATGATTTTAGTCGAGAGATTTTGCTGCCTCAGAAATATTCTAGTCTTGGGCCATATTCTAGTATTGCTGATGTTGACGGTAATGGTTTTGATGACATTTTCATTTCTGGAAGTAAAGATATGCCTGCATTGCTTATGCTGCAAAAAGCTAATGGTGAATTTGTTAATAGCAGTAGCAATACCTGGGAAGATGACAAGTCATTTGAAGATTTAGGCAGTGTGTTTATAGATGGAGATTTAGATGGAGACTTAGATCTGTATGTAGTAAGCGGAGGAAATGAAAGTTCTGAAAATTCTGATCAGTTATTAGATCGTTATTACATCAATGATGGTAAAGGAAATTTCTCTAATTCGCCTGTATCGATTCCGTCAATAAAGAGTAGTGGCTACAAAGTAATCAAAGCAGATTATGATAATGATGGAGATGAAGACTTGTTTGTTGCGGGAAGAATTGTTCCTGGGAAATACCCATTACCAGCTTCTTCAAATATATTACGCAATGACAATGGTCGTTTTGTTAATGTTAGCAATCAAGTTGCAAAAGGACTTTCCGAAATAGGATTGGTAACAGATGCAATCTTTTCGGATTACGATAATGACAAGGATTTGGATCTATTAATCGTCGGCGAATGGATGGGATTGACAATATTCGTAAATGACAACAATAGCTTTACCAAGAAGGAATATGCTAATATTTCAGGCAAAGGATGGTGGTATTCTATTAATTCTGGTGACTTTAATAATGATAATAAGCCTGATTTCGTTCTCGGAAACTTAGGGTTAAACAATAAATTTGGTGCTAAAAAAGACAAAATTTTTCATGTGTTCTGCAATGATTTCGATGCTTCTGGTAATCTTGATATTGTCTTAAGTAAAGAGAACAATGGGAAGTTATTGCCTGTGAGAGGAAGAGAATGCTCGTCACAACAAATGCCCTTTATCAAAGCTAAGTTTCCAAATTTCAAATCTTTCGCCGAATCTGACCTAGAAGGTATCTATGGTGAAGACAAAATTAAAGAAGCATTACACTATACGGTTAACAATTTTGAATCAATAGTTTTACTTTCCAATGAATCTGGTTCATTCGACAAATTAAGTCTACCGATTACGGCTCAATATGGTCCAATTCTAAGCACAATTATCAAAGATATTAACAATGACGGTCATCTTGACATCATTGGCGCTGGAAACATTTATGATGCTGAAGTTGAAACGGTAAGATATGATGCTTCCAAAGGATTTGTGCTATTGGGAGATGGTACTGGGTCATTTAAGGAATGGGATAACTCAGGACTACTATTAAATGGAGATGTAAAACAGATACAATTGTTTGATTACCAAAGCCAAATTCATCTTATGGTTGTTAAAAACTCAGGCAAACTGGATTTTATCAAATTTGATTAATAATAATTTTTATAAATAAAAGTGCTTTTCAATTTGCTTCATAAAAAATTGAACATATCTTTGCACTTCCTTTTAAGAAAGGAGTTAAAAATTTAATTGAGATCGCTTAGCTCAGCTGGTAGAGCAACGCCCTTTTAAGGCGTGGGTCCTGGGTTCGAGCCCCAGAGCGATCACTTTTCAGAAACTCGGACAGTACTCTGTCGGCGTTTTTTTTTTGAATCACCAATAGGTGCAAAATCCGGTCAAATTGACCACCC
>JAJCYH010000031.1 GCA_029262995.1 Saprospiraceae bacterium | reverse complement strand
TAATTAGGCTTTTGCCTAGAGTAAATGCGTCTTGTGTAATCATTTTCTGAACCTTAGTGATTACAGGTTGGATTTAAATCCCAACTTACGCATTTATTTTTTTTATAATATGTTATCTCCTTTTTTTACCGAACTATTGTTAAACACTACTACTAGATTATTATATTCTAAGGAATATCAAGATACCTTCCGTAGCAACGGAACTTATATTTCTACAGATTCTGATTCTTTATTGCTTCTGTTTAATGAGGACACCATCAACTTAACTTTTACTTTGCAAGGTTTTATAAGTGAACTAGATTCACTATTTAACAACTTAGGAAATAATGATATCCGTTCGAACAAAAACAAAACTGATAAGATCAGAATTAATAATCTGTTACTAAATAATTCCCACCGGCATATAAACAGCACCACGGGTAAGTGGGAAGAACTATTATCAAAATACCAAATATATGACAACATTTCTCATCAAATTGAATTGGATAACATTCATGATATTACTACTTTTTGTGTCTACAGTAAAAACCATAATCACAACCAAAAGTAACTTAGATACCTTCTGGTAAAGTGGTATTACGTTTTAGGATCTCCTCTTGTTTCTATTGTCATTAGTCTATCTCTTTATGTGGGGGTGGACTCTCCAGTAATCTGGGATCCAACTCCTAATGAAGTTGGAGCTAGAACCAGAACATTCAGAAGGTTTTCTAATGGGAATTTATCGAGAACTGACCCTGAAGCAGCAAGAGTATCATGCATAGGTAAGTATTTTGATAAAGACGAAGATTGTGAAATTTATACCATTAACTTAAGTCGTCATGACACTTCTGGTGATTCTGATATTCAAGCACATCAAAATCATAATGGTGCAAGGGTTTATTCATTACAACTTTATAGCCAACATAGTATAACTAGTGGAGGTCAAGAATTATGCTATCTAGGACCTACAGGAAAGTTATTTTTAGATTAAATTTATAGGCAATGAGGAGTATTTTTTACTCCTCATTTTAATCTGTCACATGATTTACAAAACATTTTTGACACTTGTTTTCAGTTTGATTTCAATTTGCATTTATGGACAATCGCTTTCATTGTCAGTTGGTAAAATTACGCATAGTGATGAAGTAATTGTTGCTATGATTAATCCTAAAACTCTGAGAAACCCTAAGCCAATTAAGGGTTTTAATTTGACTATTCCAGCAACAAAAAAATTACAAATTGGAGTAAGTTATAGCAGATTTTCTGGATGGAATCATATAGGTTCAACGGGCGAAGTGGGAGGATTTGGTCGTGGATCTTCAAGAGTACTACTAAAGAGATATGGCCTTATGTTTCAATATAAATTAAACATTAATAAAGGAAGGATTACATTCTTACCTTCAATTGAAATGTCTTTAGAAAAAAATTTACCACAACAACCTGAGGGACTAATAATGACTAACATTTTCGATGGATCAGGTACAAGAGGTCTTTATATGGGATTCGCAGAAGTACAAGCATTTAGTGGTCAACAAATCCTACCAACATTAGGTATTGGATTTAGCTTTAATATAATTGGGGGACTTAATTTTATAGTAGACTATAGATGGAGCTTTGGACATAGAGTATTTCAGGAAATGTTTGTTAACTATACTTACAATGACATTCCTCAACCAACTGCATACGTTGTAAATAAAGGATCTGGTTTTATTCGCACATTTGGTGTTTCTTATGATCTTGGTTTAATGAAACCTATTATTAAATAATTACAGTTCTCACTTTTTCAAATGCCCAACCTCAACCAAGTTTCCTTCATCGTCTTTTTTGTAGATGGTCTCGAGTCCTTCTTCTGCAGATTTAAAATATATGGTCTAATATGCCATGTCTTGATTTATTCTCAAGATTAAGCATGATCATTATCCACTTCGTATCAATCTAACCTTAATTATTAATAAGGGGGTCAGATTCGCAGGAATAAACACTAAATGAATCATTTATCTTAATTAATAGATTACAGGAGAATAGCTCCAATAAAAAAGCTCCTAATATTTTAGGAGCTTTAAGTAGCGTGTCACCGACGCTAACCCCGTTGACTAAAGCCTTTGGCGTCGGATAAGGCATTGGCTAATGTATTTGAATTTAGACAAAGCTTTGGTGGCCAAGGAGGGGGGCTTGCTCCAGATATTATTCCCAAAACTTCTCCTTTTGGACAAGAGTAGAAATTAATGAAAAACAATACTTCCACAATAAGGATAAATCAAATATGCTGTTTCCCCCGGAGGTCGAATGTCTGATAAACTCTAAGTTTAGTATTTGTATTATTATTCGGCTAGAGAACGGATATAGTTAACGACATGCCAGATGTCTTCAGAGTCCGGTATTTTCTTTTCAAAACTTGGCATATCATCACGGCCTTTAACAGTCTTATAATAGATACTGCCATCTGTTTGCAGTGTAAAATAATCATCTGTAAAATCACCAGACGGCGTATCCAATTGCTCTGCTTTAGATCCATCTCCAAGACCTTCCTTGCCATGACATGACTTACAATGTTTGTTATAAAGTGACTTTCCAATATCCATTGATTCATCATCAGCTGTAATGGGGTTGTCTAGGTTTTGATACTTCTCTGGAACGACCCATGGCTCCTGATCTAGGACAGAAAAGGCAAGCAAAAGGCACGCCCCAAGAAGAAACAATAAACTAAAACCGAATGAATTTTTCATAATCTGTTTTCTATTTTATTCATGACTTAATGTATATATACGATATAAGTTAAAGATAATATAAATTAGTGTAAAGACAATTCCACCCAAAAGTGCATTAACAATAAATACAAGATAAATTGGTGCGTTGGCCCCTGAAGACCACAGCTCACGCTCAAGACTTTGATCGCTCTGCACCAGTGGTATACCCCAGTCAATTTGCGCTTTTGCTATGATTGTACCATAATCATCATGATCATCTATCTTCACAAGGACTTTTAGCTTGCCATTTGAATCACCTAGCAAGTTATCAGGAAATACAATTTCACAAACTCCCTCTTCATCCGTTGTTGCAAACTCACCAGAAACAGCTAACAAACCAAAAAGACGTTCTATATAAAATATAGGATTCAGGTCTTCCACAGGAATCATATTGCCTAATGAATCCGCAGTCCAAAACTGGTACCTAACTTTTTTGATAGAATCCTCTTCATAAAAGCTCAGATCCACTTTTGACTTTATAATTTCTACATCTGTTTCTTTATCCTTTATTCCAGGCTCATTTTGAACGGCAGCAGTATAAAGATATACGGCTGTCGTATCAATAATTTTTCTCAGTGTTTCAGGAACCAAAAACAATGCCTCTCCAGAGTCATTCGTTTTTAAAGAGCCCAGATATAAACTCTCATCAGAATCACCAAAATAGAATTTAACATTTACATCCTCAAGGGTAATATATGATCTGTCTACCTTTGTTTTAACTGTAGCAAGTAATCGAGGTCCTGTATTGTTTATATTCTGGTATAACAGCGAGAGTCTTATTTTGACGGGTTCATTAACAGTTGTATCATCCTGCCCAATAAGAATACCCTCAGAACATAGTGATATTGATAAAATCAAGACCAAACTGTATATTATTTTCTTCATACCTACAGTTTTTTGTTTTGACGCGCATTCATTTCTTCAATCGTTTCACTGATTGGAATTATTGGAAACACTCTGACAAGCATTGTTATAATCAACAGGGCACCACACAAAGTTCCGATAGTAATAAACCATTCAGGTATAGTTGGAAAATAGTTCAACCAAGTTGGGTCTACACGATTGGTAGGAATTAAGGGATGCGCAAGACTGGGAACCACAATCAGGAAGCGCTTAAACCATGCTCCTACAATAACCATAATGGAAATAACCAATAGGGGCAGAGGGCGTCTTCCTCGTTTGAAAATTAAGACTACAATTGGTACAATCATACCCAAAATCTGCACTGCCCAAAATAGCTGTGCATGTCGCCCAATGAACAATTCCTTCAAATGCTCGACCTCGCTGGTTTTCATTTTATACGCAGGAATAAAGTATTCATTGATATTAAAATATAGATATATCAGTGATAACAAGACAAGAAGCCTGCCCATGTAATCAAAATGCTTGAGATGAATATAATTCTCCAATTTATATGCTTTTCTAAAAACATACATAGCGGCGATGACTGTGGCTGCACCAACCATAAATGCACCTGAAACAAAATAAGGTCCGAAATTGGTGCTGTCCCAGCCGGGGCGGAAAGTAGTGGCAAACAACCAAGAAGTGACAGTGTGGATACCAAAGGCTACAGGAATAATAATTACGGCAAGAATCGAAATGGACTTATTCAAAATGTTTTTTTGTACGGGAAGATCCTTCCAATTCATGCTCAGCCATCCATACAAATTGTTTTGCCATTTTGATAAACGTTCTGGTCTTTTTCTAAGAATGGCCAGATCGGGGATCAAAGGCAGATACAATAGAAGTAAGCTGATAAAAAGATATGTCGTAATAACAATAACATCCCAGGTTATAGGTGATTGGATCCTAGCGTGAATGATGACATTATAAAACCTATCGGGGCGGCCCATGTCAATAATAATGACTATAGCCGCAAATATGATGGCTGCTACAGCAATCATTTCTGCAATCCTTGTAAGGGGATCGGCCCACTTTGCTTTTGATAATTTTAATATGGCACTGATCAGTGAACCTACCAGACTGATTGCTACAAAAAATACAAAATTGGACACATAAATTCCCCATGTGCTGTAATCCCTCATTGCTGTGATTCCAAGTCCTTGCCTGACTTGCTGTATATAAAAAAACAGACCAATCAAGGAAAACCCGACAAGCACTGCTACCCATAGCTTTCCAATACGTCCAAAGGCTCTTGGTTCGAGATCATTTATAATAGTATTCACGTTTTGAGGTATGTGCTCATTAGTGATCATGACCTTCATTTTGAGTTCTAGTATATTCATCATCTTCAAACGGGAATGCTCTATTCACAGGAGGCAGATAATATACTCTTGGCTTAGTGCCTAAATCCTCCATGTACCTATATCCAGCACGATCTGCAAGCAATGTACTAAGCTTGACCGTAACAGATCCGTTTGATACAGCATCCTCATTTTCATCACCAAAGTAAAAGACACCATTAGGGCAGGCTGTCACACATGGAGGCAATTCGCCTTTTCGGGTTTTGTCAGGACAAAAATCACATTTGGACACCGTACCTTTTTTAGGTGGACAACTCGTCTCAGGAGAATACGGCATCTCTGCGATTTCAAGTGGTATCTGTGGCTCGCTCCAGTCAAAGGTTCTTGCAGAATAGGGGCAGGCCACCATACAAAACCGGCAGCCGATACAACGCTCATTATCTATCAATACAATCCCATCCGATCGTTTAAAGGTCGCATCGACAGGACAGACTTTCACGCATGGGGGTTGGTCACAATGAAAACACATCGTAGGCTGCCAATAGGGTTCTGCCAATTCATTGTCCTGCATTTTCAAGACCTTCAACCACTCTTTTTCAGGAGACAAGTAGTGCATTTTCTCACAGGCATCATGGCATTTACGCAAGTTTTTGCATTGTGCCAAGTCTATGACCATGACAAATTTTCGTCCTTCAATGCCTTCTCTTGCTTCTTCTGGTGAAATATGGATGTCTGGAATGGGTTTAAGGAATGCTTCATCAACTTCAACCAATTCCCCATCCTGAGAAAGGAGCTGAACTGTTTTTCCGCTTTTCTCTATTTGATTGGACTGAAAAGCATCAGATGCAACCCATGTAGATCCCGTTAGTAAACCTGCAAGACCGGCTTTTTTTATGAAACTCCGTCTGTTATTATCTGATTTGTCCATCTTTTGAGTCCTTTTTGTTTAGCCAGGAAAGAAGCCTTTTATTTGAAACTTTTCCTGAACACATTTTATTTAAATTCTTTCTTTCCACTTCATGAACCTTACCGTCTTTGCCAATGAGCCTAATGGTTTCAACTTCATTTGCTTTTAAAACAGAATTGGTCTTAAGGCCTATTGCGAATGCTGAGCCAAACAGTAAGAGTTTTCCTAGGATACCTCTTCTTTTAAACTTTTGGTTTTTCATAAATATCAATTTAGTAATAATCTCAAGGCGTCAACTATAATGCCCAGAGGCGGGTAATATTGAACCCTATTAAAAAGTTTTCTCCAAAGTTATCAGAGTAGTTTCTGTTATTATTGAAATTTGTTTCTTGTGGAATAATCATATTCGAATTACCCAAGAAAATCTGGAATGCGTGAGAGCTTGTTGCCATCTGAATACCAAAACTGACATTTGGATTCGGATTGTTGGCTTCGTGCTTAGTTATGGGTTGATCAATATTTAATAGAAAGCTCATAGTATCGGTTAATTTAAGTTGTGCACCTACAGCGACTGCGATATGATCGTGATTCCTGGTTTTCTCTACAATATTATAATGGGAAACACTTGGGGCAACCTGTACAGACAACCAATTGTTAAATTTTCTGCCGATTAATACCTGATTGAAATATGATATTCTATCAGAAGAATGGAAGACTTCTTCCCTTTTGTCTTCTTTTCTTGTGTCAAAAGCCATGACACCATAATAGGTGATAAATACTGGTATGGCACCACTTCGGGTTTGTTTGAGTAAAGAATATTTAACATTCAAGTCTACTAGGTTTTTGAATTTGGTTAATCCTACTCCAAGGAATAAATTTTCAATTGGAGCATATCCGAATCCTAATCGGATATTGGAGTTAGCATATAAGCCAAACAAATCCTCGTACCCTTTATCAAGCGTACCAAAGCGATGCTGGATGTCAAATTCAAAAGTCCCTTTTGAAGGAACAACAACTGTCTGGTTGTCTATTAAGAGAGCAGATTCAAAAACCGATCTAACGGGTTTGTCTACTGCTTTTTCAAGTTCGTCAATCGAATCATCTTGGGCATATATTATCTGCGGAATGGATAAAAAGACTAACAGTACCAATGTAATTGCTATAAGCAAGTTAGAGAATATTCGAGAACTACTATTTAATTTATATAGATTCATAATGCTCTTTTTTTGTTTGTTAATTATACATAAGACTAAAATCTTAATTGTTAGGTGCACCCTTAATAATCCACAAGCGAATCACTTCAATGTCAGTATTAGGTAACTTCGGACCACCTGGAGGCATTGCTTCAGTCCCAGACTGAAAATCAACAGATTTGTATAGTATACTGGCTTCAGGTATAGTTGTATTAATATACCCTCCAGCTAATAATTCAGAGTAAGCTTGATCACTGGTCAGGTTAGGTTCCTTGGTCCCATCATGACAATTGGATGTACTGCAACTGCTTTCAAAAGTGGGCAGAATATGCGTTGAAAAAGATACATCTTCAATATCAATTGGTGCCACTTCAGGAGGGTCATCATAATAGCACGCACTAAAGAAACAAACGAACACTATTAAGAGCAGCACTGACAATATATTTTCAGTTTTCATAATTCAATTTTTATTGTGAAATAGTGAATAGTTCTAAGTCAGCAGGGTTGATTAAATGGGTTGTTTGAACTGCATGTTAATCTTGACTGTAACCAGATCAGCAATGTTTGAAGACTCTATACCGAAAATGCTTTTGGCGTTCATTTGAAATTCTCCTGTAAATCCTACAAGGTTCAATGGTGCTCCAAATACTCCAGACCCTTCATCAAAAAAAGTTATGCCTGAATAATTAAGTTTAAAATCTACTTCTGAAGTAACGCCATGAAAAGTAAGATCTGCTTTGACGTTATATCCACCATTATTATCAAATGCAACGCTTTTGCTAACTAAAGTGGCTTCATCAGAGGTAATATCTCCTTCAACTATACCAAAGGTTCCTACGAGACAACCTTGGTCTCTACCCGGTTCTCCAGTATTTACTGTACTAAGTAAAACCTTACCTGAAAAACTGATATTTTCTGGGTCATTTTGGATAAAATCTACAGTTCCTTCAAAATTGTTGAAGCGACCTGTTAAAAGTGCTGAATTAGCGAGATAAGCTGATTCCCAACGAACAGAGGAGTGGGTTTTATCAAAATTGTATCCATCTGATACTTTGATTATATCACCACCGTATTCAAATGTAGAATCCTCTATTGGGTCAAATATTTCATCATCATGAGTACATGATGCGATCTCAGCTATTATGAAAAATCCTACTACAAGGACTACAAGGTTAAAGATTAAATTCTGTTTTTTCATTGTACAGTTTTTTATGCTTAAAAATTTTGATCGACCTTATGTCGCATCTTTTTTCAAGCACAATTTAGTGTTGGAAACCCTTTTTTAGGCTGACTATGATCAATAACCATTATGATATTTGTCATATGCATATAGAGAATTACTCTATATCTTGTGGAGGGTGCAAAAAGTAATATTTTATTGCATTGCCAATCGTACATTATATAATAACAGATTTGTATTATCAATCGTATACAATTCAAATGTACTGATCTCACCAAAATTTTATCTTCAATTGGTTTAATTCGAAAACTATAACGCAAATAGATTTTTATAACTGCTATATAAATTACTATTGCTAGCTTTTTACAGCGATATGCTTTTATAAAGGTTTACCCCTAAAGCTAATAATTCCTTCTATTTTTCTAATTGACTCCTCAAGATTTTGCGAGAACTCTTAAATAGATACAGAAATTAAAAAGAAGCTAAGATTTGATTATACAGCTTACCTAAAATTAAATGAGGACCGATCAATTCAATCTTTTGAATGCTAGATAATACTTAGGCGAACCATTGATAAGATTCTTCTTCATATAAGGGTAAAGAAATTTGACCAAGACGGTTAGCTATATATCTCTTCTAGCCATAATTTATCAAGTTCAAATTTGTCAGATGAACACCCAGCAGTCTTTGCCACTTTATTTAGTCGTCCATGTTTTTCAAAAACTTAAATACTTACTGAGCCAGTTCTTATTAGGTTTCCTGCGTAAAAACATAACACATTTACAACGGGACACCCAAATCATAAAAAATCAAGTGATAAATAACCGAAATTCACTGCCTTATTTATTGGTATTTGGAAAGTGAGGAAAACAGGGGAATCAATGTTTGGAGATTCTACTGTATGTTGCAAAATAATTTTTTCCCCTAGTGTACATTTTTTATCAGAAGTATGATTTTAAATCTATTCCTTATGAGTCTTATTGTTGTATTGTAGATACTGAAACTAGCGAGGAAAATCATATGGTATCACAAATACTGGACTATATCCAAGTAAATTTTGAATCAACATACACTGATTAGCATTGCCAAAAGATAAGTTACATGAGTTAGAATCAAGGTTATCAGATTTAAAAAGTAACAAAAGCTTACTGATTAAGGAAGAAGAAATATCTAAATATAGATTTAAATAAATGTTGGACAAGAACTGTTATTATTAATCTAGATATTTACTCAAATCAAAAAACATTTAGATGGTATGAGATAGAAGTCATTTTATTAATTGATAAATACTCTGTTGAGAGGTTTAAGAGTTTAGTTTGAAAAATTTATCTGAGTTTAAATCAAAAGAGTCTATCTGCAAAGAGACTTGGTTGATTTTAGTATTTGAAAAAGTGAGAAGATTTAATAGAATCCAAATTCTTTGAATTAACTTGTATTAATATTATCAATGTTGCCTGCAAAATTAAATTGAATTTTTATTGTTACTGGATAGCTGAGTTTGACAGAATTTCAGAATGCCATTTGCCATTTATCTTTTTAACCTTTGCTTCGATATGTATTGAAGGGTAATCTCCAATAGCAACAAAACACTCACTTTTAGATAAAAAAACTGGCTTGTAATAAATAAAAGTGCCCTCAATGTTTAAGGAATCTTTTAACTTCCTGAAATAGCTGATATCTGATACATTTTTAATATTTACCTCAACAACATTTCCAAAACTGGAACTTAATTTCTCAATGACTTTACTTGGTAGTCGTTCTTCAATACTAATGTTATTATTATCAAATGTCTCTGGAACTTTCAACTGAATAAATTTATTCACTTCAAATAATGTAGAACAATATGCTTTACTAGTATTACTATAGCCGTTAATTATTATTCTATCGTATTTGCTCAATAGTGAATCTGTTACAGATAAGTAAATTTCTTCAATTTCCGATGAGTTAGACTTCGAACTGATGCAACTTAAAGCAAATAAGTAAATTAAGAGAACAAATACCGCAATTGTTATTCTGTACATGAAAAAGTATTATGATTGGTACTAAAAGGAGAAATTCCGTTTAACTCTTTCTTAAGTGTTTTCCAATTTTCAACCTAAATAGGATCAACAAAAATCAATAAGCGCTTAATGGTTCATAAACATAAGCCATATAATGATCTGGTGTTAATTGTTGACCATTTAAGTTCCAAAGAGATAAAGCCGCTTCGTTCAAATACTCAAATGCCATTGACTCATGCTCAGTTCTATATGGAATGTAAAAGTTTTCAATAGTTCATATTTTTTTAATCTTATTGGTTTCGAGTCAATAAGGTCAAGTAGGTGGCACTAGATAGAATTGCACTTATTTCTTATGACTGCGCTAAGTCTATGTCACATTAATTATTGACAAATGGTAACATTCTCTTTTATATGTGAAGCCCTGATTTTCAGATAGGTTATAAAACCATTACCCCAAGTGCACCCAGGTGAATCAGATTTTAGAAAATACTTCTGGTCAACAGAGGTAATTATAGTTAGAGCTCTATATCCAGATACAATCGAAGAATCTATTCAATTCATAATTAAGAATGATGAATTTGAAAGTGCCTTTTTAAAAATGGAAGTAGAGCAAAACGATTGAAAATAATGCCCTTTGATTTTGAAAAACGACGACCACAAAAAAGACCTAACTGATAATCAATCAATTAGATCTTTAAAAGTAGCGTGAGGCGGGCTTGAACCGCCGACCTCGGGATTATGAATCACGCGCTCTAACCAGCTGAGCTACCACGCCATAAAAAGTGTAGCGAAGCTGCTTGTCCAGCATTTGATCATTAATCAATATGCGGGAAGCTACCACGCCATAAAAAGTGTAGCGAAGCTGCTTGTCCAGCATTTGATCATTAATCAATTTGCGAGAAGCTACCACGCCATAAAATTGGATTGCAAATATAAATGATTAATTCTTTTGTGGCAATATTATTGGGTTTTGTAAATAGATAAAAAAAAAACAGCCCCAACTGAGGCTGTTTTGCTTATTAAATCCAACAAGACATTACTAGGATACCATTTCTGATAATATTTCACTCTTGAGTTTTTTCAAACTGTTGATTTCATCTTTAATTAAACTTAATTGACTTTTTAATTTAGTTTCAATGTACAAGGGATACTGAATTTCATTGATCACTTTCTCGTAGTCGTTAATCAATACATTCGAACCTCGTTCTATTTCCTTGAAAACAGAATCGTAGTCATTATTTATATTATTAAGCTTAAAGGCGATAAACATTCTATGTAGTTCACCTAAGAAACTTGTTTTAATTTCCGCATCTCCACCTAGTTTATGCAAACTTTCTTCAAGTTCAGATTGAAATTTCTTTCTTTCAATAGCATATTTTTCCATCCAATCTCTAAGTACTGTATTGGATATAGCATTTTTAACTTCTATATAACCCTTATGGGCATCTTCAAGTCTTACAATTAAATCTTTCAACGCTTCTTTCATCTTCTTTTCCATTTGTATTTAATTTTTTTGATTCACCCTTAAGACTAGATGAAAACAATCATTGTTCGATAAATTTTATTTTTTCAATCGAACTTATTTAAAGTTCATAATGTCTTACTAATAAATCACATGAAAAAAATACTTTCAATATTAAAAGACATTAATACTCAAAATATACAAGTTGAGAACTATTGTAACTATAATTTACATTTGGCACGTGATAAAAATTTGTACCTAGATTTTATTTATAATTTCAAAATGGATAAGTCAATTATTCCAGCATCTATTGCAGGTACTGGTTTGTCATATCCGCAAATAATTGAAGAGAATGAATCTCTTATGCAAACTGAAGAGGAGTTGATAAAGCTTATTAAGCCTTTAATGTTGGAGCACAGAAAAATCAATTACATATTAGGAAAGGGGGACTTGCCTTCTAAAATAAATATACTATCGGATCGAGACAATTACTTAATGTGTACAATGCAAAACATTAGCAATGAATCATGGTATAATGTTCTTTTTGGCACAGATGAAACATCAGTGTCTAAGTCAACGGATTTACCATGTTTGTACATACCTAAGAATTATAAATATGAAAAAGCAGAAAACATGCTACTCTTTATAGATGAGTATGATCAAGAAAAATTTGATGACCTTAAGCAAATCGCAAATCATTGTAAACTAAATGTTAGGATAGTTGTAGAAGATAAAATGGATAAGGAGGTATTAAAGATTATCCAAAACGAACTTGTCACACTAAAGACATTTGACACAGCTATTGTCATCCTGGGAAAAGGACAATTTGAAGAAGCTATCATAAAGGGACTAGTTAAAAAATATGATAGTGATTGGATTACGTTTATGAACTATGGCAAATCATTTTTGGAGCGTTTGTATACCGAAAATGCAAATAGATTACTGTTAAGGTCAAGTTTGCCAACAATTATTGTTTAACCACAAAAAACATATATGAATTATTTAGGATTAAAGAGAGAAGAATTATTAAATGTTAGTGAGCAGCTTAACCTTTTGTTAGCAAGCTATAATGTATATTATCAGAATTTGAGAAGTTTTCACTGGCATATACAAGGCGACAATTTCTTTGATTTGCATGAAAGGTTTGAAACACTATATAATGATGCAAAAATTAAAATTGATGAGTTAGCAGAAAGAATACTAACCTTAAGGCAAAAGCCACTAGGTAAAATGTCGGAGTACTTAAAGTTTTCAAATATTGATGAGACAGAAGATATTCTGAGTGATAAGGAGATGGTATTCAACATACTCAAAAACCACAAGATTCTTATTGCGCTTATGAGAAACGTTATCATGGCAGCTAATGAAGCTGGAGATGAAGGGACCATTGACTTAATAGGTTCTTATATTTCTAAAATAGAAAAAGCAAGCTGGATGTTAGATGCTTGGTTGAGTAAAAAACAGGAACCAGTTCTTGTATAAATTTGCCAATATTTAAACATTAACGAATGGTGTAGCTAGCAGCTACACCATTTTTATTTTATTGATCATAATCTATTATAAATCTAAAGACAAAAAACATATATGCAGAATGAAATGAATGAAGCTTGGAGTCTAATGTTGGAAAAGTTAAACAGCTGGGTTGAAACTTTGACTTCAATGATGCCAAATATGATTTTGGCATTATTTGTTATTTTAATTACGGTGATACTTTCTCGAATTAGTTCAAGGTATATCAGTAGATTATTGAACTATAGAATTGATTCTCCTTCAGTTCGAAATCTTCTTAGTACCTTCATTTCAATCTTTGTTATTGCATTGGGTTTGTTTTTGGCCTTAGGCATTCTTAATCTTGACAAAGCTCTAACCTCAATATTAGCTGGTGCAGGTGTTGCCGGATTGGCGATCGGTCTTGCTTTGCAGGGAACATTATCAAATACTTTTGCAGGAATATTTTTGGCATTTAAAGATGTGATGTCTGTTGGTGATTTTATAGAGACGGACAACTATTCTGGAACCGTTGATCAAATAACATTACGATATATCAAATTAAGGGAACCAGATAATAATATTGTTATTATACCGAACAAAATTATCACTGAAAATCCATTCAAAAACTATGGCTTAACACAACAGGTAAGAACATCTGTTACTTGTGGTGTTTCTTATGACTCAGATCTTGAGGAAGTTAAAAACATAGCGATTAGTGCAATTCAACGAAATTTCCCAGTCTCAGAAGATAATGAAATTGAATTTTACTATACGTCATTTGGAGACAGTTCAATTAATTTTTTATTACGATTTTGGGTGAAAGCTATAACATCCTTATCAATAATGGAAGCTAAGAGTAAAGCTATTGAATTGATTAAATCTGATTTTGATATAAACCACATAGACATACCTTACCCAATACGTTCAATCAAAATGGATAGTAAAATTACGTAATGAGTTGAACAAAACAGTATTAAAATCGTTTAGTTATTGAAAGTAAACTACTATTAAAATATATGAATAACAAATCGTTTGATAATCATTATAAAAAAAATTATAGAAATTTATTATTCTTTGCACAAAACTTAACACAGTCTAAAAGCGACGCAAAAGATTTGCTGCAGGACTCATCCATCAAGGCAATTGAAAACATTAATTCGTTGAAATCTAAAGATAAATTTCTTCCTTGGTTTCAGCGTATCATCTACAGTACCTTTATTACAGCATATCACAAAAGGAAAAGGAGAAAGGAAATATTAAGTAATATTTCACCGAACCAGAATGCACTTTTGAAAGGGACATCTGTAAAGAATAAAGCTATTTCTCAATTAAAGAGAAAGGACTTCAATAAAGTATTTAAAAAAATTAAGAAGAAATACCGAGAGGCATTTAGACTATATTTCATAGGATATTCTTATAATGAGATATCGGAAATTCAAGGTGTCCCTGTTGGTACTGTAAAAAGCAGAATCTTTACTGCAAGAAACTTAGCAAAAAAAATTATTGATCAAGCTGCTTAGGATCAATTTGTATTACATCCCATCCGTTAGCTGTGTATGCAAATCCTGAAATTGTAACTTTCTCAGCTACATAGTCAAGAAGCTTTTCATTGATTCCTTCTCCATTTTCACCTAGAATTATTGAATATTTAAAGCCCATAGAATCAGCTGATTTAAATACAGCAGGTATTCCTCCTGAGATACACCTAATAGCACAGGATTTATGAATTTTTCCTTCTCCAGGTTTCATTACACCGAAATAACATTTAGGATCAATAATTTCACCAGATAGGGTAACATTAATTTTTGGACTAGGACTATTAGGTGAAAGCGTTGTATCATCATAAACCTGAAGTAGACTTTCTTTCTTTTTACTCAATTCTAATAGACTTTTCCCATCACCTTTAATTGGACTGCCGATTAATTTAATTCTCTTTCCTGCTAAATCACCATTTTCTTTTTCCATCTCTGCAATAATACCATCTGTGCCAAATTTGCCATAGCCAACAAGAAGTACATACTTGCTTTCAATATTTGCGTCTCCAGAGTTAATTTCTAAAATTGGTTTGGGAAATTTATGTAGAATACCTTCGACTTCAGCCAAGTTACCAAAAGTGAATTGGTGTTGGTTAAATGGCTTCTGAAAATATACAATAAGAACTGAAGAAATTATTCCTATTGTGAAAATTGCAAGAATAAACATTTTTATAAGATTACGACTTGACGATGGTGTTTTATCACGCCAGCCTATGTAAAATTCCTTATCTCGATCCATCTTGAAGTATTTTTACAGGAGTGATAGTGGTGCCTTCAGGTCTTGGAATGACATCTACCCAAATCTGATTTTCTATGAGCATTAATTGATAAGTCTTTATTTTTTCATTAAATGGAGGAGGAGATTGTCCATTCTCTGGAAGATATTGATAGCCATGCCACGGACAGGTTATGCAGCCATCAATTATTTTACCTTCCCCTAATGGACCCATTTGATGTTTGCAAATATTTGAAACGGCAGATAGTTGATCGTTGTACTTAAATATTGCAATGTCTTCATTATTGTAACTAAATGTTTTTGCGCAATCATCTTGGATTTCTTCTACCGTACATACAAAATGCAATGATTTGTTATGACTATTAACAATCGTCAAGTCAGTTTTATTTGCTTTAATCCCTGCATATAGATGAAGCGAAGAGATGCTTACAAATCCTACTGCAATTAGCAATACATAAATACTATTTGATTCATATTGTAGTGCTCCGGTTAGGATATGAACTATGATCAGAATATAGGCAAAATATACCATCATATGCAAGAACTTCCACATGTGTGGTCCAAGGTTTTTTAGCCAAAAATCATGACTGGTAGCTGCCATTATAAATAAGATAATTAAGGCAAGAAACCCTAAAACTTGAAAAGGGAAATCGCTAAAACTGTCATAATCTCCATTGGAGGTAAACAAACTAACCAAAGGAGAGACATCACCAAGACTGTGAAATTGTATTATACAAAAAAGACCATGTATTAATGCTAGGAAAAACATACTTACACCTAGGTGCCTTCTATTGTATAACAAAGGAAGAAACCTTTGGTCGAGTCTGCATAATGGTCCAATCATTAAGATAATGTGTAAAAGTAAAAATGCTGTTATTGCAGTAGTTCTGATTATGCTGGTCTCAAGAGTGATAGTTGGATGGAAGATCACTTGCAAGCTCATCATAAAAGCCATTATAAAAAGGATAAAAACCCATAGAATTATATCGTATGTTTTTTTATTCTTATTCCATTGAACAGCATTGTAGTTTATCCCCATAAGAACATTGATATTATTATTAAAAAAAGGATTACCAATAATAACCATATTTTAAGATGATATTTTCTTAGTAAGATATTCATTGTTTTGATTTTAACCATCGTTTGAATAAAATAGGCCAGAATACCAATAATCCAGGGAGGATAAAGATCTTAAAGACAATTGAAGTATTACTTGTGGAAGGGTCAATTTTTGTAAGACCTTTCCAAAGAAAAATCAGTGAAAAAAAGAAGCCCATTATAAAGTAAAAGCTAAAAACAAGGATAATCAACTCAACCATTTTTTCCATATTTATCTGTTATGCATGCCTGCAAAAGGGATACCACTTAATTTATGCATTTCCCAACTAAATGTACTTAAGTCATTGTGATTAAATTTTTCAATATGGTTATGTCCACAAGCTCTGGCAATTACCTTAATCAAATCATTGGAGGCATTGAAAAAGTTATATAGCTGTTGAGCTGACGATTCGATAATTAATCTTTTTCTAAGATGATCTTTTTGAGTTGCAATTCCAACTGGACAATTATTTGAGGCACATGCTCTCATTCCAAGACACCCAATAGCTTGAAGGGCTGCATTGGAGACTGCAATTGCATCTGCTCCGAGCATCAGTGCTTTAGCAAAATCGTCTGCTATTCTTAATCCTCCGGTTATAATGAGAGATACATTGTTTTCTTCACGTTGATCCAAGAATTTTCTAGCCCGTGCTAAGGCTGGAATTGTTGGAACATTAATGTTATTCCTAAGGACAGTAGGTGCGGATCCTGTTCCCCCACCTCTACCATCTATGATTATATAGTCAACCCCTAAGTCAAGTGCAAATTCTATATCTTTTTCAATATGGCTTGCTGCCAATTTAAATCCGACAGGTATACCTCCTGATATTTCACGTACATTGTTTATTAGTTCAACAAAATCTGATTTGGTTTTTAAGTTTGGAAAAGTAGCTGGAGATATTGCTGTTTGCCCAGCTTCTAAACCTCTTACTTTGGCAATTTCTGGAGTAACTTTATTTCCTGGCAAATGGCCACCTGTTCCTGCTTTAGCACCTTGTCCTCCCTTGAAATGAAAGGCCTGAACTTTTTTAATTTTATCCAGTTCAAAGCCAAATCTGGCAGAAGCTAATTCATAGAAATATTTTGAATTATTTTCTTGTTCTTGTGGAAGCATTCCTCCTTCGCCACTACAAATACCTGTTCCTGCTAACTCTGCCCCCATGGACAGAGCGATTTTCGCTTCTCTTGACAAAGCACCAAAACTCATGTCAGAAACAAAAATTGGCATATCAAGTACCAAAGGTTTTTTAGCGGCTTTACCTATGATCACCTTAGTATCAACTTTTTCTTCATCCAAAAGAGGTCTATTGGCTAATTGGGCAGGAAGAAACTGTATATCCTCCCATTTGGGAAGAGTATTTCTGTCTACACCCATAGATGCTGACGGACCATGATGTCCATGATTTTTTAGGCCATTTTGTGCTAGATCTTTGATGTAAGAAGTATATGGTTCAGTGCTTTCTGGATGTGTATCTGCATATTTTCCAAGATACTTATCCGTATTAAAGGGTTGTGGATACTGTGTTAAATAATCATTTATTTCATTTTCATCTACAAAAACTTCATTGTCTTCTACAATGCACTTAAACTTATACAGGACCTCTTCATTATTATACTCACTTACTCCAGTATCGAATCTATAATCCCATCCGTGCAACCCACAAATGATATTGTCACCTTCAATAAATCCATCTGCCATAAGAGCTCCCCTGTGAAGACATCTACCATAAAGGACAGATACTTTTTTACCATATTTAATCAGCACTAAATCAAGTCCATTTACAAAAGCTGCTATAGGCTTTTTCTCTTCTATTTCGTTAAATTTTGCAATAGATATTTTATTCATTCTTTTATTAATTTATCGAATTTAAATATTTATAAACTTTTCCTAAGCTTAATCCTTGGACTATTATTGAGAACGTGACGATAATATATGTCAACATTAACAATAAGTCCCTTGTTTCACTATCTGGTAGTGTGAATACAAGACCTAAAGAAATGGCTCCTCTTAATCCTGCCCAACTTAGAAGGGCCAAATCTAATCTATTGGACTTTATATCTGTTGGACTAAATAGATTACCTAGTGATAGCGAAATAAACCTTGAAAGGATTATTAACGGTATTACTATAAGTGATAATAACAAAACATTAATGTTAAATTGTACTGAAATGACTTCAATGCCTAGCAAGACAAATAGTACAGAGTTTAATATTTCATCCAGAGTTTTCCAGAAAATTGAGATCTGTTTTGGGTTTTCTGAAGAATTGGTTTGACTATGAAGATAATGGCCTAGAATTAATCCTGAAACAACCATTGTTATAGCTCCAGAAAATCCTATTCTCATTGCTATGGAATATCCAGCTAGAGTAATAGCTAAACTAATATGTGTCATTAATATCCCTTCTTTTTTTATTGTTCGGAACACCTTAATGGAAAGCGCTGCAATTAGAAATCCTAGTATGATTCCACCAAAAATTTCTTTAAGTAATTCAATGCTTAGTACATGAAAATTTATTTCACTTACGCCCATTTTTGTAAAGGGCAGAATGGCTAAGAAAAGAATAATTCCTATGCCATCATTAAAAAGAGACTCACCAATAATTTTTATTTCGAGCTCTTTTCTTATGCCTGCTTTATTAAGCAAGGCCAATACAGCTACTGGATCAGTAGGTGATATTAATGCCCCAAAAACAAGAGCATAAGGTAGACTGATGGATAATCCAAACCAAGAAGAAATATAATACACAAGAAATCCAATGATAATACTAGACAGAAGGACACCAATTGTGGCAAATTGAAATATTGTAGTTTTATTTTTTAATATTGCTTTTGTATCTACGTGAATTGAACCTGCAAACAGCAATACCCCTAATAAGAAGTCAAAGACAAATGCCTTAAAGTCAATATTTGAAATTTTTGTGCAAAACAGCTGAAAAAGTTCTGAATGCGTTCTTGAAATAACCCATGATATGGTAGAAAGCATCATAGCAAGAATCATTACACCTATGGTATCAGGTAACTTGAACCATTTTCTATTGATTATAATCAAAATGGCTGCAAGCGTAATTAAAAAGATGAATATTTCAAACATAACTTTAGGAGCTTAATCTATAGCCAATACCCTGAGACTCATAGTCATTAGATAAGGCATTCATTAAGGTATGAAAATTTGATTAATCAATAAGAAGCATTATTCAATAATCAATTGGTAAGTGTTAAAAATTCAAAATTGAATTAATTCTGCGCAAAAATAAAAGGAACTCACTAAATTGTCTATTCTTAAGATATACAAGGAAATAATAAGTAAATAGTTTGTTTACATGAAGAAAAGAAATATTCTCTGGACACCATCCCAGTCCTTTAAATCAGCATCCAATATGAATAAATATATGGATTGGCTGCAGTCTAAATATAACCTGACTTTTTCTGATTACCAAAGTCTATGGCAGTGGTCGGTGGACAATACGGAACAATTCTGGTTGAGCATATGGGAGTATTTTGATGTTACACATGAAGGTAATTATTCCAAGGTTTGTTCAAGCGATAGAATGCCTCAAGTAAAATGGTTTGCGGGAGCTAAATTAAACTATGCAGAGCATATATTCAGGATGCGTAATGATAATAGAGATGCTTTAGTATTTATAAATGAAACACAATGCAAAAAAGTATCATGGGACGAACTCGAGCATAAAGTAAAAGCTATTCAAAGTTATTTAGTCTCAAAAGGAATAAAAAAGGGTGACCGAGTGGCCGCTTATCTTCCTAATATACCAGAAGCTATTATATCTTTTTTGGCTGTAAACAGTTTAGGGGCTATATGGTCTTGCTGCTCACCTGATTTTGGCACAACAACAGTAGTTGAACGATTAGAGCAAATCGAGCCAAGAATTCTTTTTGTAGCAAACGGCTATACTTATAACAACAAGAGATATAAAAGAATAGATGAAATACAAGAAATAGTAGGACAACTGCCAAGTATAGAGGATGTTGTATGTGTCAATTACTTGGAAAACTCTGCAATCGTTTCGAAAGCAACTTACTGGGACGATATTGTTGACAATTTTTATTCAGAGGAATTATTACAATTTACCAGAGTTGAATTTAATTTTCCAATTTGGATTTTGTATTCCTCAGGGACAACAGGTAAACCAAAAGCAATAACACATTCTCAAGGGGGTGTACTTTTGGAGCATTTAAAATATATGACCTTCCACAATGATGTTAAGGAAGGAGAGAACTTTTTCTGGTTTACTACTACAGGTTGGATGATGTGGAATTTTTTGCAGGCATCATTACTTGCTGGAGCAACACCTGTATTATTTGATGGAAGTCCATCTAAACCATCACTTGAATTATTGTGGCAACTTGCAGATGAATTGCCGATCCATCATTTCGGAACAAGTGCTCCTTATTTAACGGAATGTATGAAAAGAGATTTGCCTATATCTAAAAAGTATGTCTTAAATTCACTGAGGTCAATAGGGTCTACAGGAGCACCCTTACCTCCTGAAGTTTTTGATTGGATTTATAAGAATATATCATCGAATGTCTGGTTATGCTCAATGAGTGGAGGTACAGATGTATGTACTGCTTTTGTTGGAGGTAATCCACTTTTACATGTTGAAAAGGGAAGGATCCAATCAAGGGCATTGGGATGTGCCATGTATGCCTATGATGATCAAGGAGAAAAGCTTTATAATAGTTTGGGAGAAATGGTAATTGAAAAACCGATGCCTTCAATGCCTGTCTACTTTTGGAATGATACCGAAAATAAGAGATACAAATCAAGTTACTTTGAGAAATTTGAGGGCAAGTGGTGCCATGGTGACTGGATCAAACTCTTTGATGATGGCTCACTAATTATTCAAGGTAGATCCGACGCTACGCTAAATAGAAAAGGAATAAGGATTGGAACAGCAGAAATATATTCCGTTTTGAATGGAATATCAGGTATTATTGATGCAGTAGTTTTGAATATTGAGGCTCCAGATGGTGAAGATGTAATGCCATTATTTTTAGTATTGGAAAAGGGAATGTTGTTTGATAATGATTTCAAAACAATGATTAAGAACGAGTTAAAGAGACAATGTTCTCCGCGTCATGTTCCTGATGCTATATATTTAGTTAAAGATATCCCCTATACCCTTAGTGGTAAAAAGATGGAGGTTCCTTTGAAAAAATTGTTTATGGGTATGGATGTAAACAAAATATTGAATAAAGACGCAGTAAGAAATCCAGAATCAATAGAGGATTTTATTAAATTAAAAGAGAAAATTGATTCATCATCGAACTAACGTGATTGTGCCATGTTTGATATTTTCCTTATCATTTTGGAAGTATTTGACAACATAAATATAGACACCGATTTCAGCTTTTTTATCATTGATGTAACCATCCCATCCTGAATCTGGATTATTGATTTCAATATTTTGATTTGTAAAAACCAAATTTCCCCATCTGTCGTATATAGACAAAAGGTCAATGACAGTCTTATTTGCGAAATTAGACTGAATAAAGAATTTGGAGTTGTTTCCAACATCGTTAGGATTGAAAACATTTGGGATGTATAGTTCTTTGGGCTGAATGACTTCAACCGTGACAGATCGTATTTCAATACAATCACCAAAATATATCGTAAGTGTATATTCCGTGGTTTCAATTGGAGCAACCTGAGCGATAAGATCCCCAGGGTTCAGTATGCCTTGCAGTGGAGACCATTCGAAATTATCAATAGTATTTTCATTGATCAATGGATTCAGAAGAGTTGATTGTCCAAGCAGAATTGGTTCAATAGGGTCAAGAGTTAATTGCAGATTGCTTTGGTCATTGATAACAACACTATCAGAATTTCCACAATTAAATAGATCCTGAACAAACACCTGATATTCTTCAGCAGAAAGGTTAGCAAAAACATTGGAGTCCTGGAAATTAATACTATCAAGGGAATATTGCACCTGCCCTACGCCTCCAGTTAAGTTGGTTACGACAATACTTCCCAATTCTTTGCAATCTTGGTCAAATGCCAAAAGATCAAAAGATATAGGATCTATGGATTCTACATAAGCGGAGTCAATTAAAGAACAATTTCTGTCATAATCAATTTGATAAACATACCACCCCTCAGCTAGATTTGAAAGAACATTACCAATATCGCCATTATTCCAGTTAATGGTAAAAGCTTCTTCAGTAAATTGCCCAGAAACGCTATTTACTTGAAGAGTACCAGAAAAAGCATTAAGGCAGTCAGCAGGTTTAGTAGTTATATCAACATCTAGTTCAAGACATGGACAAGGTGGAGTAATTATTTCAAAGTTATAAAATACATTACAATTGATCATATCCACTTCTCGTGCTAAGATCTGATATTGTCCTTGGGTTAGATTCTGAAAGCTATTGGAAAGTTGCCAGGAAAGACCACCATCGATAGAGAATTCTGGTGTGACAAGATTTGTTTCAATTGAAACAAATGCATCATCGGATAGACAGTCAGAAGCTTGGTATAATTCGGTAGTTAAAACCTGAGGTTCTTGAATTGTTATAATTTCAAAATCTTTTTGATCGATACATGAAGGAGCATCAACTAAACGTACCAAAGCAAAATAATAGCCTGCACCAAGATTGTTGAACGTATTATCAGATTGCCATGAGCTGCCATTGTCAATCGAATATTGCACATCAGCAGAAGTAGCAACGGAGATTTCAACAGCAGCATCTTGGGCATTGCAATCTGAAATCGGAGTTACAACAATATCTGTAATAATCGGAGCATCAATATCATCAATATTAAGACGAATGGAGTCAATACAATCATTGGCATCCCTTGATCTGACAAAAACAGTAAAAGATCCTGAATCAAGATTGAGGAATTGGTTTTGCGCTTGCCAATTTGTTCCATTATCGATTGAATATTCAAGATTTTGACCGGTAGCTTCAATGCTAACTATGGCATCCTGAAGATTGCAATCGGAGATAGCTTGAATTTCAGAACTTTCGATGACGGTATTTGGGAAATCAATAATTTCAAAATTGGAACTATCAGCACAGAGAATATCACCATTTGATCTGACAATAATTTGATATAAGCCTGAAGAGATGTTTTGAAACTCAGGGTTTATTTGCCAATTTATTCCATTATCGATTGAATACTCTAGGTCAGATCCTGAAGCAAGACAGGTTACCATACCGTCATCAGAAGTGCAATTGGTAATATTGGATTGTTGTACGGAGATGATAGTGGGAGAAGAAGGACTAAGGAGGTCAAAGGAAAATGTTTCTTCACAAGAATTATAAATGTTGGACCTTACACGAACAAGATAGTCTCCAGAATTGAGATTATCAAAGTTAGGATCTGATGTCCAGTTGATACCGTTATCCAAGGAGTATTCTAAATCATTATTATTAGACTCAACAATAAGCTGACCGTCAGAAGAAGAACATGTAGTAGGGTTGTTGAGTTGAATGTTTATATCAGAGAAGTTGACAACAGGTATGTTGACATTCATGGAGCCATAGCAATCCGTATTGTCTGGTGTAAAATGATTGAAGAATGATTGTTCATTAATATTATCATCAGGAACAAAAGAGGAGATGTCCCATTGTCCTGAAATTCCATTATCAGAGACTTGAGGAAAAAGGAAAGTATCCTCTAGAAAGCAGAAGTGGTCAGGCAGCATGAATTGTGGCTGAATAAGACTAGATATATTGAATTGAACAGTAATAGAGTCAGCACATAACATCAGGTTAGGGTCTGGATAAAAACTGACGGAAAGGCTGTTTAGGATATCTGAAGGGACAATAGGATTTACTGACCAAGAGCCTGGAATATTGTTATCAGAAATGGAAGGCAGCAAGATATTCTCTTGATTTGCGCAAAGCAAAGTATTAAAAGAAAAGCTAGGAATTTCTTTATCAATGATGACAATTGAATCCGAATAATTGGAGATGCAGCCAGAGATTGAAGGAGAGAAGTTAATATGGATAATGCCAGGGTTAAGCAAGCTAGGTTGAATGATAGACATATCCCAAGACCCAGAAATATTGTTTTCACTGAGGGTAGGTAAAGATAGATCTAAGTCATCTTTGCAAAGAGTATCGACGATTGAGAAAACAGGAATTTGATTGTCGAGTAAAGTAAATATAATGGTTGTATCAGAAAGACATTGATTGGATTGATCTACTGGTGTCCAGGTACTTGAGAAATTAATCTCTGATATTGTATCGAAGTTAATTTGTTGCGGCGTCCATATTCCTAAATAACCTTCATTAGATAGAGAAGTGAGTGATATAGAACTGTCAGACCTGCATAGGCTATCGGATATACTAAAAGAGTTAGTAATGCTTTCTCCAATAGTGAAATTGTATTGGTAAGGCAAATAACAATCGATGACCTCTTCAGGAGTAAATTCAAACGTATAGTTCCCTGGAGCTGATAAGTCAATGGATTCCACTTCCCATTCCCCATAAATTCCGTCTAGTGATTCTGTTGGAAGAAAGAACTCATCATTTGAAGTACAATAAGAAGGGGCTAGATTAAACTCGAGTTCTCCTGGCTCTAAAACTTCGATTTCTAACTCATAAGGGAAAGCACAAAATTCATCGTTATATGGTTGGAATGTGAAGATAAAAACACCTGCACCTAGTGCCGATGGAATTATTCTAGTATCATTCCATTCTCCTTCAATATTTTCTATTGATTCATCTGGAAGTCTGTAGCGTTCATCATCTAATACACAATAACTTTGATCAATAAGAAAACTTAAATCAACGGCTTCATCAATAGGAATCTCATAAACCCATTCTTCAATACAATTGTCTTGTCCAGGGTCTAATGTAAATGTATATTCCTGGATGGTTCCTCCAAGTTCATCAAAATTAAAATTACCCGTCCAAATACCAGTATATCCTTCATCTGACTCTAGGGGTAAAGGTGGATTTTCATAAACTTCACATAGATATATTTCAAATTCTGGAATTATGGAAGGGAAGATTTCTAGTTCCAGTTCGAGTGTCTTTTCACAATTATCATCCTCTATATGCAAATAGAAAATATACTCTTCTCCTTCAAAATCTCCTACTTGGTTAAGATTGAAAGTTGGGCTAATAATATCGGTGGCACTAAGAAAATCTATACCACCTGAGGGATCAGAGCTCCATTCAATAAATACAGTTCCTTCTTCTTGATCATAGTTTGCGTCAAATAGAATATCATCTCCAGGGCATCCTTCAAGTGATTCCTCTACAATTTCAGCTCTTAATGGGCAACAAGGGGTTATCATGTCACAGCCTGGGGAATCAACAACAATTGCTGTGTTTCCTGAGGTGCTAATAGATAGAACTATGTCTATACTACTGGATGAAGGGATAAAACAAAGTTCAATAAATTCCCAATCATCAGAACCAGAATACTCGTAAATTTCACCATCAAGTTCAATGCTTAGAGCTCCTTCAGTATAAACGCCACAATTATTAATAGTTATTGTTTCCCAATATAGTCCAAAACCATACTCCTGCCCAGTATCGAGTCCTGAGACGGTTGTTATCATTCCTTCTTGGTAGGTTGCACCAGCGCTGACGAACATAACCATGTTTCCCCCGCCTGGTGATTCCCCGGAAAGATTTTCTAAAGTACACCCTCCTCCTGGCCACGTACCATCTCCTGGAACAATATCTGGAGATGTTGATCCATCGATACTCCAATCTGTTGGTACACAAGCTACACACTCCATACCTCCGATATCGGGATATTCTAAACAATCTTGTGCATTAGATATGCCACAGACAATGAAAACCAGAGTAAACCAATGGAATATTGTACAATGGAAATTGGGTTTTATCATTTTCAACCTGTTATTATTAATGGGTGTGTTAAGTTCCAGGTTTCAGGTTTGTTATTAAAAGTATGAAATTTTCACTATATTTTTTGATGATAAATGAAAATTCACAATCATATTAGAAGTTTTATTTATCTGATTATTAGATATTTATGATGGTTGATCCTTATTACAAGGAAATCATAATCCTATTTTTAATAATAAAAACAGTCTATGCCAATAGTTGAAGCGATTAATATATATCCAATTAAGAGCCTTGGTGGTATTTCATTGAGCAATGTTTCTGCTTTGGAGGAAGGATTTGAAGATGACAGAAGATTCATGTTGGTTGACGAAAATGGTAAGTTTTTGACACAAAGAGAAAAGAAAGAACTTGCACTTTTTTCTTGTCAAATCATTGATAATGAATTGGTTGTAAGCTATAAATCAGATGAGTTATTGATACCGAAACAGACTGTTGCAGAGCGTCAGATGGATGTAAACATCTGGTCATCAAAGCTCAAGGCAGAAATGATATCTACAGCTTTTTCTGAATGGTTTTCTAATAGGCTTAACGCAAAATGTTATTTGGTAAAGATGCCCAATAGTATTGCTAGAGAAAAAATCTTTTTGAAACCACCGTTTAAAACCAAAGTTAGTTTTGCAGACGGATATCCTTATCTGATTTTAAGTAAAGAAAGCTTGAAGCTACTGAATTCAAAGCTTGATGAGCCAGTAAGTATAGATAGATTTAGGGCAAATATTATTGTTTCTGGATGTAAAGCTCATGAAGAGGATTCCTGGAAGGAATTTCAAATAGGAACTGCAGGTTTTAAAAACATTAAGCCATGTGCTAGATGTACTGTTATAACAATAGATCAAAGAACGGGAATAAAGTCTAAAGAACCATTGCTTTCTTTGAATAATTATCGGAAAAAGGGCAATAAAATTTATTTTGGTTCAAATGCAATATTAACATCGAATGGCGCAATTTCTATTGGTGATGATGTTACACTTCTAAGTTAATGTTAAAATAATTGTGAATGCGGTTATTTTCCATTGATTTTTTTTAATTACGCTACAATTCTGCGTATCTTTTCACCCTTAACATTCTAAAAAAGTAAACAATGCGAAAATTATTATTTGTAGGAATTTCAATGTTTTCTGGAGTTCTTGCATTTGGACAAATGGACAGAGATGTTCCTAATTTGGAAAAGACTACAGTAATTAATATGGATCTTGTTGTACAAGGAAGTACATGTGTTGGCTTTGATTGTGTAAACTCAGAGAGTTTTGGCTTTGATACCCATAGACTAAAGGAAAACAATTTACGAATTCATTTTCACGATACGAGTACTTCAGCTTCATTCCCTAGTAATGATTGGAGAATATCAATCAACGATACCTCAAATGGAGGAGCGAATCACTTTAGTATAGATGATGCAACCGCAGGAACTACGCCATTTAGAATTACGGCAGGTGCTGGAAATCATGCTTTATTTGTTTCTAGTAGTGGAGGCAATGTAGGTCTTGGGACATCTACCCCCGTTGTGGAATTGCACATTTCAGATGGTGATACACCCACAATGCGATTGGAGCAGTCTGGAGCAAGTGGTTTTACGCCTCAGACTTGGGACGTGGCAGGAAATGAAACCAATTTCTTTGTAAGAGATGTGACCAATGGATCTAAGCTTCCTTTTAAAATTAGACCTGGAGCTACAACAAACGCTTTATATATAGATACAGATGGTGATATTGCAATTAATCAAACTACCTCAAATGCCCAAGTTGATATCAAAAGTAGTGGAAACGATGATAGTTCTGCTGGTTTAAAAGTTGCGAATTCTAGCGGTGCTATTGGACTTTATGTAAGAGATGATGGTAGAGTAGGTATTGGTAGAGATAATCCTACTAGAACATTTCATGTTGAAGGAAGTGGTCAAATGTTTGATGGTTATTTTTCAAGAAATGCTGCTAGTGGTGCAATTATTAGTTTAATTGGAACAAATACCTTTGGATTAGTTGGAACTAATACTAATCATCCCCTAGTTTTTAGAACTAATGATGTAGAAGCAATTAGAATATTAACCAATAATAATGTTGGCATTGGAATTACTAATCCATCTACACAGCTCGAAATTACAGGCGTTGCAACCAAACCAGGTGGTGGTTCTTGGACAGCACCTTCTGATAAAAGACTTAAAAAGAACATTAAGAAGTATAGCGAGGGTCTAGAAACCTTAATCAAGTTTAATCCTGTTTCTTATCAGTACAATGGTAAAGGAGGAATTAAGGATACTGAAACAGTACATATTGGTTTGATTGCTCAAGAAGCACAAGAAGTAGCTTCTTATATGGTTAGTGATATAGGTAGAACTACAGTTGTAAAAAGCGGAGACAAAGACATTGAGTCAAGTCAAAATTATTTGGCAGTTGACCCTTCAGCAATCCCATATATGTTGATCAATTCTGTTAAAGAGCAACAAGCTCAGCTAGACGCTAAAGAAGCTAAGATTGAAAATCTTGAATCAAAAGTTTCTAAGCTAGAAGAGGCTATTACTTTGTTAATAGAAAAAATCGATGGAACGTCAATTTCAAACGGAATAGATCATGAGGAAGATTTGGTATTGTCAATTGATCAACTGCCTTTCTTAAAACAAAATGTACCTAATCCATATAATACAGATACGAGCATTGAATACTTTATTCCTGAAAATTCAGAATTAGCTCAAATGTATTTTTATGACAATCAAGGAAGATTGTTGAAGAAGCATAACCTTTCAAGCAAAGGAACTGGTAAGTTAAATCTTAAAATTGCTGATTTACCCTCAGGGACATATGTCTATTCACTGGTAGTTGATGGCAAGCAAGTTTCAAGCAAAAAAATGTCTGTTCAATAACAATACAGACTTTAATAATATAAAGGGATGATGTTATTATAACATCATCCCTTTTTTTATGTTTTTAATAGAGCTACGATTATATATTATAACATGGCTCATAACCTAATCTTTATTTATAATTGCAATAGCTAATCTATATGTCGGATTAAGAAGCTGCATAAACAAGATGAATTGATGGCAAGCCTTTTAGCAATTTTAGTAATTAATGTTTCGCATACGAATCAGACTAAACTTTGAATTAATCTGTTTTATTAAGAAATAAACTTATTACAAACAAATTAATGATAAAGTTTTTCCTACTAAATATTGTTGTAGTAATCTTCATGTCCTGTTATAGTAGTGGTCAGGAAAACGATATTATTTCTATTAAAAATAAAGTTATCCATTCAGAAAATGCTCTAATAAATAAAGTGGGCAACACAACAAAAGAAAGGTTTTTACTTCCACAAGATCATATAAGAACCAAGCAAAGCAATAGATCTTTTTCCTCGTATTTACCAATTCCTTCCAGGGAATGGCTTGATTAATCTTACCTAAAGGAGTTTGATGAAATGATTCTAACAAAGTAGAGTAATCAGAATCAAAATTTGGAAATCGGATTTGGCTTTGAAAATCGGAAATACGTCGTATCTTCATAGCTAGTAAAAGAAGAAAACCTCGTTTTTTGGCAATATCGCCCGAATTCGGGGTATTTTTATGCTTTAAGATACGCATTAATGTGCTGACCACCAAGGATTTATGTTACTTATGAATATCCCTAAATAGTTAGATTTAAATATTTGTACTCTAATACCTCATATCTACACCTAGTAGTAGAAAACTCCTGATTGATTATCAGTTGGATCTTTTTGTTGGTCGTCGTTTTTATCTTCTAACTGCCCATAACACTCAATAATCTAAAGAAACTACGGTGCTCCAATAGACTTTAAAAGCGAAGCACTTGGTCATGAATCAACAAAAACTACTAAGAAGTACTTGGCTTCTTTAGAAGAAGAGTAAGCCAGAGAGTTCAGTCTAAATTGGCTGATAAAGCATTTAGCAGAAGAAATTTAGAGTATTGAAATAGAACATTCAAGTGCATATTAAATTGGCATCTTAGTTAACTTCAACAGTTAAAAAACCAGTCCAATCAATTCCTATACCTCCGCTTCCAAAGTATCCAGCTGTGTCCAAAACATCCACCCGAGCTAATTGATCCCTATAAACTTCCTTGTCAAGATATTGCAATATTTCATGATATTCATTGATATGTAGGGATCCACTTTCAATAATATTACAAATAAAGAAATCTGTGTCAGGACATCTACCTTCAAATTCAATTTCATTTGCATAAGAATTTGCATCTGAATTGCCAGAACCTAAATTCTGCATGTAATAATCAGAAACAACCAAAACATAAACCCCTTTTTTATTTAACTCTATATCAACATTAAACATGTATCGGTCTCCTTCAAATATAGTTTTTCCAAATATTGTGTTTGCTGATGTAGCTGAACTAGTGAATCCTTCTATGTATGTTGAATCCATTACTAAGTTATTCAATGTAACTCCAGACTCCCACTGATCAGAGGCTGTAAATCTGTAAACCTGGATTATCGGTCTGAATGGAAAACCATTAATCGAAAAGGATACACTTCTTGTCAGATCATAAATGTCATTTGAAAAATTCATTTCGATGCTTAAAGTATCACTAACATTATAAAACTGTTTATGAGGAACAACGTTAATTGGAACTTTAAGATAATGAGATAAACCATATTTAAATTCATAAGGACAGGATTTGTAGTAATCATCAAATGAGTTAGTACAACTATACAGAGACAGTCCTAAAATATAAAATATCAAGAGTATTTTGGATGTCATTTTATTCTCAGTTAAACACATCATAGACTTCAAGTAGATTATCATAATCGTTTCCGCTGTTTGGAGTATTATTTAAGTGAAGTTGTTTTAATCTTTGACCAAATAACTCAATATCTACAATAGTTACATTTAATGCATCAAAGTATTGTTCAGACGTAAATCCAAACACATTTTCATTTGTAAGAAAAATTAAGGAATTATTGGGGTCTTGGACATAATCTTGTTGGGAGTCTTCTAGATCCCACATTAATCCAACTGGTATAAAGTTTTGTCTAAAATGATTAATTTCACCTCCGTATAAAGGCGCGCCAGGAGATCCAGAAATTGCAGATCCATATCTGTAACCAATATAATTACCAACAGCTTGGCCTAAAGCTACTTTGCCAGGACTTGATCCAAAGTTAAAATTACCAAATGAGCCATATCCCCCATTGAAAACAATATGATCTCTGTAATCCATCCAATAGGTTTCACCAACATTTGTATAGTGAGAGGCATGCCCCAATTCATGGTAGCTGGTACTAATATAACTTTGTGCAGTTTCAGAAATTGAATACTGGTTCATTATATCCGGATAGATACTAGACAATATTATATTAGGTAAAGGGAAAAGTGCTGGAAATAACGTGCTTAATTATGAATGTTACGTTTTAAAACTAGGAAAAATTCCAATATCTTAGACAATTACTGACATTAAACGACAAATGATGGGGTTACATAGATATAGTCACCAAAATAATTCGCAGCTTGGATTCTTTTTGGTATCCCCGAAATAAACCTCTAAATAGTAAGTCAGTACTTCAAATCCTAGACTTCAAGAATAAAGAATTTAGTCTAAGAATTCAGATTATCTATTTTGATTAATAGGTCTTCATATAATTTAATTGAAGCATTTAATTTGCCTATCATTTCTTCTGAATCTACTATCTCATCCTTAAATAACTCACGAAATGTAGCAATAGCCTCTTCACTACGGGTTCTAGTTTTAATTACATATTTAGTAAAAGTATCTTCACTAATCTTTCCTTGCAGGCTCTTAATTAATTTGTATTCACCTACAGGATTTTTGAAATGGACTAGCGTGTAATATTCGTTTAAAAAGAAATCTAACATATCAACGTTGTCGTATTGCTCTAATTTGTATTGGCTCATTAAATTATTTAGAAAAAACCTTTTATAATTTTCAAGCCCAACGTGATTTTGATTATTTTCAGTTACTGTTACATAATTGTTATGGATCTCATCTATGGTATAGTTATTATGGTTCTCTAATATCCCACTTGTATAACTATCGCTACGTAATAAACTGCGATCTGAGTGATTACCTTGTGTTGCTATTTGAGTCCTTATAGCTAAATCATCGGACAGTTCTTGGGTTATTGTCTTATTGTCACTACATGACATCTGTATGAGTATAATAAAAATAATTACTAAAAAATTCATTGTGTATTTCATAATTTGAAATTTAGTTGATAATAATTAATAGAGAAAAATTTAGCAACATGCCGCCATTATGTCTTCTGATGAAGCATAACCTGAACCAATATTAAATTCCCCTATGTATTCTTCATACCATCCCATTCCAGTCCAGGGATCGCAACATTCTGCTTCTGTCTCTGCATACCAATCGTAATACATGTTGGTTTCCCCATATACTTGACAGCCACAATCATAAGCGTTGACATTTAGAACAAAAAATATTGTAAAGATGAAAACTGATATTATTTTTTTCATATTAATGTATTTTAGGTGGTTTAAAAATGAACTAATGTCTATTGCAATTGAAATCAAATTTCAATAGACATCACATTCTAGGTATAGGCATATATTTTGAATAACTTTAAATATTAAGAATATTAGATCAAATATCACAACAAATTAGATATAAAACACAAATATATCTTCATTTTGCAATAGAATGTATATTTATAATTCAACTATCAACCGCTTTTTCATATCTTTTTTCTTCAGTTTACAAAGTTAAATGAACTATCCCAAAATAATATATAACTGGGTTACACAGCTATATCGTTGCCTAAAAGAAAGGTTTTTACTTCCACAAGATCATATAAGAACCAAGCAAAGCAATAGATCTTTTGCCTCGTATTTAAGAGGTCTTAGACTGAAACCATATGGCTCAAATGTAATTCTCTATGATGGTAGTGTCAAGTATAATTATGATGTTTATGAAGGCGTGGTTGATATGCCAATTGGAAATAAAAATTTGCACCAATGTGCTGATGCTATTATTAAACTTAAAGCAGAATATCATTGGAGCAATTCAGAATTTGAGAAAATTCATTTCAATTTAACAAATGGCGATAGAATTGATTATAGTAAATGGAAGGAAGGGTAGCGTGTGCAAATAGCAAATAACAAATCCAAGTGGATAAAAAGTATGAACCCTTCAAATTCTAAATAATAATAATGATGAATTAATAGCTCCTTGGGATGAATTTAATGATTCAATTATTAAAACACCTGAATGGAATTTTTCAAGTGATCAATTGATGAGGTTTAGAGAATAGTATTACAATGAATAAAAATCAGCTCTATTAAGCTGAAATAACGATACTTTATTTTATAATTCTCTTTTTATAATCAGATAGAGAATGGATTGTTGCTTTAGTTAAACTTAGGTACACATTTGGGTTTTTTAATCTCAAGTAGTTTAATATTTAGCAAATCAATGAGATTTAAATTGATGATTAATATTTAATAAGACACGTATTAATATAGTTTCTAGTGAAAAATAAAGTCGCACCATTTGGTGCGACTTTAAACCTAAAATAAAATCTGTTGGAATCTTTTAATTATTATTATTATTATTCAATAATTACCATATGCTTTACTGCATTGAATTCTCCACTGTTTAATTGATAGTAGACCATGCCGTTTACGTTAATTTCTTCTTTGGTAATCTTAATTGTATTTAGTCCTTTATTATAATTGCCTTCTATTACTGTTAGAATTTTTCCAGTTACATCGTATAGCGTCAATGTCGCATTACCAGCTTCTGGTAATTCAAATCCTATTACTGTGTATTCA
>JAJCYH010000030.1 GCA_029262995.1 Saprospiraceae bacterium | reverse complement strand
TGCGGCTACACTAATTACTGCACAACAAAAAGATATGGTGAAAGGCGTTGTTGCTCTTGCAAAAAACCAGAGTCTGCTACCGCACTTACTTTATTCCATAAGCTCAAATTTCCAATACACAAAGCTTTTATGATGATCTTCCTGATCAGTACGACCAAGAAAGGGATTTCGGCTCTGGAATTGCATCGTAAAATGGGTGTACATAAACGTACGGCCTTATTGTTTAAAAGAAAGGTGATGGCCTCAATGTCATCACAATGTACATACAAGATGAGTGGTCCTGTTGAAGTTGGTGAAATATGTATTGTTGGTTGGAAAGAACAAAAGAGAGCTGGGACAAAAAGCACCAAAAAGCTTGTCGCTATTGGTATTCAGCGTTGTGGTAAAGGCATCTCAAGAGCCTATGCCAGGCATGTCAAAGATATTGGAGTAAAGCAACTGATGCCATTTTTTAGTGATCATATTTGCCAACAAGCAAAAATTAAAACAGATGGTTGGCGCTCGTACAAATCATTAAAGAATTCTTATCCTGGTATTACCCATATAAAATCAAGGGAGAGGAAACAATTTCACGTTTTAAAAAGATATAAAAGAGGACTTAAGGCTTGGTTTCGTGGTATATTTGGAACGGTAAGGGATCTTCAGGCTTATTTGGATGAATACAATTTTAAATTTAACAGGCACAAGATGAAGGGTGAAATTATAAATGTAGTACTCCAAAGAATGCTTACACATCCTCCGAGAACGTATCAAGAAATTTTTAGTGTTTCTTAAATGCGCAATTCAATAGATTTATATTTATCATAAATATTTTCAACATGAATGTTAAAGCAGTATTACAAGAATTGGAGAGTTATGGAAACGAATCTACCAAGAAAATTTTCATGAAGCACGGCGCCAAAGAACCATTTTTTGGTGTAAAGGTTCAGGACATGAAAAAAATCCTAAAAAAGATAAAAAATAATCATTCTCTAGCAATAGAGCTCTTCAATTCTGGCAATGGAGATGCGATGTACTTGGCAGGTCTTGTGGCAGATAAAAACAAAATGACAAAGGAAATCCTAAACAATTGGGTAGAAAAGGCAAACTGGTATATGGTTAGTGAGTATACGGTCCCTTGGATTGCCGCTGATAGTGGTTTGGCGTGGCAATGTGGAATAGAATGGATTAATAATAACAAAGAACATATAGCCTCATCAGGTTGGTCTTCCCTTTCATCATTTCTATCTATCTGTAATCCTGAAGAAGTATCAATACCAGAAATTAAGAAGCTCCTTAATAAAATTGAAAAATCGATACAAAATTCACCCAATAGGGTCAGGTACACTATGAATATGTTTGTCATTTCTGTAGGCTGTTATGTAAATGAGCTGACAGAATTAGCACAAAAAACGGCTCAATCTATTGGATCGATAAAAGTAGATATGGGAGGAACAGCGTGCAAGGTTCCTGATGCTTATAGTTATATACAAAAAGTCGTTGACAAGGACAGGGTGGGTAAAAAAAGAAAGATGGCTCGCTGCTAATTCTATCTTAATTTGTTTGTTAGGTTTAACCAAATAACAACTTGCCATAATTAATATTTTTTGATATAAATCAAAAAATAGGGGTTTTCTACTATTTCTATATAAACTCTTGTGATTATATTTGAATATTATCCCCTTGATATTTTAGTTTAGTTCCCCCGACATACCCTTTTCATTATTTCATTCCTAAACTTTCAGTCTTATGAAAAGTAAAAAATACTTTATCCTATTACTATTGCTGTGTCTCTACTTTACGAGTCAAGCTCAAAGGAATTGTGGTGCTATGGAACATTTAGAGCTTCAATTACAACAAAATCCAAAATTGCTTAACCGAATGCAAAACATTGAAAAAGCAACTCAAAAGTTTATTCAAAATCAAGAAAAAGTTGTTACGGGAGTAATTAATATTCCTGTAGTTGTTCATGTCGTTTATAACAACTCCTCAGAAAATTTAAGTGCATCTCAGATTGCGACACAAATTGCGGTTTTAAATGAAGATTTTAGAAGGTTAAACAGTGATGCAAACAATGATTGGCCTCAAGCAGCGGATTCTGAAATAGAATTTTGTCTTGCGACTGTCAACCCTCAAGGAAACACAACTACTGGTATTACTAGGACCAGTACTTCCGTGACTTCATTTTCAACAAATGACAATGTAAAATTTAATTCTTCTGGCGGTAGAAATGCATGGCCATCACAGAATTATCTGAATATTTGGGTTTGTGATTTAAGTGGAGGACTGCTAGGATATGCACAATTTCCAGGGGGTCCATCATCTACTGACGGCGTTGTTGTAGATTATCAATATTTTGGTACAAATGGTACAGCTACTCCCCCATTTGACTTGGGAAGGACAACAACTCATGAAGTTGGCCACTGGCTAAATTTAAGACATATCTGGGGAGATGGACCATGCAGTATTGATGATTTTGTATCCGACACACCAAAATCTGATAACCCGAATTATGGATGCCCACTTAACCATACTTCATGTGGCAATTTAGACATGGTCGCTAATTATATGGACTATACGGATGACTCTTGCATGAACCTATACACCTTGGGCCAAAAATCCAGGATGCGAGCTTTATTCGAGCCAGGAGGCTTTAGAGCAAGTCTACTGAATTCACCAGCATGTGGTAATTCAACTCCACCTACATGTACTGATGGCGTTCAAAATGGAGATGAAACCGGAATTGACTGTGGAGGAAGTACTTGTCCTCCTTGTGCCTCTTGCGCTGGTACTGAAGTAATGCTAACTATCGTTCTGGATGATTATCCAGAAGAAACAAGTTGGGAATTAACAGATGATTCTAATAATACTATTGCTTCAGGCGGCACTTATGGTAACTTACCAAATGGAAGTACTGTAACAGAAACAATTTGTCTATCTGACGGTTGCTATGATTTTACAATTAATGACACTTATGGAGATGGCATTTGTTGTGCTTATGGCAATGGATCATACCTATTAGAAGATGATTCCAGTAATACACTAGCATCGGGGGGTTCATTTGCATATTCTGAAACAACAAATTTTTGCCTAGGATCAACGCCTCCTCCAACATGCAATGATGGAATTCAAAATGGAGATGAAACCGGAATTGACTGTGGAGGAAGTACTTGTCCTCCTTGTAGTTCAGCATGCACAAATCAACTTATTGACTTAAGTAATTTTGATTCAACAGGATGGGGAATCTGGATCGATGGCGGTTCTGATAGTAGAATAAGTATTCACGATACTAATTTTTCATACAGTAATCCTAGATGTGTAAGACTGAGAGATAATACGAATAGCTCTGTGATTACAACTCAAAATCTAGATCTTGGTAACTATGAAGAAGTTACAATTGATTTTACTTTTATTACTAAAAGTTTTGAAAATGGAGAAGACTTCTGGCTTCAAGTTTCCACCAACGGTGGTTCAACATGGCAAACACTTGTAGCATGGGTGCGAGGATCTGATTTCAATAACAATGTTAGGGAATTTGAGACGGTAATTATTACAGGTAATTTCACCACCAATACAAAATTCAGATTCCGTTGTGATGCAGGAGATAATGGAGATCGTGTCTATATCGATGATGTTGAAATTAATGGTTGTATTAACTCTTCTACTAGAGAGATAGATGAAAGTCATATCAATCATCAATCAGAAATTATAGTAGATTATGATTTAACATCTGAATTCATTTCTGACATTATGCTTTACCCTAACCCTTCAGTATTTGAATCAACTTTATCATTCAATTCAGATATAGAGCAAAGTTTAAAGATCAATATTTATAATGGTCAGGGACAAGTCATGAAATCTATTCAAAATAATTCAAAGCTTGGAATAAATCGAATACGATTAAATACGCTTGAATTACCCGAAGGACTTTATTTTGTTGAATTACAAACTGGAGCAGAAAAAATGATAAGAAAACTCTTGATTATCAAGTAACACACATAGCCTGGCACTTAAGTGTCAGGCTTTTCATTTAACTTTTGCCTTATCAGATGGACATCTGCAATTGCCACAATTTTTGCAGCTGTGAGCATTACCCTTCTCTGAAGTCATGATCTTTATAACTTCCTGAAGAGAATTTTCCGGATTTATTTCATTAAAGTAAATCTGCTTATCTTGAATCTGAATAAGTGGAATGGACTCATAGCCCTTTTCTAAAATGCTCTGCAAATCATTACATTCAACGAGATAAAAATTCAATTTATTAATTTCTATATAGCTTATTAGATGAGCTCTAATATCATCATACACGGGTGTTCTTAAACCTATAAGTTCTATATTCTCCATACACTTCTATTCATAGAATCAAAATTGTCATCTTATTCTATAAATATTTATGACCTCAGTCAATAAAGTATATGATCTATATCATAAAGTTGATATTAATATCAAATCATTTGCTGCTATATGCTACATATAAGGTTCCAATGCTGCATCATTAACAACATCGATAACATTTTTCTTTACCTCACTAACCAATTTTTCTGTAGCAATTCTAGACTTGGCATTTGAGGCTACATAACGAATATGTGTCCATTTTGGACCACATGTGATGATTTTAATTGCAATATTATTCATATTTCTGACAGGTTTTTTTGCGGTTATTTCTTTTCAACTGATTTAACTTCTAACTGGCTTAATTTTCGATCTTCATTACGCCTCGTCTGTTCAACACAGTAGATATCCTTCTAAGTGTCCTTGTAATCACCCTCTCATAGCCTATATGAGAGAGATTTATCTTTTTTTTAAGCATACCAATTATTTAGTCAATAAACACCCAGACTTAAAATGCTTGCATTTACAAACACTATCCTTTGTTAAATCTAACCAGTACTTGCACCGACTATTGGAAATTTACTAGCAGCTCTTTAATCCAATTAATCGAACAATATTCATTCTATTTGGGAAATAGACAATAGTCCAATTGGATTGTATCCATCAATACATGGATTATAAATCTCAAAATTTGAGATTACTTACTTTAACGGCAACAAAAATATAACGACGAAAAATAAAATATAGTTCCATTGAAACATAAAAAATCATATCACAAGACTATTAAATCAGATCTCCATATATAATCTTGTACTTTTGGGGACCCAGTTCAAACTTTGCTTCTTTTAATTGTTCCAAGAGAAAATTGTATACATTAGCATTATCATCCATAGCCGGAAGTATTCTTCTTAATGCGTCAGGCTCAAAGGTTTTATCCAAAACTTCAGAATGAGCAATATGTCTTGCCTGAACTTCATTTCCACTTATTAATAGAAGCTGAACATATTTTGCATAATATTCTGGTGATTCACGATTGAATTTTTCAATAGCAAGAATATTATTTAGTATTGCGAAATTAGAAGGATCTTCGATTAATAGGTCAAATAAAAGACCACTGTAACTTGAAAAATAACTTTCGTGATCAAGCTTGGCGATTAATTTCTCTTTCACCATACTCGCTTTTTCAGATTCTCCAAAATTGCTTAATATCTCATATCTAAGGTTTTCAACAACAGGTATAAAATATCTACTGCTAATCTCATTAAGAATTTCTATAGCATAAACCACATCTCTATTATCCGAATACATCACCCAAGCCAAACCCTTCAAACTGTACCAATCTGATGAATTCATTTGCAATGCGATCTTATAGTATTCAAATGCCTTGTCTATCTGCCCATCATGCCCATAAAAGTCAGCCAAATTGGAATATATCCAATTCATTTTCCCAATATCTGAATCAGAAATCATTAATTTAGCTTCTTCTAACTTTAATATAGCATCAGACAAACGGCCTTCAGAATCATGCCATCTAGCCAGTCGAATTAAATAATCAAAATCATTTTCGTGAGAGAGTATGTCGAGATAATATTGAACCTGATCATCTTTACCTAGTTCAAAATAAACATCAAAAAACATAGCATTGGTGAGATTAAGATTATCCCCTAATTTTTCAGCCAATAATAAGTCCTCTAATGCTTCACAAAATCGATGTTGCTTAATTTTAATTTGTACCATACTTCTATAAATAGATGAAGACTGAGGTGGATGCAAACCAAGAGCCATATCGAGAATATCCTCCGCTTCAAATAGATATTCTAAATCTGCATTTACTCCATATAATTTAGTCAAACAAGCAGCGTATTTTTGATAATATACTTGCGTAGGGTTACTAATCATTTTGCTCTTCCAAAAAGAAAGTTCCTCCTGAATCATTGATTCTTGCAAATATGGATTATATAAGTGGTGTACCAAATGGTCCTTATTTGCCAATAGATTATTAATCATCATGAATATAAATAGCCCGGATATAATTATAGATTTTTTCATTTTAGATAATTTTATTTAGAAAAAGCACTGAAGTTTGAAAAACTCAAACTTCAGGCTAGATAAAAAAAGACAATTCATTTTATTACCAAGGAGAAGCCAAATATGGGAAACTACTTGAAAAGGTTTTATCATTAGCTGAAACATTGTCAGAAGTCAATCCGGGGTTGGAAGATCCATCAGGTCCACCAAAAATTAGGATTAACTCTACATCGATAACATCATCATCTAATGCTCTACCTGTTAAAACATTTGTTCCATCAAAAAAAGTAGTCTTTCCAGATGTTGCTACAGAAAGAATATCTGTAGCAAGTACAGAAGTAAAGGTTGCTGCATCCAAACCTAAGGCATTCGTAGTATAACCTGGATTTAATGCCAATAACCTATCTTGAAATTTTTGTGAAAATAATCCACCCATTGTTGAAGGGGTAGCTCTATTGAAAACATCTTTATCTGCTGAAGAAACAAATACTGTATTTATCGCAGGTCTACCCATCTGATCTCTTTGGGCAAATGTCCCAGAAAAATCAAGTTCAACACCCGTATCAGGATTGTCATCAGAACAACTAATAGTAAAAAGTGAAAGTGTCACTAATAAACACAAACTATATATTATTTTAATATTTTTCATTTTAATTCTTTTTTTTAGATTTTTTAATAAATTATGACTTCACCTTAGATTCTACCCAAGTTGAAAGACTTGCAGTATTGCCTAACATTGATTTAGGTAATTCAATAACTACTGACAACACGTTTGTTCCTGCAAAAGTGTCTGTTCCTGGATCTGAAAATCCACCAGCATTACCTGTCAATACATCCATGTACGCCCCTAGATCAAAAAAGAATGGATCATCTCTAGGACCTGCAAAAACTTTAAAACCACCAAAATTTGTCATTTTAGCCGATTCTCCATATTGGGTAATATCAACTGAAATAGGATCATTCCCAGATTGCACCTGGCTTGAAGTACCTGTTTGCGAAGGTGCTACAGGACCAAAAAAGTACATTTTGCCGTCTCTAGGAATAGCTTGGATCACCAAATCCTCAACATTGTCTCCATCATTATCGATGTTAAATTCTATCAACACATTCTCATCAAATCCTGCAGACGTAGTATTTGCTGGTGTCAATAATCCGCTAAGATTAGCTACAAAAACCATGTTAGACGAATTTTCAGGACTACTGAAAGCATAGTAATCTGTAATATCAGTAGGCATGCTTGTAACCGCTGGAGAATCTATATGATCTGCAGAGGTCATTAAAATAGATAGGACAGCTATTAATCCTATCCCAATTGAAAACTTAAATAATTTCATTGTATTACTTTTTTTATTTAGAAAAATTAAATCCTTGTGGATCACTATATATATTTGACCCTTCACCCCTATTTACGTGTACTAAATTCAAAGTGGATTTGTTTCAATGAAATCTTTTTAAAAAATTTATATTTGATTGTATTTATATAAAATGTCACTAAAGCACTAGGATTATCAATCAGGATAGTTTTATAGAACAAATCAGGAATCAGAATCAGGCAGGATTGTCTAAGGCTTATGATTTATATAGTGGTGCAACCTTGGGTATTATATCACGTATAATCGACAACCCACCAATAGCAGAAGAAATCTTACAACAAACTTTTTTAAAGGTTTGGAATAAGATAGATAGCTATGATGCTTCCAAAAGCAGTTTTTTTACTTGGTTATCAACAATTGCAAGAAATACTGCAATAGACAAGAAGAGATTAAAATCATATGAAAATCAAAATAAAACCGATTCCTTAGATTCAAGCGTATATGCAAATGCAACAGTGTCCGAAGATCAATCTGCATTGGACGTTGAAAAGATTACTAAAATGCTTGAACCAAAATATAAAATAATAATAGATAAATTATATCTGGAAGGTTACTCTCAGAGAGATCTTGCTGAAGAATTGAATATTCCTGTTGGCACTATTAAAACCAGAATACGTGCTGCAATGAATATATTAAGAGATAAACTTAAAGATGAAGCCAGCCTCTTTGTAGGCGTCGTTTTACTCATTTTACTCATGATTTTATGTCTTTGAATTTAGATGAAATAAAAAAATCTGGACTCTTAGAACTATATGTGATAGGTTCTATAGAGAAAGACGATCGCTTGTTGGTTGAACAAGCGTTAAGGGATCACCCTTCACTAAAATTAGAACTTGAAGAAATCGAAAAAGCTTTAAAGGCTTATGCATTACTAAATGCTGTAACCCCACCTCCATATTTAAAGGACAAAATTATGGAGTCTGCGACACCTAATCTTTCTAAAAGTATATCAAAAGAAATTCCAACTCCTAATTCTAAATTCATATGGGCAGCTGGCATTGCAGCCTTCTTAGCGATCTTGATAGCCTACCAGCAATGGTCATTCAATCAAAAAGAAATCAATTGGTTTACAGAAAGACAACAAATTGTTACACAATGTGACTCTAGTGTTCAAACAATAAAAAGTGAACTTGATCAGATGCAATTGTTATTATTAGGAAACAACAATATTATTCCTGTTAGTCCAACTGAAAAATATCCTCAAACCAAGTTGTATTTGCACAACAACTCTATAGATAAATTTAATTTCATTCAAATTCAAAACTTGCCACCTCTAGCAGCCAATCAAAGTTTTCAATTATGGTCCTTAAAAACGGATCAAGATCCAATACCATTAGATGTATTTGAGTCCGAAAATGAAATAATCATTCCTGTTCAATTTATTGATGATTCAAATGCATATGCGATAACTATTGAACAAAAAGGAGGTAGCAACACACCTAATCTGGATGAATTGATAGGCATCTTTTCGATCTAATCATTGTTATAATTCTCATTTTCACTTTTAATTCCATTCCTAATAAATAAAGAAATTAATGTAATTTCGCTTCCACCAATTTAACGATTGGGGCCTTAGCTCAGTTGGCTAGAGCGCTTGGCTGGCAGCCAAGAGGTCGCAGGTTCGATTCCTGTAGGCTCCACTACCTTTTATTACACTAACCATTGGGGAGGAGAAGCCTGTCCCGATGGAGAGAAACGACTATCGGGAATTCCTGTAGGCTCCACTACCTTTTATTACACTAACCATTGGGGAGGAGAAG
>JAJCYH010000029.1 GCA_029262995.1 Saprospiraceae bacterium | reverse complement strand
GGGTGGGTGAGGGAACGTTCGAGTGTAAGCGAGATATGAGTGATTAAACATCACTCATAAGTGAATGAACCGATTCCTAAGAATCGGGTGGGAGAGGGAACGTTGAAGCGAAAGCGCAAGATGAGTGATTTAATATCACTCTTAAGAGATCGAACCGCTTTATCATGCAGGACGATGCCTACATGATAAATCAGAATCGGGAGGGGAGCAAGCAGCGCTCAAACGAAATACATATTTACGAGGGTATAGCTCAGTTGGTTTAGAGCGCTGCCTTGACAGGGCAGAGGTCGTGGGTTCGAGTCCCCCTATCCTCACCAAAGTTCGAATGTTGAAAGATATGTTCGAACTTTTTTTATTAGTAATAAGCCAATTTTAAATTTCGCTTTTCGTTAAATCTTTATGAAACCATACCGTCCTATATCGTGTTCTTTTCATGATCTTATTGAACATTATGCCACTTTGGCTGTGACTGTCCCCATAGTCTTCCAATCTTTTGATGGTGAGGTTATTCAACTCAATTCCAAGATAGTAACATGGACTAACGATGGTGATGGAGAATACTTGCTTTTAAATAATTACCCAGATCCTATTAGGCTTGACTATATTGTTTCTATAGATGGCAAAACACTTCAGACTTATTGTTGATCTATTTGGACACTTAATTACACCAATTTGAACTTGAACTTTTTTCTGGGAGCATTTTGATTGAAGGCAGACAATTCATTTTCTGGAATATATGCAATCCTTGGATATCCTCCAGTCGTATGACCATCTTGCAGGATCACTATTAATGTTCCTGAAGGCGTCAACTGGATGAACCCAGGCAATACTGGAACGCTTGCTTTTAATTCAGGAAATTTATCTCCTATTATTTTTTCAAGTAATCTTGCACCCATTCGATTACTATTACTATCAATACTAAATTCGTTTGCAATTAATTGGTCCGTAATGTCTTTGGAATACAAATGATATTCTGGTGCTTTTTTAATTTTTATGCTTTCGCAAAATGGCTTATCATCAACTTTTATATTTTCTAAAGAAACATTTAATGGTATTTCTTTCCAGTGAATTTGATCTCCTTTTTTTAAATTAGCTCCTGAGTTATATCCGATCTTTGCATTAGGGTAGCTGGAATATGATGCATATATATTGGGGAGGTCTAATTTGGCCTTTACAGCTAAATAACATCTGGCATTAAGTTTTGGCCATGAGCCAGAAAGAATATCCCCTGACTTGATTCCAACAATAGAATTTAACTTGATGATTTTATCGTTTACCTTAAATTGCATATCTGCACCCGTAAGACAGATCGTTGTCGCAGATTCAAACTCTATTTTACCCGGGGTGAAAGAAAATTCTATGCAAGGGGCATGCAAGGGATTGCCCAATATTTTATTGGCCAATTGTAAGCTCTTTTTATCCAGCGCCCCTGAAGCCGGAATAGCATAATAGGCCAATGCTTCTCTGCCTAGGTCTTGGATAGTAGCAGAAAAAGGAGAAGATATAAACCTAAGTGAGCCCATTGTATTCTAAAATATTAATGTTTGAATCATTAAGTTCTTTATATTTTATTGAACCAATTTCTTCAAGATGTACAATATCCTGGGGTTCTAAAATTATTGGTGGAATGTCTGGTATGTTTAAAACCCTACACGGCATTTTTCCTAATACATGCCATCCTCCAGGACTCTCCACACTATATAATCCGGCATACTTAGATGCGATAGCAAATGAGCCAGCTTCAATATTGTTTTTTGGATTAGCCTTTCTAGGAATACAAAGTTCTTTTGGAAGACCACTCATATAGATGAAGCCAGGTAAAAAACCTAACATAGCTACTTCTAGTTTGCTCGACAAAAGCAATGAAATAATTTCTTCTCGTGACATATTGCATTGTTGGATTACATGCTTCCAATCCACGTTGTTGTCGAAAAGAATAGGCATTTTTAAGACCCTAGTAGAGATCTCCTTTTCTTTTATTTCAATCTGCAATTTTTCTATATCACTATACTTGAATGTGTTATTGAGCTTTACGCAAATTTCATATTCTGAGCAAATAACTTCATCGATAAAATCAAGTCTTGAATTGTAAAGTGCTTTGCCGTAAGATTGCCACTCTTTTAAAACATTTTTATCATTTTTCAATAGTATGAAATCGTTATCAAATATTTCTATTTTATAATTAATAGCCACGTCAGATCAGGATTTAGGTATTTTACTATTAAGGAAATCAAAAAGTAATTTTGCCTTCGTTTCGGCATTTTTTGTATCTGAGTGAATACATATACTATCAACAGAAATATTATGTAACTTGTTTGCGCTATCTAATACTTGACCCTTTGTTAATAGACTTATATGTTTGATAAATTCTTTTTCGTTTTCAATAACTGCATTTTCTTCACTTCTACTGACTAAGCTTGTTTTATTTTTATATCGCCTGTCGGCAAAAACTTCATTTATAAATTTTACACCTTCCTGTTTACATATGCTTTTAAGTTCTGAGTCAGCGATGCCCATAATTTTTAAATGAGGATCTATGTCTTTAACAAGTTTTACAAAAGCAATTCCGAGCTTTTTGTCATTGTGTATTTGATGATAGAGTGCTCCATGTGGTTTGACATGATATAAATTGTTATCGTAATACTCTACCATTCCCTTTAGAGCACTAATTTGATAAAGTATATCCGATAGTAGACTTGGGATATCCTGTGTGATAGGCTTTCTACCAAAGTTTTCTCTATCGTTGTATGAAGGATGCGCACCTATTTTCAAGTCATGCGCGATTGCATTTCTGATTGTATTTTGTATTAATTCTGGACTTGAGGAATGAAATCCACAACATATATTACAACTTGTTAAAAAAGGTATGATTGCTAAATCATTGTTAAGACCTGTTTCAGGATGCCATTCTCCTAAGTCACTATTTATATCTATGATGGTGTTCATGTTAAAGTTTGAATAATCAATCTAGCTTCTGTGAAGATAAGAAGAAAGAACGATTGCATTAATCTTACTGAAATTAACCGTCAGCCATATTAAAAGTCAAGACAAAAGAGTGATAATACATTGTTATTGTAATGACTTAGATCGTTTCTCCAAGATTTCTCAACATTTCAACAGTCGTGAAGTAATTAATCCCATAAACTTGACAAACATCAGGAATCTTGATTCTAGTCTTTCTTTCTGGTTCACTTTTTTCATGAGTGAGTAAAGAGAAATTTTGATTGATGGCATATGCAATTATCCAAGCATCGGCTGCATCGGTACTTAAAAATTCTTCAATGGCAGTCTGATAATAATGATCATTTCTTGAATTTTCCCATTTAGCTATTTTTGAATATTCATAAATTGCAACCGACGAATCTTTGAAAAAATTGTCAGGTAGGCTTAATTCACACCACTCAGTTAGCTTATCATCATTTTTAAATATCTCATCTTTCACTTTATCTATGCTAATAATTAGCTCTTGATTTGCAAGTTGTTTAATCTTTGTCCAAAAACTTGGAACGACATCAAAAGGATAGTTAGCTCGATGAGCTTGAATAAAAAAGTTAGAATTAAGAATAAAGGCACTCAAGATTGAAGTAATTGCTCTTTCATGAATCGAGTATAGGTGTCACCTCTTAAACTTGTGAGTTTATAGGCGTCTCTATATAAGAGTTTATTTTCTTTTACAGCATTGTTGATATAATTAGCAAAACGTAAGCTTATTCTCTTTTTAGCCGTTGCATAAAAATTTCCTCCATCTCCTTGATTTTCTTTAATTAAATTAATAGAATCTATATAATCATTGTAGAAGTTGAAGAAAGATTCTTTACTAATTAAATCTAAATCTAGAAGCCTTCTACCTATAACGATTGGGCTAACTTTGAAGATTCTGCTTAAAGTTTTTATCCTTTGTTCGGTATTATAAATTTTCATTAATAATTCACTAGGCACCAAAAATTCGGCAGCGATTTTATCACACAATAATTCCAATGGATGATTATTGGGTAACATATTGTTCAAATCAAAACCTGCGCTTTCTCCTATCCAAACGTGAGCTAATTCATGAATTAAAGTAAACATCTGTGCAGCTTTTGTATCTGCAGAATTAATATAAAGAAATGGAGCAAGTTTATTTACAAGGACAAATCCTCTGCATTCAGAGACTTCAATTTTTCTTCTAGTATTGTTTTCAACAACGCCATTAAATGTTACGATTATTCCAATTTCCTCAATTTTATATGTAATAAATTCTAGTGTTCTTTCCCATGTTGGATGTTTAGAAGCCCAGTTTTGCTTTAAATTTAATGTTCTCCTAATATCATTTACTACAGTTAAGTAGTCGGCTTCTAAACTATACTTCCCAACAAAAGGCATTTCTTCATAACCACTTTCAGTCATATATTCAGAAAGCCAAATTTGTCGGTCTTTGAGAATTTGGATCGTTTGATACACATTTAGAGAAACTTTATCACTCGCTTTTTTCCCAGATCTGAAAAATGGAAATGTTAAATTTTCTTTAGGTAGATTGTCAGAAAACATATATCCGAAAGGAACATGAAGTTTTTTGGTGAATTTTTCCAATTGTTTTACTGTCGGGTCAGATTCTTGATTTATCCACTCAGTCAACTTAGGAAAACTCAATAATAAGTCATCCAATTCAAAACCTGCTCTTTGAATTGCCCAATTTATATTGTCTCTATTGAATGTTTTAACCTTCGTAGCCATTATAGTACAAAGATAATCTCTTTTCTCAAGTTTGTTTAGTTCACGTCATTACCAATTACTAGTAAATAAAGTAGCTATCTAAAATATTATTAGAAATGTTTTGATCGATAATACTAAAGTGAGAAGTATGACTATTGAGGCAATGATATTCTGTTTGCTTGTATTTTTATAGATACCCATTAAGTGCTCTGATTGGCAACAGTAAAGCAGGAATACAGCTATTATTGGGAGTAACAAGGCATTGGTAATCTGTGCAAATTTGATCAATAGAATATTGTTGAATCCAAGTAAAGATACTATCGTTCCTATAAATAGAATTAACATCCAGGTACTCTTAAATGCAATAGATTTTTTTTCGTTTTTGATTTTAAAGATGCCTTTAGCCACATATGCTGCTGCCAATGCTGCGGTAATCGCAGAACTTAATCCGGCAGCAAACAAGCCTAAGCCCATCAAATATTCAGCAAATGAGCCTAAAAAGGGCTTCAGCTGAACAGCAAGGTCTTGTCCACCCTTAATAACCGTTAGCTCATTTGAAGAGGCAGCAGCAACAATCACTATCAGTGCTGAAATGATACCACCAAGTATTATGGAAAAACTGTTCTCTTTACGTATATCAGAAATATTAGCTCCTGGTTTCCATTTTTTTGAAATCAAGGAAGCATGAAGAAATAAATTATAAGGAACAACTGTTGTGCCGATAAGTCCCATCACCAATAATAATTCATCTTTGCTTACAGGACCTGGAATAAATCCTTTTAGAATGGCACCAATGTCGTCAATAACCAAAAAGGCAGTAATTAAAAAACTGCAGCTCATCAATATGACCATGGCTATTAGAAAGGTTTCAATGGCTTTATAATTCCCTTTGAATAATAAAACAAAAGCAAGTCCTCCAACCAGTACTGGAAAATAATATTGTTCACCAGTGATAAGCTCTAAGCCTATAACAGCACCAGTAATATTTCCTGATTCATAAGCTGCATTTCCAATAAGAATTGCAGATATGATAAGTAATAAAACGCTTTGCTTTTTTAAACCTGGTTTAATCGTATTGTGCACAGCTTCTCCAAGACCTTCTTGTGTAACAAATCCCAATCGTGCAGACATTTCTTGTAAAATAACAGTAGCTATTGTCGAAAAAGCCAATGCCCATAACAACGAATAGGAAGTATTCACTCCTGCCAAAGTACATATTGTTATCGTTCCTGGTCCTATAAATGCGGCAGCAATGAAAGTACTTGGCCCAAAGTATTTGTTAAAGAGGCTCACTTCATTTCTGATTTGCACTTATAGGCATATAAAGCGAAGGAAGCCAACCAATGTTGACCAGCATAGTCACCATCTACGATATTCTGCAATGAATGATTCATATGAGTCTCTGCTAATGAATATGCGTATGGAGAATTTGATAAGCCATATAAGCACCATGCTCTAGAAAAATTAACACCATCCAAATGCACCAATTTACCATCGCTTCTGTCTTTAATTATACCAGGAGACATATTAAGTCCACCCGTATATAGTTCAGGTAAAAACTTCTTGGACCATTTTTCAAATTCAATGCTTTTTAAAACCTTCCTCATAATGTCAAGTTCTTGAAGACATGGAGAAAGAAAATCATATCCACTAGGCTCCCACTGAATAGGGCAATCTTGATCTTCACCATAGAAACGAATTGTGCTTTCTTTGATGCGTAATTCTAAATCTTTATCTTTTGTTATCAGGGCGTAATCATATGCAAAGCTTAAGCCGAATGCTGTATTGGAATGTTCACCTACTCGGATAGGGTAAACTAGTTTTGGAAGATATTCCAAATAGGCATGCGATATATGTTCGGCAAGCGGACTTATGTTTTGAAACCACAATTTAGCATCGGGATCATCCCAGGTATGCAATTCTTCTTGTAATTTTAAAAGCCAAGCCCATCCATAAGTCCTTTCAAAGGATGTGGTGTAATCATTTAAATCGAAATAATCCAACTCCTTCTTAATATTTGCTTCAGTCAAATTCTCATTGAGCATCCTTCTTATTTTGGTGCTATTACTTAAGTTTGGAAATTTCTTAAGCAAATAGACCAGGGACCAATGACCATGAACTGCTGAATGCCAATCAAAACAACCGTAGAAAGCAGGGTGATGTTCTTGGGGCATTTTAAGATCTGAACTATCCGCAATTACAATCCCAGATTTATAGGGCAATGGATTCTGAATGCAATCCATTGGTAAGGCAGCAAGTCTGTTGGCCTCATCTATAGTCAGTGCAATGGAATACTCTTTGTTCACTGAATTTATATTGGTCCTATCTTGCATTTCCGATTGACAGGAAGTCAACAAAACCAACGCAACAAATAACAAAACAAAGTCATTCAGTTTGCCAGGTTTAATCATAATAGTCTTCTGCTACTGGTGTTTGGTTGTAATAACTTTTATCTAGAACCATTATGCATATCAGGAGAAGAACATCTACAAATATTCCAAAATAGATTCCAATATTACTGAAAAAGCTAATGGCTTTACCTGAATCTGTATCTGCACTGAATACAATGAATTGCAAAATGCCTAGAACAAGACTAATTGCAAGTACAGATATGGAGAGTTTTATAGTATACTCCTTTTTAACAAGAAAAAATACGCCAGACACTATAAAAAGAATAGAAATTATTACCCCGATATAGGCGAAATTTTTCATCCACTTTATACGGTATGGAGAAATTAAAACTATTTTTCCAATTGTTTCTTTAACATCTACGTTATTGTTGCTGTCTTTGACAATACTGTCTCCAAAGAAACCAATGAACTTTTCATCGGTAGAATCTTTCACTTCTTTCTGCTCAGTTTTGTCAGAAGTGCTTGATTCATGAGAAAATTCGAGTTCAGCAATTTGTTCCTTTTGTTGTTCTAGTATTTTCTCAGCATTCATATCCTGGAAATTGTTTAGAGCTCCGCAACCACCTATAAGGATCATAAATATGCCAATAACAACCGCCCATCCTGGTCTTTTCATCTTTTCGAGTTTGAATTAGATAAAGAAAAGTAAAAGATAAAACGATTAATTGATTTTTTTGACTAAATCTTGGATTGCTTAGTTAAGTTGAATACTTTCGAGTAGTGTGATTGCTTTGTTTTCAAGATGTATTAACCTTGTTCCATACCAACTGAATAATTCACCATCAACGAGCATACAGTTACATTGAGGTAATAAATTCTTGAAAAATTGTACATGTTTTTCTTTGAAAGGATAGGGCTCTGAAGAGAGTAATATAATTTCTGGATTTAGTGTTTCAATTTCATGAACACTTATTTCTGGATATCTTAATTTATCTCCTAATACATTTCGGAATCCAAGGTGAGTCATAACGTTATGAATATAGCTGTCATTTCCTACACTCATATAAGGGTCTTTCCAGATAAGGTATAAGGCATTTTTATTCAAAGAGGACTTTATCTTTTCAGCCGTAGATTTTAATTTATTTACCAATGCCAACCCTTTAGCTTCTCTATTACAGAGTGAAGCAATAGTGTCTATAAGAGCAAAATTATCTTGAATTGTTTTAATATCGGTTACTAATACCTTATACTTTTTTGATAGTAGCTCGATTTGTTCTCTGGTATTTTCTTCTTTATTGGCAATGATAAGATCTGGATTAAGATTGTCTATTTTGTCAATATTAAGCGTTTTAGTTCCGCCTATTCTTTCCTTGCTTCTAAACCAATTGTCAGGGTGTACACAAAACTTTGTGATACCGACGACTTCGGAATCAAGGCTTAAATCAGCCAAGAGTTCTGTAATTGAAGGAACTGTGGATATGATTCTCAATTTATTATTGAATTTAATGTTTACCCTTTGCTCTAAAAACCATAATAGAAATACAAGTTAAAAACAAACATCAAGAACGCTTGATGGCAATTACATTATTATGGTAATTAATCATGGTAGTATAGTTGGGTAGATATATTTTAGAACCGAATTTCATGTTTTTAACTGGGAGAGGTGAGCCCTTGAGTTCACCTCTTTTCTATTTGATTATCTTTTTGAAGCATGGATTTTATTCCTGTTTCGAATTACATATTTCTTCTGTACTGACCACCAACTTCAAACAAGGCTTTGGTAATTTGACCCAAAGAACATTTTTTGCCTACTTCCATTAATTTTTCAAACATATTTTCATTGTTTACGGCAGCAGTTTGCAATGCCGATAATAGACTTGCACTTTCTTTCTTGTGTAGTTCTTTAAGATTTTGAACGGTCATGATTTGATATTGTTTTTCTTCTTCAGTTGCTCGAATAACTTCTCCTGGTATTACTGTTGGTGATCCTTTCGAACTCAAAAAAGTATTGACGCCAATGATGGGGTATTCTCCACTATGTTTGCGATGTTCATAATACATACTCTCTTCTTGTATTCTAGATCTTTGGTACATGGTTTCCATAGCTCCAAGCACGCCGCCTCTTTCTGTAATCCTGTCAAATTCCAGCAAGACAGCTTCTTCAACAAGATCTGTCAACTCTTCAATAATGAATGCGCCCTGTAATGGGTTTTCATTTTTAGCCAGCCCAAGCTCCTTATTGATTATTAATTGAATGGCCATTGCTCTTCTTACTGAATCTTCAGTAGGCGTTGTTATAGCTTCGTCATAAGCGTTAGTATGTAAAGAGTTGCAATTGTCATATATGGCATACAAGGCTTGTAGTGTGGTCCTTATATCGTTAAAGTCTATTTCTTGAGCATGTAAAGACCTACCTGATGTCTGTATGTGATATTTAAGCATTTGAGCTCTTGGGTTAGCACCATACTTAAATTTTAATGCTTTTGACCATATTCTTCTTGCAACTCTTCCTATGACTGCATATTCAGGATCAACGCCATTGCTAAAGAAGAAAGATAAATTTGGACCAAACTTATTGATATCCATTCCTCTGCTCAAGTAATATTCAACATATGTAAATCCGTTGGCTAAAGTAAAAGCAAGCTGTGAAATAGGATTTGCACCCGCTTCAGCAATATGATATCCAGATATGGATACAGAATAAAAGTTCCTTACATTCTTATCTATGAAATATTCCTGTACGTCACCCATTAGCCTTAAGGCAAATTCTGTAGAAAAGATGCAAGTGTTCTGAGCTTGGTCCTCTTTAAGTATATCCGCTTGAACAGTTCCTCTTACTGTATATAAAGTTTCTTCTTTAATTTTCTCATATACATCTTGTGGTAAAACCTGATCTCCTGTTACTCCAAGCAACATCAATCCAAGGCCATCATTGCCCATTGGAATATCACCATTGTATTTTGGTCTTTCCTTATCCTTATAAAGGGCTGCTATTTTCTTACTTACCTCTTCTTCGAGATTATTTTTCTTGATGTACAACTCACATTGCTGATCTATTGCTGCATTCATAAAATAAGCCAATAGCATTGGAGCAGGACCATTGATGGTCATGCTTACTGAAGTCATCGGATCTGCAAGATTGAATCCTGAATATAGTTTCTTGGCATCATCGAGGCAGCAAATGGAAACACCTGCGTTCCCAATCTTTCCGTAGATATCTGGCCTATGAGCTGGATCATGTCCATACAGTGTAACTGAATCAAAGGCTGTAGACAATCGCTTAGCAGGAAGATCCAAACTTACATAATGAAATCTTTTGTTGGTTCTTTCAGGACCACCTTCACCTGCAAACATTCTTGTAGGGTCTTCCCCTTGTCTCTTGAAAGGATAAAGTCCAGCGGTATATGGAAATTCTCCCGGTACATTTTCTTGAAGATTCCACAGTAATATGTCTCCCCATGATTCATACTTAGGCAATACAATTTTGGGAATCTTTAAATGTGAAAGAGATTCAGTATGTGTTTCAATATTAAGTTCTTTGTCTCTTACTTTGAATTTGAATATTTCATTCTTATAGTTCTGCCGTTTTTCCTGCCAATGTAATATGATCTCCCAATGGTAGGGGTCCAAATCCATTTTTACTTTATCAAACTGTTTGTAAAGCATCTTCGAAAACTCAGATTTGTCTTTACTTACATTGGTTTGTTCAAGACCATTTTTATTCAGTTGAATATCTTGACCAGTGATGTTTTCTATGGTTTTGTATATTCCAAAAAGACTTTGAGCTACTTTATATTGTTTTTGAACCTTATCGTCATAGCTTCTATTGTTCTCTGATATTTCAGAAAGATATCTGACGCGAGCAGGAGGAATGATGTATATCTTTTCTGACAACTCATGCTCTGTTTTGAAACCAGACTTTAGAGTGGAAGAAGTTTTTTCATCTATTGTATCGATGATTTTTTTATACAGCGTATTCATGCCTGGATCATTGAACTGAGACGCTATAGTTCCATAAACAGGTAAGGTTTCAGGATCTGTATCCCAAAGATTATGATTGCGCTGGTACTGTTTTTTTACATCCCTAATGGCGTCTAACGCACCCCTTTTGTCAAACTTATTTATCGCAACGATGTCTGCAAAGTCAAGCATGTCAATTTTCTCGAGTTGCGTTGCCGCACCAAATTCGGGAGTCATAACATAAAGAGAAACATCTGAATGGTCCAGAATTTCTGTATCTGATTGTCCGATGCCGGAAGTTTCAAGGATAATCAAATCAAAGTCTGCAGCTTTAAGTATTTCGATGGCCTCATGAACATATTTGGATAGCGCTAGATTACTTTGTCTGGTTGCTAAAGATCGCATATATACTCTATCGGTGTTGATAGAATTCATTCTGATTCTATCGCCAAGTAGAGCACCACCTGTTTTCCTTTTTGAAGGATCAACAGATATTACCGCAAGGTTTTTATCTTCAAAATCCAAAAGAAATCGTCTTACCAGCTCATCTACTAAAGATGATTTTCCAGCACCACCGGTTCCTGTAATGCCAAGAACAGGTATGTTTTTATTTTCATTTTTCTTGTGTACAATTTCGAGGCTTTGCCTGGCTTGTTCAGGGAAGTTTTCTGCGGCAGAAATAAGTCTGGCGATGGCTTGATGATTGTCAGGACTTAAATTTTTGGCTTGACCATTCAAATTTTCCCCAAGTGGGAAATCCGATTGCTGAACCAAATCATTGATCATTCCCTGCAAACCCATTTCTCTTCCATCATCGGGAGAATATATTCTGGTGATACCATAATCCATCAAGTCTTTTATTTCATCTGGAAGAATAACCCCACCGCCGCCACCGAAAATCTTTATATGTTCTGAGCCTTTTTCCTTAAGTAAATCATACATATACTTGAAATATTCATTATGACCACCTTGATATGAAGTCATGGCTATAGCCTGAACATCTTCCTGAATAGCTGTGTTAACAACCTCTTCAACGCTCCGGTCATGCCCTAAATGGATAACCTCTACACCTGTAGATTGAATTATTCGCCTCATTATGTTGATTGCAGCATCATGCCCATCAAAGAGGGAAGCTGCAGTAACGATTCGGATTTTATTTTTAGGTTGGTATTTATCTGCTTGGATCATAGTTGTCTCTTAGAATTGCAAATATCGTTAAGATTAGCCTTGTCTCCAAGATATTGAACCAGCATTGTGCTGTTTATGATTAGTGTACTCATATTAAAACTATTATAATCAAGCATTTGGTAAATAGGGTTTTACGCCAAAATCATTAAAATAATCATCTAACTATCAGTTATAGTAGTATTGGCTTTCGTCAAAAAAGATAGGCTATTCTAAAATGCAAACAACAATACAATGAAGATTCGATCAATTCAACTCCTACTTTTTGTTTCATTTTCTGTTAACATGCACTCTCATTCATTGGTTCAGATGGATACTTTTCCAGGCTTGAAGATTATTGAGCGTGAAAGGATAGATACCGTATCGATCTTTGATTACGATACAGGTGAAGAGCGGATTACCGTAGTTAAAGGTGTGGGAGACTTTATCAGGGTCGTGGATACATTGAATGGCTGGAACCCGAAGACTAAAGAAAGGGCTAAAATTATTGATAAAAAGGAAATATCAATCCAAGAATATTATGAGTTGTATGGTGCTGAAAGATGCAAAGTGGCTGAAAATTACCTAAAGGAATTAGCGTTTGAAATTTCAAAAGATGAGTCAAGGAAAATTGATACACTCAAGTCCTTTAATTATAATCGATTCAGTGAAACGATTAAAGTTATGAAAACGGTTAGTCCTTGTTATATTTTCAAGTGGGGTTATTATTATTTTGATGGCTTAGGTACAATGAGCATGTCAACTTTCAGGGAGTTGGTTGATTCTGAGCTTAACTTTAAAATGCATGTCTTGGATAGTGAAAAATGTGAAGATGTACAAGATTTTTCTTTTAGGATGGTATTTCTTCCAGTAGGGCAATTGCCTGATGTGTTTAAGATCTCATCTAAGAGGAAGAGATTGCCAATACTCAAATCAATTGATTATCCGCTGATGAGTGGAGGCAGAATATTGATTGAAGACATTAAAGTCAACGGAGAAAGAGTGTTAGATGCGATAGTCTTACGCTTGGATTGAAAGCAAATTTTATAATTTTTTTTTGGGAAAGCAATATTGTAACGAAAGTTTCGTTTTATAACTAATATTTCGTTATACTTGATTATTAATATCTTTCTCATGCAAAAACTAAATACTCTCGAAGAGCAATTGATGCAGGCGGTTTGGGAATTAAAACTTGCTTTTCCCAAAGTAATTTTCGATAAAATAAATAACCCTGCGCCATATAATACCCTTTTGTCTACGATCAGAAAATTGGAGAAGTTAGGTTTTTTATCCTATGAAAAATTTGGCAAATTCCATAGATATTTCCCTTTGATTTCCAAACGAGAGTATTCTAAATATTTGTTTAATAACTTTTTCGATCAATACCTAAATGGATCAAAGGAAAAGTTGTTTTCTTTTTTTATGGAAGAAGAAAATGTTGATGTGGAGGAGTTAGAGGTTTTGTTAAACAAATTAAAAAAGAAAGATGGAAAATAATTTGTTTGCCTACCTATTGGAAGCATCTGTCATAATGTTTCTGCTCTTTGGCTTGTACATAATACTGTATAAAAATCTTAAGAATTTTGAAATTAATAGGTATTATTTGCTTTTGGTCATGCTCGCAAGTTTGATGATACCAATGCTTTCCATTGACTTCTATCCCATCTACATACAGATGGTTGCGGAGTCACCTCAAGTAGTAATTTCAACAATTTCTCAGGAATCGATTGCTCAGGCTACTGGATATAACTTTATGGAGACAGCTTTTTTAATTTATGCTTTTATATCTCTGATTTTTATTGCTAAGCTATTATTAAATGTAATTTCAATTCTCCGATTGATAATTAAGAGTTCGAAGCGCCAAAAAGAGAATATTAAAATTGTTGTTAACAATAATATTGAAGGCGTCTTCAGCTTTTATAAATATATTTTCTGTAACAGTGAAGTCGACTTAAATAAAGAAATATTTACGCATGAAAAAATTCATGTCCAACAAGGGCATACTTTTGACATAATACTTTCTGAATTTGTCAAGTCTATTCTTTGGTTTAATCCAGTAATTTACTTTGTTCAGAGCTCGATAAAATTGAATCATGAATTTATTTGTGATTCCTATGCATCCAAGATTAGTGGTGTTGATTCTTATTCTCGAATGATGATATATGAAAGTAAAAATTCATCCAGATTTGATTTAAAAAATAATTTTTCAATGTATATAAAAAAGAGACTAATGATGTTGTTTAACAATAATGAAAGTAGAAGACTTTGGACTTATTTATTAATTGTTCCTATGGTGACTGTATTGACTTCATTGTACTCATTTGAAGAATATTATGTACCAGTTAATGATAAACGAGATATAACTTCAGATACATTACCTGATTTAAAAATTATAAAGAAATCTATAATAGATACAGTAGCTGTTTATGACAATGAAACGAAAAAGGAACGATTAGTAATAGTCAAAAATGAAGCGGAGTATGTTGAAGTGATTGATACGTTAATAATTTTCGATTCAAGTACATATGAAGAAACCGTTAAAATTAATAAATTCGAAATCCCTTTAGAGGAATACTATAAAAATAGGGGGGCAAACAGATTGAACTATTTGAATGACCTGATTCTTGATGATGTAAAGAAGAAAGATTATCGAATTGATACAATATCCTTATTAGATTACGATTCAGGTGTTTTTGTCCGTAGTGTTATACACAAAATTAATAAGTGCTACACTTTCTTTTGGGGTGATTATGCATTCAGTGATTCGCATCTATTATCGCATGAAGAGTTTAAGGAATTTATATTTTCGCCTTTAAAAATGGATAAAACTTATCATAAAGAATGTATGGACGTTGAAACTTTTAGTTTTAGAATAATCCTTATTCCAAAGGGGAAGGATCCGAGGGTTATAACTGTTTCCAATTCGAGGAATAGTATTCCTTCGGATTTCATTCCTAATGATTACATTATAGACACAACGAAAGTATTTATTGAGGATATAAAAGTCAATGGAGAAAAAGTATTGAATGGAATAGTTTTGACTTTATATTAGTTAATAATTGGTATCACTTTGTTGTTCTTTCAATTCAGGTTTAAAGTTCTCAGCTAGAGTTTTGGTGGCTTTTGCCAAAAGGATAGTGTCCAACCCAACGCCTATCATCTTTACGCCTATATTTTTATATTGCTCAATTAACGAATCATCTGATGTTAATATGCCAGCTGTTTTGCCAGACTTTATAATTTCACTTAGACAATAAATTACCTTTTCAACAACATCCGGATGTCCTGGTTGTCCTAGATAACCCATACTTCCTGCAAGATCTGCAGGTCCAATAAAAACAATATCAACACCATCGATTTTTAGAATATATTCCAATGCCTCAACGCCTTTAATGGATTCTATTTGGGTGATTAAGCACATTTCGTCATTTGCCAATTTAAAATAATTATCTACCCGATTCCATTGTGCGGCTCTAGCCAGAGCAGTGCCAACACCTCTATATCCCTTTGGAGGGTAATTAATAGCTTCCACCATGTTATGTGCTTGCTCTGCAGACTCAATCATGGGTATAATGAATGTTTGCACACCAGCATCCATTAATCTTTTCATAATTACAGGATCATCATTTGGGATCCTTACGATTGGCGAACAATCGGGGTATCTTGACATCGCCTGCAATTGAATTACAATTTGTGGAACATCAAATGGTGCATGTTCAGCGTCTATTACTACAAAATCGAATCCTGCTCCTGCACATATTTCTGCTGCATATGAATGGGGAAGACCATTCCAGATACCAAATTGGAAATGACCTTTCTTGATTTGGTTCTTAAATCTATTTGTAATTGACATGATTGATTTCTTTAGCTTATTTAAAATAACAAGATATATTGCCAAGTGGTCCAAAATCCACGCTAAAAGTATCTCCTGATCTTACGGGAACAGGTCGTGTAAATGATCCAGCTAGAATTACCTGTCCTGGTTCTAATTTGATGCCATGAGGGAAATACTTTTTCGCTAGCCATGCAATACCTTTTGCGGGATGATTAAGAACCGCAGCAGAAACACCACTCTCCTCAATGACACCATTTCTAAATAGAAGAGCAGGAACATATCTTAAGTCAATATCATCTGGACGAACAGGCAATCCACCGGTTATAATCCCTGCATTAGCGGCATTATCTGAGATCGTGTCTTTGACGGTTCTTGTATATCCAGTCGTTGGATCTACTCTAAATGTACGAGCAGCAATTAACTCCAATGCAGGAACAACATAATCTGTTGCATTAAGTACATCTATAATGCTTAGGTTTTCACCAAAAAGAGGCTTGTTTAAATAAAATGCCAATTCTACTTCGATTCTTGGATCCAGAAATGCCGAACTATCCAGTTCCGTGCCTTCTTCAAATACCATATCGTCCAACAGAGTTCCATAATCAGGCTCATCAATATTCATTGACTTTTGCATTGCCCTAGAAGTCAATCCGATTTTATATCCCGCCACTTTTCTACCTTCAGCTTTTTTGATATCCATCCATGCCGACTGAACATTATAAGCATCATCCAATGTCATAGTTGGATAATGCACTGTAGTTGCTTCAACTTGTTTTCTGTTTTTTTCTGCAGAATGAAGTCTAAGGGCCTCTGCCTTGAGCTGTTCTCTAGTTAACATGAATTGAAATTTTATTAGATAACAAATCTAATCAATTCAGGTTTGAAGATATTGCTTTTGTATTTTTGTACATGTTTATTTACATTTTTATACAAGGCATTTTATTTAAATGCCCTTAATTTTGGGCGATACTGAAAAAAAGAAAAAATATGAAGCACGTAAGATTTGCATATAATGGAGCCATTCATGAAGGTGTTTATGAAGATGGTACAATATTTAAAGGTTCTGTAGCCTATAACCCTGATGATATAATGTGGTTGCCACCCGTTGATCCCAATGGGGTCGGCAGAGCAATAGGCGTAGCATTAGGATTTGCTAAACATGCCAAAGAATTAAAATTGGATATTCCTGAATATCCTTTATTATTTCAAAAATTTTCGAATACAATGGTAGGCCATAAAGCCAATGTTATTGTACCTCCTGGTCTGGATTACATGCATTATGAATGCGAACTAGTTGCAGTCATTGGTAGATCTTGCCGAAAAGTAAAGGCCAAAGACGCTTTGGATTATCTAAGAGGATATACTGTTGGTAATGAAATAACAGTTAGAGATTTTGTGACTGATTACTTCAGACCTCCAGTGAAAGCAAAAGGATGGGATACTTGGGGGCCTGTAGGCCCATGGCTTGTAGATGCAGAAGACTTAGATCCGACTAATGTTGAATTGAAGACCTATGTAAATGGAGAACTTAGACAGGAAGGAAATACGTCTGGATTAAGGCACAGCCTAGCTGAACTCATCGAATACCTTACTGAATTCATGACGCTTATGCCAGGTGACATGCTATGGACAGGAACACCTGAAGGGCTTTCACATATTTATCCTGGAGATAAAGTTGTCGTTGAAGCTTCAGGAATCGGAAGCCTAGAAAATACATTGATCAAAGAATAGATTACTAAAATCGAAATTATGTTGGATAAGAATATTCGCAAACTGAATAAATATATCAAGCCCATTACTAAAAGTGGAATTAAGAACTTTATTAATGGGAGAGAAGTTCAGGCTGTTTCTAGGGCTACATTTGAAAACCATTCGCCAGTAGATGGTTCTTTTATAGCGAAGGTATCATCTTCAGATCACAGAGATATTGACAAAGCGGCTATGTCTTCTGCGGAAGCTTTTAAGGCATGGAGGAATATTGATCATAAGGAACGAAAGGCAATATTGAATAGTATTGCTGATAATATTTTAAAATATTCTGAAGAAATCGCTTTACTGGAATCATTTGATACTGGTCAAGCTTTGAGGTTTACCAAAAAGGCAGCAGTAAGAGGAGCAGCCAATTTTAGATATTTCGCGGAGAAGGCAATCGATGCCGCTAACGGATTGTCTACACCAGACACGCATCATGTGAATTATACGATGAAGCAAGCTATAGGCCCAGTGGGTGTTATAACGCCTTGGAATACACCTTTTATGTTAAGCACATGGAAGATTGCTCCAGCTCTTGCAGCAGGTTGCACCGTGGTTCATAAGCCTGCCGAATTCAGTCCTGTCACGGCACAACTTCTCGTTAAAATTGCTTATGAGGCTGGATTGCCAAAAGGAGTGTGGAATACCGTTCATGGATTAGGAGAATCTGCTGGTAAATCTCTGACAGAACATGAAGAAATCAAGGCAGTAGCTTTTGTTGGTGAAACCACAACAGGGATGCACATTATGAGACAAGGCGCAGCTACATTAAAAAGAGTACATTTTGAGTTAGGAGGTAAAAACCCCGTTATCGTTTTTGATGATGCAGACCTTGATAGGGCATTGGATGCTGTTGTATTTATGATATACAGTTTGAACGGTGAAAGATGTACAAGTTCTTCTAGACTATTATTACACCAAAAGGTATATAATAAATTCATGAAGCGATTAGAAGAAAGGGTTAAAGCTCTTAAGATTGGTCATCCATTGGATTCAAACACTGAGATAGGACCTTTGATTCATAAAACACATCAGGATAAGGTTATGTCCTATGTAGATATTGCAAAGGAAGACGGAGCTAAGATACTTGTTGGAGGAAGCATACCGAAAGGCAAACTTTCAAATGGATGTTATGTCAATCCGATTCTTGTCGATGGTGTTGATAAAAATATGAGAGTAGGGCAAGAAGAAATATTTGGACCTTTCCTTTCTGTAATTAAATTTAAAACAGAAGAGGAGGCTCTTGAAATTGCCAATTCAGTAAATTATGGACTAACCGCCTATATCTGGACCAACAATGTTGGTCGTGCTCAACGTTTGGCAAGAGATGTAGATGCAGGAATGGTGTGGATCAATTCTGAAAATGTTAGACATCTGCCTACGCCATTCGGAGGTGTAAAATATAGTGGAATAGGACGTGATGGAGGCGAATATAGTTTTGATTTCTATATGGAAACAAAGAATATTAGTGTTGCTTACGGGACACATACAATCCCAAAATTGGGTAAATTATCCTAAAATAATATTTGAATCAATTAACTTAAATAATGAGCTATGGCATTGGTCGATCATAATTTTAACCTTCCTTTCAATATAATCAGATGTAGCCATATAGAATATGGTGTTAAGGATCTTGATGTTTCCAGGAGGTTTTATGTTGATATATTAGGATTTGTCGAAACGGAAAGGACAAAAGACGTTATTTACCTAAGAGGTTTGGAAGAAAAAAATCATCATTGCCTTGTGTTAAAGCAATCTGAAGTTTCAGAAGTCTATGCACTTGGTTTTAAAGTAGCGTTTGATAATGATCTGGATCTGATTAAAATTCATTTTGAAAGCCTTAAACTTCCGGCTGAATGGGTAACGAAGCACGGCGAAGAAAGAACCTTAAGAGTTAAAACGCCATTGGGATTACCTCTAGAATTCCATGCTAAACAAACCAGAGTTCCTACTATGATGAGAGCATTTGGTAAGCACAAGGGATTAATGCCTTTGCGCTTTGATCATATCAATTGCTTTACGCCAAACTGCCAATCTACCTATGAATTTTTTGTGCAACAACTAGGGTTTAGATTAACAGAATACACTCTAACTGAGAAAGGAGATATGTGGGCCGCATGGACCCATCGAAAAGGAAATGTTCATGATATGGCTTTGACAAACGGGAAAGGCCCACGATTGCATCATGCAGGTATATGGACAGAAAATGTAAATCATATCATTCATTTATTGGATGTAATGGCATCTGAGGGATACGTAGAAAATATAGAAAGGGGTCCTGGTCGTCATGGAATTTCCAACGCATTCTTCCTATATATTTTAGATCCTGATGGTCACAGGATAGAACCTTTTACTTCTGATTACATGACGGTTGATCCTGACTGGGAACCACTTGGTTGGGATTTAAGAGACCCTAGAAGACAAACACTTTGGGGTGCTCCTGCACCAAAATCATGGTTTGAACATGGCTCTGTATTCCATGGCGTAGAAGTTAAAGAATCGGAAATAGAATCTAACCCGATAATTGCTAATTATGAAGATCTGCTTTAGGATAAGCTAAGTCGATCAATTGAATAGTAATTTATCATCAACTGTTTCTCCTGTTATTATTGGTTGCATGCGCTTAGGTGTTTAGGGACATAATTTTACTACCCAACATTAAGAATACTTTATTGACGGATGTATTGAATTAAGAGTAGTTGATTTTGATCATACAAATATTTACGGCAATTACACAGATGAACAACAGTTTGGAGAGGTTTTAAGAAGGCGACCTGATTTAAAGACAAAACTTAGGATCACTTGGTTTTGACACTTAATTGACCTAACATGTTGATAATCAGCGACAGCTCTTTTCAATCGGCTCACTACAAACCGTTATTTTGAAGATAATAAGAGAAATTCTTTAGAATATTGTTAGTAGCCAGCATCATTGCAGAGATAGCTTTAGCTTGGTTAAATAAGCATCCTGCTGCAATTGTAACAGTATTAGGAACAATTAAAATCAATAGGGTAGCAGAGGCACTAAATGAAAGAGATATTTTACTATCAAAGGAAGAATGGTATCGATTGTTGGAAAACGCACGTGGTATGAAGTCCTTTAACGAATCTAATAAAAGGAGCTAAAGAATGTGTATGGTGCAAATAAGATCAATCATCATCAGCAGATTCACCATCGTTATTGATTTCTTCAATATCATCCAAATCTGAACCATCATCTTCATTATCTTCTTCGTCCCATGCTTGAGCAATTTCATTGGCTTCCGCTCTGGTCATTTTAATCATAAATTGAAATTCTTCTGTTTCAAATGGCAAAGCACTAACCAGTTGTTTTTTATGATTTTTAAATGTAATGATATATCTGTCAAAGCCAAACGGATATTTTTGAAATATCGCTTGCTTGATTTCTTCATCAAGTTTGTCAAATTCTTTTATGACCCTTGGTTTAGACATAAAAATTTGGATTAATACAATCTCACTTTGTAATGGTTAGATAATGATTTTTAGAATCAATAGACCAAATAAATTAAAGAAAACTGTAATGTCAAATTTTTTGGTAAAATTTTTTTAATTGGAAAATAAATAGATCATTTTCATGATGGAATACCCTTAATTTGTATTTCAATAGCATTTTAACTAAAATAGAAGAATGAGCATATACAAGATGTCAGACGACGCCAAATCTTTTTTGAAAAAGCCAAGTCATGATTTGTTTATAGACAATGAATGGAAACCAAGTACATCTGATGATAGCATTGCTATTGTAAATCCTGCAAGCGAAGGAATTATTGCTACCGTTTGTAATGGCTCCATTGAAGATGTAGACAGCGCAGTAGTTGCTGCTAGAAATGCATTTGATGATAGTGCTTGGCGCAAAATGAATCCTTCAGAGCGAGCAAGTATTTTATACAAGTTTTCAGACTTGCTTGAAGAACATTGTGCAACAATTGCGGAAATACTAACGGTTGAGAATGGTAAATTGATCAATCAGTCCAAATCAGAAGTTATGTCTGCCGCAAGTACTTTTAGATATTATGCAGGCTGGGCAACAAAAATTGAAGGTGAAACCATCGACATTTCCTTAAAACAAGCCCCTGGAAAGAAAAACTTTGCTTTTACAAGAAGAGAGCCTTTAGGGGTAGTTGCTGCCATTGTACCATGGAATTTTCCTATTTCTATAGCTTCTTGGAAGCTTGCACCACTGTTAGCAGCCGGATGTACCTGCGTTCTTAAACCATCAGAAGTTAGCCCACTTTCAAGTTTGTTCATGGCTCAACTATTCACCTTAGCTGGTTTTCCTAAAGGTGTGATTAACGTTATTACAGGTGATGGTAATACGGGAGCGGCTTTAACTAGCCATAAGGGGATTGATAAAATTACTTTTACTGGATCTTCCCATGTTGGTAAAATGATTGGGAAGTCTGCAATGGAAAATCTGACAGATATCTCATTGGAGCTGGGAGGGAAGTCTCCGGTGCTAGTATTTGATGATGCAGACCTGAAAGATGCAGTAAAAAGTATTTCGATGGGGATTTTCAGAAATGGAGGTCAGGTTTGTGTTGCAGGGTCTAGAGCCTATGTGCAAGAAAGTATATTGGAAGAATTTTTAGAGAAGATAAAAGCTTTTATATCCACCATGAATATCAGCGATGGATTTGATACATCTTCTGAATTGGGACCACTGGTTTCGGAATCTCATTTAATAAGAGTGTGTCAATATGTCGAAACGGGGAAAAAAGAATTAAAAGTTATTCATGGCGGTAAACGCTTAGAAAGAAAAGGCTATTACTTTGAGCCTACAATCTTTTTGGGAAAAGACAATGATTCAACACTGGTATCAGAAGAAGTTTTTGGACCTGTATTGGTTGTAATTCCTTTTAAAGATAAATCTGATGCTATCCGTTTAGCTAATGATAGTGACTTTGCACTTTCTTCAACGGTTTGGACTAAAGACATTGATAAGGCTATGGAATGTATAGAATCTCTTAATGCTGGTTGGGTATTTGTAAATTCTGTTGCTCGCTCTGATCCTCACTTTCCGATCGGAGGATATAAGCAGTCTGGAGTAGGAAAGGAATTAGGTAAAGTAGGATTGTATGCTTATACAAAGGTGAAATCTGTTAACATTGTCTATGGGTAGCATTTGAAGCTAAAGCAAAGGTTTAATTCAATGGTCATGCCCTAAACAACCATTTTTTGATGCATTTTTGAATAAACTGAAAACCATAAAAAAGTACTATTTGAATTGAGAAAAATAATGATGTATAGATTAAAATAGCAACTCAAGATCCAAGGTCAGACATCCAACTGAAATTGTAATAACCCTCAACTATATAGCCTAGGAATACTTGCCATCCCACAATAACTGCTCTTCTAGGTATGCGAATTAAATTATGAGGTTTTTGAGAAAAAGCTTATCTTTTTTTTTAACAAAACGTAAACTATGAAAACCCTGGTAATTATTACGCTAATCATTATATGTCCTATCCTGATGTATAGTCAAAACCTTGAGGTTGACGGTCAAGTAAAGATTTCAGAGATGAATCCTGACAACAATGCCACACTGATTGTCGTCAAACAAGCAGATGGTACATTAGCCATAAGAGAGGCATCAACGCTCACAGATGGCGACTTAGATTCTATGAATGAGATTCAAGACTTGAGTTTAGTTGGTAATATCCTGACGATTACCTTGAACGGAAGTGCAACTCAAATAGATTTAAGTCCTTACTTGGACAATACAGATACACAACTAACGGAAGCACAAGTGGATGCTTATGCAGATAATAATGGTTATCTGGAAACAGAAGTGGTCTATCTCAGGTGCAAATGCGATTGCTAATTTAAGATGCTACAAACAAAGTGAAGCTTGGGGTGTCGTAAAAAAAATAATCACTGCTGCAGCTTAAAAGTGCAATTTGTTATACACACTTTGGAAGTTCTTTTATTTTACTATATATTTGTATTATATAGTGCTCTTGGCTACGTAATCCCAATTGATATAGCGGGATTGCCCACCCTAGAGCTTTTTTAAATTTAAATAGATGAACAAAACAACTGCAATCCTTGTTGATGGTGCGTTTTTCCTTAAACGCTACAAATCAATTAATAAAATTAAGGATTTTGACCCTGAAAGAACAGCTCAGTTTCTTTGGGAAATGTGTTTAAGCCATTTAACACAAGCAAAAGGCGAAGTATATGATCTTTACAGAATTTTTTATTACGATTGTGCCCCGTATGATAAAAAACAACATAATCCAATAACTGGACGTGCAATAGATTATTCAAAAACAGATCAATATAAGTTTCAGATTACATTCTTTGAAGAATTAAAGAAAAAAAGAAAAGTTGCTTTAAGGTTAGGAATACTAAGCGATGGTAGAGATTGGATAATAAATCCCCAAAAGACAAAGTTGTTAATCGATAAGAAAATCTCAATAGATGATCTAAACGAAAATGACGTAACATTTCCATTCAGACAGAAAAGAGTGGATATGAAAATTGGTCTGGACATTGCCTCGATTACTCTTAAAAAGCAAGTAAATCAAATAATCCTAATATCTGGAGATAGTGATTTTGTACCTGCTGCAAAACTAGCCAGAAGAGAAGGTATTGATTTTATTTTAGACCCAATGTGGAATCCAATTAAACCTCATTTATTTGAACATATTGATGGATTAGTAACGAAAATGAAAAGACCAAGAACATAGTTTTCCTTAACTTCTGGGTTACACAGATATATCGTTGCCTAATTAAATAAACCTATATCTCCATAATATTGATAAAATGTGAATATTTTGGAGGGCAATTTGCAATATAGAAATTAATGGCCTTAAGAGTAATATCTAAACTGTTTACAGGGTTTTTAAACGTTAAACCTAGTGAGTATGAGCGATTCATCCTCATGTTAGTGCATGCCTTTTTAAGTGGATTGGGAATTGCCTTATCTTATACACTAATCAATATTCTTATAGTTGGGTCTGGCCATGTTCACGATTACTTACCAATTTTATATCTGGCAACAGCTGGACTTTTATTGACCAAGGGATATATCTATGCACATCTGGAACATAATTTCCAACCCCAAAAATTGTTCAGTTGGGTATTGATAAGCTTGTTTCTATGGTCCTTTCTAATGTATTTGAATCTAAGGGTGTGGGATTCATTTCTGATTATAGCTCTGGCATATTGTTCCTATTTTGTTGTCTATTATTTAAGTAACCTAGAATATTGGGGTACAGCTTCTTTGCTTTTTGATGTACGGCAAGGCAAAAGACTATTTGGCTTACTCTCTTCTGGTGAATCGGTAGCTAAGATTATGGGTTATGCCATGACTCCGCTAGTAATCACTTTTTTTAATCCTGCCACTGTTTATTTTCTAGTGGCATTATGTTTTGGTGGTGCTTACTTTATCTTCAATAGACTTGCTAAAAAATATAAGCCTTCCATGTCTGTAGTGCATCACACTTACAGTCAAAAATCTTCTCAAATCAATAAGACTGGTACAGTTCTAACGATAGTCACGATTCGTGATATTTTCAAATTGGATAATTTCAGAAAGAATATTTCAATTTTTGCCTTCTTGTCAACTTTGACTTTCTTTTTATTGCATTATGTCTTCTTATTAAAAGTTGAAGCCAAACATACATCTATAAAGGATATCGCTGTCTTCTTTGCAACATTGTTAACTATAGCTAAGATTTTAAATCTTTTGATTAAAGTCTTTTTATCGAGCAGACTCTGCCGTTATTTGGGTCTAAAGGTAGTCTTGCTAATTCTACCTATTTGCTTGTTATTGGCAATTATTGTTGGCATTGTAGGCATCTCCACTGGCCAAGCTGAAGAGAGTTTTATCATCTGGATTTTTACAGCCATTATCGTTATTGACGAAGTATTCAGAACTTCATTGTATACACCTGCATACCTTACCTTATTTCAACCTTTGACAAAAGTAAAAAGACTGGAGGGACATACCATAACAAAAGGAATTATGGAGCCCTTGGGCCTTGGCGTATCTGGACTTTTATTGCTTGCCTTAACATTTTCGGGTAACTTCAAATTAGAAACACTTACACCCTTTGTACTCATATTTCTTGTTGCATGGATTGCTTCAGGTAATAAGGTATTCAAAGCCTATTTAGGAATTTTGGAGGATGCACTCAAATCAAAGATTCTTAATAGAGGTACTTTGCAATTGTCTAAGAATGAGTATGGTATTCTAAAGAATCAAAAACTTTTGAGTAAAGATCCTCTTGAAAGACTTTATGCTATGCAAATGCTTGTTAATTCCCTTAGCGATGAAGAGAAAAGAAGTTGCATAGAAGGTCTTTTGGTTGAAAAAGATGCTTTTGTAATTAAAAATGCCTTGGTCATTTCCCGTAAATTAAAAATGAATGGCTTATCACAAAGTATTATGCCATTGATAGATCATGAAAGTGAGGAAGTTTCGAAAATGGCGATTTACGAGTTTGCGAGAACCAATTTAGTAGATAGCGTAGAGTACTTTAAATACATCTACGATGCCCAAAACTTAAAAACTAAATCTTATATTATAGGGGCAGCTATCAGACATTGTGGGTTAAATGGGGCAATTGAGTTTGGTAGAGAATTATTGTTTTTTATTAGTTCTGAATCGGTGGATCATAAAATATTGGCTTGTGAAATAATTTCAGATATTTCTAATATTGGTTATTTCCATCCTTTGATAGATTTACTACATGATGAGAGTGCAAGTGTAAGAGAAAAAGCTATTGAAGCAGCCGGTAATATTAAGAACCCTATTCTAATAGAGCATATTCTTGCCAACAGAAATAAAAAGAAAATGAGGCTCGTTATTAGAAAGGCCTTTTCTAACTTCGGAAAATATTTGGCTCCACATGCATATCGACTGTTGACCAATAGTTCAACGCAAGATAAAATTGACTTGCTCAGACTGTTTGAAAGAAATCAAAGTCATGAATTGACTGAAGTAGTTTATAAATATGTAAACGATAATAACTTTGATGTTCGAAGAGAAGCTATAAGCACGCTTTTCAGTAAAACACCATCATCAACGGAAAATATTGAAATCAATTTATCTGAAGCGATTTTAAATATAGCGAACAGAATAAGCCAAATGATAAAATTATTTCCAAAGATAAAGCATCGGTTTGTTCGCGATTTAGTATATAATGAAATCTATCATATTCAGCTTAAATTGTTATTCCAGGCAATGTCTTTTAGATATTCAAAAAAACTCTTTAAAGATGTTATTGAAAACTGTTATAGCAGTCTCAAAACAAATAAAACACTTGCATTGGAGTTATTGGATAACTCATTGGTTTCAAAAGATAAACTTATCTTAGTGTCTTTGATAGAGGCAATTTTTGACCTTGATCAACTAGCAATAGACTCTGTCGAATTAGATGAGTCGCTCGTGGATAAATTTATCGAAGAAGTCCTAAAGAATGGTGCTCAGGATTATAGCTCTTGGCTAATAGCTAACTTTATGAGGATTAGTACAAATAGAAACATTGAAATTAATGCTACAGATGAGCTTCTTGAAAATGACGTTAGAATTATCAAACAAGAAAGTAAGCGACTGTTCAAATTGACAGCATAAGCAATATGGAAAATATTATTGATCTAGTTTTGGCATTAAAAAACGTAAGTATATTCAACAATATACCAGATCATATACTTGCAGATATTGCAGAGATCATTAAAATTGAAACGATAAGCAAAGGAGAAACATTTATACGTAAGGGTGAATTAGGAGAAGAGATGTATATTATTCAAAGCGGAGAGGCTAAAATACATGATGGCGATCATATTTTTACGACACTTCGAGAAAATCAAATCGTTGGAGAACTTGCGATTCTTGCTCCAGTTCATAGGACAGCTGATGTGACTGCACTTAAAGATACTTTGGTATTTGTTATAAATAGAGAATATTTTTCAGACTTATTAGCAGAACAATTTGATATTGTTAGAGGAGTAATGGCTTCACTAGTACAGAGAATTATTGAAAGTAACGAGAAACTAAAAAACCACTAAGACTTTTTGCCCGATAAGATTTCCTCAACACGTTGTTGTTTTGGCTTTTCAAGATTTTCTCTGCAATATGCAGTGTGATATCTGTGATTACTTAAAAATGAAACCTGAATATCCTTCCATTGTTTTTCACTTTGGATAAAACCATAAGTTTTTAGTTCTTCATATAAAGTCTCACTAATTTTATAATACATCCCCTTTCCTAGATAAAACAAATCTGAGTCACAGATTATTTTTTCTAAATCATTTTTGGGATTTTGAGGTATTTTAGTAGCCATGATCATTGATGCCATCTTACTGAAATTCTTCATATCACAATTGAATTTGAGCATTGCAGCTTTAAGAATTTTTACGCCTTTTTCTTCATGATCTTTATATACTTGTGTGAAACCGATATCGTGATAAAGTGAAGCAACTCTTAAAAGTTTGGCGTCATGCGAATTGACATTTTCTACTCTAATCAGGAAATTCACATTCTTTAATACATCCAAAGTATGATGTATGCCATGATAAACAAGTTTATCAGAGAGTTCTGTTTCTAATAATTCTAATGCATAATTCCTTAACCTAATGTATCCTATCATTGAGTTATCCTATTAAGCCGGTAAAGAACAATTAGAGATAATTTGACTTTAATAATTTCCAAAATTGCCACACGATTTAATCTAAAAGTAAAAATTTAATTACTAATTCTTGTAAAAACCTAAATTATTACATTCGAATAGTTGAAAATGCTTGGGCAATGCCTGTCAAATTACCTTTAAAGTATACTTTTTAAAAGGTTTTTATTGGGTTACCTCATATTACAAACTACTGTAAAGCCTATATTACTAGGGCACTCACTAATCTTGGCAGTACAAAAATTTCGCAAGTTTTAAGCTGACATTATTATTATGCAATTACTACACCAGAATTAATATTATTTTGTTTCTATGCTCTAATCAAGAAAGTTTAAAGAATGATATCCCTTTGGATTAGCTGATATACGGAGAAGTAATTATGGCGAGAGCTGTCATTAATTTCCGGTTAACGCAATGGCTGCTTTGAGATTGTCCATCAATATATTGGTCTGCATTAGTTGATTCAAACTATGTATTCTTGGCGTAGCATTGATATCGTAGATGATGCCATCGCGTTCAAATACTTTTTTCATATCGATTGTAAGCTCTATGTCCCCAGACGAATCGAGATTTTCAAATATTAGATTTCTTAATGCTTCTGATGACCCTAAATGTAAGGCGACACCATCTGAAATACCATCTCCGTCAAGGTCTATTCTTCCTTCGATTTTTGTAAAGACATAACTTTCCCAGTTTGACCAATACTCACCGCTTAAAGCTAGTGGAGAGGAAGAATTGTAATCTTCTGGTTTGCTGTTGTTTTGTTCATCTGTCAGGCCTAAATTAAACCGGATTTTTTGAAAACTCATACTTTCAGAAAGTTCAAGACCATAATTGAAGCCTTCGCTTGCTGACGTTAAGCTGGAGTGTGAAGCCGTTAGATCTAAATAATCTACGTCCTTAATAAGAGTACTATTGGTTTCATTATCAAGGGATATTTCAGAAATATAAATACTGAATCTAGTAAACTCAAATATCCTGCCGTCAGGATAACTGACATCCTCAAAAAACACCAATGGTGCTCCATCATATTCCAGTTTTATATTGATGTTTAATTTATCAATATCTGAATTGTCACAAGAAAAGAACAAGATAGAGACTATTGTTGCAAGAAGGATATTTGATCTCATGGGCTTTAATGAGTTTGTACTATCTAGATTAAACGTGACTGTTGACTAATTAGTTTTGGATTATTCAAATAATACTTGAATTGTCTGCCAGAAGTAATACTACACCCCCAATAATCAGATTTACTATGTAATAAATAGCAAAAAAAATGTCAAAAATACCTATCCTACAAACGCACGTGATTTTAGCCATAATGGTAATTTTAGATCTTTTGCTATCGCAGGGCTCATTATACATTTAAAAATTAAGAAAGATAATGAAAGGAGCACAGATGAAAGCAAGTATAGTTGCAAATTCCAACATTGAAATCATGCTTGACGCAAAATGTTTGAATAAAAGAAGGACCCAAAGGAAAATGATTCAAATGCTTGCCTTTAAGTTCTTATCTGAATTCAAATTCAATTTCTTTGTTGGTTCATTAGTATAGCTTAATACATCAAGACATTTTATTAGGCTTCTAGCAAACGCATCAATAACAACAATCAAGGTTCCATAAATTGTAATGAATTCTGTTATGCTAAATGCCCAATAGGACCAATTGCCTTGTTCCCTATAGGCCCACAAGATACTCTTGCTTGTAAGGGATGAATAACGATGTGCTATATTTTAAAATGGATACTTAAACAATTGGTAGTAATTTCTATTCTTTCCTCTGGCAAGGGCTCAATGTCGCAATTTATTAGCACCTTTGTAATGCCTAAATTATTGAATAAAGAATACTATATAATATGCAGTTGGAGGATATTTTCAAGAAAAGTCTATTGCCTAAATCTGACTATAAAGCAGGAAAATCAAAGGCAGATGTTTTAGCCAGTACAAAAGCAGATAAGTTGTATAAGTTATCTTCTAATGAGAATATTCTGGGCAGCTCTCCATTGGCTATAGAAGCCATAAAAACTCATATAAACTCATTAAATGAATATTGTGATCGTTCGGATGGAAGGTTACGAAAAGCTCTTGCCGAATTTTATAATGACCAGTTACTGACTGCTGATCAATTTATTACGGATAATAGTGCAGTTTCTTTACTTAATCTTATCGAATCTTCATTTTTAAGGGAAGGCGACGAAATTATTGTTAGCAATCCGACTTTTAAACCCTACTTGATGTTTGCAAAAAAATTAGGTGCAAAAGTTATAGATATTCCCCTGAAAGGAGACGATTATAGTTTAGATGTAGAAGAAATCATTTTAAACATCAACAATAGAACTAGATTAATTTTTATTACAAGCCCCAATAATCCAACAGGAACCTATATTCCTAAAAAAGATATGGATCGATTGGTAGCTTTACTCCCCGATCATGTCGTGCTTGTTTATGATGAAGTTTACTTTCAATTTGTCCAAGCTGATGACTACGTCAGAGGGTATGAATATCTCGATTCTGGGAAAAACATCATTGCAGTAAATAGTTTTTCAAAAGCCTATGGTCTTGCAGGATTACGATTGGGATATGCCTACAGCTCAACTAAAATTGCAAAATATGTCTCTCAAGCCAGAACACCTTTTATGATCAGCACGCTTGCTTTGGAAGCAGGTATTGCGGCATTAAGGGATAATGAATTTATTAATGAAACAGTCAATTTAATTCATTCAGAAAAAGAGTTCTTATATGATCAATTGGATAAATTAGGAATTAAATTTTGGCCTACACAAGCAAATTTTATCACCATCAAACCTGAAATGAATGATGAACAGTTTGAACGTGAAATGCTAAATGAAGGCGTAATGGTACGTCCAGTTGCCAATTTTGGAGCTACAGATTGTATTAGAGTCACAATTGGTAATAGAGAAGCCAATCTTGCTTATCTCAATGCATTAAAAAAAGTATTAAATAAAAATTAAGTCAATTGGAAGAATTAACAGGAGGACAAGCAGTAGTCAGATCACTAATAAAAGGTGGAATTAAGCAGGTTTATGGATTGCCTGGTGTTCAAAATGATTGGTTGTATAATGCCTTTTATGATTATCAAGACGAAATAAAGGTATTACATACAAGACACGAACAAGGAGCTGGGTATATGGCATTAGGGCATTACCTTGCCACGGGAGAAAATTCTGTTTACAATATTGTCCCTGGACCAGGGTTCTTAAACAGCTGTGGTGCACTGTCTACAATTTATGGGCTTAACGCAAATGTGATGTGTTTGGTTGGTCAAATACCACGCAAACTACAAGGTAAGAAGTTTGGTGTTTTGCATGAGATTCCAGATCAAATGGGAATCCTTAAAAGATTGACCAAATGGGCTGAAGAAATAGAAAGCCCAGCCCAAGTTCCAGGTGTTATGGCAAATGCTTTTAGAAATTTAAACACAGGAAGACCAAGGCCAGTAGGCGTTGAAGTTGCCATGGACGTATTGGAATCCAAAGGCAACATCGATTTTGAAGGCTTTAATACCAATCCTCTAGAAATACAAATAGATTCAAGTAAAATTGAAGATGCAATCCAGTTAATTCAAGAAGCGAAAAATCCTTTGGTTTTTGTTTCAAGTGGAGCAATGCATGCTTCTCAGGAAGTTATATCTTTTGTAGAATTTTTACAGTCCCCTGTTTTTGCATACCGAACTGGTAAGGGCATAGTGCCAAGCAGTCATTATCTGAGTTATCCAGTGCCTGCGGCCAAATTATTGTGGAAAGATTGTGATTTAATTATTACCATTGGCTCTCATGCACGGATGCCTTTGCTAAAATGGAAAAAATCTGACAATCAAAAATTTCTAAGCATTAACATTGATGAAGAAGTTCACAATCGTATGGCTAAATCAGATGTCAGCATAACAGGAGATTCTAAGTCGATTTTACAATTGCTTAACAAGGCACTGAATGTAGAATCAAAACCAAGGGATTCAAGAAAGTCAGAGATGGACGAGTTTTCAAAAAAGTGGCAATCTCTAACTGCCTATTTGGAACCTCAGAATTCTTACTTAAATTTGATACGGGAAGAACTGCCAAAAGATGGTATCTTTGTAGATGAGTTGACACAGGTTGGTTTTGCCAGCCGCATATCATGGAATACAGAGTTACCCCGAACTTACTTAAGTACTGGTCATATGGGTACCTTAGGGTGGGGATTTCAAACAGCACTAGGAGCAAAGGCAGCAAGGCCTGAAGCCACAGTAATTTCTGTAGCAGGAGATGGTGGATTTATGTTTGGTGTGCAAGAATTGGCTACAGCCGTTCAGCACAAACTGGGTGTAATCGTGCTCTTATTTAACAATAATCTTTTTGGTAATGTAAGGAGCATGCAAGAGGAGCTCTATGGAAATAGAATCATAGCTACTGATTTACATAATCCAGATTTTATAAAAATGGCTCATGCTTTCGGTGCCAATGGTGTACGTGTTAATAATCTTGATGATTTGCGCAAGCAAATTAGAATTGCAAGAGGTCAAGAATTACCGACCATAATCGAAGTGCCTGTGACCAACGATTGGCCAAGTACAAACAGATTTAAAACGTAAGACTAAATGAAAGGATAATTTATTATGTACAGCAATTTTTAATTAATATACAATTTAAATAAAATGAACCAGTGTTATCTACCTTTAAAAAGCAGTATTTCTGAGCTTGAATTTATTTTCAATGATGAAGTTGAGAAGATGTTTTACTTCGACAAAAGAGTCAGAAACCAAATTGATATCTTATTGGGAGAAACATATATGTTGCCAGGAGTATTAAATGCTTTCTCAAAATTTTCTGAAGCACTAGCTCCACTTGTCAATCCAGACCTCGCCTTTAAGGATGGTCAGGTGAAGGAAAAAGACATGAATGATAAGTATGACATTTATGACAAGTACTTTGAAGTTTCAAGGGTTCGAAATATGACTTCTGGTCAGTTTATTCAGCAGTTTTTAGATACTTCTGCTGAGGTAATTTCAGAACTTCAATATACTTCTATGTCAAGAGGTGAAATAGCTTATATTTTAAAGGCTTGGGAAGCTGCAAATGCTATTATATTGAAAGATAAATCATCTTCCCTAGACTTTGAATTAAAGGGTACCTCGAGCACTACAGCGCCAGAAAACAATAAAGATAGAGCGTTGTATAGATGGAAACTTGCTCACCACAACTTCGCTTTGTTTTTAATCTTTTCAGGCTATTGTTTCGAGAAAGCAGCACAGGGCATTGAAAATGGTGGTGATGTGGCTGAAATAGAAGATTGGATAGATAAAGGAGCCCACTTATTCAGAGGAACTACAGCAAGCATGGAATTTGGCAATAGCTTTACGGCCAGTATATATAAGTCTGTAATTAGACCAGATATGAGTAAAGCCAATGATGAAGCAAACTTGCCAAATGGATTTTCTGGTACTCAAAATCTAGAATATGTTGAATGGCGGTCAAGAAAAAAGAATCTATTGAACATCATTAAAGCCAGAAAGGAACAAGGAGACCTTGACCAAAGGATTATTGATGCTATAGAAATGTTTAGAGCGTACTATCTTGAAGACATGCATGTACATTCTATAATTGCCGGTAGAATGGTTGGCATGGAAAAATCACTTCTTCAGGAAGGATTTATGAGGCCTGGATCTAAGCCGATAAAACTAACCGCTGCAGATGTACTTCGAACCATGGCTGCAATGAGAGAAAAGGAGACAAGTTTTATTCTGAACTAATTGCATTGAAAAGCAGTAGATTTATATAGATTAATAAAATGAAAATAGCCGTTATTTCTGATATCCACGAAAACTTCCACAACCTCATTTTGGCTTTGGAATCAATTTCAGATCATAAGGCAGATTGTATTTTATGTTTGGGCGATTTGATCAATGCAGGGATCGCGAAAGTTTTATCTATTCAAAGTATTCCTGTACATATGATATGGGGAAATAATGATGGTGAAAAAGTAGATATCGTGAACACTGCATTCAAAGAAAATAGTAATCTAACCGTTGCATTGAATGTCTATGATTTTCTTGATATAGATAATAGAAAAATATTCATCACGCACTATGACGACCTTTCTGTTCCAATGGCAGAATCAGAAAATTACGATGCTGTATTTTATGGACACAATCATCTTTCAGATATTAAAAAGATAGGAGAAACATTGGTCGTAAATCCAGGAGAATTGTCTGCTCAAAAAACAGGTATAGCAAGTTATGCTTTATACGATACAACTGACAATACTGTTGATATTATTGAACTAAAAGGTAGTATAAGTCTAAAGTCAGATCTTGTAGACAAATATCTAAAAAAGCATAAAGATGATTTGGGCTTTAGATCAGAAGATTCTTTCAATTTGTAGCATCATAACTAGAGTCCATGAATATCATACCAGTTGATCACCCTTTGTCTGAACAATTTATTGAAATAGCTGAATCAAGCAAAATTATCGTTTTTTCAGGATTGCCTGGTGTTGGGAAAAGCCTATACATTAATGCTTTTGAAGATATTTCCCATAAGCTAGGAAAAGAGATAGATATGATCCAGTGGGATGTTGCAAGAAAAGCTTTCGAAACCGAATTCATTAATGCAAAATACCCCATGGGGGATGGAATTGTAAATAATGGTGTCAAATTAATAGCTGGTACTTGGTTGATCAATTATATTAAAGAATGGATTAATAAAAATTCAGAGAACAACAAATTGTTGGTTATTGAAGCTCCTTTGGTAGGCAATAGATTTTCCGAATTAATTCATAAAAATAAAGACAGCTCCCTAGAAAATTATCTTGCCTCGGATAATACAAAAATTGTAGTGCCTATACCTACGAAAAAAGTAAGGAGAAAAATTGAAATGGAAAGAGCTCGACAAGTTAAGGAAGACGCAAAAGTATGGTCAGGTGCCAAACCATCGGTTATGCTTATGCTATGGAAGGATACTTGTAAAATTGCCAATGAATTTGGTATGGATATCGATCTATCCGAACAGCCTTCATATAGTGATGGTATTTATGAATATGTATATTCTCAAATCCTCAGACATAGAAACTTCGAAGCTTTAATTATTGATGAAATATTTGAGATTCCTGAAATGGAAGAAGATGCTTTGCATAAGGATGAAAGCATAAGGGCTTCTGAAGAAGAAGCTAACAAAATAGCTCAATCCATCATGAATAATTATTCTGATTCAGAAATTAATGATATTGTTGATAACTGGTACCGTACCTAAAACTCTATCTAAATGTTATACCTAAATGAAGAGCAATTGCAAAATCATCATTTCTATATGGACAGAGAATGGGTTGACACATTAAAGGATGGAAAAACAGAAGTTAGGAATCCATTTAACAATTAATTGCTTGCTTCGGTAAGTGATGCTAGAGCTACAGAGACAAAAGCAGCAATTGATGCTGCCGAGAAAGCTTTAAAGTTTATCAAGAAAATGGTACGCGATACAAAAGAAAAAGGTGCTCTAGTGGTGGTTGGTGGTAAAAAAGCAGATAAAGGAGAATCTGGGCATTAACTTTTATATCCATATAGAAAAAAGATTTTATCTTGAAATTAAATATTTGTGTTGGGGTGGAGTAACGTAAATGTTTTATTTAAGCAAATGTGTTTTGAACCTGAATAGGCATATACTATCTATCAAGATTGCATTTGTCAGGTAATCTTGATATCCCATCTTTAAGAAATGTTAGATAGCCGTCTTGCTGTCTATGAATATGTAATAAATTTGAATTAATGTTGTTTAATCCGCTTATTTTCAATACATTTAGATATATCGAAAGATACTTATAGTTTTTTCATAACTGATTCAACCCTTGCTTAGGCAAGGGTTTTTTAGTTTGAGGAACCCTTCCTTACTCTTGTTTTATTCAAGCAATCTTATAATTGTAAAAAATTCACGTTTATCTTCAGTATATTTAGATTTGGTAAAAGTCCATATTTTGTATATGAACTTTTACACAAACATGAATAATTAAACAACCAATCTTAATAAAATGAATAATATGAGCAAAAAACTATTATTAACGAGCCTGCTTGTTTTGGTTTTATCATTTACGATGCATGCCCAAAACGAGTCAAATCAATGGAGCGTTGGTGTCGGAATTGGGAAAATGGAGTATGACGGAGCTAGAGGCAGCAATGCTGTTTTTAAAAGTCCATTCAACCTTCAGTTTGGCGCAAGGATAAGTAAATATGTTGGTCCTTTATTTGATGTTTCACTTGCAGCATCAATTGGAAAGCAAGGACTTTACAATGAAACAGATGCGCCCAATCAATTTCGAGGTAATACATTTCAAACTAATTTAGGGATTCACTTAAAGCCAATAAAATCAGATAAATTCCAACCTTTTATATCTGCAGCAATTGGATATTTTTCTTATAGTGACGATAGTCCTGCATCAGTAATGAATCCAGGAGTGGATGCTTCGGGTCTAGCTGTTCCAGTTGGAGTTGGTCTAAAGATTAATATTACTGACGGATTCGGATTGTATTATCATACACAATATGGAATAGAATATTCTGGTGATGCATACAATGGTATTGATCCTGATTCAAAAGACAAATACTGGCTTCATGAATTAGGGTTTGCCTATAATTTTGGAATGAAAGATAGAGATGGTGACCGAGTTCCGGATAAGAAAGACCTTTGTCCAGATGTTCCAGGTTTGAAAAATCTTGATGGATGTCCAGATTCTGACTTGGATGGAATCGCTGACAAAGATGATGCATGTCCTGAATTAGCCGGTGTTATTGAGCATAACGGCTGTCCTGATACAGATGGAGATGGAATCATTGACCCTAATGACGATTGCCCTCTAGTAAAAGGAGAGGAACGTTACAGAGGTTGTCCTGATACTGACAATGATGGTATAGGTGATAGCGTAGATGAATGTCCAGATAATCCTGGTGTTGCTCGTTATAATGGATGTCCAATTCCTGATACAGATGGAGATGGATTCAACGATGAAGATGATGAATGTCCTACGACAAAAGGAGATTTAAGAGGCTGTCCTGATACAGATGGAGATGGATTTCATGATAAAGAAGATAATTGTGTTAAAACACCTGGTACAGCACAAGGATGCCCAGATAAGGATAACGATGGCATTGCAGATAAAGACGATGAATGCCCTGAGGTTGCTGGAATTCCAGAGAAAAACGGTTGCCCTGAAATACCAATTCCTACACGTGAAGAAATTATCAATTCATGGAAAGGACCAAACATCCAATTCATTTCTGGCACGCGTCCTGACGAACACTACGATGAAAATATTGACACCATTATGAGTTTCCATAAAAAATATCCTAAAGCATTTATTCATGTCGGTGGTTATTCTGATAGTCAAGGTTCAGAGAGTTCAAATATGCGAATCTCTGAACTAAGAGCAAAAAAAGTCCAAAGGTCTCTAATTAAAGCCGGTATACCTGCTGAACAATTGACTTATGAGGCTTATGGAGAATCCAATCCAGTAGCGGATAATGACTCGGTAGAAGGAAGAATGAAGAACAGAAGGGCCGAAGTATCAGCTAGTACTGTTAAAAGAGTGATAGATACAAAAGGTATGAAACGATAAGCTAAACTGTATTTAGTCAAATATAACAGAAAGAGGTCTTCAACATATTGGAGGCCTCTTTTGATTTTTATCAAATTGAATATTGCTGTAAACCAATTAATTATATCATAACTTTGAGCTTAAATTATTATTGTGCAAAATAAAAGACCCATAAGCGAATGGATTCCTATTACAAAAAAGGAAATTGATTCAAGATCCTGGACTGAGTTGGATGTTATTCTAATTTCAGGAGATGCCTATGTGGATCATCCAGCCTTTGGACCTGCTGTAATAGGCCGAATTCTTGAAAGCATGGGACTTAAAGTGGCAATAATTCCACAGCCCAATTGGCAAGATGATTTAAGAGACTTTAAAAAATTTGGCAAGCCTAGATTGTTTTTTGGTGTAACATCTGGTTGTATGGATTCAATGGTTAACCACTACACTGCATCAAAGAGGAGAAGGTCTACAGATGCCTACACTCCTGGAGGACTATCAGGGTTTAGGCCAGATTATGCAACGGTAGAATACAGTAAAATTTTAAAAAAGCTATATCCTGATATTCCAGTTGTATTAGGTGGAATTGAGGCTTCGCTAAGAAGGGTTACTCATTATGATTATTGGGAAAATCAATTATGGGAAAATATATTATCAAAAAGTGGTGCTGACTTTTTGATTTATGGTATGGGGGAAATGCCTCTAAGAGAACTTATTTTGCAATTAGAAAATGGCAAACAGTTCAATGAAATTAAAACAATACCCCAAACAGCTATTTTGCATCCAAGACATGAAGAACTTCCTCCTCAGCCTGAATGGGAAGACCTAGAATTATCTTCGCACGAAAGATGTCTTAGAAATAAAAAAGCATTTGCAGCAAACTTTAAACATATAGAACAAGAATCCAACAAGGTAAATGCAAGGAGACTAATTCAAGGCGTAGGTGATCATAATTTAATTGTTAATCCTCCTTATCCACCAATGACCGAAGAACAAATAGATGCATCATTTGATCTTCCATATACAAGATTACCTCACCCCAAATACAATAAGAGAGGAGCTATTCCCGCATATGAAATGATAAGATTTTCAATTAATATGCACAGAGGGTGTTTTGGTGGTTGTAGCTTCTGTACGATTTCTGCTCACCAAGGCAAATTTGTAGCCAGCAGATCCGAAAGAAGTATTCTTGAAGAAGTAGATAAAGTCACCGATATGCCAGACTTTAAAGGCTACATAAGTGATTTAGGAGGCCCTTCAGGCAATATGTATAGAATGAAAGGTAAAGTGCAGTCAATTTGCGACCGTTGTGTTGCACCTTCTTGTATTCACCCTGTTGTTTGTAGCAATCTTGATACCAGCCATAAACCTTTAACACAGATATATAAGAAAGTAGATAAGAATCCTAAAGTCAAAAAAGCATTCGTTAGCAGCGGCATTAGATATGACCTCCTCGTCGATGACTACAATAAAAATAATGATGGTAGTTTGGACGAATACATGGATCAGCTGGTTTCTCGACATGTATGCGGTAGACTGAAAGTGGCACCCGAACACACCTCGGATGATACTTTGAAGATTATGAGAAAACCTTCATTCAAACACTTTCATGAATTCAAGAAGAAATATGAAATCTCAAACAAAAAATTTGGTTTAAACCAACCATTAATCCCATACTTTATTTCAAGTCACCCAGGCTCAACAGATGAAGAAATGGCTAATCTTGCTGCTGAGACCAAAGATATGGGATTTAGATTGGAACAAGTTCAAGATTTCACTCCAACTCCCATGACAGTAGCTACCGTTATTTATTATACGGGGCTTCATCCTTATACACTTCGCCCTGTCTATACCGCGAAATCTTCAAAGGAAAAGAAGAACCAACATCTATTCTTTTTTTGGTATAAAAGAGAAAATTATAGGCAGATAAAGGACAAATTGACCAATTTAGGAAGACCAGATTTACTTGAAAAATTGCTTCACGACAGGAAAAAACAACAAAAAAGAGAAATTTTAAAGAATAAATCTCAAATCAATCAAAAAAGCCGCAAAAGCCTTAGATAACAGCCTTACAAGGTAGCTTTAGTTTGATTTTTGACGACATAAGTTTAAACAAATTGTTAAATATTGAATATTTAGTAAGCAAAATTGGAATTTTTGCGTTTATATTATTGTTTCTAAATATGTAATAATTTGATAAATAATAGCTTATGAAGCTTTATAACGATAAAAAACGCCTTGATTCACTTCCAATAGTGAATCAGTTAATTGAAGTGCATAGAAAGTTTCAGGAATTTTTGGACTTAAGCACTGCAAGCAATTTGGAAATTAAAGATACTGACTCTTTAATTGATATCAGACAGTTTAATATAGCCTGTATTTCCAAATATTCAGACTTGGTATCCAAATCTGCCATTAACATTCTTCCTCTGACTTTAAAGAACGAATTGCATTATGTCCGTTTTCAGAATTCTGAAATATTATGGGAAATCAATAAAAGCTTATCCATGTTCATTCCGATTTACAACAAAGCTCTAAAATCAAAGTCTGTAAATAGTATAACAAGAATGATTATAGCTCAGAATTTTGAAAGAATTATCTCTTTGAAGGAAAACTTGATACATCCTATCTCTGAAGAGGGGCTATATGTTATGGAGTAATCCAAGACTTGATCATTAACTATTATCGTATTTATGCTCCTAATTGCGGCTCCACTATCTTAAAACTTTATGCGTTAAGACTTCTATAACAATTGTTACGACACGACACTTTTTACTATAAATCAAAGAATTACTTAACAAAATTATAGTATGTGCAATATTTGTGATAGTTTTACTATTATAAATACAAAGAATACTATTATGACAATACAGGATCAAATACCATTTTTATACAAAATCGCTTATAAGTACACACACGATTCTGAAGTAGCAGACGATTTGGTACAAGAGACATTGTATAAAGCTTTAAAAAACGAAAGCAGTTTTAAAAAAGGTACTAATCTTAGAGCTTGGCTTTCAATAATATTGCGAAATAATTTTATCAACGAATACCGCAAAAAGTCTAAGTACACGACTACAGATGACATTGGTAGCTATGTTGGTGATAATGAATCTTATAAATCAAGGAATTCAGGCATTTCTTCATTGCACTTAGAATATATCAATGATGCAATAACCAAACTACCTGATAATTTGAAAAAGCCCTTTCTATATTACTTTGATGGTTACTCTTATGAAGAAATTTCTTCAATGTTTCAAGTTCCATTGGGAACCATCAAAAGTAGAATTCATCATGCTCGTAAGAAGCTAAAGAAAAGTTTGAAAGGCCTCAGAGCAGCATAAAAGCATTGGATTAACTGGTTTTTTAAGGCCTTTAAGATTAACTTTCCTTGCATACCTAATTAAGATTAATTGAATTGAGTATTGTTATATGAGTAGAAGATTATCAATTTCCATAAATCCAAATACATATTTACGTAACCCTGAAGAAACAGAGTTGGGTAGAAAAATAATATGTCATAGTATAGAGTTGATGTCAGAAACGGGGTATCAATGTTTCAATTTTAAAAATTTGGCGAAAGCCATGAAATCTACAGAGGCATCTGTGTATAGATATTTTGAAAACAAGTACATGTTATTGATGTATCTGACTTCTTGGTATTGGGACTATTTGGACCTACAGATCATGTTGAATACCAAAAACATTGAAGATCCAGTCAGAAAATTGGATTTGATGGTAGCAACCATAGTTCAAGGTATTGATAATGAATATTCTGAAGATTACATGGACCTAAATAAGCTGCATGTAATTGTAATGGAACAGTCTACAAAAATAACCCATACTAAAAAGGTTAGTGAATGTGAGAAGGCTGGTCTTTTTTCTAATTACAAAACTTTAAGCGAAAATATCAGTCAGATCATACTTGAATGTGATCCTGATTTTAAGTATCCTTCAGCATTATCCAACAATATTTTAAAGATGGCCTTGGATCATAAATACTATGCTGAACATATCTGTTCCCTAACAGAAATTTCCAACTGTGTAGAAACATCTGAAATCCAGATTAAAGAAATGATCATGTATTTCTTAAAACGTCTCTTAAAGTTAGAAGTCTAGTCTTTTTATTTTCTATAATGTATTGCTGTTTTTCTTTTTTAGCTTTATGCAAAATGTATTTGTAATGAGACAAAACGAAATCAGTGTTTGTGTAATTGGTGCGGGATGTTCTGGATTAACTGCGATCAAAAACCTTGTAGAAGAGGGTATAGAAAATGTCGTCTGTTATGAACAAAACCCATGGATAGGAGGGAATTGGAAATACACTTCCGATGATAGTCATTCTAGCGTTTGCTCAACTACGCATATCATCAGCTCCAAAAAGTTATCCGAATATACAGACTTTCCAATGCCTGAGGATTATCCTGATTATCCTTCTCATGCTCAGGTTCTTGCATATATTGAATCCTATGCAGATCATTTCAATTTGAAAAATTACATTCAATTTGAAAGCAAGGTATCGCAAGTAAAAAAAGTGAATGGTGATAAATGGGAAATCACCTTGGTAACAGGGCAAATAGAAATTTATGATTTTCTGCTTGTCGCAAATGGTCATCACTCGATTCCTAATCATCCAGATTGCATTGATAAATATACAGGCAATTATTTACACTCACACTCCTTTAAGAATAATAGCGCGTTTGATAACCAAAACGTTTTGGTTATAGGTGCAGGAAATTCAGCTTGTGATTGTGCAGTTGAAATTTGCAGAGTTGCAAAACGTGTGGATATTAGTATGCGAACACCACAGTATATTATTCCTAAATTTTTCCTTGGAAAACCATCGGATAGCTTTAATGAAGGAATGTTGTGGATACCCAAACCGATTAGAAGTTTTCTACTCAAATTGTCTCTTCGATTTCAGCTTGGAAAATATACTGACTATGGATTGCCAGAGCCAAAGCACGGTGTTCTTGAGGCACATCCAACAATGAATTCAGAATTACTTTATAAAATAAGGCATGGAAAGGTTTATCCAAGACCAGGTATTGACTTTATAAAAGGAACAGAAGTCTTTTTTACAGATGGGACTTCAGCTAATTTTGATAGTATTGTTGCAGCTACGGGGTACAAAATTGTAACTGCCTTTTTTAATAAAAACTTTCTTGATTATTCCAATAGTGATAGGGTAGAACTTTTCCTTAGAATGATTCATCCAGAACATCCTAGTTTGTTCTTTATAGGTTTGTTCCAACCGCAAGGGGCAATTTGGCCAGCAAGTGATCTACAGTCTAAAATAGTAGCTAAACTTATTAAGGGAAAGTGGAAACTTCCACGTAACATTAAAAACTTAGCTAAAGCAGATGCCGATCAGATTGAGAAAAGCTACTTAAAAAGAAAACGGCATACCATTGAAGTAGATTATCATGAATTTGTGAACAAACTAAAAAAAGTGCTTTCACAAACAGCTTGATTCCAATCGTTTTTAAATCAAGCCAAATTGTTTGAAATGGTGATTCAAGTGTTTTCTATTTAATAAATACCATTCATATTTGTCCAGCATTCCGAATATAGGATTAGCGGTTTTAGCTTCTGGATTATTTTTGAAAAAAGCGATATAATTATCATAGGCTTCCAAATATGCTTCTTTTGCATTTTCAAGACTTTCATATCTTAATTCCTCCGTAGTATTTTTATTGAGCATTGGATGTTTAAACTCAACTGGCATTTCATTATAATCCCAAAGCGTGTCCTGATATTTTTCGAGCTTTTCTTCTGGAGTAGAAATAGGTGCTTCAATTTCATTATAAGACATCCTGGTAAAAAAGTCTAAATGTTCAACCAAATGTTGTGCCGTCAATATGCCCCATTTCGGTTTACTTTTTGCTGTTAATGCCTGTAAGCATGCGGTTATCTTCGCTCTGTCCATTTCAATAAATGGAGATTTTTTTTGTACCAATGTTAATATAGTTGCCATAGCACACAACTCAATATCCTGATCAAAGACTTCAACAAACCATTTTACAACGCCAGAAGGATGCTCTTTGCCTCTGTTGTCACGATCTACTCTTTCCTTGCAGGTCAGTCTTACTTGGATAGTGTCATTATGATAGATTGGTTTTAGGAATCTGCATTCATCTAAGCCATAGTTAGCACCAACAGGGCCTTTGGCAGGACTAACAAATAAACCAGCTGCTGCCGCTAGTATAAAATATCCATGAGCTGCACGTTTTTCAAATATGCTGCCTTCAAGAGAAGTAATATCCGTATGAGCATAAAAGACATCCCAACTTAAATTGGCGAAGTTTTGAATGTCAGAATCAGTTATCGTTCTTTTATGCGTAAGGATAGACATACCGGGTTTAATATCCTCAAAATGATATCTGAAAGGATGTCTATCTGTATAATAAACTGCTGCACCAGCTTGATATATTCCAGTAATATGGGCGATATCTGTTGGCGTTCCTTGAATGGCACATCTTTGCATATAATGTTTAACACCTCTCATTCCTCCCATTTCTTCACCTCCTCCTGCTCTTCCAGGTCCTCCATGTACTAATGTAGGTAGGGGAGAGCCATGACCTGTGCTGTATTTCGCCATTTCACGATTGATAACAAGGATACGTCCATGATGGGTTGCCGCTTCTAAAGTGAATTCTCTAGCAATATCTTTGTCATATGTAGCAATTGAACATACCAATGAACCCATCCCCATCTGTGCTAAAGTAACTGCCTCATCCAAGTTCTTATAAGGCATAATAGTACTGACTGGTCCAAATGCTTCAATATTATGAACAGCCAGATTTACCAAAGGATTATCTTCTCTTAAAAGTATTGGGCTTAGGAATGCCCCCTTGTTAAAATCTGCATCAATTAATTCAATAGCATCAAGGTTGCCATACACTATTTCAGCAGTATTGTTAAGTTCTTTAACCCTACCTATTACTTCTTGTACTTGATCCTTACTAGCTAATGCACCCATTCTAACGCTTTTTGATAGAGGATTCCCTATTATCACTTTAGATAATGCTTTACCAAGGCTAATCTGTACATCTTCAAGCATTTTTTCTGGTACAATTATTCTTCTTATAGCAGTACATTTTTGACCGCACTTAACAGTCATTTCCTTTTTAACTTCTTTTATAAAAAGCTCAAACTCCGGCGTTCCAGGAACCGCATCTTCGCCTAGAACAGAGCAATTCAAACTATCGGCTTCCATGTTAAAAGGTACAGCTCGGTCAATGATGTTAGGATGCCCTTTTAATAATTTGCCCGTGGAAGCAGATCCCGTAAATGTTACAACATCCTGACTGTCTATGCCATCGAGTATGTTTCTTGCAGATCCGCAAATTAATTGTAATGAGCCTTCTGGTAAGATTCCTGAAGCTATGATGTCTCTTGCCACTGCTTCTGTTAAATAAGAGGTTGAAGTTGCTGGCTTAACAACAGCTGGCACACCAGCCATCCAATTAACAGCACATTTTTCCAACATGCCCCAAATAGGGAAGTTATAAGCATTGATGTGAACAGCAACACCTCTTTTTGGAACCATAATATGATGTCCCATAAAACCTGCTCCTCTCGACAGGTCAATAGCATCTCCATCTACATGAAATGGCTTATTGGTGAAATTTTTTCTTAAAGATGCGTTGGCAAAAAGATTTCCAAATCCTCCTTCAATATCAATCCAGCTATCCACTCTTGTGGCACCGGTTTTATAGCTCACCTTGTAATAGTCTTCTTTTCTTTTACTCAAATAAAGAGCAAGCTTTTTGAGCATTTGTCCTCTTTCTTGAAAGCTCATTTTCCTTAGTGGAGGTCCACCCGTTTTTCTGCTATAATCAAGTATTTCATCAAAATTTAGACCTTCAGCTGTACTTGTCGCAACAAGACTACCATCAATAGAATTGTAAAGTGGAGTTCCATCTCCATTACCTTCTGTCCAATTGCCCAAAACATAATTCTGTAATTTCATGATTCCTAATTATATCTTTATCTTATAAAAATTTGCAGTTTTCTATTATGGCGGCATAGCCTTGACCAACACCTACACACATTGTTACCAATGCATATCTTTTATTGCTTTGTTTTAGCTCCAATGCTGCGGTTAAGGCGAGCCTTGTTCCCGTCATACCAAGAGGATGTCCAATAGCAATTGCGCCACCATTTGGGTTTATTCTTGAGTCATCGTCCTTTAATCCTAATTCTCTTATGCAAGCCAGTGCTTGTGCTGCAAACGCTTCATTTAATTCAATAATATCAATTTGCTCTAATTGAAGACCAGCTCTTTGCAATGCTTTTTGGCTAGCCAATACTGGTCCTATGCCCATGATCCTTGGTTCAACACCTACAACAGCAGAACTTACAATTCTTGCTAATGGAACCAATGAATATTTTGCAATTGCCTTTTCTGACGCTATGATGGTAGCTGCAGCACCATCATTAAGCCCTGAAGAATTTCCTGCAGTTACAGTTCCTCCATTCTCAGCTTTCTTAAATGCTGGTCTTAGTTTATTTAATACTTCAATCGTAGTATTGCTTCTAATAAATTCATCTTCTTTAAAAATCAAATCTTCCTGCTTTCTTCTTGGAATTTTAATTTCAATAATTTCCTGGGCAAGTCTACCAGAAGATTGTGCTTTCGCAGCTTTCATTTGAGACTGGTAAGCAAAATAGTCTTGATCTTCCCTGCTAATATTATATTTTTCAACTAGATTTTCTGCCGTGGTTCCCATGCCGTCAGTTCCATATAGTTCTTCCATCTTTGGATTGATGAATCGCCATCCAAAACTGCTATCAAACATTTGAGCATCTCTTCCAAATGCTTTCGATGTTTTAGATATCACCCACGGTCCACGAGTCATATTTTCAACTCCACCGGCAATGAACAACTCGCCGTTACCTGATTTAATGGCTTGTTTGGCATGAATTATAGAGGATAAACCAGATGAGCAAAGGCGATTAACGGTCTCTCCTGGCACACTGAAAGGTAGTCCTGCTAACAATGATGCCATTCTTGCAACATTTCGGTTGTCTTCTCCTGCTTGATTTGCACAGCCCAGTATTACATCTTCGTATGCATCAAGTGGAATGGATTTATTCTTCTCTATAAGATGTTTGATCACATGAGCTGCTAGGTCATCTGTTCTAACAGGGGATAGTGTTCCTGTAAAATTTCCAATTGCAGATCTAATGCCATCTATAATAAAAGCGTCTTGCATTTTGATTGTTTTAGTTTTCGTAGAATGATAATTTTTGATTTGCCATTATTCTTAATAAAGGCGAACATCGGTACCTGTCTTCATGGTACCAGTCATAAAGTTTGTCTAATTCTTCGACACACACAGCAATTCCGATTTCATCTGCCCACTTAAATAATCCTTTTGGATAATTAACGCCCTTGGTCATTGCCAGTTCAATATCTTCCATACTTGCAATATTATTGTATAATGTATCTGCAGCTTCATTAATAAGCATCGTGATTATGCGGTCAGAAATTAATTTCCCAAGAGATTGGTCTTTTGAAATTTCAATTTCTGGTGCATTTTCGTCATAGTCATAATAGCCTCTTCCTGTTTTTTTACCTAAGAAGCCTGCTTCACTAAGTCTCTTTTGTGTGAATGAAGGTTTGTACCTTGGATCATAATAAAAACTCCTAAAGACAGTTTCTGTTACAGCATAATTAACATCATTCCCTATGAAGTCCATCAATTGAAATGGTCCCATTCTAAATCCTCCAATTTCAGTCATTGCCCAATCAATGGTAGCAAAGGCTTTCAAGTCATTATTTCCTGCAATTCCTTCTTCATATATCCGTAAGGCCTCACCATAAAATGGACGTGCCACCTTATTGACAATAAATCCAGGCGTATCTTTGGCCAATACAGTTATTTTGCCCCATGATTGTATTTCTGTAATTACTTTTTTTGCGATAGAATCCTCTGTCTGAATAGCTGGAATAATTTCAACCAATTTCATCAATGCTGCAGGGTTGAAAAAATGTACGCCTATGAATTTTTCAGGATTTTTATAATATGAAGCTAAAGAAGTAATCGATAGGGAGGATGTGTTTGAAGCTACTATACAATCATCTGAAAGTATTGTACCTAATTCATTAAAAAGTTTCTCTTTTATACTAGCATCTTCTATGATTGCTTCTATGACCAAATCAGAAGTCTTTAGATCTTTAAGGTGAGTAACATAATCAATGTTAGATAAAATATTACTTTGCTTTTCTTTGTCGATTTTGCCCTTAGCAATCAATTTATCTAGAACCTTTCTCAATTTGTCGTCACTGAAAGTAAGTGCTCGCTTTTGTGAATCAAAAACAAATACCTTGCACCCTGCAGTTGCTGCTACTTGTGCAATACCACTTCCCATTGTACCGCTGCCAATAATACCTACATTCATAAAATTGTATTTATAATTTAGAATTGATATTTCAAATCCGAAAGATAAAGCGATGAATTTGAAATCTCTATTTTCCTACGATGTTTGGTATGCGTTTTTCTACAAAAGCATTGACACATTCAGTATAATCTTCAGTGTTTCCTGCCTTTATTTGGAATTCTTTTTCAAGTTCTAATTGCTCTTCAAGGCTGTTTGTGTGTGAAGCACTAAATAACTTTTTTGTACAAGAAATACCAATAGGAGGTAGTGATGCTAATTTGATTGCTAATTCGTTATATGATTCTTCAAATGTTTCATCCTCAAAATAGCGATAGATCATTCCCATGCTTTCTGCTTCTTCAGCGGAGATTTTGTCTCCTAGCATTGTTAAGGCCTTTGCTTTTTGAAAACCAATCAACCTCGGCAGAATGTAGGTGCCACCAGAATCAGGAATTAATCCAATCTTGCTAAATGCCTGAATAAAGCTTGCAGATTTTTTTGCAACAACGATATCACACGCGAGGGCTATGTTGGCTCCCGCTCCAGCAGCAACACCATTTACAGCTGCTATCACTGGTTTATTTAAATTGATGATTGTTTTGATAATGGGATTATAATGCTCATTGACAATACGTTCAAAGCCAATATTTGTTTCTGGATCAATTACTTCTTTTAGATCCTGTCCTGCACAGAATGCCTTGCCTTCTCCTGTAAGCATAACGACTCTTACATCTTCGTGTTTATCAAGTTCATTGAGGACACTTATGAGTTCCAATGACATTTCCCTATTGAAAGAATTGTATACTTCGGGTCTATTTAATTTGACCAACGCAACATAATCTTGAATTTGATAATTTATTGTTTGTGACATGGTGTTATTTTAGGCATTTAAAATAATCGAATGGTTCAAGGCAATCCTCACACTTGAAAAGTGCTTTGCAAGGTGTGGAACCAAATTGACTGACCATTACGGTATTGGTAGAACCACAATTGGTACACTTCACCAGTCTTTTACCATTTAGTAGAGCTGCCTTGTCCGATGTAGAATCCATAGGAGGCGCAATGCCATAATTTTCTAGTTTTTGGCGTCCTTCGTCAGTGATCATATCTGTTGTCCAAGCTGGACTTAATACCAGCTTTATTTCTGATTCGAAACCTTGTTCTGTAAGTGCGATTTTTAGATCCATAGCAATAGTATCCATTGCAGGACAACCGGTATAAGTAGGTATGATTTCTAGGTAAACATGATTACCCTTAGTTTGTATTTTCTGAATGATGCCCATGTCCATAACAGACAACACAGGTATCTCGGGATCAGAAACAGAGTACAAGGCTTCTTTCAGTTTTTGATTCTCTATATGTTTTGTAGAGACTACCATTGCATGTCTGGATAAGCTCTTTGCATATATTGTAGTTCGGTTAAGATATAACCAAGTTTTTCGGAATGAAAACCAAGCTTTCCCTTTGCAACGCGTTGAATAGTTTCGGGAATTTTTAGTTGAGCTTCTGCTATAAGCTGATGAATTATAGCCAGGTAATTATGTTTTATCGCATCAAGATCTGCACCAATGCCCGATTCTTTCATTTTTCGTTCAACTTCTGACTCTGCAAATAACTCATGGCAATAGACATAAAGATCATTGAGGGCTAATTGTGCTTTTTGATGGCTTTCTTCAGTTCCATTACCCAATCTTTTCAACCATTCAGAGGAAAACCTTAGGTGATATCTGCATTCTTTAATAGATTTTGTTGCAATAGCAGCAATGGTAGTATCCTTACTGTTCATCAATTGTTCAAGAAGTTCTTTATGGAACGCATCAAAGAGAAACTGCCTTACAATTACATATGCAAAATCATTGTTTTCTTGTTCAAGCAGGGTAGCATTATAGTATTGCCTTTCATTTCTTAAAAAAGCAATTTTGTCTTCATTAAAATCTTCTCCCTTAAGTTGAGCTGCGTATTGGAAGTAGGATCTTACCTGACCGAAAAAGTCAAGTGATATATTGGTCAAGGCGATATCTGTTTCTAGATTTGGTCCATGTCCACACAGTTCTGATAATCTGTGACCTAGGATCATTGAATTATCACCTAACATCAATAAATAATGTATTAAATTTTCATTTTTCTCCATAATTTACATATGCTTTATTTCATCAGGAACATCATAAAAGGTTGGATGCCTATAAACTTTATCTATAGCAGGTTCAAATAATTCGCCCATGTTTTCAGGATTAGAAGCCGTTATATCTTTGGATTCTACAACCCACAAACTAACGCCCTCCATTCTTCGGGTATAGACATCTCTAGCATTTTCGATTGCCATTTCTGCATCAGCGGCATGTAATGAGCCAACATGTCTGTGCTCAAGACCATTTTTTGATCTTATGAAGATTTCCCACAATGGCCATTGATTATTATTGTCTGACATTATTTTAAATTTTATTAGTTATTATACTGCTATGCTTTTGGATTTGCTTTGCTTTTCGGCATAAGCCATAGCAGCATCGCGCACCCACTTTCCATTATCCCATGCATTCTGTCTTGCTTCCATCCGTTCTTTATTACATGGTCCATCTCCTTTTACGACTTGCCAAAATTCATTCCAGTCAATATCTCCAAAATCATAGTGCCCTCTCTCTTCATTCCATTTTAAATCAGGGTCTGGAATTGTAAGGCCTAAATATTCAGCTTGAGGTACTGAATTGTCGACAAATTGCTGACGCAATTCATCGTTGGATTTTCTTTTGATTTTCCATTTCATAGAAAGCTCTGAATTAGTAGATTCTTCATCTCTTGGTCCAAACATCATCATAGATGGCCACCAGAATCTGTTGAGTGCATCTTGTGCCATTTCTTTTTGCTCTGGTGTTCCACTGGCTAAAACCATCATGATCTCATAGCCTTGTCTTTGGTGAAAGCTTTCTTCTTTGCATATTCGAACCATGGCTCTTGCATAAGGACCAAAAGAAGTTCTGGTTAACATGACCTGATTAATGATTGCCGCACCATCTACGAGCCAGCCGATGGCTCCCATGTCAGCCCAACTTAAGGTAGGGTAGTTAAAAATGGAGGAGTACTTGGCTTTGCCGGAATGTAATTGTTCAATCATTTCATCTCTGCTTATCCCTAAAGTTTCTGCTGCACTATATAGATATAGACCATGTCCAGCTTCGTCTTGCACTTTAGCCAGTAATGCGCATTTTCTTTTCAAACTTGGTGCACGGGTTATCCAATTGCCTTCTGGAAGCATGCCGACAACCTCAGAATGTGCATGTTGGGATATTTGTCGAATATGTGTTTTTCGATATTTCTCAGGCATCCAATCCTTAGGCTCAATTTTTTCACCTTTGTCAATCCTGTCTTGGAATGCTTTTTCTAAATTAATTTCTGGTGACATAATTTTATTTTTTAAACATCAAAATCAATAATGAGTTTATCTGATACTGGGATACTTTGACAAGTTAATACAAATCCTTGTTCAATTTCTTCATCTTCTAATCCGTAATGTACGGGCATTTCAACTTGGCCTTCAATTATTTTTGCTTTACATGTCGCACATACACCCCCTTTACACGCAAAGGGCAAATCGGCATTATTGTTCAGAGCTTCATCCAAAATATTATTGGAACCCTGTACCATATCAAAACTTAGAATTTTACCTCCTTCACGAATCGTTACATTTGACACTTTTCCCTTGAGCTCTATTTTAAGCTCCTCCTTTCTCATCTGGTTGCCAGAACTGGTGAACAACTCATAGTGAATGCTTGATGAATTTACATTTTTAGATGTCAGGTAATCTTTGATTAACAAGATCATCTCTTCAGGTCCACAGGAAAAGAAATGATCTACATTTGGGATATTGCAAATACCTGAAAATATAATATCAAGTTTTTCTTTATCAAGACGACCATTTAAAAAGGGAATAGATCTCTTTTGTTTGGTTAAGAAATAAAAGACTTCAAAACGTTCCATAAACTGGTTTTTGAGTGCCTCAAGTTCTTCTTTCAGGATGATTGATGAAACCGTTTTGTTGGTATAAAATAATTTGAAGCGACTTTTGGGTTCTGCAGATAAATGTGTTTTTACAATTGATAAGATCGGGGTAATACCAGAACCAGCTGCAAAGGCAACGTAGTTTCTACTTGCTTTTGGATCAAGTTCTACAAAGAAGCTACCATCGGGAGGCATCACATCCAAAGTATCCCCAATGGCTAATTCATCATTGACGAAGCTTGAAAATATTCCACCTTCAATTTTTTTGATTCCGACCTTCCATTCATTGTCTAAAGGGCTTGAACAAAGGGAATAGGACCTTCTAACCTCTTCATTGTTGATATTTGCTTCCAAAGTCAGATATTGACCTTGCTTGTAAGCAAAATGAGACTGAATTTCAGAAGGAACATCAAAGCTGATAATCGAGCAGTCTTCTGTGGATTTGCTGATGTCTTTGACTTTTAATTTGTGGAAATGTTTCGATGACATGTAAACTAACAATTGTTAGTTCAAAGCTAATGATTATTAGTTGGATATACAAATGTACGCTGTTTGAAGTTTGCATTCCGCTGTTTGAAGTTTGCAACTTCAAATATTAATTATTCCTTTAAGTAATATAAGCTTCAACTGCCTAGACAATTCAATCTTGCTGATACTTTTATTTTTATTGTACCAGTTGTACAACCAATGCAAGGATGAGAGAATAGAGAATAGAGCGATGTCCAAATTGATTTTAGCATCTATATGTGAATGTTTTTGGCATCTTTTTAATATCGTCAAAAATCGCTTTTCATATTGATTTCTTTGTTTGAGATATTGATCCAGATATGGATTTTCCAGATGTACCCATTCTCCAGTAATCAAAGCTATGCTATCCTTATATCTAAGCGTTAAGTCTACATGTAAGATTACAAGTTGCTCCAGTTTTTCGATGTCATCGAGACTTGATTCTTCAATGTCCTTCATTCCTGAAGTAAAGGCATCAGCAATATTGATAAGCAGAAACTTGAGGATTTCTTGTTTGGATGAAATATGATTGTATAGACTAGCCGCTTTAATATCTAACGCATTAGCAATATCCTGCATGCTAGTGGCCTTGTAGCCTTTCTTTCGGAAAAGCCTCGCAGCTGCATTATAAATCTGACTCTTTTTACTTATGTCCGTCATTGGAGGATCAATCAATAGTCTAAAATTAGTTTAATTTTTGACTTTAGTTTTTCCGCATTGGGTAAGGTAGCTTTCTCCAAATCGCTGTGGATGGGAATTGCAGGAAGATTTTCTGACCCCATTACCATGACTGGTGCATCAAGGAATTCAAAACAATATTCCTGAATTTTACTGGAAATGCTTCTCGCAAAACCATTTTGTTCCGGCTCCTCTGTAAGGACCAAGCATTTATTATGTTTGCGGCATAAAGCATAAATGGCTTCTTCATCCAATGGCACCAATGTACGAAGGTCTAAGATGCTAATACATCCCGGGAAGTCCTTGGCAGCATTCAATGCCCAATGCACGCCCATGCCGTAGGTTATGATGCACATGGTTTCGCCTTTATTGGCTTTTTTGTTATCAGCTTCCAAAACAAGATTGGCTTTGCCAAGAGGAAGAATATAGTTTTCATCGGGTTCTTTAACTCTAGCAGCAGCAGTTCCAGGTACTTTTGACCAGTACAATCCTTTGTGCTCAAAACATACTACTGGATTGGGGTCATAGTATGCAGCCTTCAATAGACCTTTTAAATCGGCCCCATTACTTGGGTATATAACTTTTACGCCTATAATATTGGTGACTATGGATTCTACGCTACTTGAATGATATGGACCTCCACTTCCATATGCACCACATGGAACACGTAAAATCATGCTTACGGGCCATTTACCCATTGTAAGATAGTTAGATCGTGAAACTTCAGTAAACAGCTGATTAAGTCCAGGCCAAATGTAGTCAGCAAATTGTACTTCAACTATCGGTTTGAGACCAACGGCTGACATGCCTACGGTAGACCCTATAATAAAAGCTTCTTGAATAGGCGTATTGAAAACACGTTCAGTTCCAAATTTTTGAGCTAGGGTAGCAGCCTCTCTGAAAACGCCTCCAAGCCTTAGGCCTACATCCTGGCCATACAGCATGCATTCTTTATGTGAACTCATTAGTTCTTCAATGGCATGTAAGGCGCAATCAACCATAACCGTATCTTCGATTGATTCACCTATTCTATTTCCAGTCTCTTCTTTGATATTGCTTGGCGCAAAAATATGATCGTGAATGGAGTCAGGATTAGGATCTTCCATAGCCATTGCTTCGTGCAATTGGCTTTTTACCAATTCTATAATACTGGTTTCTAACGAACTTATTTCTTTTTCGCTAATTCCAGATTGTTTTAAAAGCTTCCTTAGTTTTGGATGTGGATCATTTTGCCTTGCCTCTACTATATCATCTCTGTACCATTCCATTCTTACACCTGAAGTATGGTGATTTAGTAATGGTACTTTTGCATGAATTAAATAGGGCTTTCTATTTTTTCTAATATATTTGATAGCTTCACCTACTGAATTATAGCATTCATTAAAGTCTGTTCCGTCAATGCTAACAGCTTTAATGCCATGGAATCCTTGAATAAATTGATAGACATTTTGTGCCCTTACTTCATCCGAGTAAGCGGATATGTCCCATTCATTATCTTGTACAAGGTATAGGATAGGTAATTGCCTTAGTGCCGCCATTTGAAATGCCTCTGAAACTTCACCTTCAGTGATGCAGGCATCTCCAAGAGAGCAAACCACAATTGGTGACTCATCAGGATCGTCCAGCCCCAATTGTTCCTTGTACTGTAATCCCAGTGCAGATCCTGTTGCGGGAATGGCTTGCATACCTGTTGCTGAGGATTGATGCGGAATTTTTACCTTATCGTCATCTTTTAAGGATGGGTGAGAGTAATAAGTTCTTCCTCCAGAAAAGGGATCGTCTTTTTTTGCAAGCAATTGCAGCATCAAGTCTTTGGGTTTCATGCCAATCGAAAGGAGAAAGGCATCGTCTCTGTAGTAGAGGTAGGCATAATCTGATGCATTTAATTGTAGGCCTGTAGCAATCTGAATAATCTCATGCCCTCGTGATGTAGCATGGACGTATTTGGAAACAGACTTCATGTTTTCTTCATACAGCTCTGTTAAGGACTTAGCAGTATAAAGCAATTCATAAGCTTGACGTAATAGTTTCTTGGATAAAGCTTTGCTTTTCTTACTTCTTGATTTCATGCAAAATTAATTGGGAGTACTAAGTTATGAAAAAGAAAATATTTGCTGATAAAATTCTAATAAATAGATAAAATATCTGTAATATTGATAAATTCAGAACAAAAGTATATTTAAACTCTATTAAATAGTCAAAAACACTAATGAACAAAGCTATAAACCTTGATTCCATAGATCATCAAATCCTTAATGAGCTCACTTGTGATTCAAAGATTACCGCAAGGCTCTTATCCGAAAAACTAAATCTTTCGCCTACACCGATATATGAGCGCATTAAAAAACTGGAAAGACTCGGCGTCATAAAAAATTATACGATTGAAATTGATGAGAATCTCTTAGGGAAAAGATTGATTGCCTTTGCTCATATTTCATTGCGTAACCATACCAAAGAACTTTTTAGAGAACTAGAGTCAAACCTCCTCACAATTCCTGAGATTGTTGAAGTGCATGCTGTTTCTGGAAGTACTGATTTTATCGTCAAGATAAAAGCAAATGACATGGATGATTACAAAAACTTTATCATGGAAAAACTTTTTGACGTTCCTAATATAGGAAGGGTAGAGTCCTTTATTTCATTAAATATGAAACAAAAATAGTTTCAACTCAAGCTCAAGCAACTGTTGTAAGCAATTTGATTTTTGCATTATTAAGCTTAAATTCATTTCACAATAAATTTACTATTATGAGAATACTGATGATTCTAGTTCCGATATGTTTTTTTATTTCCTGCCAGACATCTAGCAATTCTGAAAAAATAGGACCATGCCTAAAGAACTATCTCGATTACAGTAATAAAGATGACATCTTATCTGGTGGTGTTAAGATGATCGATATAAAAACGGATAAAGGAGATTTTAAGGTTTGGACAAAGCGGGTAGGAAACAACCCTAAAATAAAGGTTCTTCTTCTACATGGAGGCCCTGGAATGACCCACCAACAATTTGCTTGTTTTGATAGCTACTTCCCTTTTGAAGGTATTGAATACTATTACTATGATCAATTAGGATCCTTTAATAGTGATCAACCAAAAGATAAATCCTTATGGGATCTTCCTCGTTTTGTTGAAGAGGTAGAGCAAGTAAGAAAGGCTTTGTCATTGAATAATGACAACTTTTATTTGCTTGGGCAATCTTGGGGAGGGATTCTTGCAATGGAATATGCCCACAAATATCAGAGTAATCTTAAAGGTTTGGTTATAGCGAATATGATGAGTTCAATAGATGATTATCAGATTTACAGTGATTCCGTTCTTGCCCCTAAAATGGATTCGGTGGTATTAGCTGAAATTATGACTTATGAAAATGCTGAAGATTATTCCAATCCACGTTATTTGGAGTTGATTGTTAAGCATTATTATACCGAACATGTATTGAGAATGCCTCTCGAGGATTGGCCAGATCCTGTAAGTAGATGTATTGATAATGTCAATCCGGATGTGTACGTGACTATGCAAGGACCAAGTGAGTTTGGCATAAAGGGAGATGCTACGCTAAGAGATTGGAATTTTACCGACAGGTTAAAGGACATAAAAGTACCAACACTTACAATCGGTGCCCAATACGATACGATGGATCCCAAACATATGGAATGGATGGCGAGCGAAGTTCAAAATGGTCGATATCTAAACTGTCCTAATGGTAGCCATCTTTGTCAATTTGACGATCAAGCCAATTTCTTTTCCGGTGTGATAAAGTTTATTAAGGACGTAGATTCAGGAAGTTTTTAAGCCTTTGTCAGATTCCAATTCCAAATTAATATGTACCAGATTTCTTGTAGAAAATGGTACTCGTGCAATATTTCAAATCCACATTTAAGATGTGCATATAAGGACCTTTCATTGGCACTTGAAACTTCAGTGAGCATTACGGGATATCTTTCTTGATATTGTGTTCTAGCATGGTTGTATAAATTCTTTATTAAGTTCTTTCCTCTAAATTCTTTTAAAATGCATACTTGTCCTCCGATAATATACTTGACCTCTGACAGTCTATGATTAAGAAATTTCAGATTATCTATCTTTTCAAACATTGGAATTAAAACAGGGATTTGATTTTTGAAAGATTTTTCCATGGACAAACTATAGCCTATGACTACACCGTTATGTACGGCAATGGCACTTGGAAGTGTATTGTTCATTTCTTCCAATAATGAAAGATTGTGTTGGACTGTTACAAAACCCTCCTTCTTCAGATCGTATTCTGGGACATTAGAGTATAGATTATTATTTTGGAGTTCAATTATACCCTTTAATTCGTTTATTGTTTCTGCAAATTTTATTTGAATCATCATACAGAACTTTGATGATATAAAAAAAGCCGATGTTTTATCATCGGCTTTTTTATTAATAGTATTTAGTTAGTTGCATGGATCGTTTTCTGAAACTGGTCTTGGGAAGTGGTCATGTACTAAATCACCTGCTCTATCTTTAGGCAATGTGTTTAATCTTCCTAATCTTCTCATATCAACCCATCTATGACCTTCTCCAAATAAGGAGTACCTTCTTTGATAAAGTACTTCGTTTAATAGTGCAGCTTCGTCAGTGGCTCCTGCATAATCTCCTACGCCAGCAGCATTTCTGATTGTATTAATAGCTGAAATGGCCTCACCATTATTTGAACCAATATTTGCTTCAGCATAAATTAATATCAATTCTTCGTTTCGCATAAATGGAACATAATCTTCCAGTGAACGGAAAACCCAGACATCATAATCTCCACTCAAACCATCAAGGCTAAGTGTACCTGTACTTCTTTCAATGACTTTCGATAATCTTAGATCTGCTGGGTTAGCGTCTGCAATAAATGTTGGATGTGCAATAATAGCATCAGCCTGATCTGGCACCCTAAAAAGATTATTTGGAAAATCACCACCTGCACTAGAATAAAATCTAGCTGGACCATTATCAAGATTGCCACCTATATCCATGAATGAACCCATTAAGCTTGATAACGCTTCTGCTTTATTTCCTTGATAAAGAGCAACTCTTGAACTTAAGCCTCTGTTAAAGCTTAAGAATGATTGTGGATCATCGAATCCACTCATAGCATCGGAAAGAACAAATGGGAATGAAGAACCCGCTGATTGTAAATGCGTTGCAGCTTCATCAAGTAAACTCTTAATTGCACTTAGTGATTCGTCATAACCAGAAGTAAATGGTCCTAAATTATCTGGATCTGAAACATTAATTCTGATTCCACAGCTCCCTTGTAAATTAGCTGCAATCAGGTATTCATGTGCTTGAATAGTCTTTGCATAACCCAAGTATCCATTTAATTCTTCGTTAGTAATTAAAGAAGAATTTGTAGCACCGTTTATTAAAATATTAGCATTCTTAATGGTACGATATCTACCTTGATAGGGACGAGTTCCGTAAAAACCTGCATTATCCAATGGATTCCCATTCTTGCCTAAAACCTCACCCGTATACCTGGGATCAGATGCTGTGAAGAAATAATATTCTCTTCCAATAATAGAGACTACATCATAATAAAAAGCAAAATCCTGTCTGGTTAAATCTTCGATACCTGTTACCAAAGTTTGCATGGCACTCTTGGTAGCATCTTCATCAAATCCAGAAATACTGGATCCATTTGGATTGTCTATATCGTCTATGTCACAACTGCTGATTGTCAAGCATAGAGTTAGTCCTAATATATATTTTAAAATTTTCATATTTATTCAGTTTATCTTTTAAAAATTAGCAATGAAATGAAAGTCAAACCTCTTCGAAGAAGGATATGGCGTAACTTCCACAGCGTTTGATAACTCAGTTGAACCAAAGTTAGAAACTTCAGGATCATAACTATTGTAATCAAAAATGTTAATCAAATTAGTTCCTGAGAAACCAAGCTTATAAGTACCATCTCCTGGAATTAGATCTGCAGGAATGTTATAATAGATTCCAATTTCTCTAAGTCTAAGATAGCTTGCATCTTCAATCCACCATTGTGTTGTACTTCCTAGTTCAGCTAATCTGAAATTACCATTGCTCATGGTTCCACTTGGATCTAAGGTGAAATCATCAAAATCATGAGTGGTTTCAGAGAGGTCAAAAAGTAAGGTAGAAAGATTAATGTTTTCACCTCCTTGCTTTAAGTGCCAAACCATTGAAAAGTCAAAGTTTTTATAACTTAAAGTATTTGCCCATGTAAGTTGAAAATCAGCCTCAGAATTTCCCCACTGTTGAAGCGTTAAATCATCTCCTTCATTTAATGCGATATCTGGATTTGGTCCTACACCAATTAGAGTAGTTGGACTATAACCCTCCTTAACAATATAGTTTCCTAAGAAATCCGCGAAACCTCCTGTAGTAAAAGCAGGCACACTCATTCTGGTTACTTCAGCAGTATTTTTCCAGAATCCAAATCTTGCGTTCCATTGAATGTCACTGTTATTAATGACAGCAAGATTTAAACCCAATTCAACTCCTTTGTTTTGAAGTTCTGCAGCATTGGTGACCTGATCTGCAAAACCACTAGAGGTTGGAACGTCTGCATTCAATAAAAGATCTTCAACTGTTTTGATGTAGTAGGTTGCATCAATAGCAATTCTATTGTTTATTTCTAGGTCGACACCAAATTCAATTTCCTTTTGTCGCTCTGGACCGACTAGGGAATTTCCTAATCTGGTAGGAACTAAAACTCCAGCTCTTCCATTTACAATAGTGGAATTAAGTTCTGTATACTTAGATCCAAAGTTGGCAAAGTTTCCAGATTCACCATAAGCTGCTCTGATTTTGAATTGAGTGAACATGCTGTTTTCGTTCCAAAAGTCAAAGTTTTGCAAGTTAATGGCTACGTTAGCTTTTGGATAGTAATAAAGCTTGTTGACATCTCCATTGTTGGAAGACTTGTCAGCTCTTATACCAATGGTTCCAATAATTTGATCATTGAAATTAATTTCCTCCTGTGCAAAGAATCCTTTATCCTGCTGAATTATTCTATCTTGTTGTACATTTCTATTACCTGCTTGATCAAGATTTGTCTGAGATCCGATAAGGTTGGATGCTTCTCCAAAAATTGTATTTTGGTTAAAATCATATTGAGTAATACCAGCAGAACTGCTAAAAGACAAACCATTAGAGGCGTAATAATTATGAACTAGATATAAAGCTAGGTTTGTGTTTTTGTTTTTGGTAAATCCCTGTAATGAAACACCGTTTAATCCATTACCATCTCTTTGAAATTGCAAACTATTAGGGAATATTGCAGTTGTATTTAAATTGTAAAAATCAAGTCCTCCCTGAAAGACTGCTTTCAAACTGGAGTTATTAGTGGATATGATATTCGCCGTAACTGTACCACCACCAATAAATCTGTTGACAGATTCATTATTCGTTATTAACTCTGCAGTTTCAAGAAAATTCGATGGAGCATATGGGTTGGCTGGGAATACACCAGCTTCATTAGCCTGCAATTGTGCCCATGATGGCGTTGACAAAAATGATATACCCATTGTAGTTCCGGAGTTGTCATTATTGAAAAAACCTCTATCTGAAGATGACGATATATAATTGGAAGAAACTGAAATATCAAATAGTTTAGATATTTCATGATCTACATTTATTCTTGCAGAAACTTTATTATAGCCTGTGTTATTTACAATGCCTTCTTCATTTTTGTAAGAACCTCCAACGAAGAATTTAGTCTTGTCACTTCCACCACTTATGCTAAGATTTGTATTATATAAAGCTCCTTTATTGCCGTATAACTCATCTTCATAATTGTGTAAGGTACCGTTTGCTTGTGCTTCATTAAATAGAGCTACATCTCCAGCAAATGCAGAACCAAGTACTTTTTCTTCGGTCCATTCTCTAACACCTAAAGGGTTAAGCATGGAAGTTTGTCCCACAGACTGTCTAAAACTAACGCTTGTTTTCCCTTCCTTACCTCTTTTGGTTGTTATTATTACAACTCCACCACCTGCTCTTGATCCATAAATTGCTGCTGCTGATGCACCTTTAAGGATTTCAATGGATTCAATATCGTTTGGATCTATATCAGCAAGCCGATTGGAAGGGTTGTCCTGGTTTCTTGTACTTCCTCCTGCCTGTGAAGCAGATACAAAACTTAAACCTGGTTTGATCGATGAATTATCTATAAGAATACCATCCAATACAATTAATGGCTGTGAAGACCCACTTATAGAGGTCGTTCCTCTTAATTTAAAAGCTATTCCTCCTCCTGGAGCACCTGAATTGGCTTTTATTTCAGCACCTTTAAATTTTCCATAAAGGGCAGTCTCAACTGTACTTTGCGGTGTTACACCTGTTAACTCTGCTCCTGAAATTGAGGCTACAGCGTTGGCAGAATTTTTTCTTTTAACGCTTGTCGCCAATCCTGTTATGACAACTTCATCGAGCTGATTAAGATCTTCAAATAAAACAATCATCATGGGATCTGCAGATGATGTGACAGACTGGGTTCTGTAGCCGAGATATGATATTTCGATATCTTCCATTCCTTCAGGCACACTCAACATGAAACTTCCATCTAAATCAGTGGTCGTTCCAACTGTTGTTCCTTTTACTAAAATGGATACACCGATTAATGGTGACCCATCTTTATCGGTTACTGTTCCGCTTATATCCGTTTGGGCATAATTGAGCCCAACGATCAAGCAAAATGCGAAAATTAATAGTAGTCTAACTGTTTTCATTTAGTTGGATTTTAGTAAACAATAAAACCAAGTTAATGAAAAATTAAGATTTTCCTAACAAAAGCTTAACAGATCTTGTGCTTAATGACATTTCAATACATTCACCTCTATTATTATGAACTCTAGTCTTGGCCTAAATTCATTCTAATCAACCTAGATTTCATTAAACAATAAATAATTTATTGACCATTATTCTAAAGCTAGAAAAAGTGAAAGGATTATTGGATTTCCAATTATAAAATGAAAATTGCAAAGATGAGATTGTTAAATGGTTAGAGTCAAATTTAGATGTTATGGCAAATGCTAAAATAATTTATTCCATGTTCAAAGGCAATTGTCATTTGGATGTAATTAAATCCATAATCAAAAAACCTATCTTCATTCTTAGGAGGCAAACTAGAACATACTATTGTAGACAGCAACGTTTCTCTAAGTAGGTCAGTTATTTGCAATTGATGTATTATGCCTAACGCAATGCTCATATTGAAAATATTCTCTAGTAAGTCATCTTCAAATACATAAGGCTTCTAATAGTACTATAATTACAAGTTTGTGTTGCTTTCTTTTCTAATTGATACAAATAGTTCAAATTCATTGCCGCATAGAAATATATGTAATTGCATGGCATTCGAAAGTTGACTCTTGGCAATATGTTGATATGCTTTAGACTAAATTTTCCCGTCATAGCTTTGTATCGGTTTTCTGAAAACGACTTCTTCTCAATAAAATTGATGTTGCCCGTGAATTAGGTGAAATTCTTTTGCCTATAGTTTAATACACCAAGGTCAAGGCCAAATGAAAAGTGATTAATTGGTTTAGTGATGGTAATTCGATGGAGACTATTCCAGTCAGGTAAGTATTGCTTGCTTTGTTTGATTAATAAGTTATGTTCTAAGCCAATGACCTAACTGGCATCATTGGATTTGCTAAAACAATTTTAACAACTAAGAATAGAAACAAATGAAAGAAAGTTCTTTAATTTCAACGGGAATGATTTGTTCTTTATAACTGATTTTATCTACTTATATTTTATAGATTCCTTTAAAATAAATTGTATTTAATCTTCTTGTCCAACTATGACTCACCGGTACTACTTGACTATCTCCTGTTAATAAATTTAGAATGCCTCCATTTACCTCTATCCCAAAAGCTAAATTGTTGCAAACATTCATGGTCATATTTAGTACTAGACTCGCATTGTATAAATTGATGCCATCTACCGTGTCCGAGATGATATCGGACTCTGGGATTACTTCCTCGCCATAATACAAAACTTTATAGAACCTTTCTTTTCCTGAAATTCTTTTAGAAAATTTAATTCCAGGAGAAAATTCAAATTTCCTTAAATTCATTTGGTATAAAATGCTTAAATCTAAATAGGAAATATCAAGGCTGTAGTTACTAATCCGCTCAAGTCTAATATTTGAATTTTGGTCAGAAGAAATATACATGTCTTGAATGGCGATTCTGGAATAGGATAAACCAAATTCAATACTACGGTTTGCTTTAATCTTATTAATACTTGATAACTGAATAGTGTGTGAAAGTTGATAAGGGCTTGAATATTCATTGTTGCCAACAAGTATAAGCGGTTTGTGAATAAAAGAAACACCCACTCCTGCGCTTATTGAATATGAATTTTGTGCTAAACATAAATTACAAAAAAGCAATATAAACGCCAATTGAATATTCTTCATTGAATAGAGATTGATCTGCATACTATTCTAAAACGATCCTTGCTTGAGAATATTTCAGATTTTTATTTTTCTAAGCTTAAGTTGTTAACAAATAACGGATGAGCCCAAAACCTGCGCTTACAAATATCCAGCTAATCATGCTTATTTTATATTTGTAAATGGCAAAAAATGAAATGACAATCCAACTAAGCGTAATAAAATCTATTCCGGAAACGGAAATCTCGTTAGGAAAGACAACGACTTTACCTAGGTAGATAGTCAAATTAAGAATCACACCTACAACCGCTGCCGTAACCAAAGTCAACGCTTGTTTGATTCTCTTATTTTCTAGCGTTTTTTCAATTAATGGTGCTCCAGCAAAAATAAAGAGAAAGCATGGTACGAAAGTATAAAAGGTGGTTGTAATCAGACCAAGTGACCCCATTAATAAAGAACCGTTGTAGTGGTTGTATCCCGCCATGAAACCAACAAATACTAATACCATGACAAGAGGACCAGGGGTCGTTTCACCTAGGGCCAAACCGTCAATCATCTGTAGTTCTGTTAACCAATGGAGTTGTTCAACGCTTACCTGAGCGACATAAGGCAAAACTGCATAGGCACCACCAAAAGTCACAAAAGCAGCTTTTGTAAAAAACAAACTAAGTTGCTTCCAAAAAGAAAAGTCATTGCTCCAACTAAAAAATATAATAAGCGGAATAAACCATAAAGCGGTAGCAATAAGAATTTGCTTGACTAACCTTGGCAGCTTAAACCCCGCATCTTTAAGAAAGTGATTCCTGTTGATATAATATCCATCTTCTTCCTTGGCTAGCTGTTCCTTTGCGGCACTGGTTTGTTTGAACAGTTGAGGTGCAATCTTTTGAAGAAGAAAAGAAAGTATCAACGAACCAATAATGATATATGGAAAAGGAATGTTAAAGAAGAACATGCAAACAAAAGCAGCACCAGCTATTATGAAATGAAAAGTTGTATGTAGAGATTTTTTACCAATCTTTATCAACGCGAGAATGACGATTGCCATAACGGCAGGCTTCAAACCATTAAACATTGCATAGACCCATGGGATGTTCCCAAAACTGACATAGAGAATTGATAAAGCAAGCAATATAATCATTGAAGGAAGAACAAATAAGATGCCCGCAACTAGTCCTCCTCTAACCCCATGAAGCAACCATCCCGTATATGTCGCTAATTGTTGTGCCTCTGGTCCTGGCAGTATCATTGTGTAATTCAAAGCATGGAGAAAGCGACTTTCCGAAATCCACCTTTTCTTTTCAACCAAAAATTCATGCATGATAGCAATTTGTCCAGCTGGTCCTCCAAAGCTTATAAATCCTAGTTTTAACCAAAACCAAAATGCTTCCTTAAAGGATGGTTTGTCCATAGTATTAATCCTCCTGTTATTTCGGTGCGCAAAATAAGAAATACTTTATAGACGCATTGTATAATAAACTTGATTAATACAATCAGAAATAATAATCGAATAAACTATAATGAGTTATTTAGTCTTGGTTAATTCTGGGTAGTATTTTTTGAATGATGGGCTTAAATTTTCAATACTGTGAATACCAAATGTTTTTTCTTCCATAGCGCAAGCTAAACTCATGGCTTCTGTAGCTGCAATCGTATCAGTGCTTTGATCATTTGTAGACCAAACGATCTTTGGAGATCCTGGCCTATTGTTAATCCAGTTTTCAACGTAAGCATCGTAGCCTTCTACTAAGGTATTTGTACAGCAATCTGGCGTTTGTTCTGATTGAACCAAATAGACATATACTTTCTTTGTCATTCTCAAAGAATCCGATTGTTGGTCATTTCCTTCATGGCATTGGCACATGTAAATTGTTCCATTTGAAGATTCTGTTTCAGCAAGAACTTCTTGATCGTTGGAGTCTGATTTTGTAGAAGTATTACATTGCACTAAGCACAATGCGAGGAAAGGGAGAAATAGGTATTTCATCATTTTTTTATCCAAAAGATACAAAAAATAATAACATGTTAAGGTGCAAGTCTAGTTATGTTCCAGTGGTTATCATCAGATTGAACGTATCTGAACCTGTCATGATATCTATTTTCCCTGCCTTGCCAAAACTCAAGTGCCTGTGGTATTAAGATATATCCACCCCAATTTTCAGGCAATGGAATTTTTGATTGATCGGCAAAACGTTCTTCAACGGAAACCCTAAGACGTTCAAGTTCTTTCATGGTAATTTCCTTGCTTTGTGGAGAGGCGAGGGCACTAAGTTGACTACCACGAGGTCTTGAATGAAAATATTTTTCAGAATCTTTTTCAGATATTTTTTCTACGATACCTTCAACTCTGATTTGCCTTTGAAGTTTGTCCCACCAGAAAACCAAAGCTGCATGAGGGTTGTCATCCAGCTCTTTTCCTTTATGACTCGAATAGTTGGAATAAAAGACAAATCCTTTTGCATTAAATCCTTTCAATAAAACAATACGGACAGAAGGACGTCCATCTTTGGTAGCAGTAGCTAATGCCATTGCGTTGGGTTCAATGATGTTAACTTTCTCGGCATCTTGGTACCATTGAGCAAATTGATCAATCGGATCTGCATTAAGCTCATTCAGATTTAATGTATGTCTTTTATAATTTTGCCTTTTATCTCCTAAATTATCCATATCAATTTTTTAATTTGTCGCTTTACCTAAAGATAAGGTTCTTTTATTTGAATTGACAGACTTCTTGTTAAAGAAATACTTTGCACTGTAAGCGAGCCAATACATCACAGGAACGACAATTAATGTAAGGAATGTTGCGAATATGATTCCGTATATGATGGTCCAAGCCATTGGTCCCCATAATGCAGTATTATCACCTCCTATAAAGAACTGAGGGTCAAAATTTTTAACAAATGAAAAGAAGTTGAAGTTAAAACCAATGGCAAGTGGTATCAAGCCGAGTACAGTAGTAATTGCAGTTAATAAAACCGGTCTTAACCTTGTTGCGCCTCCTTCAATAACAGCGTTTTTTACATGGGTTTTATCAAGATCAAAAATACTCGATTTTGATAATTCTAATCTTTTACGCTTGACAAGCAAGTTGATATAATCTACAAGAACAATGGCATTGTTAACGACTATACCTGCTAGGGATATTACACCGACTCCTGAGAATACGAGATTGAATTCTTTTCCCGTAATAACATAACCTAAGAGAACGCCAATCAAACTAAAGAATACGGTTAAGATTATTATAAATGGAGAAATGAATGAATTAAATTGAGTAACAAGAATGATAAAAATAAAAAAGACTGCTGCCATAAATGCACTATTCAAAAATGCCATATCCTCTGCTTGTTGTTGCTGTTCTCCTGTAAATGCAAAAGTATAATCTTCAGGCATATCAAAATCTGTAAGAATATCTCTCAATTCTGTATTGATTTCATTAGCATTATAACCATCAAGAACATTTGAGCTGATTGTAATCAATCTTTTGGAATCAAGCCTTCTGATGGCATTGTATGTCGATGAATATTCAAAGCTAGCTACTGAAGAAATGGGCACTTGGACGATCTGCCCGTTGCTTTGATTTCTGAAGGTAATTAGCTGGTTGATCAAATCACTGATATTGTTTCGATAAGATTCATCTAACCTAATGACGATAGGGTATTCATCTTCGCCTACCTTGTATTTAGATGCTTCAGTACCAAATACGGATGTTCGTATTGCACCAGCTATCTGAGCCGTACTAATGCCATATCTGCGTGCTGACTCTCTGTTTATATTTATTAACAGCTCTGGCTTTCCTAGTTCAACATCAAGTTTTAATTCTTCTATGCCAGGTATGTTTTTTTGATTGATGAACTTCTTAATATTGTTGCTTATCACCAACAGGCTATCAATTTCCTCCCCTTTGATTTCAATATTTACTGGCTTTCCTGCTGGTGGACCTTGTGCATTTTGATCTACAACAATTTGCACTCCTGGGCTGCCTTTAATTTCCTTCCGTATTTCTTCCATTATCTTCCTGGTTGATATGCCGTTCCTGTACTTGTACTCTAAGAACTGAATCGTCATCCTTGCCTTATTTGGAGTTACGCCTGGTTCAGGAGGTGTGTTTGGATCGCTGGTGTCTTCTCCAATCTGAGTAAGGATGGCTTCCACTATTTCACTATAGGGTTCAATGACTTTGGAAACTATCTTCTCCAGATCTATCATGGTTTTATTTGTTGCTTCAATATCACTACCTATAGGCAAGTCTACAAATATGTTAACATAAAGCGGATCTGCAGTAGGGAAGAAAGATATTTGGGGCATAAACTTCATAAAAAGCCCCATTGCACCAAACAACATTAATACGGTTAGCAATAATGTTATCATAGCGTTCTTGCCTTTAAGACAAAATGAAATAAAACGATTATATGCATTTTCGAGAATTGGTAAAAACTTATCTTGAAAAACAAGTGAACTGGGACTTAAAACAAAATGATTCAATAAATTTAGAAGTGCTGCTATCACAAAGATGTTTCTCAACCACTGTATTCCCGTTAAGTGTGAAAGCGATGCTAGAATTAACATAATTATCGTTCCATAAAGCAGATTTTTATTTCTCTTTTTTTGGGATGAACCCAAATGTTGAGAATCCATTACTTTCATAAATCTACTTGTAAAAACTGGGTTAATAACAAGAGCGACAAACAGAGATGAACTTAATACTATTATTAATGTAATAGGCATATACTGCATAAATACACCCATTATTCCTGGCCAAAAAAGTAATGGTAAAAAAGCAGCAAGAGTTGTTGCAGTAGAAGCGATGATTGGCCATGCAACTTCGCCTACACCATATTTAGCTGCACTATGACCATCGTAATCGTTTTGCATATAACGGTAAATATTTTCAACTACAACAATTCCGTTATCAACGAGCAAACCTAAGGCAAGAATTAATGAAAACAGAACAACAATATTCATGGTAACTCCAAAAATATTTAAGATTAATATTCCGGTAAGCATTGATAAAGGAATGGCAATTCCTACAAACAATGCATTTCTTAAGCCAAGAAAAAACAGCAATACCAATATGACTAGAATTACTCCAGAAATAATTGAATTCTCCAAATTGTTAACTTCATTTCTTGTATAAACAGATATGTCGTTAAACAAACTAATATTGACTCCACTAGGAAGTTTGCGCTCAGATATTTCTATTACCTCTTTTATTTTGTCTGCTGTTGAAAGTAAATTTTCACCACTTCGCTTTATGACATTAAGTGAGATTACAGGAAGAATGCCTGATCGGGCATATGAGGTCCTTTCTTCAAAACCATAAAAGACTTCTGCTATATCTTTAAGATATACAGGTCTCTGATTTTCTGAATTGACAATAAGGTTTTTTATTTCGTCAATGCTTTCAAATTGGCCAACTATTCTTACCGATCTTCTTTTACCGTCATTGATCAACTCGCCTCCGGACATTGTAACGTTCTCTCCGGCTATAGCATTTTCTATGTCTGTAAAGCCAATTTTAAGTGACTGCATTTTTAGAAGATCCACATTGATTTTAACTTCCCTTTCCAGAGCTCCCTTCATTTGGGCTTCTGACACTTCTGACAAATCTTCTATCTTTTCTTGAACGTATTCGGCATAATTCCTGAGATCATCCATATTATAGTCACCAGAAATATTAATGCTTACAATTGGGATTTCAGAGAAATTAATTTCTGCCACATCAGGATCTTGATCCAAATCTGTAGGCAGTTCTTTCTTTGCTTTATCTACGGCATCTTTTGTTTTCTGAACCGCCAGATCAATATCAATATCACTTTCAAATTCAGCAATAATGATAGAGAAGTCCTGAACGCAGGTGGCTTTGACTTCTTTAATGCCTGAAATAGATTTGATTTCCTTTTCAAGAGGCCTGCTGATCAGATTTTCTATCTCCTCTGCGGAGTTTCCGAAATATGGAGTGTTGATATACACAGTAGGTAAAGATGCATCAGGGTATTGTTCTTTGGGCATGATATTGTAGCTTTCCAACCCAAAGAGCAATATCATAAATGTGATCAGAAAAACACTTGTACCATTGTCTACGGCAACAGAACTTAATTTGAATTCTCTGAGTTCTTCAATTATTTTTTTCATGATTGCCTGTGCTTATGCATTTAATTTAATAAGATCTCCGTCAGATATATCTTTGGTTCCTTTTGTGATAAGTCTGTCACCCAAGGAAATTCCTTTCGTAACGATAATCGTATTGATGGTAGATTCACCTATTTCGATGTAAGACTTTCGAGCAATCAATTTGCTATCTTCTTCTTTAACAACATAGACAAATTTCTTACCTGTAACTTCTTCTTGTACTACATCTAATGGAATCGTTATAACATCATCGACTTCAAAGTCTTTAAATGTAATTACAGCTAGTAGATTTGGTTTTAGTTTTCCATTGTTACTCTTTGTATCTATCTCAATCTTAAATGTTCTATTTGTCAAATCAATAGTTCTTCCAATCATCGTGATGGTTTCTTCTAATTGAATGTTAAGCGCTGGAAAAAAGATACTTGCGCTGTCTCCCTTTTGAATTGACTTCAGGAAATTTTCCTGAACATCAGCAACAATTTTAATATTCTTTGTATTCAGAATTTGTATAATTGGCATGCCAGGTGAAGCTGTTTCTCCAGATTGTAAAAACTCACGATCAACATATCCTGAAATAGGGGCGTAAATATTTTTCTTTACGATCTGGCTATTCAGCGTTTCAAGTGATTTCTCTAATCCTTCCTTGTTGCTCTTGGCTTGAAGAAATTGTATTTCTGAGCCAATACCTTGATCCCATAATCTTTTTTGTCTTTCAAATACAGTTGAAGCCAAGTCCAACCTTGTTTGAATTTCTGCGATTTGTTTTTCCAAAGTAGATAGATCTGTTGTAGCAACCAACTGGCCTTTATTAACATACTGTCCTTCTTTGACATATAGTTTTAATATTCTTCCTCCAACTTCTGAGCTGACATTTACAATGTCATCTGCTTCAACTATTCCTTGAACATCTACGAATCTTGTGAATTTATTAGACTTAACAATTATTTCTTGAACGGGTACTGCTGGCTTTTCCTTTGGAGGATCAAGTTTATTAATTTCATCAGTGAGACCTTTTATTTCGCTTTCTAGTTCCCGCAATTCAGATTTTAGTTCTGATAACAATATTCTTTTTTCTTCTATGGAGGTCTTGCTCCCTTGTGAGCAAGACATTAAGAGACCAAGTGTTGCTATAGCAATTATATTTTTCATTTATCTATTGATTTATTAAATATTTCCTAAGGCGATGTCCAAATCTGTTTTTGATATAAGCAGATCATATAATGCATTGATATGTTGAGATTGCGCTTCATATAACTGAGATTCTGCTTGTGTTAACTCAATGCTTGAACCGACACCTTCTCTGAATTTGATTGAAGTTTTCTCATAGATATCTTCTACTATGGATAATGCTTTCTCTCGATTCTTAAGCGTTTTTTTAGCATTGATATATTGAAGCCTAGCATTTTGTACGTGTAGGTTTAAGGAACGCTCAAACTCAGATTGCTGAATGTCAATTCTGTCAAGATCAATCTTCGCTTGTTGTATTTGACCTTTTTTCATATCGCCATCATATATGGGTATGTTGACTCCAAGACTAACGGAAGCCTGGGGGATGAACCCCAATTCATTTCCATCGAAGAGATCTGATCTTTGCATTAATTGATTGTAATTTGCTTTAGCATTAAGGCTAGGCAGGTATCCTTTTTGCAATCTTTTAATGTTCATGCGATTTAGATCTCTGTTGGCAAGAATTTGACTGTATTGTGCTTTCTTGTTATAATTGACTTCTTCAGCTAGATCAACATTTTCAATTTTTAATAGATCAACTAAGACCTGCAAGTCTTCGGTAATGATAAGTTCTTCTGAGAGAGGGTAGGACATTTGAAATTTCAATAAGTTGTAACTGATGTCGATAAATTGATCAAGCTTCTCATATTCTGTTTTTACATTTTCAAAAGAAAGCTCAATACGGGAGACATCTAGTTTTTCAACCAATCCTTCATCATAGTAAGCTTGAGTTTCTCTTAATGCTTTAGTGATGTTATCAAGATTGTTTTTTAATATTTTTTTATTTTCCTCTGCAATAAGAATATTCATATAAGCTTTTGTTACATCAGCTCTTATTTTCTCCTCCGCTACATCAATGCCTTTTTGCGTGAGATCTTTAAATAGTTTTGCTGCTTTAAGTCCGGAAAGATAGGATCCATCAAACAGCAACCATGATGCTTCAAGGCCAACATTTAAATTGTTTCTCTGGAAAAAAGAAAACTCAAAAATTTCAGGAGGACCAACAAATGGATCAACTCCTGGGACGTCTTCCTGTTCCAAAACTCGATATACAGCAGGTGTAATAAAATCTTCAACGGGGTTTACAGGAACTTCAATATAATATTGATAGTTGATCTTACCATTAACCTGAGGAATACCAATGGCTTTAAATTCAGTGACTTTGGCAGCTGCATCTTTTATGTCTAATTCAGCCATTCTAACTTGTTGACTATGTTGTATTGCATAATCAATAGCTTCTTGCAGGCTGTAGGAATGCTGTGCACTTATGGAAGCAGACAGCAATAGAAGCATAATTAAGTGTCTCATTCTAAATTTTCTTTATTAAAATATTTTTGTAATTCTTTTCTACCCTTGTCATTCATTATCCCGTTTAGGTGATAGCTTATAAGATGTTTGTACAAGTAAGGTCTTTCATATTTTGTTGTAGGAAATATACTTTCATCGACCATTATTCGAGCTAAGCCAACGTATATTTTTGATTGTATATATTGATCTAAATCTTTTCTGTAAAATCCTTCTTTTATACCTCTTTCAATGTTGGAACAAATTGTAGATTCAATGTGAGCAAAATGATCTTTTTCAAGGATTAACCATGCTTTGTTGTAATATTTTCTAAGATCATAAAATAGGGAAGGCTTCATTTTTCTCAGCATCTTTATCACAGAACTCGCGATTGCGGTTATTTCATCAATTGCGTTGTCAGCAGACTTTGAAATTTCTGCAACAATGAGTTGTTCTTCATCGATAAAGGAAGATATTGCTGATTCTACAAGCTCTGACTTGTTTTCTACATGAGTGTAAATGGTTTTTTTGGATATGCCAAGAATACTGGCTATGTCGTCCATGCTGACGCTTTTAACACCATACCTGAGAAAAAGATCTTTTGATGATTCTATAAGAGATTCGCGTGACATTTTACAAATATATATCAGATAAACTTTGGAAACTATAATATGTTTAAAAGTTTCCACTTTTTTATATTAATTGCATCATGGAGCAGATTAGTAGCTTATAAATCTGGTTAAAAGTTCTTTCTGGGGAAAACATCCAATATAATTATCAGGGAAATCTGCAATTGACTTTTATGTCAAATTAGGCTTATAATTGTTAGAAATAAGGTGTTTTATCTTTTGATTGACGTAATATTGTTCTATGCGAATTTTAGGAATAATGTCTGGTAGCTCATTGGATGGGGTCGACATGGCTTTGATAAGCTTTGATCATAATAATCCTAGCTCCTATACGATTGAATCATGTCAAACATTTGCATTACCTCATGAAATAAAAGAAGCGTTGCGTAAAATTTTGCATGCCAATGCTAAAAAAATGGCTGTTATTCAATATCAATATACTATTTGTATGTCTCGCTTTATTCATTCTTTTCTTAATGAAAATGAATTGGATTGTGATTTTATAAGTGTTCATGGTCATACCGTATTGCATCTTCCTGAATTTCAGTCCAGTTGGCAGTTGTTGAATGCAGGACAGTTGTCTTCTCTCTGTAAAAAATCAGTTGTCTCAGACTTTAGAAATCAAGATATGGGTGCTGGTGGTGTAGGGACACCTATGGCTGCAATTATTGATAGAGATTTGTTTGGTGATTATAATTATTGTATCAATTTGGGAGGTATAGCTAATATCAGTTATACTAAACAAGAAAAAGTCATAGCTTATGATATTTGTCCTTGTAATCAAGTCCATGATTTTTTTGCTTCTAGGCTAGGATATGACTTTGACCTAGACGGTAATTTGGCCAAGAAGGGTGAATTAAATAATGAACTTCTAAATATCCTCAAGCAGCATGACTATATTAAATTAAGTCCTCCTAAAGCTATTGACAATAACTGGATTCACAAGACGTGGATCCCATTAATGATGTCTATTGATTTAGATGACAATTCTAGACTTTTGACCCACTATCATTTTGTTGCTGAGACTATAGCAGAAATATGTAAAGATCAATCTGCTAAAATTTTAATGACTGGCGGTGGAGTCAAGAATCAATATTTTATGAGTTTGCTTAGCGCAAAATTTACTTCTAATACAGAATGTATTGTACCGTCTGAAGATATTATCGATTACAAAGAATGTATCTTAATGGCCTATATGGCATTGAAAAGAGTAAATCTTGAATATAACTTTATCAATGAAGCAACGGGTGCTGCATTCAGAACTTGTAGCGGTGCATTATATTTTTATCGTAAAAGCTGACAATCATTGGATAAAATATTATTGATTGGTATTGAAACAGAAATGGGCACTTCTATTCTTGAAGTACTTAGTACTACTTCTTATGAAACTCATGTTATCGCATCACAATCATTAATATCAGAAATAAGTCCTCTTAACAATTCAAAGGTGATTGTTCATGATTTGGATTTATTTGAAATTGATAGTACTATCGAATTATTCAAACAGATGTCAGCTATCATTCATGCTGGAATGCCAGGATTGTTTGAAACAGCACATAAGGAGTCCTTATTTAAAAAAAGTAAAAGCTTGACTGAACATATTGTTAATATAGCTTTGTTTGCACAAGTAAAAAAGATGATTTATTTGAGCTCTGCTTCTATATTGAAGTCTTCACCAAATAAGGATATAATTGATGAGAACTCTGACTTTAATTCAAAACAACTGAACACTTGTTTAAACAATATATTCCTTGAAGAACAAGAGGTGTGGCGTGCTTGGGCTGAGGGGATGAATGTAGTTATTTTACATTCTGGCATAGCTCTTGGAAAACTTTCTGAAGGTAGTGTCTTGTATAATATTTCTCAATGGAGAAACTTAGATGCATCTGTAAAAATGGGAAGTAATGGGTTTATACAAATAAATGAACTTGCAGAATCTGTTGTTGAGTCTTTAGATGAACGTCATGATAATAGAAGATATATTTGTATTACTGAAAACCTGTCATACAGGAATTTTTTCGAAGTGATTGGCAAAAATTATGAAAATCATAAACTTAAGCGATCGATCAAAAACATTCCTAGCTCTCACTTTTATAGATTAAAAAAGTTATTTGGAATATCAACAAATGAAGATATTCACGAACAATTCAATTTGATTAAAGCTGAATTCGAATATTCAAACCACGAATTCCTGAAAAACTTTAAGTTGAATAATGCTAAATCTTAAGGCTTAATAACTGCACTATAAGTAGACCATTAATTCATATTTTAATGACAATTCAACCATTTAATGCCTGTAATCATTCCAAAATTCTTTTAATATGTTTTCTTTATTGTAAGAAAGCAATAACTTTCCAACCAAATTTAATTGACACATGATCAAAAATATAATATACCTATGCATTATTGTTTGTTTGTTTTCTGCTTGCAAAAGCAATAAGGAGATTACAAGTTCAGATAGTCGTCCCGAAATTCCAGAGCAATTCAGGGGAAAGGTATTGGTGACACTTCTTAATGCAACATTGGTTTCGGATCTTGAGACAGATTTTATAAAGTATTCTTTAGAGCATTTGGCTGTGGCAAGCAAATCAAAAAACCAACATTTATTTCAATATGATAGTGATAAAATCAGCCTTGACAATTTGTTGAAAAAATTAAATAAATCCAAAAAAGTATACTCAGCAGAGGCATTGGAATATCAAATTATGATGGCTCAAGGACTTGAAAGTAGTCCTAAGAAAAATGTAGATGTAAAATAATTTTATTTCCTTTCCATAATATCTGATATGAATATCTTTAAATCTTTATTGTTGTTATCGTTCAATTGTATCATCGTAAATAGTACAATAGCGCAAGATTCAAAACCTGTCCCTACAGAAGTCCAGACAAGTTATGCCATCAAACTAGGAAGGACAGCTCCTTTGAATGAATTGGTACGGAGAAAAACAACCAGTTCTAATAAAAAGAAGGCTTATAAAAATATGATTATACCGCCAAGGAACTTTGTAGGAAGATATCCCAATAGAGAAGTTGTAGGAAAACAACACCATGGAGGAGTCGATAAAATAAGACAGAGTTCTTTCCTTAAGAACAAGTCATTTCTTATAGAACCATTAATTAATAGAGATGGTTTGATTGACGGTACATCACCACAAGACCCTTCTGGGGACGTGGGATTGGATTACTATATGCAAGCCATTAATATTACAGATATTGGATTATTTGATAAGGTAACAGGCGAATTAGTTGAACAGTTTGCTGCTAACACCCTGTGGACACCCCTTGGATTTAATTCAGGTGGTGATCCTATAATTTTGTATGATCAAGAACAAGATAGATGGATAATTACAGAATTTCCAGCTGGTTTTTCAGCGGCCTCTAATCAGTTGCTGGTAGCCATCTCAGTAACAAGCGATCCAATGGGATCTTATGATGTTTATAATTTCAGTACACCTTCATTTCCCGATTACCCTAAATATGCTGTTTGGAATAATTGCTATTCCGTAACTACCAATGAGCAAGGTGGCGGAGTTCTGCATGGATATTTTATCAATAGAGAGGAAATGTTGGCGGGAGAGGAGATAGTGAGTATACAACGTGTGTCGTTCCCAGGATCCACTCAAACCGAAGCAGGATTTTTTGTTGCAACTCCTGTTGATTGGACGGGTAAAACACCTCCACCTTCAGATAGAGGACCTATCGTACTTTCTCTTAATGATGCAAGTTGGAATACGGGACAGGCTGAAGATCAATTGGAAATATTTTCCTTAGCTCTGGATTGGGAAAATGAAAATAATACAGCTTGGTCCCAATTAAGTTTAGAAGTTTCTCCTTATGATTCATATCCATGTGCCGAAGCAGGATTTTTCTTTTCTTGCATACCCCAACCCGCAACTTTAGGTTTGGATGGTATACCTGAAACCATAATGAACCAAACTCATTACAGAAACTTTGGAACTCATGAATCTATAGTTCTCAATTTTATAACTGATGTCACCGATGGTAATAATCTATCAGGTATCCGGTGGATGGAGTTACGTAGAGACAATACTCAAGACTGGTATGTTTATCAGGAAGGTACTTATGCGCCAGATGATGGATTGCATAGGTTTATGGGAGGAATAGCAATGGATGGTTCAGGCAATATTGCTTTAGCTTTTAATGTAGCCAATGATACAACTTTTGCTGGCATCAGGTATACTGGAAGGCGATCTGGAGATTCATTAGGCATGATGACTGTAGATGAGTATGTTGTCGTAGATGGTTTAGGTGCCATTAATGACGGTACTAGGTTTGGCGACTACGCACATATGACAGTTGATCCTGTAAATGATAAAACTTTTTGGTATACTTCTGAATATGGGGGCGTTAATGGTTCAAGGACAAGAATTGTTGCTTATGAAATTTCAAAAGATACTTTCGATATTGGACCATTGAGTTTTAAATCTCCCTTGACAAATTTTAATTTGAGTGGATCTGAGCTTGTTGAAATAGAAGTAAAAAATTTAGGTTTAAATCCTGTTGATTCATTTATCGTAGGATACATCACTAATGGTAATATTGGATTTGAAGAAAATGTTGTTTTTGATCTTCAACCAGACAGCGTTTATGTGCATCAATTTTCGCAAACTGCAGATTTATCTAACGTTGGAGATTATGATTTCATAATATATACTTCACATCCAAAGGATAAGGCAGTATTTAATGATACTGTTTCTGCCAGAGTTAAAAATTTGGCAGATATAGATCTGTCACTTTCTTCAGTTAAAATCTTTGAAAATGTTGTTTGTGGTACTGCTACTACTATTGGATTGGGTTTAACTAATATTGGATTTGATACAATTAAATTTGCTGATATAGAAATCTCGGTAAATGATGGACAACCATCTAATTTTATTTATAGCGGCAGTTTATCTACCGACGATAATGAATTGTTTAATATTCCTATCGACAATTTAGTTGAAGGAAATAACGAGATTACGGCTAAGGTGTTAAGTGTAAATATGCTAAATGATACTTTTTTATTAAACAATGAACTGAATTTTAGCTTGCAATCTATTTCTGATGGGTTCCTGGCTAATGTTGTGTTACTACTGGATGATTATGCTGATGAGACATCATGGGTTATAGAAGATTCTTCAGGAATGGAGCTTGCATCAGGAGGGCCCTATGAAAGACAGCAGGCACAGGAGCTTATCGAAGCATCTGTTTGCCTTGATCCAAAGGAATGTTACCGATTTATTCTAAGGGATAGTTATGGTGATGGAATAAGCTTTAATGGAGTTTCAGGTGATTATCAGATTATTGATAACAATGGATTAATACTTGCCAAGTTGATGGATGTGAATTTTGGAAATGAAGAGATTAATGAATTCTGTGCAACATTTATTTGTTCAATATCATTAAATGCAAATTCGTCACCTAGTACAGGTGTAGGCTTAAATGATGGTTTCATCATGGTAGAAGTATTAAATGGTTTGGGACCATTTTCATATAGCATCAATGATGGTCAGTCGATTCAAACTTCTAATGTTTTTTCTGATTTAGAGCCAGGTACGTATACAGTTATTGTTAATGGAGCTAACAATTGCAGTGAGTCCATTGAGGTGGAAGTTCAAGAGTGTCAACTTTCAGTATTATTAGAAGTCTTGCCAGAAATTGATATTAATAGTTCTGATGGACAAATAACAATTGTTGCTGGTGGAGAAATTGGTCCATTAAGTTATAGTATAGATGGAGGGATTAATTTTTCTGACGATAATGTCTTTACTGGATTATCCATAGGAGAATATGATATTTTGGTTAAAGATTCTCTTGGTTGTATCTTTGAGGATATTGTAAGAGTTGGTAATATTGTAGGCATTGAGGATTTAATTATTAATTCTGTACTTCGGGTTTATCCTAACCCTACCGATGGTGTATTTAGAATAATCCTAGAAGGTTGGGATAAATCAGATTATAATATAGATATTTCATTGTTTGATAATACAGGTCGATTGATCCAAAAGTCTAAACTTTCAAGATATAATGATTATCATTTAGGAATAATGTCATTGTACCATTATCCTATAGGTTCGTATTATCTTAAAATTGAAAATGCAAAAGACAATAGACTGTATAGAGTTTTGAGGCAATAAAATATAGACTAATACCTTGCAGGTTTAGTGGTCAAACTATTAAGAATAAATTGTCTCAAGTCTTCATTTGAGGACTTGAGATCTTCTGCCCTCAAGTACATCATATGACCACTCTCGTAGGCTTTAAAGCTAAGTCTGTGATTCATTCGACCACTTGGGTCTAGTTGCCAAAGGTTATATTTGCCATCAAAATAATTAGTGGCACCATCAAAGTATCCACTTTGTACCATTACATTCAAATAGGGGTTTTGAGCCATAGCCTGACGCAGGTTTTCTCCAGTATTATCATTGGTTCTATCCCATGGACTGACTGGTCCAAACATATTATATTTGATATCTGTTTTGTAGTTTAGAATCTCCCGTATATAATAATTAATTGCTGGTGTAAAGGCGTGTAGCCAAGAAGTAAGTTCTGAATTATAATCTGGTCGAATACCAGCATCTTGTTTATCGATGCCTTTGTATCTTGAATCTAATCTGCCTACAGTAAAGCCTTCATCACGAAGAAGGTCTTTCCAGAAAAATGAACTTGAAACATTTAGATTGTTCTGCAAAACGCTTTTAACAGAAAGGCCAGAGTATTTAGAGATTTGATTTGCAATTCTTCTTTTTTCACTTTTGCCCAAGAACGAACCTTTGGCCAGTGCTGGAATATATTTGTCTATTGAATATTCTTCTACCTCTGTAAGAAGTTCCTCTAATGACTTTGATTGGAGTTCAGGTATTAACTTTTGGTGATACCAGGCCGTAGCGGCGTAATAGGGAAGTCTGTTGGCCGACTTTACAGGACCATCTCTTTTAATGCCAAGATCAGTTGGTGAAACAAGAATTACACCATTTAGATACATCCATTGTACGTTTTGTAGTTCCAGTGACAGACCAGATACTCTTGTTGTTCCATAGCTTTCGCCAATCAAAAATTTAGGAGAAGTCCATCTGTTGCTTTTTGTCACAAAACTATTTATCCATTCTGCTAGATATTTAATGTCATTATTAACGCCAAAGAAGCTTTCTTTTTTAGCATCTTCGGAAAGTATTCTTGAATACCCGGTATTTATGGGATTGATGTATACTATATCAGCGACATCCAATACTGAATAAGCATTGTCTTTTATACCATAGGGTTGAATCGGGTAACCTTCATCATCTATTTTAAGAATTTTCGGACCCGTATAAGCAATATGCATCCAAACAGATGCACTCCCTGGTCCACCATTAAATGAAATCAACAATGGCCTATTGGATACATCTTCTATATCGGTTCTTTGATAATAAGTGAAGAACAAACTGGCGATGGTTTTTCCATCCTTGTCCCACACTGGATGTGTGCCACATATGGCTTGGTATTTAATCGGTTTGCCATTAATTATGGTTTCGTTCTGTGTTACTTCTTGGCTTTCGGCTTCAAGTTTTATATCTTGCGATTGAGCTGTGTTGCCTAAAAATAGTAGGCTAAACAATGAAACGCTATAAATAATATTTTTCATTATTGTTGATTTAGGTTCATGATGAATTGAACTATAAGGTCCGAAACTTTTGGATTAATTTCCAATTCTGGTTGATTGTAGGTAGCAATATTTTCGATCCTGTCTAGTGGAGCCTCCTTCAAGATATGATTCATGTTTTCAATAATATGAAGTGTAGAATTACGACTGTTTTCATGTAAATTTTCGGCATCTTCGACCGTAACTTGGATATCTGTTGTTCCTTGAATTATAAGTATAGGTAGATCCAGTTTTCCTATTTCTTGAGCAGGATTGTACTTAAAAACAGTGCTCAAATAATTATGTAAATATTTAGGAAAAATATTACTCAAGAGTGGGTGAACTTCTTTTACCTGGTGCCCAGCTTCAATAGAATCGATTATTGGTTTGGCCCCTTTAGCAAGAAAGGGAGATTGATTATAGAGTTGGTCATATAGTGTTTGTGAAAGTTTGTTTGAAGGACCTGCTATTGAAATAAATCCATCAACTTGAAGGTTGTCAATAGCAAGAATACCCATTAGAGCACCCAGAGAATGGCCCATAACCAATATTTTCGAAAACCTGGGGTCATCCAAATATTTGATGATCCAGTTGCTAATATCTTTCACGAAGTCATCAAACAGAATATCTGAAACATCTTTGCTGAATTCCGTACTTTGACCGATATATCTCTTGTCAAACCTCAAGCTAGCTACTTCTTGTTCTATTAGATGATTGGCCAATTGCTTGAAGCAATCTGTTTTTAGATTTGCTTGATTTCCATCACGATCTGTTGGCCCAGATCCAGAAATAAATATTACAAGAGGTATAGGATGATCAGAGTTTTTAGTCAGTAAGGTGCCATGAAGAGTGCCCTCTTCAGTAGTTAGAGATACAGCTTCATTAATATTATTATTAACGGATTGAGTGTATGCTGTTATGGAGTATATTAAGATACTAAGAACGAGAATGATATCATTTTTCATTTTTATGACCTTTGTATTGCTTGATTAAAAGATTGAGAGCTTTTATGTTTTCTTGATCCAAGTAGTAATATTTTTCTGCCATTTTTAGATTTGGAGACAGAACCGTATAGGGTTTAACTATCCTTATTGACTTTTTAGCATTTTCATTAAAGCCTCTCCATTTTTTATCAATATACAGTTCTGGGTTAAGTTTATTTCTAGTAAAAATGTTTTTAAGTTGTATCTGGTCCAATGCACGAAGTAGGCTAACGAATGCAACATCGCATACTCTGAAATAGATTATTTTGGCTTTGTCTTTATCGTTTTCACTGATAATTTTTCTAGAATCGAAATTGGACCAATCTTCTATTGGGTAGAATGTTTTGTTCTCTAACAAAGGAATTAAATAGTCAATTACATTTGAGTGTCTAGACACAGATAAGTTTTTGATCTTATTGTACCAATTGGTGAAATTTATCTTATTTATTTCTTGATTGAAATCAAAATTATATGCCGAAACCAGGTAATTATATATGATATTTTTTAATGTGTCTGAATCGGACCATTCCTCTGAGTGCATTTCTAGTAAAGTTGCCTTTGTGTTAGCAAATACCTTACTTTCAAGGAATACTTCTAGAAGTTCATTATTCCAATAAATATAGAAGTCGGGTTCCCAATAGCAGTATTTATCTTGAATACAATTACGGTAATGTTCTTTTAAGTTGTTATTGGCCAGTGCTTCTTTGTATTGAAGCGCTTTTAACAATAAAACTCTTTCTGAATTGTTGCTTTGGTTTTTACGACTAATGATACCATCAACAATGATTTGTTCATCAATTATATCTAATATTTCTCTCATTTCTGTCATTAATGACAGATAAGGCGTATACATGTTTCGAAGGCTTGGTTCTTTTATAATGTATTTAAAAAATTGAGCAATTTGATTTGATTCTAATCTATTTCTTTTATTCCAGTTAGTGCACATCACTTCTTCATTATGTAATAAAGAAGATTTTGAACCTTCAATCTTGTATTGAAAATCAACTTCAATCAATGCACATATTTCTTCAGACTTAACCAACATGGTTTCTATTGTTAGGCTAGCCTTACTGACAGCATATTTCCAAAATTCAAGCTTCTCATTTGGTTTTAGATGAAATGCTTTTTCATCACTTGCCAGGTCATTGCTATTATGAAAGTAATGGATCAAGTCAAATTTTGAACCTGAACCGAATATGCCTTTATTGAATAAGGAATTACCATTTTCATCTTCACTAAAAGTATTGATATTGTAATCCAGAGTTTCAATGGAAAGACGATTGTTGGATTTATTGGTTAAAATAAAGCTGAACCATTGAGAGTCTATGAAAGAAGATTGATCTTTGATGTTTAGTTGTAGAAGTATGTTTTCATCTTCAATTAATGTAATGCTTTGGTTATTATATATGTCATTTCCAATAATTAAAAATAAGGCAATAAGTAAATACGATTTTAGATTGAACATTTATCTTAAGTTGATTGAATTAATAAAAACATTTCGCTTTAACAAAGTCTTAGTTTGTTTTGGTTTTCATAATCGGCAATTGCTAAATCAATAAGATTACTAATTAATTCGGTTTGGTTAATTCCACTAATCTCCCATAGTTTGGGATACATGCTAATATTGGTAAATCCTGGAATTGTATTTATTTCATTTATAACGATGTGCCCAGAATCTTCAAGAAATATGTCTACACGTGCCATGCCTTTACATTCTAGAAGCTCATACGTTTGTAAACAAAGGGATTGAATGCGTTGAATTTGGTCTTTTGATAATTCAGCAGGAATGATGAGTTGGGCACCACTTTCGTCTATGTATTTGTTGTCAAAAGAATAGAATTCATCTTTTGGTACAACTTCTCCCGGAAGTGAAGCTTTTGGGTTTCTATTGCCTAGAATGGCACATTCAATTTCTCTTCCTTTAATCTTCTCTTCTATAATGACTTTAGAGTCAAATTCTAATGCATGTTTCAATGCTTTATCAAAATCTTTGGCATTGTCAGCAAATGAAACTCCAACGGAGGAGCCTAGGTTTGCTGGTTTGATGAAAAGTTTATTTCCAAGTACTGGGGTTAATTGATCGAATTTTATCAAAGGGTTACTTGCTCGCTGAGTATGCCATTTGGCCACTGAGATATTGGAGTCTCTAAGTAATCGTTTCATGATATCTTTGTCCATGCCAATAGATGAACTTAATATATCACAACCAACACATGGAATATTAGCTAATTTAGCTAAACCTTGAATAGATCCGTCTTCACCAAAAGTTCCATGCAATACTGGAAAAATAACATCAATAGAAGCTAAGTTTTCTTTGTTGGATAAAGAAATGAGATGGTGATCATTAGCGTTTTGTGAAAAAACTACTGGATTGTCCAGTTGTGTCATGCTTATTGCTTTTGCGTCTTGAATGTTAAGGAGCTGGATTGAATTTTCATTGTAATGCCATTGTCCACTACGATCGATTCCAATCAATACTGGGTCATATTTTTCCCTATCAAGAGCGTTAACTACATTTTGTGCGGATAAAAGTGAAATTTCATGTTCGGTAGATCTGCCTCCGAATAGAATAGCAATTTTTAGTTTTTTCAAGATTTTTTTTATGAAAATAGATAAAAGACCCTTTCTTTCAAATATTGAAACAAACTCTTTGCTTATTTTTTATTTTGGGCAAAAAAAAAGAGGGACTAAAAAGTCCCTCAGACAAGATTAATATCTTGAATCTCTTCTGTCTCTATCTCTGAATCCTCCACGGCCTCGATCATTACCACCACCTCCACCGCCTCGGAAGTCTCTTCTTTCTCTTGGTTGTGCTTCTTTCACAACAATGTTTCTGCCATCAACCTCAGAATCGTTAAGATTGTTAATAGCATTGTTTGCTTCGCTATCATCATCCATCTCAACAAATCCAAAACCTTTAGATCTACCTGTGAATTTGTCCATGATAACTTTTACGGAACTTACAGTACCATAGTTTTCAAATAGTCCTCTTAATGTATCTTCAGAGGTATTGTAGTCTAATTTTGCTACAAAAATGTTCATAATAAAAAAAGTTTAGTGTAAAATTTCTGAAGCAAATTGACCTTAACAAGTAATGAATGCACCAAAAATTTATGCGTTAAATAAAAAATCAAATATAGCGTAATATTCCTTACGCCTCTTATTTAAAGTCTTTTGAACGCATAAAAGTTCCAATAATTCCAATAAAAAACAGTTAGTTATACTTCAGGTTTATATTTATGTATAATTAAGTTTTGAAAATGTGCTAATGCAATTATTGATCCCCCCAATACTACTGTTATTGTGGCGTATCGTCCTAAGAAATGGTGAATTAAGATAAACGTTAAACCTACAAGGGCTAGAATAAAAGTCGATTTATGAACTCTTCCAAGAGAATAGCCTTTTAGTAAGGATTGATAGACAAAATAGGAAGTAAATATAGCAATGATGAGCTCGAATAGGGGATGATTTATCCATAAAAAGGAGCTGTTGATAAGACCTAGTGATAACAATACTGGCAGCAGTGCACAATGTATTGCACACAGCAAGGAAGTGGTAAATCCCCAAAAATCCAGATTGGCAAATATTGATTTCAATTAAATGCAATTGTGTTGCAAATATAATTTATTTATCTTTATGAAACAATGTTGCAAAAAGTAAAAAATATATTGCAAAGACATCACTTGAGGCATACATCCTTTAGGGAACAGGTATTGTTAATGTTTCTCGAAAATCCTAAAATTGCCTTAAGTCAATCCAATATAGAAAGCAGTCTTGAAGCTTTCGATAGGATTACATTGTATAGAACAATGAAGAGCTTTGTTAGCGCTGGTGTTTTGCATAAAGCAATAGATGGAGGAGAGGAATTAAAATATGCTTTGTGCCACGAAGATTGCAATCCCTCTCAACATAATGATGATCACCCACATTTTCTTTGTCAAAAATGTGGATCTACTTATTGTCTTGATGATGTACATATACCTTCTTTTCAACTGCCGGATAACTACAAGCTTTTAGACATACAATTAGCCATATCTGGCATATGTGATCGATGTAACGTTCACTTAACTTGCAATTTGTAAATGTCACTTGGTGTTACACACACTACAGCTTTCTTGCCTTGCATGGCAATTGGGAATTTAATTAATTGTGGATTATTCATAATTACGCTTAACCAACCTTCATCATCAAATTCTTTACCACGGATTTCAGCCTGATAATAAGGATGAGCTTTATTCATGAGGTCTTTAGGGTGGACATTTAGTGTTTTAATCAGCGTTTGCCAACCAGTTGAAGTAGAAGGAGCTTGAGTATGACAATAACTGCGAATTTTGAGCCCAGTACTTTGCGCATAAGCAAGAATTTTCCGATCACTACTTGATTTGGAATTATAATATATCAGTATTTCTCTTGGATGTGTCTTCATACCTTATAATTATTATGGGATTTAAGCAATTGGCGGACTAACATTCTAAATATACAATATTAAACGGAATTAAATATATTAATTATTACATATGGAAGATTAATCATTTTTCGTATATGATTGCCATAACATTCTAGAAGTCAGAGTGTCAATTTGATAAATATTATGATAAAATATAATATCTAAAACCAGTCAATTTAGCCAATAAAGTTTTGATATTAATTAGTATGATGCATAAATATTTTTGATTATTTTGAATTTGCATATAGATTGTTTCAGGTTTTACATCAAAAAATAATAAAATTGCTATGAGTATCAAATCTTCTAATATCCGAAATATTAGCCTACTGGGGCACTCAGGTTGTGGGAAAACAACCTTTGCGGAAACCATGCTTTTTGAAGCTGGTTCTATTCCCAGAAGAGGCTCTATTGAAGCAGGCAACACTGTATCTGATTTTACCAATATTGAAAAAGAAAGAGGAAATTCTATCTTCAGTACGCTTATGCATGTTTTTTGGAAAGACTCCAAAATAAATATAATTGATACTCCAGGTTTGGATGATTTTGTGGGTGAAGTAGTATCATCTCTTAAGGTTTCTGACACTGCAGTAGTATTGATTAATTCTTCTCAGGGCGTAGAGGTTAGTACAGAACTTGTTTGGGAGTATATTCAAAAATATGATACGCCTACAGTTTTTGTCATCAATCAAATCGATCATGATAAATCTGATTATGAGAGATCTGTAGAACAAATTAAGTCGAGGTTTGGATCTAACGCTCTATTGGTACAATACCCATTAAACCAGGGAAGTGGCTTTAATAAAATCATTGACGCTCTAAGGATGATTATGTACGTTTTTCCAGAAGACGGAGGAAAACCAACCAAGGAAAATATCCCGGAATCCGAAATGCAAAAAGCTCAGGAATTGCATAATTTATTGGTTGAAGCTGCAGCTGAAAACGATGAAGGATTGATGGAGAAATTTTTTGACGAAGGAACTCTTAATGAAAGAGAATTAGCTAAAGGTTTGACGATCGCATTAGCTAATCATGAAATATATCCAATATTTTGTTGCTCATCAACCAAAAACATGGGCAGCGGAAGAATCATGGGTTTCATAAATGATATTGCGCCATCACCAGTAGATAGACCAGAAGCTAAACTTGAAGGAGGGAAAACATTGAAATGCGATGCAAATGGTCCTGAAGCTTTATTCATATTCAAAACCATGTCAGAACCTCAAGTAGGACTCGTTTCTTATTTTAAAGTATACTCTGGAAAGGTTAGTACAGGAGATGATTTGACAAATAATGAAAATCGAACAGCGGAAAGAATGAATCAGTTGTTCATTGCAGAAGGCAAAAACAGGACCAATGTTGATTTTCTTATAGCTGGTGACATTGGAGCAACTGTTAAATTGAAAGACTCTCATACCAATAATACACTGGCAGGAAAATCATTTAAAGGCATGATCGAAAAAATACAATTTCCATTGGCCAAAATAAGAGTTGCAGTTAAACCTCCAGGGAAAAATGATATGGAAAAGCTTATTAAAGCATTGCATCAGATAGAAGAAGAGGATCCAACATTGCATATTGAGCAATCGCAAGCGTTGAAACAAACCCTATTACATGGTCAGGGACAATTGCATTTGGATATTATTAAATATAGAATAGAAAAGGTAAATGGAATTTCAATGGAATTTGAAAAACCTAAAATTCCATACAGAGAAACAATTACAAGGATGGCAGATGATAGCTACCGCCACAAAAAGCAATCCGGTGGATCTGGGCAGTTCGCTGAAGTCTATATGAGGATTGAGCCTTATTTTGAAGGAATGCCAGACCCAGCTAGTTTTAACGTTAGAAAAAAAGAAATAGAGGAACTACCTTGGGGAGGGAAATTAGCTTTTTACTGGTGTATTGTTGGGGGAACCATAGATTCCAAATATAGTAATGCCATTAAGAAAGGCATAATGAGTAAGATGGAAGAAGGCCCATTAACAGGATCTAACTGTCAAAACATAAGAGTTTGTATATATGATGGTAAAATGCATGCAGTTGACTCTAATGATATGGCATTTATGATTGCTGCGACTCATGTGTTTAAAACAGCATTTAAAAATGCAAGACCTCAATTAATGGAGCCAATATATACGCTCACGGTCTTATGCCCTGATGAATATATGGGTGATATTATGGGAGACCTACAAACACGTAGAGCAATTATTCAAGGCATGGATTCAGATGGTCATTATCAGAAGATAATTGCTAAAGTACCTTTGGCAGAAATGTATAAATATTGTTCGACCTTAAGGTCATTGTCTCAAGGCAGAGCAAAGTTTACACGTGAATTTTCAGAGTATTTGCCTGTGATGCAGACAATTCAAGATAAAATTATAGCTGAAGCTAATATGGAAGCCGTTGAAGCATAAGGAAAGAAGAATAGTTGTTTAGTCCTAATCTTTAAATAAAGATTTAACATTTATTGCATTTCATTTTGCTTGACACAAATTAAAATGTAAAGTAATTCTAATATATAAGCATTGTATGATCAAGATGTTAGATTATGAAAAATTGCTTATTGTTGAATTTACTGTTTTAAGACATTGATAATCAATAATTTAACCTTATTTTTTTGCAAAAGGTATCAGAATATTATATATATTTGATATAGGCTCTGGCCTAAAATATCCAGGTTTCATTCTCATTATCTAGGGGTGGTTTTCTTATCGCCCCTTTTTTTATGCCCTTACATCAGTAATGAAATAGGGTAAAAACATATTTTTTTTAAACATATTATAAAATATTTGATATATAAATAATTATTATATGTATATTCGTGTATAGTAATTAATTAATTACTGATTTAGGATACAATTTAAGTCTAAAACTACACGAATGTCTCTAAGGTCTCTTAGCTGTAATTGCTTTGCAATACTGCTTGTTATTGCTTGCATATCGGGAAACATATTTTCACAATCCCAATGTTATATCAGAACGGAAGAAAGCTTTTCATTAAGTTCTCAACCCCGAAGTTCTGAATTCACTCACACTCAAAAGTATTATGATCGAATAGCTTGGTTTGATATGGGCAAAACCCAATTATCAGATGATTTGTGTACTAAAATTTATCTGGAACCGGGCCAAAAATCAGAATCACTTGTAATCAATACACTCCATTTTAATTTGCCGTCCAATGCCATCATAACTGGAGTAGATGCAAGATTGTTTGGTCGAAAAGAAGGGGATGGAAAGGTTAAAGATCTTAAAATACAGCTCATCAATGCTGTAGGTAAAAAAGTAGGTCTTGATAAAGCCAATAAATCCTTGAAAGGAAAGCCATGGAACCAAGGGCCTTCATTATACGATTACTGGTCCTACGGTAGTGAAAGGGATAATTGGGGTTATAACTGGACTTCTGAAGAGATTAATTCTTCAGAATTTGGTTTATCTATAGAATTGATAAACAGAAGTAGTGATAATGTTCTAGTGTTATTAGATCAATTGGTTGTTACTGTATATTATGAAGCAGCAATTGATTTATGTAGTGATGACTATTATATATCTCTATTTGCTTTTGAAGAACCGACAGTTGTAGAGTATAATTGGGAAGTACCTTCTGCCTTGAATTATGAAGTAGTAGAACATCTACCTTCAATGATAAATATTCTTGCTGATGGTTCTGATTATGGTGATTATAATATTTGTTTGACCAAGATTTATAATTCTGGATCGGAGGAACAATGTTGTAATGCTTTTACATATAGAAATTGTGACAAATCTAGTATTGGAGATTTTGTTTGGCATGATTTGAATGGCAACGGTCTGCAAGATTCAGGAGAGCCAGGAATAGATAATCAAAGAGTTTATCTCTATAATGAATCCATGCAGTTTATTGCACAGGTGATAACAGATCAAGGCTTCTATACTTTCGATAATTTGGATCCTGGTTCATATTTTTTAAAGATAAAGATTGACAATCTGGACATCACAACTTCAAATAATTCAAATGATGATTTGAACTCAGACTTTTTTGAATTTCTTGAAGAAAAAATGAGCAAATTAATTACTCTTGCTCCCGGACAGCATTTCAAGAATATTGATTTTGGTTTTGCTAACAGAGGCAGCATAGCTGGATTAACATGGTTGGATAAAAATGCGAATGGTTTCTTTGAATCTGAAGATTTAGTACTTGGGAATGTGATTGTCAACTTATTGGATGAAAATGCAAAAGTTTTAAAAACAACTATTAGCGATCAAAACGGAACATATACATTTAGTGATTTATTGCCAGGAAACTATCAGCTAAATTTTCAAAATTCTCCAGAATATTTTGCTTCAGATCTTGGAATGGAAAATAATATCAATGCTAATTTCTATACAGAGTTATTTGAATTGGAGATGAGCAAAATCCAATATAGAAACGCAGCTTTTTATAGAAGGGCATCTATATCTGGTAACGTATGGTTGGATATTGATGAAGATAATATTAAGGAGACTGAAGACTATGCATTAGAAGATATACCCGTTGTTCTTAAAGATTGCCAAGACAATATAATTTCTGAATCAGTGACAGACATAGATGGAAATTATAGTTTCCATGATTTAAAGCCTGGGAGTTACACAACCTGTATTGATAACAATAGGCAGGGTATTTATATTCCAAAAGCCATTGAATGCTCTTCTTGTAACAGTATACTTGAATACGAATCCCTTGAAGAAATTGATTATATATTTAATTTAGACAATTCATATTCAATCAAATTATACGTTTATCAAGATTTAGATAACAGTAATTCCTATGAAGGAAATGAAGTTGTCTTTACAGATTGGAATATTAGTTTGTTCGATTGCAATGGAGTTGAATTAACTACAAGCTCAACAGACCATACCGGTCTTGCAATGTTTGAATTTCTTGACGAAGGGGAATATTATATAGAGCTTGATTATGATGAAGACTTCACATTAAGCAGTGCTTCTGAATTTAAATTTAATAGTCAAAAAATAGTTTCTGATTGTTTCTTATTGAACGATCACCAAGAATTGCACTTAGGCTTGGTAAGATTTCCTAAAATTGGTGATTTTGTGTGGTTTGATAAAAACAACAACGGGATTCAGGATGGTGGTGAGATGGGGCTTGAAGCCATAAGATTTCAACTTTACAATGATTCAGACGAGTTGATAGCTGAGACACAAAGTGATTTAAATGGCTTCTATGGCTTTGATAGAATTCCTACAGGGCGTTATTATATGGTCATTCCGACACTAGAGGATTTGTTTGAATTAACGACAGTAAATAGCACTGATGATGAATTCAATTCAGATTTTACAGAAAAAAATGGGATTTTTAGAAGCAATACAATTGGACTTGAGTTTTTTGATGAGTTATTTGACATAGACTTAGGGTTAATAGCGAAACCTACTACCGCAGGAAATTCTATTTCAGGAAATATTTGGAGAGACAGCAACGGTGATTTAGAACAAGTTTCAGAAGAGAATTTATCATCCATCCAAGTTAGTCTATTCGACTGTGATGATAATCTCATAGACATCACTACAACAGATACAAATGGTTATTACTCTTTTTCAGATTTACCATTAGGGAATTATTACATCTTAGTAGATCAACAGGATGGATTCTTTATTTATTTGACAGAAGGGTCAGGATCAACAGGTTCTGGAAAATCAGAATGCTTTAATATTGATGGAGAGGATATTGAAATTGAAGCTGCATACATTCCAATGTCTACAATTGGTGATTTAGTTTGGTTGGATGAAAATGCAAATGGTAAGCAGGATGATAATGAAATAGGTATATCAGGCATTGATATGATATTATTTAATGAGCAAGAAGATGTTATTGCCATAACTTCTACTGATCAAAATGGATACTATTCTTTTTCAGAGGTACTTCCGGGAATTTATTTTCTAGAAATTATAAATGCTTCTGATGATTATATGCCAACTCTTCAGTCAATTGGCAATGACCTGGAAGACTCGGAGCTTAGGTTAGAGCAGGGTAGATACATGAGCGAACTTATTGAAATAGTAGATGGTGTTGCGCGTGAGGATATCGATTTAGGACTTAATTTCCACCAGTCTATTATTGGAGGAACAGTATTTGTCGATGATAACATGGACGGGACAAGAAGTGGGGTAGAAAAAGGAATGAAAGATATTGGAATAAGATTGTACAATAGCAATGATGAACTATTACAATCCACTGTAACGGATAAAGATGGCGTTTACAGATTTTATAATGTATTTTCTGGTGAATATTACCTGATGTTTGATTTACCAACATATTATATATTTTCTCCTATTCATATCGGAGGCGATGACTTGTTTGATTCTGATGTTATGGAAGCCAATGGGAAAACAAATCTTTTGTTGATAAGTGGCAATAAAATTTACGAAGGCATAAATGCAGGTTTGATACGAAGTAATGCTTGTATTGCAGGGACGTATTGGATAGATATGAATGAAGACGGAATCATGGATAAGGATCCTTCAGGATTTAATGAGGGAAATGAAACCAATAATAAGAATAAAACTTCGGAGCCTTTGGTTTCAGGTGCAATGGTAAATTTATATAATGAACAAGGAGATATTGTTAGTTCGGATGTTACAGATGCATTTGGACAATATATGTTGTGTGATATAGAATCCGGATTTCACTATTTGAGGTTTGAATTGTTAAGTGGATTTGAATTTACAAAGCCTAATGAAACGTCTGACGAATTATTGGATTCAGATGTGGTTACTGCGGATGGGAGTACAGAAGTCTTCGAAATTGTAGGTGGCGAAGTAATTAATGGATTGAACGCTGGAATACATATTGATAATACGGTACCAAACTCCAAATCAGGAGAGGGTCAACTAGATAACCTTGCAACAGGGAAATTCAATGAGGAAGGTGTTTTTGTTGTTGAAGCCAGTAAGTCTTTTGAGAATAGTCTACATGAATTTAGCGATTACAATCCCAATGAAAAAGTTACAGGTTTATCAGCTCAGCAAAGTGATGCTGTAACAGATATAAGATATCTTTCAACTACCAATAGTGAAAGATGGTCCTACGTCTTTCCTAATCCGGTAGTTGGTGATGAATTAAACCTTGTAATAGATACTGTGGAAGATATCAAAAGCCTTAATTACAGAATATTTGATATGAGTGGCAGTCAGATGATAACCTATGGAAGTCAAGATACTTTCAAAAAAGGGAAACATCAATTTAATATACCAATTCTAAACTTTTCTGAAGGAGTATATACCTTACAACTAAGAATCAATGAAAGAACTGAAAACCACAGGATTGTGATCTTCAGTAGATAAAAATTTACACTAAGAGCGTTGAGATTTTGGGTTCTGGGTTCACACCAGAATCCATTTTTTTATTTGCAATGGTTGTTCATTGCATCAATTAGGTTGTCAGCAATCATTTGCGCTGATCTTCCTTCGATATGGTGTCTTTCAATCATGTGAACCAATTGGCCATCTTTAAAAAGTGCTATTGCTGGTGATGAAGGAGGGTATGGTAAAAGATATTCTCTTGCTTTATCCACCGCTTCTTTATGGACACCAGCAAATACCGTTACAGCATTATCTGGTTTTGTGGCAACACTTAATGCCAACTTAGCTGCTGGTCTGGCATTAGCGGCTGCGCAGCCACATACAGAGTTAACAACCATTAAAACGGTTCCTTGGTTCTTTCCCAAAACCTCATCTACTTCTTGTGATGAGCTAAGGCCAACAAACCCAAAGTCTGTGAGGTCTTTTGCCATCGGTGCGACTAATTCTAAAGGATACATTATTAATTTTTTTTATTTTTTCTTAAATGCGTAAAATTGCTTATTGTTTCAACTATTTTTAGGGCTACAAATTTAATGCTTTTTCAAATAAAAAAAGCTTAGTCACCCTAAGGTTGAAGATATTACGTTTCATTGGTGAAAATGTTTAATAATTTAACTTAAGAATATTGATGAAGAGAAATTCACTGGTCCTGTTATTGTTCGTTCTTATAATTTCCTCTTGTACGAGAGATTTGACGGACCCTCCTAATAACTCTTGTGGAACAACCCTTAATTACATAGACGATGTTAAAGTTATCATTGATGCATCATGTGCGATTTCTGGTTGTCATGATGGTATAAGCGGTATTGCTCCTGGAAACTTTTCGAGCTATGAAGGAATTGAACCCTTATTGATAAGTGGAAGTTTTTCATCAAGAGTTTTTGATCTTAGGACTAATCCAGATATAGGAATGCCACCTGACAATGCAGTAGATGTTGGAGGTGTGGCTAATCTAGAGGACGCTACTATTGAATTGTTAATGGAATGGGTTAATGAAGGTTTTGCTAAAGAAGCTATAGAAGTTGTTGCTAGTTATGATGAATCCGTAAAAGCTGTAATCGATGCAAGCTGTGCCTACAGTGGCTGCCATAATGGAACACCTGGAGTACGAGGAGATTATACTACATATGAAGGTCTATTGCAAGATATAGAATCTGGGTTTTTCTTTAGAAGAGTTATTGATATTAGAGATGACCCAACCCTTGGAATGCCTCCAGATAGAGCACCAGGTCCAAAAGATTTGACAGAAGAAGAAATACAATTGATATTATGTTGGGTTGAAAAAGATTACCCTGAAAACTAATCCTATGCAGAAGATTATATTTACAGTCATATTAACGTCATTCATATTAATGTTTGTTGTTAATGTGCAAGCCCAGGAAAAGGTACACCAAACGTTTAAGGACACACGTGTAATCAACACACACTCAGTTGAAACTTTAAGAAAGGGAATTCTTGACTTCAGAATATCACACAGATTTGGTGATTTTGCTGGCCCTGCAGGTGGGTGGCCTACCTTCTATGGACTTGAAAATGCATCAGATGTTCTAATTGGACTTGAGTATGGTCTATCTGATAATTTTATGGTAGGCATTAGCAGAACTAAAGGGTCAGGACCTTTGAGACAAAATTTAAATGGACTTTTCAAGTATAGGGTTATGCGTCAGGATATAGATGGCACCAACCCAGTTAGCGTTGCATTCGTTGGAACATTTTCTTATTCGACGATGCAAACCAGTAATCTAATTCAAAAACCTGTACACAGATTTAGTTATAATTTGCAATTTCTGATTGCAAGCAAGATAAATGAGCGCATCGCCCTTCAATTTGGTGCCGCATGGACATATAGAAATAACGTTTTGTCAAATGATAAAAATGATTTGCCTAGTATTTCAGGCGTTTTCAAGTATCAGTTGTCTAAAGTTTTCGGCCTAATAATCGATGCTAATATTCCTATATCCGAATTGAGAACTTCTGCTGAAGGATTCTATTACCCAGTTGGTGTTGGATTCGAATGGGAGACAGGAGGAGGACATGTATTCCAGATTAATCTGACCAATGCAACAGGAATTATGGAAACCGATTATATTCCTTATACACGCTCCAATTGGGCTGATGGGGAATACCGCATAGGATTTACTATTTCTCGACAGTTTAAACTCTAGGGATAGACAATCTTAAAATATGTTTAAAGTTTAATTTTATGAAACATAATCCGATAAAATTGCATTCATAAAACTGAATATTACATTGCTCTATGAATATACGAACCATAAATACTAAAAGCCTAATTGTAAGTCTCATTGTTTGTTTCATTGTTGGTGCTTCCTTAATAGTGCCAAAAGAAATCGAACCCTTAAATGAGAGCATGAGAGTGTATAAGCTTTTGGAATCGCTTGGTTTTGAAAGTGTAGATCATTTTCCAAATACAGAAATTTTTGGTGTTTCTGTAAAAAGGGGTGAAGAACTTATTAAAGAAGGGTTTAGTACAAAACCTGGAGGAGGGAGCACAAGAAAACAAAGCAAGCATTTTGTATGTACTTCTTGCCATAATCTTGAAAGAGAAGACCCTGATTTAAGCAAGCCAAATCCTAAGGACAGGTTAAACTATACAGCAGAGAAAGGCATTCCTTTCCTTCAGGGAACTACACTTTACGGTGTTGTGAATAGGGAATATTTTTATAATGATGATTATTACAAGAAGTATGGAGATCTTGTTATTCCTGCACGGAATGATATACGTGAAGCTATCAATTTATGTGCAGTAGAATGTGCTCAAGGGAGAAAACTTATGGAATGGGAACTTGAGTCGATTCTTGCCTATTTGTGGTCAATTGATTTAAAGTTTAGTGATTTGATGATCTCTGATGAAGAAAAAGCTTATATCAAAAATGCATATGAAAATCATAACAATCAAGATTCCGCTACCCATCTGATACGTTCAAAGTATAAAACTAGCTCACCGGCGCATTTTACAACCGCTTTTGACTCTAAGATGGCTCTTGAGAATCTTACGGGTAATGCAGAAAATGGCAAATTAATATATGAAAACAGTTGTCTACATTGCCATGCCAATAGGAGGTATTCATTCTTATTGTTGGATGATAACAAACTTACATTTCAGCATTTGGCAAAGAAAGCAGATGGGTATTCACATCACTCAATATTACAAGTAACAAGATATGGTGTGTATTCTAAGTCAGGAAAACGCTCTTATATGCCACAATATCCATTGGAAAGATTAAGTGATCAGCAATTGGCAGATTTAGATGCTTATATCCAAGTGCAAGCAGAGTCTTTATAGTCTTCATATAATAATGCAATTAATATGACTTATATTAATCATCAAATTCAAAAGTCATAAAATCTTTATTTACAAAAATCGATGCGCTTTCGAAGACCCAGCCATTAATTGGAATGGGTTTTTATAGTGTTATCGGATTTCTTAGACCTGCAGTCTATTTTTTTTTATTACCAGTCTATATTGCATTTTTTACGGATGCTGAATATGCGATTTATAATTTGATGATTGATTTTGCAGCAATTGCAATGATTGTTGTATCTTTCAAGTTAAATACTTCCATGCTTACCCATTATTATGATTATATGGGAAAGCCTGCAGAGCAAAAAAAATATCTTCAGACCCTATATACTTCTAGTATTATCCTTGGAGTGATTTTTATCGCTCTCATGTATTTGATAGGACCGGTACTCTTTACAGCTAGTTTTAAAGATGATTCAATTTTATTCTTTCCTTACGGAATGATAGTAGTGATTTATGTTGCATTATTTGAATCCAATCAAGTTTATATCAATTTCTTGAGAAATGAAAAGAATGTATTTCGATATAGTTTGGTTATGCTTGTTCACATAATTGGTATTATTGTTTTTCAATTTGTATTTATCATCCTTTTAAAAAGAGGGGTAAATGGCGCACTGGAAGGCATCTTATTAGGAAATATCATTGTAACTCTTTTAATAGTGTATTTGGAAAGATCACTTTTGAAGTTTTCTCTAGATAAAAAGCAATTGGTAAACTCGCTGAAGTTTAGTATTACTTTGTTGCCTTATTTAATCATTTATTGGTTTTTAACAAGAGGGGGTAGATTTTTTCTAGAGTCATTTACCGACCTTGAAAAAGTAGCACTCTTTGCGCTAATGATGGTTTTAGGTGGTATTATAATTCTTGCTGTTGAAGCCATTGTTAATGGAATAAGACCATTTCTATTTGAAGAATTTGCCAAACGTAAGAATGCCGATGAAAACAGGATTAAACTAATGTCTAAAATGGTAATTAATCTTCCATTATTGGCTGTCCCTGCACTTGTTTTAGTAGCCACTTTCTTTAGGTTTTTTACTTCTAATTTAACTTATTCGGTGATTGACAATTATATGCCTACTGTTTGTTTTCTTTATTTCTTGATGGTTTGGTCTAAGTTGTTTTATCAACAATTGCTGTTTGCTAAAAAATCTAAACTGATCACAGTGCTTGCTCTGATTAGTGCCTTTGTATTGATTGCAGGATTTATTTATTTAATTCCAGTCTACGAGATTTGGGGCGTTTTGATCGCTACAATATTGGCCAATGCGGTAAGTCTTATTCTTTTTTACGCTGCTGCGCAAAAGGTACATCATGTTAATTATGATTTCAAGGCTATATTTGGAGCACCAGTAATTGTCTTTACTATCATTTTCTTCTTGCAGTATTTGTTTTTAATAAACAATATTAACATGCAAATTTTTGGCTGTTTACAGTTTGTTCTGTGTCTAATATTTATAATTGGAATCAACAGAAATACGGTCAAGGAATACAAAAGAATTTTTATAGAATAAAAAGTATTAAACCTAATTTGATTTGATCGGTTACCCTTAAATGTATTGCAACTCAAATTATTATTGATAAAAGGGTGTATTTTTGAATAAGAAAGTGGAAAATATTTTGCAAAGAGCGGCTGAAGCGATCATTCCTTCTGATTGGGGTGAATTTTTAATGATTGCCTATGGATCTACAACGGATAATTATAGTCCTGATATCGCCATGGTACACCCTGAATTTGATCCTAAATCGGTAGTAACAGTGCGGATACATTCAGAGTGTTTAACGGGTGATTTATTTCATTCTCAGCGCTGTGACTGTGGATTGCAGCTAGATGCTTCCATGAAAAAAATTAACAAGGAAAGGGGAGTTCTGATTTATTTGAGACAGGAAGGCAGAGGAATTGGATTGATTAACAAACTAAAGGCCTACAATAAACAAGACGAAGGATTAGATACTGTAGAAGCTAATCTTGCATTAGGGTTTGATAATGACTACAGAAAGTATGAAATAGCGATAGCAATTCTTAAGGACCTTGGCATTAAACAAATAAATCTTCTTACAAATAATCCAGATAAAATCAATGCATTTGGCGATTCTGGAATAGTTATAAATGAAAGAATTGGACTTGAAATTGAAGCCAATAAAAACAATAAAAAATATCTTCAGACCAAACAAAACAGCCTTGGTCATTTTCTAAATATCGATCCGTCCTAGCAATAAGGCTTTATTCTAAGTCGTTTAGAATTCTAAATTAAGTCTATGAAGCAAAATTGTACCTACCAAATTTGCTTTTGTATTTTCTCTTTCGGTAATTAGCTTTCTTATTATGCTGATTCTTAGCATTTTGTAATGATGATATTAATAATGCAATTGCATTGAATACTGGGAAATGAAAACCTGGAAATTGATCTCATTTAAAAAATTAACCAGCTCCAGATCTTTTTTGCTGATATTGATAATTCTTGATGTCGGAAATTCTTTGCCAAGCTTTGAAAAGAGGGGAATGCCATACCGTTTCATATTATTGTTTAAAAACCCAAATTGTAGAATATTTTGATTGGATACCTTAACAATAGCATAAGCAGTGCAATTATTTGCTTGACGGAGTTCAAAAATGGAGAAGGCATCAGGATTTCTATTAATGATTTCATCCCTGTGTTCAAATGATAATCGATGATGTTTTAAGTGTTTATATTTCTCTGAGTTGTATTCTTCAACTTTGCTAAAATGGAAATCAGAATTGCTATTTTTCAGTGGACTAAGTTGGTAGCTAATGAGTTCATCAATAATTTTAAACTCTGCTTTTTCATAGGCACGAATGGCCTTTTTATTATTGGTTAAGACTTCTAGATAGCCATAATTGATTTTATTGCTTGACAATAAAGCTTTACAATGCTCATAAATTTTTGTAACTATACCTTGACCTCTATATGTTGGAATTACCCCTGTAGCCATATTGTAAAAGCAGTCATTTCCATTCCAGTGATCAAGTCCATGTAACAGAAACCCTACAAGTTGATGATTGTCAAAATAGCCATAACTATATTCATAGGAGATATTTGCCATTTCCCATCTATCAATCCAATATTTACTAGGCATTTTCATTGGAACTGCATAATCTGAGAAAGCTTCATGAAGACAGTCAACAATAAGTTTGGGATCCGTTGTCATAAGGTTCTTAATCATTATTTATGTGATTTGGGTTCTGTAATCGTAAATTTATAGAATCAAACTCATGAGTTCATAATATATATTAGTAATTTACCTCAGCACCAATGTGTTAACACCTAAATTGAACTTACTTAGACGATATCTATTAATTGCCTTTTGTTTTCTATCGCTTTACGCAAATGCGCAGTTATGTCCAGAATGTGATATTAATTGTATCCTATGTGAGGATATTGACGGATTTTCTGGAAATAATGGCTCCAATTCTGCTGGAGTAGGTCCAGGAACTTTTTGTACGATCATCCAACATCAAATGTTGTGGCTTGGGTTTGTGGCTGCTAGCGAAGATTTGTCTGTTGAAGTAGAAGTTGAGCTTTGCAGTGGCGGTGAGTTGGAAGTAGGATTATTCGAAGCTACAGATTGTAGTAATTTTAATTTAATAAGTAACTGTTTTGGTGGAGCTAATGGAAATCCAATTGGACAAAACGAATCTGGTGTCGTATCTGCAAATCAATCATTAGAGATAGGACAGTATTATTTCCTTGTATTTGACATGACCTCTAATATTCCGGCAAATTGCGATTTTACACTATCGGTGATTGAAGGAGAAACCGGAGCTTCCGACCTAGATGAAGTTGCGATTCTTGAAGGACCCGAGGTGCTTTGTGATGGAGAAGATTTTGAATATATTCCTGAATTAACAGAAGGTGGAGCCAATTTCAATTGGGAAGTAAATGGAATGGATATGGGTGAGGGATTGAGTTATGATTTTAGCGATGATGAAGAAGGTTCCTATCTAATCTGTGCCACGCCATTTAATTATTGTTCAGAAGGCCCTCAGGTTTGTACAATAGTTCAGGTTGATGAGAGTTATGAAGAATATTATTTAATACAGGCATGTTATGAAGAATGTGCATTTTTTCAAGGTGAAATGTATTGTACAGATCGGGACCGTGACTTTGAATACGAGACAGTTTATGGATGCGATAGTATAATTTATTTGGAAATTGAATGGTATAATGATGATTCTGAGTATTATTTAGGGGAGTTCAAAATTTGTGAAGGACAAGATTTTGAATATGAAGGTCAAAAGTATAATCAGTCAGGCACCTATTATGTGACGCTTGAAGGCAGTCATGAATGTGATTCTATAATTGAATTTGATCTCCAAATCATGGATACAATTTTTGTCTTACTCTTTGATAGTATATGTCAAGGGGAAGTTTATTTATGGAATCAAGACAGTTTATTTAACTCAGGAGTCTATACCGATACACTATTTTCTGTAAATGGTTGTGACAGTATTACGACTTTAAATCTTAAGGTTCTTGAATCCTATGAATCCTATATACAGGAAAGCATTTGCTCAGATCAGAAATTTGAAATATCAGATACTATGTTATCTGATGCAGGCGAATATGAATTTGTTTTAGCATCACAAAATGGATGTGATTCTATAATATTTTTAAGTTTGACAATTTCGGATACAATATTTGTTTATTATTTTGAAAATATCTGTGAAGGAGAAATATATTCATTTGGAGATTCACTGTATTCAGATCCTGGGATCTATCATCAAGAGTATGTCTCCGTCCAGTCATGTGACAGTATTGAAATACTAGAATTAAATCTATTTTATCCTTCAGAGACACTCCTAAATGAATGGATTTGTCAAGGTGAAATTTTAACTGTGGGCGGTGAGGATTTTAGCTATGAAGGCAATTATGAAATTATTGTATCAAACCAATTGGGTTGTGATAGTATTATTGCCTTGAATTTACTGGTCTTAGATTCTATAATTGAAAGGTCCGTTTATTCTCTATGTGAAGGTGATTCTGTTTCTATATATGGTCAATACTTTTATGAAGAAGGCAGTTATAAGCTTGTTGGATTGTCTAGCAGCGGATGTGATTCGATAATATATGCTGAACTTGAATTTTATGATACTATTGAAGAGCGTTTTTCTATAGAAATATGTGATGGCGAGACTTTAGAATTTGGAAATTCTATATATACTGAGGATGGAATTTATATTCAAAACTATATTTCTGCCTATGGATGTGACAGTACAATTGTTATTGAATTGAAAGTTTTGGATATATTTAGAGACACTTTAATTGAATCTTTATGTAATGGCGAAGCTTTTATTTGGGATTCGGAAACATTTTTAATTCAAGGAGATTATGATAAAGTATTTACTTCACAAAATGGATGTGACAGCATAGTGCAATTGCAACTTATAGTATTTCCTGAAAGTGATACCATGCTTTTTTCCGAACTCTGTAACAATGACTCTATTTTCTTTATCGATTCATATCTGAATACCGAAGGAATATATATGACCAAATTGGAAAACAAATCTGGATGTGATAGTACTGTTGTTTTAGACTTGAGGTTTAATGATGAAATTCTAACCGAAGTGAGTGATAGCTTTTGTCAGTTGGAACAAATTGATTTTAATGGTCAAATCATTAATTCCACAGGATCTTATATTTATAATCTTACTGCTGAAAATGGTTGTGATAGCACCATAGTGTTACAGGCTTACTTTGAAGATTGTAGTATTGATTATACGCTTCTTGTAGAAAGTGTAAAGTGTAATTCTGCAGATGATGGCATAATTACCATTGACATCAACGAAGGGGTGTATCCTGTTGCAATCTCTTGGTTTGATGCTATTACTTTAAATTTGATTGGAGAAATTACTTTGGAGCAAAACGTAAGTCAATTTATTATCCAAGAATTAGCTTCAGGAACATACAATATCGTTTTCATAGATGCATTAGGTGAAACAATTGAGGAAACTGTGTTTGTTTCAGAACCTGATTTATTGCAAATAAATGCAGTGATTTCTAATTACAATGGTTACCAGACTAGCTGTAATTCAATTTATAATGCATGGTTTGAAGGGACAGTTTCGGGTGGTAATCCTCCTTATTCAGAGCTTATCTGGTCAGATGGATATCTTGGGGATAATAGAGATTCCATAGATGTGGGTAATTATTTTGTGTCAGCAGCGGACGCCAAAGGCTGCACTGTGGAATATGAGTTTATAATTAATGAACCTGAGCCTTTGGAATATTTATACAGCCTTGATATCATAAATGCTTGTGAATCTAATTCTGCTGTTATTACCCTAGAAACCTCAGGTGGTGTTGAACCGACTTCATTTGAGATCTACGACTCCCAAGGCTTTCAATCTATTGAGAATGTCTTGAATGAAGGAAATAATACTTTAATTGTTTTAGATATAAACGGTTGTGAATTAAAAGAAGAAATTGAAATTCCTAGATTTGAACCTTTGAGCATTAGTTTAGGTCAGGACATAGTAGTTAATCAATATGAATTGATTGAAATTGTGCCGATTATTGATTTCGCTTATAACTATCTAGAGTGGAGTTCGGATGCTTATATTGAAGAATGTATGGCTTGTGAGTCATTGCAATTTAGTGTGGATGAAAACGTAGTTATATATCTTGAGGTATTTAATGAAAATAATTGCTCCGTAAGAGATACATTACAAATAACCGTTATCGAAGAGTTCAAAGTTTATATCCCTAATGTAATTACAACAGCATCTCAGTACAACAATGATAAATTCAATGTTTTTTTCAGCGAAACTACTCAAATTGTTGATTTTGAGATTTATTCTCGCTGGGGAGATTTAATTTACAGTAATAACAATGTAGTTGCAAATGATAAATCTCAAGGTTGGGATGGTTATTACAATGGTAAAAAAGCGGAACAAGGTGTTTATGTTTACAAAATTATATATCTAAACAAGGAAGGAGCTGAAGTCTTATTGATAGGAAGCTTAAGTTTATTACATTAAATTCTTTTATTAATCGTGTTTTGAAAATTGGAACAATTTTTCCTTACTTTAAAGTATGCTTTCCATTCTAGTTCCCATATATAACTTTAAGGTTGAAAAGCTTGTAAAAAGTTTGATGAAGCAGTGTAATGCTTTAAAGATTAATTACGAAATCCTTTGTTTTGATGATGGCTCTAGGAAGAAGATCAAATATGAAAATTCGATATTGTCTGATTACTTTGGAGTCAATTATACTGAATTATCCGAAAATCTTGGTCGAGCAAAAATTAGAAACTGGATGGCAAAATCTGCTTCCTATGAGAATTTAATATTCTTGGACTGTGACTCTAAGATCGTTTCTTCCAAATATATTGCCAACTATATCAGTCATATTAATAACTATGATGTCATAAATGGAGGAAGGATATATTCTAAAAAACAACCTAGGGCAAAATCCAAATATCTACATTGGAAATATGGAAGGAAAAGAGAGAGCGTTTCTGCCAGAAAAAGGAATAAAGAAGTGACAATGTATTTTCATTCCAATAACTTTTTAGTTAGAAGAGAAATCATGCTTGACTTTCCTTTTGATGAAAAAATACAAGGATATGGATATGAGGATTTGGAGTGGGCAACAAAATTGAATAACAGTGGAATTAATATTTTAAATATAGATAATCCGGTTGAGCATTTGGGATTGGAAACGGCTTCTGTCTTTATTCAAAAGACTAGGAAGAGTATAGATAATTTGATATTGATTAATAAATCAAAAATGCCCATTCAAACCAAACTGACTAGGATAGCTAGAATGATGGAAAATTGGGGAGTGAAAAAGTATTTTATGAGTTACTTTAAGTCAAGAATTGTAGATATTGAAATTGATTTAATTGCCAATAGGCTAGGACTCTGGAGTTTGATGGTTTATAAACTCTATTATTATTTTAGCAGCCTTGACCAACTGCAAAATGAACAAGTCAATCTGCATTGACGATTCAATTATATTCTGACAAGAGTGCTATTATCATAGTTATTATTCTAAAAAACTGTGAATAGTTTGTTAAATTTATTGCATTCGTTTCAACTATAGAATTTTAGTTATATTCAATTATTCAAGGAAAAAGTCTAAATGAAATTTGATAGTATATATTTATCCATTTGTTTATGTATATGTTGCACATTTACAGTGGATTGTCAAGAAGTGATTAGAGGAATGGTGAGGGATGCGGCATTTAATGATGCTGTAATTGGGGCCAATATTATTATCGAAGGCACGACAGAAGGTACAACTACTGACTGGGATGGAAGTTTTGAACTCATCACAGATCAATCGTTTCCATTTATTATAAGGGTAAGTTATATAGGATATTCTGATAAGACTATTGAATTAACTGAAAACACTAGAGTCGAAGTTGTCTTAAGTGAAGATTCCAAGATATTGGAAGAGGTAGTGGTGAAAGGAAGTCGGATTTCAGACAAGCAAAAAGAATCGCCACTTACAATTGAAGCTTTGGATATAATTGCAATTAAAGAAACACCGGCAGCCAATTTTTATGATGGATTGGGTGCTTTAAAAGGGGTGGATCTTACTGCAGCTAGCCTTGGATTTAAGGTGATAAATACTAGAGGATTTAACAGTACTAGTCCAGTGAGGTCACTGCAAATTATTGATGGAATAGATAATCAGGCACCAGGATTAAATTTTTCTTTAGGAAACTTTCTTGGTTCTTCAGAATTGGATGTAAACAAAGTTGAAATCATTGTCGGTGCTAGTTCTGCATTTTATGGTCCAAATGCCTTTAATGGAGTGATCAGTATGGAAACTAAAGATCCATTTTTTTACGATGGTTTATCAGCAATGGTCAAACTTGGAGAGCGGAACTTAATGAATGCAGCTGTTCGATATGCACAGGTTTTTAAAAATAAAGATGACAATGATCTCTTCGCCTATAAATTAAATTTTGAAGCATTACGCGCAAATGATTGGGTGGCAGATAATTATGACCCAATAGACGGGTCTCAGGTTCCTGCAGATAATCCAGGAAGATATGATGCTGTTAATATTTACGGAGATGAATACCAAAGGGGCAATGACTTTTCTACTTTTCCAATATCACAATCACTGCAAGGTGTATTTTATAGGACTGGTTACAAAGAAGAAGATCTTGTTGATTACAATACAAGAAACTATAAAGCAAATGCAACTTTTCATTTAAAAACAAAGCCATCTAAAAAGGAATTATCTCCCGAAATAGTCTTTGCCAATAGTTATGGTTCAGGTACTACTGTGTATCAGGGAGACAACAGGTTTAGCCTTAAAGGGATTACTTTTTTCCAAAGCAGATTGGAGTATAAAAAGAAAAACAAATTTTTCTTGAGAGCGTATACAACCAGAACGGGAGCAGGAGATTCTTATGATCCCTATTTTACGGCTCTTGAATTGCAACAATCTGCTAAGAGTAATAGAGAATGGTCCGTGGATTATACAGATTATTGGTTAAATACGATAAAGCCAAGAATCACTGAAAGTGATTTCCCTAAGTTAATGATTGATATTGTTAACGGAATGGTAGTAAGTAGCTTTGATATTAATGCAGCCAAACAGTGGTTGATAGATAATAAGGGTCTTCTGACTGAATGGCATACAGAGGCGGAAGGTTTTGCCAACACAACAATACAAGGTGCTTCTAATGCTATGGCTTTTTATGAGCCAGGAACAGAAAGGTTCGATCAAGAGTTCACTCGAATTACAAGTTCACTAAGAAGTGAAGGCGGTACTAAATTTTACGACAATTCTGCTCTTTATCATACCCATGGTGAATATAAATTTACACCTACTTGGGTAGATTATATAACTGTTGGATCTAATTACAGACTCTATACACCATCATCAAGAGGTACTGTATTTTCAGATACAGGAGATGTCTCAATAAGAAATCATGAGTATGGATTTTATGTGGGTACACAAAAGGCTGTAACAAATGATAACAGACTTAAAGTACAAATTGCAGGTAGATTGGATAAGAATCAAAATTACGATTGGTTATTTTCACCAGCAGGTTCAATTGTTTGGACTCCTTCGCAAAACAACTTCTTCCGAGCTTCTTTTTCTTCAGCAATTAGGAATCCCACTTTGTCAGATCAATATTTATTCCTTGACGTTGGAAGGGCAACCCTTGCCGGAAATTTGAACGGAGCCGAAGGATTGGCTACAATTGAATCTTTGTTTGAATATTTTGATAGACCAGGGCCAAATGTTCTTCAATTTTTTGATATTGATCCGGTGAAGCCAGAAGAAGTTAAAACCTTGGAACTTGGATTTAGGTCAACGGTATTTCAAAAAGTATTTGTTGACGCAGGTTACTACAGAAGCTGGTATGATAATTTTCTTGGCTTTAATATCGGTGCTGATGTGGAGTTGGACCCTTCAAATGGAATTATCAGTAAGCTCGAAATATTTAGATATGCAGCCAATTCAAGCAATAGAGTAATTACCCAAGGGGCAAGTATAGGACTAAATTATTTTGTGGATAAAAATTTTGCACTAATTGGGAACTATTCCTGGAACAAATTGGTAAAGACGGTAGAAGACGATCCTATTATTCCTGCTTTTAATACTCCTGAACACAAGTTTAATCTTGGCTTTTCAGGTAGAAACTTAACCATAGCAGGCGTAAAGAATTTTTCTTTTAATATAAATTATAAGTGGGTGGAAGGATTTTTATTTGAAGGTTCTCCACAGTTTACTGGATTTATTCCAACTTATGATATGCTGGATGCTCAAGTCAGTTTTGGATTTACAAAAATTAAATCTAGCTTAAAAATTGGGGCATCAAACCTTCTCGATAATCGAAATTTTCAGACTTATGGAGGTCCGAGAATTGGGAGATTAGCTTATATAGCATTTACTTATGGAATATAATTGTCAATATTAGAAACCTATTCGCTAATAAATAAAAATAATATGAAAAAGAATCTTACACTATTAATCTTATTTTTTGTCGCCATTGGACTTACTGCTCAGGACAGATACCTAGATGAGGTATTTGCTGATGTAGAAGTTACTGCTGATGTTGTCTATGCTGTCAACGCAACAGTATTACAATTACCTTTAGTAGGAGAAGCTGTGCCTATTCCTCTTACTATGGACGTTTATGAACCAGCGGGTGACACAGAAACATCAAGACCACTGGTTTTGGTTTTTCATACAGGAAACTTTTTACCAAATATGCTTAACGGACAAATCAGCGGAACCAAACGGGACTCTTCAGTAGTAGAGATTTGCAACTTGTTTGCCAGAAGGGGCTATGTTGCTGCGTCTGTTGATTACAGAACTGGCTGGAATCCATTGGCTAGTCTTCAGCCAGAAAGAGCTCTTGGTTTAATACAAGCAGCTTACCGAGGAATACAAGATGGAAGAAGTGCGATCAGATACTTCCGAGCAGATGTAGAAGGAGCTAACGATTTTGGTATTGATGAAAGCAAAATTACAGTTTTTGGCGTTGGAACGGGAGGTTATTTATCTTTAGCACTAACAGCTTTAGTAGAATACAATCAAATCATCCTTACGACAAATCCAGCAGGTAAATTTTTACTGGATTTAAATAATGATAGTATTCCGGAAACACCAATGGTGATTCAAGCCTTTCATGGAGATGTCAATGGTGAAGTGTTAACTGTAACACCACCTGATGGATCTTCTCAAGGATTTGGTTTGCCGCCTGGTGACACGACCAATTACCCTAATTCACCTGGTTTCGCTAATGATTTTGCGCTAAGCATAAATATAGGAGGAGCACTGGGTGATATTTCATGGATGAATGGAGTTACAACACCAATTATTTCTATTCAATCTCCGTTTGATATTTTTGCACCTTATGGTGATGCAGTATTGATTGTTCCTACAACGGGAGATCCAATTGTTCAGGTTCAAGGAGCTTCTCTTGTAGGAGCTGCTCAAGAAGCTAATGGCACAAATCAGATTTGGAAAGAGGCCAACTTTGATGATGTTGTTACAGCTACGGCAATGGCGAGTTCAGGAGTTGCAGGACATGCTTACTATGAAGGAACATTTCCTTTTGTAAGACCTGTAAATTCAATGGGAATACCTGAAGGCGTTGTTGTTGATTGGTGGGATCCAAATGCGATTTCTCCTGCAGGCGTTCCTTGGAATCAATTGCCTCACCCATCGGGGGGAACATTTCATGATCAAGGCCTGCGATTAAATGAGAACATGTCTGCTGAAAAAGCTAGAGCCAACATAAATGAAATAATGTCTTATGTTCTGCCTAGAGCTTGTGTAGCGCTTGATTTACCATGTGCGGCTAACTTTACTTCATCAACAGAAGAAATACTTGATAATTCTTTTGTTAAACTAAGTCCGAACCCAATGAGTACATACTCTTTGATTGAAACGGGTAACATGCTGATAAAGGAGGTTTTGATATTTAACATGTCTGGACAACTTATGAAAAGGCACACAAACGTAAACAGTAATTACTTAGAAATTAACCGTTCTGAATTACAAGGTGGTTTGTATAATATACAAATTAGATTTGAAGAAGGCGTAACGACTAAGAAGCTTTTGGTTGAGTAGTATTATTGTTTTATAAAAATACAATTTGAAAGGCTGTCTGTATAGGACAGCTTTTTTTTTGTTTAATTTCAATTATTAACATACAATTCTATAATGCTCTCATATTAAAGATTTATCTAATGGAAAACATTAAGTTTCTATGAGTTAGTCTTTAATTTATTTATCTGCCTGTTTTTTTTATAATCTGAACATTAAACTCCTTTTCTGCTATATCAACCATTGTGGCGTAAGCAATAGCTTTTATATCGGCATCTTTTAATTTTTGTTTGAGTTCGGCTAAAATTTTTTCAATTGAAGCATTTCAAAATCATCAATCTCGTTAGTTATCGAAAATGTTTTAGTTTCTTTTTTTGATGCCATTACAGATGTTTGTTTGTGTGTTAAAATTAGATCTTCTTGTTTTAATAGAAGAATCATATCCTAATTGCCGCAGCCAACGTAAAAGTTGTCCGTGTTCTTCTAACTGACCAGTATGTTTTTCCCAAATTTGAGCTTTGGTACATCCGGTTGATAATAATTCTTGAATGATAAAATGTTTTTCAGCTTCTGAAAAATATTTATTCGGTTTTTGGATTATTTCACCTCTTTTTAATCCTGAAATCGATTTAATTTTTTGTCCATGTTTACACTTTTTGTGTAAGCCTATTTCAGGGTAAGGCACTTTTATCTTTGTATATTTTAAACGACTTTACAATTATATTTTTATAACTTGTAAAGACCCTAAGTTTGCTATTATTGGAACCAAGTTCATTATGAATGAGAATATTTGGAACATAAATACGACCTATACCAATACTTTCATTATTTGGGTCATCAATGCAATTGATAGCAGATACTTGATCCTCAGTTGATTCTTGATTTCCACATGCATATAAAAGTAAATACAAGACACTTAAAAAATATCCAATATATAATTTAGCATTTATTAATTGATTTTAAATTAATTCTGACTAACCGTCCTTGTGTAAGAATAGTAGCCGACTGCATGGTATTTCCCTGTCAAATTACAAGAAAATTGAAGCGGACTACAACCCTTGAATTCACTACTGAACCGGCTATTAGTTTTATACATTGTAGCCAGTTATTGTTAGCTTTTTATATTCTACTTAAGTCGGTTTATGATTGATTAGTATAATTCTTTATACTTTTTATTGTCGCTTTATGCCCTATTTCAATTAATTCATCTGCTTTATAAAAATCATAGATATTACAGATATCCCGGGGTGTCTCTATCAAAATATCAGGTGGATTATTCTCAAGAGATAATTTCACCAATGCATCTCTCATTATTTCAAATGAATCATTCATAATATCAAAATAGTCTAACTTTATTTTCTTGTCATTTGAAATTAATTTATCTAAGCTAATATTAAAATTATTTAAAATACTTTGATAATAGGACTGCTTCTCTTTATCTTCATTTTCTTTCTTTATAGGTAGAGGAATATTGGCATTTACATTAACAGCAATCAAAAGATCATTGTCAATACGTTGCGCATGATTGATAGGAATATTATTTACTACACCACCATCAACAAGGATAGAGCTTTCATTTTTTACAGGTGTTAAAACATTTGGAATTGCTATCGAAGCACGCATTGCATTATACAGACTTCCTTCTGTGAAAAGTACTTCTTTTCTAGTAACTAAATCAGTAGCAGTTGCAGAAAACTTAATGGATAAATTCTGAATTTGATTATCCTCAATGAAGGTTGACAATTCTTTAAACACTTTGTCTCCTTTAATAAAACCACTATTAAAAAGAGTGAAATCCACTAATTTAAATATGTCTATTTTATTGAGATCTAGAATCCATTTTTTAAACTCTTTAATTTTTCCAGCAGCATAAATTCCACCAACAACTGCTCCCATAGAAGTTCCTGTTATAGAGTGAATTTCATAACCTTGTTTTTCTAACTCTTCCAAAACTCCGACATGTGCAATTCCTCTTGCCCCTCCTCCTGACAAAACTAATGATATCTTTTTCATTACAAATATTTAGTTTTCTATATCGCTTTTAATATTAATACACAAATAATTATTGGTAATGCTACTACTAATGTTGGCAAAATCAAATTTATTATTGATTTCAAAATGGTAAATTTTTGAACTTCTGATATTCCAATTATTCCAATTACAAGTGACCAAGCAGATAGTATTATTTCAATTCCCAAAAGCAAGATAGCAATCAATTTTAAATTTGTTTCAAGGTTTCGAATTTGATCAAAACTAAATTCGCTTGTATCAAAAATGAGTAATTGTGAAATATAAATTATTATACCAAATGCTATTGGTATTTGAGCATACGCAATTACCAATAGGAGAGAATCCGAATCTGCTTTACCATTAAGCCATTTTCCAGTCCAAGAAAGTAATAAAGAATAGATGTAAAAACCAATCCAGCCAAAAAATACACCTCCAATAATTGCTATTATTATCACTCCATAAACAGGTATTTTATCACCGTAATCTTTGCTGGAAGTGTTTTCTAATAAGGCTGCAATTCCACCCAATATCATTAATAGCAATACCCATTTTTGATAATTTTTATTTAATAAGTATTTAAATACATACCTAGGGTTAAACCATATCAGTTTAATAATTTCCAGATCGCTATGTTCTATTTCTTCAAAATTCTTATTAGAAGTAATGTTTGTCATATTCCTTATATTGAATTATTGCCAACGTTAAAGATAGCCTTTGTGAAGTGTTTAACAAGCTATCTGTGAATTGTACATGCAGTCTGCCGTTTATTTAGCGTAAGCTATAAATAATAATTGAATTCTGAAAAGTTCATCGCCCTAAGTTGGGCAATAGCTCAAAGTCCTATTCTTGGTATTGCAATTACAGTATCATTACTCAAACGTAATGGTTATATATCCTTGACTTATTACTACTCTAAAGTTGGACTTTCGATTTAGTGAACCGCCGTAGCGCCTATGCTGAAGCTTCGGCGTAAGCATATACAGCTTGTCCCGCTGAGCGGGAAGGTCGGCACGTATGGTTATCATGTCTTTCGGCAGATAAATGTGAGAGCTGCACTCCGCTTCAACTTAGCTTGGAGCGAAGCCATCTAATCGATTGGAGGACGGGTTTTGATACTAATTTGTTAGTAAAAACATATCTTACAAAAGAACAAAATTGTAAATCACCTTTGCTTTATATAATTTATAATACCTCCTTTTAAAATGATTTCAACTTGTCTTTTACTGATATTGAAGCTTAGCTGAATTTCTATTGCTTTTCCAACTATGGTGGCAGTTATTGAATCCTTGTTTTTGATAATTTCCCTAATATTTTCTATACGTAAAACATCCCCTTGTTCTAGTTTGTCCCAATCAAGTGGGTTTTTAAACTCAAAAGGAACGATACCAAAATTGATTAGATTCTGCCAGCCAATGCGAGCATAGGATTTGGCGATAACAAACCTTTGTCCCAAATACCTAGGAGCTAAAGCTGCATGTTCTCTGCTTGAACCTTGGGCATAATTTTCACCTGCAATCACACAAAACTCTTTATATTTATTTTGATTTTCAATGCTACGATGATAGAAACTTTGATCAATGGCATAATAAGCAAACTTGCTTATCTCTGGAATATTTGAACGCAAAGGCAGCACATCACTACCTGCTTTCAATATTCCATCCGTGGAAATATTGTCATCCATTTTTAATAGAATGGGAATTTCTATTTCATCGGGAAGCTCTTCAAAATCGGGAAGCTTTTTAATGTTCGGCCCCTTAATTAATTTAGTAGATTCCCCATTAGGAGCAATTAGATTATTCTTATTTATCTTAATATGGGTAGGTTCTTCCCATTTTGGATATGAAATATTCTTGAGTGTTTCGAGTTCTCTCGGATCAGTAATTTCCCCCATTAGTGCCGCAGCTGCAGCTGTTTCTGGGCTACATAGATAGACCTCATCTTCTAGTGTGCCTGAACGTCCGGGAAAATTACGAGGCATTGTTCGAAGACTAATCGTATTGGTAGCAGGTGCCTGTCCCATACCAATGCATCCCATACAACCGGATTGATGTAGTCTTGCCCCAGCAGCAATTAATGGTGCAAGAGCCTTCATTTCCATTAAATTTTCCAAGACCTGACGAGAAGATGGGTTGACATCAAATGAAATATGGGGAGACATCACATTTCCTTTTACAATTTGAGATACGATCCAAAAATCACGTAGTCCGGGATTTGCAGAAGAGCCAATAACGACTTGGGCTACTTTTAATCCGCTAACCTCTCTTACCGGGACAACTTTTCCGGGGCTGCTTGGAAGTGCAATTAAAGGTTCTAGTTCAGATAAATTTATTTCCTCGTAATGATCGTAAGATGCTCCTTCATCGGCTTCAAATTTAACCCAATCTTCTTCTCTTCCTTCCTTTCGAAGGAATTTACGAGTTATTTCATCGGAAGGAAATACAGAAGAAGTGGCACCTAATTCCGTGCCCATGTTCGTAATGACATGACGATCCCAAGCGCTCAAATATTTCAAGCCCTCACCGTAATATTCTAAGATATACCCACGCCCCCCGGTCACATCATACCTTCGAAGCATTTCTAAAATAATATCTTTAGCACTTACCCAGTTAGGCAGCTTTCCAGTGAGCTTGATGCCCATGATTTTTGGCATTTTAATATAATAAGGCTCACCAGCAGAAGCTAGTGCAACATCCAAGCCACCTGTTCCTAATGCAAGCATTCCAATACCACCTCCTGCAGGAGTATGACTATCTGAACCCAATAGGGTTTTTCCTGGTTTGCCAAACCGTTCCATATGGACAACATGACTAATTCCGTTTCCAGATTTACTAAACCAGAATCCAAAGCGAGCAGCGGCTGACTGTAAAAAGATATGATCATCCATGTTCTTATAGTCCGTTTGGAGTAGATTGTGGTCTACATACTGCACTGCTATCTCTGTTTTGATCTTATTTAAATTAAACGCTTCCAATTCCAGCATTACTAAGGTGCCTGTGGCATCTTGCAATAATATCTGATCAATTTTTAATGCGATTTCGTTCCCGGGATTCATGTTACCTGAAACAAGATGAGCACTGATCAATTTTTGACTAAGGTTTTGACTTTTCATACTTGAAAGTTTAATTTTTTGCCAGTTCTACAACGTCTAACAGATATGTTAATACTGCAATGTAGATGCAGCCAATTTTATTTATTTATTCAGTAGCATGTTTTACTTTATGCTCTATGGCGTCTTGAACAAATTGGTTAAGAGTTTTTCCTTCTAATGCTGTTTTCTCAAAGGCTAAAGAATGTAATTCAGGGTTTATTCTAACATTAAAAGAACCTTTAAATGATTTAAATATTTCTTTTCCTGTTTGTTTGCACAAATCTAAATAGTCCTCTACCGCTTCCTTAAACGCTTTCTTTAATTGTATGACAGTATTTCCTTCAAAAGTAACTAGGTCATTGACGCCTTCAATTTTACCGAAGAATAAATCATCATCTGCAGAAAAGTGTACTGATCCAATGAATTCTTTATATTTTATCCTATCTATCATATCAAATTGTTTTTCTTTAATTCACTTACAATATACTTTTTTACATATTTTTTCAATTTATTACCTGGATGTGGTTTATGAATTCTAATAATATGATTTTTTTTATCATCGTAATTTGTTGCCCTAGATTCAGAAGTTTTTCCTAATTTCTTTAGTATATGTTCTAATTCTTGAAAAGTCGATATAATAGAACTATCTATTAATCGCTCTAAGATTTTGTCATATTTACTCATTAATGTAAATATCTTGTTTTAATTACGGTTATGCAACTAAAGAACAGTTGCAATGTTTGGCTTGTGTCTAACGGTCCAGCTATCCAGCGTAATTTTCTATGTTGTGCTTGCGGCAGAAACTATGCTGTGATCAGCGTTTGTTGAACTAAATCACTAGTGCGATATCCCTTATTACAATGCTAAATAGAAGTTACCATAAAAAAATCCAGAGTATTAAATGTTGCAAACACTTAAAAACTTGATACAATGAGAAAAAAAGAAATACGATTATCGAACGAGCGTAACTTCAAGTAGAAGGCTACGCCGATCTATATTCTAAACAAGAACAGAAAGTAATATTAGGAGGCATGACTGGAAAAAGCCTGAGCGTAAACCTAAGAATCTCATTAGTCTGGGGGTTAATAAATGGATGGCTTATGCGTGGAGTAGAAGCATAATGGGCGGTTGGGCAATAGCCCAAAGTCCTATTCTTGGTATTGCAATTACATTATCATTACCCAAACGTAATGGTTATATATCCTTTACTTATTGCTACTCTAAAGTTGGATTTTAGATTTAGTGAACTGCCGTAGCGCCTATGCTGAAGCTTCGGCGTAAGCATATACAGCCTGTCCCGCTGAGCGGGAAGGTCCGTACGTACGGTGGTCATGCCTTTCGGCAGATAAATGTGAGAGGCGCACCGTGGGCTTTATTGCTCACGGCCGTCTAATCGATTGTAGGCATTTTTCATCAATCCTTTGATTTGCAATTATTCCAATACTCCGTTGGAGTTACAATCTTTGTGGCTCCAATCTCTTTAATTGTAAAATCTCTGTTATTTCCTGTGATGATAAAATCGGCTTCAACTTCAATTGCAAACTCTAAAAATTTATTGTCATCTAGGTCTTTCAGCATTTCAACTTCTTGTATAGGATTTTCATGAATAGCTAATTCATCAATTATACTTATTACTATATTGGCATTCGTTTTGAAATCGGGGAATCTTGAAAACTTTTCCCGGTTAAGGACATCAACGTATTCCTCAAATATTTTATCAGAAATACAAATCTCAATTTTTTCGTTGAGGACAAGGTCATAAATTATCTTGGAGGGAATTCCTTTTGAAATTAAGGCTGATACAATGACATTGGTATCAATTATTACCTTTTACATTCCTTACTGCTTTGATTTCAGCATCAATTTCATCTAAAGTCAAATTTGACAAACCAGCTTTCTCAGCAATAGATTGACATTTAATCATTGCTTCTTTAGCTAAATCAATCTTTATCTTCCGGACAAATTCTTCGAAATTTAGGTTTTTAGATTCGAATCCAAATTTGAGAAACTCTTTTTCTGTTATGTTGATGGTCAATGTTTTCATGGTTGATCTTGTTTTCTTATACCTAAATTACAAAGATTAGGTTGAAACTGTTCAATTATTTGAGCCCATTTTAAAATCCTCAAACTAAAGTTTGGTTCACAAATATTTACGAATATAAATTTTAACATATTTGATCTAATCTCTAGCGCTTTGCCTTCTCTGCCTACAACGTTCAATGCATGCAGAACAATCCCGAGGAACATCGTCTCAGGCGACTGAACGTGTTCATAATATTAAGTTAGTCATTTTATTTGAATGTAGTAGAGTAATGCTTCGCCTGAGCTGCCGTCATGCATATTGTGTGTGGGGTATTATTTATCAAGATTAGTTTTTAAATCCATTTGTTCGTGAAGTATTCTTTCAATTTCTATTACAGTTTCTGATATTTCACGGTAGAAAACAATATGCCTATTTATTTTTACTCCCTTCAAGCTTGGGATAAGCTGACTATAACTTCTGCTATTTTGTGGTTTTTCAGATAATGTTTGACAGAAGTTTACAAGTTCTTTATAATATTTATCCGCTTGATTTTCTGACCAAGTATCTACTGTGTAATTCCAAATCTCAGTTAAATCCTTAATAGCTTTTTCGGTTAAAAGATAACTACTCATTTTTGGATCGTTCAAGCTTCATTTTCTTTAAATGTTCTTTTGGATCAAAATTTTCAACAATTCCACTATCAATGCCTTCTTGAATTGCTGTTTTTAAAGCATAGAATTTTTGTTCCTCTTCTTCTAATAATCTGAGTCCTGCTCTAATTACTTCACTTGCGTTTTTGTACCTTCCTTCGTTAATTCTAAATTTGACAAAGTCCTCAAAATGTTGTCCGAGTGCTATTGATGTATTTTTTCCCATAATCAATGATTTTGCACAAAGTTACCAAAAATTGGTAATATCTGCAAATTTGATTTATCTTATTGTAGGTATTTTGAAGGCCAATTCTAAGGAATTCCACCTAACGTCTAGCAGATCCCCAACGAGTCCGTCGTCGCGTGATAGCGACAGGGCGAAGTGTGGTCTCAGTGGATATGCGCTATAAGTTCAAGATAATTAAATCAATTGACTGATTATGTTAATATAACGCATGAACTGAGATGGGGTGATCCTGCATTATTAGGTACAGGTCATTATCCTATTTCAGATCTGGCCAGTCTTCTAATAGTGTGTTATATATTGAACACCCATCACCAATGCAATAGTAATATGAACCATTTGGTTTAATAGCAATATAATTTAGACATCGAATTCTATATTTAATAAAAGTGCTACGTATTAAATCTAATTTATCTACTTTGATCTTGTTGAATTTCAAATTATGACTGTAATATTTATCTACTACATGTAGTATATTAAATTGTGAATAAAAATTAATCAGTTCTTCTGTTGTGGATTCAAAATAAAATTCATGCGCACAATCAACATTGTCTTTTAAGTCTAAATAATAATTAATAACTACAGGCTTGTTGAAGTCAATGATTGTGTCAAAAGATAAAGAAAGTAACTTTTTAATCTCACCAAAATTAATAGAATCAAATTTTCCGAATTTACTTCTTATAACCAATGCTCCTACACGACTTGTATCTGTTTCATAGTAAACGTCTATATTATATCTAAAATCCATTTTCTTGTAAAACTCATCTTGTGATACTAAGTTGTTTTCAGTATCGTATAGGAGAAGAGGTTTCTCTTTAATAGATGAGCATTTGATAAACGAAAATATAATTATTAGTATAAAAAATAATCGATTCAATCTGTATGTTATTATTAGAGTAAATAGTTTAAGACTTGTACCTAACTTGTTTGTGGCATAAAACATTCCAATAGGATCAAAAACAACATAAAAGTAAGTGTTTGTTTTTTAAATAAAATATTAACTACCTCGATTATTTAAACCACGTTGGTTAAAAAATAAGTTGAAATCAAGCTACACTTTTGTACTTGAATATAGGTTTAATTCTTCCAATTCCCTGATGGGATTTTTTTTATAATTATACTATCGATTTTATTTAGAAATGAATAGGAACAAAAGTCATTTCCTTTCCATAGTTGATTATTAGGAAGCTTTGTTAGTTTATAAATATTATCATGAATTATTTTTAACCTTTGATTTCT
>JAJCYH010000028.1 GCA_029262995.1 Saprospiraceae bacterium | reverse complement strand
ATTTATCGTTACACTGCACGAACTCGTACAGCCATTATCATCAGTTACAGTTACCACATAAGTGCCCATACTCAAGGCAAGTGGATTCTCACCACCCCAATCAAAACCGTATGGCGCAACGCCACCTGAAGCACTTACACTCGCTTGTCCATCATTATCACCATAGCAATTCACATCTTTGATCTTTGTAATACTGCATGTCAATAATGGCGGTTCATTTATTGTCACATCACAGGTTAAACTCTTGCCGTAATCATATACAGTAACAGTATATGTGCCTGCAATAAGCGCATTTGGATCCGCAGTCCCCCAGTCAAAAGTATACGGAGGTGTTCCACCTGTTGCACTTACAGTTGCTATGCCTTCACTATATCCAAAACAAGGAGGATCTTGAACAACAGTAGTACTACATTCCAATGGATCTGGAGATATAACTACAACTGAAGTAACCATTGACTCAATGCCACATTGATCTGCAACAGTTAAAGTCAATAGAGTATTTGTGGGTACACTGATAGCCGGAGCCGTAAATGTTGCATTGACCACAACTCCTTCTTCAACTGTAGCTGGAGTACCTGTAAAAGAACCCAAAGGTGGGTTAATATCCCAAGTAAATGTATATGGTGGTGATCCATTTACTGCAAAGGCTGAAAGGTTGACTGAAGTTCCCTGTTCAATTTGTGCCGGTGGTGGTGAAGTATAATTTATATCACCTCCTCTAGAAAGTGCAGCCATAAATGAAAAGTTAAAAAAACTTCGGTATGCTGCAACTTTATTCTCTTCAACACCTTTAATTTCATGACCACCCATATACATTATCCAACCGTTATCCTGAGTATAATCATCATATGAACCAACGCCATAGGCTGGACCGTAGGCTAATTTTGCTGCTCTGGGTGCTCCAATTTCTCCAGGCTGTATATCTACATGAAGTGAATCATAAACAGCTATAGTTGTTGTCCCACGCCAGCTCGTATTGCTGTAAGGCATAAATATTTGCTCCGATCCATTTTCCAATGCATTATCATAATTTCCGATGAATTGCATAAAGGGATCTGTCAGCGAAGAATTATCATATAAATATGGAAGATTACCATCTTTATGATCACCCCAGAGTACTAAAGAATTCTCAGCCCATGGCGAATTATTAATATCTGCATCTCCTGATTTATTAGATAAAAAATTCATCTGCTGAGTCACATCAGGTGTTACATCATTGAAACTATTTTCCAATGCACTTACTGCATGACATGCTGAATACATCCATCCTCTACAACCACCTGCAGATTTTGCTAATACCCAAGAAGCTAAAGTCGAGTGAGAATCCCAATCTGGATCTGAATGAGGCATAATATATAAGAAATCACAACAGGTCATTTCAGCAGGACCTTTAAAAAAGTAATTTGGATTTGTATTTCCAGGTCCATTAAACTCTGGAATTTCTGCACCATTAAGACCAGGCAGCACTTTAGTTCCATTTTGATTATCCAAAGTCCAGTTAGGCACTCCATCTATCACAAGTTTTATAGGCACGGTAATATCGGTGGCAATCGTAACTGTCTCAACACCTTTAGCCTCCCATTGGCTAATCGTATTGGTTACACTTCCTATCAGATATTTTTCTTCAATAATAAAAGGTCCCCCTTTAAAGTCTTGACCATTATAACTGAAATCTACATCATCAAAACCATTATTCTTATTACTTGATTTATCTGGATTAATGATCCAAAGAACAGGAACCTTGTGATTTCGAACCAGATCAAAGATCAATCCATATGGTTTAAGTCCATTCTCTTCTGTTTGTGGGCTAATACCCATATCAATAATGATCGAACCAACTCGTATGGTATCACCATTTACCATGCTCATTGCACTTTTGGTATTGGTACTACTAGCAGTCAAGCTTTCTTTAAATAGCTTTGCTTGTCTATCCTTTGTGCAAGAAGACAAACTATATAATCTTTCAATTTCAGAACTGTAAAAATGCTTTGAGCAGGGCGGCTTATAGCTTATGTACTTTTTATTGTTTGCTATATTGTAAACATCAACACCAGAATTAGAAAAGCCGCCTTCAAGCTGTACCGCTCCAATTATATTTTGTTGAAAAAACAAAAAACAAACTAAGAATAAACCATACCTCATCCATTCGCAAACATACAGATTGCTTGATTGATTAGTATTTTTTGGGTTATGTGACAAAATTAAGGTCATTGGGATTAAATTATTTTTTTACTTATAACACATTATATAAGTTACAAAGGTGAAATAAAAAATTTCTTTATCAGTCTTTCGCTCATGGTCAATACTTTAATAAAATACACACCAGGTGTTAATTCCTCAAGATTAAGCATGTAAGTGTTATCAGAACTAAACAGAGCTTCATTCAATTCCAAAGACTTAATAACAGTACCACCAACTCCTATAAGTTCAACTTTTACTTTCCCCTTAAAAGTAAAATCTCTTAACTCGATGGTAATAAAGTCTACAGCTGGATTTGGATGAACAGCTAATTTTAATTTGGCATCAGCCAATTCATTGTTTTGTATTGATATAATTTTGGAAAATGAAAACTTTCCATTAAAATCCATCTGCTTAATTCTATACTGATAAAAAGCAACATTCCTCTCTAAATTTTTATCTAAAAAATGATAAGCATTTTGGTTTCCTTCGGGAGACTTATAATCTTGGTATAAAATTTCTTCAAACTTAAAACTGTCTTCCATTGATCTTTCAATCGAATAGCCATCAACATTAATTTCTGTAGAAACAATCCACTCTAAGCTATTATAGCCCTTCATTGCTTCACCATTGAAGTCAACCCATTCTAAAGGTAGAATGGCAGCAGAAATCAATCCAATGTCAATATTGGATATATGATCTCCAGGACTTACCTTATAAAACTGACTCGTTCCATAACCATTGCTACCATCAATATCTGAGTCAAGAGTATCGTCAATACCCATATTGGACAACGCCACTGAATATCCAACTGGCTCAATGACTTGAACATAATAGGCTTCCTTTTCAAGATAATCCAACATGTATTTGCCTTCTTCATCACTTATGGCTTGCGAAATAATATCCCCTTCTATGTTAATTGCATTAACAACCACACCCATAAGACCTTGTTCTCCTTCATCTCTTACTCCATTATAGTTATCATCCTGCCAGATATAATCACCGATACTACCCATTAGGTAATATCCTGCCCCTATATCGCATCTGTCTTCTCCTGACAGTATGGTAAAGTCATCAGTAGTTCCAAGACCAAATCGTCTAGTAACATCACTATCGTTGTCTTCTGCTCCCTTCCCAGGTATTACAGTTACTAGAGTAGCGGGTGAATTAAGGAATCTTAAATAATATCTTCCTGGCTGAGTACAAAATTTATAAAAACCATCATCGGACGGTGTTTCCTCATTGTGACCTGTAATCATCTCATCCCACAAAGTCCATCCAAAAGGCTCCAGTTTGTAAAGCTTTACAATAATTCCGTTAATTCCATTTTCTGCCAAATCTCTTGAATCATCTTCATCGTAATCATACCAAACTGTACCTCCAATATTTGCACAACGTACCAATCCTCCATCAATGCTTAAGTCATCTGCATTTAAATCAAGTAATGAACTTGTACCTGGACCAAAGGCTACAGTTAAATCACTATCTGCATTTCTGTTAAATCCAGCAAAATAAATAGTAGACTTGTATTCTTCTCCTAAGACAATTCTTATATAATATTCTCCTGGAAAGATTTCATCAAACAAGTAATATCCATTGGCATTGGTTGTTGTTCTCTCGATTAACAGACGCCTTTTATTTCTTAATTCTACAGTTATTCCTGACAGTCCTGGTTCATTAAAATCTTGTATTCCATCTCCATCTAGGTCATGCCATACATAATCTCCTATTATAAATCCCACAAAAACAACTACTACACTAATCGCCTCATCATCATCAAATGGATTTCCGTCACCATCTTCGTCCACAGTTTCATCAAAAAGCGGATCGCTATCCACATCATCACCATCATCAGCACTAATTCTAACAATATTAGTTATTTGTGGGCTTAGATATGAAAAGTCGACAGTGTATGTGATTTCGAAACTGGTCGTAGTGTTTGCAGGTAAAGAGATTATCGTATATAGATTAGGCGTTAATTCAATAATATTAGGATCACCGCTGGTTGAATTAGATACATAGAGCAAAGCAAAATCTGGATCTTCTGTAATTTGTATATTACTAGCATTTAAGCTCCCTTCATTTATAACATCTAACCTAAAACTTATATTATCTCCTGGGAAATATGGTCCTGTACTTACCTCAGATTTAGCAATTGCCAAATCATAAGTTTGAACTATATCCAAAATCAATTCTGATTCATCATCATCAAATGGATCTAGGTCAGAATTTTCATCTACCGTATATCCACTAGACGGATCACTATCAACATCAATACCATCATCGAGCACAATCTGAACTCTATTGAATATGGTTAATGCCTGATAACTGTTATCAACTGCATAACTTACTCGAAACGATTCAGAAGTGCCAAATGGAAGATTTACAATTTCATAATATCCACCACCTAAAGCAGTTACATTTGGATTGGAAAACACGTCATCAGAAACAAAAATCAATCCGCTCTCAGATGTGTCTAATACCTGGATATCCGCAGCATTTAATGAGCCTTCGTTAACGACTGTTATGTCATAAGTAATAATACTTCCTTGAAAGTAAGGACCAGTTCCAGATTCTGTTTTTTGAATAGAAAGATCATAATATTGAGCAATGGTGATTTGCACACTATCTTCATCATCATCATAGCCGCTTCCATCACCATCTTCATCTGTTGAAGGACCAGTACTAGGATCACTATCTATATCATCGCCATTGTCAGCAGTTATTTCTGCATAATTATATAAGTTTAATGCTTGAAATCCGCTTGCAAGCCTAAAATTCAAATTAATTATTTCTGTTGCTCCAGGACTTAAACTTCCTATTTCATAAACCAATGTTGAAGTTTCAGTAACATTTGGATTGGATGCAACATCACTTCCTTCATATTGTAAACCAACATCTGTATAGTCTGAAATTTCAATATTAAATGCATTAATTCCTCCTTGATTTTCAATAATTATCTGATAAGTTACGATGCTGTCTTGACCATATGGACCTAAACTTGTAACAAGCTTTGTCAAGGCCAAATCATAGACATTAAAGAATGCAGGATCATGATCATCTTCATCTGTAAGTGCATCAATTGAACCAACTAATCCAGTACCATCTCCATTAACACTATCATCACTTCCAGTATTTGGAGCACCACCAGCATCATCTCCTTGCACATTATTTATACTGCTATCATAATCTCGTGAACTAATATCTATAGGCGTAGAATCAAATAACAAACTCACTTCAGCTTCATTTATCCAGGCTTGATTATTAGCACACAATCCAGATGCTTCCAATATGTCCAGTGAAATATTGATACTTGTGGATTGCCCTGCATCAAGCCTTGCTAATACAGTTACCGCTGTTGCCCCTAAGTCTGTCCACAATGGTGCACTAATGCTGCTTAAACTAAATCCACAAGGAATATAATCCGTAATTTCTATATTATATAAATCAATATTACCTTGATTAAATATATCCAATTGAAACATAACAGACTGTCCATAACTATATGGTCCAAAAAATACAATTCGATTCATCAAAGCCATATCCGCTAACGGCATGGTAGCAGGATCATGATCATCTTCATTAGCATCGTTAAATTTATCATCGTCTGCAGATCCTGGCAATACTAGCCTTTCTGCTCCACTATCTGAACCTACTGAACTATCAAAATCATCTGTGTTGCCTTCAATATCTCTACTTCCTGAAATTTCAGAATAGCTTACTAATCCTGTAGGATTTCCACATGCTATTAAAACATCGATTGGAATTGTTATACAATTATTAGGGCTTGCTGCTATAGATGGTAAACCACCAACAGCCAATAGTCCATTAGACTCTGTTAAAGTAATTACGGCATTAAGCCCGGATTGTACCCAACCGTTATTAGGTAAAAATGAATAACATGATCCGAGGTAGTCTGTGACCTCAATACTATCAACATTCGTAAATCCTTGATTACATATTGTTACATCAAAAGTTACAACATCGTTCTCGAGGACAGGCGTCGTTTGAGAAGTAGTCTTGATTAGAGCAAGATCTAAATAGCAATAGCCTACATCAACAATTACATCAAAACTTCTCGTCTGACAATCTGATCCATTTGGTCCTACACCAAGGATAGTATAAGTAAAAATATAACTATTACCTTCCATCGAAGAGTTAGCAGTGAATACTGATCCTGATAATCCACCAGATGCATCTGAATCGGCCCAAGACCCACCGGAAGGTCCTGAATTTATCAAACTATTTAGATCTAATACGTTGCTTCCAAAACTAGGATCACCACATACCGCTCCCTGTGCTAAATCTACAGGAGGTAGTGTATCATATACTTCAACACTAGTCGTTGCAATATCTTGGCAACCATTATTATCCATATATGTATAATTCACATCGAATACACCAGCTCCTGATAATGAAAAATCCAGCTCTGCTGTTCCATCACCATTATCTGTCAATCCCCCAGGTGCCGTTATACTAAATGTTCCAGTACTAATTCCTCCTGGTAAAGGAGATCCTGTAAAGAACATAGGTCCTCCTGAAAGGCAATCATCTGCTGGATCTGTAATTCCTGCATTAGGCAAACTATTTACGCTAATATTACTTGTTGAAGAAGCAATGCAACCATTATTATCTGTAAAGGTATAGCTTACAAAAAAAGAACCTGTGCCACTTAGGTTTGGATCTAATTCCGCTGTACCATCTCCGTTGTCTGTTAAACCTCCAGGTGCATCTGTTGCGAAAACACCAGAAATCCCTGCTGGTGGCAGTGGTGAACCCGTAAAACTTAGAGGGCTTCCATCAACACATATATCTCCAGGATCAGAAATACTAACTAATGGTAAATCAAAAACCATAACCAAAGTACTCACCGTATTCGGACATCCAAATTCATCCGTAAACTGGTAATCTATATTATATGTCCCTGGACCAGCAGCAGATATATCCAATGAGCCAGTCCCATCTCCATTATCGATAAAGCCAGCAGGAGCATCTGAAATTAAACTTGCAGACTGAAGCCCTGTAGGCAAAGGTGAACCAGTAAATGCCATATCCACATCATCAATGCACCTGTCATTAGGGTCATTGATTGATATGCTAGGTAAGGCTCTTACATTTACTACAATAGAATCATATGGCCTACAATAGTTTAAATTTGACGTAGGGTGTGTTATTGCATATACATAATAAACAATTGGATTACTAACATCTAAAGCTGCTAACGATAATGTAGCAGTTCCTCCAATAACTGCTACTGTGTCTATTGCCATTCCCCCAGAATAAACACTGGCAGAATCAACAGGAATAGAAGTATGATATACCAAGCGTAGTGAATCAGCTTGAGTTTGAACAGTCATAGTCCCTACAACATCTCCTGGGCATATTACAACATCAGGTTCAGTACTGCTAAGTTCTGGACAGCACAATAGCGGATCAGAACATCCAGCAATAATATCAACATCCCCAAAAATGCTCTTTTGTTGTGTATCTAAATCTCTGCCAATATCAAGTAAAACTGAATTGGTACTTTTTCCTCCAGTTATCGGCAGATATTGAATACCATAAATACAGCCTAATGTATTACAATCAGCACCTCTAAGTGCATCTGCAGTTCCTACTATAAATTCTTCATTATCTATTGAACAGCTCAAACCATTAAATCCTGAATTCCCAAATGAAATTCCTCCTCTTGCGTTCAGACCAACACTCACTTCCCCCATTTCATATTGCAAGTTGGTATTTCCTGGCGGCAGGGCTGTTTGTAATGTCCAGCTTGTACTGGAACCTGTATATCTTAAAGCTCTTGATTCGTGAGGCTTTACTGATGGAACTGTTGAGTCAAAGCCAGATTCAGACATAATTAAAGTAGCTCCATCTTGACTAAATTCCATATCAGCAACCGGCATACTGAAGTCATCAGAGTTACCAGTGTCTCCATATTCGCTCGTCCAAGGTAGAGTAATTTCCAATTGATCAGTTCCAGGAAGAAAGTCACATGTTACAGGAGATATAGAAATAGAACGAATAGTGTTTCTAATGCCACTTCTGTTGTAATCTGAATTCCATACTGAATAATAAAGTCTATTATCAGTTACATTATAGGCTAATGCCAAAATTCGTTCACCCAAAGGCGCAATATTTGGTGCTCCATTATCTGCAGCTCCTGAATCAAAAGTGCTTAATGTGGTACCTGTGCTTGGATCTAATCGGTAAATCCTACCATCGGATAAGTTGGCTACAAATAGTTGATCACATTCTGTATTGTAATACAGTCCAGAAGCACCTGCATCTCCAGGTAGTGTTGTTAGTAAATTTATATTTGCTGTATAAGCATCAATTCTTGAAACATTAACAGGAATAGTCCCTCCTGGTGATAGGTCATACATAATTGTTGTTGCTGTATATATATTCCTATTAGGATCAATTGCTGTACTAAAAACCTCACCACCAAAATCATCAATATCCCATTCATAAGAATGGGGACCAATAATACTTGATACGTCATAGCCGGTTTCACCAGCGACATATAGATCGTTAAGCGGTTGCAGTTTTTCAATTGCAAGAGTAATTCTATTGCCCGGAAAGGTTGCACAAGTGATGACTGCATCTCCTGGTTGGAGTATCCGTTCATCACCACTCAGATTACAATTCAACGGCAATGTCTGACATGTCATGTCTGCATTTCTAACCAAAAGAATAAAGTCACCTTGAGACAGTCCCCCAAAATAATTGGAACTCTGCCAGCTTGCACCATTATTAATAGAATATTCAAAGTTTCCAGAACCACCTGTAGCATTAATGGTTATGCTTCCTGAATTATAACAAGCATCAACTTTTTCCACTGTATAAAATATTGGTATGCTCGGAGACCCCGTTAAGCTGTAGCAAATTTCCATTTCAACTGCATCAACCATTGTCTCACTTCTTCCTGCCACTAAAATGTTTTGAGCAGATATCAAAAGTCCAAAACGTTTGTTGTTGACAAGTTCTGGTGTTAGATTTTCTCCCCAATCGAGGTCTGAATATGTTACAGTTTCCCAATCTCCTCCTTCTATCCAAACACTTGGCGAAGCCATATTTGTCTGTCCAGGCGACAAAGTAATGGGATTAAATATTGCAATTTCAGTATCCGTAGCATCAACTGTTGAACCATTACGTCTTGTAATCCTTACCGTCATACTTTCAATAGTAGCATTACATGGAATGTTAAAATTGAAATTCCTTAGGTATAAATAACTAGAACTGTTTCCTGGAAATATAAATGACAATGAAGCCAATGAATCCGGAGTGCCTATTGCATTTGTTGTAGATCCCCAAACGGAACCAGAACCAAAAAAATAGGCTGCGCTAGCATAATTACTAACTGTGATACTTCCCATCGTTTCATCTGAATTGCCCGATGATACAGGACCAGATACAGAAGTTGCATACAGACGATTTTCATCCCCCATTGCATAGATTGAAGTAAAATTTAAAATTCCCACTCCGAATAATATGAATAACAAAAGTATTCTCATTACCCTCAATTTATTTAAATAGCGTTTATAATTGTCTTGAACTATATTGAAAAGGATCAATTGCCATGTTGACATTGATCTATTCAAATGAGTTGGACATAAAATAAGGGAAGAGACTTATTAAGAGTATTTCCTGATGTCTCTGCGATTGAAGGTACAAATAGCTCGCTAAATTACATTTTATTCAAAATCAATGCCACAAAATAGCAATCACCATTATCAGTTTGTAAGGTAGTTTACATTATCTCAAATGATTTTATTTAAAAAAAAAGCAGATTACAGGGAATCAATTCCAAGATCTGTTGTTTAATTTCTATGAACACTGTTCCTTTGATAGCCATATTTGGTCTAATATTGAGCTAGATTTTAAATCAAAACTGTATATTGACCGCCAATTGAAATTGACGATGACAACTGATTTAAGAGATTTATTTCCCGAAACAAAAGGTTTAGACGAAAAGTCTTTAAATGCTTTATTAAAAGCTATCAAACATAATCATGAAAATGGTCAATTTGATTATTTGAAATTCAAGCAATCTGTATTTTCCCTTCTTAAAATGGAAATGTCAGAAGAAATGGCCATTAGGTCCGCTTTTACTACTGCTGCCACTTTGGGACTTACCAAAGAAAACTTATTGAAATCTGCACGTAAATATATCTATGCACTTGAATCAGAAAGAGAAACTTTTGCGCAAGCAGTATTAGGTCAACAAAGATCACAAATTGACGACCGTAAGTCAGAAGTAAATCAATTTGCAAAAAAAATAAAGGAACATCAATCTAGAATTAAAGAACTCGAAAGAGAGATTACTATTTTCCAAGAAAGGATTGATAACGTCGATCAGGACGTTGAAGAAGCCAAAACCAAAATTGAAAAGACAAAAGAAAAATTCTTAGATGTCTACGACATCATCAATTCAAATATTTCAAAAGATATTGACCGCATTCAACAAATTTTATAAATAAAAAATCATGACTGAATATACAGACTCAACAAAACAAAAGTCATTTTGGAGCAGACCTGAAGGCACAACTGGTGCCATATTTCTACTTGCCATCCTAGGGGCTTTAGGATATGGACTTGTAACCTACAGTGCAGCTATTCTTGCATTTGTAACACAAGGAATTGGTCTGGCAGTTGGTCTTGGTGTTCTTGGTGTATTAATCTATATGATATTGGACGGAAGAACTCGTAATCTGTTCTCATATATGTATCAAAGTTTCATGAGAAAACTGACTTCCATATTTGTTACGATTGATCCTATAGGTATCCTTAAAAATTACATCTCTGATCTTGAAGACAATTTGAAAAAAATGGGCAAGCAAATTGGCAACCTAAAGGGTCAAATGAGAAATCTCAAAAATATAGTTGGAAAAAACAATGAAGAGATTGAAAGTAATCTAGCTATTGCCAGAAAAGCTAAAGAGTTAGACAATGAAAAGCAGATGGTATTAAGCAGTCGAAAAGCAGCACGATTACAGGAAACCAATAAAAAATATGCTGCATTACACAGCAAATTAACCGTTTTATACAGAGTCCTTACAAAAATGTACTCTAACTCCGAAATTTTACTTGAAGACACCAAAGATCAAGTAAGAGTTAAAGAACAAGAAAGAAAAGCAATTAGAGCTTCTCATTCTGCTATGAAGTCTGCAATGAGTATTATTAAAGGCGATCCAGACAAACGAGCATTATTCGATCAAGCTATGGAAGGGATAGCTGAAGATGTCGCTAATAAAGTTGGTGAAATGGAAAGGTTTATGGAATTATCTTCTGATTTCATGAACTCTATAGATCTTCAAAATGGTATTTTTGAAGAAAAGGGAATGAAAATGCTAGAAGAATATGAGAAACAAAGTACTCTACTACTTTTAGGCGGACAAGAAAAAACGGAAGAAACTTTTGATCTTAACATGCCTAGAGCAGATAGAATGACTGATGAAAACAATGGTAAATCCGATTACAATAATTTATTTGACTAAGCATTCATACTTAAAGTCACAATGCTGTGGCCTTTAATATATATTATTGAAAACAAAATTTATTTTATCTGTTATCATTATTCTACTCGTTTTTTCGTGTAGAAATGAAAAACGCTACCAGTTCGTTGAATATCAAAAGATATCCGGAAAGACAATGGGTACTAGTTATCATATAAGTTATAACAGCAAGGGTCCGTCAGATATAAAACAAAAAGTCGATTCAATTTTGGTTGATATCAACAATGCGGTATCAACCTATATTAATAGTTCAACCATTTCCATCATAAACCAAGATAGTTTAGCATCGTTTTTAGGCGAGGACAATCAAGATATGCTTGTTTATGTTCTTCCTTCAAATCATCATTTTGAAGAAAATTTTAGTTTGTCTAAAAAAGCATTTATTGCAACTGGCGGATTCTTTGATCCTTCCGTTATGCCACTTGTAAATTATTGGGGTTTCGGTTATAAGGAGAAAAAAGCCATTGAAAGCGCTAACGATTCAATGATCCAACAACTGCTTAAACTAACAGACTTTAATAAATGGTCTCTCGAAAATAAGAATGATAGTATTCTAGTCACAAAACCTAATGGTGCCGAAATCGACTTTAGTGCTATTGCAAAAGGATATGCTGTAGACTATATATCTGAGTACTTAGAATCTGTAGAAATTGACAATTTCATGGTTGAAATAGGTGGTGAAATCTATTGTCGTGGCGTTAATTCTAAAAACATAGCCTGGACCATAGGATTAAGCAGGCCTGAAGTAACGGCGAAATTATCAGATTTCGAAGCTTTGATAAGTCTCTCAGATCAAGCTATGGCTTCATCTGGTAATTATAGGAATTATTATGATATAGATGGATTATTGTATGGGCATGAAATTAACCCTAATACTGGGTATCCAGAAATCAACTCCTTACTTGGTGTAACTATTATTGAAGATAATTGTGCGGAAGCTGATGCCTTAGCCACTGCATTTATGGTTATGGGTTATAAACGAACCAAAGAATGGCTCGCCAACAATATTGAGACTAACGCAGTCTTATTTTACAGATCAGAAAATGGAGATATTCAGAGTTTTGCTACAGCTGGAATAGTAGACAAACTAAAAAAACTTTAGTTTTTTACTCTTCTGACAGACAATCTGATTTTCTTTCTTCGTTTTTTATACCAAAAAAATAAATTAATAGATAAAACTTATCTTCTATAAGTTCATTATATAGTCTATAGGCTTAATTTTGAAAAAAAAATCACACTTGTTCGTAATTAATCAAAATATAAGACTTGTAAAGCCAAGGTTGCTTTACAAGTTTGTTTTTTCCTGTCTTTTAATCATGTTGTCTTCTATGAGTTTTGGGCAGAAATTAACAACAATAAAAGGACGCGTTTTTGACGCTAAGACAAAACAAGCTCTTCCTTTTGTTGATGTAATTTTAAAAGGTACCTATGTTGGTGTTTCTACAGATCTCGATGGTCAATATCTAATTCAGACAAGAAACCCGTCTGATACTATTCAGGTCTCTTTTATAGGATATTCTACACTAGAAAGAGAAATATCAACCGAAGAGCGTCAAGTCATGGATTTTTACCTTGAAGAAGAAGGTCTGCAACTGGAGTCAATTACTATCCTCGGCAAAAAAGGGAAATATAGAAAAAAAAATAACCCTGCCGTAGATCTGATGAGAAAAGTAATTGAGAATAGAGACAGAAACAAACTTGAGGCCCTAGAATATTACAGCTATGATCAACATGAAAAGTTAGAACTTGACCTTAACAACATTACAGAAGAATTCAAACAAAGGAAGGCATTTAGGAATTTCCAATTCCTCTGGAATTACCTAGATACTTCCACGGTAAATGGCCGTATATATCTGCCAATTTATATGAGAGAAATTCTTTCGACGGTTAATTATAGAAAAGATCCAGAAGCTAAAAAAGAGCTAAGAAAAGCAATCAAAATGACCAACTTTGATGAGGCATTAGATATGCAGTCTATTTCAAGTATCATTGACTTACTCTATCAAGATGTTAACTTATATGACAATAGTGTTAAACTGCTTGATAATGATTTTTTAAGTCCAATGGCACCCTGGGCATTAAATTATTATCGATTCTACATATTGGACACTACCTATGTTAATAATAAAAGTGCTATTCATCTGGCTTTTATCCCACGAAACAAAGCCTTTATTGGTTTTACCGGAGACATTTATATTTCAAATGATAATAGATATACTTTATTAAAGGCTGTACTCGGAATCACAAAAGATATCTCAATGAACTTTGTTAGAGATATTAAAGTCGTTCAAGAATTTGATGAAAGAGATAGCATTTATATCTTAAAAAAAGATGAAATTACTTTAGATATTTCCCTATCAAAAGGTGGAATGGGTATGTATGCATCCCGATATAATAATTTTAGTAATCACGATTTTAATCCTCCCGACGACCCCTCTGTTTTCGATTATACGGAAAATGTTACAGATATGCCTGACGCATGGGACAAAACTGATGGATATTGGAAAACCAACAGAATAGAAAGCTTAACAAAGAAGCAAGCAGGCATTTACAATATGATAGATACTTTAAAAATAGTTCCTGCTTATAGAAGGTTCGTATATGCAACAAAGGTGCTAACAACAGGATATTTTCCAGCAGGACCTTTGGATATAGGCAAGATTTCATCTATGTATACATACAATCAAACCGAAGGCTCAAGATTTCGATTAGGCCTGGAAACAAGTCACGCATTAACCCAAAGGTGGCAGATTAGAACTTATGGCGCTTACGGAACTAATGACAAAAAATTCAAGTACAATGCATCGGTTAAGTATTCCTTTAATGAGGATTACCGCGAAAACCCAAGACATTACTTACTAGGCTCTTTCCAACACGACGTAATCTTCCCAGGATTAAAACTTGAGTTTATTGATGAAGCTAACGTACTTACAAGTTTTAGAAGAGGTGATGCTACTCAAATGCTTTTTGTCAATTCTTTCAATTTGGATTATGTGAATGAAAGCGGAGTTGGCTTTATCAAATTTGGTCTTGAAAGAAGAATGCGAGAAGCTTACGGAACACTTGCCTTTTTTAATAGTGGAGGAAGTCAGGAAATCCCTAATATTTCAGATATCACCACTTCAGAGTTTAGTTTTGCAGCCGAATATTCGCCTAATACTTCATTTATTCAAGGTAGAGAAGTCAGAACACCAATAAAATCTGATCACCCTAGGTTTCAAGTAAGCTACCGTACTGGTCTTAAAATGGCTGGAGGAGATTATTCCTATCATAATGTATCATTTCAAATCAAAAAAAGAGTTTCGATGTCCATTGTTGGAAGATCAGATCTACAATTTGAAATCGGAAGAGTATTTGGAAAAAATATTCCTTTTGTGCTATTGTATATCCCGCAATCTAACCAAGCATATTCCTTCCAACCTACGTCTTTCAATACAATGAATTTTATTGAGTTTGTCACTGACAAATATGTTAGACTTAATTTCCAGCATTTCTTTGACGGCTATATTTTCAATAGAATTCCTTTACTTAAAAAACTTAAGCTGAAAGAGGTAATTACTTTTAAAGGTATTTATGGTGGTTTGGATGATGCAAATGATCCATTATTTGAAGGTAATGAACACTTATTACAATTTAATCAGACAACTGATGGTCAGTATACAACTACTGCATTTGACCCTAAGGTGCCTTATATAGAATATGGATTTGGTGTTTATAATATCTTCAGGTTCTTTAGACTAGATTTGATCAAAAGAGTCAATTACTTGGATCGACCGAATATTGAAAATGTCTTTGGTGTAAAAGGATTAGGTATCAGAGGAAGAGTCAAAGTGGAGTTTTAAAACCTATTTTTTACGAAGCCATAGACTCTGACCTCTTAAGTCCTTTATATATTCACCTTTTAGAGAACCAATAGAATATTTTTCATGAGTCTCTAGGCAAAGCGGCATATTCTCTTTATACCAATTGTGATATTTGTCTTCCAAATAATCAGAATAAATAATTATTTCATAGTCAGAATTATTCTGTAAAAAAGCTCTTAATAGGTACTGTTCATTCCAATAAATTCCTTCATCTAGCCAGGCTTCAGGATATTCAAAATTCTTGAATATATCATGGAAATGAATAAATACATTGGAATTAAGAATCGGTAGTATTTTAAATAGAATCTGGTTAAGGTCTGAGTTGTATTTACTAACATGGGAACTGTCTACAAATAATATATCTCCTCCTACCAAGCACTTAAAAGATTCTAACGGTACCTCACGAATATCTTTAACTTCAATATTTAATTGAACATTTTCAGGGCAAAATTTAGTCAATTCGTCCAGTTTATCCGCTTGTATAGTATAGCAATGAATATCGGTTTTAACAGTTGTAAGGTCCAATGTATCAAGCATACATGCTGTAGAGAATCCTGCTCCAATTTCTATAATCTTTCTAGGCTTAAAATGAGATAACATACAAAAGAGTATTACCCCATCCGAGTATGAAAAATATCTATTTTGAAAATAATAATTTTGATTTATTTTGGGCTTTGCGCCAAATGGTATCATCGTATAATAATTGGAAAATTCTTTCAATAAATGAAATTGTTGTTCTTCATTCAATTCAATATCTTGATAATCGCAACGATTAAATTTAGTCTTTAGATCATCAAACGATGGTATTGGACTGTGGAAATGACCTGATGGGAAAAAATCCCTTTGGGGAAATAAAGTTATTGGCCATTTCAGGATATGATTTTTAATTCCTTCCAGTAACCAACGCTTTAATGACATGTAATTATTGTTTAGGTAATTCTATTCCAAGCGTTATTGCTTTCTTGATCATAAATTGATATGCATCTTCATACTCGTTAGGAATCTCTCCATCCAGAATTGCCTCTCTAATTGACATTTTAATTTCGCCTACTAACTTCGAAGGAGCAATGTTAAATGTTTCCATAATTGTTTTACCATCTATTGGTGGCTGCCAATTACGAATTTTATCCTTCTCTTCTACCGAAACCAATTTGTCCTTGACGATTTCATAATTAGCCTTAATCCTTTTAACCTTAATTTCATTTTTTGAAGTAATATCTGCCTTGCATAACAGCATTAAATCATCAATATCTTCACCGGCGTCAAACAACAGTCTTCTGATTGCTGATTCTGTTATTTCCGTTTTAGTCAAACTTATTGGCCGCAAATGTAAGCGGACCATTTTTTGAACGTATTTCATTTTTCCATCCAAGGGCAATTTAAATCTCTTGAAAATTTTAGGTACCATACGCTCCCCTACCACTTCATGACCATGAAATGTCCAACCATGATCATTGTCAAATCTTTTTGTAGCTGGCTTAGCAATATCATGTAATATAGCTGCCCATCTTAACCAAAGCTTATCACTATCTTCACTTAAGTTATCAAGCACCTGAAGGGTATGATAATAATTATCTTTATGCCCAATGTCATTGATAATCTCAACTCCGCGCAGGTCCTCGAATTCTGGAAAGATAATCGCTAGCAAACCAGCATCTGAGAGCAAGTTGAATCCAATTGAAGGCTTTTCAGAAAGGATGATTTTATTTAGTTCAACTGAAATCCTTTCTGCAGATACAATATGAATTCTTTCTTTATACTCTTTTATGCCATTAAAAGTAACATCATCAATTCTGAATCCAAGTTGGCTGGCAAAACGAACAGCCCTCATCATTCGCAATGGGTCATCAGAAAATGTTTTTCCTGGTTCAAGTGGTGTCCTTATAATACCCATATTGATATCATCAATACCGTTAAAAGGGTCCAAGATCTTTCCAAAATTACTTTCGTTGAGAGATACGGCAAGTGCGTTTATTGTAAAATCTCTTCTTTCTTGATCATCTTGCAATGTCCCTGATTGTATTTCTGGCTTTCTCGAAGATTCATAATAAGATTCTTTTCTGGCACCAACAAACTCCAATTCAAGATCACGGTATTTAACCATTGCGGTACCAAATCGCTTGAAAACAACAACTTCAGTCTCAATCTTTAAAATCTCAGAAAGCTTTTGCGCCAATAGAATACCATCACCCACACATACAATATCAATATCTTTTGATTGTCTATCAATGAGTTTGTCACGTACAAAACCACCAACGAAATAACAAGGAAACCTCAATTGGCGAGAAGCCTCAGAAACAGCTTTCGCTATTTTTAGCTCAATATCAGAGAATTGAATTTGCATTTAAATAAACAGTTCTTGGCCTGAGTAATGGTGCTCAAGTTCATCTAAAATTTCAAATATCATATCAGGGTCAGGTTCATTAACCAAGCGAGATCGAAATTCCTTTACACCAGGATAATTCCTAAAATAATTAGTGTAATGACGACGCATTTCAAGAACACCCAACCTTAATCCTTTCCATTCTATGGAATGCGTTAAATGTTGCTTTACTGCACTAACTCTTTCTTCCAAACTAGGAGCTTCGATTATCTTACCTTCTTCCAAAAAAGCTTTAATTTCTCTAAATATCCAAGGGTTGCCAATACTAGCTCGTCCAATCATAATTCCATCAACCCCATATTTGTTTTTATATTCCAATGCCTTTTGTGGTGAATTAATATCTCCATTGCCAAATATTGGCATGTGGATGCGTGGGTTTTCTTTAATCTTCCCAATAAGTGTCCAGTCTGCCTCTCCTTTGTACATTTGCTTTCTCGTTCTGCCATGAATAGATAAGGCTTTGACCCCAACGTCTTGCAACCTTTCAGCTACATCCTCTATTTGAATCGTTTTATCATCCCAGCCCAATCTTGTTTTAACAGTCACTGGAAGATTTGTTGATTTGACTATGGCATCTGTCAATTTGATCATTTTAGGTATGTCTTGTAAGATACCTGCTCCTGCAAGCTTGCATGTTACTTTTTTAACGGGACAACCATAGTTGATATCTAATACTTCTGGTTCAGCTCTTTCAACAATTTCTGCTGCCTTCTTCATTGAGTCAAGCTCAGCACCAAAAATTTGGATTCCTATTGGTCTTTCATAGTCATATATGTCCATTTTCTGGACACTTTTAACAGCATCCCGAATCAATCCTTCTACAGAAATAAATTCTGTATACATCATATCACAACCATTAGCTTTGCATAAGGCCCTGAAAGGTGGATCACTTACGTCTTCCATTGGTGCTAACAATAGAGGGAATTCCCCTAGTTCATGATCTCCAATTTTTACCATGACACAAAGTTACAAATGAATTAGATCAAATATCAACTATTCAGTACTGAATTGCGTTTTATAATAATTGAAAATTTATTAATATTCACGAAAAACAGTACCTTAATCTGTTTTATACATCAGGAATGATAATTTTTGAAACATGAAGAACTTTGGATTTAATTTAAACCACTTTAGAGGAGATCTGTTTGGTGGTCTCACCGCAGGTATAGTAGCTCTTCCACTGGCATTAGCCTTTGGTGTCCAGTCGGGGCTGGGTGGAGCAGCTGGATTATATGGAGCCATATTTATTAGTTTTTTTGCTGCCTTATTTGGAGGAACTGCAACGCAAATATCGGGCCCTACAGCACCAATGACAGCGGTAAGTATGGTAGCCATCGGAGGTATCATTGCCAGTTTTGAAGGCGATTTAGAAAAAGCAATACCCGTTATACTAATTTTATTCTTGGTAACAGGCTTAATTCAAGTTGTGTTGGGATGGATCAAATTAGGGCAATACATCAGATACATTCCATATCCCGTAGTCTCAGGTTTTATGACTGGAATCGGTGTAATCATCATACTTACTCAAATATTTCCATTACTAGGCTATTATGCCAAAGAAGACCATTCGTATGTACAGCAATTTAAACCACAAGCTGAAGAAATTATCCTTGAAAAAATCTTAAGAGAAGAAGCTGCAGAGGACATTCTGGTGCTCGAAGATTTCAGAGAGACCATTAAAAGAGCAGAACAAATAACAGAAGATGAAATACTAAGGGAATCAACCATTCTAGCAAATAATGAAGCAACAGGGGTTCTTGGTGTTTTCAATTTAGGTAGCAAGGCCATTTCGAATATCAACTATATTGATTTGTTACTTGGCTTATTGACAATCTTTATCATCTATGGCTTTAAGTTTGTTACAAGAAAGGTACCATCTACCCTCGTTGCCTTATTGTTCGTAACCTTACTGGCCAATTTTATTATCAAAGATTACAGAACAATTGGTCAGATCCCTTCTGGGTTTCCAAGTTTGAGGCTTGACATATTTAACACATTCAAGCTAAGTACATTACTGCCTTTTATAGCTACAGCCTTATCTTTAGCTGTTTTGGGAGCTATTGATTCTTTACTTACCTCCGTTGTTGCAGATAATAAAACCAAAACCAAACATGATCCAAATCAAGAGCTTGTAGGTCAAGGTGTAGGAAATATGGTTGCTGCAATGTTTGGAGGTATTCCTGGTGCAGGAGCTACCATCAGAACGATTGTAAATATAGATGCTGGCGGTAAGACAAAACTATCAGGTATGTTAGCCGGTGTCTTTTTGCTGATAGTACTAATGATTTTAGGTCCTTTAGCATCTACAATCCCCGCAGCAGTGCTTGCTGGTATTCTTATAACTGTTGGTATTGGCGTAATGGACTATAAAGGCTTGAAGGCCATACCGCAAATTCCTAAAAGTGAAGTCATCGTAATGATTTTGGTGCTTGTTTTAACCGTATTTGTAGGATTGATTGAAGCGGTAGGTATAGGTTTGATTCTGGCTTCCATTTTATTTATGAAAAACATTTCTGATGTAGTAGATCATAGAACAACCTCGGCACCACTTATGGAATTTTCTAGAGAAATTCCTTGGTACGATGAAGGAAATTACCAAGAAATTTATGGAGATAGGGTTTATGTAAAACACCTTGATGGTCCACTGTTTTTTGGATTTGCTTCCAGGTTTCAGGAAATGATACAGGCAATTCCAAGCATTGAAATTGTAGCCATAAGAATGGATAAAGTTCCTTATGTTGATCAATCTGGAGTATATGCACTTGAAGAAGCTATTATGAGTCTTCAGAAGTCAAATGTAAAAGTCATATTTGTAGGATTACATGGTCAAGGTAAAGATATGATTGAAAGAATTAACCTCGTACCTGCTTTGGTAGAAAGGGAATATTGCTTCGATACATTTACTGATTTTTCAGTCTGGCTAAAAAAACATTTAGATTCCCGTGAACCAAATCAATAATTTACGGTTCTGTAGAAGTTAAAACGCTATAGACCTAACCGATTTATAAAATTTAATATGAGAGCTATAATTACAATTTTCTTTATGGGACTTTTTAGTTTATTTTCGAAGACAAATATTGAAGCACAAACACCTAAAACATCTATTCACAGTTTTACCGTTAAGGATATTCAAGGTAATGATTATAGCATGTCTTCCCTCAAAGGGAATAAAATAATGATTGTGAATACTGCTTCAAAATGTGGTTTCACTTCTCAATATGAAGACTTACAAAAACTCTATTCAGAATATAGGGATAAAGACTTTGTAATAATTGGATTTCCAGCAAACAATTTTTTGGCCCAAGAGCCAGGAAGCAATGAAGAAATTGCACAATTTTGCCAAAGTAATTATGGTGTCGAATTTCCTATGATGTCAAAAATTTCCGTAAAAGGCAAGGACAGACATCCCCTATATGAGTTTTTAACCAGCAAGTCATTAAATGGAGTCATGGACACCAAAGTAGGATGGAATTTTCACAAATACCTAATAGATGAGGATGGATTTCTTGTGATGTCAATAGCTTCTAAAACAAAACCTTACGACAAAAGAATTATTGATTGGTTAAACTGATTATAACAAGTAAATCACAGCTAATAATCCTACTGTTCCCAATACGATAGTATAAGGAAATGCCATTTTAACCATTTTCCCGTAGGACAAATTGATAAGTGGTGCCAATGTAGAAGTCAATAAAAACAAGAATGCAGCTTGCCCATTTGGCGTTGCAACACTTGGAAGATTGGTTCCTGTATTTATGGCTATTGCCAAATCCTCGAATTGCTCAAGGGTTAAACCTCCTGCATCATAAACTTGTTTTACTTCACCGATGTATACCGTTGCAACAAAGACATTATCGCTAATCATAGATAAAACACCATTTGCAACATAAAACATAGCTGGTTGCTGTGAAGCTTCAAGTGATAAGGCCCAATTGATAATTGGAGAGAACAAGTGTTGATCATGAATCATGGCAACAATAACAAAGAATATTACTAGAAGTCCTGTGAAAGGCAGTGCTTCTTCAAAGGCTCTACCCAACTGATGTTCTTCAATAATACCCATAAAGGCGGTTTGGAATATTATAATTCCCAATCCTATAATACCCACTGGCGCAAGGTGTAATGCCAAACTTATAATTAGTAATACAGCTGCTACGCCTTGGACGATCAAACCAAAGGTTTCTTTACTTGTCCGGGTTTCATCAGCTTCCTTTGTATAATTTTCAATTATCGTTCTTGCTACTTCTGGCAGTTTGGCACCATAGCCAAAAATTTTAAATCTCTCCAATATCAGGGGTGTTAAAAGTCCAAAGAAAACAACCGGCATAGTCACTGGGACCATTTTCAAGAAGAACTCCATGAAATCCCATCCCATTTTTTCACCGATCAAAAGGTTTTGAGGTTCACCGACTAATGTACAGACACCACCAATTGCTGTTCCTACAACACCATGCATAATCAAACTTCTAAGAAACGACCTGAATTCCTCAAGAGTCTCACCACTTAATTCTTTTTTGTCAAGCACACCACTTTGGTCATAGTCACTGGCCCCTGAGTGAATTTTGTGATAAACACCATAAAATCCAACTGTAACACTTATCAAAACTGCTGTTACCGTTAGAGCATCAAGAAATGCAGATAAAAATGCTGCAAGGAAAACAAATAAAAAAGATAAAAATATTTTGGATTTGATCTTTGTAAATACTTTACTGAATATATACATCAGCAAGGGCTTCATAAAATATATACCAGCAACCATAAATACCAAAAGAAGAACAACCTCTAGATTGGCCTCCACTTCATGATAGGCATTATGAGGGGTTGTTAAGTTTAGTAGTATAATTTCTATAGCAAGCAATCCTCCTGACTGCATCGGATAACAGCTCAGGGCCATAGCCAATGTAAAGATGAATTCTCCTATAAAAATCCATGCCGTGATGGTAGGTCCTAATGTAAAATAGAAGATGACATTTAATACCAAAAATGAAATTATGGTATATTTAAACCAACGTGGACTTTGCCCTAAAAAATATTGAAGCATATCATGTATTTTATTAGCTTCTAAATAAAAACCTATTCATTTATCGAAGCGCCGCAAAGGTAATTGTTTAAAGCATTATTAAGTGTATTATTTTATGCAATTATTTTATAAGAATCGATTCTGCCTTATTAAATTAAAAAGCGGTTAAAGGAACATTCCAATAACCACTTTATAAGGATCTACAATAAGTCTTAGTCTAGTAAGACCATCTTCTTAATTATCTTTTGATCAACGGTACTTAATTCATAATACAATATTCCCGATGCATTTATTTCGTGCCTAAACAAATCAATATTGTTAACGCCTGCATTGGCATCTCTAATTTGCTTGTACACCAATTTCCCATTGATATCATAAACACTAAACTCAATGTTTTGATTTATCTCTGAATAATACTTGACTGTAGTCATGTCATTCCATGGATTCGGTGCATTTTGATATACGAAGAAAGATTTCGATTGCTTATCTTTAGACTTAAAATTTATGTCTAATGGAATTGCTTTTTGCTCTAGATATAATTCCGCATTCAACTCCATATTATCAAGCTGGAATAGTTCACTTGTATATGTTTCTTTTTTGGTTTTTACCAAAATTGTAAACAAGACTTCTTCGTCTATAGAATAAACATTAGAATCACTCCAACTCAATCGAACAATTCCATGTTCAAGCCAATCCATATTTAAATTATTTACAGAAATATCTATGCCTCCACTTTTAAATGCTAATATGTCACAAAGGTCTGAGTCAAAATTCATTTGCAATTGAAAGCCATTTAGGCTTTCCATATCTTCCAGACTAAACTTCAATTCATGAACAATATCTTTTCCCAACTTGGTTTCTTCCAGTATTAAATATTGCTTGGAACGAGATCTGCTTGCTATAACTTGATCATTACTTGAGATATTGATGCTGTTGTCAACATCTCCAGTTTTTATTCCTGTAAAATCAATTTGCATTGATTTTGATAGTTTGAAAATTTCATAGTCACTTGGTAAATTTTCACCAAGGGGATCTTCTTCGCTTGCAAATTGATATTGCGCATCTAACATTCGCCAAGATTCATTATTTGGAAACACATCATAGATACCCAAAATCAGTTTACGTAATTCAATCATATCCTTTGCTGTAATATCTCCAGATTTATCAATATCTGCAGCGATTATATTGTATGGCCCATCTAAAAGTTCAAGCCCTAAAATATGTCTTTGAATTTTTAACAAATCCAATGTACTCACGCCCGCCAAAGGATTGTCATTTTTGATTGCTTTTACAGTATAATATGCACCTGCACTCATAGAAGGGAATACGTACCTACCTTCTTCGTCAGTTACTACAGGATCCATATTGGATCCAATTAAATCCACTACAACACCTTCTAGTTTCTGTCCAAGTGAAGTAAATATTTCTCCTCCAATTTCTATATTCATCATTTCAGGACGTCCACATCTATTTGATTCATCTTGAACTTCTACCAATGTAGAACAAACAGCCGTATTTCCAAACTCATCAGTTACCCATAACTCCAGAATGATTTCTTCACCATAGTCATCACAATTAAAAATGACGACCTGATCATCAGGGTCCGCAGAAAAACTAAAATCAATATCATTTCCACAAGGATGACTGCTTCCGTTCATATTCAGACTACCTCCTCCAGCATCAAGACTTTCAGCTCTCATCATTGCCATCTGAGCATCAATATTTCCATCACCATCTAAATCCATATCTTGAATAACGGCTACTAAGCCTGGAACACATTTAGCAAGTGGTCCTACATTGCTTTCTACTGATATCAGTTTGGTACAAGTGTTGGCATTACCACATTGATCTCTAAATTCAATTAAGGCAAAGTGATTGCCAACTTCCAGTATTTCAGAAAAATTAAAACTGTTTTTTAAATTGTCAACTTCAAAATCAAAATCACCCATACCATCGCTATCAAGATCCAATTGAAATGATCCACGAATCACATCATCACTTGTACAATCATCCATCGCAAGAATGGAAAATTCTACAAGTTCTTCATTACAATCATCGGTATTGATGGTTATATCTTGACATCCTGTTATTATGTCTGGCGCCGAAGAATTGGAAATCTTCAATACCTGTTCATAAGTTAGAGGTTCATAATTCATTTGATCTATCAAACATTCATCGGTTACTGTCCAAGTACGAATTACCTTGAAACAAGCTTCCGTATTAGTACTTCCAAAAGAATAAACTCTATCACTATATTCTGCATTTAATATGCTACAATCTGTTTGAGTAAAATCTGGAAACCCAAACCCATCTGGCAACATTTCAGGAGCTAAATCACCTTCTAGGCAGCCAAGATCAGATTCATAATCAAAGGGCCAAATAACTTCCTGTTCAACTGGTAGTCCAAACATTTCAAAAGAAAGTACTTGCTCACAATCGCTAACACCGTTTGCATCAGCAGCATAGAATGTTCGTATTATCTCACCTACCCCACACTGATTAACATCCATTATGAAATCACTGGTGATTATGGCAAGGCATTGATCAGTAGCTGTAGCTACACCATATACATCCAATTGAGTAGTATCAATGTCAGTACTACAATCTAGAACTCTGTTCGATGGACAAACTATCGTAGGTGCTATTTTATCTTGAATTTCAGTAGTAAATTCACAATCATTGTACCTTCCGAAACTATCCACTACTCTTAATACCAATGGCACTTCCTGACCTGCATCTTCACAACAAAAGTAAATACGATCAGAAAAATTACATGGCGTATCCAACTCAAGAACAAAAAAGTATCTTTCAGAGTTGGCATTAACTGTTTCCCAATTACCATTAGCATTAACAACAACACATTCATCCATTCCTGGATTATTGGTTTCCCACAGATTCAGGTTACTTATTGTATAATCATGCCATTGGAAAACATCATTATCATTTCTATCTTTTAAACCAATCAGATAGGAATCATTAGAAGTTTCACGAATTTTGCTATTTACCCAGCTATGCTCAGTAATGGTTTCTGTTTTTAGGATATGACCCCCCATTGCTTCCGAGTAATTAAATGCTTCGAATCCATATCTTTCAATAGTAGAAATGTAATAATAATGATCCTGGTATTCTCCTAAGAAATTCATATCATCAAACTGCGGAATTGGACAACCACAAGGATCATCTATTCTCTTTATAAAGTTTTTATAAAGACTGCAATCATCGAAACTTCCTTCATCAAAACTAAATGCTTTAGCAATCGCAGTACCGTCTGATCTTAGAGAAACTACACTTGATTCATCACAACGTGCTGTTGGTGGTGCATTATCAACGACAGTTACAGTAGTAGTACAAATTGCGAAATTCTCACAACCATCATAAACTGTATACTGTATTTGATTAACTCCTGAAAGTAATTCAATACTTGGAGCTTCAGTAACATTGTTAAAAAAACCAACAGGAGTTACAATATCCATTTCTATTACTTCAGAACAATCATCTTCATAACTGGCAAGACCCAATTGGACGATAGCATCACATCCTGGGCTACCATCTGTATTTACAGATATCGGGTCAGGACAAAAGACTATAGGATCCTCAGTATCTGCAATTTCAATAATTTGCTGATATGTTTCAACATCTATAACACCACAATCTTCTTGATATACATTCCATGTACGCATGAATTTTTTAAAACATCCATCTGTATTTATGACTAAATCTTCATATTGAACAACGACGCTACAAAGCTCATTAACAGGATAAATGGGCTCTCCAAGGTATGTTGGTACTAGTGTTTGTTCAACAAGGGGAAATCCGTTCTCGTCAAAATCAACTTGAGAACAGATTAATTCAGTATCATTCATTAATTCATAAGAAGGTGGAAATACTATTATATCAAGATCGACAATAGCAATCGAAATTACTTGCGTGCATGGCAATGATTCATTTCCATAAGCATCTATAGCCACATAAGATTTTGTAATTGTCTTGTTGATCATAGGATCACAGGGAACAAAGTCTATGATTTGAGATTTTAACTCCAACTCAGATACAGTACAAGCATCATAATGTATTGGTAAATAATCATTATCATCAAAACAATTGATGGTATAATCATCACAGAATATTTCCGGAGCCAATTTGTCTTCAACAACAACAAAACCCCAACAGGTGTTTCCTGTTTCATTAGATGTTACTCTAGCAGAAATGGTCGTCCAAAGATGATCACTATTGAGCTCACCATTTGGTATAATATCACCAAATCTGTCACGTAGTTCAATTTGGAATGTTTGAAACGGATAGACAGCCGACAATATATCAAGTGGATCAATTAATGCTGTGCAATCTTCATCCAATGAGACACTGCTCTCAGAAATACAGGATAAGCTTGAATTTTGATCAATCTCAACTACACTCTCGGCGTAACAGAATAAGTTAATTGAGAATAGGCACAGGAACATGATTCCTGTTAATCGGTTTTTAGAATTAGCAAAGTGCATAATCGCATGCTTTTAGACTGAGAGGCATGGGTATACCTTCAGCGATTTACAATAATCTAATTCTGTCTTTGGGAAGTAATCACAAACATATTAAAAATAATCGTAATATGTATTTAATTGGCTTTGTTTTTTACGAAATATTTTAAGGATGATCTAATTCCATGAATAAATCAAACTTTGAGACTAACGTAAAAATGATATTCTTATCAACAATTCTCCATTTATGAACATTTATATCATGCACTTGCAAATTGATGTCATGTCCAAAATCTAAGAACACAGTTTCAATATGCTTATCCACCAGATTCTGCAATTTGTCTTTTTCATCATTTATTATAAAATTAAAAGCTTCGTACATTTGCTTTTCAATAAATGAATTAACAAACCATAAACCAGCATTTTTCAGTTTGCTACCAGTATCAATATCAAGAGCTAATTCCAAAATTTTAAATTCTTGAGATTGCAGATCCACATATGGAATACCACTTAACTTAATATCAGCATTTAAATCTCCAGAAATTCGAAAATTAATGTCAATAAATTTATCAGTTTGAACATCCAGAATTTGCTCAATGATAATTGTCTTACCATTTTTTGTAATTGTCTTACCCGTGAGACTTTCTTGCAAAATAAATTTCAAATGTGTAGCAGAAATTCTTCCTGATAGCTTGATTTTTGAACATTGCTTATCAAAATCAGCAATTTGAGTTAAAGGAAGTTTTGGAATAACATCCAATTGCTTATCATTGGCTTCAATTACTTTTGTATTTGCTGATAACAATAGGTCTGTCTTGCAATAATTATCTAAATTTTGGAATGGCTTGATTGTTATCTTACCATCGGTAGAAACAAGGTTAAAACAATAATCTTTGTTAAGCCCGTATAATAGATTTGATAAACTAAAGTATAAACTTTTAAGACTAAGACTATGCCATTTGCGTTCGAGCAAAAGATCTGTTTCATGAACCAATTTGAAAAGCTCATTTTCTATAGCTTTTTTAATCCATGGTTTTAAATTAAATTTCCTATTGGCAATTAATAATTCTGAACTATCTAACCAAAGAATTTTTTCAATTAAAGTTTGGCTTCCAAATTTCAGCTGGCCATACAAATCAAAAATGCATTTTATTGAAATAACAATATTACATTCAAGCTTTATTAGTCTATTTCTTTCAATTTGGATAACGATTGCAATTTCTCCAAAAACGACATTATCATTAATTTTTAGCGAAGGTATCTCGGGAAAACTTGTTTGAATCTTAAATCCATAAATCCTATCAAGTTTGGTTTTAATTTGATCACCGTTCAACACGTCAAAGAGTTGTTGATTTAAAAATCTGTTGAAAACATTTAAATGAACAATCAACCCTGTCTCTATTTCAGAAATGGTATTTGCAATTGGGGTGAATATGTTTAAACTCAAAAATAAAATATCTTTATTATCTGCAAAAGGTAGTAAAAAGTAAAGCCAAAATGAAAATCATTTTGGCTTCAAAACTGAATCACCTTAACTTTTTGTTAATTTAGAATTTAGCTTGGCATTCACTTATTAAATAATATCTCAAAAGCCTTGGGTCAGCTTTAAGCTCTTATTCAATGTTATTTCCACCCTTTATAATAGATGAAATAAAATCGATCGATTACCTGGGATGGCCTCTTATATCAAATATGTGTTTTGTTCTAGCTTATTAATAAAAAGTAAATTCCATTTACTTCTTAGTAAAAAATTTGAGACCCTAGACATAGTAACGTTTTTAATAATTAAAAAATATAGTTAATTTGAGGAGAACATAATTAAGTTCTCCTCCTCGAAAATCTTATTTGACAAACAACATTTTGTTGATGAGTCTTGTTTTTGCAGAGATTAATTCGTAATAGTGTAATCCACCATTTTCAAATATTTCATTTCTTACTTCAACAGCGTTTACACCCTCTCTTGCAATATCCGCTACTTTGTAAATCAATCTTCCATTAACATCATAGATATTGATATTATATTCTTGAGACGTTGGCATATAGAATTTAATTCTCGTGCTTTCAGTCCATGGGTTCGGTATGTTCTGGTACAAGCTTATCGCTTTCATTTCAGACTTCGCTGCTTTAAAGTCAATATCAATTGTAGAAGGATATTCATCTTTAAAGTATGCTTCAGGAAGTATACCATTTTCCTCAATACTTACCATATCACTAATCCATGCTTGTTTTTTAACTTTAAGAACAAGGCTAAATAAAGCATCGGAAGTCAAGTCATCCAATTGGCCATTCCAACTGAAATTAATAATACCTGCCTCTTTATTTACAATGTTAAAATTGTTATTTGAGACGGAAGCATCCAGTGGTTTGATTTCAACAATAGAAGCATATTCTGGATCAATCAATAAAGAATGCTGAATACCTTCTAATTGTTTTAACTCAATTGACTTAAACGTCACTTCGATAAGCTCAGATGCATTTACTTCTTCTTCCTCAAGCTCATAATAGAATGTAGAGCCCGACCTTCTGTTCAGAGCAAAGTCCTTAGCATTTGCAATTGCAGAATTGTTAATATCACCAACCTTAACTGCCACAAAGTCAACAATCATAGATTGAGTAAATTCATCAATTTCGTAATTCTCTGGGATAACTGCAGCAAATGGATCTTTAGGATCAAGGAACTTGAATGATTTATCTATCATTCTCCAAGATGTATTATTGGCAAACTCTTTGTTCACTCCTAAAATCAACTTACGTAGTTCTAGCAAATCTGAACCAGAAATCGTTCCTGAATTGTCAATATCTGCTGCGATTAACTTATATGGTGAATTAATTTCTTTGGCACCAAGTATATGCTTTTGCATTTCTATCATATCCAATGTCGAGACACCGTTCAGATAATCCTGGTTCTTGAATGGTTGTATTATATAGGAACCTCCAAATGCCATTTCAGGGAATGCATATTCTCCGTGCAGCGTTGTCAATTGAGGCTCGAATGGACTACCAATCAAGTTAACTAAAACATCATCAACCATACGTTTATCTTCGGTAGATATCTCCCCTATGATATTCCCAAATGCTATAGGACTAGAACAGAATCCACCACCATCAACAATTTGAAGCAAGTTGGTACAACTATCTATAACTAAACCTCCAGACCATAAGTAAATAGTATATGACCCCAAACCAACATCACTACAAGTAGCAATAATTGTGTCCTGGTTATTTACCATGTTACTGAATGAAACTACATAAGTACCTCCCATACATTCGCCAACGTCAATAACAGCTTGAGCCTGAGATATGTTAATTACAACATTTAATGTAGCCATTTGAATGTTATCAATAATTTTAGCACAATCAAATATAAATGCAGTTGTATCGACTACGTTTACGGTATAGGTATATATACTGTCATTACCACATGCATCTGTAGCTGTAATATTAATAGTAGTAAATCCAACAGGATATGTTCCTGACGCATCCGGTATACTGTTATCATCAGCAAAAGGAGAATCATTCCCTGCAGTAAACCCTCCAGTACAATCCATGACTGTAGCAGGCAAATTCAAAAATGTATCACAAGTCGTGTTCCCTGGAGGTAAAATAATTACCATATCGCTAGGACCATCAATGTCTGGACCTGTAGTATCATCAACATTTATTATCTGTAAAAATGTGAATACTCCTCCAGGTGCTTGACATGAATCAGTAACAGTCCATGTCCTCTCTATAACGCCATCACATGCGGCATCTCCAGTTATAACATCAACAAAGGTAATTGTAATATTAAAGCAATCCAGACCCGAAGTATCTACTATTGGCATTCCTGAATCTATACTATCAGGATTTGCAATACACTGCCCTGCATCAAATGGTGATGTAGGCCAAGTTATATCAGCTTCTACAAGCGGATTAGACGGTCCTTCAATTGTTAATACCTGAATACATGATGCACTGTTGCCTGAATCATCTGTAACCGTAAATACCCTTTGAATAGTACCTACATTACAAGTATTTACATCTATAGTATCCGATTCGATTACAGGAATGTTCATGTCACAATTATCAGTAACAACAGGCGTACCAAAGATTGACAAATTACTTATATCAGTCTCACAAGGGAAAGAGCTGTTTGCTGGACATACTATAATAGGATCAGTATCATCAATCACAGTCACATTAGCCGTACAACTATCCGATCCACCACCAGAAGCAGTTACCGTTAGAGTAACCACATTAACTCCAAGGTTACCACAATCAAAATTATTAGGGTCTACTTCTAGTTCTAACCCTGAACCACAAGCGACAGTACTTCCTCCATCTACCTCTTCTGGCATTAAGTTATAATTCCCATTTCCATCAAGACTTACAGTAATATCCATAGATACACATTCTGGAATAGAATTATCAACTATTGTAATTTCTCCAGTACAAGAACCACTATTTCCACAATCATCATTTACAGTTAAAGTTATGATCTGTACACCCAATTCATTACATGTAAACATATTAGGTGATAGAGAACTCATCGATGAAGCTGAAGCACAGTTATCTGTAAAACTCTCTCTTACCGTACCAATTGGAATTATAACATTTGGCGGGAAAGATAAGCCAGGAACAATAGTACAACTTGGAGCCATATTATCCTCCACAGTAACATTAACCATACATTGGGAAGTATTCCCATTATCATCTGTTACAGTAGCTGTTACAATAGTTACAGTATTTTTATTTGTACAGTCAAATAATGATATATCTAACACTTCTGAATCTATACCACAACCGTCATCTGACATCGTAACTACATCACTTGCAACAAGCACAACCTCTCCATTTGAATCCAAATCTAATGTGATATCTGTAATACAGCTTATCACTGGAGGTATATCATCTAATACCGTTACCTCAGCAATACAAGAAGACGTAGCATCATTTTGATCTGTAACTGTTAAGACTACTTGTATTGGTGAAAGATCTACGTCATTACAACCAATAAATGTTGGTACAATTGACAACTCAATAGGCTCGGCACATCCTCCAAAACTACCACCATCCACTTCTTCTGGTGTTAATGTATAATTGCCTTCAACATCCAGACTTATTGTGATATCCATAGGTATACACACAGGTTCAGGAATATCTTCAATTGTAACATTTGAAGTACACGTTGCGGAATTACCAGAGTCATCAGTTACTGTAACAGTCACTACATGTAATCCGAGCATAGTACAATCAAATACTGTCGTATCTATATCAATACTTGCAGCAACATCATTACAGTTATCCATATAAAATGTATTAATATCTGTCACCAAATCTTCAATATCAATAATACTGTTTGGCGCAATAGTAATATCTGATATTAATGTACACGTAGGTGCTGCATCATCATCTATAGTGACATCTGTAGAACATGTCGCAGTATTTCCACTTGGATCAGTTACTGTTGCAGTAATTGTAAATGTCTGTCCATCATCATCACAGTCAAACATTGTCATATCAATCACTGAACTCACAATTCCACAGTTATCATTAGAACTCATTATTATGTCTCCAACCTCAATAATCACCATATCAGAATCCAGGGAAACAATAAAGTCATCCATACAAGTCACAGTTGGATTTCTCAAGTCTCTTACTGTTACATTGGCATCACAACTAGAGGACATTCCATTATCCCCTGTTACTGTTAATGTAACGACATTAACACCTACATCACCACAATCAAATGAAGAAGGATCAATTTCTAATAATGGGTCAAGATCACAACCGGCAGTACTACCGTTATCAATTTGTCCTGCAGTAATATTTACCACTCCCATTGCATTTAGGTTTACTGAAATATCCTGAGCAATACAGATAGGAGGCTGATCATCACTTACTGTAACCGATGAAGTACAAGTAGCTGAATTTCCAGAGTCATCCGTAACCGTTACTGTCACAATATTCACACCAATGCTATTACAATCAAATGAAGTAGGATCGATTACAATACTAGATGCTGCATCGCTACAATTATCTTCATAAAAGGTATTTATATTGTTTACCAAATCCTCAATAGTAAGTACTTGGTTTGGTGCAACCGTGATGTCTGAAATTAATGTACAAGTTGGAGCAGAATCATCATCAACTGTCACATTTGTACTACAAGTGGCAGTATTTCCACTTGGATCAGTTACTGTTGCCGTTACTTCAAAAGTCTGACCATCATCGTCACAATCAAACAATGACATATCAATACTTGAACTGCTTATACCACAATTATCATCCGAAGTCATTATTATAGCTCCAGTAGTTATCAATACCATGTCACTAGTCAATGATATTGTAAAGTCAGGTACACAAGTGACCGTTGGATTCATATCGTCAACTATAGTCACAAATGCAGTACAACTTGAGAACATCCCATTGTCACCCGTTACCGTAAGCGTAACCAAATTCGGACCTATATCATCACAATCAAATTCTGAAATATCAATAATTAAATTTGGATTTGTATCACATCCAGCAGTACTTCCTCCATCTATATCAGCTGGAGTAATTGAAGCCATACCAGAAGCATCCAAACTTACAGTAATATCATCTGCAACACAAATAGGAGTGCTGTCATCTATTACATCTACACTAGTAGAACAAGTTGAAGAATTTCCTTGCTCATCTGTCACTGTAACTGTCACAACTTCTACAGAACCAACATCTTCACAATCGAACATTACAGGATCTATGGATGTTTCAATATCCAATGTTCCAGTACAATTATCAGCACCAACATATTCCAATTCAGTAAGCTCTATTATTGTTTCAGCAACAATATCAATACCTTGCAATGCTAGTGTACAAGTAGGCGCCGTGTTGTCTTCAATGATAACCAATGAACTACATTGCGCAGAATTACCACTTGCATCCATAACCGTTACTGAAACAAAGATTGGAGAATCATCTACATCTTCACAATCAAATTCTGTCTGTGTAGCAGACATATTATCTATCCCACAATTATCGGAACTAGATTGTATGTATTGACTTACCATTACTGTCTCCATCCCATCAGGACCTAGATCAACTAGAACTGTATTGTTACACATTACCATTGGGTTAAACAAATCTATGACCTCAACATTCGCATCACAAGTATCTGAATTGCCACTACCATCTGTAACCGTTAATACAACTGGATTACTTTGGAACAAATCATCACAATCAAATTCTGTAACATCTAACTCCAAAGCTAGATTATTACAAGCATCTGAAGACATATCATTAATCTGAGACGGCACAATTGTCAATTCTCCATTAGTATCAACAGCAACAATAATATCATTACAATCTGCTACTGGACTGATGTTGTCAACTATTGTAATATCTGCCTCACAATCATCGATTAATCCAGAATCAACGCTTACCGTAAGAGTAATTGTTAAGTCTCCTAAGTCTGTACAATCAAATGAACTTTGACTTAATGTATAATTTAATGTTTGATTACAGTTATCAGAAGAACCATCATCAATATCATCAATTAATATATCAAGTTCACCATCACTGTTTAATTCGAAAATTAAATCAGTCTGACATAGTGCCGTTGGAGGACAAAATACATCCACTTGTGCTGGATCATAATCATCTTCGTCATCTGGATTATCCATAGTTCCTGGTGCACTAGGTCTTTCATCATCTATATCGTTATCTGTTGCTAGTTCATTTGTCGAACCATTATTAACATTAGCCAAATCATCATCCTGATCTGTCATACCTAATAAATTGCTTGCTGCAGTAATTTCTGCATTATTAATCAAGCTAGGAGAAGGAAGCATATCTTCAAGCGTTAATACCAATTCCAATTCAATAAAATCATCTATTCCAACAAACGGAATACTAGCCTGTGCATCTGATCCTCCACTGCTAAAGTCAGGATTCTTAGTATCATCAAATGTAAACCCAACAGGTATATAATCCATTACTCTGATGTCAAAAGCATCCAATGAACCTTGGTTATACACAGTTATGATAAAGCTAACATCATCACCTACATTGATAGGACTAGGAGTATTATCGGTATCGATTACTTTAGTAAGTGCTAAGTCAAATACCTGTTCTACTTGGATTGTTTCTTCATCCTGATCGTCTTCATTCTCATCATCATTATCTGGCGTACTATCTTCATCATCCTGAGGAAATTCATTATCAGGATCTATTATTTCAGCACTATTAGTAATATCAGTATCCATGAAATCACTTTCTATCAGGAATGTAATAGTTACTATCTCTGATGTACCTCTAGCGATAAATGGAATAGGGTTTACCAAAGTTGCTCTGTTGCCGATTAAACTCCATGAAGCATCATTTAATGTCAATCCAGCTGGAACTCTATCCACTACTTGAACATTATATGCATCAAGTGTACCTTCATTAGTAATTGTAATATCAAATTGAACTACAGACCCTTGACTAAATGGACCTGCAAAACCTTGTCCAATATCCTTTGAAAGACTCAAGTCAAAAATTTGCTCTACATCAACAGTCTCTAAATCATGATCATCTTCATCATTGCCTGCATTATTAACTTCGTTATCTCCACCTACTACATCATCATTGATGTTATCCGGTGTTGAGTCTGCATCTACAGGAGCTTCATTATTTGGATTATCATCGTCATCAGCAGCTAATATTTCAGCATAATTTGTCAACGTGAAACCCATAAAGTCTTCTGAAACAATAAAATCAATACTTACAACCGTAGAAGTTGAATCTTCCAAAAATCCAATGCCACTAGTGTATTCTGCTGTTCCATCACCGTTATCGGTCCAATCACCATCATTTAGCAACAGCCCTTCAGGAATATAATCTATTAATTCAATATTGAAAGCAGATATATTGCCCTGATTAATTACTTCAATGTTAAAGCTCAAATCACTACCCTGCATAAATGGACCAGGTGTTGCAACTGTATCTAAAGTTTTAATTAACGCCAAGTCAAACCGTGGACAAAAATCTTGCATATTATTATCCTGAACCTCAACAGTAGTTTCACAAAAATCTGTATTTCCGAATGCATCTATCACCCAAAGTTGAACTAAATTTTCTCCTAAATCATCACAATCAAAACATCTGATTGTATCACTAGGGTCCGCAGAAAAACTCAAGACAAAATCTATATCACATTCATGTGTACTACTTGCGTCTAGCATAAATGGTCTGATACAAGCCATCTCTGTATCAAATTCACCGTCACCATCAAGATCCATAGGCTCTAATGCAACGCTGATGCCATCAATACATGCAGCGGTTGGACCCTTAATATTATTAATCTGAATAATCTTTGTACATGTTGTTGTGTTTCCACATTGATCAGAAAATGAAATCAATGCAAAATGATTACCAAGCGGTAGTTGTCCATCAAAAGAAACAACATTTGAATAAACGTTATCTTCTATATCAAATACACCATTACCGTCACTGTTAATATCAATTAACAATCTACCATTCAATTCACTATCTGGTGTACAATCATCCTGAGCGATAGCAGAGAATACAACATCTTCAAATTCGCATTCGAATGTATTAATGATCAAACTATCACAACCTCCTCTAATCTCTGGACCAACTGTATTATTAACTTTAATTACTTGTTCATGATAAGCCGGCAAATAATCTGGATCTTCCATTTGGCACCAGTCAATAACAGTCCAGCTTCTTAATATCTTAAGACAAGCATCAGAACTATTGGTTCCTGAGAAGTCATATGTTTTATCGGCAAAAGTTACAGCTACTTGACTACACCTGTTAAATTCATACTGTGGTCTAGAAAATTCAAAATCTAAACTATCAGGATGTAAATCGCCAGAATTACAGCCTAGATCAGTAGTGAAATCTAATGGCCAAATAATTGTATTATTATCAAATTTATTGTCTTGTGAGAATATTAGTCTCTGGTCACATGTACTAAATCCATTATTGTCTTCAGCATAGAACCTTCTGATCAAATCTCCAAAACCACAACTGTTTCTCTCATCAATCAATTCCTCTCTTATTTCAAAACTACATTGGTCAGATGCAGTAGCGATACCAAATTGAGATAGATCTTCCAAATTCAAATCATCTTCGCAACTTAGCTGAAAATCACTTGGACATTGAATTTTTGGTGCTACTTTATCCTGCACCTCAACCATAACCATACATTCATTAACCTTTCCAAAATAATCTATCGCCCTGAATATCACCATCTGCTCTTGCTTCACGTCTTCACAACAGAAATGTACTTCATCGCTATAACCACAAGGGTCTGATACTTCCAGTACATAATATGTTTCAACATCATTTCCGTCAACAACTATCCACTCTCCATCACTATTGGTAACTACGTGATCACCATCATTATATGGCTGATTGAATCCCCACAGGTCAATTGTAGGATCCTCATGATTTGACCAAGTAAATCTACCTTCATGACTAGCATCACTTAGTCCAATATAGTACGAGCTTGTAATAAATGATCTGGTTCTGTCATAAACCCATTCCGCTTCACCTTCCGATTCCAATCTCAACAACATACCGCCATAAGCTTCAGAATACAAGAAAGCTTTAGATCCATGTGTTTGGAATTTTGACAAATAATAAAATCTTCCATCTCTTTCACCAAGATAATGCATGTCATCAAACTTTGGCTGCTTGCAATCACATTGACCCCCTAGTCTTTTGACAAGAGTGTTGAACAAACTACAATCGTCATATGATCCATCATCAAAGGTGTCAGCAAAAGCTTTTGCCGTACCGTCAGACCTTAATGAAACAACGGTATTTTCATCACAAACCGCAACTGGAGCTGTTTCGTCTAGAACAACTACTGTAAGATCACAACTGCTTAAATTTTCACAAACATCATACACATTAAATATAACATCTGAAGTACCTGCTGGTAATGTTATTACTTGAGGACCTTTAACATTTGGAAAGAATCCTCCATCATATGATATATCAATAATAAAGTCAGTACTTGTACAGTTATCACTGATTACTGGCAGTGCTAGAGTAAATGTTTTCTCACAATTTATTCCTCCACCAGAGCTAACTGTAATATCTTCAGGACATTCAATAACAGGATTTTCTGTATCTACAATTTCTATCGCCTGGGTATAGGTCCAAAATTCGCCTATAGTACACCAGTCTTCATATATTCTCCAAGTCCTCATAATTTTTCTAACACAACCAAAATCAGAGACAAGGAAATCTTCATATACTATTGCAACGTTACAATATAAATCTTGCAATGGAAAGATAGGATACCCATTCAATGTAGGAGCACCAGTTACTTTTACATCTGGCATATTGTCTTCGTTATAAATACTATCAATACAAGTCAGATTGGTACCATCTGAAAGAAGATAGTCCAATGGTGGAACGATATTGTTATAGTTTAACCTTTCTAGTCTTATTGTCTGCTCACAAGGTGCAGATTGATTACCATATCCATCGGTAGCAACATATATCCTTGTTACTTCCTTAATATAGTCAGGGTCACAATTCAAAGGTTGTACAGTTTCGCCTATTAACGAATAGGTAGCATCAGTACAATTATCCAGTACAAGAGGCTCATATGAATGCATTAAATAGCAAGGCATAGAAATGTCTTCACACTGAATTTGAGGTCCCATCTTATCTTCAACAGTTAATGTCGACCAACAAGAATTTCCCGTACAAGGATCAATGACTTTTGCTGTTAAAGATTCCCATAAATAATCTTCAGTTAAATAATTATTTGGAACTATTTGACCATGGTCATTAATTAACATTAATTGATATACTGTTCCAAAAGGAATTGCTGAAGTTAGAAATACATCTGAATCAACATAGGTTGTACAGTCTGCATTTAAGGATACATTAACCTGACCCAAACAACTCATAGCTGTACCACCGTTTCCAATGCTAACTGATTCAACAACAGGAGCTAGACATTTGAAATCACAATTTGGCGTTAAGCCTAATCGATATGGTCCTCCAACTGCATTATCCCATTCTACAAGTACATTCTGAGATGTCGATGATCCCAAAATAGTACCTCCACCATCTGGCAAATCCCAGCTATAGCTTGTACAGTCAAGTAAATTGCTTACAGTATATTCATGAACAGAACCAGAGCACACCGCTGACAATCCACTCGGACTTGTAATTACAGGTCTGTTATATGTACATGAAGGTCCTCCTCCATTCGATTGCAAAAAAGAGCCATTCCCATTTGTAAATCTAATATTGTATCGGTCACCATCTTGATATACGCCTGTAAAAGTATATTCGCTTATGTTATCACCAAGTAACTGTTCGATCAATACATATCCATTTAATGGTATAAGATTGTTCACTGTCGAACTTGGATCATAAATATTATTGCTTTCATCAATGGTCCATGTCTGTCCAGATATTGAAGTAATTACTATCTCATCATAAAATTGTCCATTGTATGGATCAGTTGCATTATCTCTACAATTACAGGCCGAAGGTGTTGTTATACTTGCAATAAAAAAGCCAGATGGATCATGATCGTCTTCATCCATTTGCCCATTATCAAAAATATTGTTGTCTGTAGCTGTAGCAAACTGACCACCCATGTCATTTCCATTCATGCTGTCAGCATAAGAATCAATATCATTACTAGAAATATCTACGCCCATCACATCAAATACTTGAGCTATTTCTGCCTCATTGATTATGAAAATACCGCTTGGGGCAGATTGCTCAATAAATAAAGTAATCTGTTCTGTATGCTCATCTGCAGGACCAAATCCATTTTCAAACGATATCGTTTTATATACGGTTCTTCCCGATTGATCACTAGGATCAACTTGCCAAGAAAGGTCATCCAGAGTTGTATTATCAGGCATATAATCAACTAACATTACAGTGCCAACAGTTATATCACCTTGATTGTATATTTTAATATCAAATGTCACTCTATCTCCATGACCATATAGTTCTCGTTCAGTCGTTTTCATCAAAGCAAGATCAATTTTTCTTACACCAATAACCGCTGGATCGTGGTCATCTTCATCTATTGTACCATCATCTGTAATAAGATTATCTGTCAAATCATAAGGATTACCACCTTTATCATTAAACATAAAATCATCAGGATCAGAATCGATATCAATTGTAATTCCTGGAATACCTGAAACCATTTTCGAAATTTCCGCTATATCAAGAACATCATTGTACTCACAGTTAGAATCCAATCGAAGTCTTAAAGAAATGAACTTCTTTTCACCTGGATATAAGGTTTCATTAATTGTTGTCTTCGCAAAACCTGGAATTGTAGGCTCCCATTTTAAATTTTTTGATTGCTCAAAAGATAGACATTCAGAAAACTTGTTTGTAACTTCAAATGAACTAACAGGGACATTACCTTGGTTATAAATCGTCATATCGAAAATAATATGCTCTCCTTCATCATATAATCTTGCATCCCTGACAACATTCTTTAATGCTAGATCCAGTACATTTAATTTAGCTGGATCATGATCATCTTCATCATTTGTACCATCATCAGTAATTAGATTATCTGTATATGTATCAACTTCTCCTCCTTTATCATTATTAGGAATGTCATCTGGAGTTGAATCAATATCAAAGGCTACTTCACCCGTATTATCCTTAGCTGCTGCTATTTCTGCATAGTTAATAAAATGTGCAATATTGGTTGAACCAACAAACTTAAGCTTAAGGATTTCTGTATGTTCCTCAGTTGGCGCAAGGTCATCAGTAACTGTCTTCTTGACTTTACCATTCTCTAAAGTCCAACCAGGGTTTAATGCAGGATCAAAAGTAAACGCAGGCGTCATGTAATCAACTAAAGTAAATTCGGTTGCAATTTTACCGCCTTGGTTATATACTTTAATGCCAAACTCGACAATATCATATATTTTGAAATTTGGATCCGAAATGAACTCTTTTGATAAAGCCAAATCAAAATCACTTGCCTCTTTAAGGCCAATATCATATGATGGGTTATTACCTGAAATTGTATTAACTGAAACTACAGGTGTTGAGTTAAGTGTATTTGCAATACACAATTCATTGCTAACTCTAAGGTCCGAATTTTGATTAACAATGGAAGCATCCACGGTAGGATAATAATAAATATTATTATAAACAAAGGCATGTGCTGAAGCATCATATTTGTCCTGACTTATGGTTATAAAATATTGCTCATTCTTTGTCAGACCATCCAATATTCCATCGCCGTTAGAATCAACATTTGATTTGTTGAATGCATATTGACCTTTATCATTGGTCACTGTGGTTCCTACCAATTCACAAGAGCTATTATAAATCTCTAATGGTATATTTCCCAAACCAGGCTCTCCAGCGTTTTGGATACCATCACAGTTATTATCTAACCAAACTAAATTACCGACTTCAGAAGATAGGTTTCCACATCTTGCTGTCATATCTCCAAATCCTGTTGCTTTTCCAAAGTAAATATCGATATTACTATTATACAATTCTTTAGCAGCAATTTTCTTTCCGTTAGAAGTACTATATCTATGTAGTCCGCCTGAATAAGAATTAAATATTGGATCAAATACAGTAGTCACAACTTCTCCTGTATTTGGCACTACAACGATCGAACCCAATGCAATTTCAGGATGTATAGTTTCATCCACTGGAAAAAAATCATATCCAAAAAATTCTCCTCCACCAGGACCTTGACCATTTCCAACCCCCGAACCTATTAAAGCACTTGTCGAACCGTTATTCTCAAGTACCCATTGATTGTTGATATATTCTAATACCAATATATCTCCAGATTGGGCATCAACTCTACTGATAGTTCCTTTGCAAAAGTTGTGTCCTTTACGGTCAGAAATACCAAGTATCATATTGGCGTCGTCAGTAAAATCAATATCAGTAAACCAATGAGACTGGGCTTCTTTATCGTTATTTATATCAGACCAAATTCCTTTGGTAAAATCACTTGAAAACTCAAGAGAATAATTACCAGACTCTGGATTTAACTTATATATATGAAAGTAAGTATCATCTTCATTTTTAGAAGTTTCCCCAGTACAAGTAACACCAGCATAAACAGCTCCGTTATAATGTTTAACTGCAAATAATCTAAAATCATTAAATGTGCATGAAGGGTTTGGAACTGGATAAACCTTAGTCGTTTGAGGTTGAGGATTATTTACATTAATTCTAACTATACTATTATTAAATAGGTTAGCAATATATAAATGGGAATTATCTTCATCAAACGAAATACCTCCTAAACCAATTTTTCCAACTTGTTTGCCATAAGCACAGTTGGTTGAAATTGTCTCATTAAGAGTACCTACCTCTAGACCGAGTTCAGACAATTTTACCAATAAACTCGTTTGCGGGGTATTTCCCAAAGTTGTTTTAAATATGGCATCATGCCCAAAAGGTGTAAGCGAAGCGTGTTGCTTCACAAAAGCAGATGTATAAATTTCTTGCTTATCAGGGTTATATGCCATTCCCCATACTGAACCAGTTTCTTTATTGGTAGCATATACCTTTGCCTTGGATGCTGCATTGAACTTATGCGTAATCCCTATAACCGTCTCTTGATCAGGGTTATCTGAAGTAATTGCATTTGCAAAACAAGAAATAATGATTTCAGTACTGTTGTAGCAATCTGATTGCCTTCCGACCAAACCCATACTTACCTCACAAGTTGGACTTGTGATAAATTGGATGTCAGTTCCGTTATCAATACCAGCAGCGGATACGTTAAAATCATCAGGAACATCAAATCGAACCAAGTATTCCTGGTTATCATTTAACCCTAAGATGACATAATCACCATTGGTATCAGTAATAGATTGTGCTATTATTAATTCATTGGAATTAAGCACGCGCACAAATACACCTGCCTTGCCTTCTTCTTCAGCATCATAAATGCCATTAAAATTGGTATCTACATAGACACTTCCTTTCAATTGACTAGAGTCGCATTGACTTTGAAGATTGAAATTAATAATTAGTGAAATTAGAGTAATCAACATTACCCTAAAGGATGGATAGAAATAAATAATCTTTCTCATTTCAGACCTTGAGTTAAAGTAAAATTCAGTGTTCAAAAAAAAATTAGTAATGGCAAGCATGACAAGATAGTTTACTTCATGACAGAGCTTACCAGTAACTTATTACTGTTAAATCGGATGTTGTAGTTTCGGTTTTGGGTCTAAAACACGTGTAACATATTACACATAACACAAATATATAAACAATTCTTTAATTGAGAACTATATATTAAAAAAAAATATAATTTGTTTTTAACAAACAATATTTAGCTTAAGAAACTGTGCTGGTTTATATTTAGGTCCTAAATGAAAATTAAGCTATGAATCAGATCAATGAAGCAATACGTAAAGAACTGGAAACGATTAAGTCTGAAGGGCTCTTTAAAGAAGAAAGGATAATAACTACACCACAAGCGGCGAGTATAAGAACCAACGCAAACATGGAAGTATTAAACTTCTGTGCAAACAACTATTTAGGTCTTTCCTCACACCCCGATGTTATTGATGCCGCCAAAAGAACAATTGATAGCCATGGGTTTGGTATGTCTTCCGTTAGGTTTATATGTGGAACCCAAGACATTCATAAAGAGCTTGAAAAGAAAATTGCTGAATTTGTTGGTTGTGAAGATGCCATATTGTATGCTGCGGCATTCGATGCAAATGGGGGATTATTCGAACCATTGCTTGGTGCCGAAGATGCCATAATATCTGATCAGCTTAACCATGCTTCAATTATTGATGGGGTAAGATTGTGCAAAGCCAAAAGATATAGGTATCTAAACAATGACATGAGCGACCTTGAGAGCAAACTTAAGGAAGCTAAAGATGCTGGTACAAGGAGAATACTTATCGCCACTGATGGCGTGTTTTCAATGGACGGCATCATTGCCCAGGTTGATAAAATCTGTGATCTAGCTGATAAATACGGTGCTTTAGTAATGGTGGATGACTGTCATGCTACTGGCTTTACAGGAGCAAAAGGAAAGGGATCAGCAGAACATTGCAATGCATTTGGAAGAGTTAATATTATTACAGGAACCTTTGGAAAAGCTCTTGGTGGTGCTTCTGGTGGATTTACAGCTGCTTCAAAGGAAATTGTTTCTATGTTAAGACAAAGGTCAAGACCATATCTGTTTTCCAATACTCTTGCGCCTGCCATAGTGGGAGCTTCCATCAAAGTTTTGGATATTCTATCATCAAGCACTGCATTGAGAGATAAATTAGAAAGCAATACCAAATTATTTCGAGCTGAAATGAGTAAAGCAGGGTTTGACATTATTAAGGGAACCCACCCTATCACACCTGTAATGTTATATGATGCCAAATTATCACAGGAATTTTCAAGCAAACTTCTAGACGAAGGCATTTATGTTATTGGCTTTTTCTTTCCTGTTGTTCCTAAAGAAAAGGCAAGAATAAGAGTTCAAATCTCTGCAGCACATGAAGAAGAACATATTATTAAAGCTGTAGAGGCGTTCACAAAAGTTGGCTGTTCACTAGGCGTGATATAAAATATTATCCTATTTAATGATTGAATCAGATATTGAAAACAGGCTAACTAAAGAAGAATTTGTTTGTTTCTTGCTCATTTATGCAAGTCACGTTGATTATGTATTTTCTGATGCAGAAATGAATTTTATTCTAAAAAGATGTCCATCAGAGATATTTAACAAAATGGAAAAGCTATTTCAATCGAAGGGTGATTTTGCCTGTCTTCAGCTTATCTTGGCCCATAAGAAATTCTATTATTATAATACAAACCAATTAGATGAAATTTTAGAATTGCTTCATGGTATATTTAAAGTGGATGGCGAATATTCAAGCATTGAGAAAAACTTTCTTCCTTTTTTCTTAAAAATGACAGAAATGGACAGTAATGAATCTTGAAATTAAGGACAAAAACTTTATCGTAACCGGTGCTACTAGTGGCATCGGGAGAGAGATTGCATCTTGTTTATTACAAGAGGGTGCAAAATTGATAATCAATGCTCGAAATGCTGAAAAACTAAAAGGGTTTAAAGCGGAGTACCCCGATCAGATAGAAACACTTGTTGGAGATATCATGACGGACGTCACTTTGAGTAATTTAATGCGCTTAATTTCAGGTAAAGTCATCGATGGTATAGTCATTAATGCGTCAGGACCTCCACCTAAAAGTTTTAATGCAACGATCATTGACGATTGGGATGACGCCTATGAAGGTTTGCTGCGGTGGAAAATTAAACTTACGCGTGCTATCCTTCCATACTTTGAAAAGCAAGCTTACGGAAGGTTTGTCTTTATTGAAAGTGCTTCTGTCAAGCAACCTATTGATAATCTTATTTTATCCAATTCCCTTAGACTGGCTGTTTTGGTTTTGTTAAAAGCCTTTCAAGAGAGGTCGCCCATCAAGGGATAACCCTGAACATTCTAGCTCCTGGTTACCATGCCACTAATAGGATGGAAGAGTTGTTTGAAAACAGAGCTATGCTGCTTGGCATTTCTCCTGAAGAAGCAAGAAAGGAATTCGTCAATGAAACAATGACTGGACACTTAGGAGACCCTAAAGATTTAGCCAGTTTGGCTGTTTGGTTACTCTCCCCAAAATCTAAATTTATTACTGGACAGACAATTTCAATTGACGGGGGCATGATTAAGAGTGTATTCAGCTGATCAACTGTTTGACTGTTTTTCTTTGAGTTCCAAAGCAGGCTTTACGACAATTTGAATTGTATATTTCATCCTTTCTTCAAACAGAACAACTTTATTCTTTGTAAGCTTTTTTATCAGATCCTGATTGAAATACCTTAAGGTATACAGCTGCAAATTTTTAAATAGATCAACCGCAAAATCCTGCTCAAGCTCTTGTTGTAAACGATCAAACTCATCTATTCCAGGATTTTTAATACAAATAGAAAAGCTGATGGCAGAATTTCTCATTGTACATAATTTGATTCTATGTCTGTTTAATAGAGCAAATATTTTACTCAAATGATTTTCTGCAATAAAAGAGAAGTCTTGACTTGATATATGCATCAAAATAACATCTTCTTGAATAACGACAATAGGTGGATAATTCAACAAACCATCCGAAGAAATAATAGTACCTTCTTCATTTGGGTGTAGAAAAGATTTGACATGTAATCTGATGCCTTTATTCTGCAATGGTCTGATTGTTTTTGGATGTATTACCTGTGCGCCATAGTAGGTCATTTCAATGGCCTCTTTATAGGACATCCTGTCTATCTTTTCTACGTTTTCAAATTTGCGCGGATCAGCTGTCAATACGCCAGGTACATCCTTCCATATACTTAAATCTTTTACATCTAGGCAGTAAGCTATAATTGCAGCAGTAAAATCTGAACCTTCTCTTCCCAGAGTAATCGTCAATCCCCCTTTTGATCTACCTAAAAACCCTTGAGTTACAATGATTTGATATTGATTAAACTTGTCATTGCTATAATCTAAAACCAATTTTTGCGTTAAGCTAAAATCTACCGTTCCATCTCGAAAACTGTTATCTGTTTGTATTAATTCTCTTATATCACACCACATTGATTTCAATCCAATTTTATTGAGATACATCTCTATTAATGTAGTGGAAAAAAATTCACCAAGCGAAACAATTTGATCATAGACAGCACCACTGGAGATATCAATTGCACGTACAGAATTATTAAACGCTTGGTCAATCAAATGCTTATATCTTAATTCCAATGTCTCAATATCTAAGGATAAATTTCCCGCAACTTTAAGGTGATCATTAACGATTACATTTAAATCATCAGCCGCTTCTTTTTGTCCTGATTTCAAAAATTTGGTATATACTTTTTCAAGAGCATTAGTTGTTTTACCCATCGCTGAAATAACCAAAAAAACCTTGTCAGATTTATCAATTTGTAGGATTTCTGGTAATCTTTGAATATGATCGGCATCTTTTATAGAAGCACCCCCAAATTTGTGCAATTTAACAACCATCAAAATAATTTTGTCGCAAGATAAAGCAATTCACGAATAAAAAATCTCCTGAAAACAGAGGATTTCAAGGAAATGCCAAAATTGATAAACTATTTAGCTTGTCTAATAGAGACCTTATTTTTTTTAAAGGCAAGCGAACTTCTATAATTTATTATTTTTATATCCCCAATTAAGATCCTAATTATGAGTGAAAATATTGAATTGGCTTTGCAGTTGTTGATAGTAGGTATGCTTTCAGTCTTTTTCATTCTTGGGATTGTTACAGGTTTGGCGCGAATGTTGATCCTGCTCGTTAATAAATTTGCTCCTGGCCACCACACTCAGCTTGCCCAAAAGAGCCCTTCACCTAGCCTAAGGGAAATCGCCATTTTGACAGCAACTGTTGAACATATTACAATTGGAAAGGGCACAATAGAATCCATCAAAAAACTGAAATAAAATGTCTAAAGAAATAAAGCTGGCTCTAGTATATAGAGATATGTGGCAATCATCTGGTAAGTATATGCCTAATGTAGATGAACTGGTAAGTGTTGCTGAACCCATTATTGAAATGGGTTGTTTTGACAGGATTGAAACCAATGGAGGAGGATTTGAACAGATTTGTCTATTGAAAGGAGAAAATCCCAATGAAAGTGTGAGAAAATGGACCGAACCATTTAATAAGGCAGGTATTCAAACCCACATGCTTGAAAGGGGATTAAATGGAATTAGAATGAGTCCTTGTTCAAAGGACCTAAGAAAATTAATGTTTCGTTTGAAAAAAAAACAAGGAACCGACATCTCGAGATCCTTTGATGGATTAAATAACCCACAAAATTTAGAACTTTCCTTCCAATATGCCAAAGAAGGCGGAATGGTAGCACAAGGGGCACTATGTATTACACATTCTCCTATTCATACTGTAGATTATTATATTTCCTTGGCTGACCAATTCATCAGTTTGGGTGCAGAAGAAATTTGTGTAAAAGATATGGCTGGCGTTGGACGCCCAGCGTCTATAGGTAAAATAGTTAAAGGAATCAGAAAAAGGCATCCTGACCTTGTTATAACATATCATGGTCACAGCACTACTGGATTTTCAATAGTATCTTCACTGGAAGCGGCTAGAAATGGTGCTAATATAATTGATGTTGGTATTGATCCCTTGTCTTGGGGAACGGGCCATGCTGACCTGTTGTCGGTACATGCAATGCTAAAAGATGCTGGTTTTACGTTAAAGGATGTTAATATGGATGCTTATATGGAAGCACGTAGCCAGACACAATCTATAATTGACAATGGGTTAGGATATTATATTAATCCACAAAACAGATTTTTAAACTCGCTGCTCATAGAATCAGGATTACCTGGAGGTATGATGGGAAGTCTGATGGCAGATTTAGAAAAAAACATTAATTCACTTAATAATTGGCTATCAAAAAATAACAAAGATCAACTGACTCAGGACGAATTGCTAATAATGTTGTTCAAAGAAGTTGAACACACATGGCCTAGTGTTGGGTATCCTCCTCTAGTAACACCATATAGCCAATACGTTAAAAACCTTTCCTTAATGAATGTCATGCAGACTATTAAAGGGAATGATAGGTTTTCAATGATCGATGAAAATACTTGGAGTATGCTACTAGGGAAAGCTGGACAACTACCAGGTCAACTTGATCAAAAACTGATCTTATTAGCCAAAAGCCAGAACAGAGAATTTTACGATGGAAATCCTCAAAATTTATACCCTGACATTTTGGACAGCTTCAGAGAAAAAATGAAAGAAAATTCTTGGGAGACAGGACATGATGATGAAGAACTTTTCGAATATGCAATGCATCCAGGTCAATATGAGGACTATAAAACTGGGAATGCCAAGAAAAAGTTTCTAGAAGATTTAGCAAAACGCAGATCCCAGGAAACCATAGAGAATACCGGTCCAAGTCCTTCCGCTATTTCTACACAACCAAAACAACTAATTGTTGAGGTAGAAGGCAACAAATATGAAGTCAACATAAGCTATTCAAGTGCAGGCAATCGAAATGACAAGAAAAAGGAATCCAATAAAGATCATATAAAAAGTGCTTCCACAAGTGATAAATCTATAAAGTCGCCATTGGAAGGCAAATTCTATCTTACAAAAAACAGTACGGAAAAGGCCGTAAGTGTTGGAGATCAAATTAATAAAGGAGATACCGTTGCCTATGTTGAATCCATGAAAGTAATGAATGCAATAACATCATCTGAAGCTGGTACTGTAACTTCCATACTGGTTAACCATGGAGATGATATTGATGAAGATGCACCATTGATTACTTTATCCTAATAGTGGACCTTGGAAACATTACAAAAAATATATGAAATGACAGCCTTTGAGGAGTTGATAAATCAACCTTCCTCAATTGTCATGTTATTGTTAGCTTGTTTTTTACTCTACTTAGGAATCTTTAAAAAGTACGAACCTTTATTATTGATCCCTATTGGCTTTGGTGTATTGCTTGCTAATTTTCCTGGTGGTAATATGGATGTTGTTTCATCTGAATTACATCCAGAAATTAAAAATATGTCCCTTATTGTTCTAGCTGAAAAATTTGGCATCATGAACATGTTATATTATGCTTTGATTAAAAGTGGTTTATTACCGCCACTTATATTTATGGGTGTTGGTGCAATGACAGACTTTGGACCATTACTCAGAAATTTAAGGTTAGCATTCTTTGGGGCCGCAGCACAACTTGGCATATTCAGTGTGCTTATTGCTGCCATTTTTTTTGGATTTACACCACAGGAAGCCGGTGCTCTAGGCATTATTGGAGGTGCTGATGGACCAACTGCCATTTATACTTCTATAATCCTAGCACCACACCTTTTAGGACCAATTGCAATTGCTGCCTATTCTTATATGGCTTTGGTTCCTGTTATTATTCCTTTGATGGTCAAACTAACGACCTCGGATAAGGAGTTAAGGATAAATATGAAAGAGCAGGATAAAAAATATCCTAACAAGTACACCATTAAAAACTTGAAGCTGGTAAAAATTCTTTTTCCAATTGTCCTGGTCATCTGTGTTGCCATATTGGTACCTTCTTCTACTCCACTGCTAGGAATGCTATTGTTTGGCAATCTTATCAAAGAATTAGGCAGTGATACCAATAGGCTCTTTGATGCTGCATCTAATACCATTATGAATACGGCAACCATCTTTTTAGGATTGACCGTAGGCGCAACTATGACCTCTGAAAGCTTTTTAAATTATCAAACATTATTGATCATTTTTGGTGGATTCATTGCTTTTGCTTTTTCTATTTTAGGCGGTATATATGCTGTGAAAATTTATAATGTTTTCAGTGATAAGAAAATCAATCCATTAATTGGTGCAACTGGCTTAAGTGCGGTCCCTATGGCGTCTAGAGTAGCAAATGAGATTGCCTTGAAAAAGGATTCTACCAATCACATTCTACAGTATGCCATGTCAAGTAATATTAGTGGTGTAATTGGCTCAGCCGTTGCAGCTGGAATACTAATTAACTTTCTTTCCTAAAAAATTCAATTTGCAATATAGCTGTCAGGATAAAAATTGCTTTTTGAACTATTTTTGCCTTTAATCATCCTTAACATTTGTATGCACTTAATAGGCCTACTAATGAATGATATTAGGCTATGAAGACAATCTTTCGATACGCAATACTATCCCCTATCCTCTTTGTATTATGTACGAAAGATACTATTAATTATTCCACACAACTAGATGCAGAACTTCAATTAGCAATGACAAACTACTCTCCTGATGCTAGTTTTGACTATTACCTTTTACCATCATCTGAAAACTTAAACGCCTTACCTCAAGACCCTAATAATGAGCTTAATGCTTCCAAAGTTGCCTTGGGACAACTACTTTTCTTTGAGACTGCTTTCTCTTCAGAGGCGAAATATGAGTCTGGAAAATTATGTTATTCCTGTTCCTCTTGCCATATTCCAGAATCAGGATTTGGACCTGGAAGGATACAGGGTATTGGAGATGGAGGTGTTGGAATTGGAATTCGAGGAGAAGAGCGAAAAATTGATTCAGAATATTCAGAATCCGAAATCGATATCCAGGGAATCAAAGCTCTAAATCTTGTTAATGTAGCTTTTGTAAAAAACACCTTTTGGAATGGACAATTTGGTTCAGAAGCTTCCAATGAAGGAACAGATCACTTATGGGATCAAAGAGAAGACACCGAACGAAATGCTTGGGGATTTAAAGCCATTGAAACTCAAAATTTTGAAGGTGTTGATGCTCATCGAATAAAATTTACAGAAGAAAAGATAATTGATTCAGAATATGATAATTTGTTTGACTTAAGTTTTCCATATATAAGCATAAGCAATAGATATAGTAACCATACGGCAGCCTTAGCATTATCGGCATACATCAGAACCTTAATCACAGACAAAGCACCATTTCAAAGATGGTTAAAGGGCAATAGTGATGCCATGAGCAATATTGAAAAAGAAGGAGCAATCTTGTTTTTTGGTAAAGCAAAATGTGTATCCTGCCATTATAATAAAAATTTAGGATCGGGAGAATTTCATGCTTTAGGTGTCAAAGACATGGATCAAAACCCTCTTGGCATTAAGGGGATTGATCAAGACAGAAGAAACCTTGGAAGAGCAGGGTTTACGCTTGAGGATGAAGATCTTTATAAGTTTAAGGTGCCTGGTCTCTATAATATCAGTGATTCACCGTATTACTTTCATGGTGCCAGTAAAGAGACCTTACAAGAAGTGATTGAATATAAAATTACTGCCAAGCGAGAAAACATCAGAGTTCCGACTTTAAGATTATCCGAAAAGCTGCATAAAATAAAACTTACAGATTCTGAAATTCAAAAACTGGTTTCATTTCTCAGTATCAGTTTGCGTGATCCTGATCTCGTCAGATATAAACCAACAGAAGTCTTGTCGGGCAGTTGTTTTCCCAATAATGATGCACAATCCAGAATTGATCTAGGGTGTCAATGATCAATCCCAGAGTTTGGAGGGATATACTCCTTGCTGTATCAATCGATTCAATTTGTCTATTACAACTGGCTTGTCTTCTTTATAAGTTACACCAAACCATTTATCATTTGATGTAAGAACTTTGACTTTGATTTTATCCTCAGCGATCATTTTATCCAGAACAAAGGGAATATAAAACTCAGACTTTAATTCATGGCCCGATGAAGCCAAAAACGTTTCAAAAGTCTTAAGAGCGTAATCAAAAAATGAAGGTGTAAAACCAAACATATTCATTGAAACCAAGGTATCTGGATCAAGGAACTTAATATTCTCTCCATCTGGGTAATGGATCCTAGCATCTTGAGTTCGGCTAATTTTCAAAGTTTCAACAATTTTTTCAAGGTATCCACTATCATTTTGATAACATATTCCTCTGTTCACAGTTCCATGATCAGACAAAGTATTGTTTAAAAAATAAGATACCACTGAAAATTCATTCTTCCCATTAATGGAATTAAAGTAATCTATCAAAACCTTATAGGAGGATTGCCCGTAATAATCATCTGCGTTGATAACCGCAAAAGGCCCCTGAATTACTTCAGCACCCATTAATACTGCATGGGCAGTACCCCAAGGTTTAGTTCTTGCTGGGGATAAAGTAAACTGAGAAGGAATCTTATGGACTTCTTGTTCAACAAAAACCATCTCCACCCTGTCTCCTATTTTCTTTCTGAAATGGTCTTCTATTTCTTTCTTAAAACTGTTTCTTACTACAAATACGATTTTTTCAAATCCAGCTTTAATGGCATCAAAGATAGAGTAATCAATGATTGTTTCTCCATTTGGACCAAAACTATCCATTTGTTTTAATGAGCCATAACGGCTACCCATTCCAGCTGCTAATATCAGTAAACTTGCCTTCATACTATTAAAATATTTTGTATCTTTGCACCGCTAAAAAAGTATAACTACTCCTTTTTATTTCTAGAATTATTAAGCGTTAATACGATTGCTAAAAAACGTTTAATATTTAATTTTTTCAAATATAAAAAAAGCTTAACGCAAAACTAAGTTTATTATATTTTATTGTAATACAATAATTTATACATTATGAACTTTAATAATGTGTTAAATTTACTATTTATTATTTTTATTATATTTGTATCTTATAACAGAATTTGTCAATGAGTAATAAGTTTTTCTTTGCTATAGTTACTTCGCTACTATTTGTCGCTTGTTCCAAGGACAAAATGTCCGTAACCATTGAGATGGACCAACAACTGGAAAGCCTAATTGAGAAAGCCTCTCCGGATGGAACTAAAGATTTCTACATTCTACCTGGTGAGACTGATTTAAGCTCAATACCTCAAGATCCAATGAATGCCCTTACGCCAGAACGTGTTGAACTAGGCAGATTGCTCTATTTTGAAACAGGATTTGCTATGGCTGCCATTCGTGAATCTGGGATGGGTACTTATTCATGTGGCTCTTGTCATATCCCAGAAGCAGGCTTCAAGCCAGGTAATTTTCAGGGTATTGCAGATGGCGGTATTGGATTTGGCTTAAACGGTGAAGACAGAAGAAGACACCCAGATTACACAGAAAGTGAATTAGATGTGCAGGCAGCTAGACCACTTACAATGGTCAATGTAGCCTTTGTAAAAAATACTTTTTGGAATGGACAGTTCGGTTCTAAGGTTGCAAATGAAGGAACGGAACACCTTTGGGCAAATGATCCAGCAACCGAAAGGAATGCTTTAGGATTTGAAGGCATTGAAACCGTAAATTTCGCAGGCATTGAAACCCATAGATATGACATTAACCCAGAATTGATAGAGCAATATGGATATAAGGAAATGTTCGATGCAGCTTACCCAGATTTAGAAGAAAAATTAAGATATAGCAACTATGCAGGTTCTCTTGCCATGTCTGCCTATATAAGAACAATCCTATCGACTCAGGCTCCTTTTCAAAGGTGGTTAAAAGGAAATAAAAATTCACTTTCTGCTGAAGAAAAACAAGGCGGAATATTATTCTTTAGCAAAGCCAATTGCAGCAATTGCCATTATAACCCTAATCTTGGTTCATTTGAATTTCATGCTTTAGGAGTTAAGGATATGGATCAAATACCTTCTTATAATGCTTCTCCTAACGACCTTAGAAATCTTGGAAGAGGTGGTTTTACAAAATTGGATGAGGATTACTACAAATTTAAAGTTCCCGGTCTGTATAATATCAAGGATACTCCATTTTATTTCCATGGCGCAAGTATTCGAAGTTTGGATGAGTTATTAGAATATAAAAACCAGGCTGTTTCTGAAAACATCAGAGTATCTAATGATAGATTATCTGAAAAGTTTCTTCCTTTGAATTTATCTGAAACTGAAAAAAATCAGTTAAAATCTTTTCTAGAAAGAAGTTTAACCGACCCTGATCTAAGACGTTATGGCGTAGACTCTGTTCTTTCTGGATTATGTTTTCCAAACAATGACAGTCAATCGAGAGTAGATTTAGGTTGTAATTAATAAAGTATTGTATTACTTAATGCTACACTTAAGTCATTACTTTGAACCTTATTGATAGGCAACATACAATTCTGGGTTCAGATACCAAGCTTTGGGAGAGATTTCGGATCTTACTTTTTGGATAAAATCTTCTAGATCAACATCACCACAATCAAATTGCAATCCAACTCTTGTATAAATGCCAATTTTTGAAGTATATGGTTCATATCCATATTCTAGGATAAGCTTATCCATCTTATCAACATTTAGTTCAGAAGAAAAAACACCTGTAATGATTATACAGGACTCCAATTCAGCTATGGTATTCATCTCTGAACCCTCTAGCATATTCTGGGCAAGTGAATCATTTGCAATTGCACCCTGAAAAACACCCATTTGTGTTCCAGGTTCAACAACACTTTTTTCAGATTTCATTTTGCGACAAGCATCAATTCCAAGCACCATCAAGGCTATAACAGAAGCAACGAGAAGGAAATATCCAAATATGCGCCTTCGAGATCTATTAACTTTAAGACTTGGTGGCTTTGATAAATTAGGGTCTATAGCGGCTTCCTGACTTTCCTTTTCCAGTTTTTTAATCTCAGATTCAAGATCAAAAACAATCATATCTTCCGCTGTAAGCTCATCTGTCTCTAAAAGCTTTGAATGTTTTTCAAAGTCTGGTTCATCTGGTTGCTCAACTTTAATTTCTTTAGATTTTTCAGTGGTATTCTTAGGTTTTGCTATTTCTTCTTCAAGCTCCTGAATTTTTTCTTCATTAGAAACATCGCCTTTATCTGTTGAAATCTGCTGTTTGGTAGGTGGAATTAAGCTTACTTCAGGGAATGATTTATAAAAGCATGATGTCAAATCATCAGATGCCTTGCAAATAATCTGATTTTCCTTGTCCCTTGACAATAATGCTACACCATGAATTCTTGCAGATCCGTAGTTCAACAAAACATTTAAAACTGATTCTGAGAAGGTTTTAATAGCCTCATTGGCTAAAACAGCAGAGATGTCATACTTATCAACGAGCCATTGGCTTAGATAATCATTACTAGAGCTACTTTCCGTAAAGTCCAGTTTCATCTGAGGAGGCAGCAACGAAGTACGTTGTTCACCATATTGCGCAGGGGTCTGTGTAAGGCATAGAGTCCCAAGACCGTATATGCTTACAGGATTTCTATCACATAGAACTTCACGAATCGATTCTGCTATATTTAATCTCAAGTCTGTATAAAATGAAGAATGTAAAATTAAGGAAGTTATTTATAATAGTTTTTGATAAACACAATTATCTTGACTACAAGCAAACAATTGGCCTTAAGCTTTAACTTTGTGTTATAAAATGAAGGAATTGAGAAGAGAAAAATCAGAAAAACTGTTTGAAGACGCTAAAACGATGTTCCCAGGAGGCGTTCATTCTCCAGTGAGGGCATTTAAATCTGTTGATGGAGCCCCAATCTTTATAGATTCTGGGGATGGTTGTATTATAACAGACGTAGATGGCAATGAATACATTGACTTTTGTTACAGTTGGGGACCACTGATCTTAGGTCATAATAATGCAAGTGTAAAAAATGCTGTCCAAAAAGCTCTCATAAAAGGGACCTCGTTTGGTACACCAACTGCACTAGGAAATGAAATAGGCCATTTATTGCTTGATAATCACAAGTACCTTGAAATGATACGATTTGTCAGCTCTGGTACTGAGGCAGTTATGTCAGCGATCAGATTAGCCAGAGGCTATACAGGCAAAAATAAAATTATCAAATTCAACGGTTGCTATCACGGTCATGTTGACTCAATGCTTGTTAAGGCTGGTAGTGGTTTGGTCACTTCAGGCGTTTCAACAAGTGCTGGAATTCCAGATTCGTACGTCAAAGAAACTTTAGTTCTTGAATTAAATGATCTCCAAGCCTTAATAGAATTACTAAAATCAAACAATGATATAGCTGCAATTATTATAGAACCCGTTCCTGCCAATAATGGCTTGCTCATACAAGACAGGAATTATCTAAGCTGGCTCAGAAAATTATGTGACGAATATGGCGTTCTCCTTATTTTTGATGAAGTAATATCTGGTTTCCGTCTTGGGTTTGAAGGAGCAAGTGGCTATTATTCCATTAAACCTGATATAATAACATTTGGCAAAATAATCGGTGGTGGTTTACCAGTCGGTGCATTTGGAGGTAGTAAGGAAATAATGTCCCACATAGCACCATTAGGTGAAGTCTATCAAGCAGGAACTCTATCTGCTAACCCTTTAGCAATATCTGCAGGAATTGCAATGCTTAAAGAAATATTGAAACCAGGATTTTATGAAGATCTAGAAGCTAAAACTCAATATCTTGTAGGATTAATAAAAAGTCATGCAGAATCAAAGGGATATGACTTTAGCATTCAAAGTATTGCTTCTATTTTTTGGTTTAACTTTAGCACAAAAAGGGCCATTACCGCAAATGATATCAATGCAGACAATATGGTCATCTTTAAGAAAATGCATAAATTCCTATTAGACAATGGTGTATATATTGGCCCTTCTGGTTATGAAGTTGGATTCATTTCCGCGGCTCATGACAAGAGCACATTAGAGAAAGCAGCGACCTTAATAAATCAAAGCTTAGATGAAGCTTTTATGAACTAATAGCTCGATGCGAAAAATCCGGACATACCGAATATTCCAATTTGTTTTAATGGCTTATCTAGTATCCGCTTTTACTTGGTGGACCATTTTACTATCTCAAAAAAACAGTGAAATCTATCAACTCAAAAAAGCAATGTCGCAAATTAGTCAACCTGAAAATTTGCTTCAACTACAAAAAGCATACGAAAGGTCACAATGGATGGTTATTGGTGAAGGATTTGTATTTGCAATATCTATACTTGTGAGTCTATTGCTAATCAATAGAGCCTTTTGGACTGAAATCAAAGCCAATAAAAAATTAAACAATTTCCTCTTATCGGTAACACACGAATTAAAAACACCCATTTCTTCTTTAAAGTTAATCAACCATACGCTTATAAATAAAGTAATATCAAAGGAGAAAAGTCAAGAGCTAATTAGAACAGCTAGTGATGAAACAAGAAGATTAGAGTCTTTGGTTAACAATATCCTTACTGTAACGCAAATGGATAATAATTATCACTATAATTTTGAAAATTTTGATCTTAACGAAATTGTTCACAATAGAATTAACCGCTTAAGAAAAGTATTCATTGATTACGAATTTAAATTTGAGTCCAATTCGGATTATATTCCAATAAAAGCCGATAAAGAATCTCTTATTAAATTGATTGATAACTTGCTTGACAATTCTATAAAGTATTCCGATCAGTCAAGGGTCATAGAGATAAAAACAAAGCAAACCAATAAAGCAACAACTCTAGTCGTATTAGATTATGGAATAGGCATAGCAAATCATGAAAAAAAGAGAATTCTTGATAAATTTTATCGCATTGGAAACGAGGAAGTAAGGGCATCCAAAGGTACAGGATTGGGACTTTTTATTGTAAAGGAAATATGTAAAGCACATAATGCTTCTATTCAAATCCTAGATAATAAACCCAGAGGAAGCATATTTGAAATTACTTTTACAACATAATCAGATGAGGATATTATTGGTTGAAGATGAAAAAGCTTTGCGTAAGGTAATCCAACTTAATTTAGAGTTGGAGAACTATGAAGTGATTGCAGTTGAAGACGGAGAAATGGCCATCCAAAAGTTTGAATCAGAACATTTTGACCTCATTATCCTAGATTTAATGTTGCCAAAGTTAAGTGGATTAGAAATATTAAAAACCTTAAGCGTAAAGCATGCCAATTTACCTGTTATAATCATCTCTGCCAAAGACACTTCTTCAGATAGAATAAAGGGTCTAAAATCTGGAGCTGATGATTACCTGAGCAAGCCATTTGAAATTGAAGAACTATTAATCAGGATTCAAAATCTTTTGAAAAGACAAGGTGAAAAAAACAATCAACAAGAATTGGAAATTGTACGATTTGGTAATTGTATGATAAACTTTAAAACTTTTGAAGCCACTAAAAATGAAACTAAGATTGAACTAAGTCAAAAAGAACTTCACATTATTAAGTATTTAATTCAACACAAAAATGAAGTAGTTTCAAGACATGACATTCTAAAGTCAGTCTGGGGCTATGATGTATTTCCTTCAACACGTACCATAGATAACTTCATAGCATCCCTTAGAAAACATTTAGAAGAAGATCCCAAGCAACCCAAGCACATCAAGTCGATACATGGTGTAGGTTATAAATTCCTTGATCATTAAGATTTTCATTAATTATATTTGCTCCAGTAATAATTCTATTTTAAGTTAATAGAAAAGAGTAATTACTTTGTTTGCTAATTTATATTTTCAAAAGCATAATTATGGTATGAATTTTGGATACATGTAGTAAAACAAAATTCATGCAGTTATTCATAAGCTTATTAATCTCATTCAATTTTATCTCATTTGCAGGTAATGATTCTTTAACCGCTATTCATTCAGAAAATGATCAGACTGTCATTATTGAAGTGATGAACGCTGAAGATATTCCTTTCGATTTCACAATGAAATTTGAAGAAAAGAGACAAATCATCAAAATCAGGTCAGCCGAACCTATTAAATCATTACGTACTGTAGAAACAGCTACAAACAAGCATAAGGGCTATAATGTAATGGGTTCAGATTTAATAATACTTCCACAAAGAGATTTTACACCGGGAAGTTATATCGCAGAATTAAAATTTCAAAATTCATCTTTTGTAGTGCTTGCAAAACTTCATGTACTGGAAAATCCAGTAGCTGATGGCGAGTAATAGTTAGAATAATTATTCAGGCTTCAGGATTTTGAACGTAGTTCTCCTGTTAGCCTGATGTTCTTCTTCTGTACAACTATTACATTCGCAATCAATGGCAAACTTGGTTTCTCCATAACCGATCGCTTTAAGCCTATCTTCTCCTACCCCTTTGTTATTGAGGTAGTTCATTACGGATTGAGCTCTTTTTTGTGATAAATTCAAATTATATTGATCTTCTCCTCTACAGTCTGTATGTGATCCCAATTCTATTTTTAGCTGCGCATTTAACTTAAGCATTTCACTCAAACTATCAAGGGGAGCTTCCGCATCTTCCCGAATATCCCATTTATTAAAATCGTAATAGATATTAGAAATAATGATTTCTGTATCATACACAATTCTTTCCATTACAAATCTTAGATTGATTGTTGTATCAGATTTTAAACTAGAAAATGGAGGTATAGTCACTATAATTTGCTTATGCAAATGGTCTTTTGTCTTTACAACAATTGTATGGTTTTGCTCAGATTTTGCCTTATATAAAAATCTCCCATTTTCATTCAATTTTTCAAATGCAATCGTGTCTTCATAACTTATATCCACCCTGCCTTCATTCAATTTAATGGCTTCAATTATCTTAGCATTAGGGTCACCATTTTCTCGTATATTTTCTACCACTAATCCAGAAATATAAACATCAAAGGATTGGGTTTCCATTATCTCCTCTACAACCTCCTCGTCTGGAATTTCGGGTTTTTCGGCAAATTGAATAAACGAAAATATATCTGATCGATTACCAGTATTTCTTGATGAACTGAATAAGCCCTTAAGTGCAATATTGTTGTTTTTGGAGAAATTAGGTTCTATAACCAGATCAAAATCATCAGCCCCACCATTAATCGGCCAGCCCATGTTGACAGGTTGTGACCAACTCCCATCGTCTAGAAGTATAGACTTAAATATATCAAGCCCACCATAACCTATGTGGCCATCAGATGCAAAATAAAGAGTATCACCATAGGCTTTTGGAAATTTTTCATCGCCCTCTGTATTGATATTTGAAGGCATGATATCTGCTTCACTCCATCCATTGCCAATTTTGACAGAATAATATAAATCATAGTTATCGCTGCCTCCTGCCTTAGCTGTAAAAATCAGGACACTATCGTTTTCAATCAAACAAGGGTGACCAAAATTGGTTTTGTCATCAAAAAACATTAGAGCTTCTGGCTCCAACCAAAATCCGTTTGGCCTTTGACTATAATATATTTTGCAGTGTTGATCGCGTTCCTCTGAAGAAAAACATCTTGTAAAAAATATTTCTTCAAAGTTTTTGCTGAAGCAAACCGTTCCTTCATTATGCTCTGTGTTAATGAGAGCATCAAAATTATACTCTTGTCTGCCTTCCCTGTCAGAAACAAAAATGTCTGAAAAATTACTATCATTCCACTTATAAACTTTATTTCCAGTACTTGATTCACGGTCAGATGAAAACAAAATGAAGTCTTCCTCAAAATAACAGGGACTATATTCAGAATAATAGCTATTAAAAGCCAAAGATTCTATCCTTACATTATCAACATTCTTCTTTTGCATCCAAGCAGTAGAACAGATCTTTACCTCTTTTAAATACTTTATTTCTTTGGTATGTTGATATATCTCTTGAAACCTTTGTTCGGCATCCTTATACCTCTCATTTCGCTTTAATGAATAAGCAAGGTCAATAGAAGACTTGTCACTGTTATAATATTGATCTGCAATATCATACCATTGTAAGGCTTCTCCATACTCTTCAATCATATCGAAGGCTTTAGCTAGTAACATAGATTTTCTAGCCTTCACCTGATCATTAGAAGTAGCTTCAAATTCATTTTCCAACAATTCTGTTGCCAAGACAAATTGTTTGTACTCGAATGCCATTTCACCTGTTTTAACAGGTTTGGTAACGGTACACGAACAGATAAATATTTGAATAACAAAAAATATGTATAAGTTTTGTCTTTTCACACAGAATAATGTTTTTCAAAGTTAGTACTCATAGCAAGGTGCAACTCTAATATATAACGACTTCTTTCCAAAATTACTATGCATCTTTCTTTAAAAAGGTCGTGCATAAGGTTCTGATCAATTAATTGAAGCGCTTTCTCATATGAAAAGCTTGTATTATTAAAAAGAACTGTTGTAAAGTAATCATATGTCCTAATAAAATCTATAGCACATTCAACATCGAAAAGATAAATATCGATCATCTCATGACTAAACACACTGAGTTTGTTAAGTTCTGATAAAATCTTTTTTACTTTTTGAATCCTTGGTCTACGCGGCTTTCTAATGCTCTTCGTTTTATACTTTGCCAGGATCAATTTCTTGGCTTGAAGGTATTTTTTTTTCCGATCATCTTGAGATCCTAGTTCCATTTGATAATAAGACCTTACTGTTTCCAATTGATCAAATAACTCCAATAGTTCTGATCTAAGGTCCTCTTCAGCCAATTGATTGATGTGTTTAATAAATCTTGATTTTCTCATTATCAAATTTCAAAGCTAAAATAAATAAAGCCCTTCCGAATTACGAAAGGGCTTTAACATATCTCTATTATTTACTTAGATACTATTTTGCTGAAGCTGCAGCTTTTGAAAAGCTCGCTCCAGATTTAGTCTCCTTTGTAGCCTTCAATTCTTTAGTCAAGTCACGCACTATTGGCGTCGCAACAAAAACAGAAGAATATGTACCAACGATGATTCCAACCAGTATGGCAAATGCAAAACCTTTTATCGATCCACCTCCATAAATAAATAATGGAAGTAACATAACCATTGTCGTTACTGAAGTTATCAATGTTCTACTGAATGTACTATTGATTGCCATATTTAATACTTCATCTGTATCTTTTGAAGTATAAATATTCAAATACTCTCTAATTCTATCAAACACAACCACAGTATCATTAATAGAATAGGCAATCACTGTAAGTAGTGCTGCGATAAACGCCTGATTGATTTCCAATGAAAAAGGAAGGATTCCCCAGAATATAGAGAACAATCCAAGTATAATCAATGAATCATGGAATAATGCCGCTACCGCACCCATACTGTATTGCCATCTATTAAATCTGATAAATATGTATAAGAAAATAACCAATAGTGCAAAAATGCCAGCATAGAAAGCACTCTTCTTGATATCATCAGCAATAGTTGGTCCTACTTTACTAGAACTGATAACTTGGGTAGGGCTTAATCCATCTGTAGTTTTGAAATCAGCAAAACTTACAGTCGTTCCCGTTACCGCAACCACTCCTTCATGCAGTTTAGCAATTGCTCTTTCTGCAGCATCATCGCCTTTGTCCTTAATTAAATATGTCGTAACAATGTTAAACGTATTCTCTGTATCAACTGCTTTTACGACAGGTTCAGCTTCAAGATACTCTGTAAGACCAGTTCTTAAGGTTTGAGCATCTATACCTAGGTTCTCATCAAAAGTAACGTTGTATGAATATCCACCTCTGAAATCCACACCTAAATCAAAGCTTTTTGTGAAGATGGATACCAATCCAGCCACAATAATCACTGAAGAAACAACATAAGCTACTTTTCTCTTACCAATCCAGTCGATATTAAGGTTTGACATAGTATTTTTAGTTATACCATTCCAAAAACTTATGCTTCGCTTGTTTCCTCTCAACCACCATTCGATAATCATCCTACCAATAAGTACAGCAGTAAACAAGGATGTAAGTACACCAATGATCAGTACAACTGCAAAACCTTTAATTGGTCCCATCCCAAAATATGCGAGGATGATAGCAACAAGAATTGTTGTAACGTTAGCATCGATAATGGCAGAATAGGAATATTTAAATCCATCACTGATAGAGGCCAGTAATGTTTTGCCTGACCTCAATTCTTCTCTAATCCTTTCAAATATGATTACATTAGCATCTACCGCCATACCAATAGTAAGGATAATACCTGCGATACCTGGCAAAGTAAGTACTGTTCCAAAAGACGCCAAGGCACCAAATATGAAGAACAGATTCAACAATAGGGCAATAATTGATATAATACCCCCTCCAGAATAGTATAAGATCATAAAAAACAATACCAAGGCGAAACCAACCATCAAAGCTCTAATACTACTTTTGATATTGGCAGCACCTAAGGAAGGACCAACTGTATCTTCCTGTATAATTTGAACTTTTGCAGGTAGCTTTCCTACTTCCAATAGGCTTGAAAAATCAGCCGCTTCCTGAACCGTAAAATTTCCTGTAATCTCGGTGTTACCTTGTGTGATTGGTCCTCTTACTGATGGAGCAGATATTACCTCATTATCTATGCATATCGCAACCTCTCGGTTTCCATTACCAGCTGCCCTCGTAGTCATGTCACCCCAGACTTTCGCGCCTTTGTTATTCATAGAAAGGTTTACTGCCATCTCTCCAGTTATTGGATTAGGTGCGTGGCTTGCTTTTGTGATTACATCACCTTCAAGCAATGGCTTTTTATTTGCTGGCGTTTTCAACAAGTATAACATATACTTTTTTGATACCTCACCATCAGATGTTGTAAATGGTTTTCGTGACCACATAAACTTCGAATCACTAGGAAATAAAGAAGCAATATTGGGCCTGCTTAACATCTCATCAACAGCTTTTTTCTTGTTCTTGTCTGCAAAACCCATTACCGTAGCACTCCAAATAAATTCTCCTCCTCTTCCATCATTCAATGTCAATAGCTTAAGAAGTGGACCTTGTTCTGCAAAAGGGTCTGCATTTTTTTCAATGACTTCCATGTTTTGTTCACCTGTCTCATTTCCTTCTGCATCAAGAATTGGCGTATAAATGGTGTCATATTCGATAGGTTTTTCAACGAAATCCTCACTATTTGAATCTTTCAACCTTTTATCAGCAGTATTAAATGCTTCTGCTACACCTGGGTCAGTATTTCTGTAAGTATCCCAAAACTCAAGTGCTGCACTTGCCTGAAGAAAATTTCGTGCACGTTCAGGGTTTTCAATTCCAGGCATTTCAACTAAAATCAAATCTCTTTGTGGATCTAAGGTTACATTGGGTTGCGTAACACCCAATTTGTCTATCCTTTGTTTTAATCTTTTAAAAGTTAGATTAACAGTTTCTGTTGCCTTTGCTCTTAGTAACCTAATTACTTCTCCATTCTCAGTTTCAATATTTATCTGGTCGCTCAAACTGGCGTCCTTTCTGAAAACTCTTGAAAGAGGTCTTGCATTTTCTTTCTTGTTGTATTCTTGACCAAACAAGAATATGAAATCCCGTTGCGAACTTTCCTGTGCTCGTTCTGCTGCTTCGAGGGCAGATAAAAAGTCTGGATCCTTATTGTCGCCGCTTAAACGTATAAGTAAGTCTTTCAAATCGACCTGAAGAACTGTGCTCATTCCTCCTTTAAGGTCAAGTCCTAGATTCAATTGCTTCGACTTTAAATCTTCGTATGTAAATCTTCCTACCAATGGTATTGATAGAATTTCTTCAGACCCTATAGAATCCAAATATTCAAATCTTGCCATCTTCTCAGCCTGATAGGCATCCAACCCAGGGTTGTTTTGTACAAATTCTTGTGCATATTCTGTAGCAGCTTTTTCAACTTTTCTTGTTGGAAAAACATAGAATAATTGCAATAAAGTAACTGCGATAAGCAGTGCTAAAAAGAGCTTTATTAATCCTTTTCCTTGCATTGTTTTAATTTTATTTAGGGAAAATTTGCGCAAATATAGTAGTTATTTGACTTTTCCCGTTGTTTTATATATTGAATAATATTTTAATGTGTAATTAATTGATATATAGAATTATATATCAAAGTATCTTAATCTAAGCTACTAAACAAAAAAATTAGCTCTGATCACCAGATTGGGAAAGAGAACTTGACTTTGACCTGAGGCAATACCGAATCCATTGCTCAGAAACAAGCGCAGTATCAAATAATGAACCTGCTAAAACAGCGTTATTCAATAAAGGATTTGGTAAAGAACTGAACGCGAGTTCAGCTTGCAGTCCATATCCATGAATTTTCTTTATAAATGGCTTGCTTATTTTTTTCTTTGAAGATCTGAAAGTATTTAGTGGAACACTTTCATTGACCATAGCGGTTATACCCTGTACAAGATCACCATGGTCATTAGGCGTATCGCTTTCCTGTACGACTGACACAGCATCCGTCTGTCCAGGTGTAATGAATAAGAAAAAAAAAATGATCTTAAATATTCGCATATCAACTATCTGCCGCAAAAATATAACAATTATGCTAATCTTGATAAATCATTGCTATTTTCATTAGGATTATATCAACCAAGACTAAAGTTAATAATCTATTATTCACAAATATCACCTACTTAAGCTTTCATGCAATCGTATTCATTTAATAAGGAAACTGGAAGCCTGTTTTTAGAACAGGCTTTACTAAGCAATCGGATTTACAAAATACCAAAGGAACATTTAACCCTCAAACAAGAAGGAATGCTTGAAGGTATACTCAAATTCCTCGGCCTTAATATAAAAGACATTAATATCAAAATTAATGAAGATCAGATAACTCTACGAGGTCATTGTCATTCCAGATTTGATGCAGAAACTGCAATCTTACTCATGGGAAACATTAGAGGCATAATCAAGGTTGTTAATTTATTAGAAGGATCACTAGAATTATCGCCACAATTTTACGAAATCAAAGAAGGTGATACATTGTCCAAAATCGCTCTCGTACACCTTAATGATAGTCTGCTATACAACGAAATATTTATTGCCAACAAAAACATTCTGCAAGATCCCACCAATATAATTCCAGGTTTCAAAATCAGAATTCCGCAAATAATTATTAATTCAAAATCTTAATAAACCATCTTCAAGTTTGCATCTGACCGGAGATAAGATTCTATATTATCAGACATTAATCTGACCAGTTGCCTTCTCGCTTGTAAACTTGCCCAAGCTTGATGAGGTGTAATGAAACAATTATCTAGCTTCAAAAGTATATGCTCAGGATTCGGGGGCTCAGTATTCAGAACATCCAATAAAGCAACTCCAATTTCTCCATCTCGCAATGCATGAAATAAATCTTCTTCATCAATTAATCCCCCTCTTCCAGTATTTACAAGAATGCATTGCTTCTTCATTTTATGTAATGAATTACGATCTATAATATTTTTGGTTGATGCATTTAGGGGTGCATGCAAACTAATAATATCAGAATTTTGGAGTAAGCTATCAAAGTCTACAACAGTAAAATAATCTTCACTATTTAAGTCCATATATTTTAATACCATCACCTTCATTCCAAATGCATGAGCAACTCTGGCAACACTTTGACCTATTTTACCAAAACCTATAAGTCCTAAAGTTTTGCCTTTTAACTCTTCAATAGGTGAATGCCAATAAGAAAAATCTGGTCTATAGGACCAAATACCTTCTTTGGATTCATTAGTGTAAAGCGCCGTTTGGTTAAGGTAATTAAGGATCATAGCAAAAACATGCTGTGTCACAGAAGCTGTACTGTAACCAGCTACATTACAGACCTTAATATTGTTTTCTGATGCATAGGCTATATCAATATTATTATAACCAGTTGCTGCCACTTGAATAAATTTCAAATTTGGCAATGCATGTAATATCACCCTATTCAACTTACATTTATTAGTAATTACAACTTCACAAGATCTTGCTCGTTCAATGATCTCATTAACTAAGGTTCGAGGATAAATTTCCAAATCCAATAAATCAGATAATAACGACAAATCATTATCGCCAGGATCCAGAGTGTAAGCGTCTAGGAATACAGCTTTTACCTTACTCATTATTTAAATCATTTATTTAAAGCCCAGTTGTATTCAAGAAAAGTGATCTGCGCATTCCTAGATATTTCTTCTTTGGAATATTTGTTTAGGAATTTTATCAAATTTCCAAAATCATCCTTATACCATTCAAATATCTTTGAAACAGCTATCCTAGTTTTAGAAATGCTATTGTATTTTGAATTATTAATAAAAGCAATGGTTTGCTTTTCAAGGCTTTCTTCTAAGTTGCTAGCTGTCCATGCTCTATTCATTAAGGGCGGACAGGATTTAGCTGCACAATTGACAGCAAAGTGAATTCTAGGCTCCTTGAATTGTGGTCTTATAATTTCATTTTCAATTTGATTAAGAGAATAAATCTTACTGTTTATAGTAATCCATTTCTTATCCCAGGGCTTGCCACCTTCCAAATCGGTAATGCTACTAATCGGGTAATGGTCAAGTATCAATTTTATTGTAAACGCATTGTACGTATTAATCCAATAAGCGAGAGCTTCTTCTCTTTTCATAGCTCCGCTTTTTTGAACTGACAAAATTCCAAGGTATTCATTAAGCAGTGCTACATCTTGCTTAAATCCAATATAATCAACACGTCCATCTGTACTTACATGCTTGAGCAATAGTTTGTCAAATGCATCATGTTTGTTTAATCCGTTGGTTTGATCAAACTGTTCAATCTTACCGGCAAATTCCTTAGGCTCTTCTACCGGTGGTCGTTCATCTTTCATTACTTCAGACTGGTCTTCAACCTGTTCAATGGTCTCCTTGAATTCTGTTTTTACATCAACAGGAACTGATTTATTTTTTTTAGGACCTGGAATCTGGCTTTCTTCTTTTGTAATATCAGCTATACTTTCATCTGCTAATTCTACATCAGTAATCAATGAATCGCTTGTTACTTCATTAGTTTGCTCAATTTGAAGTTCAATCCCGTCCGTTTTTTTAGTTTCATTATTGCAAAAGCAAAAAAGCAAACAAAGGCTAATAGTATATACTGTCATTTTCATCTTTACTACATAACGAATTATTGGGTAATCGGATCTTTAATATTGCATTAATTAAAGCAAAAGGTTTTCTTAATGACAATTTTGAAAAAATCCTAAATATTAAAATCAAGACGCATTCCTATATTTCTTGGTGCTTCAAGCAATCCAGGTCGTAAAGTAATTTCTTGGTTCAAGACATTTTCCACCAAAAGACTGCATTTAATCAAACCAAAATCATAGGCCATCCTTGCGTCCATTCTGTTAAAACCACCAGGATTGGCTTTTCTATATAATCTGATTTGTCCAATATTTCCAAGCAGCTGATCTATGGTCTCCGTAGCACTAGTATAATTGTAGGCTACACCCGCAGAAAAATTACCAAAATAAGACTCAAGATCAATTTTGAAGTTATGCTTATTTCTATACTTTAATATATTTTGCTTTTCCTCACTACCAACTGGGATACTAATGGAATTATATACAGGAATATTATTTTCAAAATCTTTATACTTAGGATTGATATAAGTGTATCCAGCAAGAATGTTGATAGGTACTCCTAAAAGCTTAGACCTTCCTATCCAGTTAATTTCAAATCCTTTTATATCGGTCTCGCCTACATTTTGAGATTGAAAGCCGAAACGACCAGTATTATCTTGCTGCAAGGTAAATTCAGTCATATTGTTGTACTGAGACCAGAAAAAAGAAAGATCCAAAAAGCCCTCCCAGCTGTTTACTTTAAATCCCTGTTTTATGCCAATCTCGGAGGACCATCCGGATTCAGACTGCAGTTCAACATTTGGAAAAACAAAAAACGAGCCGACAGCTGTTTCAATAAATCTTTCCACAATCGTCGGAAAACGATATCCCTGTCCCCATGACGCTCTTAAAAAAGTACCCTCAGCCAACTTATAATTTAGTCCAAATCTTGAAATAAGTTTAGACTCATTTACTTTTCCACCTGGTATAGTATCTCCTTTAAATACTTCAGGGCTCAATTGCTCATTATATTCAAGCCGCATTCCAGCCGTAAGGGTCAATCCATCTGCTAAGCTTTTATCAATTTCAAAATAAGAAGCGTAATTATTGTGTTTTAATACAACATCACCAAATAGTTCAGAATCGGAAGTTGTCAAATAAGCAACAGCTCCTGTCGTTAATTTAAGACCATGCTTTCTGAAGTCCTTAGAGAATTGATACTCTCCATAAAAGCTTTTTGATGAATTAGATTGGCTGGCATTATTGTCATTATTGATATAATAATAACGTCCAAAAACTTTATGTTTATTTTGATGTTTATCATAAATCGTAACTTGTGGATCTATATAAAATCTTTGGTTTTTACGTTCTGAAAAAGTACCATCCAGACCTTTATAAATTCCTGTACTTCCATTATTCCATAAAAAGTAATCAGCAGCTCTACCTGTATTATACATACTGTTGATTCCAAAATGTACATGATCATTTAATCGATACTTTAAATTTGTCGAAATCCTAATTTTTTCATCATAAGCACCTTCATAATAACTATCAAAGTTTTCATAAAACCCATTGGCTACCATATCCAATTTGCCTATCTTCTGCTTATGCACCACGCCTACATTCAATCTGCTGGGAGCTTCTGACCACCACTTCTTTACATCATCTTTCGGACTCATATAACTTCGGTAACTAACATTCGCCTTAGTCACCGGCTCGGAAGTAGCGTATCCCGTTCGAATATTAATTATTCCGTTCAATGCAGCTGACCCAAATAATGTTGAAGAAGCCCCCTTAACCACTTCTATCTGGGCAATATTTTCAACAGGAATGTCTCCCCAACTAGGTCTTCCTGCATCGGCTTGAAGGGCAGGTATGTCATCAATCAGCAATAAAACTCTACTTCCAGCGCCATAGGACCAACCAGAACCTCCTCGAATATTAGCTTGGTTATCAATAATTTGCACTCCAGGGATTTTATCAAGTGCAGTAGTGATATTTACTGTATTTACATTTTCTATCAGCTGAGGCTGCATAACGTTAAGAGAAACAGGAGATTCTGCGAGAGATTTCTGATACTTCGAACTTGTAACAGTAGCCGTATTGAGAATATTAGAAGAGAAAAACATTAATATTTCCAATGTCATGTATTGACCCTCATCGATTTGAACATCAACACCATACTCACTATAACCAACATAACTAACCCTTAGAGAATAAGTGCCGGCCTTTAAAGGCAAATCAAAATCTCCGTCTAATCCTGTAACGGTCACCTGATCTCCTATGACTACATTAGCCCCAATAAGTGTTTCCATTGTATTTTTATCCAAAACACGCCCTTTAATGCCCGAGCCTTGACAAAAAATTATTGAATTGCATGATACACCGACAAGCAAAAGGAATAACAATTTTTTACACATTAGAACTCATTTTAAAGGTTTACTAATTTTTCATTTTAGTGATCATATCACTAACCATTGCAGGCATATCATATTTAGGTTGCCAAGCCCAATCATTTCTTGCTAGACTGTCATCAATTGTTTCTGTCCAACTTTCTGCAATTTTTTGGCGATGATCTATAGTATAATCAATTTGTAATTTAGGAATATACTTTAAAATTTCCTGATAAAGCTCATTTGGTGTAAGAGAAAAGCCAAAAATGTTATACGCCATAGAGGTAGATAAACGGGAAGCATCGGCATGCATCAAATCTAAGGTAGCTTTAAGCACATCAGGCATATAGAGCATAGGCAATCTGGTATCGCTTTTCAGATAACAATTATAAAAGCCTTTTTCAATAGCATCGAAAAATATTTCAACAGCAAAGTCTGTAGTTCCACCATGAGGTCTCGTTTCATGACTGATCACACCAGGGTATCTCATTCCTCTGATATCCAAACCATAACGGTTACGATAATACTCATTCCATAACTCTGCCGTAATCTTTGAAATGCCATAAACTGTTGAAGGGATAAATGAGCTATTCTGAGGTGTATTTATCTTAGGTGTCGTAGGTCCGTATACACCTATTGTGCTGGGAAAAAATATTTTTTCAACAGCATTATTCCTTGCAATTTCCAAAAGTTTCAAATAGGCATTGAAATTTAGCGACCAAGTGAAATGAGGATCTTCTTCACCTTTGGATGATAATAGTGCAGCCAAGTGATAGACCTGGGTCACTTTATTTTTTACTATAAAATCTGTTAATGCTTTATCATTAAGAATATTTAATGTTTCAAACCTTGAAACCTCTGCTTTGGGATTTCTGATATCTGTGGCAATCACATTGGTCTCACCATAAATCTTTTGCAAACCAGGAATAAGGGCGGTGCCAATTTGACCATTAGCCCCGGTTATCAATACAACTTGATCTTTCAAGAATTTCTATTTCGTCAGGTTAATTAATTAAAGGCACAATGTCAACACTGTTGCCCAGACAGGTGTAAATCTATAATATCCTGATAAAATCTAATTGTTCTGGAGCTTTTTTTTACAAAAAGCTTAAATCCATTAGTTCTTGAAAACTCTGATTTTCGTAATCTATTTCAAAAGCATGATGCACTACCCCATTACTTACGACCATAAATGGCACTTTAAGCTCTAAGTTATATTGTGCTGCCTGAAAACATGTATCATTATTAATGGATGCTTTATAGCTCTTAAATTCGAATAAAACATGAGGAATGGCCTTTTGAAATAAGACCAAATCAAACCGTCTAGGGCGATTGCCAACCATAAATTGCTTTTCGATGCCAATTGAGGAAGGACTGATTTTGTATTTATTTACCAAGAATTGAATCCAGCTTTGTCTGACAAGTTCCTCAGGCAATAAAGCGAGGTGCTTTTTCCTAATAGGGTCAAATACCATTCGCTTACCTTCTTTCTCTGATATATTCAGGCTTCCTTGGTATTGTTCTAGGTCAATATTAATCATTAGGCGATTATCTGTTCATTTGGCTCGTGTTCTAGTACTTTCTTGACGACTAACTTCATCTCATCACTTTTCTTGGTAAGCCTTTTGTAATTATCAAGATTAATAATTAGAATACCAGCAACTTGTAGCTTTTCAATAAACAGTTTCTGTTTAAGAGCTTGGCTTGGTTCTTTAGGATTCAATAAATAGTCTTCTACCAATACCATTGTTTTTCTTTGCTTATCGCCAAAAAGAGCTGGAATAAGGTTTTGATTTTCATCATTCGTGAAAATCTCCTTGATACCAGTGTCCTTCAAATACATTATTAGCTTACTGTTTTGCTCGTTGGTTAGCAATGACAAAATCGAAGTGTTTCTTAGTTGGAATATCCTATAGGAAGTATTAAAATAATTGATTCCCTGAGCAAGATAAAGTGAGAGATTAACCAATTCAGAAGAACTTAAAAATTGAGCTGAGCGATTGACATTAAACTCTACTCCAGAAAAATTGTACACCTCAATGTCCTCTAAAGACTTTATTTGACTTACAGAATTCTTAAGAAACCCGTCATTATAGCCTGCGAATATCATATTTTCTGAAGTGCTATCGTTCAGATTTGAAATAATAGTATTCAGACTTATTACCGTCTTATAATGTTCTCCAATTTCCTTTTTATGGGTATTATAAAATGAAGAATTTATTATTAGAAAAGGAAACGTATTTGAAAATGCCTCACCATAAGAATTATAGAGATCCATCCATTGTAATCCTTTCTTAGCCTCTTCCGAAATTTTTTCGATAGAAAGATTAGTTAACTTAGTTTTATACCTGTCAAACAATAATGCACAAGATTTATCTTCCAGTTCAACATAGGCATCTAAAATGTCTTTATGCATTTCGGACAATGAACTTAATGACAACAAGGCATTACTTGCATAACTTTGAAGGTAGGATGCTTCAAAACATTCCATCCAGTCAGATTCTATTTCAATTAATGTCTTGATCAATAACTGATCTTTTTGTTCTAATTGCGAATAAAACAAGCACCATTCTAAATGCTCGGTTTTATAAACCAATGCATAAATAGCAGCTTCCAGAATAGATTTTGCGTCAAGCAGAGATTCTTTATGGTGATATACACTACTACAAAACGGTACTTTGTAGTTCTTAAAAATTGAAGTTCGTTTCAATTCCTTCAATATTTCTTCCGTCTTTTGGAACAGCTGTTCCAAATCGCTTTCACCACTATGCAAATTAATCTGCTTGAGTTTAATAGGCATTGAATTGTAAATCAGTGATAATTCTTTTTTCAAATGAATGTCCAAAGCATTTTTAAAAGCTTCCCATGCATTTATGTCACATTCATCATTTTGTTCAAGATTTAGTATTTGTTTTAATTCATTGTAGAGATTTTTAACCTTTTGAGTGGCCGTAGAATTATTATCTCTTAATGATGTCTGAATTAATTGATCCAACTTCATTATTTTTTTTCTTATAAGGAGTTGTGACTCTCTTATCTTGGATTCTTCTGCAATATAGAATCGCCGCTCCAATTCACTATACTTGCCTAAGATTTCATTTATCTGATCTTTAAGGTGGTTTAAAACCACGAGTTGACTTTCTGGTGTATGTTCTTTAAAAATCTGAGGTCTAAATAAATCAAAATGATGGTCATATCGAAAGTCTCTTCTATACAATTTGTCGGCTTGCAAAATGAGATTTTTTTTGTTTTTATACTCATCAAAAGGGAAAAGCTGGAACAAATCAATTGGTAGAATCGGCGCTTGTACATTTTCAATCCGTAGAAACACATCAAACAGATTTAGTTTTCCCAAGCTTGGGTCATTATAGTTCTTTATGTTTTCAATCAATTGCTGATTAAGGTAATCAAGGTTTTCTTTGGCTTCAAGATAAGTCGAAATCTTGGTTTGATTCTTTCTACTCTCTTTGAATCTTTCAATAATAAATAAGGATACTAGCTCAGTAGGTTTATCTAATATAATCGATAAATCGTCCAACTTATATTTTGATAAAAAGTAATTTATATATTCCAGGTCATTATCCTGATCTATCACAAGAACAGTTTTATGACCATTGGACAATTTCTCGTATGTCATCCAAAAAATGGCATTTAAACATTTTCTTCTCTCCTGGAATCGGAGAAGGGAGTGTGAAGCATCGGAATTAAAAAAATCCGTATTAAAGCTATTTAATCTAGCTAGATTCATTGTGTAGTTTTCGTAAGTCAAAATTATATATAAATATACATATATTTATTTTTAATGTGTAAAGATCATGTTATCAATATTTAAATAAAAAAAGGCCCAACCCATAATATGAATTGTGCCTTCTATATTTCTTAGCTTAAATACTATTCTTTTCCGACCATACCGCCTCTTACCTTGGTACCATCATTGTATTCGTATTCAACAATAACTTCACCATCTTCATTATAGTATCTCATTAGACCATGTTGTTTCCCATTACGATAATTAATCTCCTTTTGCACATTACCTCTATTGTCATATTCTGTACTAAGGCCTTCGAGTTTGTTGTCTTTATAATTAACTTCCTTCGTCATTCGACCAAATTTGTAAGTTGCATAAAGACCGTTATACAAATTGTTCTCATATGTAACCTCAGTTTCAATTTGTCCTCTATTACTCAACTCAAGATAAGGACCAGAAAGAATTCCATCTGAATATGATGCAATGGTTTTAATCTTGCCGGTTTCATCGCCTGTATAATAGGTCAACCAAACTCCATTACGTTTGCCTCCGCTAACGTAACCTTGCTCTATGATTTCATTATCACTATTTCTTTTAATTGCTTTAGTAATATTGGTTCCTTTAATAAGCTCGGTTTCATAGCCTTCCAATTTAGCTAGTGCTCCTGTGTTTATTGAACCGCCACAAGAAATAATCAGATTGATAGAAAATAATAAAAGAATCAGTCTCATAATTTAAAGGTTTTTAGTTTTAAAATAAATACAAGTATAAAACATTAACTTTGACATCAATAAAATAAATGGTTAAAATACTCTAAAGCATATATTTACAAATCATATAAAAATGCCATTTGTAATAATTACTGCGAAATTAAGGCTTTAATAAAAAATGTCAAAATTAATATTCAGAGCTTTCAAAAATTACTTTTTATACAATGAACAATAGAGAAATTGCATCCAAGTTCAAATTGCTCGGTGACCTAATGGAATTACACGATGAAAATGCATTTAAAATCCGGTCTTACAGCAATGCCTACCTAACTATAAGAAAATTGCCAGAAGAACTTAACCAAACATCTTTAGAAAAAATAGAAGCTATCCCTGGAATTGGAAAAGCCATCAGCAGCAAAATTATTGAATTGCTTGAAAGTGGAGATTTGCAAAGTTTGAAAAAATACAGAGATAAGACACCATCTGGAATCATTGACTTGCTAGCAGTTAAAGGTCTTGGAGCTAAAAAGCTAAAAGTAATCTGGAAAGAATTAGGCGTAGAAAGTATGGGAGAGTTAATGTACGCCATTTATGAAAACAGATTATTGGATTTGAAAGGATTCGGTTTAAAAACTCAACTTTCCATTAAGGATCAAATAGAGTACTTTATGGAATCCTCAGGCAAACAGCTATATGCCCGAATTATTACTACAGCAAATGACCTGATATCTGATTTACAAAAAGCGTATCCTGATAAAAAGATTTGCCTTGCAGGGCAACTGCATCAAAAGAATCCGATAATTTCCAAAGTCGTCATCTTAACAACTGCTGCTCCAAATGAAGTCCATGAGTTTTGCGTTAAGCAAGAAAATATTGAAGGTGATATCGAATTGAAGTTACAAGGTACTCCTGTGCAAATTATTCAAAGCAATGAAGAGAATTTTTACTTTGAATTGATCAAAAGTTCTACTGGACCTTCCTTTTTTGAATCCCTTGATTTGAAAATAAAAAATGCAGAATCCGAGAAAGATGTTTTTGAAAAAAACAAATTGCCCTATTATATACCAGAATTTCGTGAAGACGAAAACTTGGAAGCAGTAACTAACTATAGCGGTGCAAATGAAATCATTGAATTGGAAGACATTAAAGGATGCATACACAATCACAGCACCTATAGTGATGGCGTTAATACCATGGAAGAAATGCTGCTAGCTGCAAAAGAAAGAAATTGGGAGTATTTTGTGCTTACAGATCATTCCAAATCTGCCTTTTATGCCAATGGCTTGCAAGAAGAAAGGTTGATTCAACAAATCGATGAAATACAAAAACTTGATCAGAAATACTCTGATATTAGATTTTTCTCAGGGATAGAATCCGACATTCTTTCCAATGGTGAACTTGATTATTCAGATGAAATCCTTTCACAGCTGGATGTCGTTGTTGCTTCGATTCATTCTAATTTAAAAATGGATTTAGAAAAGGCAACTTCTAGGTTGATTAAAGCCATTGAAAATCCTTACACAAATATTTTAGGACACCCAACAGGCCGATTACTTCTAAGCCGAAAAGCCTATCCTCTTGATTTTAAAAAGATTATAGATGCTTGCTCTGACAATTATGTAGCTATTGAAATGAATGCTAACCCATTACGACTTGATATTGACTGGACTCACATACAATATGCTATGTCAAAGAACGTTTTGATTTCTATTAATCCTGATGCACACAGCACCAAAGGTCTCGATGATACCTTTTTTGGTGTATGTGCAGCCAGAAAAGGAGGGTTAACCAAATCATATTGTCTCAACGCATTTGATTTGGAAACTTTCGAAGACTGGATGGGTGAACAGCACAACAAAAGATAGAATCTTCTTAAATCTTTAATTAGTCAATAATCAATTGTTAATCGCTTGTTAATCCCTTTGTATTTAGGGTCTTAGCCCTTTTTTGGAAGCTATTAATGAATATATTTGTAGCATTATTAGAAATTTAAAAATTTTATGAATATGAAAAAGTTTGGTTTTTTAATTACCCTTAGCCTAATGCTATTGGTTGCTTGTAAGAATGACACGGCGACAGAATCTGCAGAAGCAGTTCCTGCAACTCCAGAAGCCAATGTAGCTACACCTACTGCAAGTCCTCTTAACAACAACGAACCTGCAGTTCCTGCTGGTCCAATCACTACTCTTAAATTTGATGAAACAGAGTTTGATTTCGGAATGGTAATGGAAGGAGAGAAAGTTGTTCATGAGTACAAGTTTACCAATACTGGTGATGAGCCTTTGATCATTAGCAATGCTAAAGGATCTTGTGGATGTACAGTTCCTGATTGGCCAAGAGAGCCTATCGCTCCTGGAGAGTCAAATGTTATCAAAGTACAGTTTGATTCCAAGAACAAAGGAAAAGTTGGTGGTGGACTTCAGTCTAAGAGAGTTACTATTACTGCTAACACAGATCCGGTTAACAGTTACCTAACGATTAAAGGTAAAGTAGACAAAGAAGCAGCAACTGATACTGAATCTTAATTGTCAGAAAATTATTAAAATAAAGCTTCGTAATAAGCTAAATTGAAGGGTCGGCATTGTCGGCTCTTTTTTTTATCCGTGCAATAAGAATAGCTTCATTTCTTTCAGTGCCCGATTCCTGTGAGAAACTCTATTTTTCTCCTCCATGCTAATTTGTGCAAATGTTTTGTCAAATGATTCTGGGATGAAAATAGGGTCATATCCAAATCCTTCTTCTCCTAATTTATCAAGGGCAATACGACCTTCAACGATACCTTCAAAAGTATGATACTGTCCATTTAAAATTAAGGAGATTGAAGTTCGAAATCTTGCTCTACGATCATCAATATTCTCTAATGCCTTTAATAACATATCCATATTATCATTGGCGTCACACTGTGGTCCGGCAAATCTTGCGGTATAAACACCCGGTTCCATATCAAGCGCATAAACCTCTAATCCTGTATCATCAGAAAATACATCTTTGCCTGTTTGCTTAAAAACATAATCAGATTTTATCCGAGCATTTTCTTCAAGGGTCTTTCCGGTTTCCTCAATCTCAGTGCTGATGCCAATACTATTCAAATCTTTAATCTGAAACATATCATTGCCAAGGATTTTATTGACCTCTTCACTTTTATTCCTATTATGTGTTGCAAAGACTAGTTCAATCTTGTTCATAACTATTTCTTAGGCGTAAATGTGTTTTGAAGTGCATTCCAAAGAGCCATCTTATAATTCTTGTTTTCTTCCAACTGATTCAGAGAATGTGTCAGTAAGATGCTAAAGCTTTCTGTTTTGTAAAACCTGTTGGCTTTAAATCCAGCATTCAAGCATAAATTCTTTGGGCTTAAGCCAAAACTAAGAACATGAGTGATGGAATCACTTGTAATGGATGCCACATTAACACTAGATTGCTTATCAAGTTTTAAAATGCAAGCGTTTTTGTCATTCTCAAAATTAATTGCCTTTAAGATATTATGCAATAAATCTGAATGCGATTGAAAGTCCTCTTTTTCACAAAAAACCAGGAGTCTTGTCTTTTCAGGGCAATGACTATCAAGTTTTCCAATATCTGGAATAATAAACACATCGGTATTAATAAAATAAGAATTCAAAATATATATTTGTTTTTATCAAATAAACAGAATTAAATTAATTTTTCGTTAGCCTAATTAAGGGGTTTTAAAATAAAATAAAATTAATTAAATTTGCACTAGGAAACTATCCGCATATTTCCTGATCAAATTTAAAGTTATTTGACATATCGTAATTTTTCTAATTCACTTCTAAATAAACTTGAGCAATGATTGATACTTCACTTAGGATAATCAAAAATGAAAACTCAAAATTACATACTGTTGATTTCAGTAATATCCCTTTTGGAAGAGTTTTTTCTGACCATATGTTTGTTGCTGACTATGAAAATGGAGAATGGAAAAATGCATCTATAGTACCCTTTGAAAACTTTTCTATCCATCCAGCTAATATTGCTTGGCATTATGGGCAGGCTATTTTTGAAGGCATGAAAGCAACCAAGTCAATTAATGGTGAACCAATGCTTTTTAGGCCAGAAAGGCATGCGGTTAGAATCAATAAATCTGCCGAACGCCTTTGTATGCCTGCTTTTCCTAATGATCTCTTTATGCAAGCAGTATATGAACTTGTAAAAATTGATCAAGACTGGATTCCAAAAGAAGAAGGAAGTGCTTTATACCTTAGACCATACATGATAGCTATGGACGAGTTCATAGGTGTTCAAGTAGCTCAAAAATATAGATTTGTAATATTTTGTTGTCCTGTTGGCCCTTATTATAGCAATGCTGTAAAACTAAAGGCTGATCCTTTCTACATAAGAGCTGCAATGGGTGGCACAGGAGAGGCTAAAGCTGCTGGCAACTATGCAGGTTCATTATACCCTGCTAAAATTGCAAGAGATGAGGGATATGATCAAATCATGTGGTTGGACGCCAAAGAACATAAGTATATTCAAGAGGTTGGAACCATGAACATCTTCTTTGTTATCAATGATACGGTAATTACCCCTCCAATATCTGGAACCATACTTGAAGGAATAACAAGAGATTCTGTGCTTACCATTTTAAAAGACAATGGCTATAAGCTTGACGTTAGAGAAATCACCATTGACGAAGTAATAGAAGCTGGCAAGAACGGAAGCCTGAAAGAAGTCTTTGGGACTGGAACAGCAGCCGTAATTGCAAAAGTTAAGCAGATCGGTTACAAAGGAGAGGATATTGAAATTGATTCTGATAATTTTAAGGTAGCAACATTCCTAAAAGATGCCATTAATGGTATAAGAAGTACCAGACTCGAAGACCCATATGGTTGGACGGTAATTGTGAAATAGTGCTCTTTCTGAAAAAAGTTAAGCCCAATTATTAATGGAATTATTAAACCTACTAGATTTAATAGGAACTTTTGTCTTTGCTATTAGTGGAGTTCTGACAGCAATAGATAAAAAATTTGATCTTGTTGGTTCAACTGTTATTGGATTTTCTACTGCTATTGGAGGAGGAACACTTCGGGATATTCTTATTGGCAAGACTCCTGTTGGTTGGATGGCGGAAAACATCTATATCACCATAATATTTTTGGCAGTTCCCATTTGCTATATTTTTAAACCATTTATTCTAAAACTCAAAAAGAGTGTATTTCTTTTTGATACTATAGGTATAGGCGTATTTACTATTCTAGGTCTTCAAAAGACTTTAGATGTTGGTTTGAGTCCTACCGTTGCTGTATTGATGGGTATTGTATCTGCAGTATTCGGTGGAATTATAAGAGATGTGCTTTGTAATGAAGTACCCTTGATTTTTAGAAAAGAAATTTATGCTTCTGCTTGCTTAATAGGGGCAGTTCTTTTTCTGGTCCTAGAACACATGACCTCTTATTATTATTTAAATACAGCCCTTTCCATAGGGTTTGTAATTCTTATTAGATATTTGGCGGTTAGAAACAATTGGTCTTTGGCGATTAAGACAGATTAATTCAAAGAAATTACTTGGAAAGCGTTACTGATACTCCATGTAATTAATATGGTTAATTGCTTCTTCTATATTCAGAGATCAAAGATGATGAAAAGCAACATGTATTCTTTCTTCTTGATGATTACTTTAAGCAAACTAAAGTGAGGGTTATAATGTTAAAGAGCCCTCCTGAATTGAGGTCAAATTTTTTATTCTCAAATTAATTTCTTGAGTTTCCTAATTTCATCAATCAATCTCGGTATAACTTGTCTTGTATGGGTTATAGATCTTGATCCGCTTCTGTCGCTCCTATCAATTCAATATTCTTTAATCCTTTTTCTTCCTCACCCCTATGATAATACTTGAACCGCTTGTAAAATGTCTACCTTCTATAAATGAAGTCTAGGGACTTGTCCTTGCTGAATTCATTCTTGCTTCGATTGTTTTTAGTTCTTCCTCATTCACAATTCTTAATTTTTAGAAAGATTTATAATTGTAGGCTTAAATAACTCTTGAGCTTGCCGCCATTTAATACCATTAATAGGTAACGCCTTGGTAAAACTTTCAGGTCTTTTTGACAGTATTGATGTTATAAGTTTATAATAGTCTTTCTGGCTAGCCATTTTGATTCCAAATGTATACAGGGGGGATAGATAGAAATTCTACTTAAAGAGAGGGGTGCCGTTAGTAACCTTAAACTCAACACATAAATACATGAATAATAATTATAACTAAGACCATTATATCCAACATTAATTATAAGTGATAAATCCTTATTATTTTGTTATGCGTACAAAAGGCAATGCTATACACTAGTTACATGCTATTATGAAAATTTTAATGACAGATTTTATTCTCCTAAGCTTTAATAGCTTATGGTCACAAGATGAATTTTAATTCGACTCAATAAAATAAAACACGTATGTTTATCCTGCAGTATATAATATTCACCTCACAAAAGATTCCATAAAATTTATTGCAATTAAATCTGGTTGGGAAAGTTGGATTTATTTTGATAAATATAAAGGAGTAACTTTAAAGAATGCTACCCCAAGTTACCTTTGGAAAGACATTCAAGAAGATTCAAAATTATTCTATAATGATATAGCAACTGATGAATCTGGTGTAAGGACTCACTCTCATAAAAGTAAAATTGAATGGTTTAAAAATGACTCATTAATATTTTTTATTTCCTTTTATCCAGACAGTCCCAGAAATCAAAGGTTAAAAATAATTCATGATAATATTTATAAACTAACAAAGCTTCCTAATAATCAACTATGGAAAGGAAATGACTTTTGTTCCTATT
>JAJCYH010000027.1 GCA_029262995.1 Saprospiraceae bacterium | reverse complement strand
GCGTCCGACTTATAACAAAGCAATACTTTACTACAGGTTTATCCATAAGGCGGGCTGCGTCCGACTTATAACAAAGCAATACTTTACTACAGGTTTATCCATAAGGCGGGCTGCGTCCGACTTATAACAAAGCAATACTTTACTACAGGTTTATCCATAAGGCGGGCCGCGTCCACCGTTTCATCAAAGACCAAAAAAAAGACCTGAAATATTCAATTTCAAGGCTTTTTTTTATACTTATGGAGTACCCGGGGCGGGACTTGAACCCGCACGCCAGTAATAGGCATTGGATTTTAAGTCCAACGTGTCTACCAATTCCACCACCCGGGCGTACTAGTATGTGGAGCGAAAGACGGGATTCGAACCCGCGACCCCGACCTTGGCAAGGTCGTGCTCTACCAGCTGAGCTACTTTCGCAAGTTAAAGAACTTTTTATTAAAGCGGTCGCAAATATACTATACCTTCAAATAAATACAAACCCCTAAACCATAAAAAATTAACTAAATATATTTGCTTGCCTCCCTAATTGTTAATCCCGATAATTGGCCTTCCCTACGCTTTAGAAATGTAACAACTACTTCACGATCACACTTAGACAACTGCCTCAATGCCCATCCAGATGCCTTATTGATGAAAAACTCCTTGGTTCCTAGGCTTCTATCGATCATCTCAAACAATAATTCCCTATCGGTTTGCCCCTTATACATCAACTGAAAAATCAATGCAGTGCGTTTCAACCATAAATTATCTGAACCCATATACCGACGGGCAGTAGAGATCTTCAAACCAGTATCTTGCTTTAATATAGTTCCCACGCCATGAGTAGCTAGAAAATCAACCGAATCCCACCAAGATTTGGTAGTAATTAACTTTTCAATAAAGGATAAGTCTTCAGTATTTAGTTTTTTCTCAACCTTCGAAATGAGATCCTGTGCAAAATGTTGAAATTCTCTCTCTTCTTTCTCCCACAACAACCAGACGATTTCCTTCCAGTTATCAATTATTTCAACTTTAAAATCCTGCCACACCATTCTGGAGACCTCCCTACGCTGCGGCGCTTTAACACCTAAGAATGGAAATAATCCCTTCATATAGGCCTTCATTTGAGCAGCATTTTTAACATTACTCTGCTTTCTTAATAATTCATCTATATGCTGGACAATAGCTTGCAAGTCTAGACCGATATTAGGTTTTACGCTTCTTCTTTTTCGCTGCTGGAAAGAGTATATTGTTTAGTATCAACCGATAGCCTGGAGAATTAGGGTGAAGATTCAAATCAGTCTCCGGATCTCCAACAAAGTGACGATAATCTTCAGGGTCATGACCACCAAAGAATGTCCAAGTGCCATAACCATAGCTTCCGTGAATATATCTTGCTTCATTTATTGCATTGGTCTCACCCAAAATCAAGACATCTGATTTTATCATGCTTTTTTCAAACGCTGTTGTCTGCCCCATAAATCCTTTTACCGTTCTCGTATGATTCTGCGTTAACATGGCAGGAATAGGATCCCATTTGGCTGAAAAGTCAAATAAAGTGAAATAATCTGTATTGGCTGTTACATTCCTTTTACGGTGATCGATCGTAGAAAATTCATATTCCAAAGGATTCTTAATCAACTCCCAGTTTTTGAAAGCAAAACATTGACTGAAATCCAAATGCAAATCTGCATCTGCCTGCATTGGATCGCCATCATATATCTTATCACATATATCCAATCCCTGAGCGGCAAGAGCTATATCATAAGTATCAGTAGCAGAACACATAGCAAACATAAATCCACCACCCTCAACAAATTCTCTCACCTTCTTTACCACACTTAATTTGAGTTGAGAAACCTTTTTAAAGCCTAGTTGCTGTGCCAGCTCCTCCATTTTTCTCTGATTAGCCTTATACCAGGCGCTGGTGCCTTGAGACATATAAAACTTTCCATATTGACCAGTAAAATCTTCATGATGTAAATGCAACCAGTCGTAGAGTGCTAATTTGTCTTCTAGCACCTCTCTGTCATAAACCGTTTCATACGGAATCTCAGCATAAGTCAACACTAAGGTTACTGCATCATCCCAAGGCTGAATGCGCTCTCCTTTGGCATTAAAATCAGGTGTATAGACAGCAATCTTTGGTGCCTTTTCTAATTTAACCACTTCCTGATTGAGTTCAGGATCGGAAATTTCTTGTCTAATGGCCCCAAATTCAGCATTCGATATCACTTCATAACTTACTCCCCTTGTCTTACACTCCTTTTCAAAAAGTGGAACATTTTTAAAGGCAAATGCTCCTCCTCTGTAATTAAGTAACCAATAGGCCTCTACTCCACTATCCAAAACCCAGTATGTAATGCCATAAGCTTTGAGATGATTTTTTTGTACATCATTTTCCATCGGCAATAAGATATACGATGCCTTTAGAGATAAGCCTATAGATAAAAAAAGAAGTATTAATATTGTTTGTCGCATAATGCAAATTAATTGCTTGAAATGATTCAACGATATGAGTTAAAGTTTTGTTCTTTAAAATGATATAAATATATGTTTGCAATAATAATTTCAAATTAGTCGCTTTTTCAAGCTAATAGGGAGAAAGTTTCAAACTATCTTTAATATTGCACATTTAGAACATTGAACTGGACGTTAATCTCTATAAAATAAAGCATTTTGCAAAATATACAATTAAGTTATCCGAGCTACTTCTTATTTTTCATAATAGTCATAGCCGCTCTTTATGCTTTAAGTCTCTATGTCAATGAAACAAAGCTTAAAGAAAACAAATCTTGGCTTCCTACCACTTTAGGGATGCTAAGATGGTTATCGGTGCTTGTAATACTATTCCTACTGCTGACTCCCCTGTTTAAATTATTCAATACAGAAAAAGAGAAGCCAATCATTGTTATTGCCCAAGATATTAGCGGATCCATTGATTTATCAAATGACAGCACTCAATTGACCCAATTGAAAAATGCATTAACTTCATTAAAACAAAATCTAGGTAGTGAGTATCAATGGGATGAATTTTATTTTGGTCAAAAAATAAACCTCGACAATTCTGATTCTCTAAATAAATTATCAACAAATATTTCTTCCAGTCTAGACTTTATTTCAGAAAATTATGAAGATCAAAATATTGGTGCTGTCATATTAAGCTCAGATGGCATTTACAATGAAGGCAAAAATCCTATCTATGCCAACTTTCAGCTTAATGCACCCATTCATGTTATACCATTAGGAGACACCAGCAGCAGAAGAGATATTCTCGTTAAAAATATCTTTCACAACCGTATAGTATATCTCAATGACAAATTTAAAATTGAAGCTGATATACAAGCTTATAATGCACAAGGAGCCAAATCAAAACTTGTTCTTTCAAAAATAGAAAGCAATACTACCAGAGTTATAGACTCCAGAAATATCAACATAGGCAGTGATAGATATTTTGAGACATTTGAATTTGAATTAACAGCAAATACAGTTGGAAATACAAAATATGTCATAGGTATACAACCCATTCCAAATGAAGTATCAAATGTCAATAATCAAAGAAACATCTACCTTGAAGTTTTGGATGCACGTCAAAAAGTACTGATAGTAGCTCGCAACAGTCACCCTGATATTAAAACTTTAAAGAACATTATCAACAGCAATAAAAACTATGAATTGGAAATAGTTTATGCAGAAGACATAAACTCATCAGTTAAAGAATATGATATTGCCATACTACACAATTTACCCAGCCAAGAATTTCCATTGAATGATTTGATCAAAGAACTTAATACCGAAAAAACGCCAAAGTTTTTTATTATTGGCAATAATATAGATAGACAATCTTTCAATACTTCACAAAATGTATTGTCACTTAATGGTAAGCAATTTAGTCTAAACAATGTAACACCAGTTCCCAATTCAAGTTTTAGCAGTTTCACTACAAGTGATAATTTTAATCAGAGAATTCAAACTTATGTTCCTTTAAAAGCACCTTACGGTGAATATCAGCCTGAACCTCATGCGAAAACCTTACTATATCAGAAAATCGGATCTGTAGAAACTAGATATCCTCTATTGTCATATAGTGATATCAATGGTCAAAAAGAAGCGGTCCTAGCCGGAGAAGGTATATGGAAATGGAACCTTATGGAATTCTATGAAGGCAATGTCGAAAATAGTTTGACCAAAGAAATTATTCTTAAAACGATCCAATACATTTCTCAAAAAGAAGATAAAAGACAATTTCGCACTTATACCAACAAAAGAGATTACAAGGAAAACGAAGCTGTTTTATTTGATGCCCAACTGTATAATGACAATTATGAAATGATTAATGCTCCAGAAACAAAGTTGAGCGTTACCAATGAAAGTAATGAAAGATTCGATTATGTATTTTCTAAAAATGACAATTATTATGTCGTCAATACGGGTAGGTTTCCAGAAGGAAGTTATAGTTATACCGCTAGTACATCCTATAACGGCAAAAACCTAAATGCATCAGGTCGTTTTTCAGTACAATCAATTGCAAAAGAAGAATATGACCTTACGGCAAGGCATAATGTATTATATCAGTTAGCTGACAAGACTGGTGGTGATATCATTTACCCAGATCAAATTAATAAATTAGATTCTTTGATAACAAACAACAATACAATCAAGCCTATACTGTACCAAAAAGCTGAAACTAAATCCTTACTGAATTGGCCTTGGCTTTTGCTAATAATTATTTTTCTTCTTTCGACAGAATGGTTTCTAAGGCGATATTTTGGTGCTTATTGATTAAGCAAAGGCGCATTAGCTTAATCGGTGAATTCACGAGATATCTTTCAAAGTTCAAAAGGTAAATTTCAATATTGTGTATTGAACCATAATAAATTTGATTCTATATCTTAATTTATTCTAAAGGTCATTTTCATAAATCTAAAAACCTAAGTGTACATATCCATTAACAATTTTCTATTTTTATGCATCATCAACATTAAACCTAATCAGTGCAACCACTTGCAGAAAGAATGCGGCCCCTTAGCATTGATCAATACATTGGTCAAGAGGAGCTATTAGGACCACAAGGAGCATTGAGAAAGGTAATAGAAACCCAACGATTACCTTCTATGATATTTTGGGGACCTCCTGGTGTTGGAAAGACAAGCCTTGCCAAACTATTAGCTCATAGCTCAGGAAGACAATTTTATGAACTAAGTGCTATAAACTCAGGCGTAAAAGATGTTAGGGAAGCCATCACTAGTGCAGACAAGCAGAGGTTTTTTGACACGGTCTCTCCCATATTGTTTATTGACGAAATTCATCGTTTCAGTAAATCTCAACAAGATGCTTTATTAGGTGCTGTTGAAAAAGGTACAATCACACTTATTGGCGCAACAACGGAAAATCCGTCCTTTGAAATCATTTCAGCCTTGTTATCAAGATGTCAAGTATATACTCTAAAACATTTTGACAAAAAACATCTTTTACAGATGTTGGACAAAGCAATTACTACAGATGCTTACCTAAAGTCTAAGAATATTGAAATAGTGGAAAGTGAGGCTTTATTAAAATACAGCTCAGGCGATGGCAGAAAACTCTACAATGTACTTGAATTATTGGTTAACGGCTTTGATGAAAATGAAGATGTCAAAATCACAGATAAGCTTGTAGAACAAAGCATTCAACAAAATCTTGCCATCTATGACAAATCTGGAGAATACCATTATGACATCGTCTCAGCATATATCAAATCAATCAGAGGCAGTGACCCGAATGCTGCAGTCTATTATCTGGCAAGAATGGTAGAAGGAGGAGAAGACCCCAAATTTATCGCGCGTAGACTCGTAATCCTGGCTTCAGAAGACATAGGACTAGCTAATCCTAACGCACTCTTAATGGCTAATAATTGCTTTGATGCTGTTCATAAAATCGGCATGCCTGAATCAAGGATAATTTTATCTCAATGTTCTATTTACCTTGCGCAATCTCAAAAGTCAAATTCCGCCTATGTGGCTATCAATAATGCACAGGAAGAAGTCAGAAAAACCGGCAATCTATCCATTCCATTACACCTACGGAATGCGCCGACCAAACTGATGAAACAGCTGGACTATGGCAAGAACTATCAATACTCGCATGATTATGAGAACAATTTTATTCAGCAAGAGTTTTTACCTGAAGATATCTCAGGTAAGGCATTCTATGAGCCAGGAATAAACGATACTGAAAACCGAATATTGAAAGCCCTCAAAGCACTGTGGAAAGGCAAGTACGGAAGCTACTAAATCATTTAATCTAGTGCTTGAGTTAATTTAAATACTGAGCTTTGACCTCCTCATAATTTGGTAATTGCTTGATATGCCATTTGTCTAGAATTTTTCCATCCTTCCATAGTACAATGCCTGGATTAGATCTGATGATCGTCTTCAACAAAATATCATCTGCCATTCCATAGTGCAAATCAAGGCCTGTAGCCAAGTCAAAATCCATAATCGCAGTAGGTCCAGCTTTACCAACAACCATTAAAACTTCAAATCCGTCAGCTTTTGCTGCATCAGTAAATGGTTTCAGTGATTCAATATGCTTTTTCAAATAGGCAGAATTCCAATTTTGATCAATATACTCTTCTTCGCGCTCTACAACTTCTTTGAATGATTTGACAATACTTGTATCTATGTGTTCACCAAATTCTGTCATATCAATAGGAACACCCTTGGGCGTTCGCTTAATCAATCTATTGAAAGCTGGATCAGCCTTAAGCGTTTCATAATTAAATATAATTGTTGTATCCAAATTGAATATAGAATCCTGAACAATTCTCGTTTTCTTTTCAGGATCACCCATCAGCATATAATTAACAATTAGGAAATGTGCTTTTTCATTATATAAAATATCCTCTGTTAAATCATTGCCATCAAGGTCTGTAATTTCAAATTCACTGATTTTAGTTGACTTAATAGTTGGCTCATCTTTTACTTGATCAATGACTGAATAAACACCTTTATATTTGCTTGTATAATCCCTCATGTAATCTGCATTTGGAACAGTTATAGATTCTCCTGTTTCATTATGCTTCAATACCCATCCTGTAATTTGAACTGCAGCCATTGCATCTTCTTCCATTTCTCTCACTTGCCTAACATCAGTGCCTTTTTTGAAAGGACGAAAATCTGTGTGAGGTAAATCCCACACATAATTAGAGAAACAGTAAAATAACAATGCAATAATACTCACTGATATAACTCCATTCCTAATGGGTTCAGTAAACAATTGATGTTTCTTTTTGTAGGCTAATACAAAAATAATCGCTGGAATCATTAGAAAGACATCTTTAAAAAACGAAACTTTAGGTTCCAGTTTAATGAAATCACCAAAACAGCCGCAATCCTGAACTTTCATATTGTTAGCATCGAAACCAGACCAAGAACCAAATTGGAAAAAATTGGTCTCGCTAGGAACATATCCCGTCAAGTAAGTGAATCCAGTTAATATTGTAAAGAAAGCTACTAGAGAAAGAAATGCCCATGCAGTAAATTTTGGTTTAGTTCCTAGTACAAGCATAATCCCAAGAACAATCTCAAAAACAATCATGAACACTGAAAACCAAATCGCATATTTCGAAAATACAGGAAACATAGGCGCAATAAAGCCAAACCATGTAGATTCAAATGTACTGTAAAACTCATCGAAATATTGCTCCATTTTATAGGCGGTACCCAAAGGGTCTATCGCCTTCACCCAACCAGAAAAGATAAACAACACACCACAAAAATTCTGGAGGAAACTTATCCACCATGACTTCATTGAGCTTTTGAAAACAAAAGCTATGATCAAAGTTAAAATGATAGAGACAATTCCAATATTAGTGATCAAGGTTCCTATAGTCATAATTTTAATTTTTTCCTTCCGACAATTGAATTAATGCAAAAACTGCGTAGTTTAATATATCTTGATAATTTGCCTGCAAACCTTCAGATATTAATGTTTGCCCACCATTCTCTTCAATCTGCTTGATTCTCAACAACTTCATTAATATCAAATCAGTCATACTGCTGATTCGCATATCTCTCCAAGCTTCACTGTAATCATGATTCTTATCAGCCATTAGGGATTTTGTTTCAGATACTAAGGCATCATAGATCTGAAAAACTTCATCTTTGTTCATATCGTAATTGGCATCTTCAACATCATACTTCAACTGAATCATAGCCATAACACTGTAGTTGATTATCGCTAAAAACTCCCCTTCTATGCCTTCATTGACTTTCATCATTCCCTTCTCTTGGATACTTCTGATCCTGTAAGCTTTAATCAGAATCTGATCGGTTAGAGAGGATGGCCTGAGTATTCGCCATGCTGTTCCATAATCAATCGTTTTTAACTTGAAAGTCTCACGACACTGATCTATAACTTCATCATATTGCCTATCTGTGTTTGTCAAGCCTATTAGTTTTCCGCAAATATACATTCTGCAAAGATTTTCCAATAGCTTTCTCTACAAACTATTGAAAATCATCTTAATTATATATTCATCAATTTGTTATTTATCTAAAATATAGCTGTAATCATAATTATATTTAGATTCACTTTTATAAGGATAAATTTAAGACATTTGCACTCGCCGTATCTATTTCAATTATAAATCAAAAGCTAACGATCTGTTAATCACCATACTCATATTAAGCAATGTACTTCTGGCTGTTTTGTTCCGATCATTGCCTCAATTTCAAGTTCGGAATTTACATGCTATAACGATTAACTATATCACATGCTTTATACTTGGTTCAATCATAATGTCAGAATTTGCGCTAAGCAAAGAAATTATTCACCAAGACTGGTTTATTTATGCCTTATATCTAAGCATTTGCTTTATCATCTTTTTCAATGTCAATGCCTTAACTATCCAAAAGGTCGGCATGATCATTACTAGTATTTTTCAAAAGCTTTCTCTGATATTTCCCGTAATTGTTGGTGTATTGTTGTTTGGAGAAAATTTATCATTAGCCAATAAAATTGCCATACCTCTTACTTTGATTGCTATAGTGCTGTCTAACTTACCCAACAAATCGTTTCAGAAAATAGAAGCCATCAGAAAATACTGGTATCTGCCTATTTTGGTATTGGCTGGAAGCGGATTTATTGAAGTATCCCTCTTTTATGCACAGGAAACCAATAAAATAGGTGAACACGGAATGCAATTTACGACTTGCCTATTTGGTCTAGCTGGTATCTGGGGATTGATATTTATATTTATCACTAGAAGCTTTGATTTTACGATCAAAGAAATCATCGCAGGTATACTTATTGGTCTTCCTAATTTTTTCACTATCTATCTTATCATCCTTGGATTGGACCAAGGCTGGAATGGTGCTTTGCTCTTCCCCATAAATAATATTGGGACTATAATAGGCACAACTATAATTGCGTTTGTCGCCTTTAAAGAAAAGTTGTCTTTTGCAAATACAATTGGCCTTGTTTTGGCACTTATCTCAGTAGTCCTCTTTTCTATATAATTTATGGAAGAAGAGCTAGATAAATATTATACCATCAAACAAGCTGTTGAAGCAGAATTCAAGGATCGTGGATCTAAGTTCATTGCCTACCTTACTCACATTACTAGTGAGGATGAATTTTCTTCCTGGTTATCAGAAATAAAAAGCAATCATCATAAAGCCAATCATCATTGTTTTGCCTATAGGCTAAAAGATGAAAATCATTTCAGATACAACGACGATGGTGAACCATCTGGAACAGCAGGCAAACCGATATACAATCAACTGCTGAGTAATAATTTAAAAGATGCTGCATGCATTGTAGTAAGGTATTTTGGTGGCACTAAGCTTGGCACATCAGGGCTAATACATGCCTATAGTGAATCTACTTCACTGGCGATTCAAAATTCAGAAATTCAGACATGTTATCTTGTAAAAAAATTAATATTGCATTTTGATTACAGCATAATGGGACCATTAATGGATTCTATTAAGGGATTGCAACTTGAAATTGTAAGCAGCTCATTTGACGCGAACCCCTCAATTCAATTAAATGTTAGATTAAGTCAATATGACCAGTCAATAAGAAATTTAAAGGCTTCTTTATTATCACGGTCACCAAATGATATCGAAGAAGATACAACGGTAGATGGCTTAAGATTTGAGCTTACTTAATTTTTTTTTGCTTTTCGCAAAAAAGCCTCTTATATCACTGAAGTTAATGTCATTAATTGCACGATACGTAAGAAACACAGCCATTGGCACAATCACTAAATTAGGTAACCATGCAGCAAGTACGGGACCAATTGACATACTTTTGCAAAGTCTTTCACCCAAGATATTGAGTACAATAAAAATCATAAAGAATAAGATGGCAATTAATAAGGGATAACCATAACCACCTTTTTTCACAATACTTCCCAGTGGAGCACCAATAAATAGAAAGACAATGCATATTACTGCCCACGAATATTGTTGATGCAGTCTCAAGACATATTGTGCTCTTGAAAATGCAATGCTTTCAGCTTGTCGTGATACACTAGCAATACGTTCATGTCTCTTTTCTGCAGTATACTTTGCAGCTTTTATTAGAAATTTTTGATCCTTCTCCTTAAAGCTTGACAAAATGGAAATCGAGTCTATTAGATTCTGATCTTCAGGGCGATCGAAAGCCATATAACTAATTCTATTAGCTCTGGACATCTGCCTATCATGCTCATCTGATTTTTTAATAGCTTCTTGAAGTTGCTCAGGTAACTCTTTGTTTTGCGCAGGCTCCTTGTCTTTTAGTTCCTCTGAGCGGTCATCATTTATGATGTTAGCAAAATCGTATACCGCCTTGTTTTTATTAATAACGATATCTCGATCAATAGAATCGATGGCAGCAATTAGTTGCCCTGCATTCAATAAATCATATTCCTTTCTTTGAAGATTAAGGCTGGAGGCTTCCAAATCAAATTCGGACATATCAAATACTTTTGTCCATTTTCGAAAACTGGTTCGCATGAAGGGCTCCGAATTATCCCCTATCTTCTTTTTAGCCTTGTCTAACTCTCTGTATTGCTCGCCATTTTCCAGTTCCATTACAAAGAAATTATCATTATTACTTGAGTACATGATACCTTTCTCAGCAATTAGCATATTAACCTTCCTTCTGTCAGGGGAAGTATGATCATAAACCAGTACATCTCTTATTATTCCAGAATTCTCATCTTTCTCGCCTACTCTAATTACAAAATTTCTAAAGTCTTTGCTAAATGTTCCTTCTGATATGTTTAATGCAGGCTTTTGCTTTCTTATTGAGTTGAATCTGTATATAAATTTGTAATTGGCACGAGGCTTAAGGTAATTGGAAGCAAGGAGCGAAAAGCCTGCCGTCGCAATTGAAATCAAAATGGCTATCCACATTATTCGCATTAGAGAAACCCCTGAAGACTTTATGGCGGAAATCTCATATTTTTCAGCAAGATTACCAAATACCATTACAGAGGCAATTAATATCGAAACAGGGACAGCTTCAGGTATTATTCTGACTGAAAAGTAAAAGATCATTTCCAGTAGCACACCCAAAGAAAAGCCCTTACCAATAATCTCGTCAATATATTTCCATAAAAACTGCATTACCAAAACAAACTCCGCGATGAAAAATGCCATCAGATATGGCGGGAGAAAGTCGAGTAATACCAATTTGTCAATTTTCTTCAAATTCAGCTTTTATATTATTCCTCAAAAAAAAGACTTTTTCTGTAACAATTCAGGAATAAGGTCGTCAGGATAATAAAGCATTTAAAATTAGACTCAACTTAATGATAATTTTAGATGAATTTATAAAACCATAGCGTTCTGGTCATATTTCTAAAAGATGCAGGTCAAAGAATTTAATCATATCGTCAGTCAGATAAAAGATAAAATGTATCGCATTGCCTTTCGCATTGTTAGAAATCAAGAGGAAGCAAGAGATGTAGTACAGGATTCTTTAGTAAAAATTTGGAATAAATGGGATACGGTTCAGGGTGTCGATAACAAAGAAGCTTATTGCATGACAATCACTAGGAATATGTCCATAGACTTATTAAGATCCCGAAAAGTAGAAACCTCTGATCTAGATCAGCATTATGATATTCAATCCAATAGTGCAGATCCAGAGCGAATAGCAATCGCAAAAGATGAATATCGTACTGTTAGAGCCTTTGTTGATAAAATGGCTGAAAACCATAGGACTGTATTGGAATTGCGTGACATTGAAGGATACTCTTATAAAGAGATCTCAGAAATTACTGGCTATTCCCTTGAAAAGGTAAAGGTTTATTTGTTTAGAGCAAGAATGCAAATTAAAGAACATTTTAAAACACGTATATCATGAACCATGATATTGACAACATATTAGAAAAGTATTGGAACGGTGAGACTTCAATTGAAGAAGAGAATGCCATAAAAGAATACATGCTTTCAGATAATGTAGCTGGAGATCATCAGTCTTATATTGCTCTTTTCAGATATTTTGATGAAGAAAAGAACCTGGACTATGAATTTGTACCAGATTTATCTTTTGCGCAAAGCAAAAAAAACAAATTAAGATTTATTGTTCCAAGAGTAATTGCCATTGCCGCCTCCTTGTTGCTGCTATTTACTATTAATAAAATTTGGATTGGCAACAGCTCAGATACCATATACAAAAACAAATATACGGAATTGCAAAACCCTGAAGAAGCTCTTCAGATAACCCTGGATGCATTGGGATTTGTCGGACACAATCTTGACAAAGGAACAAAGGAAGTTTCCCATATGAAGCAATTTGAAAAAACAGCTGTCTTCAATTTTGATAAATAATTAGTTAACCCTTAAAATGTCTAAAAAATGAAAAAATTATTGTCTGCCTTTATCCTACTCGTATTTACACAAACCTTAGTAGGTCAGAATGATGCCATTACCAAATATTTTGATCAATACAAAAACGATGATCGTTTTACAATTGTCAATGTCAGCCCTAAGTTGTTTGAAATGATTGCAACTCTTGCAGCTGAAGAAGTTAAAGATCCAGAAGTTCTTGAAATGATCAAAGAAATGAAAGGTCTTAAAATTTTAAAAACGTATATCACTCCAATGAAGTTTTATGAAGAAGCTATTGCAAAAATCAATGCTAAAGAATACGAAGAATTGATGACCGTAAGAGACGTAGGTCAAAATGTCAAAATAATGGTCAAAGATCAAGAGAACGGTAATATCGTCAATGAAATGCTTTTACTTGTTGGTGGAAAAGATGAATTTGTTATGTTAAGTTTTATCGGTAAAATCCATCTTGACAAACTGGCTAAGTTGGCTAAGAATATGGATATCGATGGTATTGAACACCTAGAAAAACTTGATAAAGAGTAAATTACTTAACCAACTGAATACAATTCTACTTTTATTACCAAATCAATTGATATGAAAAGCATCTTTAAATACATATTTGCAGTATTGGTTGTTATTTCATTTTCGATCAGTAGCCTATTGGGTCAATCCACCAGTCCTGATAAGTTCATTAACTATATCAAAAAAGCAGACACGTCAATAGCGATGACATTGCCAGGCTGGATCATAAAATTGACAGGCAATATTGCAATCCATGATATGGATGATGAAGACAGACTAATCATAAAGGAGTTGACAGGTCATATCAAGAAATTGAGATTCGTAATTAGTGAGTGTCTTCCAAATGACTTTAAAACAAAGTTTAACTCGTTGAAAAACTACATGGTTGAAAACAACTATGAACCATTGGTTGAAGTTGTTGATGAAGGATCAATTGTTCACTTTTGGGCATCCTTTGACGGAAATATTATCAACCGCATGGTAATATCCGTTCTTGACATAGATGATCAATCTGTTTTTCTTAATATCAAATCAAACATAGATATGGACCGCTTGCAGGAGCTTCAGTTTTATAAAAATTGGAAAGAATTATAATATAAAACTATAATTCGATTTCAATTTGTCCCTTGACCAAATCATCAAAAGTTTCTCTTTCTCGGATAAGGTAGTCGATGCCTTTATGAACCATTACTTCCGCAGGTCTATACCTAGAGTTATAGTTTGAAGACATTGAATAACAATAAGCTCCCGCATTTTTGAACATAAGAATATCGCCTTTACGAACTTGTGAAATTCTTCGATCAACACCAAAGGTATCCGTTTCACAAATGTATCCAACAACAGAATATATCTTTATCTGATCTTCTGAATTGCTGATGTTGACAATTTCATGATAAGCGTCATAAAACATTGGCCGAATTAAATGATTCATTCCAGAGTCAACACCTACAAAATTTGTTGCAGGTGTTTGTTTAATTAGATTTACATTACACAAGAAATAACCAGCATTGCTGACAAGATATTTACCAGGTTCGAATTTCAATTCCAAATCCGCTCCCCTCTTATTGCAATACATATTAAACATCTCACTGAACTTAGCACCAAAGTCTTCTATATTTGTTTCAAGACCTCCTTGTTCATAGGCTACTTTAAAGCCACTACCAAAATCAACATATTTTATTGTATCAAATTTATCTACGACATCCAATATTACTTCAGCGGCATAAATAAAGATTTCAGAATCTAATATGTCAGAACCAGTATGCACATGAATTCCCTCAACATTGATTTGATAAGTTTTAACCAATCTTTCTAAAAGCGGTATCTGATGTATAGAAATACCAAACTTAGATCCTATATGGCCAACAGAAATCTTACGGTTTCCTCCCCCCATTACATGAGGATTAATTCTTAAACATATAGGGACTTCTGGATATTTGGAGCCAAAATATTCCAGCATTTCAAAATTATCGATATTAATTTTCACCCCCTTGGCTACTGCTTCATCATATTCAGTTTCAGAAATATTATTCGGTGTAAACAATATATCCTCAGGAGAAAACCCTGCCAATAGACCAAGTTTGATCTCCTGAATCGAAACACAATCTAGACCTGCTCCACATCGATTAAATACTTTCAAGACAGATAGATTAGATAAAGCTTTACATGCATAATGCACTTTTAAAGATTTGACATCAAAAGCATTTACAAAGCGATTGTAATTCTCTTCCATCTGTGTACTATCGTAGATATATAGAGGAGCTTTGTATTTTGCGACTAAATCCAATATATTTAAACCCTGTATTTGTGCCTGTTTCATAAAAAGTAATTAAGCGCACAAAAATACTTCGATTTATGCAATTAAGCTTATACTATAAATGCTAAATATTTTCACAAATTAAATAGCCATCTTGCATGAGTATTTAACAAGCGATAAATTTCCGAATATTGATATCAAAAAGAACCATACAGGATGTTTTAAATACAGCCCAGGTTACCGATGTAATTGAGGAATATGTAAGCCTTAAAAGAAGAGGAGCCAATATGCTTGGGCTTTGTCCTTTCCATGATGAAAAAACACCTTCTTTTACGGTTTCTCCCTCTAAGAATATCTACAAGTGTTTTGGCTGTGGTAAAGGTGGAGGTCCTATTCAGTTTTTAATGGAACATGATCAGATGTCCTTCCCAGAAGCGATTAGGACAATGGCTAATAAATACAATATCAGTATTGAAGAAGAAACTAGAGAAGATGAGGATGCTTATACAGAGCAGCGTAAATTAGAAGAAAGTTTTTTCATAATCAATGACTTTGCTTCCGATTTCTTTAAGAAAAATCTATTTGATACACAGGAAGGCAAGGCTATTGCTCTCTCCTATTTTAAAGAACGTGGCTTCCTTGAATCTACATTGGCAACATTTGATTTAGGCTATTCAATGACGGAACCGAGAGCATTTACAGATAAAGCCTTAAAAGCGCAGTTTAAGGAACAATATTTAAAAGATGTTGGTCTTTGCTCAGAGAAGGGATATGATTTTTTCAGGAGCAGGGTTATGTTTCCAATTCACTCCGTTTCGGGTAAGATAATAGCCTTCGCTGGCCGAACGCTTAGCAACAACAAAAAGCAACCAAAATATATAAATTCTCCAGAGACGCTAATCTACAACAAACGAAAAGTGCTTTATGGTATGCATTTGGCCAAAAACGAGATTAGAAAGAAGGACAATTGTTTTATCGTTGAAGGTTATACTGATGTTATTAGTTTGCACCAAAACGGCGTAAAGAATGTCGTTGCTTCCTCAGGTACTTCCTTAACCTCAGATCAAGTAAGGCTTGTCAAAAAGTATACAAAAAACGTAAGCTTTTTATATGATGGAGATTCTGCAGGAGTTAAAGCTGCACTAAGGGGGCTGGATATTGTTCTTGAAAACGATATGAATGTAAGATTGGTGCTTTTACCAGAAGCTGAAGATCCTGATTCTTTTGTAAGAAAGGTAGGTGCTCAGGCATTTGAGGATTACATTACTGAAAACGCTAAGGACTTTATATATTTCAAGATGGATCTTTTGATGGAAGAGGCTGGAAATGATCCTATCAAGAAAGCTGAATTGATAAACGATATTATCAAAAGTGTGGCAAAGGTCCGGGAACCAATTAAAAGATCGTTGTATATCAGGCAATGCAGCCAATCTCTAGATTTAAAGGAGTCTCTCCTTGTGAAGGAAACCAACAAAATAATCAGGGAAGACATCCGCAAGAAAAGGTTAGACAAGGAAAGGCAGGAGAGGTCCAATCTTAGCGATAATGATTTGGAACAATCAGAAATTTATCCTGAAGATAGTACTCCTCAAAATAAAGCTGTTCAATATTCTAATAATAAACATCAATATCAGGAGCAAGATCTGGCAAGAATTATCGTATGTGCAGGGGACAAGGAAGTATTAACAGATGATGGTGATACAATTAAGGTGGCTGACTTTATATATTCCAATATTCAAGAAGTTATAGATCATTTCGACGAAACGATCTATCGAACCATCATTGAAGAAGGATTCAAATTCATTGAATCTGAAGATGCTGACACATCTACTATATCCAATTACTTTATCAATCATGACAATCTTAAGATAAGAGAATTTGCTATTAATTGTAATAGTACACCCTATGCATTTGCCAATTGGGAAAGCAAAGATGTCTTTTTGCAAACTCAGAAGATGCCAGAAGAAAATTTCTATAGAGACAGTTTACAATCAATACTTCGCTTTAAGCTTAAAAAAGTATCTAAGGTAATAGATGAGTTGAAAGCTAAAACAACAGAATTGTCAGGAAATCCTGAAAACGCACAACTTATCCTTAAGGCCTACCAGACTTTAAGTGAGCAAAGAAAGTCTATTGCTAATGAATTGGGAACTGTTATTCCTGGAAATTAAACGGTTCTGTTTACACAGTTCAAATCCTCAAAGGCTTTAACAAGCCGAGTCTTAAAACTGCCTTCAGCATGTCTTAACCATTTACGTGGATCATAAGTGCTTTTATTAGGCTTATCGTCTCCGTCTGGGTTTCCGATCTGCCCTTGCATATAATCTCGTTTAGACTCATAGTAATCACGAACACCATCCCAGAATGCCCATTGAAGATCTGTATCTATGTTCATTTTAACCACTCCATATCCAATGGCTTCTCTAATTTCTTCAGTGGAAGATCCTGATCCCCCGTGAAATACAAATTTGATGGTTTGATCTGAACTGAGACCTAATTTGTCTTTTAGATATATTTGTGAATTCTTCAGAATTACTGGTGTTAGTTCTACGTTACCCGGCTTATAAACGCCATGTACATTTCCAAACGCTGCGGCGATAGTAAATCTATCACTTATCTGACTAAGCCTCTGGTAAGCATAAAAAACTTCTTCTGGTTGTGTATATAATTTTGAATTATCAATATCAGAGTTATCAACACCATCTTCTTCACCACCTGTTACACCTAATTCTATTTCTATTGTAATGCCGAGATTATTCATTCTTTTAAAATAATCACAACTTATATCAAGGTTTTCTTCAATAGGCTCTTCGGAAAGATCAAGCATATGAGAAGAATATAATGGTCTTTTATATCTTTCAAAATTCCTTTCGCTGGCATCAATCAATCCAGAAATCCAAGGAAGCAATTTTTTAGCACAATGATCTGTATGTAAAATAACAGGAACGCCATAGGCTTCTGCGACTGTATGAATATGCTGAGCTCCAGATATTCCACCAAGAATAGCTGCTTGTTCATTAGTATTACTGAGTCCTCCTCCTGCAAAAAATTTAGCTCCACCATTTGAGAACTGTATGATAATAGGCGAATTAAGATCCCTTGCCGTTTCCAAACAAGCATTGACACTATTGGTTCCTACCACATTTACTGCAGGAAGTGCAAAATTGTTTTCATTAGCATAGTCTAATAGTTCTGTAACTTCGTCACCAAATAGAACTCCTTTTCTGAATTTTGTCATTGCTATCTATTTTATAAATCTAAGATATTAAATTATTTCATTGGCAGCTAAATACCGCTCTGCATCCAAAGCAGCCATACAACCGGTTCCTGCTGCAGTAACAGCTTGTCTGTATATATGATCTTGAGCATCACCACTAGCAAAAACACCTTTGATTTTAGTGCTTGTATTATCGGCCCCAGTAATCAGATAACCAGACTCGTTCATGTCTAGCCAATCTTTAAATATATCAGTGTTAGGTTTGTGCCCAATCGCTACAAAGAATCCTTTAGCATCAATTGTTGATTCTTCATTGGTAACTCGGTTTATTACGCGAGCACCTACAACCTCTTCCTCCCCTAGAATTTCAACAGTCTGAGTATTCCAGTGTACCGTTATATTCTTAGTGTTCAACACTCTTTTCTGCATGATCTTAGAAGCTCTCAATTCATCTCTTCTTACCAGTAAATGAACTTTAGGACATAACTTTGCCAAATAAGTTGCCTCTTCTGCTGCAGTATCTCCACCACCTACTACTATTACATCCATATTCTTATAAAAGAACCCGTCGCATACTGCACATGCTGAAACGCCTTTGTTCATCAATTTCTTTTCCGAATCTATACCCAACCACTTAGCACTTGCTCCTGTTGAAATAACAATTGTATGCGTTTTGAATACCTCTCCAGACTCGGTGGTGACAGTATGAATAGGCCCTGAAAAATCTACAGAAGCAATCATGTCAGATTTAACTTCAGTCCCAAATCTTTCTGCTTGCTTTTGAAAGTCAGCCATCATCTGAGGACCCAAAACGCCATCGGGGTATCCTGGATAATTTTCCACATCGTTGGTTATCATTAATTGTCCTCCTGGCTCTTTACCGGTAAATAATAAAGGGTTCATTCCTGCCCTAGCTGCATAGATTGCTGCTGTATATCCTGCTGGTCCAGAACCTATAATTGTACATAATCTAATATCGTCAGACATCTTTAAAATTTTGAATCACAAAAATATAATTCTTTAACGTATTCAAGCTATAGAGGTTTCATTCTTTTAATTAAAATTACATACGAATGAAATATAGCAATCATCAAATGTTGAAGTTTATTTGAAAATAACTGAAATGTTGAGACTATTGTTTAGATATGCTATAATTATTAAAATATATTGTCATTGCGTTAGCTATTTTTTAATTCTAGAAATGATACTAGCAATGTCTTTAACTACAATATTTTCTTCCTTGGTTGAATCAACGATAAAATCGCTTTGGTAGTAATATTCCTCTCTCTGCATTAATTTTTTCAACACAAAGCTTTTTAATTCTCTTTTGGTCTCTATATTGGTGATAAGCGGCCGACTATCTCTACCTTCCCAAAGTCTTTTAGTCAAAAGCTTTAAGGTACAAAACAGATAGATAGTTGTACCGGAAGATTTCAAAAGGGCTATATTATCGTTTGCGCACGGCAATCCTCCTCCTGTAGAAATTACAATATCATGAACAGTAGAATATTCTTTGATAAAATCAGATTCTAGTTTGCGGAAATATAATTCTCCATGATCCCTGAAAATTTCATTTATACTCTTATTCTCATTTAAAGCGATTTCTTTATCACTATCCAGATGCTTTAAACCCAATGAAGCAGCCAACTGACTACCGATCAAACTTTTACCAGACCCCATAAAGCCCAGTAGGTAAATAGGTTTCATGCCAATTCGGTTTAGTTAATGTTTTGTTTTGTGGATTTGTGAATCTATAAATATATCTCTAAAATAAAGAATTGATTATTTTTGCACTTACAAATAACACAATGAACCTAATATTACTACAAACACAGAATTCTGGAATGTCAAGTCTAATCTTTTTTGCTTCGATTTTTATCATTATGTATTTCTTCTTTTTGAGACCACAAGTAAAGAAGCAAAAAGCGCAAAACGCATTTAACAACGATATGGGCAAAGGAGATGAAGTTGTGACTGGAGCTGGAATAATTGGAAAAATCATTAAAATAGAAAATGATATTGTTCATCTTCAAGTTGACCAAAAGACTTTTATACGTGTCGTAAAAGGAGCAATCTCTAAGGAAATGACTGATGCTCTCTTTTCAAAAAAGGAAACAAAAAGCTAATTTCTTAAGCGTAAATATTATTTGATTATAGATACGTTGCCAATCTTGACATAGTTCTGGCCGTCAACACATATGACACTCAATGTGAACGAAAACGCATCTGGTGCAAGGCTCTCTCCATTATAGGTACCATCCCATCCTATGGTTTGATCTGTTGATCTGAACACCTCTTGTCCCCATCTGTTGACAATCACAAGTTCCATAGATTCGATAAACTTACTTCTTACAAAAAGTACATCGTTAATATTGTCACCGTTCGGTGAAAATGCATTAGGAATAAATACATCAGACTCGTCGCATTGTGGAGGCACAACTCTGACCGTAAGGGAATCGGACACTCCAACACAGCCAAATTCATCAACACATTCTACCCATATTGTAAAATCTACTTCAGGCGTGATTTCTATCACCGGTCCTGTTGCGCCATTACTCCAAGTATAATCGCAGTTAGGATCTTCTGGATTTACACTTAATTCAATACTTTGACCAAGACAAACAAATGGATTATTGTTTTCATCCAAATTAATTACTGGAATGGAAATTTGTGGATCTGGATCACTGACTTCTATATCAAAACTATATATCGAATCCAATCCAGTTTCGACATGGGTTACAAGAACCATTATGGTTTTAGATTCAGAAGCAGATACTATAACTTTGGCAGTCCCCTGACCACTAACTATACAATCATCAGGGTTCCATAAGAATTCAAAATCACTCAATTCACATTCATCACTCATGGTGACACATAGCTGAAATTCTTCATCTACACAAACAATTGCAATTTCAGGACCATCAATCTCAACTGAATCTAGACATTCCTCTGGATCAACATCAGGCACTAAAACAACTGTATCTCTATCCATACAACCAAATTGATCCACAATTTTTGCGATAAGCAATACAGTGTCCATCATTGCATCAAAATCAGTCAGCGGATTTCCTGTACCAACAGTAATTCCATCAATAGTACACCATTGGATACTGTCTGGATTTCCATTAGTCTCTGCAAAAACGGTAACTAAGCTGTCCGCATCATAAAATATGGTATCAGGAATAATCTCTAACATCAAGAGACCCAGTGTTATATCTATGCTTATTGACTCACTGGAACAAACAATACTTGTATCCATTAATGTAACTGTATAAGTTCCTGGTTCTTCATACTCATGAGTTGGAGTAGAGCCAAATCCTATGTCTCCGTCTCCAAAATCCCATAATGCATTATCTCCTATCATATTAGGCGTTTCATCAAACATGACTGTTAATGAACCGCACGAATCTATTGAAAACATAAATTCCTGCAAGGAATCTCTTTCTCCAACCATGAAACGAATGGTATCCACTGAACTACATCCAAACTGATTACTTGCACATAATATATAGAAAAAATCGTCGGTTGCATCATCTGGTATACCAATTATAGGGTTGGCAGTATCTTCTCCAGAAATTAATTCTCCATTACCCCCCTTCCATTCATAACTTATATCATGATCTGGGTTGTTATTGATGATCTCAAAATTGGACGTATCCCCTGGACAAATCACAAAAGGATCATCAAAAGATATATTTATAGTATCTAAGTTTATTTGAATACTATCTATCCCATATACACATGGACCAAAATTATCAATGCTTTGAATATATATCATTCCTTCAAACATAGAACCAAGTACAGTATCTAGCTTAATCCCGGTTCCAATAATATCATCGAACTCATTATCTGTAGACCATTCATAATTGACTGTTGAATCTGGATTTACAACAAATATACTTATGGAGTCATTACAGAATCCTGCATTATTATTTCCTATTTCAATTCCCAAAGTATCAACAATTCCGTCAGAATTTATCGTATCATTTTCAACAATCGTATCAGACGATGTAGAAAGTATTAATCCTGTATTAAAACTGACAGTATATGAAAATGAAATATTTACTCCAAGAGGTAATGTCTTTGTAACAGGGTTTCCAATACAGCTATCACCATTAACAACCCAAAGGTAATCAACGATATACATACATTCTGGAACTTCTGTTATATCAGCAAACATAAATATTCCCGAATCACCAAAACACTCAATAGGTGTTATTGTATAATCCAGAACAGGGTCTTCAAGTTCTGGCAATAGGTCTAACTGATTTAAAACAGATGTATCAGAATCCGAGCAACCATTATCATAGTTTATATTCTGGATTAGGGTAATACTAGGGTTCGACACAAAAATTGAATCAATTGGATCTGACAATACATAAGTACTATCACCATCTATAACAATCCATTCCGTAGTATGGTCACCACTATAAATTGTTGCGTCATTTATAGATATGACAATTCCATTTGGTCTGCAATCTATTAATGCTGAAGCAAATGAAGCTACAGGCAAGTAATTGCGGACTGTATCAGAACTGAAATAAGAATCTGAGCATCCATTTGCATAATCCACACTATATTCAATAGTTAATATAGAATCAAGATTGATTTCTAGAGTTACACCAAGGGAATCATATGTGACACCATTAATGATAATCACTTCATTGATTACATCTATTCCAGAATTATAATTAATATTTACAGTCGCAGTATCTCCTTCACAAGAAGCTACGTTGATATCAAAATCAATTGTAGGTCTGAAAAGTCCAGAATTAAACAACAATGACCATTCTTGAACGCAACCATTAACATAAGTTACTTCAACGAAAAACTCTCTTTCTTCATCCTCATTTAGGGTATCCATTAACATGGAGTCTGTTGTGGAAAATTGTTGGTTTGTATCGTACCATAGGTAAGAATCAACCGGAAAATCTGTTATATCAGTAAGTGTAAGCTTTACTCTTCCATCTTCAAGACACTCTGTTGTTACATTTATATCCAATTCAGGAGAGAAGTTTGAATCAATTACCTCAGTCGTTTCAATTGTACAACCGTTGTCAAAAATTATTTGAAGACTAATATCCAAACTATCACCAACAACAACATTTATCTCGACTTGCTCTGTCGTAAAAATTTCATCATTTATAGTCCATAAATAGTCTGTTATATCTGCGTTTGAAAGGCCTCCAGATAAAGCAGGATACAATGTAACATTAACTGTATCACCTGTCTCTGGACATTCAGCTAAAGATTCCTGAATAATTTCTAGCTGAGGAAGAAAATCCGAATCATTAATAACCTTAGTAATTTCTTGACTACATCCGTTTTCGAAGAATACAGTCAAACTTACCTCAGAATCCATACCGCTAATTATAATCACTAGCGGATCATCATTATAAGTTGTTATAACACCTAAATCATTAATTGTCCAAAGGGTTTCTACAACTACAATATCAGAAGAAATTAATTCAGAATTTAATGAGACTTCAAAGCCATCATTGGAACATCCTAATAAATCAATATCGAAATCTATTTGAGGCAAATAATTTCTAACGGTATCGGTGCTAGAGAATGTATCTGAACATCCATTGGTGTAGTTAACACTATACTCAATATTTAATACAGAATCTAAAGGTATAGTCAATGTAATACCTAAAGAATCATAATTCACTCCATTGATGATAATAGTTTCATTTTCAATATCAAGACCAGGTTGATAATCTATTGAAACCATTGCTGTATCCCCTTCGCAACTGGTGACATCAATATCAAAATCAATAGATGGGCGGAAAAGCTCGCTATTGAAAACTACAGAACCAGTCTGCATGCATCCGTTAGCAAAAGTAACATCTATAAAAAACTCTTTTTCTTCATCTTCTAAAAGAGTAATCATAAACATTGAATCAAAAAGGTAATTCATTGTACCATCATACCAGGTGTAGCTATCAACAACAAGTCCTGTGATATCAGTAATTGTTAGTTTCACGGTCCCATCATCCAAACATTCAGTCTGAACCTCCAATAGTAATTCTGGCGCAAAATCAGGTACTTGAACATCTGAAGTTTCAATTAGGCAACCATTATCGTAAGTAATATTAAGACTCAAGTCCAAGGAATCACCAACAATAAGACTAATCTGTATTTCTTCAGTTGTATAGGTGACGCCATTAACTGTCCACAAATATTCTGAAATATTGGACATAATCACACTACCCAATATTTCAGGATAAAATAGGAGTTCAACAGTATCTCCTAATTCAGGACATTCCTCTATTGGTTCACGAGCAATTTTCAAAATAGGTAACAGATCCGACTCCGAAATCGTTTCATTAATTACTTTGTTGCAACCATTATCAAAGATTATAGACAAACTGACTTCAGTATCTTGTCCACTGATTTCAATCATTAATGGATCATCTGTATATGTAGATACGACGCCATTATCTGTTATCGTCCATATTTTTTCTACCACCAACAAATTTGCTGGCATATATTCAGATTCTAATCTTATTTCAAAACCATTATCAGTACATGTCAAAAGCTCATAATCAAAAGAAGCTTCAGGAAATAAATTACTGACATTTAATACCATAGTAGTATCAGCAATACAGCCCGAATTGAATACCACAGTTAATGTAACTTCTAATTCCGTTTCACTTTCTGCGTCATAAGTAATAGTGCTTGTGTTTCCAGCATTATTGCCATTGACCATCCATTCCCAAGCCGAAGGTTGAGAACTCATAAGTGGATCAAAAGATGCATCGGTTAATCTTATAAGGTTGAGAGAGTCACAAGAGTCAAGTGTAAAGTCAAAATCTGCTATTACTTCAGGATTACCAATTACTATAGTTTCTATTTTTCTTGCGGTACACCCGTCAGAATTACGTGTACCTTCCAGCGTAATTGTATATCTACCAAATTCAGGAAACTCAAACTCAAACATTTGATCTGAAGTCGTAAAGATTGTATCTCCATTAGTGTTAGTAAACAGCCATCTGTATGAATCAGCACCTTGACTTTCGTTTGTAAATTCTACTAGCTTATCTCCATCACATTCATTACCAGATATGGTACATGCCAGATCAATAGGGTCACCACATACTCTAACGTTGTATTCAAAATCTCTTCGTACTGTAGATAGTAATTCTCCATTTCTGTATTCTTCAACACATACACCGACTAGATAACTACCAACTTGATTAGGTAATCCTGTTAACAAACCAGTACTAGAATTTATAGCTAGCGGAGGATTAGAGGCAATCATATTATTTACACCATAAGGATTTTGCCAAACAATGGTCGGGTATGGTGGATTTGAAGGTGTAAATGGTTGAGGATCATCGCTAGTAGCCCCCTGTGAAGGAGTACATAATTTATAAATCAATTGATCACCATCTGAGTCAGTTGCAGAGTGATCGAAAGATAGATTTTCATTTACACAAAGGTATACGTCAGGCCAGCTCTTAAATACAGGTTGACTGTTACATTCTGTTAAAACAGTAATTGGCAAAGCTACATGATAGGTTGCTCCAGTTTCCAATGGATCTTCGATATTAACCAGAATTGAATTTCTGCAACATCTCTGGTAAGCCAATCGATAACCAATTTTGTTGAAAGGCAAAAATAAAGTGTCACGATATACAGCTTCATGAACACATACTGGAGTTCCCAGTGCGCTACAATCAAATACTATTGAATTGGTGATTGTATCCTCTCCCATAAATGGAATTTTAATTCTACCAATATCACCTAAATGCGTTTGCAATGAGCCAAAAATATCAAATACCCCAATAATTGCAGGATCATCAAATGGAGCATCTTCTGCACCGTTTTCACAATCTCTTCTTATTGTAAGTGTCACTTCGTATTGATCATTGCCAAGACATTTATACGTCATATCTCCACCAACAATATGGGTAGCCTGCAAGCTGCCTGCTGCCGAAAACAACATTAAAAATGCTGCAATTTGGAATGATATGTTTTTAAGTCTTGACATAATCCGAAGATTCATTTAGTCAATTAATTTAAAATTCTTACTCTAACAATTTCTGCTTTTCTCTCTTTTGAAGCATCTATGCTATATATGGATGACCGTTTGTCTATATATGAATCCGAAACTGTAGGTGCTGCAATTTCCTCACCAAAAGAAACTTCAATAACCTGTAATTGTCCTGATTTTATATATCCTGATAAAGCACCATTTTCGTAACGACTAATTTCATTTTTAAGTGTCCAAATCCTTCTTTGCCCAATAGCAAGATTATATTTGTTTTGTGCTCTTGGACTGGCATATCCCTTTAAAGATAGCTCAATCTTATCTCCAGCATCCAACCTTTGCTTAAGTTTGCTTATGAACAATTGTAATCTTTCATAGCCACTTTTGACATCTTTTTCAAAAAATCTTTCCTGATTATCTTCTGCTTCAATTCTTAAATCCTCTGGTAAACTGATTACGAATTGATCTTTAAATTCGCCCTTCTTACTTAAAAAGTCACTGTATGTGTCAGAATATGATTTATCTGAATATAAGTTTCTGGATTTTGGATTTGGGAAATCATTATCAAAATAAACATTTACGGGTAAATATTCATTAAGATCTATGTTTCTCATATATATCAACTCTCTGATAACACCGTCAATAAGAAGGTCTTTATTTACCATTCGTATGACAGTTTCATATCCATCCTTCTCCGCTTTTATTTCATATTCATAACCAGCATTAATATCAAAATCAAATTTATTAGTATTTCGATTGACAACAACTTGAGGAACAGCTTCTGGATCTGATACATTCCTTAGAGTAATTTTAACGCCTGGCAAATCTTCTCTGGTATCATTATCATAAGTTAATGCTTCCAGTTTAATGCCTATAGGTATTAAGTATATCTTTTTATTTATTGGTTCGAATTGATTAACTTTTATACTAGTCTCATCGGTTTCAAACCCTTCTTTTTCAGTTATAATTAAATATTCTCTACTATATTTTACCTTGAAGTTATGTTCATTACCTAAAGGATTTAGATTATCGAATACAATTTCATCTGTTATCGGATCAATTATTATGACTCTGGTTCCGTCTAGAGGATCACGCGTAAGTTCATTAAAGGTGAGTATGTTAAGATCTACCAATACCTCTTCAATATCTGCTTTATATATATCAAAACAACAAGCTTCAAAACTATCGTCCAAATAAAGACTACCTATTCTGTTACTAGAAAAATGCGCTTGTGTTCCTTCAGGGTTAAGCGCATAATAAACATCATCAAAACTACTGTTGGTATTAGCCTCCATATTAACGGGTTCCATATATCCGTCTATAGTCTTCAGAGAACTATAAATATCTAATCCGCCCATTCCCAATCTCCCTTCTGTACTAAAGTATAAAGTACTTGTAGGTGTGTGGTAAAATGGTGAGATATCATCTTCAACAGTATTGATTTCTTCTAGATTAAGAGGCTCAGTATAACTATTGTCCTGTATCACTGAATACCAAATATCCAATTTACCTTTGCCTCCTTCTCTGTTTGACACAAAAAACAGAATCTCTTTATCAATATTAGAATCGTATCCAATTGCAGGTTGTGTATTAGTACTGATGGAGTCATTTATTGTAGAAGGCAATTTGACTGCTTCTCCCCATTCTCCATTATCAAGAACAGACCTTTTATAAAGATCACACCTTAAGTCATAGCTATTTTGGTATTCACATATGGTATAATAAGCTTCTGAATAATCAAAGTTAAAGGCCATGTTGGCAAAGTGTTGTCCACCGCTATGGAATTTATCATCAAGCGGAATATTGCTCCCTTCATCTTCAGATTTTAGGATTTTGCTGAACAATCGATTTACTTTTCTGCCCTTCTCTTTTTCTTCAAACCGCATTGACGAATAATATAGATTGCCGTTGTTCTTTGATGCTGCAAATTCAGAATATGGTGTATTTATAGTATCTGATAATCTTTCAATTCTTGTACCCTCTTTCGGATTATCGAGCTTGTCTTTGGCCCATTCTACAGCTGCTATTTCTTTTTCAGCTCTGGAGGTATAATAGGCATCATCGCCATTATTCTCCGACAGATATATTTCATAATTAGTCTTAGCCTCTTCATACTTTCCTAAATGTTGCTGTGTCAGTGCTAAATGAAATGGAGCCAAGGGGTATGATTGATCAATGTCATTTTCTGACACATACTGAAAAGCTTTCTCTGCCAAAGTATATGCCTTTAACTTGTATGCTGCTTCACCATACAAAAACTTTAGGGATAAGTCTGTGGTGTCAAATTCTGTTGCTGACTCGTAATAATACATGGCATTATAGTAATCCTTATCTGCCATTGCTTCTTCACCTGCTTTTAAAAAGGCCTTAAGTGACTGAGCTTGCACCAGAGGTGACATCAGAATTAAAGCTAAAAAGCTGAATAATATTTTCTTGTTCAGCTCCCTCATCAGAATATGGGACAAGACTTAAACTTGCCCTTAGGTTTTACGTGTTTAATAATATATCGCAAGTGGATTTCAGGACCCTTCCCAGGTGAACCTACATCCACAGTTCCGAACTCAGAAAGATCAATATCGTAACTTGCAGCTACAAATAGTTCATTGATTTGGAAGCCTGCTTTTATAAATAAAACTTCACCTGTAGTTTTATATCCAGCACCAACTCTAAACTGCATGTCTTTGCCTCTTGCTTGATTTAAATAGAAGTTCAAATAACTACCGAAAAGCAGTTGTCGATAAACTTCCTGGCGCTGGTGCATTATATCAAACTGAAGATCTAGGTCTTCTGTTAGTTCTAATGACGCTATTCCATAAAGTGAAAGTCTTAAGGGTAAATCTTCTTCAACACTGTTATAAAATCTAGATTGTGGCTGTGTTAGATGATAAGCACCTGCGCCTATATCAATTTTAGTTCTATCAGAACTTTGCCAACGGTAATTTAACCCTAATGCAGTTTCTATATAAGAAAAAGATTCAAAGTCAAATGTCTCTCCCGAGGGAAGGCTTTCATTAAAAACATTCTGCTGACTATCCCATTGAGAATCCCAAGTTAAGGCCACTGGATCAAAACCTCTGTTAGCATAACCTACTGCCAGACCTAAGGTTATTATATTTTTCTTATTCAGAATGCGTGAATAGGATCCTGCAACATTTAAATTTATTAATCTAAGTCTACTATCTCCTTGTTTGTCATAGTTTAGAAAACCACCAAGACCATAAAATCCATTACTATTGGATTTAGGATAAATCTTTCTATCATACGATGCTGTGAAAGTTAAATATGGAACAGGTATGTTTCTAGCTTGATCTCTGAATGAAAACATATAGCGCTGATCCCCATTAAATATTCCTGTTAGGGCAGGACTAACGACTATAGGAGAATTATAAAACTGTGAATAATGTAAATCTTGCGAATTGATATGATGAGTACATAACAATAGATACCCCATAAGCACAATATGGAAGCATGATTTTTTCAATTCTGTAAAAATGCCTTTAAACATTAAATATTTTTGTAATACATAAAGCACTAACAATCAGTATTTACTTGATTTTCAATAGTTTACGTATATATGCCATTACAAAAACTGTGCTAAAATCTTTGGATGACTATTTCCCTAAGTAGTTAAATTTTATATGATAAATTTCTACAATGTATCAAACAAGTAAGTACCATTTTTAGGGTAATTTAGCCATAACTGATATTGAGCATCTTTAGACCTCTGTAAATCACAATCTTAAAATTTATATTTCAAGAATTATTTTTCTTAAATTATAATTTGTTGATAATCACAATATTATTAAATGAAAAAACTTGTCGTATTAACCGGTGCAGGAATCAGTGCCGAGAGTGGTCTTAAAACATTTAGAGACTCAGGAGGACTTTGGGAGGGTCATGATGTTTTGGAAGTAGCTTCTCCAGAAGGATGGCAAAAGAACCCTTGGAAGGTACTTGATTTTTACAATCAAAGGAGAGCACAGCTCAAGGAAGTACAACCCAATGATGCACATAAAGCACTTGTAGGTTTGGAACAGTACTTTAATGTTTCTATTATTACTCAAAATGTAGATGACCTTCATGAAAGAGCCGGAAGTTCAAAGGTATTGCATTTACATGGTGAACTTAAGAAAGTAAGATCTACCTATGATGAATCCCTTATTTATGATTGGCAGAACGATCTTACCGAAAATCACAAATGTGAGAAAGGACACCAGCTGAGGCCTCATATTGTATGGTTCGGGGAGATGGTGCCAGAAATGGAGAATGCATCTACAATAGTTTCATCAGCTGACATAGTAATTATAATTGGAACTAGTCTTCAGGTATACCCTGCAGCGAGTCTAGTTTCTTTTGCTCAAAATGCCGAATTATACTATATCGATCCTAATCCTGGTAAAAATTTTGAAATCAATCAAAAAGATTACCACTGTATTGTAACAACAGCTGTAAAAGGGATGAAACAGTTAGTTCCTCTATTGATTAACAATCATATGAGATTTTAGACAAACTGTCATTGATTTTTTACATTAGAATAATCAATAATATATAAGAAAATGAACTAATCTTTGATACCTTTACAACAATGTCTGTGCAAAAATAAGTCGGATGCTTTTTTATCAGTGGCTAGTGCCAATTTTATCATTGTTTTTCATCTACCGATTAGTCAGCCAATATAAGGCCAATAAAAGGCTTTTGGTAGGCACCTTACTTTGGTCTTTGTTTTGGGTTGCAATTGCCTTTCTTGGCTTATTCCCTGACTTGATTTCTTTAGGTATAGCAGAATCTTTAGGTTTTAAGGATAATATCAATGCTGTCATCTTTGTTGCTCTTGGTTTTCTGTTTTTAATGACCTATTACCAATCTTCAACGATTGAAGGATTGGAAAAACAAATGACTGAACTCGTCAGGAAACTTGCTTTAGAAAGACAAAAGAAAAAGGAACTAGATCAGAAGAAATCATCAACAGACGTCGACAAGCCTTCCAACGATACCGCAAAGCAAGATTAAAATGCGTATTCTATTTATCCTAGAAAATTATTATCCAAATATTGGAGGTGTAGAGACATTATTTAAATCTTTATCAGAATCATTGGTTAACAAAGGGTTCAAAGTTACCGTACTTACCAATAAATTTGATAAGAACCTAGAATCTCAAGAAACCATTAATGGTGTAAATGTCAAAAGATTAAGTCTTTCCAACAGATATCTCTTTACTTTTTTTGCTGGCTTTAAAGCGATCTCATTTGCGAGGAATCATGACATCATACACACAACTTCTTACAATGCTGCAGTTCCTGCAGTTGTTGCTTCCCTTTTTACAAGAAAAAAAACGATTATTACTTTTCATGAAGTATGGGGACCTCTTTGGTTTAGGCTGCCATTTATGAACAAATTTTCACTATTCCTACATTACTGCTTCGAGCTTTTCATCTTGAAATTACCCTTTCACAGGTTCATTGCCATCTCAAATGCAACTAGAGATAACTTACTTAAATCAGGAATCCCAGACAGCAAAATATCAATGATCTATAACGGCATAGATTACACTGAATTTAAAAAAGAAGTAGCTGTAGCAGACAACAAGAAATATCAATTTTGTTATTTCGGACGATTAGGTATTTCTAAAGGTCTTGATCTCATTATTGATGCCATTGAAATATTAAAAAATAAAGATGTAGATTTTCAATTTCTTTTGATTGTTCCAAAATCTCCATCAACATATCTTAAAAGAATAAAACATTTAATAAGATCTAAAAATATTGAGGATCGAGTTCAATTCAAACACGAATTGCCATTTAGTGAATTACAAAGAAATATTCTTCAATCTGATGCAATTGTCATTCCCTCTTATAGTGAAGGATTTTGTTATACAGCCATTGAAACGATGGCTTTAGGTAAACCGATTATTAGCTCTGGTAAGGGTGCACTATCTGAGGTCATTGGAGGTCAGTATCTTCAACTTGATCATCAAACCGGTGAATCACTTTCAGAAGCCATGAATAAAGCCATAGGGGGTGAATGGGAAAACAAACCACTTAGACAGTATCATCTCAAAGATTCAGTTGATGGTTATATTAGATTATATGAAGCTATGCATCTTTGATTAAAGCGGATTGATATAATATTCCACCTCATTAATCTATTGCATTACTCGGATAAGTTATTTTGAACTATATTACTAAAAAAATAAGGCATATATGTCCATTCTACACATTGACAACTTAAGTAAGAATTACGGTACGCTCAAGGCTTTAAACAAATTAAATCTTAGCGTGGAAAGAGGTCAGATCATGGGAATTTTAGGACCTAATGGTAGTGGTAAAACAACGACTTTAGGTATCATTCTTGGGATCTTAAAATCTTCAGGTGGGACATTTACTTGGTTTGATGGTATCTACAAAGATAAATACCGAATGAATATAGGCTCAATTTTAGAAACACCTAATTTCTTTCCTTATCTCGATGCGGATGACAATCTAGATATTGTCAGACAAATAAAAAAAGTAAAAGAAAATAACTTTGATGAAATCCTAGAATTGGTCAAACTTAGAGGACGAAGAAAGTCTCAATTTAAGACTTATTCCTTAGGAATGAAACAACGACTAGCCATAGCCGCAACTATGATAGGTGATCCAGATGTAGTAATTTTTGATGAACCAACTAATGGTTTGGATCCTCAGGGAATATCAGAAGTTCGATCTGCCCTAACCGAAATAGCTTCTAGGGGAAAGACCGTTATCATGGCCAGTCATATTTTGGATGAAGTTGAAAAAATATGTTCACATGTTGCCATAATAAAAAATGGTAAACTACTTGCTACAGGTCCTGTAGGATCTATACTTACCAATGATATATTACTTGAATTGTGGTCCAATGACTCGGACAAGTTAATTGCATTTCTTAGATCGATCCAGGATATAAAATCACTAGAAGTAAAGCACAATTTAATTGAATGTACCGCAAGTGAAGGACTAGATATTGCTGCCCTTAATGAGGCTGCATTTTCAAATGGCATTAAACTGACGCATCTTGTTGCTCGCAAAAGAAAATTAGAAGAAGAATTCCTCAAAATTACAAGTTGAAAAACCACTGAAACATCATAAACAATGTTAAGATTAATAAAACTAGAATGGTCAAAATTCAGGAAAAATACTGTAATACAATTATTGATATTATTCTTTTTCCTATTCTTTCCAGCTTGCTTATATTTCGGTTCACTAATTCCAGATCTTCCATCATTTCTTCCCAACAAGGATAGTTTTTTTCAATTTCCTTCAATCTGGGAATATTTGGGTTACGCTGGAAACTGGATAGTCTTTTTCTTCTTGGGTGTTGCCATGATCTACTTTGTGACAATTGAAGTATCCAATAAGACAATGCGACAATCAATCATTAATGGGTTGACAAGAAATGAGTTTTTTATTTCCAAAATAATCAGTTTAACTATACTATCTGTAGTAGCGACTATTTATTATGGAATGCTTGGATTGTTAATTGGACTTCTCAAATCAGAAAGTTTCAGTTTGGCTTTGGCCTTTGATAATGATTGGGCTTTATCAAGATTCTTTTTGATGTCTTTTGCTTATCTCAATTTCGCACTATTCTTAGCTTATCTATTTAGAAAATCAGGTATTGCTGTATTTTTCTATCTCAGTTATGTTATTATTATAGAACCCCTGATAAGGCTTTATTTCGTTGAGCAAATCGAAAAGGCTGCGTTTACTAGGTATTTCCCTATGAATGCTGCAGAAGATTTAATGCCTTTACCAGTATTAAGATACGCTAGTGCTGTCCCAACCAACATTGATTTCGCATTCCTTTTGGAATATAAAGAAGCTGCCCTACTGACAATAGCCTATACTTTGATATTTTTATGTCTTAGTTATTTCTTATTTATTAAAAGAGACATTTAGTCTTAATTGTATGTCTGTAAAAGTACTTGTCACCGGTTCTAATGGGCAGTTGGGAAAGTGTCTTCATGAAATTAAAAGTTTCTTTCCTGATTTTATTTTTGACTTTAAGTCAAAAAATGAATTAGACATTTGCAATGAAAAACAGCTTATTGAAATACTTTCCAATAACTACGACTATCTAATCAACACGGCAGCATACACCAAGGTTGATCAAGCCGAACTTGATTCCGAAGCTTGTTACAGGGTAAATAAAAATGCAGTTGAACTATTGGCCAAATATTGCAATCCAGATTGTAAAATTATACATATCTCAACCGATTATGTCTATCATCATAATCCATCAAGGCTTTTATTTACAAATGATCATACTTGGCCACAATCCATTTATGCCAAAAGCAAGTTGGCCGGGGAAACCGCTCTTTTAAATCTAAGGCCAGACTCACTTATCATTCGAACTTCGTGGGTATATTCCCAATTTGGATCCAACTTTGTCAAAACCATGCTAAAATTAGGTTCGACTAAGGAAAATCTCAACATAGTTAGTGACCAACACGGTAGTCCTACCAACGCTATGGATTTAGCAAAAGCCTTATTAAATATAATTTCATTTTGTGAAGCTAACCTAAGTACCAAAACGCAAAAAAGGGGTGTTTATCATTACAGCAATAGTGGAGTGACACAATGGTCACATTTTGCAGAAACGATATTTAAACTTACCAAGACCAAATGTAAAGTAAACCCTATCAGAACACTTGATTTCTCAACCATGGCTATTCGTCCTAAGTGGAGTGTCCTTTCAAAGGAAAAGCTGATCAACGATTTTGGAATTAACATTAAAAGCTGGGAAGAAAGCCTTAAGGAATGTCTTAAAGTGCTTGGATACTAAATTTGTTGGTCCAATTGTCTGATTCACTAAGTCAGCTATTGGGCAATTAATAAAGGAATTAGGTATTTTTAGGAAACTGTATTTATACATAATGAAGATATTGAGATTCATAGCGCTTTGTACACTGATATCAATCCTCAACAATACTGATGTTTGTGCTACACATAACCGTTCTGGTGAAATCACATACAAGCAAACTGGCCCTTTAACCATTTTAGCTACAATTACAACTTATACTAAAGCATCTTCTACATCTGCGGACAGAGATAGCTTAACATTGAATTGGGGAGATGGAGAGTCTGAGATTGTAGCCAGATCAAATGGAAATGGTGAGATCATTCTAGGTGAAGATATTAAAGTCAATTATTATACAGCCGAGCATACCTATCCTGGAAGAGCGACTTTTACACTTTCCTTTGAAGATCCTAACAGAGTCGACAATATCGTCAATGTAAATTTTCCTAACTCCGTAGATGTTCCATTTTTCGTATCGACAACATTTACGCTAATAAATACACAATTTCAAGGTTTTAACAACAGTGTTGTGTTATTACAGCCTCCTATAGATTTTGCCTGTGCAAATCAAAAATTTATTCACAATCCAAATGCATATGATGTTGATGGTGATAGTCTTTCTTATGAGTTAGTAATTCCACTTCAGGCAGAAGGAGATGTAGTACCTTCTTATAGGTTTCCGGATGAAGTCTCAGCGGGTCCTGAAAATAGAATTTCGCTAGATCCTATAACAGGAGACTTTGTATGGGACTCTCCCAAACAAACAGGAGAATACAATATTGCTATTAAAATAAATGAATATAGGAACGGCATCCTTCTTAACAGTGTAATTAGGGATATGCAAATCCGCGTAGAGTCATGTATTAGTTTGCCGCCCTCCATAAATGTAATAGATGAGATATGTGTCGTTGCTGGAGAAAAGATAGAAATTCCTGTTTCTGCTACTGATCCTGACACCTTCAACAAAATAAGAATTACCGCAACTGGTGGTCCTTTTTTGGTTGACTTTTCAAGAGCCGTATTATCTGGTGATAATGAATTTAGGGAGTCACCTTTAACCAAGTTTTTTGTTTGGCAAACTGAATGTGAGCATATCTCCAATAATTTCTATCAGGTGGTATTCAAAGCTCAAGACAACAGTATAAATAATAATACTGGATTAACGGTTCTAAAAACATTAAAGATAAAAGTTGTTGGTCCTGCTCCTGAAAACCTTGAAGCTGAAGTCAATTTTGATAGGATTAATTTATCTTGGGACCTACCCTATTCCTGTGAAAATGCTTTTGACAATTATTTTATTGGATTTAGTGTCTGGCGAAAAATAAATACTCGACTACTTGAGATAGATACCTGTACTCCAGGTCTTGAAGGGCAAGGCTATTCTATCGTTAAGTTTAATACTCAAGATAACGATGGTTCCAAATACACGTATTCAGATTCAAATGTTGAAAAAGGAAAAATATATTGTTATCGGGTATTGGCTAATTTCGCTAAACAAACCACCTCTGGCAATCCGTTTAATATTGTTGAAAGTCTATCTTCTGATGAAATCTGTACTCAACTACAGCAAGATTTCCCGTTAATTACAGAAGCAAGTGTAATTAATACAGATTTAAATAACGGTGACATTCAAGTACGGTGGCTAAAGCCAAAAAAAGAAGATTTTGATACTATAGCAAATCCCGGACCTTATCGCTATACTCTGCTCAGATCTGTTAATGGAAATACGTTTCAAGAAATACCAGGAGCTAACTTTACTTCGAACAATTTTTCAGATGCCGTTGCGCAATCTTTTTTAGATAATAGTCTTAATACCAATGACATTCAATTTTATTATAGAGTAGACTTTTATTCAAATGGAAACTTTTATTCAAGTAGCCCTACTACTAGTTCCGTTTATTTAAACATTAGATCTTCTGATAATATTAATTCTTTGAGTTGGGATGAATCAACTTCATGGGAAAATCATCAATATAATATTTATAGAAAAGATCTTATCAATCCTAATTTTGAATTGATAAGTACTGTAAATACGAGAACTTACCTAGATCGTAATGTTATGAATGAAATCAATTATTGCTATAGAATTGAATCCATTGGTACATATGGAATCTCTGGGACACCTGAAATAATAAAAAACTTCTCACAAGAAAATTGTGGAATACCGATAGATACTATTGGTCCTTGTACTCCAACTTTATCCGTTAGCAACCCATGTGATAATGGGGAATTCACTTTAAACTCAGATCTGATTAATACTTTAAACTGGACGAGGTCAGATTTTGTATGTGAAGATAGTGGGGACGTTGAATTCTATAATATTTATTTCTCATCCTCATTATCTGAAGAAGCAGAGTTAATTGCTATTCTTGATGCTACCGAGAATGAATACGAACATCTTCCAGAAGAAGGGATAAATGGATGCTATAAAATTAGTGCTGTTGATAGTTTAGGCAATGAAGGCATTATTAGTAATTATGTGTGTGTTGGAAACTGTCCAATTTACAAATTACCAAATACATTTACACCAAATAATGATGGAGCAAATGATTTCTTTGTTCCTTCAGAGAATAGATTTGTTAGCTTAATTGATTTTCAGGTGTTTAATAGGTGGGGAAATAAAATATTTACAACTACGAATCCACAAATTTTATGGGATGGTAGAGATCTAAATGGTAAAGATGTAGATCAGGGAAGTTATTATTATACATGTCTTGTCTTTGATACAGATATTGAAGGACTTCAAAACCAAGTTGCTCAATTAAGTGGATATATTCAAATCATAAGGTAAATCAACAACATGTTTTCTGGTATTATTGAAAAAGTAACGACTCTTGAAAATATTGACAAAAGTGGAAGTAATAAGCTTTTTACTTTTAAAAATGCATATCCAGGAGAAATCTATATAGATCAAAGTATAAGCCATAACGGCGTCTGTCTTACTGTTGTAGAATTTAATAAATACACCTATAAAGTCGAAGCTATAAAGGAGACTTTGGATGTGACCAATTTAGATGCGCTTTCTGTCGGTGATATAGTAAATCTTGAAAGAAGTGTCATGGCTAGCAGTCGTATGGATGGACACATTGTACAAGGGCATGTTGATGCAGTAGCAAAAGTTATAACGATTGAGGAAGTGGATGGAAGCTTGGAAATAAGTTTAGATGTTCCAGAAGATAAATCCCATCTTATCATTTCTAAAGGCTCCATAGCGTTGAATGGCATAAGCCTTACTGTAAAATCAATAAATCAAAACTTAGTTAGGGTCGCTATTATTCCTTTTACTTTTCAATATACAAATATTAAGGATTGGAAAATAGCAGATTTTATCAATGTAGAATTTGATATTCTTGGTAAATATATTTTTGCATACATGCAAAAAATGAATGCCCGATAAACAAGAGCTTACCGGGCATTTAAATATTATTTATTGCTTTTATTATATGTCACTTCTATCCGCTAAGGCTAAGGTTTCTTCATCTTCACTCTCAACTTCTTTTGGATTTACGGTAACAATAAAGTCTCTGAAAATCTTAGAACCTGTTCCTGCAGGAATATTCTTACCAGCAATAACATTCTCTTTCAATCCTTCCAAGTTATCTCGTTTAGCCCCAATTGCAGCTGTACTCAATACCTTGGTGGTTTCCTGGAATGAAGCGGCTGATATCCATGAACGAACTCCTAGAGAAGATTTAGTAATACCCTGAAGCAATGGCTTAGAGGTAGCAGAAATTGCATCTCTAAATTTAACCAGATCTTTATCATTACGCTTCAAATAAGAGTTTTCTTCTCTGATTTGACGTAATGTAACCAGTTGACCGGGTTTCACTTTTGTAGATTCACCTGAATCTTCAACAACTTTCTTATCGAAAATCATATCATTGGTGACTAGAAAATCATATCTTTCTACAGCTTCACCTTCCAAGAATGGTGTATCTCCTGCATCTTCAATTTCTACTCTTCTCATCATTTGTCTTGAAATTACCTCAATGTGTTTATCATTGATTTTAATTCCTTGAGAACGGTAAACTTCTTGAATTCCATTTACAAGATATTGTTGAACTGCATAAGGTCCCATTATATTTAATATATCAAATGGAGAGGTTGCTCCATCGGATAATTTAGTTCCAGCTCTAACGAAATCACCATCTTGCACAAGCATCAATCTACCTTTTTTAATAAGATATTTAGTCTTTTGGCTGGTTTTTTCATCTGTAACAAAAACCTCAAGGTTACCCCTTTTGACTTTACCGAAAGCTACGATACCATCAATCTGCGAAACTACTGCTGGGTTTGAAGGATTTCTTGCTTCGAAAAGTTCAGTAACCCTTGGAAGACCACCGGTAATATCCTGAATCTGTCCTTGCTTTCTCGGGATTTTAGCCAATTTCTGGCCTGAACTGACTTCTTCTCCATTTAAAACGGTCAAGTAAGCGCCTACTGGCATGGCATAAGATTTCAATTCTTCACCTGAAGGAGAAATTACTTTTACAACTGGGATAACTTTTTTGTTCTTAGATTCTACAATTACAATATCCTCATTACCTGTTTGGTCATCTCTTTCTTTTCGGTAAGAAACGCCCTCTTCCATATCTTCATATTTAATGATACCATTATAATCTGATATGATCAAAGCGTTAAAAGGATCCCATTGGGAAATCAAGTCACCTTTTTTAATTTTTTGCTCATCCTTAATATGCAAGATAGATCCATATTGAATATAGAATGTAGTCAAAAGCTTTTTGGTACTAGGATCAATAACTCTAATTTCACCAGATCTTGAGAGAATGATATTAGATTTTACTCCGTTTTCTTCAAAACTTGTGAATTCAATGTTATCAAATTGAACTACGCCTTCATGTTTAGATATAATTTCTGATTCCGCTTTTGTTACGGAAGCGATACCACCCACGTGAAAGGTTCTTAGTGTCAACTGTGTACCTGGCTCTCCAATGCTCTGTGCTGCAATAATTCCAACAGCATCTCCTATTTCAGCTAATCTATTTGTTGCAAGGTTTTTACCATAACATTTAGCACATACACCATTCTTTTCTTCACACGTAAGAACCGAACGAATCTTTACACTTTCAATTTCTGAGTTTTGAATTTTCTCAGACATCATGTGATCTATATACTCACCTGCTTCAATAATTAACTCATCAGTTTCAGGATGATAAATATCATTTAAGATATAACGACCTTCAATTCTTTCTGATATAGGGTCAACAATTTTATCGTTTTCTACAAGAGCTGTCATTTTAATTCCTCTTAAGGTATCACAATCATAAGAAGATATGATAACATCCTGAGATACGTCAACAAGTCTTCTTGTTAAGTAACCTGCATCGGCAGTTTTAAGAGCTGTATCGGCCAAACCTTTTCTAGCACCGTGAGTAGAGATAAAGTAATCTTGAACAGACAAGCCTTCTAGGAAATTAGAAAGAATTGGGTTTTCAATAATCGCTCCACCTGTGTCTCCTGATTTACGTGGCTTCGCCATCAATCCTCTCAGCCCACATAGTTGTTTAATTTGCTGCTTAGATCCCCTTGCTCCTGAATCCAACATCATATATACTGAATTAAACCCAGACTTATGTTCCTGAAGTTCTTTCATCAGGTTTTCAGTGATTTTATTATCAGCGTAAGTCCACTTATCAATTACCTGATTATAACGCTCATTTGGCGTAATCAGACCCATATTATAGTTTTCCCAAACTTCATCAACTTCTTCTTGAGCTTCAAGTAAGGTTGTTTCTTTAATCGTTGGATTAATTAGATCTCCTAGGTTAAAAGAAAGACCTGCTTTAAATGACCAGTAAAAACCCATCGTTTTAATCTGATCGAGAAATTCAGCTGTTGTTGGAAAGTCTGTTCTTGTGATGATGTCAGAAATAACTTTTTTCAAGTTCTTCTTTGTCATCAAAGTATTTATATAAGGTACCGTTTCTGGCGTCTTTTGATTGAATATAATTCTACCAACTGTAGTACTTACGATTCCAATTTTCATTATTCCTTCTTCATCTTCCACTTTCACTCGTACTTTGATACCTTCATGAAGTTTAAGCTGCCCTTCATTGTATGCTATCAAAACTTCTTCGGATGAATAGAATGTCTTCTCTCTTCCATTTTTACCTACTGCTAAATCTGGGTGTTCCTTTGTCAAATAATACAACCCAAGTACCATATCCTGAGAAGGAAGAGTAATCGGTGTACCATTTTGCGGATTCAACATATTATGAGAAGCAAGCATTAACACTTGAGCTTCTAATACTGCTCCTTGGCTCAATGGTACGTGAACAGCCATCTGGTCACCATCAAAATCCGCATTAAATGCACCTGTCACCAATGGGTGAAGTTGAATTGCCTTTCCTTCAACCAATTTTGGCTGAAACGCCTGAATAGATAATCTGTGAAGTGTAGGAGCCCTGTTCAATAATACAGGATGTCCTTTCAATACATTTTCAAGGATCTCCCAAATTACAGGATCTTTTCTATCAACCAATTTTTTAGCTGATTTAACCGTCTTAACGATACCCCTTTCTATAAGTTTTCTGATTATAAAAGGCTTGAACAATTCAGCTGCCATTCCTTTAGGAAGACCACATTCATGCAATTTAAGTTCAGGTCCTACAACGATTACTGAACGACCAGAATAATCAACCCTTTTACCCAATAAATTTTGACGGAAACGACCTTGTTTTCCTTTAAGAATATCACTTAGTGACTTTAAAGAACGTCCTCCTTCTGCTTTTACAGCATTAGATTTTCTCGAATTATCAAACAATGAGTCTACTGCCTCTTGAAGCATTCTTTTCTCATTTCTAAGAATCACTTCAGGTGCTTTAATTTCTAAAAGTCTTTTAAGCCTGTTGTTACGAATAATCACCCTTCTGTATAGATCATTAAGGTCAGAACTTGCAAATCGACCACCATCCAATGGAACCAAAGGTCTTAATTCTGGAGGTATTACTGGAAGGTACTGGATGATAGTCCATTCAGGCCTATTGTCCATTCTTGTTTGTCCTTCTCTAAATGCTTCAACGACTCTGAGTCTCTTTAAGGCTTCAGACTTTCTCTGTTGAGATGTTTCATTAGCTGCTTGATGTCTTAATTCATAAGACAAGCTTTCAAGCTCCAATCCTTCCAACAATTCCATTACTGCCTCAGCACCCATTTTCGCAATGAATTTTTGAGGGTCTGCATCGTCTAGGAGCTGATTCCCATCTGGAAGGGTATCCAAAATTTCAAAATATTCTTCCTCGGTATAAAGTTCCATCTTTTCGATTTCACCTTCTTTAACACCAGGTCGAATAACAGCATATCTCTCATAATAAATAATTGATTCCAGCTTTTTGGACGAAAGTCCTAATAGGTATCCAATTTTATTAGGTAAAGATTTAAAAAACCAAATATGAACTACAGGTACCACCAATTTTATGTGGCCCATTCGCTCTCGTCTCACCTTCTTCTCAGTTACTTCTACTCCACAACGATCACAAACGATTCCCTTATATCTGATTCTCTTGTATTTACCGCAATAACATTCATAATCTTTTACAGGACCAAATATTCTTTCACAAAACAAACCATCCCTCTCAGGCTTGTAAGTTCTGTAGTTAATTGTTTCAGGTTTTAACACCTCACCATAAGATCTTTCTAGAATCTCATCTGGAGATGTCAAGCATATTGTAATAGAATCGAAATTCTTACTACTGGTTTCATTCTTTCTTTTGAAAGGCATAATCTAAATTTTATATAGATTAAAAAGATTAAAGATCAACACTAAAAATACTAGTCAAATTTTACATCAAGAGCCAAACCTCTTAATTCGTGAATCAATACGTTAAATGATTCAGGAATTCCAGGCTCTGGTAAATTCTCTCCTTTGACAATAGCTTCGTAAGCCTTTGCTCTACCGACAATGTCATCAGATTTTATGGTCAATAGTTCTCTTAAGATATGTGATGCACCGAATGCTTCCAATGCCCAAACTTCCATCTCACCAAATCTCTGACCACCAAACTGTGCTTTACCACCAAGAGGTTGCTGAGTAATGAGTGAATAAGGACCTATGGACCTAGCATGCATCTTATCATCAACCATGTGGCTTAACTTAAGCATATAGATGATTCCAACGGTAGCTTCCTGATGGAACCTATCACCAGTTTCACCATCATATAAGTATGTTTGACCCAATGAAGGTAATTTTGCTTTTTGAACATATTGATCAATATCTTCCAAACTGGCTCCATCAAAGATTGGTGTTGCGAACTTCAGACCAAGTTTTTGTCCAGCCCAACCAAGTACAGTTTCAAAAATCTGTCCCAGGTTCATCCTAGAAGGTACACCTAACGGATTCAATACAATATCAACTGCAGTTCCATCTGCTAAGAAAGGCATATCTTCTTGTCTGACAATTCTGGATACAATTCCTTTGTTACCGTGACGACCAGCTAATTTATCACCAACTTTAAGTTTTCTTTTCTTAGCCAAATAAACTTTAGCAAGTTTTAGAACACCTGCGGGCAATTCATCCCCAATTGAGATATTGAATTTTTCTCTTTTGTATCTACCTACTTCTTCATTTACTTTGATCGTATAATTGTGTAGAAGTTTAGCAACCAATTTATTGGAGTCACTCCCTTTTGTCCAGTTTGAAAAGTCCACTTGTGAATAATCAAGATCTTTAAGCGTCTTGGTTGTAAATTTCGAACCTTTAGCAACTAAGGGTTCATTATAAATGGATTTTACACCTTCAGAAACTTGCCCGCCTAATATGATAAGCAATTTATCAATTAAATTGGTTCTCAATTCATTTAGTGCTACAGCGTGAGAATCTTCAAGTTTTGACAGTAATTCTTTTTCCTGAATTTTTTGGAATTTATCCTTTTTAGCTCTTGCAAAAAGCTTTTTATTTATAATAACACCCTTTGTCGATGGAGGTGCTTTCAAAGAAGCATCTTTCACATCACCTGCTTTATCACCAAAGATTGCTCTAAGCAACTTTTCTTCAGGTGTAGGATCAGATTCACCTTTTGGGGTTATCTTACCGATTAGGATATCACCTTCTTTTACCCAAGCTCCCATCCTAATGATACCATGTTCATCAAGGTCTTTGGTAGCCTCTTCACTTACGTTAGGGATATCATTTGTCAATTCTTCTTCACCCAACTTGGTATCTCTTACTTCCAATTCATACGATACAATATGAATAGATGTAAAAACATCCTCTCTTACAACTCTTTCTGAAAGTACGATTGCATCCTCAAAGTTATATCCCTTCCAAGGCATGAATGATACTAACAGGTTTTGGCCTAATGCCAATTCACCATTTTCAGTAGCATAGCCATCACTTAGAAGTGTACCCTTAACAACTCTATCGCCTTTATTAACGATAGGCTTTAAGTTAATTGTAGATCCCTGGTTAGTTCGCTTAAACTTAGAAAGGAAATATGTTTTAACATTGCTTTCAAAAGAAACCAGTTCTTCATCCTTAGATCTATCGTATTCGATGATGATCTTTTCAGCATCAACATATTGAACCACACCTTTTCCTTCTGCATTGATAAGAATTCTAGAATCCTCGGCAACTTTCTGTTCAATTCCTGTTCCAACTATTGGAGACTTTGGTCTAACCAAAGGTACTGCCTGACGTTGCATGTTAGATCCCATCAGGGCTCTGTTAGCATCATCATTTTCAAGGAAAGGAATCAAAGATGCAGACACACCAACAATCTGGTTTGGTGCAACATCCATATATTCGATTTCCTCAGGCATTAAAACAGGGAAGTCACCATGCTCTCTACACTTAATCCTGTCGCTTTCAAAAGCCCCTTTCTCATTGATATTGGCATTTGCCTGAGCGATCTTCTTGTAATCTTCTCCTTCAGCACTTAAATATTCAATTGGAGACTTTAGATCAACACTTCCTTTATTAACCTTTCGATAAGGTGTTTCTAGGAAGCCCATTTTGTTCACTTTTGCAAAAACGCAAAGCGTGGAGATCAAGCCAATATTTGGCCCCTCCGGTGTCTCAATAGTGCAAAGTCTACCATAGTGAGAATAATGAACATCTCTCACCTCAAATCCCGCTCGCTCTCTAGATAAACCACCTGGCCCTAGAGCAGAAATTCTTCGCTTGTGCGTAATTTCAGATAGTGGATTGGTTTGATCCAAAAACTGAGACAATTGGCTGGTCCCAAAGAAGGAGTTGATAACAGAAGAAAGAGTTCTAGCGTTGATCAAATCGATCGGAGTGAATACTTCATTATCTCTAACGTTCATTCTTTCCCTAATTGTTCTAGCCATACGAGCTAAACCCACACCGAATTGTGCATACAACTGCTCTCCAACTGTTCTAACCCTTCTGTTGCTTAGATGATCGATATCATCCAATTCTGCCTTTTGGTTGATTAGATCAACAATATACTTGATAATCTCAATGATATCATCTTTGGTTAAAACCAAAGTATTTAAATCGATATCTAGTTTTAGTTTTCTGTTGATTTTATATCTACCAACTTCACCCAGATTATATCTTTTATCAGAGAAGAATAGTTTATCAATAATTCCTCTTGCTGTTTCCTCATCGGGTGGATCAGTACCTCTAAGTTGTCTGTAGATTTGTGTTACTGCTTCAAGTTCAGAACTTGAAGGATCTTTTTGAAGAGTTTGGTAAATAATGCTAAAATCTTTAGCGTCTTCACCTTTCCTTTCCTTTTGTAAGATAATTGAATCAATATCAGAATCTAATATTAAAAGAATATTTTCTTCATCAAGAGTATCATCTCTTTCAAGAATGATTTCATTTCTTTCGATTGTCACTACCTCGCCAGTATCTTCATCAACGAAATCTTCGTTCCATTTTTTTAGAACTCTGGCAGCCAACTTTCTTCCGACGGCTTTTTTTAGATTTCTCTTATCAGCTTTGATTTCCTCAGACAGGCCAAAGATTTCAAGAATATCCTTATCTGAATCGTAGCCGATTGCTCTAAGCAAAGTTGTAACTGGAAACTTTTTCTTCCTATCTATGTAGGCAAACATGACATTGTTAATGTCTGTTGTAAATTCCATCCAAGCTCCTTTAAAAGGAATAACTCTGGCAGAATAAATTTTTGATCCGTTAGGGTGATAATTCAAACTAAAAAACACACCTGGAGACCTATGTAATTGTGATACAACTACTCTTTCAGCACCATTTATAACAAAGGTACCTTTAGGAGTCATATAAGGAATATTTCCTAAGAAAACATCTTGAACGATAGTTTGAAAATCGACATGTTCTTCATCGTTACAAGACAATCTAAGCTTTGCTTTTAGAGGAACACTGTATGTTAATCCCCTTTCCATACACTCTTCAATGCTGTATCGAGGAGGGTCAATAAAGTAATCCAAGAATTCTAGTACGAATATATTCCTTGCATCGGTAATGGGAAAATTCTCTTGAAAAACATTAAACAAACCTTCGTTTCCTCTATTTTCCGGAGTTGTTTCCAACTGAAAAAATTCCTGAAACGATTTAATTTGAATTTCCAATAAATCAGGATAAGCATCTGTGTGCTTTGCTTTTCCAAAGAAATGCCTATGATTTTTGTTTGCTGCAACTATACTTGCTTGAGCCATTGAAAAGTATTTAAGACAAATAGGAAATAATAAAGTTTGAACCTAGATTAAATATTATGTATCTAAAATAGGTTTAGCTTAGCCATTGCATTCAATGACTAAGCCAACTTATTTTAAAAGTTTAAAGAACAATATTTGTTCATCTACTGGGGTGACGTTTATTTTAATTCTACGTCAGCTCCAGCAGCTTCCAAAGCAGCCTTAATGGATTCTGCTTCTTCTTTAGCAACACCCTCTTTTACTGCAGCAGGTGCGCTATCAACAAGTTCTTTAGCTTCTTTTAGACCTAAGCCTAAAAGGTTTTTAACTTCTTTTACTACTGCTAGTTTTGCTGCTCCCGCAGAATTTAACATTACTGTAAATTCAGTTTGAACTGCATCTCCACCAGCATCACCGCCAGCAGCAGGACCAGCAGCAACCGCAACAGCAGCAGCAGCAGGTTCAATACCGTAATCTTCTTTTAAAATGTCTGCCAATTCGCTAACTTCTTTTACGGTTAGATTAACTAATTGGTCTGCAATTGACTTTAAGTCTGCCATGATAATTTTTTTTATATTTTAATAATTACATCATTAATAATAAAGATGCGATTAGCTTGGAAGCCATAATTACTGAGCTCTTTCTTGTAATGCTTTAACAAGACCAGCTATCGTAGACCCTCCTGATTTAAGGGCAGATATAACATTTTTAGCTGGAGATTGTAACAACAATACAATATCTCCTAACAATTCTTCTTTCGATTTCAATGAAGCCAACTGATCCAAAGCGTCATCGCCTAAGAAAATTGCTGTGTCAATGAAAGCTGCTTTAAGAACTGGCTTATCAAATGATTTTCTGAATTCTTTGATAACTTTTGCAGGACTGTTCGCTACTTCGGTAAACATTAAAGAAGATGGACCTGTAAGCGCACTATAAATGTCGCCATATCCAGCATCTTCACCACCGGCAGCTTCAAGAGCTTTTTTGATCATTGTATTTTTAACGACACGCATTTCGATGCCTTTAGTAAAACATAGACCTCTAAATTTATTTATATTTTCTACTGTAAGCTGAGATGAATCAGCGATATAGAAATAAGGTGAATCTTTGAATTTAGCTGATAATTCCTCAATCACCACGGATTTTTCTTCTCTAGTCATTTCTATTTTTTTTAAATGATCTTAAAATTTATCTTCAACCTTAATACCTGGGCTCATGCTAGAAGCGATACTTATACCTCTCATATAAATACCTTTAGCAGAAGAAGGCCTTAAACGGTTTATAGTGGTTAATAATTCCGTGGCATTTTCAGTAAGTTTTTCTGGAGAAAAAGATACTCTTCCAACTGTACTATGAATGATACCATACTTATCTACACGGAAAGCGATTTTACCACCCTTAACTTCTTTAACGGCTGCTCCTACATTTGGAGTTACTGTACCAGATTTAGGGTTAGGCATTAGTCCACGAGGTCCTAATATTCTACCAATCTTTCCCAATTGAGCCATTACATTTGGTGCTGCAATAATCACATCTACATCAGTCCAACCTTGTTGAATTTTATTTATGTATTCATCTAAACCTACGTAATCAGCACCTGCTTCCTTAGCTTCCTCTTCTTTATCAGGTGTACACAAAACCAAAACACTTTTAGATTTACCCGTCCCATGAGGAAGTGTAACAGTCCCTCTGATAGCTTGATCTGCTTTTCTTGGATCTACACCTAAACGAATATGGATGTCTATGGATGCGTCAAATTTAGCGGTATTGACTTCCTTAACTAATTTCATAGCTTCATCAAGTTGATATAACTTGTCTGGATCTACTTTGGTATTAGCAACCTTTCTTTTTTTAGTAACTTTTGCCATAATAAATTAAGGTTTTAGCGTCTTATCGACTCCCTTGTTAAAAAAATTATTGATCCCATGGAGGTGTTCCCTCCACTACGATTCCCATACTTCTTGCTGTTCCAGCAACCATTTTCATACCTGACTCAACAGTAAAAGCATTCAAATCTTCCATTTTGTCATTTGTGATCAATTTCACTTGATCCCATGTTACGGTACCTACTTTATCTCTATTAGACTCTGGAGAACCTTTTTTAAGGTTTGCAGCCTCTAATAATTGAATAGCCGCTGGTGGTGTTTTAATGATAAAATCAAATGACTTATCTTTAAAAACAGTAACTACAACTGGAAGTACTTTTCCTCTGGAATCTTCTGTCTTGGCATTGAACCTTTTACAGAATTCCATAATGTTAACACCTTTGGCACCTAATGCAGGTCCAACTGGTGGTGAAGGGTTCGCAGCACCTCCTTTAACTTGTAGTTTTATAAAACCTTCTATTTCCTTTGCCATATCAGACTATCTTAAATAACTTATTATTGTTTTTCAATTTGCATAAAATTCAATTCGACTTCGGTTCCTCTACCGAAAATCTTAACTATAACTTTTAATTTCTTCTTCTCCTCATTAACCTCTTTGATATCCCCAACAAAATCGTTGAAAGGACCATCAATAATTTTTACCGTTTCGCCAACGATGAATGGCTCTAGCATAGATTCTCCAACTTCCTGAGATTCATCAACTTTTCCAAGCATCCTGTTTGCTTCTGATTGCCTCATCGGAATGGGATTGCTCTTCCCCAAAAAATGTATCACATTTGGTACATTGGTAATAGCCTGAATCATTTCTCCGCTAAACTTAGATGGTAGTGCTTCAATTAAGATATAACCTGGTAATATGTTCCTTTCTAAGATTACTTTTTTACCATTCCTAATTTTATACACCTTTTCTGAAGGAACCAATACTTGAGTTACAAAGTCGTTCCATTTCTTTCTCTGTAATTCAAGCTCAATATATTCCTTTATCTTTTTTTCCTTTCCGCTTATTACACGTAAGGAGTACCATCTAGTTTCTTCTGACATCAGAGGAGTATTATCTCGCTGTTAAATAAAATTCAACTCATAAATCCTTGTTAGTACCCCTTTAGATACCACATCCATCACAAAGATGACCAAGGAAATCATGATTGTTGAAATGATAACAAGCCTTGTACTGCTAAAGAGGTTTGACCATGTTGGCCAAGTTACTTTATGGATGAGCTCATTATAACTCTCTTTAATATATAAAATAAAATCGTTCATATTCTTTCGTCTTTATTTTAGCAGGGGAGACAGGAATCGAACCCGCAGCCTATGGTTTTGGAGACCACCGCTCTACCAATTGAGCTACTCCCCTATGGTGTTCGAACACATATTCCGCTATAATGCAGAAAATTAAGCACTCAATAACTGAGTGCTTAATTCATGATATCAATTTGTTGTCAAATAACTTTTTATTCAAGAATTTCAGTTACCTGACCTGCACCAACTGTTCTACCACCTTCCCTAATCGCAAATCTCAATCCTTTCTCCATGGCAATAGTGTTAAGTAATGTCACCTCCAATGATACGTTATCACCAGGCATTACCATTTCAACACCATCGGGCAATGCTACATCACCGGTAACGTCAGTAGTTCTAAAATAGAACTGAGGTCTGTATCCGTTGAAGAAAGGTGTATGTCTTCCTCCTTCATCTTTTCCTAATACGTAAACCTCGCATTTGAATTTTTTGTGTGGTTTCACTGAACCAGGCTTAACGATAACCATACCTCTCTTGATATCATTCTTATCGATACCTCTTAAAAGAAGACCTGCATTATCACCCGCTTCACCTCTTTCCAATATTTTCCTAAACATCTCAACACCAGTAATAGTAGAATTTAGAGGCTTTTCGCCATCTCTCATCATACCTACAATCTCTACTTGGTCACCTGTGTTAATTACGCCTCTTTCGATTCTACCTGTAGCTACTGTACCTCTACCTGTAATAGAGAATACATCCTCAACAGGCATCAAGAAGTCTTTATCTACTTCTCTAACTGGTTCTGGAATTTCTGTATCTACAGCATTCATCAATTCCATGATTTGAGCTTTTCCTTCGTCAGTACCTTCAAGTGCCTTAAGCGCAGAACCTTGAATAACTGAACAATTATCACCATCAAACTCATATTGGCTTAGAAGCTCTCTAACTTCCATCTCTACCAATTCAAGCATCTCTGGATCATCAACCAAATCAACTTTGTTCATGAATACTACGACATTTGGTACCCCAACCTGACGACACAACAAAATGTGTTCTCTAGTTTGTGGCATAGGTCCATCTGTAGCTGCAACAACTAAGATAGCACCGTCCATCTGAGCAGCACCCGTAACCATGTTTTTAACGTAATCCGCGTGACCAGGACAATCTACGTGCGCATAGTGCCTGTTTACAGTTTCGTATTCAACGTGTGCAGTATTAATTGTAATACCTCTTTCTTTTTCTTCTGGAGCACCATCAATAGAATCGTAATCCATTTTTTTAGATAATCCTTGCTCTGACAAAACATAAGTTATAGCTGCTGTCAAGGTAGTTTTTCCGTGGTCAACGTGACCAATAGTACCGATGTTAACGTGTGGTTTGATCCGTTGAAAGGTTTCTTTAGCCATTATTAAGTATTTTAAAAAGTTATTTTACTGAAACAAATTATATCCTAAATATTAAATGCGATAGAGCCAATGACTGGACTTGAACCAGCGACCCCCTCCTTACCATGGAGGTGCTCTACCAACTGAGCTACATTGGCATAAATGCCGTGCAAAACAGAGCGGAAGACGAGACTCGAACCCGCGACCCTCAGCTTGGAAGGCTGATGCTCTACCAACTGAGCTACTTCCGCATTTTTCTTATTTCGTGGGGGTGGTGGGATTCGAACCTACTCAGCCTAAGCAACAGATTTACAGTCTGCCCCGTCTCTCCAACTTCGGCGCACCCCCTCAATTAAGACAATGAGCCGATGGAGGGATTCGAACCCCCGACCCGCTGATTACAAATCAGCTGCTCTGGCCAACTGAGCTACATCGGCATTATATCAAAATAATAGTGCTTTCTTTAAAGCGACTGCAAAAATAGATATTTTTCGATTATATGTAAACACCAGAATAAAAAATATTTGTTTTTTTTTCAAACTGATTTAGGATGGGCCGATTTATAGACGTTTTTTAGTTTTTCTATCGAATTATGGGTATAAATCTGCGTTGCAGACAGATTTACATGCCCTAATAAATCTTTTATTGCTGTTAATTCAGCTCCTGCATCCAATAAATGGGTTGCAAAACTGTGTCTTAACACATGAGGAGACCTTTTATTTTGAGTTGTAATCGTAGAAAGATAGGATTTAACCATGTTATAAACCCATTTTGGATAAAGTTTTTTACCCTTGTTTGTCACAAATAAATATGTGTCAACAGTATTATCTCCAAAATATTCTTCTCTTAAACGCAAGTATTTTTTGATTTTCACAATAACGACATCAAATAAAGGAATAGTTCTCTCCTTATTTCCCTTTCCAAGTACTTTCACCTGTTTATTTGAATAGTCAATGTTTTCATCTTTTAACATCATCAATTCAGCACGTCTCATTCCTGTGATATAAAATAGCTCAATAATCAATCTATTTCTGAAATCAGCAAAGGAGTCGCTTTTAATAACATCAAATAATTTTTCAACTCTGTCTCTTGTTATGGTTTCTGGGAGACTCTTTGAAATCTTAGGTGCGACAACTTTAATCATAGGATTTGACTGAACCAAATCATGTTTTCTAAAAAACAGGAACAAGGCTCTAAGCGATGATAATTTTCTTCTAATCGATTTAGGTCCTATGCCTTTGTCTACAAGTTCAACCATCCAGGAGCGAATATGTTTATGTGTGAGATCATTCCAATGTTCAACTTCATACATTCCATTGCAAAAGGCAGTGAATTGTAGAATATCGTTTCGATACGAGATTAAGGTGTGATTGGAATATCTCTTCTCAAATTCCAAGTAATTGAAAAATGAATTGCAATCTTCAATATTGATTTGTTTACTCAATTATCTAGTTGTTAAAAAATGTATAAACGCTAATCCCTAAATTATCTATATCCTCTACAACAACAGCATACAGACCAATAGGAAATGCACTTAAATTCAAGCAAAAACCATTCTCAATTTCTTGACTTCTCATAATCTCTTTCCCAGACATATCATATACATTTAGTCTCAAGGATAAATACGCACTAAAAAATATATGAGAATTTATAATATCTATCTTCGGACCTTCAATTTCATTTGGCATTGAAGAAATTACATCAATGCAATCTTCATTTCCCAACTCAATTTTATCTTCAGAAATCATTAGCTCAAGTTCTGAATCAAAATAATCCTCATCGTATACATAAGCGGCAAATAATACATTACCAAATGGTGTTTCATCAGGATTGAAGATTTGATTTACGCCAACCGGATTTATATATTCCCACAGTATACTATTATTAGAGTCTACCTCAATTATTCGCCCATTATCAGAGGAACAAATTATCCAGTTTCCTTCAAACCATTGAGCTGAGGACATTCTTTTTGAGTATAAGTTTTGGCTCCTGTCTTCATTGTAAGACCATTCAAAATTCCTATTTTGAAGTTCAGAAGAAGCCATATTATTTATCCAATCAGATAATGATTCTTCAAAGGAAATAATATCAACCGTTGAATAGTTTTCATTTTCCTTCCTCCTTCCGTTATTAAATACACTGATGGTGCTAAAATCTTGAGCGCTTAACCAACTGACATCATGTTGACTAAAGAACCTTTTAACCGTTAAGGTATCATCTGAAAAGTTGGCGTAATTGCCCCACCTAAATAGTAAATCTCCTCCAAAGCCAAATCTCCCTCCAAATGAATTGTTTGATATGCTTTGATTTTTAGAAAATTCAATGACTATTAATTCCTCTATTCCATTACAACTTAGCATAATCAAACTATCCTTTTCATTTACATCGACAGAATTGATGTGGAGCCAATCTAGATAATTATTCGTCAAACCTTTATTAAGGTTGATATCTAATTTACGTGGATTTTCTGAGGCAAGACCATAGTTGTCAATTGTATCAGAAGTATATTGAATAATATGATCTATAGCTCGCCAGCTCCAAACTTCATTAAAATTATTTTCTGGATCAATTAATAATATTTTCTCTGAATAGAATTGTCCATTTTGAGGGAAGTCGGTCCTACCCTTTTCTACTAGTTCTTGAAAGGATATTAATTCCCATGCAACAAGCATCAATTTTCCGTCATTCATAATATAAAAATCATGATGCAAATGATATAGCTTATCTGCCAAGATATATTCCCATTCTTTAGCTCCGTTCCATCTGAATTTTTCTATGCTTCCTCCAAGTCCTCCTGCTCTGAATGTATTAGAACCAATTCTTCCAGCTCTGTATAAGTTTCCCTTCGAATCAAGGTAAGCAGCTAGTCCAGGTCTGTAGTCTGAATCCCATTTTTTTACTATGAACCCACAATTGTCTATTAGATAACAGTCTGTCGCATTTACTGGGTTGACCAATGTAAATTTGCTTAATGCTTTTTCAGATAGCTTGGTAGTGCCAACGGATTGACAATATGAAAATTTAGTTGTTGCTAAAATAGTTACAGCTACAAGTAGTCTTAGCATTCATAGTTGAATTAAAACAAGTAGTAAGATAAACCCACGGATAATCCAAATGGTATTAATTTGTTCAATCGAATTTCTTCAGAGTCTTTTATGATGCTTTGCAAGGCATGTTCATAATTTACTTCTAATAAAAACCTAGAACCTATTTTAGCCCCTATCCCAAGCCGCAAACTCAAATAGGAAGAATTAAAATCCTCATCTGCTAGCTCATAGTCATCAACTATCGAAGATGAAACGAGCCTTGCATTATGAGACAACAAGCGATTGTATTTAAGACCGGCTTTTGCTCTAAGCTTGTAAGAACCATCCCAGTCTTGATTAAAAGGTTTTGCGTAAGCTACAAAAAGAGACATTTGACTCATATCAATTTCAGAGAGATAATTTCCTGAAATGCGTGGTGCATCTTCACCTTTACGTTTACTTCCAAGTTGCTCATAACCTAGAGCTACAATAATTTCATTTCTATCTTTAAATAGAAATCCTCCCAATAATGAAGTTTCATAAGATGCTTTTCGGAATCCTTTTAAATTATCACCTTCAATTTGAGAGAGGCCGAATCCCCCGGAGACTCCAAATCTAAAAGTCTCTTGTGCCAATATTTCTGAAGCAAGAAACATCAAAAATACAAGGGTGATAGATTTAGCCACTTTCATAATATTAGTTTGTTATTTGGTTATTGTAAGTAAACATTCTAATTAAGTCTGCTTCTGACTTGGTAGAAATATTATTGGTTCGTGCAAATTGTACCATACTATTTCTGTTACGCTTAAAAATCTTTATAAAGTTCTTTTTACTACTTGGAACATCTATAGCTTCCTTGTCGTCAAGAGTACAATAATAGTATTTCACCTTTTCTTTAAGTTCATATTCTTCGACACCATGTGAAACGCCCATCGGATGATTATTGATTTTTTTCCTTTCTAGGCTTTTGTTTTTCAACAAATTCATCTCACCTTCTACTAGCACCTCATAGTATTTATATTTAGTTTTTGAACCCCCTCCAATTTTTTTGGAGATAAACTTACGGTTGTCAACCAAAATGTAATCTACTTGATTAGGATAGAGGTAATAGAGTCTACCATCTAAATTAAAAAACATAGTTTCATCAGAGATATGGTAATTTGCTGAATCAAGCATCATACTTCCTCCTGATTTTGCAAATACCTCAAAATTGGTCCAATCGTCAAACTCGAAATTTGCTTCTGTATCATTACCTGATGCAGACTCATTTAATAGCCTAATGTAGTTTTGGTTAACTGATGAGTTTAGGTTTTGAAAAACATTCAACTTTAAGTCATGCAAAGCAGCTTGTCCATAGTTTGAATTACTTATAAAGAAGAGAATAAAAATGATTATATATCTCATAACAGATTATTATTAAAAAAGGGATGCACTAGCTAGCGCATCCCCTTTTTTGTATTTTATGATAAGTAGAATCCTATTGATCCCACCAGACTCTATCAAAAATAGAAACTGACGCTGCGTCAGGAGTATTCGAATTAGAAAATTGCTCTGTTTGTGCATAAGGCAATCTCCTAGGAATTTGAGTTCCTGTTACCGGCGTTAAAGCTGGTAAATTAGTTCTTCTCCAATCCGCGAAAACTTCAGGATCCGTGTTTAGCGCAATATATTTTTGCGTCATAACATCCTCCAACGTTAGGTTTGCCGCACCAACACCTACATTAGATTGTGCAACGTAGACATCATATTCGTCAGGCACCAATGCTTCTACCATAGAGGATTGAATTCCTGAAAGGTATGCTGCATAAGCACCATCGCTATCTCCTGTCATTAACATAGCCTCAGCTTTGATAAATTCTTGTTCAGTAAATGACAATAAATTAACAGTCTGATCTTTTGTATATATAGGGTGATCATTAGTCTGTGGTTGACCGTAAGTTGCTGTTCTTGGGTCATTTAATGATTCCAAGATACCAACATAAGTCGCACCTGTTTCACAGTCATCTCTCTGCTCAATATACTGAAACCAAGGAGCGTTTTCTGTTGCTGGGGTTCCAAAAGGGAATCCTGCATTATCAGAAGAACTTCCAAATCCACCCGCTAATGCGGCTAAAGCACCACTATAGGCAGAAGAACCATTCACTTTAGACAAGTGCAATCTGGCTCTTGCTTCTAGAACATTACAAAACTGAATCCACTTAGAGGCATCACCACCATAAATAAGGTCATCTCCACCTGGAGCATTTCCCCCATCATCACTTGCCAACAAAGCTCGAGCTCTATCTAAGTTTGCAAAAATTGCAGTATAGATAGATTCCTGAGAATCAAACTGAGGTGAATAAACACCAACTTCGTCAAATTTAAATGCATCAGAATATGGAACATCGCCCCACATATCTGTTACTACTAAAATTGCGTAAGATTCAAGAGCCACTGAAATACCTTCATAGTGATTGAAACCTCCATCTTGCGCTATGGTTGCAAGTCTTCTGTTAGATTGCATAGTTCCTGAATACATATTGGCCCAAGGCGTATCTACATCAGAACCTTGAATTCCATATTGACCTAAAACAGCAAATTGTCTTGAAATTCCATCAATAGTTTGCGTATTTAAGCCAACATATCTTGTAAAGTCACCACCATAAGTATATACCAGTCTGGCTTGAACCTGAGGTAATATTACGTTAGGTGTAACAACGGTTGGGTTGTCTGGATCTACGTTGGAGTTTTCTCCAAAGTAGTCTTCACATGCAGTAAATGCAAGCAACCCAAACAATAGAAATAAATATTTAAAATTTTTCATAATCGTTTACATTTTTAATTAAAAGGTTGCATTTAACCCAATTGAGAATGATCTGGTGTTAGGCATTTGGAAATAATCCAATCCTTGACCGTTACTAGATGAACCTACCAATGATAATTCAGGGTCAAATCCAGTATAAGGAGTACTTAAGAATAGGTTTCTTCCAGTAAAAGAAACGGTGAATCTATCAAATCCAGCATTACTTAATACATCACCTAGGTCATAAGCAATAGTAACATATCTTAATCTTCTGAAAGATCCATCTTCAATAAAGTGTTCAGCAACAGTACCGAATCCACCACCGTTTCCTTGGTACCAAGACTGACCTAAAGGAACTGCAATATTATTTGGTGTTCCATCAGGAAGTACGCCGTCAAAAACAGTTATAGTACCTCTGTTTTCGGTCAACTCCGATCTACCGAAGAATGTTAAAGCTCCTTTGGTACCATTCCAGATGTCGCCACCTTCTTTGATATCAAATAATGCACTTACAGAAATTTTGTCATATCTAAAAGTAGTGTTGATGCCTAATAACCAATCTGGGTTAGGGTTACCAATTACTCTTTGTGTAGGGTCTGCAATAGGGAAACCATATCCACTAGATGTAGGGTCATTGTTTATAACTAAAAGACCATCAGGATTGTAAGGCATTGAAGCATCAAATGTTCCATTGTCTGTATTTACTCTTTGGAATGCTCCACCAAGTAATTGACCATATTCGAAAGTTCTAGTTACAACACCATTTTCATCTGTTTCTGGAGCTATGTTATAAGCTGCAGTACTTGAGAAGCCATCCAAATATTGATTTGGAACACCTTCAGGTAATGACTCAACAGTTGTTTTCCACTTTGATAAGTTAAATCCAACATTCCAGTCCATTTTATCCGTTCTAATAGGATTCAAAGTCAAAACAACTTCTCCACCTTTAGTTGCCAATTCACCACTGTTTACTACAGCTCTTTGGAAACCTGTTGAATTAGAAATATTAATAGGAATAATCTGATCTACAGATTTTCTTGAATATCCAGTGATGTCTAATCCAATTCTGTCATTCATAAATCTCAAATCCAATCCAAGCTCAATATCCTTAGTTCTTGAAGGCTTAAGTACTGGGTTACCAGCAACACCATTAAGAACGAATCCAGAAACTCCTGCAAAAGGAAATCCTAATCCATTGGTCCAACCATCGTTAACATCATTAACAGAACCTGCGTTTTGTATTGGTAAAATAAATGGTGTAGAAGTCAAATAAGGAGAAGGAGCTCCACCACCAACTTCTGCATAACTGACTCTTAATTTACCAAAAGATAATCCTGGAATATCAATTTTTTCAGAGAATACGATACCCAAAGATGCCGCAGGATAGAAGAAAGAGATATCACCTGCACTAAATTCTGCAAATGGATTGATCAAAGTAGAAGAATAGTCATTTCTACCTGAAACTGTCAAATACAAGAAATTATCATAACCAAAATCAACTGAAGCGAAAATACCAGCCGTTTTTTGGTTTGTATTTGAAATCTGAGAAGAAATACTTGAAGTATTACCCAACTGAGCAAAACCAGGGAAATTCAAACCATCACCCTGAATATAATTTTGCTTTAATTGTTCATTATAAAGGTTGATACCTGCATTATAAGACAATGTAAACTTAGGAGCAATTTCTCCTTGCCCTCTAGCTGTAAAATAAAAATCGGTATGAGAATAAATGTAGTTATCTTCAATAACCTGACCACCTGGTACAGTTCTAGAACCGATTTCAAATCTTTGAATTCTATTATCAGAGTATGTATCCAATCCCAAAGTAGCATTCAAACTGAACCATTTACTAAATTCATATGTGATATTAGCATTACCAAAGAATCTGTTTACGTCATCATTAAATGGTGCGTTATTAACAATCCAGAATGGGTTATCATAACCTCCACCACCACGGTAGTTTCTTTGAGAGAAATCAGCAAACTGGTAGGCACTTACTTCATCTTCTGCGTTTTCAAAACCGTTAGCATTATCAAAAGAAATCGGTGTTCTTAACAATCCAAGCATTACACCTGAAGTGTTTGATCCTTGCTGGATTCTAGTACCTCCAGAATTTACATAATTCGCACCAAATCCAACAGTTAATTTGTCGTTTAATAAAGTTGATCCGACTTTCAAACCAACATTGTATCTGTTAAACGTATTATTAGGTACAACACCTTGCTCATTAGAGTTACCGAAAGAGAATCTGTAGTTGGAAACCTCATTTCCTCCAGATACAGCAAGGTTTACACTTCTAGTTACCCCTGTTCCAAAGAAATTTTCAACATTGTCATAAGGAACGAAAGGTGCGCCTGATCCTCCAGCAACCAAACGACCGTTATTGTCATAAGCATACTCGGAACCATCATAAGAAACGTCATCTTTGTGAGGACCCCAAGATCCACTTGCACCAGTATGAGGACCTGCCCAAACACCATTTGATCCTTGAACATATTCATCATTCAATCCTGTCACATTATTGATTCTAGCAAATGTCATGTTCGCTCCAAAATCAACTTTAACACCGCCTGGTTTTCCAGATTTAGTAGTGATAAGGATTACTCCTCTAGCACCTTCTAATCCATAAAGCGCAGTAGCAGCAGCACCTTTCAATATTGAAACATTAGCGATATCATTAGGATTCAAGTCCATTGCTCTGTTAGAGTAGGCAACACCTCCTAAAGTTCTTTCGGTTGAGTTTTCATCGTTACTCATTCTAACACCGTCAATAACGATAAGTGCTTCGTTGTCCCCGTTGAAAGAGGTCTGACCTCTAAGAACGATTCTGGAAGAAGCACCTGCAGCTCCACTAGAAGATATAACTTGTACACCTGCAGCGGCACCAGCTAATGCGTCTATTGCACTAACAGTATTGGCATCAGAAATCGTTTTTGAAGAAACTGTTTGCACAGCATATCCAAGAGCTTTTTCATCTCTAGAAATACCTAGTGCAGTTACAACCACTTCATCTAAGACTCTACCTTCTGATAAAGTTATTGTGACTGTATTCAAACCAGTTATATCAATATTTTTAGTTTCATAACCAGTGTAGCTAATAATAATTGTATTAATTCCAGCTGGAACGCTAAGGCTAAATGATCCATCGATATCTGTAATGGTACCAGTTGTGGTTCCTTCAGCAAGAACGTTTGCGCCTATCAAGGATTCACCAGAATCATCTGTAATGACTCCTGTAATTGTTCTTTGTCCCATTACAAGGCCAACAACAAAAACTAGGCTTAATGTGAATAATAATTTTTTCATAGTTAATTCTTAATTAGTGAATAATTGTGGCCAATCAGATCCATCAGGTCTTGTAATTACTACATCACCAGCATCGCCATAATCATTTGACCAGCTGATAGATAAGTCAGAACCTGAAACATCAGTAATAACCCAGATATAAATCAATCCATATTGATCTAAACCTCCTGAAGTAATTTCATTACAAACTTCTGTAAAAGTAGCATTTGCACTTGTGGCAGGACCATCATTCCAACATGAAGATTCATATTGGCCAAATCCTAGATCTGAACATAGATAAACACCTCCACCTTGCGCAGTGAAAGTAACTGTACCAGGTACATCACCTGCAGGACATGGATTACCATTGGTCGCTACAAGATTGCTAGATACATAATCATAGGTACCTCCTAAATCCGAAGGACAACTTACAGGTACATTCAGAGATCGTGAAGATCTGTAGGTACCAGAAGAAGTTGTTGCATCAAAAGTAAAAGTAACGTTATCGCCAACCGCAGCATCTGCAGCAGATACACCTAATGCCGTCAATACATCTGTAAAAGAAGCATTGACTGTTGAAGGCACAGAAGCCGTTGTAAATACTGTTTCTGCTCCACCATTATAGGAAGCATTAACATTAACAGAACTTACACCTTCACCACTTGAGGCAAGATCAAAAGCAATACTTGAACTTGTAGGGTTACTTAAATCAAAGAATCCTGTTTGTACGTTTTCAGCAGAAACAACAGCGCCTCTTGGTGAATATTGCAATTCAGCAAAATCATCACCAATTGTACCATCGCTACAACCAAACGTAAACAAGACAACAGCCATCATTAATAGGGAAGCTGTGTACGAGAGTTTTTTCATAACACATAGTTATTTAGTTAAATAATAGATTGGTTACGAACACAGGAGAATCCAATACCTGTAAGGAGTTTGATGGGAAATTTGCAGAATAAGTCTGTTCGTAGATGTAAAATATTGTATCTCCGTTATTCATAACTGACTATCTAATGTATGAATTAATTTGATATTAAGTAGCATTTTATTAACATTTTCGACAATCTTTCTTAACCAAAAGTTAATATTGTCAAGATGATTTTACTTAATAAGTAAGGATAGTTTGACTTTCTAAATATTTATCTTCAACATTTGGATTTTTTCGGAATAAAACACTGCATTGCATTAACTGAGAGAAATATATTTTTGATTCCCTAATGATCAAAATAATTAAGGACTATTTTTAAATCATCATCTTTTTTAATATCCAAGGATAGTTGGTCCTTTAGTTTTTTCAATTCTTTCTTATGGAAATATTTTTCCAGAAACTTCATTTTTCTTCTCAATTCAATTACTTCCTCTCCCATTATTAATAAAGTATTGCTCTTCTGAATTATTTGATATTTAGAATTTACCGTATTATAAGCTTTTTTGTTGGCTGTGTTTTTTCTACCAACTACCTTTTCAAAACATTTTAAATTTTTACCATAATAGATTATTCGGCCAAAACCGGTCATCTTGAACATGGCCAAATTGATAAAGGTATCTTGATCAAAAGCTATCTTTCGATATAAATATTTATTCAGCTTAAGAACTTGGCCATCCTCAAGCAAAGACAAAAATGTTTCATCAAAAGTGTGATAATTTAATTTTACTTGCGTTGTGACATTACCCTCCAAATCTTCAATAGAACCGATTTGCCAATTATCAAACAATAGATAAGATCCTTGGATGTTTTCATTGGACCTGAAATTTATTACTTCTCCATCAAGAATTCTCTGAGCTGCTTGGGCATTAGTGATCAAGGGTATTGAAGCCCATATTAACAATATCAATCCAACTCTAAGTCGATGCTTTAATAATCCGTTTAATATAATAATTTGATCCATCAAAAATCATAAGTATATAAATCCCGACACTCAATTTGTTCAAATGCAAGGCCATTTGTCTAAGTGATCTAGAAAAGTTTTCTTTTTGAACCAATCAACCCATAATATCCAAAACATTGACTTCCAATAAACCAATGTTTTGATTCCATTCCAAATATATCTCATTAATAAATGGAATAGGATTAACAAGCATAGAGTCAGTTTGGTCATCCATATCCACAACACTAGTACTTAAAACCAAAATATCAGACCTTCTATTACATTTCCCTTCAAAGCTTACTACTCAATAAATTTCCTTTTGACCATTATATAAATATACTCTTTCTGTAGCACACCCTATTTTTTCACCATTTAGATACTATGGTTAAGTATCTGCTAATTTCAAACTTGCCAATTGAGTAGGATTCTGAATTATTCGGTTTTCTTCAAGAACGTACTACCCAGCTACAGAGCGGCTAGGTATCTAATTGTTTATAACCATCTTTAAAATTAAGTGTCCTAAGAACTAATACGACTCGTTTTTCCCTTTCAAGTCTTGACTTTGAAACTGTTGTTTAAATTCATAAAGTCAATTTTCGTTTTTATAACAATCCCAAACAATGGCATGTGACACAAATGCGAACATTAATTAAGCAATTATTAATCTTTCAATCTTGATTTGTATTTATTTTAGTACGACAATACATTTATTAAAATAAGCATTTAATGATATAAAAAAAATAAGGGTCATATCAATGACACGACCCTCATTCCGTTTAGTTTATTAAGACCTAAATTACAAATTTAATGGAGGCCAATTTTCTCCATCTGTTCTTGTTAAAGTCACAGTTCCAAATTCTGGATAGGTATTCTCATAAATAAATTTGAAAGTCGGACCATTAGATTCTATAATTTCAGTCATTGTCCAAACATCTCCATATCTATCCGTTCCTGATAATGATATAGTACCACAGTTTTCTTTAAACAAAAGAGTTCCAGTAGGAGGGTCTATGCCATAAGCACCTGGCCATGAGCCAAAGGAAAAATCAGTAACCTTATAACTTCCAATTGTGTTATTAAATATAAATATTTCACCTTCTCCTGTAAACGTTTCTCCAGCAAAGTTATCTTCATTAACAAAGGAATAGGATCCTGATAGATCCTGACCATCACAGGTAATCTGAATTGAATATTGTCCATTAATATAATTTGGATTTAATGGCACATCAGCATCTTTTAAAACAACTTCAATTATCAACCGTTCTTCTGGTGCAATATTATCGTCCAAGATACTGATGGGAATGTCACCAACATTTGAATTTGGTGGAATGCTACCAGTATTTGACTCTATGACATAATGTACATTTTCAATGGCTGTAGACTCTGAAGATACCTCAAAAGTAAAATTAACAGGCGTAGATTTTTGTGGTCCTGCCAATCTAACTATAAATTCACTTGGTGTACTTACTCCATCATTTACTCTTGGATAAATGCCATTAAAATTCGCAGGCAATTGAATGAATTCACCTGTAAAAGTAGCTTGTTCATTTTTTGCACAAGAACCAAAGATCAAGATCATTGATAAAGCAAAAAGAGTATATATTATTTTTTTCATTTGTATTATTGTTTTATTGATCTATATATTAATAACCAGGATTTTGTTGATCTCTGATAGTTGCATTACCATTCTGCTCAACCAAAGGAATAGGTAAAGTAAATTTATAACTATTCTCATTGATTCTACTTGACGTAGGATAGAAGTCAGAGTCTGAACAAGCACCATATCTTTGACAATCCAAAAGATCTCTATCTATATCTCTTGCTCCTCTCACACCCAATCTTTTCAAGTCAGGGTATCTGTGACCTTCAAAGCAAAATTCAAGTCTTCTTTCGTCTAAAATTGTTCCGAAAGCTTCAGTCGCATTAGCAAATGTTTCAGCAGGAGTATCTTGTCCGAGTCTTGCATCGCGCAATTCTTTTATGAATGCTGCTGCTCCAGCAAGGTCCCCTTGAGCTGCTGCGGCTTCTGCTTCTATCAATACCATTTCCGAAGCTCTAAAAACCTTTAGGTCATTCATTAGAGGCTGACCATCAGATCCCGGATATTTATTAATCACAAGAACATCTTGATTTTCATAGTTAGGATTTGACTGATAATTAGGGTCAATTAATGAAGTAGGATGAATTGCACGTTCTCTTCTGATATCACTTGGATTAAAGGCATTATACAGAGCTCTTCCCATTTCAAAAAACGGTCCGCCAGTCAATGATGGACCAGTAAAGGCAAATAAAGAACCAGCCCAACCTCCACCGCCTGCTCCGGTACCTTGTCCATCATAATCATCATTTATTGTTCTATCCAATTGGAAGATTACCTCTGTTTCATCAGTATCTTCATACATGTTAACATATTGAGTTCGATCTGCCAACGGATATTTATCTGTTAAAGACTTTGCCAATTGACCAGCAGTTGCATAATCTTCTCTATAGGCTGCTAGTCTTGCTCTTAAAGCAATAATGAAGTCCTGCCCCATGAAATTAGGGTCATTGAATCCAGGGAAAATTAATGATTCCGCAGTGTTAAGATCACTAATAATCAAATCAACAATTTCTTTATTGGTATTTCTGCCAAGTGCATCATCAACTGATGGTACAAAATCAACCTTTATTACACACAATGCATTATCATCTGTATAATCCGTAGTATAATAGGAAAATAATACAAAATGAGCCCAAGCTCTGATACAATATGCTTGACCAACAATCAAATTATAAAATCCTTGTTCATTTGGTCTAGGTGTAATTAGTTTTGCTGCTTCAATCAGTCTTGTCGATGCATTTATTGCATCATATTGATTGACCCACACGCTTGAAGCAACACCTGATGTTGAATCAAGTATATAATTGATTCTACCATCTGAAATACCTTGACCTCCATTGTTAACGCCAATAGATATTTCATCTGTAAAGGTTGCACTGAAGCCGATCAGGTTTGTAATATCCAATTCATTGTATGCACCTAATACGCCTAAACTAAGATCGTCAACAGTTTGATAAGCTATATCTGCGTTAAATCTACCAGGCTGTTCTATATCTATTGCATCATCGCATGAAATCACAGTTAGTAGGGTCAGCGATAAAATATATATTTTTAATTTATTCATGATAACTTCAAATTTAAGATGATTAAAATTCTACTTCCAAACCAAGAGAAATAACTTTCGGCGTAGGATATCTTCTTACACCATTTACAGCACTTTCTGGATCATAACCTCTCCATCCGGACCAAGTAAATAAGTTTTCAGCATTTGCGCTGATACTCAGACTTTCAATTCCATTTGTAAGCAAACGCTTAGGAACTTTGTACCCAAATCTTATGAATCTTAATCTAACATAATCAGCATCCTGTAGGAATCGATCTGAATCTGAATCCAATGCCAAGTTGGTTGCATAAAGTGAAGGAACATCAGTAATATCACCTTCATTTTCCCATGCTCTCAAAATATCACCAGAAACTCTAAATTGACCAATAAATGTAGGATCCATAATATCTGCGTAATCATAATCAAATCTGTAAACTCCAGAGGTATAATTGAATTGTAATTCAAGGAAAGTACCTTTATAATTAATTCTGGTTCCAAAACTTCCAAAGAAGTCAGGATAAATGTTTTTGCCTGAATAAACCCTATCGCCTTCTTCATCGGTATCAGGACTTGGGCTTTCTGTAATATTACCAGCTCCATCTAAGAATAATAAATTACCATTTGCTGGATTAATTCCTACATATCGGTAAAGGTAATACTCATTTAATATTGATCCTTCCCTAGTTACTGTTGTTGCTCCAACCAATCTACCATCAGGCGTTGGAAGGTCAATTATCTTTTGTTTATTATAATTAGTATTAAAGAATAACTCAACATCCAATCCATTTGATGAAGTTAAAACATCATATTCTAAGTTGATATCATATCCTGAATTTCTAAGGGATCCAATATTTGCATCAATATCCGTTTGTGCATTAATTGCAGATATCGGTCTGTCCTGGAATAGATCATTTGTCGTTTTAACGTAATAATCGAAACTACCTCTTAATTTGCTTCTGAATATTTCAAAATCAATTCCAATATTAGATTGAGTTACTGTCTCCCACTTCAAGGTTAAGTTTCCAATTTGTGATAATATTAGTGAATTCTGACCTCTATAACCTGCACTGGTAGCAAACAGATTTCTCGTTAAATCTGGACCGCCGAAATAGTTAAGAAAACCTCCTGAATCTACAATTCTTTGGTTACCGGTTGTTCCATAACTACCGCGCAATTTCAACATATCAAATGGTGAGTTAGCCATAAAAGCTTCTTGATCCAAATTATATCGACCTGATACTGAATAGAATGTTCCCCATCTGTTGGATTCCGAGAATCTAAATGATGCATCCCTTCTCAGAGTAACACCTAAACCAAATTTGCTATTGTAATCATAATCAAAACTAGAGAAATATGAAAAAAGTCCTGCTCTTAAAATATTAGCTGAAGCTTCATCAACAAAGAAATCGTTAGAAGCATTATCAGCTACAAAGCCACTACCATCACCGGGATAAAATGTTCTTGGATCTAGCCCATTTGCTGCATAAGAGAAAAAGTCATAATACGCTTTGAAGTACTCTGTGTAAACAGCTAATTCAAAGTTGTGAAGATCATTAAATGACTTGTTGTAACTCAATGAGTTGAGCCAGTTATATGAAAAGACTCTTGTATTTGACTGTGATTGGAAACCAGGTGTACGATTGCCATCTTCAGCAAACAACAATGCATTGTATGATGTTGGACCTTCGGCGGTTGTACGATTCTGATCCGTAAAATCCATTCCTACAGTTGAAGAAAAAATAAGCTCATCTGTGAACTTATAACTACCATTAAGACTTGCAATGGTTTTTATTTCCTTTTCAAATCTGTCATAGGTCAGTAATCTATCGTACAATACCAATGGTGTAGCAGAAAAATCTGCAACATCAAGAAGTGGTCCTGGTCCTACATATTCATCAATTGAGATGTATGGCAGTCCTATATAAGCTCCTAACAAGAAATTCCTGTTTACAGCACCAGTACCAACATTATTTGGCTCATCACTTGATGAGAAATTCAAAGATACGTTTAAGGCAAAATTAAACTTATCATCAGCACTTCTTCCGCTCAAGTTGGTTCTAAGGTTGTATCTCTTAAGACCGCTGGCTTTAAGTATCCCCTCTTGATTTGTATAACCAAAGTTGATATAAGAGTTAAAAAGATCACCTCCTGCAGAAACAGATAGGTTATGTTGCTGTGTTATTGGATTCCTGAAAAAGAAATCCAACCAGTCTGTGCCTACCACCCTACTTATGGAATCTTCAGTGATCATTGTTCCTCTACCATTTCCATACTTTTGCTCTAATCTGAGCAGGTCCTGTGATCCTAATAAATTGTAATCATGATCTTGTCTAGAAGACCTGCTGAATAGAGTGGAATACTTGAATTTCAAACCAGAATTATAAGACCCTCTTTTAGTTTTGATAACAATTACCCCATTTGCCCCTCTGTTTCCATAAATTGCTGTAGCCCCTGCATCTTTCAATACAGAAACCGACTCAATTTCATTTGGGTTAAGGGATCTAAAGTTATCCTCGTCAATCGGTGTACCATCCATGATAAATAATGGCTCGGTATTTCCGTTAATTGAAGAAATTCCTCTAAGGTTAATAGTACTGTTAGCACCAGGTTGTCCACTAGAAGTAGTAATATTCAAACCAGCCACCTGCCCTTGCAGTGTTTGGACAAATGAAGCGTTAGGTCTAGATTCAATTGTTGCAGAACTTACTACTTGGGTTGCAACATTAGACAGTGGTTTTGATTGAGTTTTGTACCCAACTACCAATACCTCATCAATGAGTTGTGCATTTGTTTCAAGGACAATATCAATGACATTGGATGAACCCAATGTTACTTCTTGTGTAATATATCCAGTGTAACTATAAACGATTACCTGTGAACCAGCTGGTACGTCGAGTGTATAAGTGCCATCAATGTCAGCTATTGTTCCAATCGTGGTTCCTTTAACCAAAACGTTGGCTCCTATCAAAGGAATCCCGTCTGTATCGATAATAGTACCAGTAATAGATTGTTGAGCATTCATGCTCATCATTGTTACTGCTGTAAACAGCAGCAGCGCAAGGATTTTTTTCATACTGATTTGTATTTAGTGATTAAGAAAAAAATTAGTTGGTAAACTTTGAAAAGCCTAAAATAAATAATAATTCATTTAACAAATGCTTAACAGAGCATATTTTCCATTTTTGTCTATATAATTGTCTGCTTCATCTTAGTATTGTCACAATTCGTCATTTAGAACAACAATTTAAGCATTTAAAAAGCAAGCCCATCTTTGCAAAGCATTTGTTTCAAAATGTAAATCTTACTTGACATTTTCGTTTGTGTTGGAATAAAAAAAGGAATTGCAAGCCCTTATAACCCCATCTGATTACTAAAAATATCGTCTAAAGAGTCAAAGTAGGCCAAGCACTACCATCTTCCTTTGTCAAGGTCACTTCACCAAATTCGCCATATGTATTGGACCAAGTAATAGTAAATTCAAGACTACCTGAATTTAATATCTCATCCATTTTCTGGACATCGCCATAGTTCTCTGTACCTGATAAGGTAATTTTTAAGTAGATAATTAACCGTTACAATCTTCCTGTTGGTGGATCAATATTGTAAGCTGCTGGTCAGGCTCCAAATGAGAAATATGATAATTAGTGCTCTGTCCTACTGCTTTTTCAATAGCTATCTAGTCAGTATAACTTGCACCAATATAGATAACTAACTACCAACAACAAGTTCAAAGTTATCTTCAAAATCAGCAACCGTACCATTGTAAGTATCTTTTACATAAACATTTGCTCCTATTAAAGGAACGCCGTCATTATCAGTAATGGAACCTTGAACGGTAATCTAAAAGTGGACAAGGATGGTTGACGTCATTGTACTTACCAACAGTACAAAAGTTTATTTCATAGCTTTTCCAATTAATGCTAAGAAAAATGACTTGTATTGTTGGCTATATAAGGTAAATCTATAACATCAAATTAACAATGGTAAATCCTTTAGGTACTAATGTAAAAACTATCTATGCTAACAACTCTTTAATCTTCTCTTTTATTAATCTGGTGAAGATACATTTGAATCACATTTTGAATTCCGAATTTCAATGCGTCACATATTAAAGCATGACCAATGGATACTTCCAAAAGGTTAGGTACTTGCGTAACATAATAGTTTAAATTATCCAGATTTAAATCATGACCTGCATTCAATCCTAAATTACAACGTTTAGCTTCCTTTGCCGTTTCAATGTGGTTATTGATAGACTCTTCTTTATTAGAGTGGAATTGCTTTGCAAAGGGACCAGTATATAATTCTATCCTGTCTGCATTAGTAGCGGCTGCAGATTCTACTCTTCTAGGATCAGCTTCGAAGAATATAGATACTCTAATATTGTATAAATTAAATTCCGATATCACCTCCTTCAAGAATACATTATGTTTCTCAGTATCCCATCCTTCTGAACTTGTCAAAGCTCCAGGAGGATCTGGAACCAGTGTAACTTGATGCGGCTTAACATTGCAAACAGCTTTTACAAACCGATCCGAAGGGTATCCTTCAATATTAAATTCGGTTTGGACAATTTCCTTTAAAGGAGCCAAGTCCTCAAATCGAATATGACGTTCATCAGGTCTTGGGTGGACAGTAATTCCTTGAGCTCCATATTCTTCACAATCGCGAGCAAATTGCAAGATATTTGGATTGTCTTCTCCTCTAGCATTTCGTATCAATGCAACTTTATTAATATTGACACTTAATTTCGTCATATCTTATAATTTGGAATTAGTCTATTAAATTTGCACTTCGATCAAAACCGCAATATGGCTTCAGGATTAAAACAACGCGTTAATACTGCAATATTAATTGGAATTCCAATCTTATTCTTGGTTTTTTATTCAGATTTCAGCAGAAGTCTATTTCTCTGTTTGATGGCTGTATTAACCAGCTGGGAATATCTAAGATTACTTTACCCCAATTTCATTAAATCTCCTATAGCAATTTTATCATTTACTACTGGTCTTTTAATTATTGCATTTACCTACCTCTATCCAGAAGATTTAAGATTGTATTTACTTGTTGTTGCTATGGTAGCTTCACTTATTTTAATCTATGACCTTTACTACGGAAAACACTCAATTCAACTGAAAGCTCCATGGTTGTGGAATATTATATATATCATATTACCATTATGCTGTCTGTTGAGTTTTCACGAAAGTGAAATATTTGAAATTATTGTTATCAGTGTTTTATTGATGATCTGGATCAGCGATTCAGGAGCCTATTTTGTAGGGAAAAGTACTGGAAGAAGAAAATTAATGCCATCCATTTCACCGGGCAAAACATGGGAAGGATTCTGGGGAGCAGGATTATTGAGTCTTCTATTCAGTTATACCTTTTTTAGTTACTTCAACCATTTCAATGTACAGGTATGGGGATTGATTGCTATTTTCGTTTGGTTTTTTGGTTCTATTGGTGATCTGGTTGAATCCAAATTAAAAAGAAAACTCTATATTAAAGACTCAGGGACCATTATGCCTGGTCATGGAGGATTTCTGGATCGCTTTGATGGTTTTATTTTCTGTCTGCCTTTTGTGTTGACGCTCATTCAAATATTTAAATAAATTTTATGAAATTTCATAAAGAAGGATATCCTACGCTCATTCTTACCTTAGTTGTATCAGCAATACTTATTTTCTGTGCTAAGTATAGTTCAATAATTTGGTTGTTGTATCTGGCTTATGCCGTTTCAGTTTTTCTCTTGATTGTAGTGATTCAATTCTTTAGAAGCCCGCAAAGACCTCTACCTAAGCTTGATGATAATTTGATTTATACCCCTGCAGACGGTAAAATAGTTGTGATAGAAAAGACAATAGAAAATGAATATTTAAAACAGCAATGTTGGCAGGTGTCTGTATTCATGTCTCCATTAAATGTTCACATTAACAGAAATCCAATCAATGCTGAAGTTGAGTATTTAAAATACCATCCGGGTAAATATTTAGTCGCCTGGCATCCTAAATCTTCAGAATTAAATGAAAGGTTTACAACAGTATATAATCAAGGTGGAAGGAAGCTATTAATCAGGCAAATTGCAGGAGCTTTGGCAAGGAGAATTGTCAATAATTTGTCTACGGGTAACCAGGTTAAGCAAGGAGAGGAATTGGGATTTATCAAATTCGGTTCAAGGGTCGATATCTTTTTACCGCTTGACGCAAAAATCAAGGTAGAAATCGGTCAAATGGTTAAAAGTCCACTTGATGTAATTGCGGAATTTTAAGTTTAATCTTTGATCATTTCATAAATGACCTTAACCCATCTAGGATGGTCATTCAAACTAGCAACCAAATCTAACTTTTCACCACCCATTTCAATAAAGTCTTCGTGAAACTCATCTTCAATCTCTATGGTTGTCTCAAGACAATCCGCTGTAAAAGAGGGTGAAAATACCAAAAGCCTTTTCTTACCTCTTGCAATAAGTTCTTTGAGAACATCTGGAGCAAATGGTTCTGTCCATTTGTCTGGACCTAATCTGGACTGGAATCCAATCGAATATTGATCAGCTGTAAGACCCAATTTACTCGTCAAAATTTTTGTAGTATCATAACATTGTGCGGAGTAGCACATTTTATTGGATTCTGTAATTGACTGACAGCAGTCAGCACTATTAAGACAATGGTTATTGCAATCGGCTTTTCTTAATTGACTCTGTGGAATTCCATGGTAAGAAAACAAAAAATGATCATAATTATCAAGTCCCATATTCCTAGCATTGTCTACATAGATTTCTAACATTTGATCATTATCGTGATAAGAACTAATTAATCTTATTTCAGGAATAACTTGCCATTGAGAGATAATGCGCATAGCTTCTTCAAGGGCAGACCCCGTACTTGCTGAAGCGTAATGGGGAAACATAGGAAAGACAATAATCCTGTCTACATTTTGATCTCTTAGAGCAAGCAAACTATCTTTTACTGAAGGGTTCTGGTATCGCATTGCTAATTTTACAATAAAATTATTGCCCATCAACTCCTGTAGTTGTTCTTCAATTCTATAGCCATAGTATTTGAGTGGTGAACCATTTTCTGTCCACAACATTTTATACAATGCCGCTGACTTTGGTGCTCTGAACGGTGCAATTAAACCACGAACCAGCAAATTTCTGAATATGGGATGGATATCAATCACCCTCGCATCCAATAAAAATTGTTTTAAATACCTACGCACTGCAGATGTTGTAGGTGCATCTGGTGTTCCAAGGTTTAATAGAAGTACTCCTGTTTTTCGCATTAAGCAATAATTTTAGATTCAAAGAACATTAATTAATGCAAATTGTTCTTTGAACTATCCTATTTAGGATTTTAGAACAAAGTGCAATTTTAATGTTTAATTCATATATAATAATCATATTAGTGCCTTTAAATATTAATGATGAGTAGACCAAAAATATTGGTAACGAATGATGATGGGATTATTGCTCCTGGAATAAGGGCATTGGTAGAAGTAGCTAAAAGATTAGGAGATGTTTTGGTTGTGGCTCCTGATTCTCCACAATCAGGTCAAGGTCATGCTATTACTATTACTGAACCTTTAAGACTAAAAAAAGTGAATGCATTCGAAGGGGTAGAAGCTTATGAATGTTCAGGCACTCCTGTAGATTGTGTAAAACTTGCGAAAAACGTTTTAGTAAAAAGTGAAAACATCGACCTTTGTGTCTCAGGAATAAATCATGGCTCAAATGCCTCTATCAATATAATATATAGCGGAACTATGTCAGCGGCAATGGAAGCTTGTCTGGAAGGAATAAAAAGCATTGGATTTTCATTATTGGATTATTCCTTTGAAGCGGATTTCTCTGCTGCTAAATATTATGCTGAAAAAATAATTACGAGTATACTCAACCATAAGGGAGATTCTGATTTGCTTCTTAATGTTAATATTCCAAAGCTTCCACTAAATGAAATTAAAGGAATGAGAGTATGTGAGCAAGGTCAAGGTGTTTGGGAAGAAAAATTTCAAGAAAGTGAAGATCCAAGGGGTGAAAAATATTATTGGTTAACCGGACATTTCCGAGATGGCACTTTTGGCGAAAAGTCTGATTTATTTGCATTAAAAAACGGTTATGTTTCTATTGTCCCCTCTCAATATAATCTTACAGATTATAAGGTTATGGAAAATATCAAATACTTTGAAAAAGCATGAATTTTTTTGAAGACAACAACAACATTTTAATAGGAGTCGCAATTGGTGCAATTGTACCTGTTCTTGGATATATCGCTGTCGAAATAATTTTTGACGTTCTTACAAACGCAGGCATGATGGATGAAGTTACTTCAGGAAGTTCAACAAGGAGGCAGAGAACGTTAAGCTTGATCGCTATTTGCTCCAATATAATTGCAGTACAATTTTTCAAAAAAAGAAAATTTGAAAAAATACTTAACGGTATTGTAACCGCAACGATGATTTATGCTGTATTTTGGATCTTAGCCTTTAAGATCATCTAGCGTGAAATACTACCTTATTGCTGGAGAGTCTTCCGGAGACACTTATGGTTCTCTATTAATGGAAAAAATAAAACTTCATGATAATGAGGCAAATTTTAGATTTTGGGGAGGACCCAAAATGCTTGATATAGCAGACGGTCATGACATGTCTATTGAAAAGACTTCTATCATGGGATTATGGGAAGTTTTCAAAAATTTAAGGAAGATCAAATCATTTTTCAATCAAGCCAAAACAAATATTACAGATTTCAATCCTGATATTATTATTTTCATTGATTATCCAGGTTTTAATCTTCGAATGGCAAAATGGGCCAAAACTAAATCCTACAAGACGGCATATTATATATCTCCACAAATTTGGGCATGGAGACAATATAGGTCGAAAAGTATAAAAAGATATATAGATCTGATGTTTATAATATTACCTTTTGAGCAAAAGCTTTACAACTCGCTAGGAATAAAATTCTATTACTTTGGGCATCCACTACTTGAGCTAATAGATTCAAATAAAGTCAAATCACCTGTTTTACAAATAAAAACAATTGCTTTATTTCCTGGTAGTCGTATACAGGAAATACGTCATCATATGCCAGTTTTTACGGAGTTGATCAAACTAAAGCCAGAATATAAATTTTTGATTTCAACTGTATCGCATATAAATCAAAAAGAATATAAAAGTTATTTTTTCCCCAGTCCAGAAAATATAGAGTTTATTTCAGACCTTAAAGATATCATATCACAATCTGATATTGCTGTTGCATCAAGCGGTACTGTTACTCTTCAACTTGCTTTGTATAATTTACCACATCTGGTTATATACAAAACTTCCTTTGCAAGTTTCCATATAGCTAAAAGATTGGTCCAAACCAAGTATATCTCCTTGCCTAATTTGATTGCAGACAAACCAATAGTTAAGGAGTTGATACAAAGTAAATTTGATGTAAACGAAATCTGCAAGGAGCTTGAGCTTCTTAAAAAAGAATCCTACAGACTACAAATGTCGAAAGATTTTCAGATGATTAGATCATTACTTGGTGATAGCAATGCTTCAGATCAAATTGCCGAATCGATAGTTTCGTATTTAAAGGAAGATGTTATTTAATTCCTTTTATGCCCTCTTCCTTAAGTATTTTCTTAATTTCTTCAAGCGTGAATTTTTCTTTTGCTTCTTCAGCGGTATATCTTTCTCCATCTTCTTTTTTCCCAATTTTATATGACTTCTTTTTGTGCCTAATAAAAGGGCCCCATCTACCATTTTCCAAGGCAATTTTTTCTTCTGGCCATTGGTTGATAAATCTGTTGGCTTCCTTTTCCACTTTTGCTTCTATCAGCTCAAATATTTGGTCTTGCGTGATTGTATCAGGGTCAATTCTTCTCGGAATATTAATGAATAACTCATTCCATTTAAGGAACGGACCAAATCTTCCTTTTCCTTGTGTAACATCCTTGCCTTTGTATGTAGCAATAGGAGCATCTTGTTTCAATCTGTCCTCAATTAATTGTATGGCCAATTCCAAACTAGTCTCAAGAGGATCCTGATCTTTAGGAAGAGAAATAAATTTTTCATTAAATTTTATATAAGGACCAAATCTGCCGGCACTTACAACAACCGTTTCTCCCTTATATTCTCCTATTTCTAGAGGTAGTTTAAACAATTCCATTGCCTCCTCATAGTCGATGGTTTCAATTGATTGTCCAACTTTAAGACTCGCAAATCTTGGTTTTCCATCCTCCCCAACTTCTTCTCGAGTTCCAATTTGTACCACTGGACCAAATCTGGTCATTTGAGTTAACACTGTAAATCCAGATTCTGCATCAACACCAAGATCTCTTCTTCCTTTTACTCTTTGTGCTTCTTCTGTAGTTTTTTCTACAGTTGCATGAAAAGGGTGGTAAAAATCTTCAAGCATGCTTTGCCAATCTTCTGCACCAGTAGCTATATTATCTAGTTTGTCTTCAATGTCAGCAGTAAAGCTGTAGTTCATTACATCTGTAAAGTGTTCATCTAGAAAATCAACAACCAACATTCCCAAATCAGAAGGATATAACCTATTGGATGTAGATCCAGTAATTTCTGTTTGCTTCTCGGTTAATATTTCATCATTTCTTAAAGTCAAAGTCTGATAGTTTCTTTCTACTCCATCTCTACTTTCCTTTGTAACATAACCTCTACCCTTTTCCATGATCTTAGTAATCGTTGGTGCGTAGGTTGACGGTCTTCCAATACCCAATTCTTCAAGTTTTTTAACCAGACTTGCTTCAGTATATCTAGCAGGAGGTCGAGTAAACCTTTCTACAGCTTGGATATGATCAAGATCAAGTTTTTGACCTAATGACAATGGAGGAAGAATCTCTTTCGTCTCTTCTTCTTCATCTTCATCTGTTGCTGCAATATATACTTTTAGGAAACCATCAAATTTAAGTACCTCACCTTGCGCTTGAAAAATATCATTGGTCTGAGATTTGATGTTTACTGTTGTCTTTTCCAAATGGGCATCTGACATTTGAGATGCAATCGTTCTTTTCCATATCAGTTCATAGAGCCTTTGCATGTCAGAATCACCTCCAACTTGAGATCTAGATATATCTGTTGGTCTAATTGCTTCGTGTGCTTCCTGAGCATTAGCGTTTTTGCCTTTATATCTACGCAATTCAGAATACTTGCTGCCAAACTCCTTGGTAATTTCACCTTCAATTGACTTTAACGCCGATTCACTCAAGCTAATTGAATCTGTTCTCATATAACTTATATGCCCGGCTTCATAAAGCTTTTGAGCAGCACTCATTGTTCTGTTTACTGCAAAGTATAATTTTCTACTTGCTTCTTGTTGTAATGTAGATGTTGTAAATGGAGCAGCAGGTTTTCTCTTTGTAGGTCTTACTTTAATATCATCAATGATATAATCGGAGCCTTTTAGGGCATCCAGTAAATCCATAGCTTCCTTCTCAGTATCAAGTCTATTGGATAGCTCTGCTTTAAGGTCGACTAATTTATCTTGTTCGTTTTTAACTTTGAACAAAGCAACAACCTTAAAATAGGAATTGGATTCAAACCCAGTAATCTCTCTTTCCTTTTCTACTATCAATTTGACTGCTACTGACTGAACACGACCAGCTGACAATTTACCTTTAATCTTTCTCCACAAGATACCGGAGAGTTCAAAGCCTACTAATCTATCGAGGATTCGACGCGCTTGTTGAGCGTTCACGAGATTAATATCTACTCTTCTTGGATTAAGTACGGCATTTTGAATTGCTGGTTTGGTAATTTCTCTGAATACAATTCTTTTGGTTGTTTCAGTTTCGAGACCCAATACTTCACATAAATGCCATGAGATGGCTTCTCCTTCACGATCCTCATCCGTCGCGAGCCATACTTCTGATGCATTTTTGGCAGTATCTTTTAGTTCTTTTACAACTTTTTTCTTAGCATCAGATATAACATATTTGGGCTCAAATCTATTCTTGATGTCAATGCCTTTATCGCCCTTATCAAGGTCTCTAATATGGCCATATGAAGATTTTACAATAAAATCCTCACCCAAGTATTTATTAATTGTTTTTGCTTTTGCTGGCGACTCAACGATGAGCAGTTTTTTTCCCATTATATATTAATTTTTAAATACCGGTTGGATATTTCAGTTTGCAAATGTAGAATTATCATTGAATTGAAGCATTAATGTTGGAAAAAAAAGCAAGAAATGACTAGTTTTTATATATTTCCTCTATCTCTTTTAATCTTAGATTTGCTAATTCCAAGATCAATTCCTCTTCATTTAGGCTATGATTGTTCAATTTTCTATGTAGTGTTCTTAATAGAAATTGAGCCATATCATCGGGGTGTAACAAGCCTTTTTCTTTTAAATAATGTGATATTCTCGATCCTTCGTAAAAATTCCAGTTTAATATCATCCAACGACCGATGCCAAAATGTAATTTTTTGCAAACAAGCTCTTCTTCTTCACCAATAAACCGTTCAATTGATCCACTAGGACTCAATTTTTCAATTCTTCGGTGGGCATCGTCAAGATCTCTGGGAATATAAACACCATTTATCTTAACCAATCTAATATTAATATTATAAAGAGAATCATAGGCTTCTTTGGTATTTGGTATTCCTTGCCCAAATACATATTGCGCAAGCATAAAAAAGAAGGAAAGTATAAGTATTGTAAAACTGGATTTTAACATATTTCAAATTTTCGAACAAAATCATGAGTATAACGTAAGAAAGAATAAAAATGATTCATTTAATAAAAAAAACTGTGTTATTGTATATTTCTCTCTTCAATATTGAGCTATGAAATTATATTAATTGCTTTAAGTTTGTTATAAATTTAAAATCATGAATAAAGTATATATTGCGTCCGCCGTTAGAACGCCAATCGGTAGTTTTGGAGGTGTATTTGCAAATATTTCTGCTACTCAACTTGGAGCAACTGCTATCAAAGGTGCATTAAAGAAAGCAAATTTAAGTCCAGAAACAGTTGAGGAAGTTTTCATGGGCAATGTGGTTTCTGCCAATCTTGGACAAGCACCTGCCAGACAGGCGGCCATTTATGCCGGTGTTCCTAACACTGTTCCATGTACTACCATTAATAAAGTATGCTCATCGGGGGCAAAGGCAATCATGTTTGGCGCACAAAGTATCATGCTAGGTCATAAAGATGTAGTAATTGCTGGCGGCATGGAGAATATGAGTCAGATACCGTATTATATTCCAAATGCAAGATATGGTTATAAATTTGGATCAGGCGAAATAGTGGATGGTTTACAGAAGGATGGGTTAACGGATGTCTATAATCAATGTATTATGGGTCTATGTGCAGATAAAACTGCTGAAAGGTATTCTATTGGTAGAGAAGAACAAGATGACTTTGCGATTGAATCATACAAAAGATCAGCACAATCAACAGAGTCAGGAATATTTAAGAATGAAATTACGCCTGTAGAGGTTCCTCAAAGAAAAGGGGATGCATTACTTGTCACTGAAGACGAAGAGTATAAAAAGGTCATTTTTGAAAAACTTAGAAATTTAAGACCTGCTTTTTCCAAAGAGGGAACTGTTACCGCAGCAAACGCATCAACAATTAACGATGGTGCAGCCGCTTTGGTACTTGTTAGTGAAAAGTATATGAAGGAAAATAATGTTCAAGTAATAGCAGAAATAATTGATTTTACCGATGCGGCACATGAACCTGAATGGTTTACGACTGCGCCTGTAAAAGCCAGTGAGATGCTTCTTAAAAAGAATCAATTAACAATGAATGACATTGATTACCTTGAAGTCAACGAGGCTTTTAGTGTAGTTCCCCTTGCTTATAACAAACTCTTAGGTAGTGACTCCTCAAAAGTTAACGTATTAGGAGGATCCGTATCTTTAGGTCATCCACTCGGTGCATCAGGGGCTAGAATCATTACTACTCTTGTCAATGTACTAAATGTAAAAAAAGGAAATCTGGGTATGGCGGCAATTTGTAATGGAGGTGGAGGAGCTTCGGCTATGTTAATCAAACGCTTATAATTAATATTCTTACATCCCAATTTTGTAAAAGTAAAGAATAATGATCATTGCTATTGTTCAAGAAGGACCTGTTTATAATCAACTGGATAAAAGTCTTGAAAAAGCTCTTGATCTAATTCATTTAGCCAAAAAAAATCATGCAGATCTTATCGTATTCGGTGAATCTTGGTTTTCAGGATACCCTGTATGGATAGATTTCTGTAAGGATGTTAACTTATGGGACCATGAGCCAATCAAAAACGTCTGGTCTGAAATGTATCGGAATTCTGTAGATCTAAAATCAGCAGATTTATCTTCATTTTTCCAAGTACTTAAGGATAATAAGATGTATGCTGTTGCAGGATTGAATGAAAAAATTACCTCTGGCAAAGGCAATAAAAGTATTTACAATTCTGTCCTGACGATAGGACCCAATGGAAACATACTAAATCATCATAGAAAATTGATGCCTACATACACAGAAAAGCTTGTATACGCGACTGGAGATGGTGCAGGACTTAATACTGTAGATACAAGTTTTGGGCGACTGGGTAGTCTTATTTGTTGGGAGCATTGGATGCCATTGACAAGACAAGCTATGCATGATCAGGCAGAAGACTTGCATATTGCATTGTGGCCCTTTGTAAAGGAAGCTAACCATTTAGCAAGTAGACATTATGCTATTGAGGGAAGATGCCACGTTGTAGCTGTTGGACAAGTAATGCAACTGGATGAATTACCAAAACAACTTGAAATTTCTGATAGTATCTCACTACCTGTAAATAATTTACTGCTTGGTGGAGGTTCTGCCGTTTATGCACCTAACGGTGACATTCTCAAAAAAGCAGTCTATGATAGTAAAGATATGATCTTTTGTGAGATAGATATATCATCTAATATTAAAGAAAATATGAATCTATCGGTAAGTGGTCACTACCAAAGAAATGATGTATTCACTCTTGGCATCAACAAAATGCGTGAAACGGATTGATTACAAACTGTAAAAATGGTATTACTTGAAACGTTCAAGAATTCCATTACGATCCAATACGATTTCTGCATCTCTGAATCCTCGGTTCTGAACGATTAACTTTGCTTTTTCAGCTTGCTCAAGAGAGTTATAGCCACCAAGAATGAATATTGTCCATTGATCTTTGGACCATTGCTCAATAATACCTACATCTTTTACGCTGTTGGCATCAAACCAGATAGGATCTTCATAGGATGCCAGTCTAACTTTAAAGTTTACACCAGTTGTTTCATCCGTAGGAAAACCATTCATGGCATAATTTTGAACAGTTTTTTCAGAGACTTCTACCAATTCCAATTGACTTGTATTCAATGTTTCAAAAGTGATAAATGCGTCATTGTATCCCATTTTTCTTACTTCGCTAAGAATGCTCTTAGCCTGGCTTTCGTCATGGAAATATCCTAATTTCACCTTGATTGCTTTGGCTTGTTTAATCTTATAAATGCTTCCATACTGCCTTAGAGGGATGAATATGTCAATATTGCCAGAAGTCTTGAATAAAGCTGCTAATTGGATAAAATAAACGTTAGCATTAGATCTTATCACTTCACCAAAGGATATTCTTTTCGCACCAGCCAATGAAACAGATCTTGAATTATGGCTATTAATGTCTACTGCCTTAGGCGGCAAAAGTTCATTAAAGTCAATAAGCTCTGATTTGCTTGTCGATTCTTCTGTTGCCAGATCCTTTGCCACTCCAATCCGCTCTAGAGCAGCTTGATTATTTTTTGTTTTGACTTTTTCATTTATTGCTTCTTCTACCAACAAATCATTTTTTAAAGATTCTAAATCTTCATCAAAACTTACTGTTTGCACTATAGCTTCTTTAGCATTTACATCTTTCAACTCATTGTCAATATTTACTTCAGCAGGTACAACTTCTTCATAAGTCATTTCAACTACTGGCTTTTTTGTTTCTCCTTTATGTACCAAATAGATGTCATAAGATCCTCTGCCACCAAGTCTATTTGATGTTAGATAATAGGAAGATTTTTCTGGGTGTTTAATAAAATAAAAATCATCTTCTGGTGAATTGATTCCGTTACCCATATTCGTTGGGCTTTGCCAATTTCCATTGTAAACCTGAGACTTAAAAACATCTAATCCGCCAAGACCTTTCAGATAATCAGAAGAATAGTAGAGTGTTTCACCATCGAAAAATGGAGTTACCTCATTGCCAGGTGAATTAATCTTTGCGCCAAGATTTTCTGGATAAGTCCAAGAGTCATTTTTAAAATAACTAACATAGATATCAAATCCACCATGACCTCCTGGTCTGTTGCTTGCAAAATATAATATATTTCCTGAAGCATTCAGTGTTCCAAATCCTGAGGCATATCCAACTTCATTATATGGAAAAGCTTTAATATTATTGAAAGAACCATCGGGTTCTACTTTAGCAAGATATAGTCCTAATTCAAGATCGTCACTAAATATTTGCTGCTCACCGTTTTGAAAATTATTCTTAGTAATTGTACAGATAGAAGCGTCCGCTGCATAATGGACTGGACCCATATCATAACTTTCTTCATTGTCGTATAAAAGAAAGTTTACGGCATTTAAATCATCATTCATTCCCTGACCACCAACAAATAACTGTGGACCTGGTGTTTGAATTAAGCTTTTGTTTAATTTTTCAAGACTTCTTTTGAAATCAGTTCTAAAAGAAGCAAAAACCAATTTATCTTTAAATATACTAGCTCCAAAATCAGTAGCCTTAGAAGAAGCAGAGTATAGGTTTAACTCAAAATCGATATCTTCAGATAAAACAGCTTTAGCGAATTCGCAGCTTTCCATATAATGTACAGCTAAATCTTCGTTTTGCATTTTATAAAGTTCAAAATAGGACTTAGCTTTGTCATATTGACCCAATTTTTTCATAAGAAATCCATAATTCAGATAATACTCTGATGGCAGCTCATCGTACTTTTCCATCTTTCGATACCAGATAGCAGCATCAATATTTTGGTTCATCAATCTGAATGATTCAGCAACAATAAATTGGCACTCAATACAATCGGGCTTTAATTCCAATGCCTCTTTCGCATTTTCAATTGCTAAATTGAAAGCTTTGAGCTCAAAATGACGTTGAGCTTTAGTCAAAGATTTTTGTGACCAAGAGACTTGAGAACTCATTAATATAGCTGATATAACAAGAACTGTAAGATGTAGTTTTCTGAGCATGACAAGATGTTTAATTACATACACATTATAAATAACAAATATATGGAATATATTGTTTTATAGATACATATATATGAAAATATTATTTCATATCTTATACATATCTATCCTATAAGATTTGGATAGAAGACATTTTTAAGATAATTACTGAATTTGCATTCATTTAATCAAACGTAAAAAGCAGCATTACACATCCTTCATAAAGCGTGAGATTGTGAACATAATTACTGCTGTCAAGAGGAAACTTATCAAAACAGCAGAGGTGTGAGGATCTGAAAAATAATCATTAGGGAGAACATTAGATTCTGTTAAAATCTTAAAAGAATCAGGTGTTAAGGCATTAAAGTCTAGATTTTCCTCTCCAAGGTTTCTAAAATTACCGCTTTCCTTATCAAGAATGATTTCTGGATTTCTCCATGGCCAAATTTTATTTAATGAACCACACATAAATCCACTCATCACCATGATAGTCAGATCGTTATATTTCTCAAATGCCTTTGAAACAAGTCTGGCAAACAAAGCAAGTCCAGTCAAACAGCCCAATGCAAAAACGGTGATAATTTTAAAATCATCAAAATTAGGTTCTATTAAAAAATGCCTTAATGTTGGTATGATGAGCGTATATAATCCCAGCAACAAAAGGATAAAACTACCTGATATCCCTGGCAATACTAATGCCACAATTGCGATTAAGCCGCCAATGAAAATATAAAACATGCTATTACTGGCTTCCACTGGACTCAAACTGGTGATTACAAAAGCTATGAATATTGAGATTAGAAAGGCAAATATGTTTAATAAGTTAAAATGATTTACCTGTTTTAGCATTATTGGAACAGAAAGCAGAATCAAAGCAAAAAACACGGACCAAAGAATCTCTGGATAATTCTCTAGCATATGACTAATGCCAAAAATACCAGCAAGCAACCCAAACAACATTCCAAGAAAAAGAAAAAATAAGAATGAAAAATTAATTCTTTCAGCTGCTTGTTTGAATTGCCCCTTGAAGATCTTCCTCATTAACTCAAGATCAAAGGATTTTATACTGTTAATCAATTCGCTGTATATGCCTGTGATAAAAGCAATCGTTCCACCAGAAACCCCAGGTATGACCTCAGCAATTCCCATGCCCATTCCTCTTATTATTAAGCCGATCTTTGATTTCATATAAACATCATTTTGAGTGAATTCTTCCAATTATTTCTCCTTTTGCATATGCCTTCTCATACTCCACCCTCTTATCACCTATAGCATTTTCTTCATCTTTATTAGTCAAACTATTGATTTGAGGTTGTCCCGCATCTACCCATGCTGTGTACCAAAAGTCTCCTATACATTTAATAGATTTTTGCATCTGCCTTTCAACTGTCCCTTTTAATGCAAGATGATAAGCTTTGGAATATTCTTGACATTGCGTGTAAACAGTTCTGTCATTTCTAAGATCAAAACAAAATTGCTTATCTCTAGGAAAATTTTGTTGAATTTTCTTTTCTTCTTTAAGAACCAAATCAAGCAAACCATGGCTCTCCGCTATGACATTCCAAATTTTGCTTCTAATATCTTCAATATACTCTGCTTTTCCTACAAGAAAATCATATTCTGCATCGGCATACAGTTCTGGCAGTCTGCTTTCCCAAAAAGCATGCAATCCTAATTGATTGGTCAATTGACCATTATAATTTACTGTTGTATGAAGCGGTACATGAGCATCACCGATGTAATGACCTATATCTGTGCTAATTCTCAAAATGGCCTTGGAATCCATAGACAAAAATGCTCTGGTCAATCTTTTGTGAAATTCTTCCAAAAAGTAAGGCAACACGCCATACTTGACAAGTTCATTTTGAAAAACAATTTTTGTTCCAATTTCAATTTCTGGCGTAACATATTGTAAGCCCCACAAGGAATCTGCAAGCAATTCAATATTAGTGTCGTAGCGATACTCATAAATATTGTTGTAATAAAAGTTTAATTTGTGTTCATCACAAATTTGTAAGGCTATAGTATCCTGATCTTCCACCTTTGTCAATTTGCCATACTTCATAGTTGCCAATGGCAATTCTTTTGGTACCTTATTAAATGGCAAAGTATCCCAGTGATCTATATCAATGTAATGTCTAGAAAATTCATTTTTTAGAGCATACCTTCTCTTATCTGGATCAACAGCATGAAAGCTTATAAAATCAATGTTTAATTTGTAAAATCCGATCATTTCAGATGGAAGTGTAAAAACTGCCATCTTATTAATTTTCTGATGACCATAAAAACCCCAATCTGGAGAACTTGATGTAAGAAGTAGTAATGAAATGAATGAAATCAGTTGTGTTCTTGTCAATTTAAGAAATACTCAATTGGTCTAAAATATCCATCTAACATTCTTTGTTGTACAATAAAGACATCGCCTTTATTGTCAAATACAAAATACCTTTCTACTTTTTTGACATCCCGGTAACTTTGTGTGTTGATAGAATCAACCAGTAAATCAACCATAGGGTAAAAATCAAAATGTGCAGAACTGTTATCTTCTAATGTATAGTCAATTCTTGCAAATGGAATCAGTACTTGAATGGAATCTGATAATATTTCACCTGTTCTAATAGCTTCAGCAACGACATGAGTATAATCTGCTAAATAGCTTGTTATGGTGTTTTCATTGACATCCAATCGATTAGTATGCAATGGTTCCAATGCTTCAAAGTTATACTGGTGCCCATTCTTTTTTATTACAAAAGAATTCTTTCTGTCCTTGAAGTAAGTCATTTTAAATTCGATAATCTCTATCGGATCTATTTCGAATAAACTTTTATCTCTGAGGTCACTTTGCGTTTGATTAAAGTAGTTTCTCAAGCCCCCTTCTGCTACAGTAACGTGCATAGCATAAGCTTGATTTGCATTTCTATTGATACAAAAAGTTGCAGCCTCTTTTATATCATTAGAGCCCATGATAAAATCAGATATCAACTCCGCATCTTTATTGTAACACTTTATCTCAATACCTATCTGCGGTAAGTCGTTTAAAATTTTAGTCATCATTGGTTTGGGAGGTATATATTTAATTTCCATGCTTGTTAAAACCCCTACCATGTTGCTAACTACATTCGGATCGGCAAAGTATTGATTGTTGAGAATCCACTTCCCTTTATTACTTCTTCTAAAGTGCATCAATGGGTAACCTGGGTTTTTAATTGTAAATACATCAATTTCAGATGCATCATCCAAGATAAAAGATCTGTCCTCAATCTTTATAGAGGCATTTTCACCATTGTCCTTTTTAATGATAAAAAAATAAACTGCGGCAAGCAGAAAGACAAAAACAACAAGGATGAGTGTATTACGCATTAGCTTTGTAAATTATTCAGTAAAGATGCAAAGGTGAATGAAATGAACTTAAGATTAAACAATATTTAAAGAAATAATCTTATTCTTTTGTCATGCTCATTATAAATAAGTAAATACTTTAATACTCGATAAACCAAATGGCAAAACTCGATAAGTACAAATTAATCATTTTTGATTGTGATGGTACCCTTGTAGATAGTGAATCAATTAGTAACAAACTGATTGCAGACATGATGAATGAGCAAGGATTAACTATGACAGAAGAACAATCTCTCAAGCTTTTTAAAGGAACACATTTTCAATTGATTCTAGATTATCTTTTTGAAAGAGTCAGAGACTTTGATGCCTCTTCATTTGAAAAGTCTTTCAGAAGACGGTGTGCTCATGAATTTGAAGAAGATCTCAGAGAAATAAGAGGAGCTTCAGAATTTATTTCCTCCTTGTCACTAGATTTTTGCATTGCATCAAATGGTCCTAGGTCGAAGATGGAAAGTTCCCTAGAATCAACTCAACTAATAAAATGGTTTAATGAAGATCGAATATTCTCGGCCTATGATATTGATAAATTCAAACCTGAACCTGATCTTTTTCTATATGCATGCAAGAGTTGTGGGCATCTGCCAGAAGAAACATTAGTCATAGAAGATACTGTTCCAGGTATCCAAGCTGCAATCAAAGCAAAGATGAAGGTTTGGGGTATTTATCACCCGGGAGTCAACGATGAGATTAAAGATTTTCAAATTCCTTTATTTAAAAATTATTATGAAATTAAAATATAAGGCTCAAAGAAAACATCATTAATAAGCCTTTTGTACCTTTGCGCAAATTTTGCTAATAAAATAAAATATAATGGCCAAAAGTAGATCAAAAAAGACTCGAATTGCAATCAACGGATTTGGAAGAATTGGTAGATTAACATTCAGAGAATTGTTAAAAAACAAAAAAGTTGAAGTTGTAGCAATCAATGATTTGACTGATAATCAAACATTAGCTCACCTATTAAAATATGATAGTGCTCACGGTCCTTTTGAAGGAACTGTAAAAGCTACCGATACTGAAATTATTGTAGGTAGAAAAAAGATCCTTGCTACCGCTATCAAAGATCCATCTCAACTCCCTTGGAAGCAGAATAAAGTGGATGTCGTATTGGAATGCACAGGAATTTTTACATCTGAAGAAAAAGCATCTTTACATCTAAAAGCTGGAGCTAAAAAGGTAATTCTTTCTGCACCAGCTAAAGACAAAGGCATCAAAACAATTGTCTTGGGTGTAAACGATCAGGATATTAAAAAAACAGATAAAATTTTAAGTAATGCTTCTTGTACGACTAACTGTCTAGCACCACTTTTAAAAGTTGTAATTGAAAATTGGGGATTAGTCAGTGGATCAATGACAACTACTCATGCTTATACTGGTGATCAAAACCTTCAGGATGCACCTCATAAAGATTTGAGAAGATCAAGGGCTGCTGCTTATAATATCGTTCCAACTTCAACTGGTGCTGCAAAAGCGGTTACACAAGTTTTAGATGGTGTAAACGATAAATTATTTGCACTTGCGATTAGGGTTCCAGTAATTACAGGTTCGATGGTTGAGCTTAATATAACCTTGGAAAAAGATGTAGATGTAAATAAAATCAATAATACATTTAAAAAATACTCTAAAGCATCCTTAAAAGGTATTCTAGAGTATTGTGAGGATGAAATCGTATCTTCCGATATCGTTAGGAACCCTCATTCATCAATTTTTGATTCAAAATTAACCCAGGCAAAAGGTAATTTTGTGAAAATTGTCTCATGGTACGATAACGAAGCTGGTTACTCCAACAGGCTGGCAGAACTGGCAGCAAAAGTATAATCATTGTTATCCCTTGTATTAATTAATACAGGGGATTTTTTTTACTACAAACCTCACACTATGTTTCAAGATCTAGCCAATAAGAAAGTATTGATAAGAGTGGACTTTAATGTTCCTTTGGACAGTTCACAAAACATTACTGACGACACAAGAATTCTCAAAGCATTACCAACGATTCTCCATGTTTTACATCATGGTGGTTCAGTAATTCTTATGTCTCATCTAGGTCGACCTTTAAAAAAACTGAATGATGATGGGTCAATTGATATTCAAAAATTCAGTCTAAGATATCTTATCCCTAGACTATCAGAATTATTGGAAAGAAAGATTCAGTTTGCCAGTGATACTATTGGTCCTATTGCCTTTGACAAAGTACTAAATTTAAAAGCTGGAGATGTCTTATTGTTAGAGAACACAAGGTTCTTTGCTGAGGAAACAAATGGAAATTTAGACTTTTCTGCCAAGCTGGCTCAACTGGGAGATTTATACATTAATGATGCCTTTGGAACTGCACACAGAGCTCATGCCTCAACAACAATTATTGCCAAATTTTTCAAACCAGAGGAAAGATGTTTTGGATACCTCATGGAAAAAGAAATGGTAAACGCCAATAAGGTTTTAAATTCTCCTGACAGACCCTTTACTGCAATCCTTGGAGGGGCCAAGGTGGGTGACAAAATACAATTGATTGATAAGCTTATTGACTTTGCTAATAACATTCTTATCGGTGGTGGTATGAGTTATACCTTTATTAAAGCAATGGGCGGAACAATTGGGAATTCGCTTGTTGAAGATGAACAACTTGATTTAGCTCTTGAACTTTTGGCGAAAGCCAAAGACCAAAACGTAGATCTATTAATTCCTGAAGATACGCTTGCCGCAAAAGAATTTTCAAATAACTCAGAGGCTAAGATATTTGATAGTTTTAAAATAGACAATGACTCGATGGGGCTTGATATTGGACCAAAGGCAATAGAAAAATATAGTCAAGTTATTCTTAATTCTCAGACGATCCTTTGGAATGGACCATTAGGTGTTTTTGAATTTGATAATTTTTCTAAAGGTACTATGTCAATTGCTAAAGCCGTTGCTGATGCCACTCAAAAAGGAGCATTTTCACTTATTGGTGGGGGTGATTCTGTTTCAGCAATAAATCAATCTGGATTATCTGATCAGGTAAGTTTTATTTCAACGGGAGGTGGAGCTCTGTTAGAGTATTTAGAAGGAAAAAAACTACCTGGCATTAAGGCAATTGAAAATCAAGATGATTAATCAATTCTTTGAACCAAAAGAATTAAAGTTAATATGCTTAAAGCCTGCCCAACTGAATCTGAAAGTACCTTGGACCAGTCTGTTTTTGGTTTGTCATCTTCAACTTCTTTTGGTTTAGACTTATAGCCAACAGTGATTATTGATCCTTGTCTTACTTCTGGATATTTTCGATTGAATAGACCTGGTTTCGAGTATCCGATTTCTCCATTGGCAAATTCTACAAAGACTTTAGATTTATCTGCTTTTTCATCAAAACCACCAGCAAACTCATTGATATAAAACAATGCATTTTCGCCTTTGTGAAAAGGAACTCTGATGAGATTATTTGCGCCCACAGATTCATCCAGAACGGCATCCTTTACTCTGGTGGCTCCTTGAATGGTAACAAATTCATTCATTTTTGGTATAAATATCTCATCGCCATCTTTGAGCGTAAAATTGAATTTAGAATTACTGTTTCTTAAAACATCGTCCAATTTTATCACAACTGAGCCTAAATCACCTTCACTTCTAGTAAGCGTTGCACCGCCAGCAAATGCTTCTTCAGTCAAACCACCTGCTCTTTCAATTATTGAAGATATTTTGAGGTTTTTCTTATCTATAGCATATGGCCCAGGTACATTAATTTCTCCAGATATAAAAATACGTTTCTGAAGATTATAATCTCGCAGAAACTTCACTGAAATATTATCGGAAGGTTCAAGTTTGTATTCTCCTTCTGCAACTCCTTTCGTCAAAACTTCAAATTCCTTATTTAGTTCTAAGTTGGCAACTACAATATGAGAAGGCCTGTAGTCTTGTATTATTACTCTGGAAATTTCAATATTATTCATAGAAGCATCTTTTCGGAAGCCTCCAGCCAAGACCATTAAATCTTTAATGCTCATATCTTCACCATATTGAAATTCGCCTGGCTGGTTTACAGCTCCTTCAATACGAACAAAAAGTTTTTTATCTGAAGCATTAACAGATTGCACCACGAGGCTATCAAAAGCGTTTAACTCATAATTGTTAGGGTGAGAAGGGTTATCAAATATCTCATACAGATTATCGATGGTTTTATAGTACTTTTTCTTTTTATTTAATGGATCATTATAATGAATAGTAGCATAAATTGAAGCATCGCGCCTTAATCCACCAGCCAATAATATTGCATCAGCAACTCTCAATCCCCCGTTTTGATCATATGGATAATCTCCATTATATCGCACGGCACCATAGACAGATATTCTAGCCTCATCTGCAAATCGTTCCTGAGACCACACTTCCAATTTGTCCAGATCCCTTAAAACAATATTCTGAGAAGAAGAGGGGTCTTCCAATATTGATCTAAGGTTTAGTTTTATCAACTCATTGGTACCATCTGCATTTACTCTAACAAGATATATGATATCCTTGTTTGAGTTAGGCGTCAATCCAGCTTTCTGTACAAGGTCAGAAATGCGCATATTGGAATTTCGCTCATATTCCCCAGGTTTAAGCAATTCCCCTGTTATACTTACATAATTCCTGTAAGATCTCTCAATATCTTCAATGTAAATTTCATCTCCGTTTAACAATTCAAAATCCTCTCCATTTTGAAGTAAATCATTCCAATTTATGTCTATTAACCTCTGTTCGTTGTTGATATATCTTTTAATTTGGATTTTACTTTGAAATGCATTTTCTGCAAGCCCTCCAGCAAAATCAATAAGAGCAATCAAACCTTCGGAAGCCTGTAACTCATATTTAAAAGGTCTTCTTATTGCACCACTTATACTCACTATCTTATCAGAAACAGGAACAAGAATTATATCATTATCTTCTAGATAATAATTCGATTGAATTGAAGGATTACTCATGAAAGCATATACATCAAGATCTAAAGTTACTCCATTTGCTTTTTGTAGTTTGATATTTCTTAAAGAACCAATATTACTTGGGCCTTTAGCAAGTGAAAGTGCGTTAAATGCAGAATTAAATCCTGATACAGTATAGCTTCCTGCATTTCCGTAAACTTCTCCATAAATCGCTATCCTTACGGTTCGTGAATAATTTACGGAGACATCATATTCTCCATCAGAAAAACTATAATATTCTGATAATACACGCTTTAGTTTGCTTCTTACTTGAGCAATACTAAGGCCTTTTACAAATACTCTAGATTTTCCATCTAGGAGTCTTATATATCCATCAGATTGTATCGTAAAAGATTTTTCCATTTGAGATCTGCCCCAGATAGAAACTACAATTTGATCACCTTGTCCTAGAACATAAGACTCTGGTGCTTTTAATTGATTGGAATTTTCAAGGATATTAATAATGCCATTCCTGAACAGATCTTGTCCATATATTTCAACAGGTAGTTCCTTGTTCTCGATCAAACTGATTTGTTCCTGGGGTTCAATCAAGATTTCAGGTTCTGGAAGCTGTGACTCATCTTGAACATTCACTTTCTCTGTCACTGGGGCTTGTTGTGACATTTCCAACAGAATGCTTTCAATTTTGGATTTATCATCTTCACTAAGTGTACTAGCATCCATAGTTTCGATATCATAACCCTCTTCAAGCAATCTTTTTTGGACATCGGCATATTCCAAATTCAATTTTTCCAATTCGAGGTTTAAGGCTGCCTTGTTATAGTTATCAATGCTTTGCGCAAATAAATCTGCACCAAGACTCAGGCATAAAAACCATATTAAAATGATTTTAAGACACTTCATTTATACGTATTATCTCTTTTTAGCAGATTTAATAGTAAATCCACAATGGCTAAGATATATAAATCATAATGTATTTCTGAACACTTTAGAAGTATCAAATAGCAATTTTTTTATTTGCATATTTGTCATTAGCAATTTATAAATAAATTCAATGAGGCAATTACTATCAATTTTACTTTTCTTTTTCTTTATAGGCAGTCTTTTAAGCCAAGAAGAAGAACGCAAAGAAAACTTTTTTGGTCTTGGTTTTAACTACGGTATTGACTTTGCGGCTGGGGAACTGTCAGACCGTTTTGGTCAAAATTTTCATGCAGGACTTTCGCTTGAATTATTCAAAAGCAAATTGAACGGGGTTTTAAGGTTTGAAGGACTTTTATTTTTTGGTGACAATGTAAGAGAAGATGTTATTTCAAAATATAGGACTACCTCAGGTGCCATTTTGGGAAATAATGGTGAATATGCAGATGTGTTTTTAAGAGAAAGAGGCGTTTATCTTGGGATTCTGGCCAATAAAATTGTGATTCCTTCAAAAAAAAATAGCCATTCAGGTTTAGCACTTGGACTTGGCTTAGGCGTTTTACAGCATAATATCAGACTTCAGGTAGATACTGAAAATGCACCACAATTTTCAAATGATTACGCTAAAGGCTATGACAGACATACTATCGGTCCTGCTTTAAAACAGAATATAAGTTTTCTCCATATTGGCAAAAATAAAGCGATTAATTATGAAATTGCATTAAGTATTATTGAAGGCCTTACGCAAAATTCAAGAGCAATAGATTTTGATTTAGGAACAAAACCTGAAGGCAGAAGAATGGATATTTTAATCGGGTTAGACATTAAGTGGATTTTGCCTATTAAAGATCAGCAGGAACCAGGAGAAATCTATTACTAATAAAGACTTATGCTCTTCCTTTACTCTGTATTAATAAATGCCTACTACATACTTATTTATATTGCATCATTCTTCAATGCAAAAGCTAAACTTTGGATTGATGGCAGAAGGCATCAATTTTCACATTTTGCGCTAAGCATTTCAGCCATTGGAAACCGTCCTAGAATTTGGATTCACGTCTCTTCCTATGGAGAATTTGAAATGAGTAAACCTTTAATAGATGGGCTCAGGACAAAGAGACCTGATATTCATTTTATAGTGAGCTTTTATTCTCCTTCTGGATATGAAAGAATAGCATTGGATTCGAAAGTATTTACAAAGATTTATCTTCCATTGGATCAAAAACGATTTCATTACAAATACCTTAAGCTTGCTAATCCTAGCAGTTTTATATTTATTAAATATGACTTTTGGTTTAATTTATTGTATTGTTTGAAAGAGAGGGATATAGCCTATTATTTTGTCAGTTTGCATCTTGAATCAGATAGCTATTTGCTTAAATCCTATATGAGAAATTTCCTGAATCTTTTAAAAGGCGCGGAGAAAATATATGTGCATTCGAGACGATCAATGGATATTCTATTGCCTTATAAATTTTTAAATCTTGAAGAATTTGGAGATCTAAGAATTCCACAAGCAATCAAAAACAAAGAAATAGCTTATAGCCAAAACGTTAATTGGAAATTTCCTAAGAATAAGACTGTAATATATGGAAGCGTGAGTAAATTTGAACTTCCATATATAATCAAAGCAATAAAATTACTGCCATTGTATAATCATATAATTGCCTTGCATGATCTCGATGATGCAAGTTTGAAAATTATTAAAAAAGCAAATCTCAAGGAATCCTATCTCACAGATATAACTGATAGGTCCAATACTGTTTTGGTTGTAGACAATTATGGCGAATTGAAATACTTATACAAAATGGCAGATGTTGCTTATGTTGGTGGAGCTTTTGAAAAAGGACCTCACAATATCCTTGAGCCTTTAGTCTTTTCAATCCCGGTTATCATTGGACCTAATATTTACAAATTCCCATTTACACAGGAGTGCTATAGGAGAAAATATATACGAATGCTTGATCATCCAGAAGATTTGAGGGTGGTGATAGATTTGGTTTTGAAAGAAGAAAATGATAATAAAAAAGAAGATCGGATAAAGTTTATCAAAAGTTGTTGCCCTAAATTAGCATCTTTAATCAGCGACATCGAAGAAAAAATAGAGACAAATGTCAGGTAAGCACAATATATTGATCATCGGAGATTGTATGATTGATGAGTATATAATTTGTGCTCATAAGAGAAATTCACCCGAAGCAGATGTGCCTCTTTTGAATGAAATCCAAAGGACAAATAAACTTGGCGGTGCCTCCAATGTAGCCGTTAACGTTAATTCTTTGGGTTCAGCTGCCCATATTATAAGTGTAATTGGTGAAGATGCTTTTGGTAAAAGTCTTATAAAAATTTCAGATGATCTTAATCTTAATGGTGATTATATCATTGATAAAAATAGGCCAACAACATTAAAATCACGATTTATCGATAAAGATTTTACCCAGTTTTTTAGAGTAGATAAAGAAATAACAGATGATCTTGATAATAAAATTCAAGAAAAGCTTAAACTCAAAGTAGAAGAAAAATTAAGACAATTTTCTTTTGGAGGGCTGATAATACAGGACTATAACAAAGGAGTATTAGGTGAGGAAATGATTTTATTTATACAAGACATTTGTAAAAAAAATAAAATAAAACTATTCGTAGATCCTAAGGTAAATCACTTTGAATTACTTTCTCATTGCTACTTATTTAAGCCAAATATCAAGGAATGTCAGAGTTATTTAAATATAGAAAATTCACTTTCAATAGATGAAATATTACAAAAGCTAAATTCAAGGATCAATGCCTCTCAAAACTTGGTGGTAACGCTAGGATCAAATGGGATTTATTATAAAAATGATGCTCAAGAAAACCATTTAAAAGGATGGCCGATCGATGATGCAGATGTTTCAGGCGCTGGGGACACAGTTATATCAGCGTTATGTCATTTTGATTTGAATGGTCTTCCGATTGAAAATATTGTTTATTTAGCTAATAAAGCAGGCGCATTAAGTTGCTCTAAAAAAGGTATTTCCAGTATAAGTTTACTAGAATTAGACGATTTAGCCTAAAAGGCTACTGTTTATGCTGAAAATAGTTGTTGTTAATTGTTTTTAACGACAGCGAATCTTGAAATAGATTTTGTATTTTTACATACCTTATTAAACATTTTACATAAAGTTAATTCCGTTTAACTTTAAACTTTAATCTTTAAACATTAAACTAATTTGATATGAAATTGAATTTTACTCGATTTGGACTTTTTGTCGCTTCACTGATGGCTGTTGGTCACATTCAAGCGCAAGTTGTTAATGCCCTTCGAATTGATGCTCCTGCGGAGATTGCAGGCGAATACAGAATTAACCTCACAAATGGCTGGGGACAGCAATTAATGACAGAACTTTCAGGTACTGGTACTTTTGTAAATGATGGAACCGCTACAACGACTGATGCTTGTGATGGGACCATTACCAATGCAACTGGAAAAATTGCCTTTATTGACAGAGGAGTTTGCCAATTTGGATTAAAAGCACTCAATGCTGAAAATGCAGGTGCTATAGCTGTTATTATATGTAACAATGCTGACGACGGTAGTTTACCTGGTTTAGCAGCTGGTGATTTTGGTGATCAAGTAAGTATTCCAGTTGCTGGAATGACATTTTCTGATTGTCAAATCATCAGAACGATTGCAGAAACAATGGACGTATCTGCTACTTTTATTCAGGGAGCTTGTCCAACACCTAATTATGGACCTGAAGTAATATGGGGTGGAACACCTGGTGAAGGTGATTTTCAAGATGGTATAAATGATTGGATTGTTGCTTGTCAAGGTGATACTTGTTGGGGATGGACTGAAGATGTAAATATACTTCAGAATGCATCTTTTGCTACTGGCATTACCTTCAATACAACTACGGCTTGTAATGGAGCAATGGTTTTTGATTCAGATTTTTTCGATAACGGTGGTAATGGTGGTGGTGCTGCAGGAACTGGTATATGTCCTGCAAACTGTGAAGGATCATTAATTAGCCCAACAATTGACTTATCTGGTCAAGATCTTGATGGTCTATTTATTGAATTTGATCAACAGACACGACAATTTAATTCTACTTATGAATTAATTCTAAGTAAGAATGGTGGTGTAACATGGCCCGATACTATCGCTTTAAACGGTAGTCTAGGGGTTAACTCTGCTCATACGACGGAAACACTAAGAGTTCCAGCACCTGGGTATGAAAACGCACAGAGTATTACAATGCAATTCCGTTATGTAGGAAATTACTACTACTGGGTTATTGATGATGTAAGAATTGTAAACGAAGCGACGGCTGATATGAATCTTAGAACCAATTTCTTTGCTGTATCTCCAAGTTTCAGAACGCCTGTAGATCAGACAGTTCCAATTCCTTTTTTGATCGATATTGAAAACTTAGGAAACATAGCTGCAGAAGATGTTGCAGTTACTGTAGATATTTTCAATGAATTGGGTGATTTAGTATTTACTACAACCAATACAAATTACGCTGTTCAGCCTCCGAATGATTTCTTAAATGAAAACAGTGTATTTCCTGAAACATTTACACCAAATGAAGTAGGAGGTCATATCGGCAGATATTCCATATCTACTAGTTCGGGAGATAATAATCCAAATAATGATCAAGTGCTTTTTTCATTTGGGGTCACAGAAGATATTCTTTCTCCACTTCCTAGTGAGGAGAATTTTGGCGCCACCTATTCCGGTATATTTACAGGTGCAAGATTTTTAGATCCTACAGATCCATTTTTTATATCCAATTATGCAACTGGATATATCTTCCACTTACCAAACGGTGCGGATCAGACATTATCTGATGTGAAATTCGGTATTCATGAACTTCCAGCTGAAACTCAGGCAAATATTGATGTTTACTTATACCAGTGGATCTATAGTGATAATGACAATTCTGGGAACTTTGTCGTTGATCCAGCAGACACAGAATTGATTGGTGTTAATACTCAATCTATGTTTGCACTTAATGGAACGGTGAGAGTTGGAACTTCACAATTACCTGATCCTCGAGACATAAATATTCAGATGGGTCTTGCTGGTCCTGACGGATTCCCTGTATTGAACAACAACAACGAAACATTGCCTATTGATTTAGCGGATAACAGAACTTATATTCTTGTCATTGCATGTAGGTCTAATGATGGAATACCATTGAACTTGATGGGAACCAATCCTACTGCAAGTACAGCTACAAGGTCATTCCTTCATGGAGCGACAAACCTTGCTTATGATTCTTTAGGCATACCTATAATCGTGGGAGGTTTTCTTGAAGACATTACAACAACTACTGGTCCAACTGAAATGCAAGATTTCATGATTGACACAAACTTAACTGGTGCTTCAAACACTGGTAACTTTGGTGTTTTATATGATTTCAGAACATTGTTTGTAGAAATGACTATCAAGGATAAAACTTCTGGAACAGAGGATTTAAATCTAACACAAAATATTTCTGCTTATCCGAATCCTGTTTCTGACAATTTATTTGTTGATTTAGAATTAGATAACTTGGCAAAAACCTTAAACATTGAAATGATCAATGCTTCTGGCCAAAGAGTTCTAAGTCAGGATTTTGATAATGTGTTCAAGCAAACACTTCAATTGAATGTAAGTAATCTTAGCAATGGTATTTACTTGATGAATATCAGAACTCAAGATGGTTTAAGTACAAGAAAAGTTATTGTACAACACTAATAAGATATAAACTTTATAGAAAAGGGCGGCTTAAAAAATAAGCTGCCCTTTTTTTTATTCTTAATAATTTAAAAGAGAATTTATTTCTCTAACTGTGCAATTCTAACTTTTAAAGCTTCAATTCTTGCCAAACCGTCTTCCAACTTCTTCTTCTCCTTGCTTACAACATCTTCTGGCGCATTGTTAACAAAACGTTCGTTGCCAAGTTTTTTCTGAACAGAAGTAACAAAACCAGTCTGATATTTCAATTCTTCTTTTGATTTTTTCAATTCTTCCTCAACATCTATTTCCAAATCAAAAATGGCGAAGAATTTTGTCTTACCGCTAATAAACACAAGTCCATCAATTTCGCTTGAATCTGTGGTAGATGTTATCTGGTTTGCAAATGCCATTTTTCGGATCAGTTCACTAAAGCCAATTCTGTTCATAGCTGAATCTATTTCATTATTGGATTCAAAAATCAGGTCTACTTTATCTTTTGGCTTAATTTGATTTTTATTTCTTAGATCTCTGACATTAGATACAATGCTTTGTAACAGTTCAAAATCCGTTATCAGATTTTTATCTATTATCTCTTCAGCTTGAGGATAGATTGCCTTAGCACATACATCTTCTGGACTTCTATCCTCTTTAAGAATGTTATAAACTTCTTCTGTAATAAATGGCATAAAAGGATGCAGTAATATACAGATGGTTTCAAATAGCTCAATAGCATGTTTGTGACTCTGAGCATCTATTGGTTGCTCATAGCTAGGCTTAATTATTTCGATATACCATGAAAAAACATCATTCCATATAAAACTGTACAAATTCATTAAGCAGTCAGAAATCCTAAACTGCTTATAATTGCTGTTAAGATTCAAGATTATCTGATTAAGCCTTTGGTTTATCCACTCCCTTGCAAGATTGTTTTCTTTAGGAATAGTAAGGTTATTATCTATCTCCCATCCTTTTATAAGTCGAGTAGCATTCCATATTTTATTGCAAAAGTTTCTACCATTTTCTACCAGTTTTGTGTCAAACAAAAGGTCTCCACCTGCTGGGGAACATGATAACATTCCAAATCTTACGCCATCTGCTCCATATTCTTCAATTAGGTTTAGTGGATCAGGAGAATTACCTAGAGATTTACTCATTTTTCTCCTTTGCTTGTCTCTTACCATTCCGGTAAAGTATACATCGCTAAATGGCTTCTTGCCTTCCCATTCATAACCAGCCATAATCATTCTAGCTACCCATAGAAAAATAATATCCCAACCCGTTACTAGGACTGATGTCGGGTAATAATAATCCAGTTCTTCACGAGATTCAAATCCGTTAAAAACCGATATTGGCCATAGCCACGATGAAAACCAGGTATCTAAAACGTCTTCATCTTGTTTTAAGTCATTTATATCTAATTGTGGGAAGTCCTTTAACGCTTGAATATAAGCTGCTTCCTGGTTATCGGCGACATAAATTTTATCCTCATAATAATAAGCAGGAATTCTTTGTCCCCACCACAATTGTCTAGAGATACACCAATCTCTAATATTGGTCATCCAATGTTTGTAAGTATTGACATATTTTTCTGGATGAAATCTTATTTCTCCATTTTCAACGGCTTCCAATGCTGGTTTAGCAAGGCTTTTCATATCTACATACCATTGTAATGAAAGCTTTGGCTCTACTATGGCATTCGTTCTTTCAGATCTCCCAACATTATGTTGGATATCCTCCATTTTTAACATTTGTCCGTTTTCCTCTAACGCTTTCACAATAGCTTTTCTGGCATCAAATCTGTCCAAACCAATATAAAGACCTGCTTTGTCACTGAGAGTGGCATTATCATTAAATATATCAATAACTTCGAGATCATGTTTTTTTCCTAATTCGTAATCATTAGGATCATGAGCTGGAGTAACTTTTAAAGCTCCAGTTCCAAAATCTTTTTCAACATACTCATCAAATATTACTGGAACTTCACGATTAATAAGCGGAACAATAAGCTTTACATTATGCAAGTGTTCAAATCGTTCATCATCAGGATGTACCGCTATGGCTGTATCCCCCAATAAAGTTTCAGGTCTTGTTGTAGCGATTGTTACATAATTGTCGGAACCTGAAATTTGATAATTAATATAATACAGTTTGCTATTCTCCTCTTTGTATAAAACTTCTTCATTGGAAAGTACTGTAAGTGCCTCCGGATCCCAGTTTACCATTCTCAGCCCACGATAAAGCTTTCCTGAGTTATACAAATCGATAAAGGCTTTTATAACGGCTTTATATCTAACATCATCCATTGTAAAAGCGGTTCGCTCCCAATTCAATGATGCTCCAAGTTTTTTTAATTGGTTTAGAATAATTCCTCCGTAATTATCTGTCCAATCCCAGGCATGCGTTAAAAACTCATCTCTTCCAATATCTGATTTTTTAATACCCCTTTCACGCAGTTTTCTAACGACCTTTGCTTCTGTAGCAATTGAAGCATGATCTGTCCCTGGAATCCAGCATGCATTTTTACCATCGTGTCTTGCTTTTCTTATTAGTACATCTTGGATTGTATTATTCAGCATATGTCCCATGTGAAGAATTCCTGTGACATTTGGCGGCGGGATTAATACTGTAAAAGCCTCTCTATCATCGGGTTGAGATTTAAATAGGCCAACATCTTCCCATTTTTGGTACCACTTCTCTTCAATTTCATTAGGACTATACCTTGAGCTAATGTTCATTATTTCATATTATTATTTAACAAAGGCGCAAAGATACGAGACTTTTACCCTATTTGAATAAGTAAATCCCAATTTCAGAATTTCAATAAAAGTTCAAGTATTTAGAAATAGAATAATTGTTAATTATGTTTTATTATTAAGCACCAAAAAAGTTCAAATTATCATCTAATAGGTATATCCAAGGAAAGCAATCAACATGCAAGCTGATACAAATCTTATTAAACGATGTAAAAAGCAAGATTCCACTGCACAGAAAGTAATTTATAATAAGTATGCTGGTTTGTTTTTTGGCATTTGTTTGAGATATATGAAAAACGCTATGGATGCTGAAGATGCATTAATCGAAAGCTTTTATAAGATTTTTTCAAAGATTGATCAATTCAAAGAGGAAGGTAGTTTTGAAGGTTGGATGAAAAGAATTGTAATAAATGAATGTTTGATGAAAATCAGAAAATCAAACAATTTGAATCTGCACGTTGATATAGATAATGCATTTAATATTGGAGAAGATGCGCAGATTGAATCGAATTTGAACTTCAATGAATTAATGGAATTAATAGATGAGCTTCCAACTGGCTACAGAACAGTGTTTAATTTATATGTTTTGGAAGGTTTTAAACATAGAGAGATAGCCGAAATATTAGGGATCAGTATAAATACCAGTAAGTCTCAGTTAATCCTTGCCAAGAAAAAATTAAGAGAATTTTATAAAAAAAAACAAAATATTAAAATATCATAACATGCCCATATTAGACGATCATACAAAATTAAAAGCCTGGGCTGAACAACATAAAGTACAGCCAGGTAATGATGCTTGGAAAATAATTCAGGATAAATTAAAGAAGGATAAAGTTTATGCTCTTCAAAACAAAAGAAGCTATTATCAATTTAAATTTATTATTGCAGCTTCATTTTTAGTATTGTTAGGATTTTTCTCTGTAATCTATTTAGAATCTATTCAACCGCAGATTATTGAAAAAGGTCAGGTCGAATCCGTTGAAGAGCTCTTTGTTGCTAACGATTATTTTTATTCTTTACAAAATGCTAGAAAGACATATCAAAAAAATGATTACCAGCTTCAGAGTATTGAAGGAAATTTATTTGAACGGGCTTCTAGCTTTCCAATTATTTTTAGGCACGACCCTTTCTAAAACATGTGGAAGCAACCAATTAACAAATGCATTTTCATGCCTTAAGTAGATAAACATTTCATGAGGCTCAGCTCCTACAGAGCTTTTAATTTCCAAAGCTGTTCTTGACAGGTTTAAAAACTTTGCTCTTGCTTTAATGGCTTGTACAATCAGCCCTAACAAAATATTAAAATAGATTTGATACTTTGAATTGAGATTGACATCATAACCTATAAAGTGGGCATCTGCATGATCATTATTAATCACAAAAGTGTAGAAACCTAAAAGCTCTGAACCTTTAAATATTCCTATAATTCTTAGATTGTCCCTTAATGTCTTTTTAAGTTCCAGAAAATAATCTGGATGCAAATGAAATAAACTGAAACTTGCCCTCTTTGCTGTTGCTTCATAAAGCGCATACATTTGAGGATTGTATGTTTGTAAGTCTACTACATCCAATTCTCTGAAGTCTAGTTTTTTGGCTTGTTTAATAACCTTCTTAAATTTTACTCGATATTTAGATCTTACATCTGATAGGAAGTCATCAAACCCAGTCCAATTTTCACACAGAGGCAAGATCATATCAGGCTGCACCCTAAATTCGGTAAATCCCTTTACGTCAAAATTCAGTTCTTTGTGCACTCCTTCTTCAAAAAAATCTTTACATAATATTGTCTGTATATTAATGCCTTTTTCATTTTTGAAAAAAAACTTTACTTTATCAAATACCTCATTGATAAGTTCACTTGTCAATTGGTGGTTTCTGTTTGTTCCAAAGGCATATTCTCCTGTTAGTAGAACATTACCACAAATCAATAAATTTTGATTAATAAATTGGAAAAACTGTTTTTGAATAACTACAGCAAATTTTTTAAAGATATTGTTGCTATGCGTATGAACTCTAAAATCTTTAGCAAGCTCTATTCTTTTCATTTGAAAATAAAAAGCTGCGACAGGAATATTATTTTCAAAAAGAACTGCATAAGCGTATTTGTAATTAATAGGTCCCTTTTGCTCTATAAGCATTAAATACTCTGGATTAGCATAAATATTATTGTGAGAAAGAATTCTCCAATCGTCATCAAAATGTTTAATAGTATCTGCTATTTTAATACTATAATTAGTCTTGATTAATTTACTTTCACTAATACTCACTATCCCTTATTTGTTATTGCTTTGTAATTGAAGTAGAGCTTTATACGTGTTATCCCACCTAAAGTTTTTACATGTATTATCAGGGCATTGTGAAGAAAACCAGTTTTCAATATTGCTTTGCGTTTTGTAGTTTTTTAACAAAAAGTCATTGTAATTACGTCCTATTTGGCTGTTCATATCAGCTTTTGGAACTGAAATAATATAACTGAATTGAATCGTATCTTGTTCAAAAGAAAATAATGCTATTGGTATGATATCTATTCTATTTCCTGTAGCTTCTCTTTTAGAGAGTAAAATGGTTTTGGCATTAATTCCTTCTTCTTGGACAATTTTACCTAGATTAAAAAAAGTTGGGATATTTAATGTATTAAACTTAGGATCTAAATCTCCAGCACTTAAATAAATAGCTGCTGTTAGATCCCCTCCTTCTGAATAAGGTATATTGACTCTTGACTCCGAGCAACCAATTAAGGCAAAGGTAAATATGAAAAGGATTGTTTTAAGCATTTAATTTGGACTTGGTTCTACTGATTTAACAAAATAGTAGTTTCAAACTTAAATTTAATCCCTAATAATAAACAAAATTACAAAATATGCTAAATGTCTTGTTAAAAACAGTATAGACACTTATATACTTCCTTTACTTTACCTTTAATACTTTTATAATAAAAATGATATGAGCGAATCTTATTTTAATAAAGAAGACCTTCAAAAGTTTGGAAATATTACAGAATTCCAGGAGGAGTACGGCAATAAGTTTTTCGAATGGTATACAGAAGTATTTAAAGAAGGTGCTTTAACTGTAAGAGAAAAAGCCTTGATTGCATTGGCAGTAGCTCATACTGTTCAGTGCCCTTATTGTATAGATGCCTATTCAACCACATGTTTACAAAAAGGTGCAGATGAAGAGCAGATGATGGAAGCTGTTCATGTTGCTGCTGCTATTAAAAGTGGTGCAACATTAGTAAACAGTGTACAAATGATGAATCACGTGAAGAAAAAATTGATGTAATGGGAGTTAAACAGAGAACAAAAAGTCTTAGCTCAAAGAACAGTAAACTTTCAAACACCTATTATCAGTTAGAAGTTTTATCTCAATCTGAAACTGACCAATTATCTATTCCTTCATTTAAGCAAAGAATAAATGAAGTTGGATATCCAAAAGGTGTCACTCCTGTAGGAATGGAAGTTTTTCAAATTAATATTGGAAAACTATGCAATCAAACATGTGCCCATTGTCATGTAGATGCAGGTCCTGATAAAAAAATAGAAAATATGGACAGGTCAACACTCCAACTCTGTTTAGAATTGATCATAAAATATAACTTTGATAAAGTAGATATTACAGGAGGTGCTCCAGAAATGAATCCGCATTTCAGATGGTTTGTTGAACAGTGTAGCTTAAATGGTAAAGAGATTATAGTCAGGTGCAATCTTACTATAATAATGGCGAATAAAAAATATGAAGACCTTCCAGAATTCTTTGCAAAGAATAAAGTGCATGTTATTTCTTCACTGCCTTATTTTACAAAATCAAGAACAGATTCTCAACGAGGAGACGGCGTTTTTGAGGATTCGATTAAGGCATTGAAAAAATTAAATGATATTGGATATGGAATTGAAGGATCAGATTTGATTTTAGATTTGGTCTATAATCCATCTGGAGCCTTTTTGCCAGCAACACAAGAGGAATTAGAGCCAGAATTTAAAAGGCAATTACTAAGACGATATAATATTCAATTCAATTCATTATTTGTGATTACAAATCTTCCCGTTAGCAGATTCCTTGACTATCTTATTGAAACTGGCAATTATGAAGCATATATGCAAGAGCTTTCAATGGCTTTCAACCCTACTACTATTGAAGGATTAATGTGTAGAAATACGATTTCTATCAGTTGGGACGGCTATATCTTTGATTGTGATTTTAATCAAATGTTAGATTTAAAATCTGATATTAAAAATCCACATATTTCTGAATTTGATGAAAATCAATTACTAAGCAGAACAATTAAACTTGGACAACACTGTTATGGTTGTACAGCAGGAGCAGGCTCAAGTTGTGGTGGTGAAATCGTATGATTGACTTATCCAGATTTTAGGAAATAATTCATGCAATAGTATATTTGCACAAAAACAAAGTAATGACTCGAATTTTTATATTAAGCTTATTGGTTCTAAGTTCTTGCTCAAGCAGTAAAAAAGTAAGTGAGTTAACTGAAAATGATGTTATAATTTCGATGGAAAAGGAAGGATGTTTTGGTTCATGCCCTATATACTCCATTAAAATATATAGTAATGGATATAGTGAATTTTTAGGGAAAGAACATACTTATAAAATCGGGAGTCATAGCCTTACTCTTTCAAATGACAGACTAAAAGAATTAAAGTCTGAATTCAAAAAAGCCAATTTCTTCAGCTTTGATGACTACTATGAAAGCAATATACCTGATTTACCTACTGTAATGATTTATTACAAGGAAAAAGACAAGAGTAAAAAAATTGTAGGTAAGAGAGAGAGGCCAAGTGAAGTGCACAAATTGCAGTTTCTGATTGAGCAAATTGCTGAATCAAAGTTAGGGTGGAATGTTATTGATGGGACATATGAAGAATCAAAACCTGAATTTGATAAATCCAAGATTATTATTACATTAAACAATGGTGCGCAATTATCCAGATGGTTTAATAATGCTAGAGAAAATCATGGTATTAGAATTATCAAAAAATTGGACGAAAGTTATGATAGCTGGGTCATTTCCTATAACCAATCAAAATATAGCTCTAAAGAGATATTAAATATCCTAAAAAGTGACGAAAATATTACCTCAGCTGAATTTACAAGGGTAAACCCCTAGTCTAAAAGTGTAAAGTAGTTTACAATAGGACTGACAATGAACTCATTACAGAAATCTGTAAAATAGTTTACACTTTTTTTGCTTGCTTATAGGGGTACTTTATGTTTTATTTGTCTATTAAATGCACACTCTCATCTTTATGAGGGAAGATTTTCTATTGTCTTCATGCATAATTACCACCCTTACACATAACATCTATAATCTTTAACGGAAAAATTTTGTAATGAGAACATTAGTGTCTTGTACATGGTCAATAATCAATGTTCATTCTAAGCTTTTTATTAGCAATATCAGAGTATTGGTAATATTTGTATTTGTACTGACATTAAATCAAAGCTCTTATTCACAAATTAAGATTGGTGATAATCCACATCAAATTGATAATGGGTCCTTATTAGAGTTAGAAAGCACTAATAAAGCATTAGTTGTTCCTAGAATGACTTCTCTTCAAAGAGATAATATTCCTACACCACTAAAGGGAGCAGTAATCTATAATTTGAATGAAGACTGCCTTCAAACAAATATAGGAACTCCAATTACCCCATTATGGGTGTGTGCAGGAAGTCAAAGCTCAGAGACAGGTAGCTTAATTAATACTGTACTTGGTAACAGGATAGGTACCTATCTTGACGCCAACAGTGTGCCTACAGATTTCTATGAATCCATTACAACTCTGACAGATAACGGTGATGGTACTTTTACTTACACAAATGAAACTGGACATGATGTAACAATTCCTGCTGGAGAAGAAACAATCACACAACTAATTGTTAATCCTGATGGCACTTATACTTTTGTTAATGAAGCTGGAGTTTCAACCTTAATAAATATTCAAGAAACCATAACTAATCTCGTTGATAACGAAGATGGCACATTTACTTATTTTAATGAAAATGGAGAAAGTATTTCATTTGACACAAATGAAACTGTTACTACACTAGTTGATAATGGCGATGGAACATACACCTACCGAAATGAATTAGGAATTTTAACGATTATTGACCCACAAGAAACAACATCAACATTAATAGATAATGGTGATGGAACGTATACATATACAGATGAAGATGGCGTTCAAACAATAATTTTAGGAAATCAACTTTCGATTTCAGTTATTAGTATTGCTACTGGAAATAGAATTGCAGAAATAATTGACCAAGACGGCAATGTTTCTACTATTTATGAATCTGTTTCTCAGTTGGTTGATAATGGTGATGGAACATTCATATTTATAAATGAGATCGGTGTACCTGTAGCGTTTAATACAAATGAAAATGTAACAACACTGACTAGAAATCCAAATGGCAGCTACACCTATGTCTCTGAAGATGGTACAAGAACAACAATTCAAACAAATGAGTCAATATCAATCTTACAGGACAATGGTAATGGAACCTATACTTATACAGATGAAAATGGAGACAAAACAATAATTGATGCTAGAGAAACAATTTCTACACTTCAATATAATGGTGATGGAATTTATATCTATACAAATGAAAATGGCATTTCAACAATTATTAATACCAATCAAGTAATTACAACAATTAATAATACAATTGCAGGTAATAAAATAGCAGATTATACAAATGAAAATGGTGATCTTTTTGATATCAATGAAAGTATTACTTCTCTTATTGATAATAATAATGGCACATTCACATATACTAATGAAGCTGGTAATTCACTTACTTTTGATGCAAATGAAACAATTACTTCTCTTATTGATAATAATAATGGTACATACACTTATACTTCTGAAGATGGCTCCGTAACTACTATTCAATCAACTAACGTTATTACACTAATTAGAAAAATAGTAGACGGTAACCTTATAGCGGATTATACAAATGAAAATGGTGATCTTTTTGAGATACATGAAACTGTAACTTCACTTGCAGACAATGGAGATGGTACAATTACTTACACAAATGAAGCTGGACTAGACTTTACTTTTGACTCGAATGAGACAATCACTTCTATGATTGATAATGGTGACGGTACTTACACCTACACTTCTGAAGATGGAACTTCTACTACAATTCAATCTAATAATATTCTTACCGTAATTAGAAGTCTGATCACTGGACACTTGATCGCTGATTATACTGACGAAAACGGAAATGTTACAGAAATTTACGAAACTGTAACAAGTATGATTGATAATGGAGATGGTACTTACACTTACACTTCTGAAAATGGTTCAACATTCAATATTGACGCAAGTGAAACTATTACAAGTTTGATCGATAATGGAAATGGTACATATACTTACACTTCTGAAAATGGTTCAACGACAGTCTTAAATACAAATAACATATTAACTTCAATCAATAGCTTCGTAAATGGAAGTAGAATAGCCCAATATACGGACGAAGATGGAAACATAGTAGATATTGATGAGACAATCACATCTCTAGTCAATAATGGGGATGGCACGTATACTTATATTAATGAAGCTGGTAATTCAGTAAGTTTTTCTGGTTCAGAGTCCATCACTTCAATAATTGACAATCGTGACGGTACTTACACATTTTTGAATGAAGAAGGAACTGCTTACACTTTTGGAATTAATGAATCAGTAACAACACTTGTATATAACGGTGATGGGACTTACACTTATACTTCTGAAGATGGAACAGTAACTGTTATTAATGAAACACTTACTACAATTTCACTAAATTCAAATAATACTTCAATAGATTATATAGATGAGGAAGGGAATACGACCAACCTAAATATGTGTGAAATAGTTGACAATTGTGAAACAGTTACTGAAATAACATTTAATGGTATTTCGGGAGAACTTGAATTTATTGACGAAAACGGAACAACTAATACTATTCCACTTTTTGTAAATCACTCATTGATAAATAATGTTAATCCAAATAGTAATGTTCAAACAATTGCTGTTCACACCTCTGGTAATGGTACCGTAACCAACATCGAAGAAACGATTACTACCCTTGTAGATAACGGTAATGGTACGTTTACTTACGTCTCTGAAAATGGGACCTCTACCACTTATGATGAAACAACAACTAGTGTAGCTCTCAATATCGATGATAGCTCTTTTGACTATACCGACGAAGATGGTATCGTAACCAATATCAACCTATGTAATGTAGTAGATAACTGCGAGACGGTGACTTCACTTTCTTTTAACAATACAACCAACGCTCTAGAGTATGTAGATGAAAATGGCAATACCAATACTATTGCTATTACAACTCTAGTTTCTGTTGTTACAGATATTAACTCAGCCATTTTGGTCAAACCAATCGCTACCCACACCTCGGGGGATGGTACCGTAACCAACATAGAAGAAACCGTTACTACCCTTGTAGATAACGGTAATGGTACTTTTACTTACGTCTCTGAAAATGGGACTTCTACCACTTATGATGAAACAACCACTACTGTAGCTCTCAATGTCGATGATAACTCTTTTGACTATACCGATGAAGATGGTATCGTAACCAATATCAACCTCTGTAATGTAGTAGATAACTGCGAGACGGTAACTTCGCTTTCTTTTAACAATACAACCAACTCTTTAGAGTATGTAGATGAAAATGGTAATACCAATACTATTGCTATTACAACTCTAGTTTCTGTAATGGCAGACATCAACGATGGTAAGATCATCGCTACCCACACCTCGGGGGATGGTACCGTAACCAACAT
>JAJCYH010000026.1 GCA_029262995.1 Saprospiraceae bacterium | reverse complement strand
TCTGTCAAAACAGATTTCATAATTTCCTGCTTTATTCACACTTAGGTTCACTGTACCAGATTGATTAGATACGTAGTTAGACGTATTGCCTTCACCTTTTATGGATATGTTAATACGCAAACTATCAATCTGTGAATAATCTCTACTTATAGAACCTGATACATCATCAAAGTAATAAGGCTCAAAGCGTAGTGTTTTACCTAAACAATACACACTATCAGATTCCTGTTCACAGCTATTGGCTGTCGATAACATAAAGTCATTTTCATCAGGCAATGACTCATAATCTTCACCTACACAATTCAACTCAATTGCGAAACTGTAATTCCTTTCATTTCCACAATCATTAGAAACGGAATATACAACCTCTACATAAGATAAGTTTTTATCTAGCACGAAGGGAGAGCTGTGAGATGCTGTAATTGTCCCCACACCACATGGGTCTTCAAACATCTCAACGGTAGGTTCCATCCAACTAACGCTTTGACTACATGCCTCATTACAAAAAGCGGTTTGGTCAACAATAATGTCAGCAAAAAAATCAGGGTCTATTACTTCAGGACCACCAGAAGGAATATGTCTTAGAAAATAAACACTATCATATCCGGTGACACTTGCCTCAGGTATGGTAATCGTATCGAAGGGGTGAGCTGCACTTATTTCAACATCTCTGAAACTACCAACTTCACAGCAGGTTTGAAAAAAGTCTACATATACTTCAAATTCCTTTTCCGGATAATAAAGGTATAAAATATCCTGAGCGCTTAACTTCTGTTTCCAATATTTGAAGTCATCTAATCTGCCTTCGTAAAAATTTGACAACACTCCATTGTCTTCTCCTGTTGCTAAATAGAGGTCTGACGCATTGCCCCTAAGTGGTTCTGCCTTTGCAACTTGGGTATGCAATAGGCCATTTAAATACAAACCAATAGAATCGCTCTCAACAACCAAGGTAACGCCATACCATTCTCCTCTTAATAGGTCTGGAACTTCAATAATGATCTCTTCGTTTTCTGTATTAAACTCTCCTCGAAGCGTTAGTTCTGTTTCAGATTGTTTTTGGATGCCTAGTCTGTAACGTAAATTACTTGATCCCTCATCCCCTTTACTTAATATTGTTTCGAAGTCTTCTTCAAAAGAATCGTCCTTATTAAATCGAATATCTATGGCAAAGCCAGAAGTATTTAAATCTTCAAAGTGGGGAATTCTAACGTGATCATCTCTTCCATCAAATACAGCTTCCCAAAGCCGATTACTGGCAGGACCATTGTTATCATACCCAACACCTATGGCTTCTATCTGATTGGCCTTTCCACTTGAATCATATGTGCCGTTGTCAAAGTTTACACAGTATACGATCTTCCCGTCTTCCAATGACAATGGAAGTTGGCACGAAGAACATCGGTCTTCAGGGTTTTCATTTATAACAAACAAGTGCACCAAACTATCACATGATTCTCTATCCCAATCTTCTTGGAGGGAACCTCCCTCAAAACGCAACATCAAATCATAGTCGTCAGACGGGTACTGTAATTCATATTCTCCGAAATAATCAAATGGATAGTCATCTGGACAAAGTTCAATTATAACTTCTTCCACATTTTCTTCAAGTTGACTTACTACTATGCTTTGATAATATGGACAACCACATTCATTTTCAAACCAATAAACGTACTCACCAACTTCAGAGATATTTGGACCTAACCAGTTTTCTCCCGGTGACCAATCAAGCAAGTCATGCTTACATACTTCAAACAATCCCAATGCCTCATTCACCTCAATAATCTCAAAATCATAACTAACGCCAACGTCATAACTGTTGCAGCTGAGGTCTAGCGATTTCAGTTCAAGAGTATATTCGCCATGTTCTGAAAAATTCCATTTAAAATTTCCTATGTCTTCTACTTCATAGAATGCCTCCTGTGTTCCAGATAATTCAAAATACCAGGTTCTTCCATATTCAAATAAATGATCTAACTCATCTGGGTCCTCTCCTTCAAGAACTGCCACTAGGTCTATTCCGTAACAAAAAGTATCATTGTCAAATTCTATGGAACATTCATTATCGCTTACAAGCTTTAGGCCTGTAATACTTTCAAATTCTCCTTGGTCACCTGGGGTCATTGTCAACTCTAATGGTATGTTATTTACTGACAAACAATTATCGATCGAGAGAACATAACTATGCCCAACAATAAGTTCGTCGGTAAATAGTTCTATCACTCCTCCAGGCTCACACAAGGCACCAACAATACACTGAGCTCCATTAGAGCAATCTTCAACAATTCCTACTCTCAAAGACTCGTTAGAACTCCATTCGAGTAAAACTTCCATTTCATTGCTGTAGGCTTCAAAAATGAGGTTTGTTTGGGAGTAAGCTGGTTCAAAACAAGGTTCAATCTGAGGGGAGTTTAATTCTGGAGGGGAAGAAATACCCTCAAAAGTTGTAGATGTTATGAAACATTTAATCTCTTCTGGACATACATCAAAAACAAAATCGTCTGGTTCTCCTCCTCCATCCTGAGCGAGAAAACTTTTGTTAAAAAAAGATGTCCAGATTAATAAAAATATTATTGCCTTTAATTTCATCATAAGACATTTTTAGACTTATGCATCTATCAATGCATACGTGTATTTGTTGATCAAATGGCAGACCAATGCATTTTCCCCAATGTCTTTGTGATTACTTCACTAATAAACATACGATTAATTTTACGAAAACTATGTTCTCTTTCTTGCTTTAGCTCTTTGAACATCCGTTGTTTGAAGTTTGCAACTTCAAACACCTAACCTTTGCCTTTATTTAAAGTCCAATCCAGTTGTCCTTTCTGCTTTGGCATTCATTTGCAGGTAGTTTCAATCTAGGATTAATATTGTCGCAAAGGTCATCTTAATTTCGGCAATACTTCCAATTAAGTTATTAGCCATAATCCTAATTCCAATTTGAAATGTTTAGTATTAAAGCAACAAGTGCTAAAGTCTGCGTTAGCATTGCACTTAATATCCAAATTTTTAACTGATCAACTTTTCTCTCAAATTGAACAAATCTCAATTTTAAGTCTTGAGAATTTTTTGTAGGTACAAAATGAGCAATCATTGTTTTTGCTTGATCACAATTAAACCCAACTTGAGTAAGGGCCTCATTGATCTTTTGAATTTCTGGAGTGAACATATTTCTATTCCTCTACTTTGTCTTGGCATGCAAATAAGCTTAAATGACATTCAAGAGTTTCTGCCCAACAAAACAAATTAAAGCTTGTTGGCGTTCTTAATCCGCATTCCCATTTTGAACATAGTCTATCTGCATTACCCATTTTTGAATCAATGTCTTCTTGGGTCATCTTTAATTGATGTCTTCGTTTTACAAATTGTGAAACTAGAGACTTTAAAAAATCATCTCTAGTCTTAAACAATGGAGAATCAATAAGTAAGTTCAGGTTTGTCATTTGCTTTTTCCTTCAAATTTGTTGATGTCTGATCATCATAATAAAAATTTGAAGATGAATTAATGTGGGTATTAAAACGAATGAAATTAAAGTAAATCTAATTTTGCTGAATTGATTTAAATGATCTCAATCCATACTATTGTATTCAATATGTGCTATCGAGTTTCACTAAGCATCATTTTTATTCACGATTAACAAGCATGATTTGATCTATTTATTTCAATTACATAGCCTGTCTTTCTAAGAAATACAATTATCGCAACTTAGAAAGGAAATGCTATGCACAACAATAAAATACACAATGAAAATGAAGTTCCTACTCTATTCACGCCACCTGAATTATTGACTACCGGTCAAGCCGCAAGTGAATTAAAGCTTGCACCTGGCACACTTCAAAACTGGAGGTCAAAAGGGCAGGGGCCAAAATTCAGAAAAAGAGGTCGAAATGTTTATTATCACATCAAGGAAATTGAGAGATATAAAAAGGAAGAATTCTGTGAATATGGATCTACATCTGAATGGAAAGAAATAAACTTATAATAATATAGAGGGTGTGGCATTCATGTTTGATGAATAGATTACAACTTGAACCATTTACATAGTTCTCTTGAATGTGTTTCTCCATTAAGATATTTACAAGAATTAAATTTGAAAGTGGTTAGTTAAAATATGTTTGAAAATAGGGAAGCTTACAGTTTAGGGGAAGGCTACAAATAGTTAACTCAAACTGACCCACTACCGATTATTTAAAGTGTCAAACAAATAGTCTAGTAAAAAGAGAAATCCAATTATGTTTTTTTTTACTTGAATAATTGTATTAGACATGCAGTTTAATTTTAAAACAAGCGGGCACAAGAGAATTTAACAAAAAAGTATTAAAATTTGTTTATATTGTTAGAAATACAATCTCTTTAACTTTATTAAAATTGATAGGATGTCAAGATTTGTTAATTACTCAAAATTATTAAGATTAAAGTTTCTTATTTCAATAAGTGGAATATTATTTTTTATATCTTTTTCTAGCGTTTATTGTCAAACCCCAGAATACCCAAATTATGAGAGATTAACTTGCTTGAATTACAACTCGATTATACAAGATGGTAATACTGTACCTTTTCAGTCACACTTATTAGAATTTAATAAAACTGGATCTATAAGATTAAGTCCTATTTCACTTGAGGATATTGGAGGGTTATCTGGCCTTATAGATTCCCTAACTATTGATTCTAATTCAAATTTTAAATTAGAAAAGATTAAAACTCTAAGATGTGTAAATGACAAAACGATTTTCACTTATCAACAATTTTATCAAAACATACCTGTTCACGGTGGTGGATTTTCAATAATTTTTGACGATGAGATCTTAGAAAGGCCTAGTGGTCCAGGTCCAATTGATCCTTGTATAACTTTTTCATTGATCAGAACTAATATTTTTTCAGAAGTTGATATAAGCACTACACCCACTAAAACTAATATTCTAATCGCACAAATACTTGGAATTCCATCATCAGAAATTCATGTCTCAGATTTATCCATTTACCATCATTTTAAAGATTCATGTGATTACAATCTTGGGTGGAGAGTTGATTACACAGACTCAACTGGAGTTAATATGATTAGTTGGATTGATGATCAAAGTGGTGGTGTATTGCGATCACTAAAACAGGGTATGTATTTAAATGCGCCAACGGAAGATTATGATCAAAAAATGTTAGATGACAAGAACACCTCTGGTGTAGTAAGCTTAGAAACTCCAGATCAATCAATACAAACATATGATTTTGGAGGTACAACTGACTTTTATTCAGCATTCCGCCAAATGTCTCCAAGTGACTTTAGTTCAACTCTCATTCCCGTTACTACTTCAAGCTCTTGGACAACATCTGTCGCTGATAAACAAGTTTATCAAGCACATCATGTTGCTGTAGAATGTAATGAAGCATTAGCTTCAGTTATAGGAGAATCTTTTTCCAATTTAAATGTGGGGATTAATTATGCAGAAATAATTTCACCAGGCACAGCAGGTGTGCCTTTAAATTTTAGATCAACGTATTCAGAGGCTTATATTATGTTTGGTCTGGATAATGGAAATACTACGGCCGTATATGATATTTGTGGACATGAATTTGGTCATATTGTATTATATGACTTGGGGTTAGAATATTCCACATCATTTGCTCAAATTTTGCATGAAGGAATTAGTGACTGGATTGGAGTAATGATTGAAAAAGAAATTAAGGGGCAGGTAGATTGGGATATGGGTAGTGAAATTCCAAAAACCGATGGTAGGGACTTATCAAACCCTTTAACTAGTTGTTTTACTTTAAATTGGGGATTGCACCCTGTTGTGATAAATACTCGACCCATAGGATATATGTTTTACTTACTTACACAAGGTGGACAACTGGTCTCCACTCCACTTGGAATGGATGAAACATTAGATTTTATGTTAGACATTATTGAATTTATTGGCCCCAATCCAGGATTTCTTGAATTTATTGAAGCTTCAGTAATGTTCATTGACGACCAGTTTGGTATTTGTTCAGATGAAAGCTTAGCAATTAGGGAAGCTTGGGATGCAATTATCTGTGAATCTACTAATCATCCTGTAGATGAATTTTATGAAATAAGTGAGTTAATCTTAAATAAATTTAAGGATTTTGAAGGATGTGATTTTACTATAACAGGAAGTAATACTGTTTGTGAGGAAAGTGAATACTTAAACTTATGCGTTTCAGGAGGATTGTCTAGCGCTATTTACCATTGGACAATCATAGGCCCTAAAAGTACTCAATTTCAGTCTACATTGGGAATGAATGGTAACTCACAAACTGGAGGAAAATGCCTAGAGCTAACTGATTTTCCTAAATATCCATATTATCCTCAGTATATAACAGTACAAGTCTACTCTCCGAATACCCCAAGTGAAAAAAATATTGTTACTAAAAGAATAAAGATAATTGATTGCAATTTCCTTGACCCTTCTTGTGATGATTACTATTCCGAAATTGAGTTGTCTTCTGAGAATAATAATAGAAAACTGAATAGTTTTAAAAACCCAGAATTTGTAATCATTTACAATTTATCTGGCAAAATGATTTATAAAGGAAAAGCTTCTGATTTTAAGGTATCTGATTTTGAATATCTTCCTATAGGAATATATATTAAGGTAAAGTTTGATTATTCACATAATTTTTTAGGATCAACAAAACTATTATTGGGAGATGGTAGGATTTTTCAAAGGTAAAAACAAATAAAATCAATTGAAACTTATATCAAAACTTAGTGTTTTATTGTTCATGTTATGTTTACTATCAAAATATAATTATGGACAAATAAGCATAGGTCCCATGATAGGTTTTAAAACACTATTTCTTAGTGAAGAAGCAAATAATATTCTTGAGTTGCCGCAAAAAAATCTTTTGTCCCCTTCAGTTGGATTAATTTTTAATTACGATATAACTGAAAGAGTTTGCCTCTTTTTAGGTTCTGATTATAGCTCTTATTATATAAGTGGAATTCCAGTCTCCATGTTGTTTGATCAACCATCAGGAATGACCTTTAAAATAATCCAAAATCAAATGGGTTTGAAGTACAATTTGTCAGAGAATTTATCAATAGGCCCAATTTTTGTAGTGAATTCAATATTTGATCATCATTTTACAATCTCTAATTATCCAATAAGTGACTATAGAAAATTATCTAAATTTCCTTCAGGAGTAAAGACTGGAGCAGGCGTCTTTATTTCCTACTCAAGAGAAAAGATTGAAATTTTTATTTCAATTAATAACTCATTCGACCTGTATGGTGAATTATTTGATAATGACAATTATAAATTCTTTAACTTAGGAATGACATATAATTTTAATATTATTTAATTTAACTTAATTCTTGTTTCAACAAATAAGTGCAACTTTTTTAATTGAATTCTTTTTCTCTAACGGAGTAGGGTAATTGAATTTTCTGAGTGGTCTATTGTTTAGTTTTTTCTCTACACTTCTAATCGTATTGTGATGTACTTTACTCATGTCTGTGCCCTTAGGGAAGAAGCGCCTGATTACGCCTATCCTATTTTCCACAGTTCCTTTATCTTGTGATGTATAAGGTCTAGTAAAGTATGTTTTGACATTTAGTAACCGTGCCATTTCTTGATGATCAGCAAATGCTAAGTCATTATCGAATGTGAGGGTATGTATTTTCTTTTTATCTCTCTTCATTTTTTGTATTATCTTTTGAGCTATCACCTTAGCTCTTTTTGTTACTTTAATCAACTTAGTTTCTACTGTCTTTCGATCAGTTATTACGATTAGTCCTGGTTGGTGGTTAGATCCCATCATCAAATCTACTTCTAAGTCTCCTTTACGTTTTCTCTCATTTACAATTGTTGGTCTCCTTTCTATTGAGATTCTATTTGGTATAAGAATCCAATACTCATTGAAATTAAATTTAAGTAATTATTTCTAGGAGCAAAAAAAGTAGTGTTTCCTATATTCTCTTACTGCTTCTTCAGGGGAAAATTAATATCAACTTTACCAACAATTTTGACCAATATATTTCAATATCTCTTGTAAACGAACACGGTGTAAAGTTATATTTTAATCAAAAATTCTTTTTAAAGGGTACTCATCAAGAAGTTATACCTTTAAGAAATGATAACTCTGGAATAGTTTTTTCAACTCTGGAGACAAAAGAGGAAACTAAAACCTTGAAAATAGTTGTGAATGATTAAGTATTTTTTGATTAGTATTTCTATTCTTTCATTATTCTTGTTCTAAGGATGACTGCACCGTTAATAGTGGAAATTCTTTTGCTACAGTTAACTATAGAGATTGGAATAAAGGAATAAGCAATTTCCAATTTGGTACATTTGAAAACAATACGATCTCAGATGAAGGAAGTTGTGAAGATAATTACATAAGGTTATTTTTAACGAGATACCTTCCAGAGGATGGACATTGTAGATTATCCGGTAAAATTGTATTTGACTCTATACCGCTTGTTTTTAATGAGCAAATAGATATACCAGAAACTAGTTATTTTACTGTGTTAGATGCAGATGTATATGGGGAAAAATATCAATTTCAAAATATATCTGAATTTGAATCATCTATTCAACTAAAAAAAGAAGATAATAATTGTCAAAAAATTTCTGGCACTTTTCAAGGATCCTTTGTTTTTAATGGTACACACAAGCTAATAGATCCAAATAGTCCAGATACTCTTTTTTTTACAAACGGAACATTCGAATCAGAATTATTTCATTGAATTATTAAGGATAGCATAAGCCGTAAGTTCTCTTATGCTATCCTTCTACGTATTCTTTTAGTTTAAGACAACTATTTCATAACTACACTATCCAAACAAAAAAAGCCCAACATTTCTGCTGAGCTTTATCGTGGGCGATGATCCCGTCCCGATATGAATCGGGATCGGGAGAACCCCACGGCCCCTAATTCTCTCTTTTTATCGGTCTTTTAGATTTGATCTTTGTAATCCGGAGCTGTGTTCTCTTTCTGGCTTTAGCCCTTTGAACATCTGCCGTTTGAAGTTTGCAACCGCCGTTTGAAGTTTGCAACTTCAAACATACTTAGCCACAAAAAAAGCCCAGCATTTCTGCTGAGCTTTTAAGTGGGCAATGATCCCGTCCCGATATGGATCGGGATCGGGAGAACCCCACGGCCCCTAATTCTCTCTTTTTATCTGTCTTTTAGATTTGATCTTTGTAATCCGGAGCTCTGTTCTCTTTCTGGCTTTAGCCCTTTGAATATCTGCCGTTTGAAGTTTTCAACCGCCGTTTGAAGTTTGTAACTTCATACTAATAACTAAAATAAGCCCAGCATTTCTGCTGAGCTTTATCGTGGGCGATGAGGGACTCGAACCCCCGGCCCCCTGGGTGTAAACCAGGTGCTCTGAACCAACTGAGCTAATCACCCCTAAAAAGGAACGCAAATATAAATTCTCTAGACAGATCATGCAACACTTTAGCAAAAATAATTCTCTTAGCCTTATCTCATCTCAATTTTTCAATAATTTGCCTTATTTATTAGGCCTTTACAGTCCTTTTGGTCTTCATATTGAAGATCGTAATAATTGCCGCACTCAAAAAGAAAAACGGACCAACCTTATCGGCTTCCAATAAGTCATTGATTAACAATACGGCCAGAATCAACACAAAACATACCGTAGAAGCCATCACCAAAGACTTTTCATCTTCACTTTTAAGCAAATGGTAGCTCTGTTCTCCAAATAGAATACATAGTATTGATAAGACAAGAAAAATTATCAGTCCTGGTAACCCTTGCTCCGCCGCAGTCATTAAGTAATAGTTGTGGATTCCTGATTTTTCAGGATTATCACTTACATAAGTCTTGTAACTAGTAACGGTAAATGGTCTATATTCAGAATAAAAAGTAGATGGACCAAAGCCAACAAATGGCTTCTCTGCAACCATATTCACTCCAGCAATCCACCGGTAAAATCTTTCCACCGTAGAAATATCTTCCATTTTATACGTTGCTTCTACCAGATTGTCAAACTTTTTATGTTCTACAGCCTTGTTATAATCCGGAGCCATTTCCAGATATTTGTTATTGATCGACAAATAGGCAGAAAAAATAATCAGGCCTGCCGCAGCAACCAAAATAGCTGCTTTTGTTAACCTCCACCTTACAATAAAATATACTCCAACAGCTATAAAGACACTCAAGTGAGCTGCTCTGGTATATGTGAGGTAAATCGCTAACAATAGAAAAGCCAATGCGGCTAATAGAATCCACTTCATCCTGTTTTTACAACTACCAATCAGATATACAAGATACGGTAGGCATATAATTAGCAAGATTCCATAGTTTACATGATTCCGATAAATGGGTTTAACGGCCTGGTTTATAGATTCAAAACTAAAGCCCAATCCTGCATGCCTGACCATAACATATAGAACAGAAATCATCAAGCCCCCAATTAAAAATTTGAAAAGCGCTCTAAACTGTTTTTCATTATCAATCATTACAATCGGAAGAAAATAAAATGGCAATAAATACCATGCCTTTGCCAAAATAAATTTCATAGAAAAAATAACATTGCTGGAATATATTGTAGTAAAAGCAATCCAGCCAAAATGCAGAATAATTAATATTCCAATAGGATGAACTATACCAGCCGTTTGCTTATCACCTGTTTTCTTTAACAACAATAACAAACAAACAAAAGCAAGTATCAGCATCAAAGGCTCTGAAGGTAAGTCTGTACCAAAACCTCCAGGTAACTCATACTCTACCGAAAATGGTAGAAGGAAAAAGAAAAGATAATAAAGATATGTTGGCTTATTAATAATAAACAAGCCCCCAAGTAGTGCAATAGGTAAAAGCAATGGAATAGGTGAATACAAAAGCACCGATACGCTAATCGTTAATATCAAAAGCAATGAAAATGCCTTTAACAAAAACGCATCAGAAACACCATGAATGTCTCTAAAACCTTTAAGCATTTTTGAATTTTTCTCTCCAGTTCAAATTGTTAATCTGATCGACAACAACAACCCATAAAGTCATCAGTATCGCACAAAGTATTGTAGCACCTATAACAATATAAGACCTTTTTGGTCTTGATTTGATTACCGGTATATCTGCTTTCTCTACGACATGTAATGCACTTACATTACTATTATAAATCGCTTTAAGTTGCTTGAGTCGTTCTTTGTCTAGGTTTAGCTGATCTCCAAAGTCTTTTAACTCTCTTTCATATTGCACAATCAAAGGGTATCCTGAATTGTAGGCGTCAATGCTTTTCTTCAGATTCTGATATTGGTTCCTAAAGCCATAAAGTTTAGCCTCTGACATCGCAATACTATCCGATGGTATACCTGTCATGTTTTTTAGCATTTTCACCCTTGCCGCATAACTTTGAATGCTACCCTCCAATTCTACTATGCTTGCTCCATATGCCTCTCCTTGTGACTGTGTGTTAAATATCCCAAATATAACCCTTGCCTGATAGAGGCTATCTTGAATGTCACTATAAAATGCTTGTTTCTCCTCCTGACTTGACTTGTAGCTGTCAATCAATTTGCGTTGACTTGATTTAATCATCTCCCGAGCCAAACTATCAATTTTAGTTCTCGCAGCATTAGCCATTCGCATTGCAACTTGTGGATCTTTGTCTTCAACCGATAGCCTAATTGCATCATATTTTGTTTTGGTGGTATTGTAAAGCTTATTAAGCTTAAGCAAGAGTCTATATTTAGCCTTTGGGTCTTCCTCCTTAATTTTATAATGATTGTACAAATCAAAACTGTCAATCAAGTAGTTCTGAATCGTATTTGATTTTGAAATTGATATCAGTCTGTCAATGTCTTGATCAGTTCCATAAATTTGCTTGTTGTCTGGAAGATTTCCTAAAGGACTTGGTTGTGCTAAATCTGGACTTGCTGCATAGAACTGTGTAGAGGCCTCATAATAATTAGGCAAAAGTAGTGACAAGCCTGCGGTCAAAAACGCTGTAATCAGCGTAACCGAAATAATTAACTTTCTTCGTTTATAAACTAATGCTAAAACATCTATAAGACTATCATCTTGGTTTTCCATCTTCTATGGTTTTTGTAAAAAAGCGTTTATCGTTTTGACACAATTGAAAAACGAAGAAATCCACACAAAAATGCTAAGACTAGCATTAAAAAAGAAATCATTAGTAATTCAATCACCCACGACCAGTGTATATAAGTTTTAAAAATTTTAAAAATAAAAATTGAGATGCCCGAAAACAAAGCAAAACCTAATATTGTATTATAATGAAACTTTAACTTGAAAACCTGGATAGCTAGTACTGCCTGACCAATAAAAACAAAAAACTGGGTCACCAATGTCGCCACAACAGCCCCAAAAGCACCCTTTTCTGGAATTAATAAATAATTCAGAGATAGGTTCATCAGGATCCCTACAAAGAACAGAATGTTTATTTGCTTTAATTTTTGACTCGCTAAAAACAAGCAACCAAAAATATTAGACATTCCCATTGCAAAAAAGCTAAGCAATAAAAACTTAAACACCAGATAGTGCTCAGCGGTATTATTAACGTAAATAAGGTCCATTATATCCTTAGCATAAAACCAGCTCACCATACAGACCATAATGCATACTACAAAAAGCAAGCGCGAAACCTCTTCAACCAAACTCTTAAGCTGTATCCTATCACTCATCAATTTTGAAAACATTGGAAGCATTAATGTAGCAAACAAAATGGCAATCATATTGGCTGCATCCAGAAGTCTAAAGCTTCTGGCATAAACTCCGGCACTATAGGCATTATCATCTAAAAGCCTTTCCAACATCACACCATCCAACCTTGTATAAAGTGTCATAAACAAAAGCACCAAAGCATAAGGAATCGTCTTTTTGATTAACGCAACTGTTTCTTTCAATGAAAATCTAATGCTTAGCGCAAAAATTCCTTGGAGATAAAACATGAAGACCAGACAGCTGATCAACAACGCAATGATCTGACCTGCTATAAATAAATGAATACTGATTTCTTTTCTGATAAAAAGGAAATACCCAAGTACAATAATCATTAACAATTTGTCCAAACCCGAAAGCCAAGCTTCATGTGAATATTTTCCCAATGCAGAAAAGTGGCTTCTTAAATAGGAAAGAAAAGAGCTTAGAACTAAAATCATCAGAATGCCCGGAAAGTACTGATAGTAAGATCGGGGATATGACATTAGTAGTGAAATCAAAAATACGCCAAAAACAAAAACAAAAACAAGCAATAGCTTAGATCCTAAAATATTTCTAAAGTGATTTCCAACACTCCCTACATCTTTTGAAATGAGCTGCGAATTATAATTTAAAATGCCTGGGTCCAGGATGATCTGAAATAACATGCAAAAGTTGAACAAGCCAAAATAAAGACCATACTGGTTTTCTCCCAACATGTTTTGAACCTGGGCGTCTATCCCTAAAATATAAATTGGTTTGATCAACAAGTTGACAAACAAAAGGATACTTATATTTCTTAGAAAAGTCTTGTTTAAGGTGCCCTCTTTATGCATTAATTTTAGAATAGCTTATGTAAACTTAATAAAGCTTTTTTTTAAAATCATTCTATAAAAACAAAAAGCCCCAACTAATAAATAGTCAGGGCTTTTGTGGTACCTCCAGGAATCGAACCAGGGACACATGGATTTTCAGTCCATTGCTCTACCAACTGAGCTAAGGTACCTTAGTGACTCTTTTTATAGAATCTATATTTAGCTGGTTTCTAAATCTTTTAATTTGCTTACTTACAAAGCGGTGCAAATTTAAATTCTTTTTCTACGTGATGAAAGTATAAAGCATTATTTTTCAAAATGTCTTTTCCTCCGACCTTCACAAACCCTATTATGTAAATAGCATTATTTTGTATTTTACTGTACAAATGCTTTTAAACGAACCAGTTAAACTTTTACATTTTAACAATATGATATATAAGGCTTTCGTAAAATCTCCAATAGGATTCTGGATAATCTCCGTAGAAAATGATGAATTGTGCTCTATACAGTACCAAAAAGAGCAACCTTCATTTGAACAAGGTGAAAATGTGATCTTGCATTCAGCTTGTCGCCAAATGGAGGAATACTTTGAAGGAAAAAGAAAACAGTTTAAGCTTCCGCTATACCTAGAGCCTTACACAACCTTCCAAAAAGCCGTCTGGAAAAATATATCAACAATCCCTTTTGGTAAAACAATTTCCTATACGGATCTTGCTATATCTCTAAATAACTTGAAAGCAATACGAGCGGTAGGACTAACCAATGGAAAAAATCCCTTTCCTATAGTTATACCATGCCACAGAGTAATAGGAAAGGATGGCAGTTTGACCGGTTATGCCTATGGTCTTCCTGTTAAAAAGTGGTTGCTGGAACACGAGGGTGTATTAGCTGTTCAAACGTCTTTCTTCTAACTCTTCAAGGTCTTTTAGCTGTTTCTTTTTGTGACGCATAATTCTTCTCAGCCAGTTAGGAATAATTATTACACCTAGAAGTAAATATGGATAATAGGTTATCAACCTCCATAGCAATGCACCTACAGAGCCAATCCCTTCAGAAATATAATCACTGAAAAAGCCTGAAAAGAGTAATTCCATAACTCCTGAACCACCAGGGGTTGGACTAAACTGCGTGATCACGTACATGGTTTGCGATCTTGCGTAAAGCAAAAACTGAGACATGAAGTCTGTATCAATTTCAACCAGAGCAAGTATTATAAAATTAACCGTCATAAACCTGGTAGCCCAAGCACCAATGGTTGACAAACCAGCCAGTACGTGAAAGCTGAGAGGTTTGCTTCTTATTTCTTTAGAAGTCACAACAACATCCAATCCTGTTTGTACTAATGATCTTTGAAATCTTTTAATTAAAGGAAGTTTAGATAAGCCAAATAAGATATTTTTAATGACCCTGGGTCTAAACAAGCCCCAAGTTAAAACAGAAGCATAAAAGAGAATAAACAACCAAACGATTATAAAGGTTATTCCATAACCTTCAAGTAAGCTTTCCATGTTTGGTCTAATTAATGGAGGACCAAAAATGAAATATAAGCCAATCAATGACAATAAAAAGAACATGGAGTCAACAATTACGGTATACATTACTATTGAAACAGCTTTAGCTCCTGAAATTTTCTCCTGAGATAGAAAAAAGACAGCTACTGCCGAGCCTCCAATACTAGTAGGAGAGATTGCAGAAGCAAACTCCCAAATACAAACCAACTCCATTGAATGTCTGAACGTAAAGACATTATCTGATAATATTTTTAGCCGAAAGGCATAAAAAAGATGCCTTAATACATAAATGCAGACAGCTATTCCGAGAAAAAACCATAGCCTATCGTTCCATGAAATAGCTTTAAATTCTTCATAATTAAACTGGCTTATTAATATGTAAACGATTACAGTCAATCCTATTAATACAGGAAGGATTATCTTGGATAATTTCAATGAATCCAGGACCTTTTGATCAGATTTTATTTGTCTAGAAGTGCTCAATTCTTTAGTTACACAAACTTAGTGTTAAATATTTTCTTAAAACAGACTATAACTCCTAATTATAATAATTGTTTTAACGTATTATTTTCTTTTTTCTTTTAAATATGTCTGATATTAAAACCAAATAGTCTGTAACTTCGTTGTCTTTAAAAAAATAAGAAATGGATACGAAAACGGCAAATCCCGTAATGCTTTACACAGAACAAACTCCAAACCCAGATTCCCTAAAGTTTGTTACCAACAGAATGCTCTACAAAGGTACCGCTGATTTTAGATCAGTGGAACTTGCAAAAGAATGGTCTCCATTAGCTGAGGCCTTGTTTGAACTGCCCTTTGTTGAGGGGGTATACATTTGCAATAATTTTGTAACTCTGAACAAAGCCATCAACTATCAATGGGAGGACGTGATGCTTAATGCCAAAGAGTTTATCAAATCCTATGTTTCAGAAGCCAAGCCAATTATCAACGATGGTTTTGAAGAGGCTATGGTTAAATTAGAAGAAGAAAAAGGGGTTGCTTACCAATATGATGGTGAAGAAGCTGAAATCGTTATCAAAATTAAAGAACTAATCGAAAAATATGTGAAGCCTGCTGTAGAAATGGATGGTGGTAACATAGAGTTCAAGTCTTTTGATAAGGGAAAAGTCGCTGTTATTTTACAAGGATCCTGTTCTGGCTGTCCTTCTTCAACAGTTACTTTAAAGTCAGGAATTGAAGGAATGCTAAAAAGAATGGTACCTGAAGTAACTGAGGTTGTTGCTGAAATGGGGTAATTTTTTAATGGATTTCGTTCTTTTAAACAACTATAGACTAGAGCTTCAAACGCTATGCCGTGAGCTTGGGCACTTTGTAAAATCTCAGATCTATAACGTATCTCCTAATGATGTCGAATCCAAAGATGTTAACAGTCTTGTGAGTTATGTTGATAAGGAAACAGAAAAAAGCATTGTATCTCACTTATCTGGATTAATCCCAGAAGCAGGGTTTATTACTGAAGAAAACACCATTTCACAGGAAAAGAAGGCATTAATGTGGGTTATTGACCCTCTTGATGGCACTACAAATTTTTTATACAAAATTCCAATATTCTCAATTTCCATCGCTCTTATGGAAAATGATGATGTCGTTTTAGGAATTGTCTATGATGTCATGCACGACACTGCTTTTACAGCTATTAAGTCTGCTGGTGCTTGGGAAAATGATGTGTCCATAAGAGTTAGCTCTAACAGTGACCGTTCAAAGGCAATGGTCGTAACTGGATTTCCTTACGATAGAACTGATAAAATTGATGAAAGATTAGCTCTTTTAAAACACTTCATATTAAACTACCGCGGAATTAGACGCTTGGGTTCAGCAGCTATTGATCTGGCTTATGTGGCGTCTGGAAGGATGGGTGTTTATTATGAAAACACACTTAATATTTGGGATATAGCTGCAGGAGCTTTAATCGTTCAAGAAGGAGGGGGCATAGTATCAGATTTTTCTGGAGGAAAGAACTATTTACAAGATGGATCTATCATCGCTACCAATGAACACTTTATTGATGATGTTAGTGAGCATGTGCGTTCCCATCTGTCTTAAACCCTTTTTCATCGAAAAGCCTGGCTACTGACTCTAAAAAGGATCGTTGGTTTAAGTTTGAATACCTAATTTGGTGAACAATGAACATTTTGGAAAATATTAAAGTTGCTCTTGGATCAATTAGGTCCAATTTTCTACGAGCACTATTAACCCTTCTGATAATTTCTGTTGGAATAGCTTGTCTTGTAGGTATGCTTACCGCAATTGATACTATTCTGTATTCAATGAGTGACAGCTTCAACAGAATGGGTGCTAATTCCATTTACATTTATCCAAGCAGAAATACAATCCATACAAATAATGGGGGAAGGGAAGTCAAACGTGGTGCACCAATAAAATTCAATCAGGCTCAGGAGTTTAAAGAACGCTTTGATTTTTCAGGTGCCAAGGTTTCTATAAATACCTTTTGCAAATGGAATTCAACATTGAAATATGGCGATAAAAAAACCAATCCTAATATTCGATTGGTTGGTGTTGATGAAAATTACTTTAGTGTTTCATCTTTTAACATTGAAGTTGGACGTAATTTTTCAAGAACAGAAATAGAAAGTGGTTCTCACAAAGTTATTCTCGGCAGAGAGCTCGTAGATTTGCTTTTCGATAAAGATCCTCAAAAGGCTATAGCCAAAACCATAAGTGTTGGCAATATAAGGTATAAGGTGATCGGCGTTCTTGAAAGTAAAGGAACGTCCATCAATGAATCTAATGACAGAAGAGTTTTTATTCCTTTGCTTAACGCAAAAAGATATTACGGATATACCAACAGAAACTATAGTATAATGGCATCTGTATTAGATCCCACAGCAATCAATGATGCCGTATCACATGCTACAGGGTCCATGAGAATCATCAGAAATTTAAAAGCTACAGAAGAGAATGATTTTACAATTCGAAAAAGTGATGGAATTTTAGAAACTCTAAAAGAAATTACGACCGAATTGCGCATAGGAACAATAGCTATCGCATTAATGACTTTACTTGGTGCTGCCATTGGTCTAATGAATATTATGCTGGTTTCAGTTACAGAAAGAACAAGCGAAATTGGTATTAGAAAGGCATTGGGTGCTACTCGTTTCAATATATTGTTTCAGTTTCTTGTAGAAGCAATAGTAATTACAATTCTAGGTGGCATTCTTGGCATTCTTTTTGGAATAGCTATTGGCTTTGGGTTAGCCTTAGCGATTGATGGACGGTTTATAATTCCATTTAACTGGATGTTGCTCGGAATGGTCGTTTGTATCGTTGTTGGCGTTATCTCAGGACTTTATCCAGCACTTAAGGCTTCCCGCCTAGACCCGATTGAGGCACTTCGTTATGAATAATGTCTGATTCTTCTGGATAGTAAACTTCTAATCCTTGTGAAGGTGCTACTTCAATAACCTCAATTTCTTGCCCAAACTTATTTTTGTACTTTTCATAAAGAAATTCCCAAATTTTATCTTTACAACTCATTTCTGAAATAGCTAGTACATGGCCACCAAATCCTCCTCCCATAATCCGACTGCCTAAAACGATTGTTAATTTGTCCAGTTCTTCAACTATATAATCTGCTTCGCTACAGCTGACTTCATAATCGTCCTTAAGTGATACGTGAGATTCCCTTATAAGATGACCTAGTGTTTTGTAGTCTTCCCTTTTAATTGCTTCAATAGCTTGCTCTACCCGCTTTTGTTCTGTTATTCTATGCCTTAGACGTTTCTTGATTTTTCCTTCATCTAATAGTTCAAGGTCACTAATTTTTAATTCATGAAAGCCCAATATCTTCTTTCTGTATTTTTCAATCAAAGTTTTTGCTTTTCCTAATTGATTTCTTCTATTGTTGTAAGAGCTGTCAATTAATCTATGTTGAACTTTTGTATTTATTAGATAAAAGCGTAAACTATTGTTTTTCTGAAGCAGATGATCATAGGAATAATCAAGACAGCTAAGAGCAATAATGTTTTCCGCTTTACCATAAACGATACTATACTGATCCATTAATCCACCAAAAAGACCTAAGCCATACTCTGCCTCAGAAGCAATATCAATTATATCCTTATTTGATAGTTTTAGATTAAAGCTCTGATTAAGACTAAATAAAAAGCCACAGCACATTGCTGTTGATGAAGATAAACCACCACCTATTGGTATGTCACTGTGAAAGCAAAGATTAAATGCTTTCTCAAAATGATATCGCTCTGACAAAATATCTAAAAGTTTGTGAAAAAAAACATTCCAGTGATTGCTATCATGATGATTGGAATAATCATAGACACTTCGCTCATTAAGATCAAAGGCATGTATTTCAACATGATTTTTCTTACTCTTTTTTAGACAGAAGTACATTGATTTATCAATGGCGAATGGTAATACTGTGCCTGAACAATAATCAATATGTTCTCCTATGATGTTTGCTCTGCCAGGAGCACGAACCATCAGTACTTGTTTCCCATATTTTTTATGACAATGGGAAATGTATTCTATTAGTTTAGTACTCATTTCCTAAAGCAAAGTCATTTTTTCTCGTAACCCAGTGCCCGCGCGTAAAATCTGGAAAGGCTTGAGGGCTGCTTCCCGTTGCAATTGATTTTTCTGAAAGAGCCGTAATTGCCATCCATGTCGCTGCATCATAAACATCAAAACATGGTATCTGTTTTCTCTTAGTATGTTCAATTAGTGAGTTTATTAAAAAGAAATCCATCCCTCCATGTCCAGCACCTTCAGCATCTTGTTCATATCTATTCCATAATGGATGATCGTATTGCTTTAAATACTCCTCCTGGCTTTCCCAACGGTGAGCCTTTGACATCCCTTCAATATGAATAGATTTGTTTACATCCATCCAAAGACCTTTCGTTCCTTGTACACGAAAACCCAAAGAGTACGGTCTTGGTAAATTTGTATCGTGATGTAAAACGACTGTCTCTCCATTATTGCACTTTATGAAGCTGGTAACCTTATCGCCTAACTTAAAATCTAATGATGCGTTGGGATGATCTGGTCCACCCTTTTCATGTTCTACGATATAGTTATGAAGACCTCTTGCCTTCGATGCTACTGAATTAATATATAAAAACCTATTTCCTCTGTTGATGTTGATATATTGAGCAACGGGCCCAATGCCGTGTGTTGGATACAAGTCCCCATTTCGATGCAAAGAATGTTCTGTTCTCCATGAAGATTCACTAAACCCATTATTCCCAAATTCAACGCCAGAGCCATAGGCAGATTTTCCATCATTAAACTTAACGCCCCTTAAATCATGTTGATAACCACACTCCAGATGTATAAGCTCACCAAACAAATCGTTCCTGACCATGTTGAGAATTGCCATTACATCTTTTCGAAAACATACGTTTTCTAAAAAGTATAAGTGCGTTTTGCTATTCTCTTGTGCTTCTACTAAGTCCCAACACTCCTCCAAGGAAAATGCTCCTGAAACCTCTAGTCCTGTATAGATGTTTTTCTTAAGGCAGGCAACAGCCATTTCAGTATGCCATTTCCACGGCGTGCTTATTATCACAAGATCAAGATCTTCCTTCTCCAACATTTCTAAATAGTCCTTATTTCCATTACTATAATACTTGGGTTGAGTTTGTTCTCTTTTGCCAAACAAAGTCCTAGTCATTTCAAGCATTTTATCATTTGGCTCAGCCACAGCCACTACATTACAATCATTTCTCTGTAATAGCAAGCCTATATGACTCTGCCCTCTTAGTCCAGACCCAATAACCGCAACATTCAATTTGTTTAATTTCAAGTTGATAGGCAAACCCATTGCTGCTCCTATAACACTTGTGTTTTTTATAAATTTTCTTCTTTTCATTTCTGTCTTTGTTTGATTGATCGCTTCTAAAGAAAATAAGAAATATTTAAACCATATAATTTTCATTAATTTTCAATTATGAAGGTTTTAATTTCACCAGATAAGTTTAAGGGAAGTTTGAGTGCTGATGAAGTCTGCGCATCAATAAAAAGGGGATTAGAAAATAAAAACAAAAGCTTTGAAATTATATCTCATCCCCTTGCTGACGGTGGAGATGGAAGCCTTTATCTCATTGAAAAATATATTCAAACAGTTCATATAGATATTAAATGCCTGGACCCTCTTTCACGCCAGATTAATAGTTACTATTTAATGTCTGATAATAAAGCATTTATTGAGTTGGCATCTGCAAGTGGACATGTTCTGTTATCAAAAGAGGATCAAAACCCTATGAATACCTCAACAAGAGGTACTGGTCAGATGATTGTCGATGCGATAAGCAAAGGGGCTAACCAAATCTATTTGTTTTTAGGTGGCAGTGCTACCAATGATGCAGGTCTAGGTATTCTCTGTGAGTTAGGACTTCGTTTTTTAAATGCAGATTCGCAAGAGTTGTTGCCTGTTGGCAAAAGTCTCAATTACATTCATCATATTGATACCAAAAATTTAATTTCCAATAACAAATTTACTCTTTTCCTTATCTGCGATGTTGATAACCCTCTTTACGGTGAAAATGGTGCAGCCATGATTTACGCCAAACAAAAAGGTGCTTCTGAAAGTGAAATTCTTTGGCTTGATGATGGTCTTAAAAACTTTGCTGCTGTTTGTAAAAAACAAACAAATATTGATATTCATAACATAAAAGGAGCAGGGGCCGCAGGTGGAATTGCTGGTGGCCTATCCGCATTTATTAATTGTGAAATCCAACAAGGATCTAAAACCTTAATGGAGCTGTCTGGGTATTATTCAAAACTTCAATCTGCCGATGTAATTATCTCTGGTGAAGGATGCCTCGACCACCAAAGTTTAAATGGTAAGGTAACTCATGCCGTATATCTGCTAGCTAAAAAGCATAATAAAAAAATAATCTTCGTTGTAGGGACTAATACACTAAATGACCATAGCGACATTCCTGGAGCAATAGTGTTTACAATATTAGAACATGCCAAAGATAATGAAGATGCTATCAGAAATGCTTCTAAATATCTTGAACTTATAGGTGAACAACTTTCTGTATACTTAGAATCGCTGGAGATAGCCGGTTAATAATATCACCAGCGATAAGCGAACGCTCTCCTAACTCTTCTGTAGCGATATCGCCTGCTAGCCCATGAATATACATCCCCAATACAGCACTATCCAACGCAGTATATCCCTGCGATAATAATCCAGCAACAACGCCTGTTAATACATCTCCACTACCTGCTGTAGCCATACCTGGGTTACCCGTACTATTAAAACATATTTTACCATCTGGACAAGCGACAATACTATAGGCTCCTTTAAGTAGCACGTAAGAATTAATTTCTAAGGAAAGTTTAGTTAACTTTTCTATTTTCTCTTCTTCATTTCTCCATGTGCCAACTAGACGTTCAAGTTCTTTGGGATGAGGGGTCAGAATACTGCCTATTGGGATAAACGCTTTAAGCTCCTGGTTGTGTGCAATAATATTCAGGGCATCAGCATCTATAATGATTGGTTCATTTATCTTGAGAAACAAATTATGTAAAAACTTTACTGTGTTTTCTTCTTGTCCTATTCCGGGACCAATAGCTAGAATATTCCCAGTCTCAATAAATTCACCGTCCAAGTATTTTTTTCCACAATTTGGTAATACCATTGCCTCCGGTATAGAAGATTGTAAAGTATTTATTCCACATAATGGTGCGTGAATTGTAACAAGGCCCGATCCCATTCTTAAACATGCTTTTGCACATAACACAGCTGCACCCATTTTTCCATAAGATCCAGCAATTATCATACTGTGTCCATAACTTCCTTTATGTGAAAAACGTTCTCTCTTTTTTAGTTTGTCTTTTAATTCACTCCCAAGAACAAACTCAAACTTACTGCTTGTTGTTTTATAAAACTCAGGATGAAGTCCAATCGATAAAACGACTGGATTGCCAACAAATATTCCTGTTTCTTTAAACAAGAACGGAAGCTTTAAGCTCTCAAAACTAAGTGTATAGTTTGCTCTAATTATACTACCCTGCCTTTCATCTCCAGGAATTTTATTAATCATTCCTGAAGGAAGATCAATGGATATAACCTCGGAGTCAGCCATATTGATCTTTGAAATTAATAATTCAGAAACTCCAACTGCATGTCTATTTAATCCAGATCCGAAGATTGCGTCAATAACTATTTCTTCTTTTTTAATAGTTAGTCCCACCAAATCGGTCTCACTATTTATATCGTATACAGGAACTTCCCTTGCTTTAAGTCTTTCCAGATTTTTAGAAAATTCATTAGATCTTTTACTTGAAAAGTTTACAACATAAACTTTAGGGAAAAATCCCCTGTCTCTTAGCTGTCTTGCTATTGCAAGTCCATCTCCTCCATTATTACCTACACCACAAAATACTATTGGCTTAAAACCATTGCTATATTTCTTCAACAACCAGTAACTACACTTGTATGCGGCCCGCTCCATCAGTTCTATAGAAGCAATTGGCTCATAATCTATTGTATATTGATCCCAGTCTCTGCTTTGCTCTGAAGAAAATAATTTCATTTTTAACTATTATTACAATTTATCTAAAGGTACAAATTAAAAGAGCGGTCATCAAAATTGATAACCGCCCAAATCATCCAATTAATCGATTCCGAGTATTACTGTTTAATCAACTCTTTATCTCTATATACATTTCGCTATCAATCAAAACAAAATATTGTCCTGCCGTCATTTGTTCAGTGATTATATTTATTGAACTCCCTTGTAGAGTTTAGTTTTAAAAAAAAATCAATGAGAATTTTAAATCAATTGTTCCTTATGAGTTTTCTGATAAATTTATAGTCAACTCATTTGCAAAAGGGTTTGGATACATTACAAGCCCTTCAGGATTTTTGATATCAGTTATTTCAGTACTAAATTCAATGGTCTTCTTATTACAAAAGTTTGTAAAAAATACATTATCACGAAATTCTGTAAGATTTGCCTGTTGGAGAATATAATCAGATAGACTGGTTTTTGATAAGCGCCGAATATCTTCTCTGCTATACATTCTGTCATTTTTAAAACAGAATCTGTCATCATCACGTAATGCTTCAAATTATTTACTTAATATTTTATGCATTGTTGGATCCATTGACTTCGATGTCCGTTTATCATAAGCCAATAGTCCTATCAATAATTAGATTTCATTAACAGAGCCATATGCTTCTTCCCAGATACTCTGCTCTAACAGTGTAGTAGTCTTGTAATCCGTGATTTCTACCTCTCTGCATGTTTAAACTTGCCAAACGCAAACCTCCTGATCCTAGTGAATTTGGATCTCCAAACAGAAAGTTTCTTAGGTTATTTGTTATATCTATGTCTACAGCATCTTGCTTTTGGTACGCCAAATCTATAAATATTGGATCAACATTATACGTTCTTGATGTCTCACAATTAAAAAAACCCGCCGCTAATGGTAGTGCTCCTGTTCCTACTTCTTGGCACTCATCTGACAAAAATAACCTTTGATCTGTCACCATAGTATGTCCAAATCAATAAAGTGCTGTATCAAATAGGTCACTAATTTTAGGTCTTAATCAATTGTCATATTCTCTGTAGTTAAATCATTTAATACTAAAGGCTAGTTAAGATCTAATTATATGTTATGTATTGAATAAGTGCACCTATCTCCTTTCTAACTTGTTGATACAATTCCTCCTCTCTAACTACGCCCATTTATCAAAGTTTAATACAGGGATGGTTATATATACTAACAAAAAGCGTGTGTAAAGGTGTCAGTCCTAGTTATTCTCCTACGTGTACGTCTCCAGCTAAATAGGATTTTAACGAGCTACCACTATTTCCTCGATGGTGCATTTGGATAAATGTCATAGCTGTAGCCCTCCATCAATTGTGTTACCCGGTAGCAAATCTCCTTCTGAAGACTTTAACTTACCATCTACAAAAATGCTTAGCCATTCAGCCCGGTATGGATTTGATCTATAAACATTTGAGGCATCGATCCATGAAGTAATTAGATTAATTTGATCCCTTGGAAAATTTATTCCAGAGCTGGATGCTACTGCAGACCTAATGAATGGAATAGCATTTACAATTAGGGGGTTGTTTTCTGAAATTCATCATGTTACATATTAATGCAACACAGACCATGGACAATACGAACATTGTGTTGTATCACCTCATAATTAAAAATTTAATACCTCATTAAGTTGGGATATTATGGCAAGCTATTGGTGATTGTACTATCTTTTAGTTAAAAACATTTGACCATTTCTCTTCCGAATAAATATTCTTCCCTGACAAGCTTTTAATAAATGTAATAAGAGCATGCTTTTCTTGGTTATTCATGTTCAATTCACCTCTACCTCCTCTTGAAAGGGTTGGATCCAAATTGGTGTAAGCATTCATTCTCCCTATATCATTGTAATGATCCAACACTTCTTCTATTCTAATAAATGTTCCACTATGCATTAATGGTCCATTTAGCACTCCCGAATTATTAAAGATATCCCTCTCGGTGACTTGGTAATGGTGTAATCAGTTTCCCTTGGTTGTGCCGCTACTTTTATAACACCGCAGTTTCCAGAGATTGGCTTAATATCATATTCTGGAGCATAATAACTAACATTACAACCAAGACCACCTCCAATACGTTAACAGCTCGGACCAATAAGCTGTGGAGGCGTTATAAATAATCTTTTTCCTAAATTTTCCAGGGTAATGAAATTAGGAAAGTCTTGACTGTCATTATTTACCAAAAGCAAGTTCCTGTTTATGGCATCACGAACAAGAAATACTTCTGTCTGACGATAAGTTCTTATCATAAAACAAAACCCTTCCCAAGGTAGCTTCGATATTACTTATCTCATTTGTGCCAGTATTATCCTTTTTAATATACTGAGGAATGCTATGGTCGGTATAGTTAGGTAAGTTTTCCAAATCAATATTTCCATTTAGCTGAAGCCGCTGTTCTTTGACTACGAAAATATCACTATTGTCATTGCTCAATTGTTGGTTAGAGAGATCTACAAATTCTTCATTAACAACACTACATGAGGCCAACGTTAATAAACTCATTGCTATAAAAAATGACTTATATGTTATGTCCTTTAATTTAAGTGAGATAATTTTTTAATGAGAGTAGTTTTACTCTTTCCTGCAATTCCTGTAATGTTTTTTTCTGTCACTGTAAATTCAAATAGCTTTTCTGGGTTGCAGAGACACATTATTAGGCTTGCCTCTATAAGTTTTGCGTTAAGCTCAAAAGTTAATTTAATTTTCTTCAAATCACATAATTTATTGTCTTGCGTTAGCTCTTCTTCATTTGCTTGAATTTCTACATTATTGTCGTTTATCTTATTAATCAATATCGCAACTGATGTTGAAAACTTACGAATTTTGGCTTCTTCCTTTAAGCTAGGTTTTAGTGTGTTGCTTGATAGACCTTGTATTATTAATTGGACAATTACTATATCCATGATTTTTTGTGAAGAACTTATTAATTAATGACTCTATTACTATAGTTGTATTCTATCTAGATAGGAAGAAATAATATATTTTTTGGAACTACACTCTTTGTATTCTGTCGAGCTAGGGTTTAAAAGAGGATTGGTGTGATTAAAGTGAATAAAATGTATTTTGCCTCTGATGTCCTCGTTAAGTGAATCAAAGATTGCCATTGTCTCCACTACAAAAGGGTGAGGTATTTGAGACATATCTCTATTGTTTAATTCTTTACCATTATAAAACGTTGCATCTAAATAGGCAACATCTACATTGTTCACCATAGAAATAATATCCTTTTCCCATCTAGACCATTTGTCAATGTCTGGAATAAAGAGCACTTTGTTATTTGGTCCAATAATTTTATATCCAACAGTTTCTGAAAACTCATCCCGATGTGGAACCTGAATAGGGATGATTGTTAAAGAACCTAGAGAGATGCTGTCTCCATTGTTAATTTCAACAAGGGAAATGTTTTCCTGGGATACAAGCTGTGACCAAGGTCCGTTTTCTCTTAAAAACAAGTTCATTCGTGGCATCACATAAGTTGGTACTTTTTTGCTCGAAGTTGCTTCTTTACCCAAGTACATTAAGCCTGTATAATGCCCAATATGTGCGTGTGTCAAAAGTATTGAACTTGGTATATCTGATTTCTTGTTGACTAAAAAACTGTTGAGGACCTTAAGTTGCTCAGCGATATCTGGAGTAGCTTCTATTAAATATGTTGAATTCGCTCTTGGGTCAACAATACCGAGAGAAACAACCTTCCTACTAGGGTCTGGTTTTTTAAATAAGGAGCTACAACATGCTTTTCTACAATTAATTTGTGGAGATCCTGCATCTTGAACAGTACCTAGAACAATTAAAAATGGTGAATTGTCATTGAAGTCCTGTGTATCCGTTTTGATTGTATTAAGCTGTTGGGTTTTATCATTGCAAGATAAGATGCATAGAATTAAAAATAGGACAGCAATCGTTTTCATTTATTAAATATAGATAATTGAAATCTATATTAATGACTTAATTTAATCTACCCACTCTTGTTATGGATATCGTTATTCGATTCCAAGAAGTAATTCTATTTTCTCCAACATTTCCTTTAGCTCTTTATTTTCTTGCCTGAGTTTCTCTAATTCTCGTTTAAGTACTCTGCAAGTTTTTCAACATCCTTCACCAATGATTCAAGAAAGAGTACATATCCATTCATTATTGCACCGTGTGAATAAAAATTATCACTCTTAAACTGCTTTATGTGCTTTTCTTGCATCTCTTTATAAAAGCGAAACTCTAATTCTCTTGAGTTATTACTTGTAGAAAATATGTAACCATTTGCTGATGTGTACAACACACCTTACTCCTTAAATTCAAACTTTGGACCAAGGGTCTATTGTCTCTTTAAATGCTTTTGTTGGCTGCAAACAGTGTATATTTTGTAAATTTATCAATCGTTAAAAATAAAAAAGCCTAAGCCCCCTGGGTCTCTTATTATTATATTATCCACCTCATCTTTTTTGTTGAAATAAGTTATCTCTTCTGCAATTTCTACTCCAGAATTTTTAATCTCATTAATGATATTTAGATTATTGGCCCCATTAAAGTAATTCAAAGAAGGATTGAAAAACATGTGTGGACAACTATTCGGCGCCATTAGAGATATTTGAAACCCTGTCTCAGATTCCATGCTAATCCAAGATGAATCCAAATCTCCATATGTCATTTTAAAGCCGAGTATATTTAAAACTTTATTTACCCATTTCAGTTCGGCCGTTTCTATAGAAATCCCTGAATTGTTGCCTAATATTGAATCAACTTTTTCATTGCTTTCAAATACTTCCCCTTCTTCGAGGTACAACCATGTAGATCCCAGTCCATATACGGTTACATCTTCGCTCTTTTTCCAAAATTGGCAGACATCATTAAGCCGTTGTTTTTCCTTTAACCAAGAAGGCTTAATGATTTTAATTCCTGGCCTAGCAAAACGATCTGAATTTAACTCTATAGTCATACCATCAGCATTATAATATTGCTTTCCATTTGCATCAAAAGCCTTAAATCCTATAGCAGAATAAAAGTCTTTTGATTTTTCAATATTGGGGGTTGAGGTGTGAACAATTGCCTTCATTTGAATATTCTTTATTTAGTAGTTGCTTGACAAGAACCTGACGCTGATCAAAATTGCCCTGACTGGACCAACCAAAATTAATGTGATAATATATCAATTCCTACATTGATAGCATAACAGGAATATTTCAAATTCACACTTCTAATGTGTGCCTTATGGGCGGTTTGTTAATGCAACAATAGATGATATTATTTGCAATTGTCTAATTATTGTGCAGAACCATTTACATCTCCCAACTTAACGGCTATTATATCCAATTGGCTTAACGGGAATTCCGCTTTGGTAAACTTTAAATCCCTTTGTTCGGCAGGCAAACTAACATCTTGTGCAAGTGCATTATAAAAAACCCATGATGCCCCTGTAGGAAAGCTTAAGGTTTGGCCTAAAATTAATTGTCTCATCAACAATAAATCAAAAGCGCTAATTCTCCCATCAAGGTTAACATCTGATGCTTGCAGATTGCAGAACTCCTGAAGCGAATTAATAGCAAGAATATGCCTTTGAATAAAAATCATATCTAATGTTGATACACCATTAAGATAATCTTTGGGTCCCTCTAATTCTAAGATAAATTTACTGTTTGTTTCAATTGCATTATTATCTGCAACACAGTTCACATAGTCTAATAAGTTGCTTCCTATTAATTCACAATTGTCTGTAATAACCTGAAAGCCTACTTCATCTGTCGTTATGCTTAGGTCTAAAACATTAACCATTTCACCTGCACAAGTTTCAAAATCTAGCGTTGTACCAGAACCTAAACCCATAGCATCAAAAATTTTAATCAGTTGAGTGTGATTTTTAAAGTCTCCAGTACACCAATTTAGAGCAGACCACTTTCGTAAAATTTTAGCAGGTTTATCCTGGGAGCTGGGATTAATTCTTATGTCGCTATATTGTATATAAATATCATCGTAGATCTGTAGGTAGATCCACGGTTCTGGATGTCCCGTAAGATCGGGAACAGCTTCATCTATATATATTCCTGATAGTTCTATGTCTTGAGGAAATGAAATATCATCGAGGGTTGGTAAGGTTATCTCAATCCTCTGTTCACAACTCTTGGTATTGCCACTTCCAGTAACAGCCGTATATTTAATTGTCGCATAGTTTTGTTTACACACATAATTAAATTTATTAATGACCTTCTCCAAATTATAAGGGTCTTGAGAAAGTACGGTAGGTTCGCCATATGACATGTAATCCAAGTCAAGATCAAAAAAAAAGACAGTAACATTCGCAGGACAAACAATACTTATTGACGATTGTGCAAAACTTACAACCGAAACTAAAAACAAGGATAGAAAGCAAATAATATTCATAATGATATTTTTATTTCCATAGTTATCCTTAAGACGTAATGCTGTTTAATTACGCTGCAACGATTCTTTATTCCTTTGTAAAGACAGCAGAAAAATAATACCTGTTCATCGCTGCTATATTACTTAATGGAATTTCTTTAGGACACTCTACATGGCATGCTCCTACGTTAGAACATTTTCCAAAACCCTCTTTATCCATTTGATTGATCATATTAACCACTCTTCTTGTATGCTCTACCTTTCCTTGAGGCATCTTCTCGAGATGGTTAATTTTTGCTGATGTAAATAGCATTGCTGAGCCATTAGGACAAGCTGCTACACAAGCACCACATCCAATACATGTTGCCGAATCAAACGCTTCTGATGCCTGGCCTTTTTCAATTGGCGTTGAATTACCATCCGTTGCTTGACCTGTATTGACTGAAATATATCCTCCTGACTGTATTATTCTATCAAATGAAGATCTATCAACGACTAAATCTTTAATTACAGGAAAAGCTTTGGCCCTAAAAGGTTCTATTACTATAGTTTCTCCATCCTTGTATGCTCTCATGTGCAGTTGACAAACGGTAGTTCCTGTTTGCGGACCATGTGGCCTTCCGTTTATTGCCATACTACATGTGCCACAAATGCCTTCTCTGCAGTCATGTTCAAAAGCTATGGGCTCTTTTTTCTCAGAAATCAAACGTTCATTTAAAACGTCAAGCATTTCCAGGAATGACATGTTTTCACTCGCTTCAACTTTATAACTTTCAAAATATCCTTCTGAATGAGTTGATTTTTGTCTCCAAATTTTTAATGTTAATCTCATTTTATTTATTTGTTGATAAACACTATTTATAACTTCTGGTTTTGAGTTCTACATATTCAAAACTCAGATCCTCTCTATTTAATCTAGGCTCATTCTCGTCCCATTCCCAAGCAAAAACATTGGTATAGTCTTCGTCATTTCTTTGAGCCTCACCTTCTTCAGATTGGTATTCTTCTCTGAAGTGTCCGCCACAAGATTCATTCCTTTCTAAAGCATCAATCATCATTAATTCACCCATCTCCAAAAAGTCAGCGACCCTTGTAGCTTTTTCAAGTTCGGGGTTATAGTCGTTTGTTTCTCCAGGAACAAAAACGTCCTTATAAAACTCTTCTCTAAGTTCTCTTATTAATGATCTTCCCTTTATAAGCCCTTCTGCATTTCTTGACATTCCACAATACTCCCACATTATTTTACCCAGCCTTCTGTGAAAACTCTCAACAGACTGATTTCCTTTTACAGACATGATCTTCTCAATTCTTTCTCTGGTTTGTTTTTCAGCATTTTCAAATTCTGGTAAATCCGTGGAGATTTTTGATGTTCTGATTTCATCTGATAAAAATTGCCCTATTGTATAAGGTAAAACAAAATAGCCATCTGCCAATCCTTGCATCAGTGCAGATGCGCCTAACCTATTTGCACCATGGTCAGAAAAGTTAGCTTCTCCTAGCGCAAAAAGACCAGACACATTAGTTTCAAGATTATAATCTACCCATAAGCCTCCCATTGTATAATGAACAGCTGGATAAATTTTCATGGGTTGTTTATATGGGTTTTCACCAGTTATCTTTTCATACATTTGGAAAAGGTTACCATATTTCTGTTCTATAACGTCTTCACCCAATGATAATATCGTCTCGTTGTCTGGGTTTTCAATTCCTTTTGATAGTGCTGCTTCTTTTCCATATCTTTCTATTGCTGCTGCAAAATCGAGAAAAACACCTAGTCCTGTTCCAACAACCCCTTTGCCCCTATCTGATTCAATCTTAGCCGCCCTTGATGCAACATCTCTAGGTACTAGGTTTCCAAAAGCAGGATATCTTCTTTCTAGATAGTAGTCTCTTTCTTCTTCCGGAATATCTAATGCGGTCTTTTTACCCTCTTTTATTGCCTTAGAATCTTCTATTTTTTGGGGTACCCAAACCCTTCCGTCATTTCTAAGAGATTCAGACATAAGTGTCAGTTTAGACTGATAGTCTCCAAAAACAGGAATACATGTTGGGTGAATTTGCGTAAAGCAGGGGTTTGCCATTAATGCTCCTTTCCTAACCGCTCTCCATGCAGCACTTACATTACATCCCATAGCATTAGTAGAAAGATAAAACACATTACCATAGCCTCCTGTTGCCAAAACAACGCAATGGGCAGCATGTCTCTCCAGTTTTCCTGTCAAAAGGTTTCTAGTAATTATTCCTCTTGCCTTACCATCTACCAACACAACATCAAGCATTTCATGGCGATTATACATTTTAACTCGACCAACAGCAATCTGTCTGGATAAGGCTTGATAAGCTCCTAAAAGCAACTGTTGGCCAGTTTGACCTCTTGCATAAAAGGTTCTTGAAACCTGAACACCTCCAAATGAACGGTTTGCCAGTAATCCACCATAGTCTCTAGCAAAAGGTACTCCTTGCGCAACGGCTTGATCAATAATTTCACGACTACATTCAGCAAGCCTATAAACGTTTGCCTCCCTAGACCTATAGTCTCCTCCCTTTACTGTATCGTAAAATAGTCGGTAAACACTATCTCCATCATTTTGATAGTTTTTAGCTGCATTTATTCCCCCCTGTGCTGCAATACTATGTGCTCTTCTTGGGCTATCGTGAAAGGTAAACGCTTTTACATTATATCCCAATTCTGCTAAGGTTGCTGAAGCGGATGCTCCCGCAAGCCCAGTACCTACAACGATAACATCTAGTCTTCTTTTATTATTAGGAGCAACAAGGTTCATTGAACCTCTGTATTGTGTCCATTTTTCTGCAATAGGTCCTTCGGGTATTTTTGCATCAAGTTTCATATAAATATATTTTGATGTAAACTTTAATTAATAATGAGATTGATGTGAAAAGAACATATAAAGAGGAATAGCAGCATAGGCCAAAGGAATAGTAATTGAATAAACTATTCCTATTGCGTTAATTAAAGGGCTATACTTCTTATGCTCCAAGCCTAATGTGACAAATGCACTTTTAAAACCATGGATCAAGTGTAGTGCTAAAGATAAGAGGCCTATCAAATAGACAATAACTATCCAAACATTCTCAAAAGCAAGGTTCACTCTTTCATAAACATTTTTTACTTCATAGTCTAGTTCTGGGTAACTTACCATATTCAAAACGTCAAGAAACCTCATTTTAACCCAAAAGTCTCCCATATGAATTGCAAGAAAAAAGAAAAGAAGCGTACCAAGCAACGCCATATTTTTTGACATCCAATTCCCGTTTTCAAAACTAGTTACTGCATATTTCTTTCCCTTTGCTTTTCGATTTTCAAAAGCAATTAGCATGCCCTGAATAGCATGTAATAAAATACCTGCATACAGCCCAAGGGAAATAATTTTAATTATTGGGTTGTTTGACATAAAGTCGGCATAAATGTTAAAAGCTTTACCATCATCTGGCATGAGCAATTGCAAGTTTCCAATTAAATGCACGACCAAGAACGTAACAAGAAATAAACCAGTTAAGCTCATAACCAGTTTTTTCCCTATACTAGATTTTAAAAAGTTAATTATCCAACTCATTTGTGGCTCTTGTTTTCTTCTTGAAAATCAATGATTAAATCATTTATAACTTAAACAAACAAATTTAGAATTTCGCACTCATTAACTCTTGCAATATTGGTATTTAGATTAAATCTAATTATCAGCATCGTTACAAAGCTATCATTTACATTAATTTTGTGTTTATCTATTGAAAAGACAATATCTTTGTCGCAATGAATAAAAATATTTCTAAATCTCTGGCGGAGCTTCTTAAATGTTTCCCTTTGATTGAGCCACCCGTTACCATTTCAGGAGAAGTTGCTCCTTCTTTCAGTGCAAAAAACCCACCTATTCCAACTAAATACATAGCTCAGTACTTTGCTGAGTGGGAAAATCTTGATGAATACACTGAAATTGTTCCTTGCTTTCAATTACAAAGTCCTGGTAATCACTCAATTATTGTTTATTGGAAAGGTGGATTATTAAGTTATGAGTTTATTCTTGCCAGCTTAGCGCCAAATGCTGAGTTGATTACAAAAAAAGTAATTGCAGGAACAGTAAGCAATAATAAGACAATAAAGGAATCCGTAGCAGTTATCTCTGAAGACTTAACTGTTTATACCGTAGTTGGAGAATCAGATGTTAAAAGCAGAGTTTACAAACCAGAGAATAGCCAATCTTTTAGGTTTGAAATATTACCTGACGGGACCATTCCGTCTATACAAGAAGACAAAAGCACATGGGAAGAAGAAAACATGGAAAGAAAAAATTAAGTCAAGACCTACTTAAAGATAATCTGCTTAAATTTTTTCTTAAAAATCCTAAAAAAAGACTAAACGCAGGCATCCTTATTAAAAAACTCAATTTAAAAAACAACAGAGACTCTGTTGTAGCTGCCCTGAGTCAGCTCAAAAATGATGATTACATAAGATCTGTTTCTGAGTTCAAGTTTGTCTTTAATAGAAGAAAAAGCACAGAACTTACCACAAAAGAAGACAAAGCCACCTATATCGGTAAGGTTGAGATGATCCGGTCTGGATCTGCTTACGTTATCGTAAATGGTCTAGAAAAAGACGTTTACGTTCCCGCTAGACAGCTTAACTCTGCCATGAATAAAGATGAAGTAGAAGTAGCTGTTAGGTTTTACAAAGGGAAAAGCCCCGAAGGTCGTGTACTGAAAGTTACAAAAAGAAATACAAATCGTGTTTTGGGGACATTAAAAACAAGTGCAAATGCTGGAGTTGTCAATTTTCAACACAAAAGGTCAGAAATTAATGTTTTCGTTTCCCCAAAAAATTATGGTGGCGCAACAGACGGCGATCGTGTTCTTGTAGATATAACGTCTTGGGGAGAAGAAGGGGATAGTTCTGTTTGGGGGAAAGTTGTAAGAATTCTCAATGATCTTGATCAACACGACTATACCATGGAAAGCATCTTGGTTGAAAATGGCTTTGCATCAGATTATCCTGAAGACGTATTGAAAGAGCTTGAACTGATAAAAGAAAACATTACTGAAGAAGAAATTTCGAAAAGGAGAGATTTTCGAAAAACCTTATGCTTTACAATTGACCCAGATACCGCTCAAGACTTTGATGATGCTATCTCCTATGAGGTTTTGGAAAATGGGAATATCGAAATCGGGGTTCATATCGCTGACGTTACACACTATATTAAAGAAGGTACCGCTTTAGATAAAGAGGCCTATAATCGATCTACTTCTGTTTATTTGGTAGATCGTTGCATTGCTATGTTACCAGAAAAACTTTCCAACAACCTATGTAGCCTCGTTCCTAAAAAGGATAGACTTGTGTTTTCTGCTGTTTTCACCTTTGATGAAAAGTATAAACTTAAAGGAGAGTGGTTTGGAAAAGGTATAATTCATTCTGACCATCGCTTTACTTATGATGAAGCACAAGAATCAATGGATAATTCTGATGGACTTTTCCACCAAGAATTAAGCCTTGTAAACAAAATAGCGCTCAAATTAAGAAACAAACGTTTCAAGGATGGAGGAATCGCATTTGAAACAGATGAACTTAAGTTTTATCTGGATATGAACAACAAACCTACAGGTGTTTTTGTAAAAGAACGGAAACAAGTACACCTTTTAATCGAAGATTTTATGCTACTTGCCAATAGGCGTGTTGCAAAGTATATAACATTAAAGTCAAAGTCTAATCCGATTCCTTTTGTTTACAGAATTCACGACGTTCCAGATACTGATCGACTTGTGAATCTTAAATACCTCTTGGAAGAGTACGATGTTAAACTTGATCTTTCTTCTCCAGATCAAATTGCCGCCTCCTTTAATGAATTATCCGAACGTGCACAAATAGACGATAAGTATAAGCTTTTGATGAGCTTTGCAATTCGAACAATGTCAAAAGCCATTTATAGTACCGATAACATTGGTCATTATGGCCTTCACTTTGATTATTATACGCATTTTACCTCTCCTATTCGTAGATATTCTGATGTATTAGTTCATCGTCTTTTATTTAAAAACCTTGACGATACTTTTCGCACAGATAAGGCCAAACTTGAAGCAATGTGTGTACATATTTCAAGTCAAGAACGTCGTGCAATGGACGCTGAAAGAGATTCAATAAAATTTAAGCAGGTTGAATATATTAAAGAGCACGAAGGTGAAGAGTTTGATGGTATGATTTCCGGAATGATTGATAAAGGCATTTTTGTAGAAATAAGCGATTCAAAAGCAGAGGGTCTAATTCCTTTTGACAAAATGAACGATTCGTTTATTGTCAAGGAGAACAAAGTAAAAGCTATAGGTACTAAAAAAGGCACAACATTGAAGCTAGGTGACAAGGTTCGTGTTAAGGTTATCAAAGCAGATCTTATCTCCAGACTTATAGATATGGAGTTTATAGATTTTCTATAGATCACCCTTGTTTAGGCTTACCTTATATTCTTCTCTTTAGCCCTGTCATTGTTATAAGTTATTAGCTTCAGGGTTAAACATTCATAGGAACCTCCATCAACAAAACCTTTGCATTGTTTTTTGCCATAATTTCAATTTGATCTGTCTCCCAAACACCAAAACCATCCCTTCTATTTAAGTCTTGTCCTTCTATTTCAACATCTCCTTCAATAATGAAAGAGTAGACCCCGTTTTTAATGTCCTTTAGTTTATAGTTGATTGTAGTCCCCTTGTCTAAGGCTCCTAAGTGGAACCAAGCGTTTTGATGAATCCAAACACCTTCATCGTTTTCGTTCGGAGACAGAATTTGTATCAATTTGTTTTTAATAGTATCTTCCGCCAAACTAATTTGATCGTACCTAGGGTGTACGTTTTTCTTATTTGGGAATAGCCAAATCTGAAGAAACTTCACTTCTTTATCTTTGTTCTTATTGTATTCGCTATGGTAAATTCCTGTCCCTGCACTCATAGCCTGAATGTCTCCTTCTTTTATTGTGGCAACATTCCCCATGCTGTCCTTATGCTCAAGGTCTCCTTCAAGAGGAATTGAAATAATCTCCATATTGTCATGTGGATGTGTGCTGAATCCCCTACCTTCAGAAACACGGTCATCATTTAATACCCTTAAAACTCCAAAATTCATTCTGTCTGGGTTATAATAATTAGCAAAACTGAACGAATGGTTCGAGTCCAACCAACCATGATTTGCATGGCCTCTTGTATTGGCTTTATGTAATACTGTTTTCATGGTCATAATTTCATTGTTAGGTAAATGGTTAAACCCAACTTGATCTATAAGTTTGTCATAGGTGGATTTATGATGCTTACTGCCATTGCCATTCAGGATATTTGTACCAGCAGATAAGGCTCCAACGCCTAAAAGGCTATTTTTTATAAACTTCTTTCTATTCATAGTCCTCTTTTTTAATATAACAAAGCTGTTTAATTTTGGTTTTATCTACACTTTCAAATAATTCATGCTAGAATATTTATTAATAGTATGCTCAATGGGCACTGATATCAGTTGAAGATTCTGTTTTCTTAATATACTTCTAGAATAGCTTGTTCTTCCCTTCCTTTATTTATTTTGATTTTCTTTGATTATTTTTCGTTCCAAAACAACAATATGTTTCTAAAGCTTTCTCCTCTATTTACAAATGATGCCATTGTCCTAGGCATTTTGTTTGTTGTCCTTGCATTCATTTTTCACACGTCTTCTTTAGATTCGCCTGGCTGGAAAAAGTTTTACACATTTGTTCCTGCATTATTGTTGGCCTATTTTATTCCCGCACTTTTAAACTGGCCTTTAGGTTTAATTGCACCACATTGGTATGATTCAGGTATTGTTGGTCTATTAGAGTCTTATCAATTAACAATACCCTCTAATTTAAGTTATGATGAAATCACATCATTTCTTAATAATAACGGCATTGAGGCAAGTGCCTATAAACAGTACCAACAACACTCACAATTGTATTATGTTTCTTCAAGATATCTTCTGCCCGCCAGTTTGATCCTTCTATGTCTAGGCATTGACTTTAAGGGAATCAAGCGTCTCGGACCAAAGGCACTTATAATGTTTTTTAGTGCGACCCTAGGAATTATTTTGGGAGGACCGATAGCATTACTCGTGGTTTCTGCCTTAGCTCCTGACCTGATTTCTGCTCATCCTCAAGACATCTGGAGAGGATTATCTACTGTTGCCGGAAGTTGGATTGGTGGAGGAGCCAACCAAACGGCAATGAAAGAAATTTATGAAGTAAAGGACAACCTTTTTGGGACCATGATCGTCGTTGATGTCGTCGTTGCAAATATATGGATGGGCTTTCTGTTATATGGCGCTAATATTTCAGATAAAATAGATTCTTGGTTAAAAGCGGACAATAGTGCCATTGAAGACTTGAAAAAAAGAGTAGAAGATTATCGTGATAGTATTACTGAAATACCTACAACAACGAAGATGTTTGTTCTTTTAGCCATTGCATTTGGTGGTGTTGGACTTTCTCATTTGGGAGCAGACATAATTACGCCTTTTATGGAATCTATTAAAGATACGCTTAATGCTTGGCGACTAAATTCATTAATGTCTGGTTTCTTCTGGTTGATTGTAATCAGTACTACTTTCGGATTGTTTTTGTCGATGACCAGATTTAGAAAACTAGAAGGTATTGGTGCCTCACGTTGGGGGTCTATATTTATATATGTTTTAGTGGCTACTATTGGAATGAAAATGAATTTAGGAGAGGTTTTTAAAAATCTTGGCCTTTTTGCAATTGGCATCACTTGGATGATGGTTCATGTAGTAATACTCATTGTTGTTGCTAAGTTGATAAAAGCTCCCTTCTTTTTTGTTGCGGTAGGCAGTCAAGCAAACGTCGGAGGTGCTGCTTCTGCTCCTGTTGTTGCTTCTGCGTTTAGCCCTAGTCTGGCACCCGTTGGCGTCCTGATGGCTGTTCTCGGATATGCTTTAGGGACTTATGGTGCAATAATTTGCGCTACCTTAATGCAGCTGGTCAGTGGATCTTGACCGCTACCATATTGATAATCATTTATATATAAAAACGAGAGGGGAATCTTATAATTTTTTATAGTATCTTTGCAGCCCAATTCTTTGGAGTTTTAAAAAGAAAGAATGAGCAAGAAGAGAGTATTGTTTGTGACTCAGGAGATGAACCCATATACTACCATCTCAGAAATTTCCACCGTAGTTAAAAACTTAGCCCCTTTGGTGCATGGAAAAGGCATGGAAGTAAGAGTCTTAATGCCAAAATATGGCAATATCAATGAGAGAAGGCATAGACTACATGAGGTCGTTAGACTTTCAGGAATGAATATTATAGTAGATGATGATGACTTTCCATTAATAATAAAAGTTGCCTCCCTACCAGGAGCTCGTCTTCAGGTTTACTTTTTGGAAAATGAGGAGTTTTTTAAAAGAAAACATGTTTTTACAGACGAAGAAGAAAAACCATTTGATGACAATCAGGAAAGGATGGTCTTTTTCTGCAAGGGCGTGATCGAAACAGTTAAAAAGTTTGGCTGGGGTCCTGACATAATACATTGCCATGGTTGGATGACAAGTTTGGTTCCTTTTTACCTAAAGTCGGTTTACAAGAATGATCCTATTTTTGAAAACTCTTCTGTGGTGTATTCTGCGTATGAAAACGAGTTTGAAAAAACATTCAATAAAAAGTTTTTCGAAATTGCTGCCATCAACAACCTTGATGAAGAAGATTTGAGTGTTTTCAAAGACAATACAAGTGTAAAGTTGATCAATGCAGGCCTGAAATATGCAGATGCAATCGTTAAAGGAAGTGAATCTTTACCAAAAGATACACAAGAGATTTATGATACTCTCGAAGTTCCGAAGCTAGACTTCTTTAATGCAGAAGAAATCGGTGCTCAAATGTTACCATTTTATAATAATTTATTTGAATCTGAATCTTAGTATAAATCATTAGATGAAACTTAATCTTCTCCTGCTATTTGCTATAGTGGCATTGTTTTCCTGCAATGAAGAAATCTCTGTAGGTTCTTCTCTGTTGGACGACAACTCTATTGTGATTGAATATACAGACAGTATTGAACTCTCGGGGTATAGTGTATATTCTGAACCAGTAGTTGTGTTTAGAAATACAACAAGTTTTGGCAACAGAATTTTCCTTCTTGGCCTTATTCAAGATCCCGTTTTTGGACTGTCTTCTGCGGAAGCATATGTTTCTTTAAACATTGCTGATCAAAATTTTCCATCATTTGATACATTAAAGATAGATTCTGTCGTACTAGCTATTCCGTTAGATACTTTAGGACAATATGCAATGGATGGTGCTTTTCACGATATTGAAGTAAGACAACTTCAAGAAGAATTAACAATAGAACTTTTAGACACTCTTTTTTCCGACCAAAGCTTTGAAGCAGAAAGCACTGTTTTGGGCAGTATATCTCAAATAATCAATCACAGAGACTCCGTAAAGATTTATTCTCCAATAGAAGATAGCATCTTTACTGTTGCGCCTCAAATAAGAATTCCTTTAGATACAATGCTTTGGCATGATATCGCTGTAGATACTTTAATCAATAAAGACCCAATTGCGTTTAGCGCATTTGCCAAGGGTCTTTTGCTTTCAAGCAGCTCTACAGAAAATTCAATTATTGGCCTAGATTTATCAAGCACTTCTTCTGCAGCACTTGAGTTTTACTACTCTAACAAGGATAACGATAGCAAAATATACTTCATTGAAGTAGGTAAAATTAGATCCAATCACTTAAGTCATGATTATTCAGGAACGGAGGTTGAGGCATCTGTAACCGATAGCCTTGATTCACGATGGTATATTCAGGAAATGCAAGGAGTCAACATTGAATTAGACCTCTCAGCGGTAAAAGACTTTTCAGATAAGGTAATCAATCGAGCAACCCTTGAACTTGTTCTTTTATCAGAGACAGATCCTGTCGTAGGTCCTGTTGATAGAATACGTGCTAGCTTTATCAACGAAGATGGTATTAAGCTATTAATTTTGGACAACGCCATAGAACAAAATACTGGCCTCTCGGTTTTTGGGGGAAACTTGGAAGAGTCTGAATTAAACGGCATGACGGTGATGTTATATCAATTCGATATTACAAATCACATCAATGCCATTATCTCAGGGAATGCAAAAAGTTCAAAAATTTTACTTGAATCATCAAATAAAGCCCAAGGAGCTGGACGTTCTATCATTCTAGGGACAGGGGACTCAATGTTTCCTGCCAAGCTAAAAATGATTACGTCTAAACCTTAATTTTAATTTTATGTGCGGAATTGTCGCTTATCTTGGAAACAAACAAGCCTATCCCATCTTATTGGAAGGACTCAAACGTTTAGAGTATAGAGGATATGACAGTGCTGGTGTCGCTTTAATGAACGGAGAGCTCTCAATAATGAAGAAACAGGGAAAGGTCGCTGACCTAGAAAAACATGTTTCCTCTCTTGGTCATGACTTAAATCACACCATGGGCATGGCTCATACTCGTTGGGCAACTCATGGTATACCAAATGATATTAATGCTCACCCTCATTCTAGCGGTGACGGAAACCTTGCAATAATCCATAACGGAATTATAGAAAATTATGCGCCAATTAAAAAGGCACTAGTAGATAGAGGGCACATCTTTAGTTCGGACACAGACACAGAAGTTCTTGCCCATTTTATTCAAGAAATAAAAGAAAAAGAAAACCTTTCTCTTGAAGAAGCAGTTAGAAGAGCACTGAACAAGGTTATTGGAGCATATGCCATCGTTGTGATCGATAAAGATGAGCCAAATAAAATTGTCGGAGCAAGAATGTCTAGCCCTCTTGTTCTTGGAATTGGAGATGATGAATATTTTTTAGCATCTGATGCCTCCCCAATAATTAAATATACCAACAAAGTTATTTACCTGGAAGATGGTGATGTTATTAGCATTACTCGAGAAGGAAATTATCAGATCCGAAGTCTTGATAACACGGTACAAAACCCTAAAGTATCTGAACTAGACCTTAAGATTGACGAGATAGAAAAAGGAGGTTATCCTCATTATATGTTAAAGGAAATTTTTCAACAGCCCACAACGATTGCAGAAAGTATGGGCGGTAGAATAAATTCACATGAAGGCTGGGCTGTATTGGGGGGAATGAAACAGAACATCAACAGGATTGCACAATCTGAGAGAATAATCTTGACCGCTTGTGGAACCTCTTGGCATGCTGCGTTAATTGCCGAATACCTTTTTGAAGACCTAGCAAGAATACCAACCGAAGTTGAATACGCTAGTGAGTTTAGGTATAGAAATCCTATTATTTCGCAAGATGACTTTATTATTGCCCTTAGTCAATCTGGAGAAACTGCCGACACTTTGGCTGCAGTTAAATTGGCAAAAGAAAAAGGTGCATTAATATATGGCATTGTCAATGCCATTGGTTCTTCAATAGCAAGAGAAACTGATTGTGGTTCCTATATTCATGCTGGACCAGAAATCGGCGTAGCTTCGACAAAAGCATTTACAAGCCAAGTAACAGTTTTGGCCTTAATGGCTTTGTATCTTGGTAAGGTTCGAGGAATACTTCAGGAGTCATATTTTAGACAACTTTTGGCTTCTCTAGAAACCGTTCCTTCAAAAGTTGCTAGAATATTAGCAAAAGACGATAAGATAAAATACATTGCCGGAGAAATAAGAAATGCAAGCAATGCTCTTTATTTAGGAAGAGGTTATAACTTTCCTGTCGCTCTTGAAGGTGCATTAAAATTGAAAGAAATAAGTTACATTCATGCAGAAGGATATCCTGGTGCAGAAATGAAACATGGTCCGATTGCTTTAATTGACATGTATATGCCCGTTATTGTAATTGCCACCAATAAAAGTGCTTACGAAAAAATAGTAAGCAATATTCAAGAAGTAAAAGCTCGTAAAGGAGTTGTTATTGCTATAGTTACAGAAGGTGATGAAATCATTAAAGACCTTGCTGATTATATCATCGAAATTCCTGAAATTGAAGAGCCTTTTACGCCTTTATTATCGGTAATCCCTTTGCAGCTCCTAGCATATCATATTGCTTTAATGAGGGGATGTAATGTAGATCAACCAAGAAATTTAGCTAAATCAGTAACCGTAGAATAAATATTTACATGGAATTTGAAATGACATACAACACACAGGAAGATGCATTAGTAATTGCAGAATATGGCAGACATGTGCAAAACCTCATCAACTTTAACAAAACAATAAAGGACGATAAAGAAAGACAGGAGTTTGCAGAGTCATTGATAGAGCTTATGTATCAAATGAACTCGCAAAGTAAAAACACTCTTGACTTCAAAAGTAAACTTTGGAAGCACTTCTTTATGATTGCTGGTTATAATATTCAAGTGACTCCCACTTCTGGTGATCTTCCCCAAAAAGCAGACATGTTAATAAAGCCAGAGCGTGTAGACTATCCATCCAAAGAATATGAGTTTAGACATTATGGACACAATGTCCGTCTTATGATGGAAAAGGCCATAGCGATGGAAGATGGCACAATTAAAGATGGCTTTGTAGAGACCATCGCCTCTTTTATGAAATTAGCTTATAAAAACTGGAATAGAGAACATTACGTAAGTGATGAAATCATCCTAGAAGATCTAAAGTCCTTATCAAAAGGTAAACTATCTGTTGCAGATGACAGGTCTTTAGATACTCTTGCATCTGCTGTAACAATCAAAAAAAGAAGACCAAGTCACAGTAATAACAATAACAAACGTAGAAACAACAACAGAAACAATAACAATAATAATAGAAGAAGAAGATAATCTTCTAACATTATTGTTTTCTTTAATATATTTGAGGCTGATTATTAAGGTTTTTTATGAATAATAGCTCATTTATAGTAGAAGGTAATTGCCACCTATCCGGTAACATCACTCCTCAGGGTGCCAAAAACGAAGCACTCCAAATCATTAGCGCAACTTTGTTAACTGAAAAATCAGTTATCATTGATAATGTACCTAACATTATTGATGTAAGAAAATTAATCTCTCTTCTAGAAGGCCTTGGAGTAACCGTTTTGCAACTTGGAGCCCACAAGTTTTCTTTTGCCGCAAAAAATATAGACCTAAACTACTTTGCTTCTAAAGACTATCTTGCTGAAGCCAAAAAAATAAGAGGATCGGTAATGCTAATTGGTCCATTATTGTCTAGATATGGAAAAGCTTTCCTTCCTAAGCCGGGTGGCGACAAAATTGGAAGACGTAGACTTGATACACACTTCCATGGTCTTATCTGCTTAGGTGCCGTTTTTAACTATAATGACAAAACAGACGAGTTCTTCCTAGAGGCTAAACGGTTAAGGGGAGCGTTTATTCATATGGAGGAAATTTCTGTAACTGGAACAGCCAACGTATTAATGGCTGCTGCACTTGCTGAAGGAACAACTACTATATATAATGCCGCCTGCGAACCATATACTCAACAATTATGCAAATTACTAGTTGGGATGGGTGCACAAATTGAAGGCATAGGGTCCAACCTGCTTAAAATCACAGGCTCTGATCACCTAGGAGGAACTGAACACCGCATTTTGCCAGATATGATTGAAATTGGTAGTCTAATTGGTTTGGCAGCTATGACTCAGTCTTCTTTACGTATTGAAAATGTAGGATATGATCACCTAGGAATTATTCCTTCTGTATTTAAAAAACTAGGCATACTTCTCCACAGAGAAAAAGATGATATTGTTGTTGAACAACAGGACGTATACGAAATACAAAACTTTATTGACGGATCTATTCTTACCATTTACGATGCGCCTTGGCCCGGATTTACTCCTGACCTTTTAAGCATCATACTTGTTGTAGCAACACAAGCAAAGGGGAGTGTTTTGATTCATCAAAAAATGTTTGAAAGTCGTCTTTTCTTTGTTGATAAGCTGATCGACATGGGAGCTCAGATTATTTTATGTGATCCGCATAGGGCAACAGTCATTGGCATGGAAAGAAAGAGTCAATTAAGAGGAATTAAAATGAGTTCTCCAGATATTCGCGCAGGTGTATCTTTATTAATTGCAGCCCTGTCCGCTGACGGGGTAAGTCAAATTGATAACATCCAGCAAATTGACCGTGGATATGAACGTATTGATAAAAGGCTAAATGCCCTTGGTGCTAACATCCAAAGAGTCATTAATTAGAATTAATATTTAGATCCTTTCCTTCGTAATACCTTGTTGGTTTATTCTTTAGCAATTTAGTCATTTGCGTTATTTGTCCAACATGATAACTAAAGTGCTCTATGACATGAATTATTATAGACAACTGTGGTAATTTAAACCCCTGTACATGCTTTAACATACAAAGCATTTCTTCTTCTAAGCCATCCACGATCTCAATACTTTTTTGAATTGTAGCATTAATATTCAGAAGTAACTGCCTCGTGTCTATCCTGCTTTCCAACAGGAATTCAGAATCTCTTACTCTTTCATCCTTTCCATTACCAATTCCTGTAATGATATATTGTCTTACATTTCCTTCTAGGTGAAGAATTAGGTTCCCTATACTATTAGTGTTCTCGTTAGCGACATACCATATCTCCTCTTCGTTCAGCATACCTACACATTTTTGAATTCTAAGCATACCTTCTTCTAATAGTCTTAATTTAAATTCTTGTTTTATTATACCACTTATTCCCATATTTTAGTTTTTTGCTAAAGCGATAAAACCCAAATCGATTTCCTTACAGCCGCTGCCATTAAGTTTTTCAACCGCCGCCTCAATGGTTGCTCCTGTTGTAAGAACATCATCAACTAGTAATACTATTTTTCCTTGAAGCGAGTTCTTTTTGCTTAGCGCAAAACTTTCTCTAACCTGTAAAAACCTGCTTTCTCTGGATTGCTGCGTCAATGTTATTTGATTGCTTTGCTTAACCAAAAGATTATTGATTATTTTAATTCCTGTAATCAAAGATATGCCTTTTGCAAAAACTTCACTTTGGTTATAGCCTCTTTTCCTTCTTCTTTTATAATGAACTGGTATTGGAATTATCACATCCGCCAGCTCTCGTCCAACAGCTGAAAGGTAGTTTTCTCCAAAAAGCTTTCCCCATTTTATTGCAATGTCCTTTCTTCCTCCATACTTAATCATATGAATCGCTTTTTGTACGTGTCCATGTTTTACGTAGGTAAAAAGAGCAGCACTCCATCTAACATCAACTCTTAATAGTGTTCTTGCTTTTGTCTCATTGTTTTGTATCTTGAAATGATCTGTTGCTTTACACTTAGTTGCACAATAAAGACAAAAAACATCTTTCGAGCTAACAATAGAATGACAAGAAATACAATGGGTGGGATAAAAAAAGTCTACAGCGTCTGTGAACAGTTGGCAAATCCTCATTGTCGTTATTTATTCCAACAATAAATTAAATCTAGAGAAGTAAACAAATAAAAACGCCTGTCTAAGGGATAGACAGACGTCTCAAAACAAAACGAAAAACCAACTTATCTTTAAATACCTTTTCTTAAGTAAACAGGTATTTTTAATTTTTTGTTCTTACGAAGGACAACTAAATTTATCGTTTCCCCGACTTTTGCAAACTCTACAACTTCATAAAGGTCTTCAAATTTATCAACCCTTTTTTCATTCGCTTGGATTATAACATCTCCTGGAAGAACACCAGAAAATTGAGCACCGCTGCTTTTGTCAACGATATCCACGATAAAACCTTGATTAATGGTTAAGTTGTTTTCCTTCTTAATAATTTCATCTATCGTTCTACCTCTAATGCCAAGCCTTGCTCGTTCAATATCGCCATTTTCTTTGATGTCGTCAACTATTTTTTTAACTAAATTAGAAGGAATTGCGAAAGAGTATCCTGCATATACACCTGTTGGCGTTGCAATGGCTGTATTTATACCCACGAGATTACCCTCTGTATTAACTAGTGCACCACCACTATTTCCTGGGTTTATTGCTGCGTCTGTCTGTATAAACTCTTCAATGGCAAAATCATTTTGAAGTATATCAATGTCCCTTGCCTTAGCACTAACGATTCCTGCTGTTACCGTAGATGTCAGATAAGAAAATGGGGAGCCTATAGCAACAACCCACTCTCCTACTTTTAATCTATCAGAATTAGCAAACTCCACAGGAGTCAATCCTGTCGCATCGACTTTTATCAATGCAATATCAGTGCTTGGGTCCTTCCCAATTACAGAAGCACTCAGCGTCCTATCTCCAATCATGACATCAATTATATCTCCGTCTTCAATCACATGATTATTGGTAACGATATAGCCGTCTTCAGATATAATTACGCCAGAACCATTGCCGTTTTTAGGGTAAGGTTGCGAATTAAAAAACTTGTGAAAATCAAACCAGTCAGAACCTCTCTTGTTTCTTTCCTCCTGTAACCTTTTCTGGGCCAATAATCGATCCTCTCTAACATTAATACTGACAACAGAAGGTGTGACTCTTTCTGCTGCCAAAACAAAATCATTGGGAGCAGTTGCTGTAGACGATGATGTTAAAATCGCTTTGGGAGATTGGTTTAGCTCATAAATAACTTGATCTTTATTAATCATACTGAAGCTAGCGACAACAATTAATCCACCGATAATACCTGCAAATAAAAACGATATAATATTTTTCATACTTAACTTTTTGCACTTAAAAACGAATGAAACCCTGCTTAGTTATCCCTAATTAAACAGTTTAACAATACATTAACGCAAAAATTTTAATGATAAATAATAATCAATTATCACAAACAAAACAAGAGAATGTAATCAATCAACTTAGCTTGTTTGCCCTTTATAGATAGCATCTATTTTGTGTGATAGCAATTTGTCTTTGTCCGTTACAATATCACCAGCATCATGGGTAGAGAGGCTTATAGAAACTCTATTATAAACATTGGACCAATTGGGATGGTGATTCATTTTTTCTGCCTCTAAAGCTACAGCAGTCATAAACGAAAAAGCTTCAATAAAGTCTTTAAACTCAAAATGCCTTGTCAGGCTGTTGTTTTCTTCTTTCCACATATTATTTATGTTCCCAGTTAAAGTTATCCAGAGACAAAATACAAGACTTCATAAGGTCAATACTTGCTCTGACATCTTGAATGTTAACCATCTCGATAACCTGATGTAAATATCTACATGGTATGGAAATTCCCCCGGCAATAGAACCCCCTCGAGCAAACTGTTGCATACTCGCCGTGTCTGTCCCTCCTTTTGGTAATACTTCCAGTTGGTATTTGATATTACTCTTTTCTGCTACATCTTTCATAAACTCAACCATTCTATAGTCACATATTGTCCTTCCGTCAAGAATTTTTATAGCGGTTCCTTTCCCAAGGTCCGTTATTCTTTCATGATTAGAAGACCCGGGTACATCACAGGCTAGTGTCACATCCAGATTAATAGCAAAGTCTGGATTTATACTCATTGTAGCTGCCGCGGCTCCTCTCAGGCCTACTTCCTCTTGAACAGTAAAAACACCATATATGTCATACGGCACATCTACCCCTTTAAGCTCTTTAAAGGTTTCCATAAGAATGTAGACAGAAATACGATTGTCTATACTTTTTGAGTTCACATTTTCACCCATCTGGATAAAAGACCTTTCTCTTGTTATCGTGGTACCAATACCGATCTGCTTTTTTAACTCTGCGGCAGTCAATCCCGTATCAATATAGTAATCTTCTATTTTGGGTGGTTTAGATTTTTCTTCTGCTGTCATTATGTGGATTGGCTTGCAACCCATAACACCCATAATGTCTTTTTTCCCATGGATAATAACCCTTTGGGCCGTAAGTGTTTTGGGGTCAAAACCACCTAAAGGCTGAAATTTAATAAACCCTTCATCGTCAATGTGGGAAATAATAAAACTGATTTCGTCCATATGGGCAGCAATCATTAGTTTTTCTTTTGATTTGCCTCTTTTTATTGCAACCAAGTTACCCATTGGGTCCGTATATAGCTCATCTACATACGCCGCTACATTATCTTTAATAAAAGATCTTATCTTATACTCATAGCCTGGAGCACCTGGAATTTGGGTTGTTTCTTTTAGTAGTTCTATATCAATCATTTGAATCTTTTTAAAAATTCATCACAAAATAATTAATTCCTCCTTATTGTTAAGTTTATTTGTGTTGATCAATGCTTTAATCATGTGTAATAAATGGGAAGTATAAAACAGTTTGCTGGTCAAACAATAATCTATGGCTTTGGGTCTGTTTTGTCCAAGTTGGTTTATTACCTTTTGGTTGTTGTTCTCCTTACCTACTTATTAGAAGGTAAAACCTATGAGTTTGGCACTTATGGAGAGCTTTATGCCTATGTGGCCGTACTTATTATTCTGTTTTCCCTTAAACTGGATACCGCGTTGTTCCGCTTTGGCAATAAGAAGGAAAAGTTTAATGAAGCTTATGACACTTGCTTCACTATGATCTTGGCCAGTGCTTTTCTATTGCTTTCTTTTGGTTTGTTTTTCACAAAAGAGTTGGCTGCATTAATTCAATATTCATCACGACCAGAATATATACAATGTTTTGTGTTTATTCTAGCCTTTGATACTATCGCCCTAGTACCTTTTGCCAAATTAAGATTAGAAAACAAGGCTAAGGTTTTTGCAATGTTAAAAATATTCAATGTTGCTTTTTCATCCGTTCTAATTCTCTTTTTTCTAATTATTTATCCTCGCTGGTCTTCACATTCCTTTTTATCATGGGTACCAAAATTTCCTGCGCAAATTGATTATATCTTTTTTACAAACCTGATTTCAAGTGCACTCTTACTTCTCCTAGTTCTTATTTTTGCGAAAGCAAGAAAATTAAAACCTTCTTTAAATGTCTTTAAAAAAATTATTCCATATGTGATTCCTCTAATTATTGTTGGCATGTGTAATACCTTTATTCAGACCAATGGTGCTGTTGTAATCAAATATTTTAGTGTTGGTGAAAATCTTCTAGATAATTTAAGTCAAGCAGGGGTCTTTGATAGCTCAAGAAGAATTGCCGGGCTTTTCGTGTTGTTTATTGGTGCTTTCAACTATGCCGCAGAACCATTCTTTTTTAACAATTCAACAGAAACAGATCGGAAAAAATTATATGGAAAAATTTGTCACCTCTTCGTTTTGATTTCGGGCGTAATCATTCTGGGCTTGGTGCTTTCTCAAGACCTTGTTCAATATATTGTTGGTAAAGACTTTAGGGAAAGTATTTTTATAATCCCTATTCTTCTTTCTGCATATTTGTTTTTAGGCATATATCATAATATTTCGATTTGGTATAAGCTTTCAGACAAAACAAAATGGGGAGCCTTCATCTCAATTATTGGAGCCGTAATTACAATTATTTTCAGTTATATACTTATACCACAATGGGGATATGTTGCTTTCGCTTGGGCCAACCTATCAAGCTATATCGTTATGGTTCTGCTAGCGTATTTTATAGGTCAAAGGCTATATCCCATTTACTACCCAATAAAAGATATTGTTTTTTCTGTTTTTGTCATCGCACTTATTCTCTTTGTTAGCTATTTGCTGCAAGGATACATTACTGGGTTTCAGAAGTACCTTTATTTCACAGTTCTTTATATTGTCTATTTGTTATATGCTTTTAAGGTAGAGAAGCATGAATGGCTTTCATTACTTCCTAAAAATAAGTCATAAGGTAGTCTTTCAACCACACTCTGTTTTTAACAACGTAAACCACAGTAGCTATTAGCAATACCACAATAGTTACCTTAAGTTTCCGCCAAAGACTTTGATTTTTTTCTCTTCTGCTTCTATATTGATGCTTTCTTGTATATGCCATAATTACTGGGCCATTTCTTTTAACGATTTTCGTGCTTTTATTCTAATATTTAATTCATGTAAAACAAGTACAGATATTCCTGATACAAATAAAAAACTTCTTCCCAATTCGACTAACTCTGTATACATATTATAAAATGGTCGGATCAAAAGAAGTTCAAACGCAATAACAATAGCGGACGCAAGAAATAAAATAATACTAAGCCCTCTGATCGCTTGTGCTTCTTGCCTATATAGATCAACCATAATATTAAAATACTTTTTTTGATAACTTATATTCTGCTTATCCATTTTAATTAATTCCTTAGCTACATGTCTCGCCTCTTTCAATCTGGTTTGCCTATGCAGGGCCTCTGATTTGCAATAAAGTAGTTCTTTGAAAATATCTCTACCCCTATAGTCAAAGATGTTTTCATTAATTACCAAATAAATCAACTTATCTGCTTTTCGCAAAAATAAGTCTAGTTCTTCAACTGCATATAAGGCGAGGGTATAATCGATCCTGATATCCAACATCAGATTAAAAGGTAGTTTGTAAATTTCGGCTATGTTCTTGTCAAAGTATCTAATCTTTTCCTGATGATTACTTTCTTCAATATCATAATATAGATCATAAACTAACTCAGAATTATAGCTCTCTATTTTCATTGCTCTGTTAATCGGTACAATATCGGTCTTGAAGGACTGACATCAAGTTCAAGCGGTATTGTCTGTATTTCTAACAAATATAATCCATCAGCTATGCTTGAATCAACATAAATTAACTCTGTAATTGTTTTATTAAATGCATTTTGACCATCTGTTTTCCAAAATGTATTGTGGGATATCATTTTGCCACCATCTATTTCTTTATCAACGCTTGGTAGGTCAATAAGCAAATGGTCAACCAGATCAGAAATATTTGCCATCAAACCAGAATCTACATATGGAGGGTTTATTCCTGAGTAGTCTTTTTTCAATTTTAATTCTTCATTCGGTTCAGTTCTTATAACCAAAGCTTCGATATCGGAAGCATTAAGCTCTTGCCAATTATAGCTATCATTATCAATTACCAAGTCGTTGTTTGCCAAATGCGATGGTTTCACAGTTATAAGCTGTGCTAAATAATGACTCTTTTCTAGCGTTTGATTAATTGTCTTTGCTTTGTTCGTAATGTGTAGGGCCGATTCTGTGTGTGTTGTATTTCCGTGTGGGTTGATTCTTATATTATAAAAATTTACAGGAGAGCCTTTCTCTATACTGCCAATAAAATCGCCAGAAACCAATGGATCAAAACTTACTTCTGGAGCATAAAAAGCCTTGGGTGAGCTCTTGTGACCGATAGGAATAGAAATGTCTATTGGCTCATCTAATTTACAAGAATATATTTTATTTCCTATTTCAATCTTGCAATCCATAATTCCTTTTGTCCTGTCCCCAATTTAGTTTGCTCCTTATGGTTTTCATAAAATTATCACCATGCAAATTAATCGTCTTCGTATTAAAGTCGTTCTTTTTCAATTTGATATCGTGCTCTGAGCTTACAGTTTTATTTCTACTGTCAAGTGTACATAAAAAGTTTTCTGCTCGCCCTTCAACTTTTAACCCTATTACGTTCTTTCCAGAAATTACAATTGGTCTAACGTTTAGGTTATGGGGAGCTACTGGTGTTATAATAAAATTATCAGAAGAAGGAAAAATAATTGGTCCTCCACAACTAAGAGAATAGCCAGTTGAACCTGTTGGCGTTGAAACAATTAATCCATCTGCCCAATAAGAGTTTAGGAAATGACCATCTACAAAAGCGTGAATTACTACCATAGCAGAATTATCTCTTTTTAACAAGGTAAAGTCATTAAGGCCAAAGTTAATATCACCAAAAATATCTGGATCTGAAGATACTTGAATCATTGACCTTGTTGTGATAGAATATTCGTTGCTGATTAACTTGTCTATAGCATCTGATATTCTCGCTTGCTCAATACTAGCCAAAAACCCTAGTCGTCCTAGGTTGATTCCCATTATTGGAATTTCAAGATCTCTTATCAATGTTACAGCCGATAGAATAGTTCCGTCCCCGCCTAAGGTGATAATGACATCTGGCATATATTGTTTAAGCTCTTCGTGTGTGCCTAAGCAATAATTGGTAATTTGATCTATTGGGATTTGATCGGCGTAGTTTTTATATATTCTGTAATCTATACTTGATAGACTAAGTTTTTCAAGCAGCATTATGACATAATCCCTATCCTGTTCCTTCCAATATTGTCCATATATAAAAACCTTCATATTCTTGGTTCTCAGCTATACTTTATGAGTAATATTTATTTCTTGAAGGTAATAAGATTATAAAGAATGGTGGCATCAGACATTTAAATAGTTCATCAGCTGATCATATCGATCTTTAAGGTCATCATTATACTCTTTCTCTGAAAAGCTTGCATGAATTTTATAATCATAGCGTTCTAATGCAATGATTACTTCATGAATATCATTCTTGTTTAGCTTAAGGGTTAATAAGACGGCTTCACTATTATCTAGTTCAGTGATAAAACTAGCAATCACCGAAGCGTTTTCCATTTCTATAATTCTGGATACCTCAGATAAGGAGTAACCCCTTTTACTTGTTTCAAGGACAATGATACTTCCTGGTTCGTTGAAGGAAAAACTGCTGGCATAGAAATGAATAAGGTCATCTTGAGTTATTATTCCTATAAACTTTTCATTATCGTCAACAACAGGAACTATGGTTATTTTATTCTCTGAAAGTCTGTTTAAAACTTCAAATACATGATCTGAAGATTTTACGTAGATATAATTGTTAGAGAGCTTAATGTCTCGTATTTTGGTTTGTGGTTCGACGGTCGTGGCCTCATCTTCTGATAATAAACCCAAGAGAATCGAGTTGCTTACCACTGGCAAATCCTTTATATGGTAAATGCTCATCATACTTAGTGCTTGCTCAACGGTATCGTCTGGCAAAAGCGGTAGTACTAGGTTTGATATAAGTTCTTTTGCTCTCATCTACATATATGACTCTTCGAGTGCGTGTTTTGTTACTTTTTAAATAATTTCTCTTTTTCAGCAAGAAACTCTCTTTCAGATAACAGTCCTTTTTCACGAAGAGTTTTCAATTTGTTCAACTGAGATAACAATACGTCGTCCTGAAGCAAATCAGATTTTGGGGCATTTAGTCCTTTTGTTTCTGTTGATGTGAATCCGCTACTTTTAAATTTTCCGAAATCTGCTTGTATTCTCAAAAACGCAAAATGATCATTTACCATAACATCTTCTATATTTTGAAAGCCTGTTTTGACAGCCTCCTTTAAATGATTATAGCTTTTTTCTTTTTTTTCTAATAATGAATAAGTGGCTGCCATTTTATAATGCACTTCAGAGTCTTCTGGTGAGACAATTAGAGCTTGTTCAAAGTCTTTTAATGCTTCTTCCAGATCAAAGTCTTCGTATTTTTTAATACCGCTAATTTTAAAAGGATTTTTCCTTTTTCTTGCGCTTGACCCCTGGTAGGAATATTGTCCCTTTTCATCTCTTTTATTCTGAGCTGTATTCCTATGTCTTGATCGATACCTTGACTTGAAATCTCTTTTTGTGTTGTACTTTTCATTAAACTCCTCTTCCGACATATACATTAATCTAAATGCATCAAAAAAGCCAAGGAAAAAGCTTACTGGTAGACGAAACATCCCAAAAAACATAGTAGCCAAAAAGACATAAACAATCCCTGTTGTTACTTCTCGCAAATAGAATTTATGTAAGCCGACAAAACCGCCTGTTAAAGCCAAGAGTATAGCAACAGATCTTTTTTTCATTTAGAATATTTTCGTCGTTAATAAAGCGATATCATCAACATACTCTCTATTTCCTTTAAACACCTCCAGTGTAGATATTATCTTATTATTGAAGCTCTTAGCATCCATTTTTTCGTTTTCAATGATAAAGCTTTTTAATCTTTCCTCTTCGAAAAATTCTTCATTCTCGTTCTGTACATCGACTAGTCCATCGGTAAAGCAAAAAAGAAGTGAATCTTTTGACAGTTTAACCTTTCCTTCATTTAAAAATGGCAACTTTTCAAATGCTCCAATTACAGTGCTTCCCTTTTTCAACTCTTCTATCTTTCCATTATTCAAAAGTAGAGGAGGAAAATGTCCAGCATTAATGTAATGCATCTCCATTGTTTGGGTATTTATTTCGGCAATGAAAAAGGTTATAAACTTATCGCTTCTAGTGATTCTGTGAACAGATTGATTAAGCGCAAAAACAAAGGTTTCAAGATCTCTATATTGAAAAATTAAACTTTGAAGCATTGCTTGAAAGTTTGACATCAGCAAAGCTGCTGCGACGCCTTTTCCAGAAATATCGGCGATCACAACAGCAAATCTGTGTTCACTGAATTTAATGTAATCAATATAATCTCCTCCTATATTATAGTGGGGTTTATAATATGTGTTTATTTCGTAGCTTGAGGTTTTGAAAGATTGTTTAGGTATCAGCGCTTCTTGAAATTCTTTCGCTAACTCCATCTCCTTATTAAGCCTTTCCTGTTTTATTTGCTTCCTAAAGAGTCGTTTGTTTTCAATGGCAACTGCAATTATATTAGTGATTGTTGTGATAAATTGAATTTTATTATAAATATCCTCCTTATCCTTTATTCCGCCTATTAAGGCATAGGCAATTGCGTTTTTTTTATGAAATACTGGTATGATAATATCAAACAATTGAAGCTGTTTGTGATCTTCATCTTTTACAGTGTGTAATCTTTTGAACGGTTGGCATTGTTCTATAAGGTCATTGTGTGTTTTTTCATCAACATTAATAAAAGAAGCACTAAACCATTTTTCATCACCCTTTATTATAAGTATCATTTTATCAATACCCATTTCCCAACTAAGGAACGATCTATACATATTAAATAGACCTTCTGACGATACATTGTCATTTATTGCCTGAGTAATTGTGAGCAAGCTCTTAATCTGAAGCTCCTTGAGGCTTAGATCTTTTTCAAGCTTGGTTAATATGTTTATTTCTCGTTTCAATTATTCAGCTTTGGGTTTGATTTATGTCTGCTCTTATCTCGGTTGGTTTTTTTAATAAAATTCTCTTTAATTGCTAGTGTTAAGTCAATTTGCATTTGATTTGCCAAGCAAGTAAGTACAAAGATAATATCTGCCATCTCTTCCTTAATATTATCATCAACTTTGTTTCCTTGTTCTGGGCTTTTAAACGACTGCTCGCCATATTTTCTTGCAATCAATCGGGAAAACTCTCCTACTTCCTCCATTAATAGTAAGGCATTGGTCCTTTCATCAAAATATCTTATACCATATTGATCTATCCATTGATTTACTTTCTCTTGTAAGTTCTTTACAGTCATTCTTTATTCTTTGTGTCAATAATAATAGTTACAGGACCATCATTTATATATGAAACCTTCATATCAGCAGCAAAAACTCCTGTTGCTATAGTTTGTTTATGGGTTTCTCTGATATATGTAACAAAATCATCATATAGTCTATTAGCATAATCTGGTTTGGCTGAACGTATAAATGATGGTCTGTTACCTTTTTTTGTGCTTGCAAATAAAGTAAATTGGCTTATAAGCAGTATTGATCCAGATATATCTTTTACAGATAAATTCATTTTTCCTTCCGAATCGTTAAAAATTCTTAATGCTGATAATTTATTAGATAACCAAACAATATCTTCTCGATCATCTGTTTCTTCTACGCCTAAATAGACAATTAGTCCTTTATTTATTGAACCTACAACATTATTGTTAACCTTTACTGTTGCTTCTGAATTTGTACGTTGAATAACTGCTCTCATAATGTTAATAACCTATGGATTAAATAAAGCTTACCAACAACTAAACTAAGGAAGAAAAGCTTATGAGTTAATTATATATTTATAAAATTTATATATGTTTTTTATCAATATTTTCTCCCTATAATAAATTTGGCTTACATACACGGTAATGTAAAAATTTAATCAACAAGTTGTATTATAAACACATTGTATTCTATTGTTGGTATACCTTTGTTTATTCGTTTTTTCCTGTTGATATGACTGTTGAAAAGTTTTACTAATTTGTTGCTTTCTATATTATATGTAGAAGTGAAATCTTTTTATCAAGATACTAACAGCACTTATGATGATAGATGATATTTTTAATTAAATATAAATGATAATAATAAGGATGTTAGCAAACTAATATATTTCAATTGTATTCAATAAATAAAACTAATATTGTTCTTCTTGATACTTTCCTATGTTGTATAATAAATTTATTAGAGCTTGGCTGATTACTGGTTGTATACTTATATTTTTTCAAATTGTTATTGGGGGTATAACTAGAATTACTGGTTCTGGTTTGTCTATTACTAAATGGGAAATAGTGACTGGAACCCTACCACCATTAGGTAATAAGGCATGGAATGATGCTTTTGATCTATACAAAAAAACACCACAGTATAAGAAAATAAATACAGGTATGAGTTTAAAAATGTTCAAATTCATTTATTTCTGGGAATATTTTCACCGTCTTTGGGCAAGAATAATGGGTCTGTTATTTATTATACCTTTATTATATTTTATTTATAAAAAATGGGTAGATAAGGATTTATTAGTTAGACTTTCTTATATTTTTATTGCTGCTGCGTGTGCTGCGGTATTTGGATGGATTATGGTAGCAAGTGGTCTTGTTGAAAGACCTTGGGTAAATGCCTATAAATTAAGTTTACATCTAGGAATTGCTTTAGTGACCTTAGCTTTGGTTTTATGGTGTACTTATGATGTATATTTTAGAAATACATTAAAATTTGATGTCTCTTTCTTTCGTCGTCTATCCTTGTATTTCTTTGTAGCATTGATTGTTCAAATATTTTTAGGAGCTGTTTTATCAGGAATGAGAGCAGCGGTGTATTATCCCTCTTGGCCAGATATGAACGGAGCAATGATACCTGAATTATTGTTTGAGAAAGATTCATGGTCCATAGAAGGGATTGTTGATTATGACAAGGATGCACTTATGCCGGCCCTGATACATGTATTGCATAGATACTGGGCTTTTTTGGTTTACGGCCTTGGCTTTTATTTGGTTATAAAGTTTATTAGGTATCCATTCAAAAGATTTATGCATATTAATGCTATTGTTTTATTTGTATTATTAAATATTCAAGTATTATTAGGAATTCTTGTTTTGTTAAACTCAAAAGTGACTATTCCTGTATTTTATGGTGTTATGCACCAGTCAATTGCTATTTTTATCTTTGCTATTGCATTGTTTAATTTATATGTTTTTAGAAAAGGCACAAACATGGAAGTGTGATTATTAAAGAAGAGGATAAGTATAAATATCTTGAATCTGATGGTCAAGGAGATGTTATTTTACTATTACATGGTTTATTTGGGGCACTAAGTAATTTTCAATGGCTTTTTGAACGTTTTGGTAACAATTATAAAGTGGTTAGTCCAATTTTACCCATTATGGAGATGCCTTTAAAGAAATTAGGATTGATGGGATTGGTTAAATATGTAGAAGAGTTTGTTGAGTATAAAGGATTTGATAAAGTACATGTTTTAGGTAATTCCTTAGGTGGTCATCTTGCTCAGTTATATGCATTATCAAATCCGGAGAAAATAAGTTCTTTAATTTTAACGGGAAGTTCTGGTTTATTTGAAAACGCTATGGGAAGTTCTTTCCCAAAAAGAGGCGACTACGATTTTATTAAAAGAAAGGCACAATCGGTTTTTTATGATCCTGCAACTGCTACTGATGAATTGGTTGATGAGGTTTTTAATACCGTAAATGATAGATCAAAGGCTATTAGAGTAGTGATAACAGCTAAAAGTGCCGTTAGAAATAATTTGGAAGATAAAATTGGACAGATTAATGCTCCTGTATTATTGGTTTGGGGACAACAGGATGATATTACCCCTCCTTTTGTGGCAGAAAAGTTTATGGAACTTTTACCTAATGCTAAATTGTATTTCATTGACAAATGTGGCCATGCTCCAATGATGGAACGACCAAATTTATTCAATGATCATCTAGATAAATTCTTATCCGATCTTAATTCTAAGGCTGATTAATTTTCTCATTTGCCTTTTTTGCTCTTTGCATAGGATTTTGAGAACTACTATTCCTCCTGTTTCTTTTGTATAACTCAAACCTTGATGGTAATGATTGTGGTTGTATTGAGTTATTAGATGTATCTATATCTGCTGTTTCTAAATAAGGATCTAATGTTATATTAATTACTTTTTTGTCTGTACTATACGATTTGGTAATGGTGGATTGATTGAATCTCCAAATTTCTGCAGGTATGCGTTTAACTTCTTTTGTTAGATCTTCATATTCAAACTCAATAATAACTGGCATGATTAAGCCTCCCTTGTTTTCAATTTCTATCTGGTAGAAATGTTTATTTGCGTCAAGCAATTCTTTTTCTTCGTTGGATAAAGAAGTCCTATATGTTTCATATTCTTCTATATCAAGGACATCAAAGTCTAGTGGATCATAATTTGTATAAAAATCATCAATAGTTGAATCAACTTCATTTAATGTCTGTGTAATTTCTTCTCTGTTTCTAATGACGCTTATGTTTATTCTTTGTTGACTTCTTTGTGCTTTCGCTTGATTGCTTTTAGCAACAGGGTCTTTAGTGTCTAGTTGTAGATATTTAATAGATACTATGGCTTGATCAGAATGATCTATTGTGTAAAACCATCCTCTCCAAAACCAATCTAAATCTACAGCTGAAGCATCTTCCATGGTTCTGAAGAAATCTGATGGTGTTGGGTGTTTGAATTTCCATCTATTGGTATATTCCTTAAAAGCGTAGTCAAATAACTCTCTACCCATAACCGTTTCCCTTAAAATGTTGAGTCCTGTAGCAGGTTTAGCATAAGCATTGCTCCCAAATTGAAAAATAGATTCAGAATTTGTCATAATTGGAGATAATTTTGATTTGTCTCCTTTCATATAATTTACAATTTTATTTGCTGGTCCTCTTCTTGATGGATAGTTTCTTTCCCATTGTTGTTCTGTAAGATATTGCAGAAATGTATTTAGACCTTCATCCATCCAAGTCCATTGACGTTCGTCAGAGTTTACAATCATTGGAAACCAGTTGTGTCCAACTTCATGTATAATGACTCCAATATGCCCATATTTTGTTCTTTGGCTATATGTACCATCGTCTTCACATCTGCCAAAGTTAAAGCAAATCATAGGATACTCCATACCCATGCTACCATCAATTGACCAGGCGACTGGGTAGGGATAATCAAATGTGTAATGAGAATACCATTTGATTGTGTGGGCAACTGCTTTTGTGGAATACTTACTCCACAAACAATCACCTTCTTTGGTCCACATTGACATAGCCATAACTGTTTTTCCATTAGACATTTTTACTCCCATAGCATCCCATATAAATCTTCTAGAACTTGCAAAGGCAAAATCTCTAACGTTTTCGGCTTTAAATTTCCAGGTTTTGTATTGTTTTTTCTTTGTATTAATTCTTTCTTCTGCTTCCTCTAAATTAGCTATAGTTACTGGATGAATAAAGGAGGTTTTGGCTTGGTTATAGCGTTGTATTTGTTTGAGTGTCAATACTTTGTCTTGATTTATCAGCTCACCAGTTGCCGATACTAAATGATCTACCGGAACGGTAATGTCGACCTCAAAATCACCAAACCCTAAAGTAAACTCTCCCCTGCCTAGGAATTGCTTATTCTGCCAACCATATACATCGTTATACATGCATAGCCTTGGATAGAATTGAGCAATGACATAGACATTATTTGAGTCTACTGAAAATGGTTCATAGCCAGATCTACCTCCTATTTCGTTTGTGTTATTAATATTATACCACCATTTCACTTTGAAAGAATATTTATCTCCTGACTTTAATGGCTTTGGAAGATTGATTCTTAACATGGTTTTGTTAACGATATAGCTTAAATCCTTGTCACTGGAGTTTTTTATGTAATCTATATTAAAACCTCCTTCAAAATTGGGTGTCATTGCGTTTATTTGAGTAGTGGACATTCTTTCCCTTATAGTATTTTCTCTAACATCGTGGGTATGAGAATCCTTAGCTCTTACGTTTTGATCCATTTGTAGCCATAAGTAGTTAAGAGGATCAGGAGATTGATTGTGATATGTTATTGTTTCTTTGCCACGCAAGATTTGGTTTTCATCATCTATTGTAACAGATATTACATAATCAGCTTTCTGTTGCCAATATTCATGGCCTGGAGCTCCCGATGCCGTTCTATAAGTGTTTGGAGTTGCCAATAGATTATCTAATTGTCTAAACTTGTCTCTTTCAAGAATTTCTTGGGCATTGATATTGCTTGTTATTATAATTAATATCAGTATTAGTAATTTTCTCATAGGTATGTGTAATGCTTTATAGCGCAAATTGATTTATTATCAAAATAAAGTAATATCAGCAGTAACATGTTTCACGTGGAACATGTATCAAACATAAGCAGTTCTTTAAATTGTTCATAGTTATTGCTCATTCTTATACTTCTTTTGTCTTTAGAAAGTAGTTTTAGCAATTCTGAGGGTATTTCAATATCAATATTAATTAAGGTCTCAACTGTTTCCTTGAACTTTGCAGGATGTGCTGTAGCAAGAACAATATTGGTATAGTTGTTTCTATTTTTCATTGTAGCGGCGATCCCAACAGCAGTATGTGGATCTAGTATGTATTTATGTTGTGTATAGTACTCTTGTATGTATTTCGTTGTTTCTTGCTCTGAAATTGAGTGGGCCTTAACAATATCTTTAATTATGTTCCACGTGGAACCGTACAGATTCATTATTCTAGGAAAATTGCTAGGATTTCCAACATCCATGGCATTGGATATGGTTTGGATAGAAGGTTTTGGTAAAAATTCACCAGTTTGAATGTAATTTGTAAAGCTGTTGTTACTATTATTAGCGGCAATAAACTGTTTAATGTTTAAGCCCATCTCTCTTGCTAATAATCCTGCAGTGAGGTTACCAAAGTTACCTGAAGGGATGGTAATGCTTATATCATTTATTGTGTTCTTGGTTTTTTTAATGGCTTCAAAATAATAAAGACTTTGCGAGATCAAACGTGCAATATTAATGCTGTTGGCTGAACTGAATTGAAAGCAAGAGGAAAGGTCTTGGTCTAGAAATGCTTCCTTTACTAATGACTGGCAATCGTCAAAAGACCCCAAAACCTCTATAGCCTTTATGTTACTTCCCCAAGTTGTGAGTTGCTTTTCTTGCATTTCACTGACTTTTTCAGAAGGATAAAGAATAATTACATTTATATTTTCAGTATTGTAAAAACCAGCAGCTACTGCTCCTCCGGTGTCTCCGCTAGTCGCTACAAGGATCGTTCTTTTCTGATTAGAATTACTTAGGAAGAAAGACATTAAATTTGCCATAAAGCGTGCACCAAAATCTTTGAATGCTAGTGTTGGCCCGTGATACAATTCTAAAATGGAGAGATTATCATCAAGTTCCACTAAAGGAATATCAAAATCAAAAGAAGTGTAGATGATCTTTTCAAGATTTTTTTCTGGAATAAACCCCTTAAATAGCTTGGAACAGACAGCGAATGATAACTCACAAAAGCTTAATTCTGACAAACTATTGAAGAAATTATTTTTTAGCACAGGAATTTCACAGGGCATGTATAATCCCTTGTCTTTAGGAAAAGCATCTAAAACTGCCGTTTTTAGATCAACTATATTGTCTTTGTTATTGGTACTATATAATAACATTATTAATACACGTAAGCGCCCTCTTTATTTATATCACTTATGAAACAATCAAACAACTGCTTTTTATCTGTATAATAGTTTGACCAGAGCTCATGAATGTTTTCAGCTATATGGCTATTATTACATAAGCAAAAAATAGAAGGACCGGCTCCTGATATACTGCACCCTAAAGCACCTGCATCCAAGCCAAGCCTTTTAATATCCATGAAACCAGGAATAAGTTTCGCTCTTTGCGGTTCAATGATTAGGTCATTTAAGCACCTTTGCATTAAAGGGAAATCGGTTTTATATAAAGATGCTACGAAAGCTCCAAGGTTTGCACTTTGTTGCGTATGTTGCTTCAAACTTACATTTGGAGACAAAACTCTTCTGGAGTCTTTCGTCAATATTTGTATATGAGGATAAACAACGACAACCCGAAGACCATTTGGAACAGGAAGCTTAATACAATCCAATGTCTTATTGTCACGGACAAGTATCATACTACCTAACATTGAAGGAGCAACATTATCAGCATGAAAAGCTCCATCAGCCACTTGTTCTCCTTCCGTAGCGTATTGAAGCAATTGCATTTTAGAATAAGGATTGCCAAAATACGCATTAACGGCTAAAGCACCAGCAACAGCACTAGCCGCACTACTTCCTAAGCCTGTTCCAATTGACATATTTTTATAAATCTCCATCTCCAATGGCTCACGCTCAAGGCCAAGAGATTGAAGTAGCCTAATAGCCGAAACACCAGCAGTATTTTTTAATGGGTCTTTTGAAAGTGACCTTCCTTTATGTATCGTCTTAATTGTTAAGCCTTCGACTTTACCTTTTCTTATAATCACATCATCCCCTAAACCCATTAATGCGAAACCTAGAATATCATATCCAACGGCGACGTTGGCAACCGAAGCTGGTGCGAAAACCTTTACTGTTAAATTGTTGCTCATAATTACGTAGCTAAGTTTATTATTTAAGCCAAAAAACCAGTGGGAGTTACTTCTGCACTGACACCTGACCCTCTTATTATCAATGGTGTATTAGAGTAACTTTCTGTATAGTAGGCAGTAATAATGCCAGAACCAGATAGTGTAAAAAACACACTATCAACAGAAACAGTGATTAAACCTAATTTACTCCCATTATTATCTACAACGCCAATAAGCCTAAGTTTATGAGCTTTATTTTCAGCGTCTTTGACCATATTATTAATAACGGTTTATTCATTATGAAGAAAATCATAAATCCCTTCTACGGAAGGAGCACACATCACTTTTTCAGAAACCCATTTTGAATACACGACATCTTTCATTTCTAAATTAAATTCTGATTCTCGGCCCATAATTTAGCAATTTTATTTTAGCACCATTCCCAGAGAGATCTTCTATAGGATCAAGTTCTGTAAATCCTTGGGTCCTAGAATCTATCACTAATAAGTAAAAGAGATACTTGAACAGAAATTGTTAAATATATAGGTAAGCGAGTCAGAAAGCACGGCTTCGACTTCTATTATCTTACTCATCACTCTTTATAAGATTATGCAAGGTCGAAATAACAGGCATACCCTCCACCAACGTTGGTTTCGAAGTTTAAATCAATATTGTTAGATAAGGCATGCACTTGAATATTTAATTCGTCCAAATAGCTCTTGCTGTCTTTTTGATGTTTGCCATCCAATAATTTATTAATTGAAAGTAGGAGCGTGAAAAAATGCCGTCAAGGTTCTTAAGATAGGAGATATCACCAGATTCTGCATCTGTAGTTGAAGAAATTGGAGCATCTGTTATGTCTTAAAAGGCAAAAACAACAACAAAACAAGGAGTTTTGCTATTGTTTAAACCACATACAAAACTAGCAACACGCATTTGCATATCTGCATTAGCAATAGAACTTCCCCAAAACTTGAGTACAAGCATTAAACGAACTTTAGGAAGCAGTACACATTTTGTGCCAAACACATTAAGAAAATCTTTAATATGAGGCAGCGAAGTCTTTGATTATAATGTTAATAGAATAATATAAAAAATATCTTATATTTTAAGAAACACAGCCTTACTAAAATTCTTAATTTAGCTTGGAAGTAAAGTATAAAACCAAATAACCATGAATACATTTTCCTTTTTTATAATAGTACTGTCCCTTTTTTGTAATGATCATAAACCAGAGGCAAGTGTTCAGCTGGTGTGTCCTCAAGACGTCTGGTTGCCATGTGGCGCAGAGATTTGGGATTTGTCCAGTTATGGTACAGCATATTATTATATCAATGGTCTGCAGTATATAGCCAATAATCCAGCGGTAGTCTATGATTTAACGACATGTGAAACAGGAAAGATTTATAGAACCTGGTCCGTAGAGGATGCCAATTGGAATATTATTTCTTGTACTCAAACAATTTACGTTAACGGTGGGAACTTTAACCAAACCCACATTAATTGGCCTGACAATGGTCTTGAGCTAAATGGTTGCAATTCAAGCACGCACCCAAATAATTTACCACAGGAATATGGCTGGCCTGAATTTGATTATATAAGCTGTTCAATGGTTGGTCGCAGTTATAAAGATCAGGTTTTTTATTTTGGTCCTGATTGTAAAAAGATACTTCGGAATTGGACAATACTAGATTGGTGTAATTATTATCCAGGCAGTAATAATCCTGGAATTTGGACATATACACAGACCATAAAGGTTGTGGGTACAGATGTTCCTGAGCTCGTGTGTCCACCTTCTATAGAAGTCATTCCAAATAACTGTAATGGTTCCTATGTGAATCTTGATGATTTGTTAATTAATGGATCCGCATGTTATGGAGAATATGTGGTGACCAATAACTCTCCATTTGCTGACCTAGCATTACAAAATGCATCTGGTGCTTATCCGATTGGAACTACAAAAGTTACATACTCGGTTGAGTATGCTTGTGGACAAAAGGCAAAGTGTTATCATGAGATTAGAGTAAAAGAAAAGGGCCCTGTTCCTTATTGCCTATCTACCCTTAACGTAGCGTTAATGCCAGTTGATTCGGACCTAGACGGCTCTGTTGATGATGGAATGGTTGAGGTTTGGGCCAAGGACTTAAATTATGCAAGTTATCATCCGTGTTATCCAAATGATATTTTAAAATATTCATTCTCATCAAAGATAGACAGTAGCTTTAGGGTCTTTACATGTGAGCACGTAGGCACGAATGATCTTCAGTTGTGGGTAACGGATAGTAGGGGAAACCAGTCGTGGTGTGCAATTACCATAAGTGTTCAAAACAATGCTGCTAATATTCCAGACTGCGAACCCATAGACAGCAACCGAAACCTATTTGGAATTGTGGAAGATATTTATTCTGAACCTCTTGAAAACGTTTATATTGAATTAAAGTCAGAGGCATATCTTGCAGACCAAATTTCTTTTGATACAATATTACAGAAGCAAGTTATAGACAGTTTTGTTACACAAGGCGGGCTGATTATTTATATGTATGATTATATAGAATCAATTGTACCTATTCATGAAACAGTATTAATACCAGGAGAAGTAGTAAACCTACAAACAGATTCTGAAGGAAAATACAGCTCTGAATTAATTTCTCCAGACAGGAGATACTTAATGTCGGCATATAGGATTGGTGATAATACTAGAATTGATATTCATGATGGAGAAATTTTGAAATCATTTATAAATGGCAGTTATGAATTTAAGAACATGTATTCTTATTTTGCTGCAGATGTTAATGAGGATGGAGAAATAAACCTAGCAGACTTAATTGTTTTACAGGAAATATTAGAGGGGGATGAAGACGAATGGCCGAATGAAAGACAATGGGTCTTCTATGATAAGCGAGAATTAATGAAATTAGATTCAAAGGATAATCCCCTAAGCGTTAATCTAAACCAATATATTGTTTTGGACAAGAACCTTAATCGATTCAGAGAACAAAGGCTTTTGGGGATTTTAAAAGGTGACTTGACTCAATATGAAAAAGTTGATTTAAGCCAAGAGCTTGATTCAAGAAGTGGAACAGGAGCAAGCATCACCATATTTCCGAACCCATTCACAGACTTTATTCATATCAAAAATCCAGAGGGCAGCGAAGTATATATTGAAATTTACAAGATGAACGGTAAGTTAATATATTCAAAGGCGAAAGAGAATAAGGAGATAGAGCTTAATGAATCAAGAAACTGGCAACAAGGAAGTTATTATTATAGAATTACTAGAGCTAATGAAATAAGTTCAGGAAAAATTATAAAAATATAGTTTAATACCGCCATTCAAAGCTTCCAAACATCGGTTCTAAGTCTTCCTTAAGAAACTCATAGACTGGTTGAATTGAGTCGCGATTTACAATGTCATTAAAATAAAGACTTCCTCTTAGGAAGTGTTGTGTACTATCGGTTAAATAGAATTGAATAGGACTTGCTACTGGCCCATCAATTTCAAATAGTAAACCATATAGTCTCTTTTCTGGATATGACAATGGAAATTCATCTCTATACTTGGCTCTGATATTATGCTTGTCTGCCATCTCAAAGGCATCTTTAACCAACTCATCAAAACGAGTTCTGTTTTCAAAAGGGACATAGCTAAAATGCATATAGGCGTTCAGAGACGATGTGTGTAAGTCAAACCAGCAACTAAACTTTTGTTCATATTTATTTTTTAAAGTGTCCTTTTCGTAATCTGAATAGCTTGGAACTAACATTGTAAAAGGACATTCTTCATTATCCAGCACTACATAGGTTTTGATCGGGTATTCTACACGAGGGTATATACGAGGTTTGGGCAAACCACTATGTTCATTTCGACATGAAGTAAAAGATATAAAAATAATAAATGGAATAGCTCTAATCATAATAAGGTTAAATGAACTTTTTCAATTCGTCTATTTGTTACGGAAACTATTTTAAATTTGAAGGGATGTAGCAAAAGCGTTCGATCTTTTCTTGGAATCATTCCGAAGTGATTTAACAATAGCCCCGCTAAGGAATCTGAAGTTCCCCTGATATCATCAAAGACACCTTTATCAACATTTATGGTTCTGGCAACATCACTTAAAAGGGTTTTGCCGTCAAAAATATAGTTGTAGTCGTTTATTCTTATAAAATCAACCTCCTCGTCATCATCAAACTCGTCTTTGATTTCTCCAATAACCTCTTCCATAATATCCTCTAAAGTGACAATACCAGAACTGCCACCAAACTCATCAACGACAATTGCGATATGAAGACGACGCTGTTGGAATTCTTTAAGGAGATCATCAATTTTTTTTGATTCAGGAATGTAAAGAACATTGTCTCTTATAAAACTTTGCCACTGAAAATTATTGTCTTCTTTCGAGAAGCCAAGCAAATCTTTGACATATAGAATTCCGGAAAGGTTATCAAAGTCCTCAACGTAAACGGGAATTCTTGAAAACCCACTTTCTTTAATTACGGAAAGAAGTTCATCGTAGCCTGCGCTTTGTTCTATGGCAACAACATCTACTCTGGACTTCATTATTTGTTTTGCAGATACATTACCAAACTTTATGATGCCTCTCAGGATGTCAGCCTCTTCAGAAGATTCTGTCTCTGAGTTTACGGTTAGTTCTATTGCTTTATCAAGGTCTTCCTTACTTGAGTTATCTATACCCGAACGAGCATAAATAAACTGTGATTCCATTTTTCTGGACCACCTCACAAGCACAGTGCTAAAAGGCTTAAATAGCCTAAGTAAAATTTGCATTGGGCGAACCATCATTTTAGCAAATTTTAAATTGTTGAGATTTGCATAGACCTTTGGAGCAACCTCTCCAAATAAGACCAATAAGAATGTAACAGCTGCAACCGTAATGACAAAACTTATAATGTTTCCAAAAACGGTAATGTCAAAACTAAGTGAAAGAAGCTTGTTAATTTGTTCTGCTATTGAAATAAACGTTTCAATACCGAATAGTGACTTGATGAGATAGTCAGACAAGACAACTATCGCAATATTTATAAAATTATTAGCAATAAGGATTGTCGCTAATAAGCGGCGAGGTTCTTGACGTATAGACAGTATGCGATAAGATAGGTCACTTTCGTCTGTTTTAAGGTTTTCTAGATCATGTGGCGTTAAGGAAAAGAATGCAACTTCAGAGCCAGAGACCAATGCAGATGATAGCAGTAGAAACAATAGGAAAACAATAGTAAACCCAATAGCGATAGGAGACAAACCAAGAATTATTCCAAGAAATAACAGGGGGGGCTCTGGATCCAATTTAATAGATGTTAGTTAGCAATATACAACTTGTTATTTTAGAAAGGTAAATCATCATCTTCATTAAGGTCAGAATTTGATTTATCTGAATCCTTTTTAACCTCTGGTGCATCAAATGAAGAAGAGGCCATACCAGAACTAAGATTTGGTTCTGCACTCTCTCTCTTTTCAAGGGGGCGCAATTGAGAAGCAACAACCTCTGTTGTATATCTGTCATTGCCTTCTTTGTCTTGCCATTTTCGGGTAGTTATTTTTCCCTCAATAAAAGCAAGAGATCCTTTTTTAAGATCACGTTCTGCTCTTTCAGCTAGAATTCTCCAAGCAACTATGTCATGCCATTCGGTAATTGTTTGCCAATTACCATTTTTATCTTTATAGTTTTCGTTTGTTGCTAAAGCTAGACGAGCAACAACAGCACCACTTTCGAGTCTTCTAATTTCTGGATCCTTTCCAAGGTTTCCAATAAGGATTACTTTATTATACATGTTGTCATTTATTCAGAATACAAAACTATAATAAAGTTATGGATAAATCACTTAAATACAAATCAATAAGTCTGGGTAAGGCATAATGTTCAATGTGGTTTAATGGGATTTTGAATAGACCAGGATTTTCTGACGACAAAGCTTTTGTTTTGGTTTCATAACAAACGAATTGCGCAAAAATGATCTGATGAGTAAGAAGGTGCTTATAACTTCTTAAGTGCTTGCTCACTAATTGATCATTGTTAACACCAAAGGCACTGGGCATTGGAAAATCAGATATGTTTTGACTTCTTTCAATAAGTGGAAGCTGATAAAGACCCATCCAAATATCTTTTGCTGATCTCTTTTGGATGAATGTTTCGTTGTTCTTATCAATAAAAAGGGCGAAATAAAAGAATCTTTCTTTTTTAATGATTGTCTTTGATTTTTGAGCAGTCAAAGGGATCATCTGCTCATTGAAAGCAATACAGATTTTTGAAAAAGGGCATTTGATGCAAATGGGACTTTTGGGCATGCACTGAAGAGCCCCGAATTCCATTAAAGCTTGATTAAAAATAAATGGTTCTTGCTTATTAATTAAGGCCTGGGAAATGGATCTAATTTTTTTTTCAGTTGCGGGTAAATCGATAGCGTCATAAATGCCAAATAGCCTAGAGATAAACCGCTTCACATTTCCATCAACCACAACAACATTTTCATTATAAGCAAAACTGGCGATTGCTGCAGCAGTATAAGGACCAACCCCTTTGAGTTTGATCAATTTATTGTAGCAATTCGGGAATTTACCTTTGAGCTTTTCAACAATGTGTTGAGCAGAGTAGTGTAAGTTTCTTGCCCTGCTGTAATATCCCAACCCCTGCCATAACTTAAGCACCTCATCTTCTTCTGCGTTCGCAAGGGAGTGTATGTCTGGAAATCGATTAACGAATCGTTCATAATATGGAATTCCCTGAACTACTGATGTTTGTTGGAGTATGATTTCCGACAACCAAATAAGGTATGGGTCCTTGGTGTTTCTCCAGGGCAAGATTCTGGCGTGAAGAGCGTACCATTCAATAAGACGATCTGAAATTTCTTGATCTGTTAACATTCGATGCTCAAAGGTGAAGCTTAATTAACAGCAAAGTTAGGCACTTAATTTTTTTCTAACAGTTTGATAATCTCCATAGTGAGAAATAATAGCCCGTTTCAATGCTTTTCGTGCAAAGAAAATTCTGCTTTTAATCGTGCCGAGAGGAAGGTTAAGCTCGGTGGCAATTTCTTGATATTTAAACCCTTCAAAATGCATAAGAAATGGAATTTTAATGGAATCATCAAGAATGTTAATCATAGCGCCCAACTCCTTCATCAAAATATTTCTATCAACATCATTTTCTACCACGGCAGAACCTGAGTTAATATAATACATGTTATCAGTAGAATCCATGAAAGTGTTGGCCTGAATTTTCTTTCGGTAATTATTGATAAATATGTTTTTCGTGATTGTAAACATCCATGCTTTAAAGTTAGTCCCAGGCCTGAATTTTTCTTTATTGGCTAGAGCGCGAAAAGTAGCTTCCTGGCATAGATCTTTTGCGTCTATTTGATTTTTAGTTAAAGAATATGCGAATGAATGTAGCGAAGACTTTAAATAATCAAGGTTGCTATTAAACTCCAGTGTTGACATTTTTCTTTGTTTATGTTAAACAAATATATGCCAACGTTAAACAAATGGCAAGCTATTGATGAACAAAAAGACATATTGAGTTAGTGTATAATGCTCTTAAACACACAATGCGTTGATAATCAATAGATACCGCAAGAACAAACTTTCAATTTATTTTGAAAGTTGCTATTTTTGTGATTGTTTGACGATTATAAGGGCAACAATACTAAACATCAAATTAGGAAGCCAAGCACCAAGTACTGGTGACAATGAAAGATTATTGGAGAATGTTGCAGCAAATTTAGAAACAATGACAAATGCAGCACCAAGGACTACTCCAATTGCCAAGTGCAGTCCCATACCGCCTCGAACTTTTCGGGAGGAAATAGCAAAGCCAATAAGCGTCAATATAAAGATTGTAAATGGTTGTGAATTACGCATATGCTTTTCTATCAAGAAAGCCTTAGCATCACCTAGACCCCTTTCTCTTTCTCTGTTGATATAATCGTTCAAATCCACGGTTGTCATATTCTCCATTAACTTGGTATTGCGGATAAAGTCTTCTGGCGTAAGATCCAAAACGGTATCGATAGACTCACCCATTGAAACGAGGAAACTTTCGTTAAGTCCACTGAACTCTCTAACTGAATAATCTTTTAAGGTCCAAACATTAGGAGAGGATTTATAAACCAACTTTTCAGCCTTAAGCACTTTTACCAATCTATTTTGAATGAAACTTTCCAACCTAAAGGATTGAGCGGTTGTGTCTGAGCTTCTGTAATATCTTATATATAGTTTCTCTGAGGGACTAAGAAAGAAATGTATGTCATTGTTAAGCGTTTTCTTCGAGCTTTTTTTAAGGTATTCGCTTTCAAAATCATTTTTGATTTTACAACTGTATGGTATAAAATAGTTTTTACCGACCCACAATGTTCCAGCGATTATTGTTGCCGCAACTAAATAAGGAACCATAATTCTGTAAAAACTGACGCCACTGCTTAATAGGGCTACTAGTTCTGCATTTTTTGCCATTCTTGATGTAAAAAAGATGACAGCAATTAATGAAAACAAAGGCCACATCATGCCGTTTATCCATGGAATGAAATTGAGGTAATAGCTTCCTAAAATTTGCAACAGCCCAACATCAGAATCAATAAATCTGTTGATTTTTTCACTAAAGTCAATAACAACAGCAATCATTGTAATAAGCAGCATCGTAAACAGAAAGCTGCTTAAATACTTCTTAATAATATATTGATCCATTTTTTTGATCACTAGAGTCGAATTGTTAATGATTTAAGAACTCCTGTTTTCCATTCGGTGAAGTCTCCTGCGGTTATGTGCTGTCTGGCAAACTTTGTCAGTTCCACAAAAAAACTTAGGTTATGAACGCTAGCAATTTGCAATGCCAAATATTCCTTAACTTGAAAAAGATGCCTTAAATATGCCTTTGAATATTTTTGCGAAAATGAGGATCTACTCTTTTTATCTATAGCAGAAAAATCTTCTTTCCATTTGGCATTTTTTATATTGATCACGCCATCAAAGGTATAAAGCAAACCATGTCTGGCATTTCGGCTAGGTAAAACACAATCAAACATATCTATCCCAAGCGAAATACATTCAAGAATATTTTCAGGAAGACCAACGCCCATTAAATAACGGGGTTTTGAATGGGGTAGTATGCCAGTGCAAATGTCTGTCATTTCATATAGTATCTCATGTGGCTCTCCTACAGAAAGGCCACCAATAGCATTAACGTCAAGGCCTTTACTGGCAATGTATTCAGAAGACTGGATTCTTAAGTCTTTATAAACGGAGCCTTGTACGATTGGCGATAAACATTGTTCATAGCCGTAAAGTGGAGAAGAGTCATTAAATGCAGAAACACACCTATCCAACCACCTATGGGTCATATGCATTGAGTTTTGGGCATATTTATATTCACAGGGATATGGCGTGCATTCATCAAAAGCCATAATTATATCAGCGCCAATGCTTCTTTGAACCTGCATAACAAACTCAGGAGAGAACATGTGTTTACTACCATCGGTGTGTGCAAAAAACCTAGCACCTTCCTCGGTAATTTTACGACGGTCACTAAGGGAATAAACCTGATATCCACCAGAATCCGTGAGAAGGGGTTTGTCCCAAGCCATAAATGCATGAATCCCTCCAGCTTTCTCAAGCAGTTCAATTCCAGGTCTTAAGTACAAGTGATAAGTGTTGGCAAGAATTATCTCAGATGATATGGGTTCTAGTAACAAGTCTTGCTCAACAGCCTTGACCGTGGCTTGAGTACCAACAGGCATAAAAATTGGTGTATGTACAATGCCGTGGTCCGTATGCAAACGCCCTGTTCGCGCTTTGCTTTTAGGGTCGGTTTGGTGAAGCTCAAATTTCATGTAATTGATAGAGGAGGTTTACTTAATGAAAAATTAAAGATATCTTAAAATATTTATTGACAACAATCGTGTTAATATATAGTCAAGAAAGAATGAAGATATATAAGTTTTCAAACGTACTAAGTCTGCCATTTGCATTAGTTTTTTTGTTTTTCATGTCATTTCTTATAAATGACACCCACGACATGCGGGTAGCGTGGGCAACCTTACCGTTGGTTTGCCTTGTATTAATTTATCTATTTCAACCACAAATAGACTATTGGTGGCTAACAAAACACCCTTTGGAAATAGACAAAGAAGTTTTAATATTAATCTCAAGGTGTAATAGCTTTTATAGAAACCTCTCAGAGATAGAAAAAGAGGAGTTTAACAAAAGAATGGTGTTGTATGTGAATGGAAGAGAATTTTCCGCCAAAGGAATGGAAAAAGACACCGGGGTACCTTATGACATCCAGTATATGATTGCACAAGTGCCCATAAGCATGACGTTCAATAAGAAAAACTTTCTGCTTAATCCGTATGAAAGAATTATTCTTTATAAACATGCGTTCCCGAGCCCCCAATATCGGTTTTTACATACTGTTGAAACGCACCAAGAGGATGGCGTTATACTGTTTTCCATGGAACACGCCGAGGCTGCTTTTTTTATTAATGATCAATATTACAATGTAGCATGGCATGCTTTTGCAGAAGCTTTTATTCAAACCAATAAATGGTCGATAACTCTTCCTGATGAAGAGACATGTTGGGAGACAATCACAATGATTTCTAATTTTAGTAAGAATAAAATATCTAACACTATTGGGTTTGCAGAGCCGGATATAAAAACAGTTTTAATGGTAATGTTTTTTACACATGGGGATGGCCTTAGAAAACGCAACGAAGAATTATATTCCCAACTGGAAAGTTACTTAGCCTAAGAAGGCTTCCATTTTATATTGCAGCCAGCACTTGGAATCTGAGGCTGAATTTGATTAAAACCTAAAAGTGTTGCATCTAGTGCAAAACGTAAATCGGAGCCCGTAATTGGAATATCGTTTCCGGGTCGACTACCATCAAATCTACCTCTATAAACCAAATTATCGTCATTATCGAAAAGGTAAAAATCAGGAGTGCAAGCTGCCTTATAGGCTTTTGCAACAGACTGGTCTTGATCATATAAATAAGGAAAAGGATATTGCAATACATTTGCCAACAACGCCATCTTATCAGGACTGTCTGCGGGATAATTTTCAACATCATTAGAGGATATTGCAACGAAGCCGACTTCTCTTTTAGAGTAATCTTTAGCAATCTTGACCAATGCTGAATTAAGGTGAATAACATAAGGACAATGGTTACAAATGAACATAACCAAAGTTGCTTTGACGCCTTTTATATCTGCATATTTTAACAGAGAGCCTGTAGTAACATTTGTCAAATTGAAATCTGGAGCGGTTGTTCCAAGCTCAAGCATATTTGATTCTGTAAGTGCCATAAATGTTTTATTTACATTTTGGGTTAATGCCCAAAACAAAATTGTTAACGATTGATAATTCCGTGCAGAGCTCTGACCCTAAAAATCCAGTAATCATTGAATCCTTCAACGTCTTGCTAGCATATTGAGTATAGTGTTTTGATAGAGGCATGTAACTCCAGTGCCATTTTTCTTCATTATACCCATTAGATCTTGTACTATCCTTAACCGTATAAGGTTGACAAAAACCATAGATATAAGCATTGTTGCTCAACCAATTGTAAACGACAAGACCTTCTCCATGTTCAAACCAGCTGTTGTTAAAGTTGTTAAGATCAATATCTGTACCCCAATGGTGTCTTGAGGTTCCAGGCATTGAGCTATATTCTAAGATTTTTAATGCTCGGGTTTTTGTATTTGGATATACAATTGACGCATTTTCTCCATTGCTTAAAACTGTTTGTCCTTTCCACTTTCGCTCCCAAATAGCCTTTTGATAGTCAAAGTTTCTTGTTGCTGACTTGATAACCAGAGTTATCTGTTCGGTCTGTGCTGCTTCCCACATTTTAATAAATGCGTGGTAAGCCTCTTTGTTCATAAACATTCCCTGACGGTCAGCATATTTTTCATCAATTAAAACAAAACTGCTGTCTTTCGCAGGGTTGAATTTTCCCATAATTGTATTAAGCGCAACAGGGATAGTATCATCAACAAGAGCTTTGTTTTCTTCAATAAATACAGAAGTTGTTTCTTTATGCTTTTTACAGGCGAAGATTGAAGAAAGAAAGAAAAGAACCAGTAAACATTTCATATCGTATTAGCTGTCCAGCAGCTAAAATACTTAGAATTATAATTTTTAAGCAAGTAACCATTGATTAATAGGTTCTAATTTACACAGTCCTTTCAGCTTATGTCAAATTGAGCTAATTTTGCAAGCAATTTCGAAAACAAAAAAGATGCATCAAGAATATGACGTCATAGTCGTTGGAGCAGGACACGCAGGGTGTGAAGCAGCAGCAGCAGCAGCTAATATGGGATCAAAGGTCATGTTGGTTACCATGAATATGCAAACAATTGCTCAGATGAGCTGTAATCCAGCGATGGGAGGTGTAGCCAAAGGTCAGATTGTAAGAGAGCTTGATGCACTAGGGGCCTACAGTGGTATTGTGACAGATTATACAATGATTCAGTTTAGAATGCTTAACAAGTCAAAGGGTCCAGCGATGTGGAGTCCACGGGCGCAAAGTGACCGAATGCTTTTTGCACGAAAGTGGCGAAATATGCTAGAGGAACACCCCAATATTGACTTTTGGCAAGAAATGGTTAAGTCGTTATTGGTGAAAGATAAAAGCTGTGTAGGTGTTGTTACAGGCATGGGTTTAGAGATTAGGGCAAAATCTGTAGTGCTTACGAATGGTACTTTTTTAAACGGAATAATTCATATTGGAGAGAAGCAATTTGGTGGAGGAAGGGCTGGTGAAGGTGCAGCAACAGGGTTAACAGAACAACTGGTTGAATTGGGCTTTGAGTCAGGAAGAATGAAAACAGGAACACCACCAAGAGTAGATGGGAGGAGCTTAAATTGGGATGTCATGGAAGAGCAACATGGTGACGAACATGTTACAGGTTTTTCATTTTTAGACACACCTAAGGTTGAAAAGCAGATCCCATGTCATATTAGCTATACCAACGAAAAAGTCCATAAAATATTAAAAACAGGATTTGACCGTTCTCCAATGTTTAACGGGAGAATAAGGGGTATTGGTCCTAGATATTGTCCAAGTATAGAAGATAAAATTGATCGATTTGCAGACAAAGAAAGGCATCAACTTTTTGTAGAGCCAGAAGGAAGAGATACCTGTGAAATTTATGTAAATGGATTTTCGTCTTCATTGCCGGAAGATGTGCAATTTAAGGCAATGAGGTGCATCTCAGGGTTTGAGAATGCAAAGATGTTTAGACCTGGATATGCTATTGAGTATGACTTTTTTCCACCAACTCAACTTAGTATTAGTCTTGAAACCAAGTTGGTAGAAAATCTGTTTTTCGCTGGACAAATCAATGGTACTACTGGTTACGAAGAAGCGGCATCACAGGGTTATATGGCAGGCGTTAATGCACACCTGAAGATAAATGAAAGAGATCCTTTTGTTTTGCGAAGATCGGATGCATATATAGGTGTACTAATCGACGACCTGATAAACAAGGGCACTAAGGAACCATATCGCATGTTTACTTCACGTGCAGAATACAGAATCCTATTAAGACAGGATAATGCAGATATACGGTTAAGTCCATTGGCGGAGGCGTTGGGAATAAGTGGTATGGAAGAAAGAATGAAAAAAGTAAAGGAGAAAGAATTAGCAATAGAAGAAATCAAAAAGTATTTTAATAAATCAAGTGTTTCTCCCTTAGAGCTGAACCCCTACCTTGAATCAATTGGAAGTTCTGCCCTGAAACAGCAGGTTAAACTTATCGGTGTATTAAGCAGGCCAAGAGTTGGCATTCAGGACTTGGCCAAGCAATTAGATGGTCTGTCTCAGAAAATTAAAGACTATGATCCTGAGTTAATAATGACCGCTGAAACCGATATTAAATATGAAGGTTATATCGTAAAAGAAAAGGAGATGGCCGAAAAAATGAATCGCCTTGAAGATGTATACTTCTACAATAATATAGACTACAACAATATTAAGGCACTTTCCATGGAGGCGAGAGAAAAACTTAATGAGATTAAACCAAAGACAATTGGCCAGGCTTCTAGAATTAGTGGTGTTTCACCGGCAGATATATCAGTTCTATTGGTTCATTTGGGAAGATAAAACATGATCCGGGTATGTGGGCTATAATTTTTAAGCTCAAAAACAGCCAAATAAAGAGCGCTGTTTAGTATAATACAAGAAAAATGTGCGATTTTTTTATTGAAAATCAGTAGGTTATAATATTTTAAAATAAAAAAGTAGCAATAAAGTCTTGTCTGGTTGATAAAAGAAATATACATTTGCAGCCCGCTTTAAAACAAGGTGGTATTAACAAAAAAATTATTGATCGTGAATACATTAAGTTACAAAACCAAATCGGCAAAGAAAGAAGAGGTTGAAAGATCATGGTTTATCGTTGATGCTCAATCAGAAGTAGTAGGTAGGTTGTCTACAAAAATTGCTACAGTATTAAGAGGAAAACATAAGCCAAGTTACACTCCGCATGTCGATACTGGAGATTACGTAATTGTAATCAACGCAGAAAAAGTAAGATTTTCTGGAAACAAAATGGATCAAAAAGAATATCAGCGATATTCAGGATACCCTGGAGGTCAGAAAAAGACAACGGCCTCAGAAATGCTTGACAAAAAACCTGAACATATTATGGAAGCTGCTGTAAAAGGCATGTTACCAAAAACCCGTTTGGGAAGACAGATGATAAAAAAATTATTTGTGTATACAGGATCTAATCATCCTCATGAAGCACAGAAACCAGAATCATTTAATTTTTGATAAATGGATGTAATTAATACAATAGGAAGAAGAAAAGCCGCTGTAGCAAGAATTTACTTGACTGCGGGAAAAGGAAACATTCTTGTTAACGGCAAGGATTACAAAGAATATTTTCCTCAGGAGAATATCAGGTTTAATATCGAAGACCCCTTGAACATAGTTGAAGGAGCAAAGTCTTATGATATTAAAGTAAACGTTAATGGTGGTGGATTTAAAGGACAGGCAGAAGCCATTCGCCTTGCAATATCTAAAGCCTTGGTTATTTTAAACGAAGACCACAAGAAACCTTTAAAGGAGAAGAAATACCTAACGAGAGACGCTAGAGTAGTCGAACGTAAGAAGTATGGAAAACCTAAAGCTAGAAAGAGTTTCCAGTTTTCAAAGAGATAATTTTTTTTACACTATTAGATTAGACAACATGGCCTTACCAACATATAAAGAATTGTTAGAATCAGGAGCACATTTAGGACACATGAAAAGAAAGTGGAATCCTAAAATGGCACCATATATATTTATGGAAAGAAAAGGTATTCATATTATTGACCTTAACAGAACCTCTGAATACATGACCAAAGCCGCATCCGCAATGCGACAAGTGGCAAAGTCTGGACGTAAAGTAATGTTTGTAGCTACAAAGAAACAAGCTAAAGAAAGTGTTGCTAAATTGGCAAGAGAAGTTAATATGCCATTCGTTACAGAAAGATGGTTAGGAGGAATGATGACCAATTTTTCAACCATAAAAAGATCTGTCAAAAAGATGAATAACATCGATAAGTTATTGGCAGATGAAAGTGTTACCAGCATTACCAAAAAAGAAAGGTTGACACTTACCAGAGAGAGAAACAAGCTAGAAAAAGTATTAGGAGGAATTGCAAATATGAACAGACTACCAGCAGCAATCTTTGTTGTTGATATTCACCATGAGCATATTGCTATCGAGGAAGCAAAGAAGCTTGGTATTAAAATTTTCGGAATTGTGGATACGAACTCAGATCCTACATTGGTTGACTTTCCAATTCCAGCTAATGATGATGCTTCTAAATCCATTAAGTTGATTACATCTTACATGGCTGAAGTAATCAAAGAAGGAACTGAAGAAAGAAGACTAATGAAAGAAGAATCGGCAGAAACTGTCGCATAAATTTCATAACAAAATAAATATTGATAGATAATGAGTATCTCAGCATCAGACGTAAAACAACTAAGAGATCAGACCGGAGCTGGAATGATGGATTGCAAAAAAGCTTTAACGGAAGCTAATGGTGATTTTAGTAAAGCCATTGAAATACTTAGAAAAAAGGGACAAAAACTATCTGCTAAAAGAGCAGACAGAGAAGCAAAAGAAGGCGTAGTGATTGCAAAGACTACCCCCAATAAAAACAAAGGAATCATAATACGTTTAAGTTGTGAAACAGATTTTGTTGCAAAAGGAGAAGGCTTTATAGAATTAGCGGATGGATTTGCAGAGTTAGCATTAAAAGAGCTACCAGAAACTAAAGAAGAATTATTAAACCTTCCATATGAAGGAATGAGTCTTGCGGAAAAGATTGAAGAGCAAACAGGCGTTATTGGTGAGAAGGTTGAATTGACAGATTATGCTAAAATTGAAACAGAAGCAGGTCAAGGACAAGTATTGCCATATATTCATATGGGTTATAGAGCAGGAGTAATTGTTGCTTTAAATCTTGAAGGAACAGAATATGAGGAGGCTGGAAAAAATGTTGCAATGCAAGTTGCTGCAATGAACCCAATTTCTGTTGACAAAGATGGTGTTGACAGTTCCGTTGTTGAAAAAGAGATGGAAATAGGAATGGAGATTGCAAGAAAAGAAGGAAAGCCTGAGGCAATGCTTCAAAAAATTGCAGAAGGTAAATTGAATAAATTCTTCAAGGAAAATACTCTTTTGCATCAAAGCTATGTTAAGGCGGCAGGAAAAGAAAGCGTTAGTGACTACTTGAAGTCAAATCATCCTGATTTAACGGTAAAGGCATTCAAGCATATCAAATTAGGATAAAAAATAATTAAGGCGATTCACTTTTGAATCGCTTTTTTTTTAAGTATATTTTCGTGAGCAATAAAACATAAGAATACGGTGGCTACAATAATATATAAAAGAATACTTCTTAAACTTAGCGGTGAAACCTTAATGGGAGAAAAGTCATTTGGTATTGATCCTTTAAAGTTATCACACTATGCCAAGGAAATAGGAGAAATTGTTGAGCTTGGTGTTGAGGTTGCTATTGTAATTGGAGGGGGTAATATATTCAGAGGTTTGCAAGCGAAAGATAGTGGAATTGAAAGAGTACAAGGAGACTATATGGGTATGCTCGCCACGGTAATCAATGGTATGGCATTGCAAAGTACTCTGGAAGCACATGGTGTATATTCTCGGCTGGTAAGTGCTATGGAAATGAGAGAGGTTGCGGAGCCATACATCAGACGAAGAGCAATCAGACACTTAGAAAAAGGAAGAGTCGTTATATTTTCGGGAGGAACAGGAAGTCCTTATTTTACTACGGATTCTGCTGCTGCATTACGAGCAAGTGAAATCAATGCGGATGTTATATTAAAAGGCACACGAGTAGATGGTATTTACTCTTCAGATCCGGAGTTGGATAAAACTGCTGTGAAATATGATAATATATCTTTTAACGAAGTAATAAGTAAGGACCTTAAAATCATGGACAAAACAGCATTTACAATGTGCCATGAAAACGATATTCCGATTATCGTATTTAACATTAACAAACACGGTTACCTAAATCGTGTGGTAAGAGGAGAGGCATTGGGCACATTGGTAAAATAAAAGGTCAACCAATTGCTTGACTGACCTTTATTTTCATAGTTGATTTAGAAGTTTTTATGCTTCGCTTTCTTCTTCAATATTCATAACCTCAAGCGCTTTACCACTTTCAGGCTCAGGTAAATACTTGTTTTTTATCAAGGTTGATATTTCTTCCATCAATTCAGGATTGTCTGTAAGAAATTGTTTTGCAGATTCTCTTCCTTGTGCAATTTTAGTTCCATTATAACTATACCAAGATCCACTCTTGTCTATGATGTTATGATCAACACCCAGATCAATGATTTCTCCAGTTCTAGAAATCCCCTCTCCATAAATCATATCAAAAAGAGCAATTCTAAATGGAGGTGCCAATTTGTTTTTGACAACTTTCACCTTAGTTGGACTAGCAATTACATTTCCTTCTTTGTCTTTAATCGCAGATCCTGATTTTCTAATATCAAGGCGAATGGAAGAATAGAACTTAAGGGCGTTACCACCAGTTGTTGTTTCAGGACTTCCAAACATTACACCAATCTTATCCCTAAGCTGATTGATAAAAATGCAACAACAGCCAGTACGGCCGATAACAGAAGTTAATTTTCTTAATGCTTGAGACATCAGTCTGGCTTGAAGACCCATTTTCGAATCTCCCATTTCTCCTTCAATTTCTGCCCGAGGAGTCAATGCAGCGACAGAGTCAATAACGATGATATCTATGGCTCCTGAGCGGATTAAATGCTCCGTTATTTCGAGAGCCTGTTCTCCATTGTCAGGTTGAGAGATCAATAGGTTTTCTGTGTCAACGCCTAGTGCTTCTGCATAAGACTTATCAAAGGCATGTTCTGCATCGATAATAGCTGCGATACCACCTTTAGCCTGACAATCAGCGATAGCGTGAATTGCCAAGGTTGTTTTACCAGAGGATTCGGGACCATAGATTTCTATAACTCTACCACGAGGGAAACCACCTATGCCTAAAGCGATATCAAGACTTAAAGATCCAGTTGAAATAGTATCAACATTTACGACTTGTTTATCACCAAGCTTCATTATGGCTCCTTTGCCATAGGTTTTTTCAACTTTGTCTACAGCAAGGCTTAATGCTTTGAGTTTGGCTTCTCGTTCTTTACTTATTTTTTCTTTGCTCATTGTTTTATAGTTTCGCGAATAAAGATATTAATTAAATATTATGAATCATTTATATGTTTTATCTATTTAATATAGTGTATTAGTTCTGGTATCAAAACACATAGCAGTGCTTCTTTTTTTTGACCACCTATTAAGTAATTTTTAGCCAAAAGATGATATTCGTTTCTTGAGTGCATCTTTTCAATTTTATTATCATATAAAAAGCTTTTGATGTCTTCTTCACTCGGAAAGACCTCATTAGATGCTAGTTCAGCAATTTGGTTTCCAGTAAGAACGTCGCTCTTGACAATATTCTCACTTAAGGCATCGAATCCAATACAAGGCTTTTTGACAGACTGATAAACTTCTGTGACTACATCACCTATCACCCTTACGTATTCACTTCTTCCGAGCCGCCCCATAACATCTAGCTTTTGAGCGTCAACCCTTAGCCTACCTTTGATAAGTACATCTTCGTTAAGATGTAACTTAAGAACTTCACAAATAACAAGGTTAGCTGCTCCTGCATGTTTTCCATAATCAAATATATCCCTTATCGTGCACTCAAATTGCACGGGAGATTGCTTTAGTCGGAAAGGTTTAATAATTTCTGAAGGAATTGGCGTCAAACCCGATTTAACAAATTCAGAAATATTTTCATTGAAAGCTATTGAGCAAAGAGTCATTTGTCTATGAATAGCGTGATTTACAATATTGATAACACATTCACGGTTATTTTGAATATTCTTTAGGGTGTCTTTAATGAGGCGACCATCAGCAGGGTTACTTACAGAAAAGCACAGCAGAGGCGGATTAGAACTTATGGCATTGAAAAAGCTGTAAGGTGCGATATTATGGACACCCTTCTTGTTTATTGTAGAAACAAAAGCAATTGGTCTTGGAGAGACAGCACCAAGTATTATTTGGTGAAGATCACCACGGGTTAGATCTTGAGGTAAATAACTTATAAATGACATTTGATATCAAAATTTTGCGATAAGCAACTAAAAAACACAACAATTAAAAGCTATTATTGAACAATATGATTAAAACGCAACTTACGTAAACATAAATACGATAACATATGAATTCAAAGATTATAAAAATACTTCTTGCATTATTGTTTTTTGCAATGGGATATTTCTTGTTTCTAAGGTCCCCTCACGATAAAGCAGGAAACATAGCACCTAACTTTACGGCTGAGTTAATTAATGGAGAACCTTTTGAACTAGACAAACTAAAAGGGGATTATGTATTGCTTGATTTTTGGGGATCATGGTGTGGACCATGTAGAAGAGATCACCCTTCTTTGGTTAAGCTATTTGATGAATTTAGTGGAAAAGAATCAGCAAAAGGTGAGTCATTTCATATTGTCACAGTGGCATTAGAAAAGAATGACAGATCCTGGAAAAAAGCAGCAGATAGAGGTGGGTTTAAATGGAAATATCAAATTGTTCAATTGTCGAGAGCCGTATTATTATCTCCAGTTGCACAAAAATATTCTGTAAGTAATATTCCTGCAAAATTTTTGATAAATCCCAACGGAGAAATCATTGGCGTAAATCAATCTTATGACGAAATTAAATCCATTCTGTCTCAAAAGCTATAAAATACTGACAATTTGTCTGTATTTGTCAAATGGCAAAAGAATTGATACAATAGGTTTTTGAACATTGATATAAAACATAACACTGTGGCAAAGGAGAAAATTACAGAAGAATTAGAAGAGCAGATACGCGAAGAACAGATTGTAGAAGAACAAGAAGAGGATACGGTAGAAGTGTTAAAAGCAGAGTTATCTGAGGCAAAGGACAAATACTTAAGACTTTTTGCTGAATTTGAAAACTTCAAAAGGCGAAACACGAGAGAAAGACTAGACTTGTTGAATTCTGCTGCTCAAGATACAATCAGTAATATTTTACCAGTATTGGATGACTTCGACCGCGCAAAGAAAAGTGCCGAAGATGAAAACACAAAAGAGGAACTTAGTGAAGGCGTATTGATGGTTTATAATAAACTATATAAAGTGCTTGAAGCAAAAGGCCTGAAACCTATGGAATCTGATGGTCAAGATTTTGATCCTGAGGTTCATGAAGCAATTACAGAAGTTCCTGCTCCGAATGATGAGATGAAGGGAAAAGTTATTGATACAATTGAAAAAGGCTATTTGTTAAACGATAAAATAATTCGTTTTGCAAAAGTAGTAGTGGGCAAATAGTTACCCCTCATAAGAATAAAAAGCAACATGGCAAAAAGGGATTATTACGAAATATTAGGGGTAGCAAAGTCTTCTGATGCAGCAGAAATTAAGAAGGCTTATAGAAAGGTAGCAATAAAATACCATCCGGATAAAAACCCAGACGATAAAGCAGCAGAAGAAAAGTTTAAGGAAGCCGCTGAGGCCTATGAGGTATTAAGCAACGAGGACAAAAAGGCCCGTTACGACAGGTATGGACATGCTGGTGTAGACCCTCAATCAGCTTATGGCGGAGGTGGTTCTGGCGGTATGACTATGGATGATATATTTTCTAACTTCAGTGATATTTTTGGTGATTCAGGAAGTCCCTTTGAAAGTTTTTTTGGAGGATCAAGAACAAGCACGAGAAGAAGAGGTCAAAAAGGCTCAAACCTTAGAATAAAGGTTGCCCTTACATATGAAGAAATTGCTGAAGGCGTAACAAAAAAGGTTAAAGTTAAAAAGCAGGGAACATGTGATAGTTGTGGAGGCTCCGGTGCAAAAGATAGTGGTTCTGTTCAAAACTGTACAACTTGTGGGGGATCTGGTTATGTACGACAAATTAAGTCTACTTTTTTGGGTCAAATGCAGACAACTACGGTATGTCCAGGATGTAATGGTTCTGGTCAGCAAATAACAAGTAAGTGCACAAGTTGTAAGGGAGATGGCAGAAGAGCTATTGAGGAGACAATAGAAATTGATATTCCTGCTGGTGTTGAGGAAGGAATGCAATTGTCCATGAGAGGCAAAGGAAATGCAGGTCCCAATAGTGGCTCCTCGGGAGATTTGTTAATTATGATTGAAGAAAAGAAACATAAGTACTTCACCCGTGATGGACAAAACATAATGTTTGACTTATTTATCAATTTTGCAGATGCTGCGTTGGGAACATCTGTTGAAGTACCAACATTGTCTAAACCGGTTAAAATAACAATACCACCAGGTACTCCTCCTGGGAAAATATTCAGATTGAGATCAAAGGGTCTGCCCGTCGTCCAATCTTATAACCAAAGGGGAGACCAATTAATTAACGTTAATATTTGGACGCCACAAACACTAACACCTGAAGAAAGACTACTACTCGAGCAAATGAGGGAAATGGAAAATTTTCAACCAAAAGAAGGAAAGGATCAAAAGGGCTTTTTTGCAAGAATGAAAGATTTTTTCGAATAGCATTATATATGCAGAGAGAAGAAATCTTAACTTAGCAAAACAAGTTCATCATCTTGAGAATATTATTAGCTACTATTTTGGTATTATTTCTTAACTCGTGCAAGCAAGAGGTCTTTTTCGAATCTGAATTATCTATTGATCCAGAGGCCTGGTATCATGATGACTCTTATGACTTTCATCTATCTGTTTCTGATACTACTACAGTCTATGAAATGCAACTGATGGTAAAACACGATCAAGATTATAGGTATGAAAACTTATACCTTATGGTTGAAACTATTTTTCCGAAGCAAGAGCGTCGGCAAGAGAGGATAAATATTGACTTGGCGGACAAAAAAGGCCAATGGGTTGGAAAATGTAACTATAGAGACTGTAAAGTAATGGTTTATATGCTTGATGGATTTCGCTTTCCAGAATTAGGGAACTATTCTTTTACATTTAATCAACATACTCGAGAGGAAAAACTTAAAGGCATACAATCCATTGAGTTAAGCATAATTGAAAAGAATGAAAATTTATAAAACATCCAATACGGTATTGTTGATACTAGCTCTATTGCTTTCAATCTCGTCACTATACTCTCAAAGTAAAACAAACATATCAATAGAGGCATTAGCCTATCCAACGGGCATTATTACAGGAGTAAGTTTGGATAAAAGTATAGGAATGAAAGATTTCATTCACATAAAACTAGCTATTAATAATTTTGATCACAGGGATCTTGGCGTGCATGACGAAGAGACTGGTTCTGGTTACGGATTCACAATGGGGTATAGGAGATTTTTTAATGAGAGTCATACCAATTGGAGATGGGGAATAAAGTCAGACCTTTGGTTTAATAAGGTTGATTGGATCTCTAGGGATGTTCATGCTAATGATATTGTGGGAGAAACAGACATTGTCGTTCTTCAGCCAACGGCAGAATTATCATATGTTTTCGGGTCTGATAATTTTATTATAGCACCAATTCTATCTTTTGGAATTGAGTGGAATATTAAAACAGAAGGAGAGCCAACAGGGGAAGGATTCATTTTGCTAGTTGGCGTTCAGCTTGGTATGAAGTTCTAACATATATAATGTACACAGAAAATTTAAGTTGGGTGTTATATTCGATTTGCCTGGGTTTATATCCTTGTATTTTTAATATGGGATGCACTTGTTTTATATTTAATACTAACGGAATTTATTCAATTATTCCTAGATAATAAATGTTAAGTAGTCAATATTAGGCTTAGTTTACTCAAAAATAATACCTATCTTGATAATCTCAATTTTGTTAATACGTATTATTTATTAGCATTTGCTATGGTTTTAGTTGCTTCTCTTGTCATAGCTCATTCGTCGAAATCAAATACTAAGTCAGTTGTTGAACCTATTGAATTAGGCTGTTCCTTCTGTGATCCTGGTTCTACAGCACCATCTGTATCAATAAAAAAGGTTATGACTGTGGATCAAAGATGTTGTATTGATTTTGAAGGACCTCCTAACACATTTTTTCAAGTAGCCTATACTTGTTCTGGTAGTGGATTTCTATGTGAAAGAACTACCGATGGATCAGGAAATGCAAGATGTTGTTATCCAGGAATCGCACCCTGTTCTGAAATAGCTATTGTTACATCACCAAACGGGTGTGAGTGTCAAACGACACCATCATGTAGCTAATAATGTTTATTATTGAATTAATAATTCATAAATTTACTGTATGAGATATATATTTGTTGTCTTTATTAATTCACTATGGTTATTGGGTTATTCTCAATGCGACTTGACAGACGATTTTTATCAAATCAGGAATCAAACAGATTTGGATATAATGTTTGAAAACAATCCAGACTGTACAGAGTTAAATACTTTATTTTTATACGCCTTGCCAAACGAGAATGACCCAATAATAAACCTAAATCCGCTTAAAAATATACATAAGATTAACACCTTATTGATTCGTAATATTCAAGAGTTGAAAACGTTAAGCGGATTAGAGAATATCGATTCGATTAATGTTCTTAGCCTAAGCTCATTAGATAGTTTAAATAATATTGTAGCACTTTATAATTTGAAAGATTTAAATGCTTTAACATTTTTTTTTAATAAATTTATCACTAATGTTTCTCAACTTAAAAACATAAAACCAAATAATAGACTAGGATTAATTGGTGATGGAGATTTTTCAAATTATGAGCTTGATACTGACCATTTTATTTTGACGATCTCCTCTAATTCAGTAGCAAATGATTTCAATAATGTATTTTCAAATGAGCCAGACAGTCTTGGTTTGAGCATTTCTGGATGCTCTAATTTTGTTTTTAAAGGATTTGAAAAATATGAAAAATTAACAGAGTTATTTATTACAGGGTGTGAAAATTGTTCCTTAAATGGATTGGAAAATTTAAATTCGATTTCCAATATTCATTTGCAAAATACCACCTCATATGATGATGAGTTCACTTTCGCCTCATTAGAAAATATTGAATATTCACTTAATTTATGGAACATTGATCATATTAAAGATTTTAGTGCTTATTTCCCTTCGCTAAATCAGATCGGAAGTAAACTTGTTTTAGTAGATAATGATAGTTTGTATCATATTTCAGTTTTAAACGATATCGACATTCCTACAAAGCCTTTAAAATCTTTTATTCCAGACGATTTTAACAATTCAGGAATAGACTTACCTGTATATTTTTCTAATAATAAAAATTTAGACTACTGTTCTAATGACTTTATTTGTGAAGCATTAACCACATATCCTGATAGTGTCTTTATAGAAGGCAATGGAACTGAAAGCTGTCAATATCAAGGGTTGCTAAGTTATTGCACCTATGTTCATCAAGGAAATATAAAATTGCCATCGAGTGAAAAGGAAGTGTTATCTACAGTTTATCCCAATCCTGCTGATTCATATATTATTTTAAATATCAGAGAGAAAAACTCTATGAATCAAAAATTTGTAATAAGCGACATCTTTGGAAAGAAAATAAAAGCAGGTCCAATTTCAAATCAGTTTATTAATATTGATGACATTGATACGGGCAGTTATATTATATCAATTATAGATCATAACAACAACAGTGTAGAGCAGTTGAGGTTTGTAAAAAGGTAAAGAGACCTTGAACACAAAATTTTTATCCTTCAATTTGTAATATCGTTAATAAGATAGCCAAAGAAATAAAATTTAGATTTCTTATGCATTGACCATGTCATGCACCATCATTAACACAACTTTTTATACTAGGAGAGAAAAAAACGGATATCCACCTAACTTTCGCATATTTTTTCATAACGGACTGAAAGTCAGTATAGTTTATAATATGTTAGGCACTACTTTTAGGTAATTTGAGAAAAAATTATATGTTGGAATGGACTATTTTATCAAAAATGGACTATGATATGGAGCGGTTGGCAATTGCTTTCTGTGTATTGATCTCATAGATTTTTATGACCAAGGTACTAATTGAAGATAACAGCGAGGATGCTTTTGAAGGTATTGTTAAAGATGTACCATTGACGGTATTATGAAGAGCTATAGAAATTGACTTAAGACAGATCTTTGGAGAGGAAGATCTTCCTGATAAAATTAGCCCCCAAGACGAAAAGTAAATGCTTAACCTCTAGTTTTGTGACTACCATCACAGAAAGGTTTATTCGAGGATGCGCCACATCTACAAAAGGAGGTTCTTGGTGTTGTTCTTAATGATTCAGTATCACCAGCTTTAACAACAAGTGGACCGTGTACAACTAATGGTCCATTTTCTATAAGTTCAACTTTGGTTTGTGCGACGGGAGTTTCCTTTTGAGGCTTTTCTTTTTTATAATAACTAAGTGCTCCGGATGGGCATTTGTTTATCTGGTTAGCCAACTGTTCAGTTGTTGTTGACTCAAGCTGTATCCAAGGCTTTTCTTCAGGTTTAAATACATTTGGTAGACCTTTTACACAATTGCCAGAATGTATACAAAGATCAGCTTTCCAAACGACGGTTATTTCTCCATTAGAGTATTCTTTTTTATCCATAGTTGAAAAATACAAAGATTATCAGAGAGTCAGTGAATATAAAAAGGTGTTTTTCTGTCCTCTATAATCAAAAGAGCGTAAAAAGGCAAAACCTAGTTTGTTAAGTAAGTTCTGAGACGGAAGATTGGTTGAGGAAGTTATTCCATAAAAAGCATTCAGAGCTAGGTGGGTAGTAGAATATTGAATAATTGCACGCGTAGATTCTAAAGCATATCCTTTTCGAGTGGCTGATTGTTGAAAGGCAAAACCAATATCGGGAAGGTCCAACTCTTCTCTTTTTAAAATACCTGTAGTCCCAATAGGTGCCTTGTCTTTTGTCTCAACAAGATACAAGCCATAACCATGGGTTTGATACGAAGAGATAATTTTGTCACTTAGATATTTTTCTGACTGTTTAACCGTTCTGACCCCTCTATCGGCAATGTAATTTATATATCCAAGATCATTAAGGAGCTTAAGTAAAAACGATGCGTCCGCAAGCTTAAACTTACGGACGATTAGTCTTTGTGTCTCCAAAATTAGCATTTTATAAATTGAACTTTATGCCTTGTGCCAAAGGTACTTCATTGCTGTAATTAATGGTGTTGGTCTGTCTTCTCATATATGCTTTCCAAGCGTCTGAACCAGACTCTCTTCCGCCTCCTGTTTCTTTTTCACCACCAAAAGCACCTCCAATTTCTGCACCACTAGTACCAATGTTTACATTGGCAATGCCACAGTCAGATCCAGAAGCTGATAAGAATAACTCCGCTTCTTTAAGGTTGTTTGTCATTATTGCAGATGATAAACCCTGAGGAACACTATTTTGTATTTCGATGGCATTTTCAAGATCTCCGGAGTATTTCATAATATATAGAATAGGCGCAAAAGTTTCGTGTTGGACTATTTTAAATTCAGGACCAACTTCTGCAATACATGGTTTAACATAGCATTCGCTTAGATAGGCCTTGCCCTCAAGGACACCACCAGAGACGGCAAATTTTCCACCTTCTTTTTTGATTGCCTTTATTGTTTCTAGATAACTTTCTACTGCCGAAGAATCAATGAGTGGTCCCATATGATTTTTAGGGTCTAAAGGATTTCCAATTTTAACTTGACGATAAGCCTTAATTAGTGCTTTTCTAACTTCATTATACATGGATTCATGTATAATAACCCTTCTTGTGCTAGTACATCTTTGACCGCAGGTACCGACTGCGCCAAACACAACGCCGGTTAAGGCAACCTTAAGGTCTGCATCAGGGGTAATAATAATTGCGTTGTTGCCGCCCAACTCCAGAATACATTTCCCAAATCGTGATGCTACCATTGCACCAACTTGTCTTCCCATTCGTGTACTTCCTGTAGCAGAAACCAATGAAACTCGAGAGTCTTTAGTCATCAACTCTCCAATTTTATAATCTCCGGTTACAATGCTAGAAACGCCTTCTGGAATTTTATTTGCTTTCAAGACGGTCATTAGAATATTGTGACAAGCTACAGAGCATAAAGGTGTTTTTTCACTTCCTTTCCAAATGCAAACGTTACCGCAAACCATAGCAATCATAGCATTCCATGCCCAAACGGCAACAGGAAAATTAAAGGCAGAAATAATTCCAACAATACCTAATGGGTGCCATTGTTCATACATTCTATGTGATGGTCTTTCACTGTGCATGCTTAGGCCATACAATTGTCTCGATAACCCAACGGCAAAATCACAGATATCAATCATTTCTTGAACTTCACCATAACCCTCTTGAAGAGATTTCCCCATTTCGTAGGAAACCAGTTTGCCTAGTGCTTCTTTATTTTCTCTTAAGGCATTTCCATATTGTCGAACTATGTCCCCTCTTATTGGAGCAGGAACTATTCGCCAAGAATCGAATGCTTTTTGAGCTGTTGTTATTATTTTATTGTAATCTGACTCAGAACTAGCGATTACGCTTGCAATCAATTTTCCGTCAACAGGAGAATAGGAATCAAACTTATCCTTGCTTGTTTTTAATGACTTTAATCCTGTATAAGATCCATCATTATTTTTTTTAAGCTTTAATTTTTTGAGAAAGGAAGTATTCATAATATATGCTAGTTTATTTTGCTGCAAAGCTATAAAAATCCACTTGGTTTTTGACAAAATGGCACAATTCTATGGTTGGTACAATATCTGCCGTTAGATATAGTTCATTTATCTATCAAATTATTCCAAAGCGGGCAAATGGTAAAATGAATCATTATCTTCGCGATTCCTATATAAGTAAAGAATTATGTTAAAATATTTAAAGAAGGTTTTTGGTACAAAATATGACAAAGACGTAAGAGCTATACAGCCTTATGTTGATAAAACCAATGAGTTTTTTGACGAATATCAAAGCTTGACTAACGATGAATTAAGAAATAAATCTATCGAATTCAGAGCAAGGATTGCAGAATATTTATCAGAGATAGATGAAAATATTAAGCGTGTAGAAGAGCATTCAATAAGCGAGGAAAAGCTTGCTTTAAAAGAAGAGATTTATAAAGAAATAGATGACCTCAAAGAATACAGAGATGAGAAACTAGAAGAGATTTTGTTAGAAATGCTTCCGGAGGCTTTTGCTGTAGTAAAAGAGACAGCTAATCGGTTTTCTAATAATTCGGAAATTGAAGTAACGGCAACACAACACGATAAGGATCTAGCAGCAACTAACGAATATGTGAGTATTCAAGGAGAAAAGGCTATTTGGAAGAACAATTGGGTAGCAGCAGGGGGAGAAATTACCTGGAATATGGTTCACTATGATGTTCAGCTGATTGGTGGTTATGTATTACACTCTGGAACTATCGCGGAGATGCAGACGGGTGAAGGTAAAACCTTGGTGGCAACCCTACCGGCTTATTTGAATGGACTTTCTGGTCAAGGCGTACATGTAATTACAGTTAATGACTATTTGGCGCGACGTGACTGCGAATGGGTAGGACCAATATTTGAGTTTTTATTTCTTACGGTAGATTGCATCGATAAATATCAACCACATTCACAGCAAAGGTCAGCGGCCTATCGATGTGACATTACTTATGGCACAAACAATGAATTTGGATTTGACTACCTACGGGATAATATGGTTAGGTCTCAAGAGGAAAGAGTACAGGCAAAGCATCATTTTGCTATGATAGATGAGGTTGACTCTGTATTGATTGATGATGCAAGAACACCTCTAATTATTTCTGGTCCAGTTACTGAAGGTTCAGAAGAACAAGAGTATCAAACGCTTAAACCGAAGGTTGAAAGACTAATTTCTCAACAGAGAAAGCTGGCTACGGAATATCTAGCTACGGCAAAAAAGCTTTTTGCTGAAGGAAACACCGGTTTTGAAGAAGGAGATAGTGGAATGGCATTATTAAGAGCTTATCGATCTTTGCCAAAATACAGGCCATTGATTAAATTTTTAAGTCTGGATGGCGTTAAAGCTGTTTTGCAAAAAGCAGAAAACCACTACATGCAGGAGCAGAGTAAAAACATGCATATCGTAGATGAACCTTTACTTTTTACGATTGATGAAAAAAACAGAAACGTAGAGTTGACAGAGCATGGAACGGAATACTTGTCAAAAGGAGAAAATGATCTGAAGTTTTTTATTATGCCGGATATTGCCAGCGAGATGCAACAACTGGAAGCAGGAGCAAAGTCAGAGGATGTTGATGTTTCAGAAGAAAAAGCAAATCTTATCCAAGATTACTCAATTAAGTCTAGAAGGCTTCATGCGGTAAGCCAGCTTCTAAAGGCATATACTCTTTTTGACAAGGAAGAAGAATATGTTGTTGTTGACGGCCAAGTCAAAATTGTTGATGAGCAGACCGGAAGGATGATGGAGGGTCGAAGATACTCAGATGGACTGCACCAAGCACTAGAAGCAAAAGAAAATGTAAAAGTTGGTGATATTACACAAACCTACGCTACGATTACTTTGCAGAACTACTTTAGGATGTTTCACAAGCTTTGTGGAATGACAGGAACAGCGGAGACAGAAGCCAGCGAATTTTGGGAGATATATAAATTGGACGTTATTGTCATTCCAACAAATAAACCCATTGTAAGAGATGACCGAGAAGATTTGGTTTTCAAAACAGAACGAGAGAAATTTAATGCTGCTACGGAGGAGATAATAAACCTAACTGACGCAGGAAGACCAGTGCTTGTCGGAACGACAACAGTGGATATATCTGAAAAGCTATCCCGTATGTTGAAGTTAAAGGGCATTAGTCATAACGTACTAAACGCAAAACAACATCAAAGAGAGGCAGAAATAGTAGCAATGGCAGGAAAGCCATCGCATGTTACTATTGCTACCAACATGGCAGGTAGGGGTACTGATATTAAGTTATTAGAAGAAGTAAAGGAAGCAGGTGGTCTAGCGATTGTCGCAACAGAGAGGCATGATTCACGAAGAGTGGACAGACAGTTAAGGGGCCGTGCAGGGCGACAGGGTGATCCAGGATCTTCTCAGTTTTATGTCTCATTGGAAGATAAACTGATGAGGTTGTTTAACTCTGACCGGATTGTTAAAATTATGGACAAGATGGGTCATCAAGAAGGTGAAGTTATTCAACATTCAATGATTACCAAGTCGATAGAAAGAGCACAAAAGAAGGTTGAGGAAAACAACTTCGGAATACGAAAACGACTTTTGGAATATGATGATGTAATGAATATACAGAGGTCTGCAATTTATAACAAGAGAAATAATGCTCTTTCAGGAGAACGTTTATCTGTTGATCTGTATAATATGATTATGTCACTAACCGAAAGCCTGGTAGATGATCATAAGGCAGTTGGTACTTATAAGTCTTTCAAAAACGAAAGTTTAAGAGTTCTTTCCATTGAACCGGTAATTGATGAAGTTAGTTTCAAGGAAGGAAACGTTATTGATCTAGTCGAGATGTTTCAGAATCAAGTATTAGAGTCCTATAAGAAAAAGACTGAAAAGGTTAAGGAACTATTGTTGCCTTTAATCAAGAATGTCTTTGAAAGAGAAGGACATAGATATAAAAGAATTGCAGTGCCCTATGTTACTGCTTCAAGAGAGAACCCTTTACCAATAGCGGCAGACCTCAAAAAGGCAGTCGACTCAGATGGCAGTTCAATTATGAAGGACATTGAAAAAGCTGTAACGCTTGCATTAATTGATGAAAACTGGAAAGAACACCTTAGATCAATGGATGAACTTAAGGACTCCGTTCAGTCGGCTTCATTCGAGCAAAAGGATCCATTGGTGATATATAAGATGGAAGCCTACTCCGCATTTGAACAATTGGTTTATAGAATAAATTACGATGTAATTTCGTATTTAATGGGAGGTAAGTTAATGATTGGTAGCCCAGAGGATGTTCAAGAAGCAAAGACGAATAAAACAGACTTCAGAAGGGTAAGGACGAATAAGGCAGAAGAAGCACGGAAAGTAGCTGCTGCAAGAGCTGGTAGGGTGGATCAGGCGAAACCAGAAACATTTAAAAGGGTAGAAAAGAAGGTTAAACGAAATGACCCTTGCCCGTGTGGTAGTGGGAAAAAATATAAACAATGTCATGGCAGCTAGCAGCTTGAATTCAATACTGTTTAAAGGACTATTTCTTTTATCATTAATCATGATATTTTCTGGATTTTCATATGGACAGGTAACCATAAAAGAAGAGCCAGAGATTCAGGAGTTGATGAATCGATATATACAAAACAACAGTGATACGCCAATGGTCCGTGCTTGGAGAATTCAGATTATTACAACGAATGACAGAAGCTCAATGGATAGGGCACTAGTAGATTTTAGAAAATTATACCCAAATAATAAATACGAATGGTCTCACAATCCTCCATACTATCAGGTAAGAACGGGAGCTTATGAGAAAAAGTCGGACCTAGAAGCATTTCTTCTGAAAATTAAAAAGGACTTTCCGTCTGCTATCCCTGTTCAGGATGATATTGATAAAAAAGAAATCATTTTTGAATAATGGTTAAAAGAAAATCCGCAGTATCAATTGATTGGATTTTTTTAAGTGTATTTCTTAGCATTGTACTTATTGGCTGGCTTATGTTATATGCCAGTAGTTATCAAGGACCAGGCTTTTGGTTTGACTTCAACTCATCAATTGGACGACAAACAATATGGTTAGGTGTGGCCAGTTTAACCTTTTTGGCTGTTCTAGCCATTGATTGGAGAATTTGGAATTCCTTGTCTTATCCGATTTATTTCATTTGTTTATTATTACTGATAGCGGTTTTAATTTTTGGTAGGGAAATTAAAGGTGCTAGCTCATGGTTTTCCATTATGGGATTTTCTATTCAACCATCCGAGTTTGCAAAAATTGGAACAGCATTAGCTTTATCTGCTTTTTTGTCCAAACCAAATCTTAGTTTGGAGATAAACAAAAACATATTGATTGGGATTGGACTTTTTGCCGTACCTTCTTTTTTGATTTTTATTCAGCCTGATGCGGGAACGGCAATGATCTTTCTTGCTTTTGTAATTCCTCTGTTTCGAGCGGGGCTTAATGCCTCTTTATATATTGTAGCATTATCCCTAGGATTTATATTCATAGGCTCCTTAATATGGAATCCTAATGTGATGATTCTAATTATATTCATAGCGTCATACTTCTTTCTCGGGTTCAATATCAAAAGCAAAAAAGTATCTTTTGGTATTGTAATTTTGCTTAGTCTATTTTCTATTTCAAGCTACCACTTTATCAACTATGGATTGTTGTTGCTGGTATTGATTCTTTCTGGAGGATATTATTTTTACCAGCTATTCAAACTTGGAAAATACAGAGAACTAATTTTATTTTCTGGTTTGATTGTCGGATCTATTGGTCTGTCTTATGGAACCCAATGGGCGTTTAACAATATTCTTAAACCACACCAGCAAGCAAGAATAAATGTTTGGCTTAAACCACATCTTAGTGATCCTAAAGGTGAGCTGTATAATATCATTCAATCTAAAACCGCAATTGGATCTGGAGGTTTTAGTGGGAAAGGCTTTTTAAACGGTACAATGACAAAGCTGAATTATGTTCCAGAACAAAACACAGACTTTGTTTTCAGTATATTAGGAGAAGAACAAGGCTTTATCGGATCTATAAGTTTGATAATTCTTTTCACAGTCATGCTTATCAGGGTTAGTATCATTGCAGAAAGAGCAAGTTTTCCATTTATAAGGTATTTCGCCTATAGTTTTGCAGGGCTACTTTTTTTACATTTCTTTATTAATATTGGTATGACCGTAGGTATTATGCCTGTTATTGGAATTCCACTTCCTTTGATTAGTAAAGGAGGCTCTTCTTTGTTGGCGTTTTCGATAATGGGAGCCATGCTATTAAAAATGGACCTCGCTCGATCTAGATATTAGTTGTAAAGCGTGCCTGATTGACAGAGCACACACGAAGGATGCGACAGAATGACAGAGCGATTGGTTTTGTGGCGACAATCTGTCCTAAATTTTAAATTGGATTGTGATTTGATTTATAAGAAAGGAATAAACAATTAGTATGACATACGACAACTTTACAATAAAGGCACAAGAGGCCATTATCAAAGGTCAAGAAATTGCAAGGAACTTAGATCAACAACAGGTAGATACCTCTCATTTAATGAAAGGGCTAATTGAGGTTGATGAACAGGTGTTTTCTTTTTTAGGACAGAAAATGGAATTAAGTATTCCTGCATTGGTTAAAAGCCTTGATGAACAAATTTCAAAATACCCGAAAGTAGAAGGTACTGAAAAGCAGTTTTTAACCAATGATTCCAATGCTGCTTTAAAAAGAGCCAAAGACTTACTTAAGTCTTTTAACGATGAATTTATATCGCTTGAGTTGATCTTTTTGGGAATACTTAAAGGAAAGGATAAAACCGCCCAAATTCTTAAAGATCACGGTGCCACGGAAGATGGGTTAAAGAAGGCCATATCTGAATTGCGCAAAGGCAGAAACATTAATACCCAACACTCAGATGGAGAGTATAATGCTTTGAAGAAGTTCGCAATTAATTTGAACGAAAGGGCTGAGTCTGGTAAATTGGACCCAATCATTGGAAGAGATGAAGAAATACGAAGAATGCTTCATATACTTTCAAGGAGGAAAAAAAACAACCCTATTCTAGTAGGTGATGCAGGTGTCGGTAAAACAGCAATAGTTGAAGGGATTGCATGGAGAATCGTAAAACAGGATATTCCGGAGAACTTAAAGTCAAAACGTATTTACTCCTTGGATGTAGCGTCCTTAATTGCTGGTGCAAAATTTAAGGGAGAGTTTGAAGAAAGGCTAAAAGCTGTAATAAAGGAAGTGAACGCTTCGGATGGAGAGGTTATATTGTTTATTGATGAAATTCATACACTTATTGGAGCAGGTGGAGGCAACGGTGCAATGGATGCTGCGAATATTTTAAAACCTGCATTAGCCCGTGGAGAGCTTAGAACAATTGGAGCAACCACCTTAGATGAATATCAGAAGTATTTCGAAAATGACAAAGCTCTGGTAAGACGTTTTCAAACCGTATATATTGATGAACCAAGCGTGGAGGATACAATCTCTATTCTTAGGGGTATACAAGAAAAATATGAAATGTATCACAAGATTGATATTCTGGATGAGGCATTAATTGCCGCGGCAGAACTTTCACATAGGTACATTACGGAAAGAAAACTTCCAGATAAGGCGATCGACTTGATCGACGAGGCAGCAGCTAAAATGAGATTGGAATTAGACTCTGTTCCAGAGGAGATAGATGAGATGGATAGAAAAGTGAGGCAATTGGAAATTGAAAGAGAAGCGATTAAAAGAGAGAATGATAAGAAAAAGCTGAAGCTTATCAATGAACAAATTGCAAATACTAAGGAAAAACTTGAGTCATTGAATGCTAGATGGCAAAATGAAAGGGAAATTGTTGATCAGATTCAATTGATTAAAGAGACAGTTGAAGGATTGGAGCATGAAGCTGAAATAGCTGAAAGAGATAGTGACTTTGAACGGGTCGCCAGAATAAGATATGGAGAGTTGAAAGAAAAGGAAGCCATGTTAAAGGCGGCCGAAGAAAGACTAAGTAATATAGCAGAAGATTCACGATTTACTACCGAGGAAGTTACAGCGAATGATATAGCAGAAGTAGTAGCTCGTTGGACGGGCATTCCCGTGTCTAGAATGATGCAAAGTGAAAGAGACAAATTGCTTAAACTTGAGGGTGAAATTAGCAAACGACTAATAGGGCAAACGGAAGCTGTCACAGCCGTGGCAGATGCTATTCGAAGAAGCAGATCCGGACTATCGGATCCGAACAAACCAATAGGTTCCTTTATTTTTCTTGGCCCTACTGGTGTTGGAAAGACTGAATTGGCGAAAACCTTGGCCGATGTTCTATTTGATGATGACAAGGCTATTACAAGAATTGATATGAGTGAGTATCAGGAGAAGCATTCTGTTTCACGGCTAGTAGGAGCCCCTCCTGGCTATGTCGGTTATGATGAAGGAGGACAGCTTACGGAAGCGGTGAGAAGACGACCATACAGTATTGTTTTGCTAGATGAAATTGAAAAGGCACATCCTGATACATTTAATATATTACTACAGGTATTGGATGATGGAAGACTTACGGACAATAAGGGAAGAGTTGCCAATTTTAAGAATACAATCATTATCATGACCTCTAATATGGGATCACAGACAATCCTAGAAAATTTTGAGGATCTTGATGCAGTCGGAGAGGAGCATAGGGCAGATGTAATTGAAACAACAAAAATGGAAGTATTTGATTTCCTTAAAGAGACGTTGAGACCAGAGTTTTTAAACAGAATTGATGAACAAATTATGTTTTTGCCACTAAATAGGTCAGAAATCAAGAAAATTGCTGATTTATTGCTGAAAAAGCTTAGAAAAAACCTTGAAGCCCAGGAGATGAGTTTGAATTTTTCTGAATCAGCAATGGATTTATTGGCAGAACTAGGATATGAACCAGAATTTGGAGCGCGGCCATTGAAAAGGGTGATACAGAAAGAAATAATTAATGAATTATCCAAAATGCTACTATCTGGAAGCTACGGTCCTGGGGATACTATACATGTAGGGACAGACCCTAAGGGGTTTACTTTTACAGATAAACCAAACGATTCCAGTGAAAAGCCATCGCTAACAAAAAAGGAATCTGCAAAGAAAGCAAACAAAATAAAAAAGGCTGCTGATGATGTTCAAAGAGCTGTTGATGATATAGAAAATGAAGAGGAACAAGATTAAAGGGATTTGAATAAATTTGTGCTGCAATTAATAACAAATTATGGCACATTCAATTGAGATCAGTTCTGACTATATTGGCCTAGAACAGCTGAGTAAGTTTTTTGAAGGGGATTTTTCAATTTCCCTTTCGGATTCATGTAGACAGAGCGTTGAGGAAAACAGAAACTTTTTAAAGCAATGTTTGGAAGATGAGGATAGGAACATTTATGGCGTAAACACAGGTTTTGGTTCTTTATGTGATGTTGTTATTTCAAAGGCTCAAATCGAACAACTACAATACAACTTGATCGTTTCTCATGCCTGTGGTCAAGGAGATTTAGTTCCCCAGGAAATTTGTAAGCTTATCTTATTGCTTAAGATCAAAAACCTAGCAATGGCATGTAGTGGTGTACGCACACAATTGATAGATCGCTTGATTTTACTCTACAACAAGAACATAATCCCTCTGATTTATGAACAAGGATCACTAGGTGCTTCAGGAGACTTGGTCCCTCTCGCTCATATGAGTCTTCCCTTACTAAATATGGGAGAAGTTTGGTATGAAAACCAAAGATTACAATCGGAAGAGTTGTTGGATTCATTAAAGATGGAGGCCATGACACTTTCCTACAAAGAAGGATTGGCCTTAATCAATGGCACGCAGTTTTCATTAGCTTATTCTGTATGGGCATGTCATCATGCTAAAAGGCTTATAAGGTGGGCTAATCTGATAGCGGGAATGTCTATAGAGGCCTTCCTTTGTTCTATGGACCCTTTTGATGATGAACTAAATAAGGTAAGAAATCAAGAAGGTCAGATAGAAGTAGCAAAGGAAATTAGAGAAATTTGCCAAGACAGCGAATTGTTAATGCAAAAATTTAATACAGTACAGGACCCATATTCATTCAGATGTGTGCCTCAGGTTCATGGAGCGACAAAGGACACGATTAACTACGTTAGTAGTATTGTGGAACGAGAGTTAAATGCCGTAACCGACAACCCAAATGTCTTTGATAAAAGCAATAAAATATTGTCAGGCGGCAACTTTCATGCTCAACCACTTGCTCTAATTTTAGACTTCCTTTCTATAGCAGTCTCTGAATTGTCAAATATCTCTGAAAGAAGAACCTTCAAATTGGTTGATGGAGAAAGAGGCTTACCAGATTATTTAAGTCCATTTCCTGGATTAAATTCAGGCTTTATGATACCACAGTATACTTCAGCATCAATAGTGAGTCAAAATAAACAGTTATGTACTCCCGCGTCTGTGGATTCCATAAGCTCTAGTAAGGGCCAAGAAGATCACGTGAGCATGGCAGCTAATGCAGCGACAAAAACGCATCGTGTTATCAATAACGTTTACAAGGTGCTTGGGATCGAATTGATGTGTGCTGCACAAGCTTTAGACTTGAGGACGGATTATAAGAGCAGCCCCATAATTTCCAAGATACGAAAGGAATATAGAAAGGAAGTCGAAACTCTTTCAGGCGATCGGCTAATGAATGTAGATATGGACAAAAGCATCTCCTTTATAAAGGATAAAATATTTTAGTCGTCCTTCAGAACTCTTACAACACGTTGAGGGAAAGGGATGGAGACATTATTTTCAACAAATAACTTATTAATTTTTAGCCTTATCCGACTCTTTACATCTTCTATTGTCATATAATCCTTAGAATAGTAATAAAGTGTAAAATCTAAAGACGAACTTCCAAAATCATTTAATCTAACAAATGGTTTTGGCGCTGGAAGGACGCTTGTGTTGTCCTTAACAGACTCGAGGAGAAGTCGTGAAACGAGCTCAGTATCTGAGCTGTAGGCAACCCCCACATTAACAGTGAACCTTATACTGTCATCATAATGGGTCCAGTTTATTATATTTTCATTGACAAACTTATGATTTGGAACAACCATACTAACGTTTTGTCGAGTATGAACAATAGATGAACGCAAACCAATTTTTTGTACCTCACCAATCGTATCATCAAACTCAAGAACGTCACCTATAGCGACGGACCGTTCAAAAAGGAGTACAATGCCTGAAACAAAGTCATTGAAGGTTTGTTGAAGCCCAAGACCCAAGCCAACTAAAAGAGCCGCAGCACCACCAACCAATAAAGATGCGTTAATACCTATTACAGTCAAACTCGTTAAAATGGCAAAGGTGTAAATCAGATATTTAATGAGTTGGTTAATGGCAAATTGTGAACCTACATCAATATCTCGTCTTTCATAAACCTTGTATAATACGAGGTGGGTTAAAGCCCAGACAACCAATTGTGCAATAACTATAACAAGAACACTTTCAAAAACCTTTGATATAGTGAATTCGACATCTTTTTTTTGAATAGTAGTTTCGTACCCAAAGTCTAAACCAAAGTTTTTGACAATATAGATGATCACTAACAGGAAAAAGAGGTATTGAACGGTCTTTCTTGGTGAAGGAATTACCAATAATGGATTTATCAGGCCTGACTTAAGAGACTTGTCTTCTCGCGGATAAAAATAATCGAGAAACAGGTTGTTGATAACCCAGTCAATTAACTGTGCTAGCTGCCAGAAGAAAAGTGCCTTTATAATCAGAGAAATCGAAAAGGTATATTCGTCTTTTGAAATTAGATCATAATCTATGTTAAACAAAAGAATAATAATCAGAGCAATAGTAGAAAATAGGAGCCAAAGCAAAATAACTCTTAACCTGGCTTTATTTTGTTCAGAAACTCGCCTATTCAACTTTATTCGCGGCGTAAAGAATTTTAAGCCATAGCGATATAAATATATTAAAATAGCAACCGAGAGAACAAACAGAATGCATTCAAAAAGGGAGATTCCTGCTCCAAAGACTGTAAATATTGTTTTATTAAAAAATTCTGTCATTGCGATTGCTTGAACAAATTATCCTTGAATATACAAGATGTATTTTTCATTAAAATATTCTTCTTCAAAAAAATCATTTACAGGAGTAATCTGTACATCATGAAACTTGCTTACTTCTTTTATTTCTTCTTTTAAAATACCTCCCTTGAGCGCGATAATCCCATTAGGAAGGCGATTGCTATGCTTATTTGAAACGAGGTGCAAACTAATTGCGAGTAGACGATCTAGTCTAGTAACGGCTCTTGCAAGCACAAAATCAAACTTTAAACGCAATTCCTCAGATCGTTTTGCAAGTGCTTTGGCGTTGGATAGACCTAGTTCTTCAATAAGGGCTTCTACAATGGATATTTTTTTAGACTTTCCATCGATCATTAAAAAATTACATTCTGGATTCATTATAGCGAGAGGAATGCCAGGAAACCCGCCACCTGTCCCAAGGTCTAAAATGGCACTACCAGGGACAAAGGACATAAACTTTTGGATGGACAAGCTATGGAGAACATGGTGAAGATATAGTTTGTCGATGTCTTTCCGAGACACAACATTTACCAATTGATTCCATTTTTCGTAAAGATCACGAAGTAGGGCAAACTGTTTAATCTGCTTTTCATTTAATTCAGGAAAATACTTAATTATAAGATTATGATCCATTTTACCATTTGTGCTTTTGAGGGAATAAAACTGAGTAAGCAAAGATCATATAATATATAACATGGACGAAGTCAAGGATCATAAATTCAACGACAGAAATTTTTGCACATAGTTTGTTTTTAACCTTAATTACAATTGGTAGAATCAGAAATATCCGAATTAAATATAATGTTGCACAGATGAGAAATACTTTTTGAACCAGAAGAATAAAAATTGTCATATAGAAGAAGAAATGAGAGCCAGACAATAACATGAGATGTAGAAGCTCTCTTGAATTATACCTATGTGATGTTGAATAGTGCCTTCGTTTCTGATTAAAATATGAAAACCAGCTATTCTTGGGAAAGGTGTATACAAAACTTTGTGGATCAAGGCATATGCCAACACTTTTGTCCTTGCTTAATTCATTTACACTAAGATCGTCATCCCCAGATACTAAATCTTGGTGCTTTTCTAAAATTTCCTCATTAAGGGTGTTTGATTTATAAAGTAAGTTTCTGCCAACGCCCATGTAGGGCATTTTTGCAATAGCAAATGAAAGGTATTGAAGCCCAGAGTAAAACCCTTCATAATGTATCCATTGGTTTAAAAGTGATTTTTTCACAATGACATAAGGACTATATCCCAAAACGATATCAGAATTACTAAACCGCATTTCATTAACCATGATGATTAACCATTTTTTTGAGGCGGGAATACAATCGGCATCCGTTAAAAGTACAGGAGTGTTTTTAATATGCTTAAGTGCTTGTTTAAGTGCTTGTTTTTTTCCGGATCCAGAATCTTGTGGACTATTTAACACTTTAAGATGCATATATTTAGATTCTAATTTATAAAGTAAAACTTGAAGTTTTCGATCATTGCCATTGTTTACGATAAGTACATTATAGTTGGCATATTCTTGAGATAAAACCATCTTAAAGTTGGATTCGGTTTTGGGATCAAACTTATTGACACAAATAATTATGCTGACAGCCATAGGGAATTGAGTGGTTTCACTTGTCTTTATAGAGGAGTAGTCTCCTAACCGATTAAAAATCAATAACCAATAGGCAAGCTGAACAAGCGTACATATGGACAAGATTAATGTAAAGTTTATGACCAAATGCCTTATTTTTTATGGTGTGAGCAGACGATAACTTCTTTTTTCTGTTAAAATATTTAAGTCTTATTAGTTTTGATATAGTTTGGCTAAGTTATTGTAAATCTTTATAGAACAGTCAACTATGTATTACAAAAATATTAAATGTGTTTTTGTGTGTCCTTAAAGTCTTCAAAATGAGAAAATTCTTCTTTTTCGTCTTCATTTTTCGTTGTTTTATTTCGCTTGATGCGCAAATGCAAGTAGAGGGTAAAACCCTATATGGTAATGAATGGATTGATTACAATAAAAGTTATCTAAAGTGCAGCGTAGACCAAGAAGGAATTTATAATATTGACTATCAAACATTGATAGACCATGGCTATCCTCTAGTCTTTAGTGGCTCAGAGCTAGTTTTATACAATAACGGCAAAGAAATAGCGATTTTCACAACAACAGAGGATAGCTGGACAGAAGGAGATTATCTTTTGTTTTATGGAGAAAGAAACGATGGATATTTGGATCGCTTTCATTATAACAACTGGGAAACGGATCAGCTGAATCCAAAATACAGCATGTACTCTGACACAAGGGCTTATTATTTGACCATCGAAGAGGGACAAGCACATGAGCGTTATCAGGAGATAACAAACGATTTATCAGGGACACTTCCTCTTAAACAAGAGTTTTACATGCATAGTGAGGAACAAGTTTATAGCGAATTTAGCTGGAACCCTAGTGCTCCAGACGTCCCAGATGTTCATTTTTCAAGCTTTATCAAGACAGAAGGGTTTGGTTTAAAGCTTTCGTCTCGTCATTCACTTCCGTTTAATACCACTAATATTTATAATAATGGGATAAACCCATCTATACGTATAAGGACGGGTTCAAACCCGCAACCAGAACATATAGTCCACATTTCAGTCAACGATGAGCTGATTGAAGTAGATGAATATCAGGGAAACCAAGTTAAAGTTTATGATTTAGAATTTTCAATAGATGACCTTAATACTGCAAACGAATTAAAAATTGAGGGAAAGGGCTTTTCTGATTTAGTTACAATTGCACATGCTGCATTGATATACCCCAGAGCATTTGATGCTAAAAACCAAACCATTTTTGATTTCGAACTAGATGCCAATTTGTCAATGGGTTATTATGAGATTAAGAAATTTAATCCAGGAGGGTCTAACTTTGTTTTCGATATAAAAAATAAGAGATATTTAAAACCGCAATTGCAAAATGGTGTAGCAAAATTTGTAATAGGTACTGAATTTCTTGAGCAAACCAAGCTAGTACTTGTAGCAGCTAACATTGGACTAAAAACACCAAAAGCTTTTGAAATGCTATCTTTCCAAAACTTTGACAATCTTGATCCAGAATACTTAATACTTACAAGTGAGTTGTTAAACAATGCCGATAGTGGAGTTAACCCTATAAAAGAATATGCTGCATTTCGTTCATCACAGCAAGGAGGGTCATACAAAACAGGAATTGTTAATGTGGAAGAGCTTTATGGACAGTTTGCTTATGGAGTTGACAATCATTCACTTGCCGTTAGAAACTTCTCTCAATACGTTAAGTCACAATGGCCATCGTTTAAAATGGTATTCATTATAGGAAAATCCTTATCCTATAATAATAAAAACAAAAATACAACTATTGTTTCATTTGTTCCTACATACGGGAAGCCAGGATCTGATATTTTACTATTTGCTGATAAAAACCTTACTTATGCTTATGTTGGTGTGGGTCGATTGGCAGCAAGAAATGCAGAAGATGTTCTAAACTATTTGGATAAAGCAAAAAGGCAAGCCGATCTAATTAATGTTAGCCATTTAAGTATTGAAGACAGGATGTGGATGAAAGATATCATCCACTTATCAGGGGGAGACCCTGGCAACCAAGAATTGCTTTTTAATCACCTCAATATTATGAAGAATATAATTGAAGGACCTAGTTTTGGTGGGAACGTTACTACTTATCGAAAAACTTCTTCTGATCCCGTTCAAACGGCACTTTCGCAGCAAATTTTGAATAATATAAATAATGGAATTTCATTACTTACTTTTTTTGGTCATGCCTCAGCTTCTACTTTTGACTTTAGTGTTGAGGATCCAAGTGAATATGAAAACACAGGAAAACTTCCACTCATTCTTTCTATGGGTTGTTTGTCTGGTGATATACATGAAACAGTATATAGTCTAAGTGAGGATATGATTCTTACAAAGGACTTGGGAGCGATTGCTTTTGTTGCCTCTTCAGGAAGTGCTTTTCCTACGCCGCTGGCAGTGATGGGTAAGGACTTTTATTCAAAACTAGGAAATGAATTTTACGGTGAGCCTGTAGGCTTGGCATTGCAACAGCTATCAGTAGACCTTTATGATCCATCTTCTACAAAGGTTAAAACTCTAAATGAACAAAATACAATGCACGGGGATCCAGCAATTAGATTGTTTGGCACAAAAGCTCCTGATTATGTTGTTGATTTTGCAAGTATTAACACAAATGGTGAAGTTGGCGCAACAGATGAAACTATACATTTAAGTTTTGATATTGTTAATCTTGGGAAGGGAATTCAAGATAGTATTAACAATATGGTTATTCATGAGTATGGTGAGAGTCTGAGCGATACAATATATTTTACCAGCATTGCTCCAACAAATAGGCTTTCTGTTTCACTTGAGATTCCAAATCCTGGATTCATTGCACTTGGAAAGAATGCTGTGGAAATAGTGCTAGATATAGATAACAGAATCACAGAAGAGCCTGCGCCTATAGCAGAAAATAATAACAGCCTGAAGCAAGCCTACTCTAATGAGGGTTATTGTTTCTTTGTTTTTGATAACAGTGCTTTTCCTGTTTATCCAAGAGACTTTGCAATTGTTAACAAACCAGGAATAAGTCTAATCGCCTCATCAACAAATGCCTTTGCTGATAAAGAAGTCTATTTAATTGAAATTGATACGACAGAGTTGTTCAACAGCCCACAGTTAAGACAAGCAGAAATAACATCTTCTCCTTCAAAGATTGAATGGAGTCCAAATATTATATATGAAGACAATACTGTCTATTACTGGCGCGTTAGTCCAAAGCGTTCAGAGAATGCACTATGGAATGGCAGTTCTTTTATTTATTTGACCAATAGTTCTGATGGATGGAATCAAAGTCATTTATATCAATGGCAAAAGGATGATTATACAACTTATGAGTATGATGAAGAATCGAGAGACTTCTTATTTGAGGAAAACATAAACGACATAGACATTAAGAACGGCGTATTTCCGTTGCATGAAATTCAAATGACCGCAGATAATAATCCATCTGGATATCTTTCTTCTCTATCAGACGGAGAGATACCGTCTGGGGTCTATATTTCAACCTTTGATGGTGTTACCGGGCTGCCTTGGATAAACAAACCCAGTCCTGATGGTGGATTGTACGAGAGTGAATTATATACATGGTGGGCACAGACTTTTCCCAATTTTCCATATAGGACAGATACTCCCGAAAACAGAGCTAAGGCAATACGATTTTTAGATGAAACCATACCTGATGGAAATTATGTGATTGTTTATACGATTCAAAGAAGAGACTTTCCTGATATAGGAAATTATCGACCTGAAGAATGGGCAGCAGATGCCTCAGTAAACCCAGAAGGAAAAGACCTAATGAGTGTGCTTGAGGGTTATGGCGCAACCAGAGTTAGAGAATTAGAAAGTGAAGCTAGACCATATATTTTGGCTTTTAAAAAGGGTGACAATTCATTTCCTGTTCAGGAAATTATCGCACAAGATGCTAACCAATCAATAGAATTAGACTTAAAGATTTTAGGTAGTTGGTTTGAAGGAAGTGTTCGTTCAACCTTGGTTGGACCTGCGGTTGAATGGAATTCATTAGAATGGAATTTAGAGGACCTAAACACTGTCGAGGATAGTATCAAACTAAACTTATACGGTGTAAATTCCGAAGGAACTATGGATCTTCTTTTTGAAGACATCAAGCAAGATGTTTTGGATATTTCTACAATAGATGCAAATATTTATCCTCAGGTAAGACTTCAGTTATATTCAGTTGATGAGACATCAAGAACATCTGCTCAAATGCAATACTGGCGTATTCATTTTAAGGAAATGCCAGAAGCCCTATTGGATATTCCGAGGAAATTTACTTTTAATAGTGACACTTTGTTTTTAGGAGACCGACTTAGTTTTTGCTCATATGCTACAAATGTTAGCCAAACAGATATGGATAGTCTATTGGTTAACTATACAATTGTTGATATTAATAATAAAGAGACAAAGATTAGCAAAAGAATTGGTCCATTGCTAGCAAATACGTCATTGGAATTGACTTTCGATCACCCAACTGACAAGCTCCTTGGCGTAAACCAGTTTAGGGTGGAAATAAACCCTGAAAAAGATCAGATTGAAGAATTTGATTTTAACAATATTGGTGTTTTAGACTTTGTCGTGCAAGGAGATCGAATTAATCCATTGTTAGACATTACATTTGATGGAATACGTATCATGGAAGGCGATATTGTTTCTCCTACACCACATATTAGGATTGAGCTTAAGGACGAGAATGACTTTCTGTTATTACAGGATATTTCCAATTTCGATCTAGCCATACAGAAGTTACCTGATAATCAGTCCAATCCGATAGATCTTAATGATCCGAACATCATTTTTACTCCAGCAGATACATCAGGAGACAATATAGCGACATTGGAATACTACCCAGAATTGGAGGAGGGAGAATATATCCTATATGTTCAAGCTACTGATATGTCGGGCAATCTTTCTGGAGATCAAGATATTGAAGCAAGATTTAAGGTTATAGAAGATACTAGGGTAAGTAGTCTTTTGAATTATCCAAACCCATTTTCAATAAGTACTCAATTTATTTTTACAATTACTGGGTATGAGTTGCCAGAGGTATTTACAATACAAATAATGACTGTTTCAGGTAAAATAGTCCGAGAAATTACCAAGGAAGAACTAGGTGACCTTAGAATTGGGCTCAACAGAACTAGTTACCGTTGGGATGGAAGAGACGAGTATGGAAGTAGACTGGCAAATGGCGTTTACCTTTATAGGGTTTTAACTTCTTTTAATGAGACAAGCTATACCCAACTATTCAATGAAAATGTTGATAAGTATTTTACAAAAGGTTTTGGTAAATTAGTGATCATGCGATAATGCAATCCTGATTAAAAATGTGATTGAAACAAAACATTCTTTATAAAACCCTCAACCTTTTAAGTATACTCCTTCTTTTTATAGGGATATATCACATAAACATACTTGCTCCACTTGTTCCAGGAGATGATTATCTATATCAGAACATATTCCCGGATAATGGTATTTATGGCAATCAAAAGCCACACTCATTAACAGATTTTATTGAATCATCTATTAACCATTATATAAACTATAACTATAGGGTTCTCCCACATTTCTTACTGCAGGTTTTATTGACTTTTCCTCAATGGGTTTTTGATTTAATTAATACAATAGTGTTTTTTATATTGCCATTTATTGTATTGAGACCCGTTGCTGATAAATTTAAAGACAACTATATAGATATTTATACAATCACATTGTTATTGATATGGTTGTTGCACCCGGATCTCTCGTGGTCTTATTTTTGGACAACAGGATCGGTGTCCTATTCTTGGTTTTTAATTTTGCAGCTCTTTCTTCTAAGCTCGTTTTATTTAAAATGGGAAAGAGGCAAAGACATTAGTTCTCTTGATATTCTTGTAGCTGTTTTCTGTTGTAGCTCCAATGAAGCGATTGTTTTGTCTTTGTTCATTGCCGGCGGAGTCTTGGCTTGGCGGGATTATAGTGTAAAAGCAGTTTTTGATAAAAAGTTATTTATAATTTTGATTGTTCTTTTAGCAGGCGGCGTTTTTATGTTACTATCTCCGTCATTTACAACAAGAATACACAATACATATTCGGGACTTAAAGAATCATCTTTTTTCTCTGTGGAAAAATTAATGAGACAAGCATATTTCTTTTTCCGAATAGGACTCTTTGCACTTTTATATTTTTGCTTAAAGCAAAAAACATATCAATTTAATAGTTCACGTTTCTTATTGATAGTCTTACTTGTATTCTCAGCAATAATGTTTTGGGTTCCTATTTATGAAACAAGAAGTTCTGTATTTCCTTTTTTCGTAGGTGTCATGTTTTTTATTTCTGCAGTGAAAGATTATAGAGAAGTTCGCTCATGGTCGATAGTTGTCGTATTGATTATATCTGTTATATTTTATCTGAATTTAATTGAGCATTATAAACATATAGAGAAACCCTTTGAAAGAAACCTAAAGAAACTTAATGCTTCTTCAGATAAAAGTGAAATAGTTTATCTGGAAACGTTTTGTCCTTTAGCAATGAACAGTAATATAATGTGTGATGACATTTATGCTGATTCATTGCATTTTCATAACCAAAGTTTATCTTCGACATTCGGAGTGCATTCCGTAATTCCTTTAGGAGCTTATTCGATATATGAAAGAAATCTAAAATTGGAAAAAGCCATATTGGAAAATCGACTTGAACTTTTAAGTAATACTAAAGTAGGATGTTATCATTTTCTAAATGAAAATTGTCTTGAAAATATCTTTTATACCAAAGGAGAGGATGTAAATCAAACAAATATTGTTGTTAGAGTAAGTGCTAAACCCGACCTCTTATATACTTTAATTCTAAGAGGAGCCAATCATTCTTTCTATCATCGGTTGTTGGATCTTTTACCACTTAAAATAAGAATAAACTTTTTAGATTTTTTAGAGCGTGATCGAAAAGGGATAATAATCGGGGAGAATCATTACTACAATAATCCTGTATATAATATTGATAAGTATAGATATTTTGTTCTTTCCTATTATTCATATAATGCACACAACATCGTAGGAGAGCCGTTTATTTTTGAATCTGAAAACTAAGTAAACTTAATAGCAGGTCCGTATAAAACTTTTGTGTCCAGTTTGTATAATTGAATCTTTGATATTTACCCCAGATAGGAATTGAGGAAGGGAGTGCACCTTTTTGTGAATTCAAAATATTATTTTGAGACGAGATTAAGGGCCTAGCTAAAGCGACTATGTTTTTTAGATAAGAAGGATCATCGGTAATTTTATAACTTAATAAAAGAAGCAAGCAAAATTGGGCATTTCCTACACTGCAAATATAGCTTGTATCAGGTTTCCATTTTTGGTCATATGACCCCCACAACTGATTTTTAAATTTTGGTACTATTTCTTGATTTATATATTTGACACTATCAAGAGTTTGATCTATAAGAGTTTGATCTTTTAAGATAATCGCGGACTCCAAGAGTCCTCTAAAGGCATATATGATTGAGTGAGAAAATGCGCGGTCACGACCATCAAAGCTCCAGGATTTAAAACTGTGATTTTTATTTTTTTTATTTTTGACCAAATCTAATAGAGAATATGTTTTGTGGCTGTGGTCAATATTTAAAACCTGTTCTGTTTCAAGTAATGCCCAACAGCTTCTACTAAAGTAAGAAGGAATGTAATCGGTTTTATAACTATTATTTATTATTGGCTTATCGGGTTCTATTTGCTCAAGTAACCAATTGTAATTGTCAATCAATGTGTTTTTGATCTGATCATTATTCAACTTATATAAAGCAATAAGTCCAAATTGAATTTGAGAGTTATCGAAGAAAAGTTTTTTGTTTTTTTGATTGTTGGAATAGAATCCACCATCAATAGAGTTAATTGATTTAAAATATATTAACTGTCTATGTGCAAGTTGACTTAATTCTTCATCATCCTTGTACAAAGAGGCAGACAATAACGTAGGCACTAAGTAGCCAGTTGTTTCTGGATAAGAAATTGACCACTTCCCACTTATCGTTTGATGAGCCGAAGAACCTAGATTGTTGTTAACCTGAAAGCTCAATTTGATCCAATTCAGATTTTTATCTAGTGCATGCTCTAGGGTTTTTGTCCCTCCGAGACTTTCAACTAAATTGATAGAGCTAGACATATATTTATAATAAGTCTTTAAATTTGATTTTGAAAAGGAGTTTGAGTAAAGACGAGTTGCATTTCCAAATTCTTGAGACTGGAGTTAAGGTAGCACCAAAGCCTCGAAAGAAGAATTCAATGTTTTGGATCATACTTCCTTCAAAATCAAAAATGAGGCGATTGTTGTTTTCGATATGATGCCACAACAAGTAGCTAATTCCTGAAATATCTTTCCTTTCAGGATTATAAAAACCAGCAACGTAATAGCTAGATATTTGATCATTTACGATAAAGCTCCCAGCTAGTATTGATCCAGTTGATTTCTCTTTACATAGGTAGAACAAGCAGTTTTCTTTGTTTTCTAAGTTCTTATTAATTCGTAACATCACTGCTTTTGAAAAAGGAATACTTCTGTTTTTATAACAAGAATCTAAAGCAAGCCAAAACGCATCGAAGGTGGATTTTGTAATCTCACATACCTGGGATGCGTTCACTATATTTCGTTTAAGTGATGGTTTTAGTTCTTCTAACTTCAACAACTGTTTACTAGAATCAATAATATAAGTATAACGTGTTGTTTGTTTAAATTTATTCCAAAAGAGAGGACTCCAGTTAGTGAATGAATGGTGAAACTGTTGATAATAGAAGTGATGCTTAGGAAGTTGAGCAATCAGTATTTCACACACCTTGTTTTCGAATCCCGTTTTTTTGTAAGGGGTGATATTATCTGGGTAAAAGAAATATATGCCATTGTAGAATGTCATAGAGGGCATTAGAATAATCTTAATACCGAATATCTTTCTATAGTGATATACCAGAATTCCAGACCAGTTGCCTTTATTATCTTTGGTTATTGCTACATCCCAATCACCTTTAATACAAACGGCGTCCATCCATTCAGGTGTGAACTGTATTGGGATCTTATGCTTTTTAGAAAGTGCCCGAAATTCTTCTTTATTTGTTTGATACAAAATGTTAGATTATCCAAGAGAAATATGAGGTAAAATATATTCAAGTACTTGTTCAACACTTTCCTCTACACTTTGACCATCCGTTAATATTTCTAGGGAAGGATTGATAGGTGCTTCAAAAGGAGAATCAATGCCTGTAAAAGATTTAATTTCTCCTGATCTTGCTTTTTTATATAGACCCTTTACATCTCTTTTTTCACATACTTCCAACGGGGTGTTCACATAAATTTCAATGAAATTTTCTTTGCCAATAATTTCTTTAGCAAGTTTTCTTATTTCAATTGTTGGACTTACAAAACTATTTATGCAGATTAATCCAGTATCAAGGAACAGTTTACTTATTTCTGCAATTCGTCGTATATTTTCAGTACGGTCATTAAGGTCAAAACCCAGGTTGCTGTTTATTCCAGAACGTGTGTTATCACCATCCAAAACCTGAGATAAGTACCCTTTTGAAAACAAGAGTTTTTCAAGGGCAGAAGCAATTGTGCTTTTTCCTGACCCTGATAGACCGGTAAACCAAAGTACTTTTGCTCTTTGATTTAAGAACTCTTCTTTATCGCTTCTTGAAATTAGCTGATCAAATATAGGATGTATATTTTCCATAGATTAATTTTCTGGAGAAAGAATATCCCGATACATTTTACCTCCTCCTAACCAAATGAGAGAGAGCGTAATACCCGTGATTAATCCGATAACAAAATAGTATATTAAGGAAGGGTTATCTGGCTTAATAGGACCAATCGGAAGATCAATTACCTGTATGTATGGCGTTTTGTTTTCTAATGTAATTTTAGCTATTTGCAATTGTTCTTCGGCTTTACCACTCATGATAAGTAATTTTTGTTCTTCTACCTTGAGTTTGTTTTTTTGGAGGATGTCTATTTTTCTATAAATGTCTAGATTGCTGTCTTCAAAAGCAGCTAGGCGATATTGAACATTCCCCAAAGCATAATTAATAGAGTCATATTTCTCTTGAATTATGTCGTGTTCATATTTTTGTTTTTCTGTGGATTTGTCAATATAGTACTTACTTAATTTTTCATACATGGTTATTACAATGGAAATTGATAAGGCTTCGTTACTTGAGCTCATTGTTAAATACATGATGCCGGTAAGTTCATCGTAGTTAGAAATGAATAGTGGTTTATTTTTCTTATCGCCGACAAGTATTGTATGAAGATGTTTTAATGCTTTGTTTTCTAGTACTGTAAACGAAGGAACAGAGTCATGTGAAAACCGAAAGCCATCTAAAGATAGAGTGTCATCAGAGAATGAAAGCAAGCCAGTATGGCTCCACTTATCAATTTTTTCTAACTCATCAATAAGTAAATTGGCTAATAGATCTTTATTGTTATTAATCTTTATAGTGTCAAAAAAAGCACTTTGACTTATTGCTCTAGCGCGTGAAAGTTCCATTATTTTGTCAAAATTGGTTTCTGTACCCGGAATGCCAAAACCAAGTTGACCCAATAATGACGAAACGCCACTGCTTAGTCCTCGTTCATCAACGTTTAACATAAACGAAAGGCTTGCAGAATAACGCTTTTCCTGACCAAGGTTATACAAAAGGAATAAAAGTGCTACAATAACAGAAACGGAAGCTATCGATTTCCATCGCAGCATAAAATAAGACAGATACTCTTTGATGTTTAGGATCAACTGCTTTAAAGAAATGTCTGTGTCATTGTCAAGAGGCATAAACAAATTTAATTATTGCATATAGAAAGCTTAAAGCTAACAAGGATTATATCATAAAGATAGTAGATAAGGCATTTGTTTCTTAGCCAGATCGAGATCTATTTGCTTTCTTTCAGCATAATCTTGTAATTGGTCCTCGGCTATTTTATTGATCCCAAAGTATTTAGAGTTTTCATTTGCAAAATACCAACCGCTAACAGAAGCGGCAGGATACATAGCAAAAGACTCGGTCAAAGAAATGCCAATTGTATTTTTTACATCTAGAAGTCTGAAAAGTTTCTCCTTTTCACTGTGTTCTGGACATGCAGGATAGCCTGGAGCAGGTCTAATTCCTAGATATTTTTCTTTAATTAGAGCGTCATTGTCCAAAATTTCTGATTCTGCATAGGCCCAGTGTGAAGTCCTTACTTCTTTGTGCAGATGTTCAGCAAAAGCTTCCGCTAACCGGTCCGCTAAAGCCTTTAGGAGGATTGCAGAATAATCATCATGTTGCGCTTCGAAGTGTTTCACCCATTTCTCTATACCAATTCCAGCGGTTACTGCAAAGGCACCGATGTAGTCTGTCTGACCAAGGTCTTTGGGTGCGATAAAGTCAGAAAGGCAATAATATGGAAGACCCTCAGCCTTTTTGGTTTGTTGTCTTAAAAAGCATAATCTTTCTATTTCTTCGGCTTTGGTGTTGTATATAAGGACATTATCTTTTTGATCGCTATTTGCATTAAAAATGCCAAAGCAAGCCTTTGCTGTTAACCAGCTTTCATCAATAATTCTCCTTAGCATACTTTGAGCGTCATTAAAGAGATTTCGCGCTTCTTCCCCTACATATTGATCATCAAATATTTTGGGATATTTCCCCTTAAGTTGCCAGCTTGTAAAAAAAGGAGTCCAGTCAATAAAGTCAACCAGCTTTTCAATAGGGTAGTTTTCATATGATTTTATACCCAAGAACTTGGGTGTTTTGTTCTTATAATTAGCCCAGTCAATGATAAAGGGATTAGCTCTTGCAAAATCTATGCTTACAAATTTGGTGAAACTATCCCTTTGGCTTCTTCTTTTTCTAATTGCCTCATGTGATTCCTTAACGCTATGGCTATAGTTTTTTCTTATTATTTCATCACTATTTAACAACTGTGAACATACGGATACAGATTTTGAGGCATCTAAAACATGAACAACGTCTCCAGTATAATGCGGTTCTATTTTAAGAGCGGTATGTAGTGCAGATGTTGTGGCTCCACCGATTAATAGGGGTTTGGTAAAATTAAGTCTTTCCATTTCTTGAGCAACAGAAACCATTTCGTCTAATGACGGCGTAATCAAACCACTAAGACCAATAATATCTACATTATTTTCTATAGCAGCTTTTAAGATTTTATCTCCCCGGACCATAACCCCTAAGTCGACAATATCATAATTATTGCATGCTAAGACAACACCAACTATATTTTTACCAATATCATGAACATCACCTTTAACGGTAGCTAAGAGTATTTTTCCTTTTTGTGTTCGTTGACCAGATAGTTTTTCTCTTTCGAGAATAGGCGTCAGATAGGCTACAGATTGTTTCATAACTCGTGCACTTTTCACGACTTGGGGTAAAAACATTTTACCTTCTCCAAACAATCTGCCAACGACATTCATTCCATCCATTAGTGGTCCTTCTATTACTAAAAGAGGATTATTATATTTTTCGTGAGCTTCAATAGTGTCTTCAATGATATATTCTGTAATTCCCTTTACCAATGCGTGGGTTAATCTATTTTCTATACTTTCGTTTCTCCACTCAAGGTTTCTTTCAAGTTTTCGTCCTCCTGAACTGTGAGTAGAAGCATACTCTGTCAATGCCTCAGTGGCGTTTTCGTTTTTATTGAAAAGCACATCTTCTACAAGTGTTAGCAATTGATTAGGAATTTGTTCATAAATTTCAACCATACCTGCATTTACAATACCCATGTCCATTCCGGCTTGAATGGCGTGATAGAGAAACGCAGAGTGCATGGCTTCCCGAACAGGGTTATTTCCCCTGAAGGAAAAAGATATATTACTCACACCTCCTGATATCAAGGAACCAGGGCATTCTTTCTTTATTATTTTAACAGATTCTAAATAGTTGATTGCATATTCGTTATGTTCAGAGATTCCTGTTGCAACAGCAAATATGTTTGGATCAAATATTATGTCCTGAGGCAAAAAGTTGAGCTTATTGACTAATATGTCATATGCCCTTTTACAAATACTCACTTTACGATCAGATGTTTCAGCTTGTCCTTTTTCATCAAAGGCCATAACGACAACAGCGGCTCCGAAGCGTTTTACAATTTTTGCCTGCTCAATGAATGCCGACTCTCCTTCTTTAAGTGATATGGAATTAACAATACATTTGCCTTGAACACATTTTAAGCCTTCGACGATAACATCAAACCTTGAGGAATCAATCATAACAGGAAGGCGAGCGATGTCAGGTTCGGACATAATGATATTGAGAAAGTTTTTCATTTCCTTTTTTGCGTCAAGCAAACCATCATCCATGTTTATGTCAATAATTTGTGCACCTCCTTCTACCTGTTGAAGAGCTACAGAACAAGCTTCCTGATAATTACCTTCCTTTATAAGACGAGCAAATTTTTTGGACCCAGTAACATTGGTTCTCTCTCCCACATTAATAAAGTTCATATTATCACGAACAATGAGAGGTTCCAGTCCTGAAAATTGTGACAGTTGTGTTCTTACAGATGGCTTACGAGGTTTCACGCCAATCACTGCCTCACTCATTGCCTTTATGTGTTCTGGTGTAGTACCACAGCAACCACCAATGATATTTACCAATCCATCAGATGCGAAACCTTTGATATAGTTTTGCATTTCTTCGGCGCCTTGATCATATTCTCCCAGTTCATTTGGCAAGCCTGCATTGGGGTATGCACTAATGTAGCAATTGGCCATTGATGAAAGCGTTTTGATATGGGGTCTCATCTCTTGTGCTCCTAAGGCACAATTAAGGCCTATACTAAAGAGATTTGCATGTTTTATTGAAATCCAAAAAGCTTCAACCGTCTGTCCACTTAGGGTTCTTCCACTTGCATCAGTAATAGTGCCAGAAACCATTATAGGGAGGGAAGTGTTTTTGTTTTCAAAGGCCATATCGATTGCATACAGAGCAGCTTTGGCATTGAGAGTATCAAAGATTGTTTCTACCAATAGGAGATCTGAACCTCCATCGATTAATCCATTGACCTGTTCAAGATAGGCGCTAACTAATTCATCAAAGTCAACTCCTCGATATCCGGGATCATTTACATCAGGGGAAATGGAAGCCGTTTTGTTTGTTGGACCTATTGCACCGGCAACAAACCTTGGTTTATCCGGAGTAATGCCAGAATATATTTGTGCTTGTTCCTTAGCGAGTTTAGCGGATTGGAGATTTAATTCGTAAGCTAACTCTGAAAGATTGTAATCATTCTGCGAAACAGATGTTGCATTAAAAGTGTTCGTTTCGATAATATCTGCTCCAGCTTTCAGATATTCATTGTGAATATTTGAAATAATATCAGGCCTAATTATAGATAACAGTTCATTGTTACCCTTTAGGTCAGAAGGATGGTTAATAAATCTTTCGCCACGATAATCTTCTTCTTTGAGCTTGTGCCTCTGAATCATAGTTCCCATGGCGCCATCCAAGACAAGAATTTTTGAAGTAATTATTTCTCTTAATGTCATTAATAATCTATGCTATTATTTTCAATATTATAACGAAGTCCAACTCCGGTATAATTTGTTTCTGTTTTTCCAAGTATTGCATTATCGTCAGTTCTAAACCTTAAGTTTATATCGAAGAACAAGTCGTGTAAAATTCTATAACTTAAACTAACATTAAGAGATGTAATTTTACTTTCAGCTCCCTGTATATGCTTTACGCCAAAATTACTAGATCTACTTTCATTGTTTAACAAGATATCTCTTCCAAAATTAAATTCTGAATGATTTCTACCTACTTTGGTATAAAAGTACTGAGTAGAAATATATATTCTGTTAATTGGTCGATACCTTAACCTAAATATAACTTCTGAAAAATTTGACCCAAGCGGATGTGCCAAGGGCTGATTAAAGTGAGAATAATTGCTTAATGCAAAATCACTAAAGCCCTGTACTGTAGTGTTGTGTGAATAGGTAAAGGGTCTTACTTTATTATATTCAAATTGTAAATCAAGGTGGTCTATATTAAAAAGATCAAAATGCTTTAGACCCAATTGTAGGGCCCATTTATTTCCCCACCAATCATTGCCTGAAAATATTTCTGAGGTTTTTAACTCGTCTATGAGTAGTTGACTATAAACGGATGTTCTTGGTAACATCATCCAATTAATGTTTATGCCTAAAAGTACATTGTCGGGACTATCAAACAATGCTTCGACTGTTCTGTATAGAATTACTGGATTTAAATATTGAAATTCAAATTGATTTTCTCGTGAAAACACGACAGACTCGAAAAGGCCAATTTCAAATTTGGGATTTAGTTTTAAACTTAAATAATGTGTTGCCATATACTTTTTAGGAAGAACGGTGTTGCCTAAGGTTTGTCTTGACGAAATAGGATTTAATTCAGAGACGATGCTTTGGTAATTTAGTTTCCAGACATTTACATTAAAACTGAAATAGAAATAATTATGAGAAAAATCACTTAGTAGTAAAGAGCGAATACCATTACCAATGAAATGATTTCCGTGACCAAGTTCAATATTTGTATGGCGAGAAGTTTGATATCCCAAATAGGCTTTTGCATTAGCAAAGTCATATCCGTTGAACGCAGATACTAAAGAACTTTGATAAGGCTTGTAGTGCCCTTGACCAGGAATAGTCTGATATTGATTTATAAAAGTTTGTATGTAGTTGAGAAAGTTAGCTTGATTTTCATGAATAGCACTATAGAAATATAGTTTCTGATCAAGGTCTCCCCAGAATTCTATTCCTCTTTTATTGAGAAATATAAACTTATCTTCTTCACGTTCGTGTCCAGTGCTAAAGTTAAAAAACGCATTTACATTTATATTGAAATCTTCGGTTTTAAGCTGATATAGGTAGGCTGGATTTTGATAGAACAAACCCCAAAGGCCAGCATTTTCAATAGTATATAACTCAGGGTCATTGAGTTCTTTTTTCAAATATAAAATATCACTTTGATCAATAGCCGAATAGCTTTGTGTATCAATTAACTTTAAGTTATCAGCTAGAGCATTCATTTTAATTTTCCTTGTTGAGAAATGCTCTTGAGAAAAGGTATTATGTAAATGATTTAGTCTGTCTACTATGGTATAGCCTTGATGGTTATAATCTAAAAAGGCACTTTGAGAGGCGCATGTAATTACATTGAAAACAGAAACAATGAAGAGTAAAAACCCCTGAGTAATAATCTTCTGGAGTTTTAAACTTTGAAATTTAATAAAAACTGCTTTATACATTGATCAAAGATAATGTTATCCTCGTCATGAAACGACACATTAACAGGAAGAACGAAGATAGGTATCTGATGTTCGTTTATATAGTCTTTATATAACAATAATCTTGTAGCATCTTTCTCTGTGGTTAGGAAAATTGTGTTTTCGAAATCATTTTCTGAGGCAATCTTATTGAAATGTTCCATCTCATATTCTGAAAAATAGTGATGGTCCTCAAATTTTATAACGTTCTCAACAATACATTTTTCGTTTAGATAACCGAGAAGGTAATCGACGCTAGCAATTGCGGATATCAACTGTATTTTCAAAGATTGATTAAGTTCTACTTTAATATTCTGATCCAAAATAAAGTAGGCTTGACCATATTCATATTTTGAAAAGAGTAGCTTTTGGAATGGATAAGGTTTAATTTTTTTTGTTATTCTTTCTCTTTCTTCGTCCTCAAGGGCAAAAGGTGTTTTTGTTACAATAATGATGTCTGCTCTTACATATGATGATTTGGGTTCTCGCAGTCGTCCAGCAGGGAGTAACATATCATCCACAAAAAGATTTCCGTATTCCGTTAATAAAATATTTAGACCGGGAACAACAGAACGGTGCTGAAAAGCATCATCTAATAGTACAGCCTGAACTTCAGGATGATGTCTTATGAGCATTGGAATTCCTATATTTCGACTTTCAGAAACAGCAACGGGAATGGAGGGAAACTTCTTTTTATATTGTAATGGTTCATCTCCACTGTCAATTGCATTGTCTAACGGACCAACAAGCCTGAATCCTTTAGACTTTCTTTTATAACCCCTACTGAGGGTAGAAACTTTGATATAGGGAGACAATAACCGAATAAGATATTCTATGTGAGGTGTTTTACCAGTTCCGCCAACAGTGAGGTTGCCAACATTGATCACTGGAAGATTGAAACTTGTAGACTTCAAAAGACCTGTCTCGTAAATAATATTTCTTAACGAAATTATAGATGCAAAAAGCAGTGAGAAAGGCGACAATAGTACTTTAAAAACTAGATTATTTTTCATTCAAGCAACAGCTTCGTTCCTATTTGACAATTCAAACATTTGATTGGTTCACAAAATTGAGTTTTTAATTCGATTAAAGCTTGGCTATGGGCAGCATTTTGACATTTGATACCTAAATTTTTCCATAATCTTATGATTTTATTGTTTTCAGGAGGAATATTGGAATACATCTCCAGACATAGTTCCTGCAGCATCAAATCAGAGCTAACCGAAGCATAGGTAAAGATAACAGGAATAAAAACATTAATTGTGATGACCGTTTTCATTGATTTGCCGATGGTTTTCTTCTTTTGTTTACTGTGTCGGCCAAAACAATAGTGTTGATCCCAATAGGCTGATGTTTGATGGTTGAGTAGAGAAAACAATTCTTGGACTCCTGTACTGTTAACAATTTTATTAAATAATTTACTGGTGTTAATGATGAGAGAAGCGAGTTGGGCAATTCTTATGGAGGGGAAGTTAACAGGTCTCATTCTTGAAAACCGCCATTCTATGGGATTCATCGTCTGAAGCGTATATTTTTTTTTAAGAAAGGAAAACTCTTTTGCCAGTGTCTTTGAATATTTGTCTAAGGGGTTTTCAAGCATACCAGCTAGACCAAATAATAGGGCTTCCATCTGAGACAATGAAGTCATTCTTAATGCATGACGATAAGGTATTTTGGAAGCGAGATTTTCAAAGGCTTCTTTATTTACTTTACCACCGATATAACTTATCAGTAAGCGAAGGGTAAAGAGTTCCCAATTGTTTTTACAACGCTTAAGCAATGAATTCAGGTGATGAGACTTTCGTTCAAGGCGATGTATTAGTAATTGCTCCAAATATATAGGAAGACGTTCAAGAGGATAGTTTTTAATAGAGGCCTGACATGCAATGCTAAGTACGGGATTGAATAAATTTTGATAATTGGCAAGTACTTTAGTATCAATTCTGTTTTTTAGTTCTAGAGTACAAAGTGGAATTCCATTGTGATTGCATACTTTCTTGTTATCTTCAAGCACAACATGTAGAATGACGTTGTTGTAAGCCAAATCTGACTGATGCCTGTGTTTATCCCATTCTGCTGAATAAATATGCATTTCAACATGGCCTACCCATAGCGTTTTATTTATATATATTCGGGCATCTAGAAAATCAGGACCTGCATTTTGATTATGCGAACCATAGTTTATTATTGAGATTGCCTCACCAGTAGTCGAGCATAACTGATGATGGTTAAAGCGTTTAAACTTCCAGATATGATGTAACAGTTCTTCTCGCATAGTTTGATCAATCAAAATGCTATGCAAGAATATTCAAAAGGTAAACACGAATTATTTTAGTGGGCGTTCGTAAAGATTAAATTGGTAGTTGTATTTGTTTTTCTCGTCCATGAGGTGATCTTCCTGCCAGCTTAACTTCCATTTTGAAAAGTCTATTTCAGGAAAAAAGACTGTGGCGTCTTCTACGACAGTATCTATTCGTGTTATATAAAGTTTGTTCCAAAGGTTTTGTGTCTGTTCGTATATCATACTTCCGCCAATAATAAAGACCTCTTTTTGATTTGCCTTTACACAAAAATCTAGCGCCTCGGTAATACTTTTTACGACTACTGTCCCGGAGTGGTAGAACGAATCTTGTCTTGTAATTACAATATTGGTTCTTCCTGGAAGAGGTTTACCAATGGAGTCAAAGTTTTTCCTACCGAGTATTATATGGTATCCTTTGGTTGTGGTTTTAAAAAAAGTCAAATCAGCAGGAAGGTGCCAGGGAAGATCATTGTCTTTTCCAATGGCATTATTTTTTGATACAGCTACTATTGCAGAAATAATCATACTATGGGAGATCTATTAAATTTATACTTTTGATATAATTTTCTTGTTCCTTTCTTGAAGTTTTACCATTTAGGTAATTTTCTATTACCAAGCTTGCTATTGGTGCGGCGATATCACCACCATAGCCCGCATTTTCAACATAGACAGCTAAAGCGATTTTTGGATTGTCTTTTGGCGCAAAGGCATAGAATACCGAGTGGTCCTTTCCATCGCTTTGTGCGTTTTGAGAAGTTCCCGTTTTTCCACAAATATCGAGACCTCTGACGTATGCCCGATATCCTGTCCCTCGATTTATGGCATTGTATAATCCGTTAACAACAACATTAAAATGTTTTTTATCAATACCCACAGACATTTTTTTTGTGTACTTTTCATCCAAAGTGAAATCAGGATTGCTGAATGACTTAATAAGATGAGGGGTGTAGTAGTAACCTCTGTTAGCAAGAATTACTGCCAGATTTGCCATTTGAAGTGTAGTAAGTTCTAGTTCTCCTTGACCAATACCAATTGACATAATATAAGTCGAGTACCAGCGACCTCCCTCTGTACGATATAAATATTTATAATATTCTGGGGTAGGAACAAAACCCTCAGATTCGTGCATTAGATCTACACCAAGTTTGTTTCCTAATCCAAATTTATACAAGTAACTGTTAAGCATATTCAATCCTGAAGATGGATTGTTGAACCCGTCCTTTTCAATAACTTCCCGTACCATAGAAAAAAAATAGCTATTGCAGGAATGAGTAAGGGCTATTTGTAAATTAAAAGGCTGTGGGTGTATGTGGCACCCGTATTTGAATGACTTATATTGATAAAAGGACTTACAATTTACATAGGTATTCGGTTGAATAATACCTTCTTGTAAAGCGATCAGAGATAGAATAGGTTTAAAGATAGAACCGGGAGGATACCGGGCAGAAATAGATCTATCCAACAAAGGTTTTTGAACATTATCTTCTGTTAATGCTGCAAAAGCCCTTCCTCTATCCTGATCAAGATTTAGATCATTGGGGTCATAGGAAGGTGCCGAAACCATTGCTAAGATTTCACCCGTTGATGGTTCGATGGCAACAATACTGCCTCTTTTATTTATCATTAGTGATTCACAATAGGCTTGAAGGTCCAGATCAATAGTTGTGGTTAAATCAGTTCCTTCCACAGCAATTGAATCTAACCTTCCTTCACTAAAAGAGGAAACTTCACGTCCAACATTGTCTCGCAATAGAAATTTTACACCCTTCCTTCCCTTAAGCTTATCTTCATAATATCGTTCTAGACCACTCATTCCAATATAATCACCTGCGCTGTATACGTTATTTGAGTTTTTAATTACATTGTTATCGACCTCTCCTAAATAGCCAAGAATATGGGGAGCACTTTGGTGAGGGTAAGCTCTTATGTTTCTAACAATCGGGTAGAAGCCTGGAAAACGAAAAAGGTGTTCTTGAAACCTGCCATAAACACTTTGGTCTACTTTAGACAGAAAGGTAAAAGGTAAAGATTTGTGATATCTTCTATCACTCCAGTTTTTATTAAGTCTTTTTTCAAATGATTGATGATCAAGATCTAAAAGTTTGCAAAACAATGAAGTGTCCATTTCTTTATTTACATTTCTGTAAATAGCTTCTAGGTCATAAATGGCTTTATTATAGGTCAGAATTTTTCCGTTTCTGTCATATATAAGCCCTCGAGCTGGATAGATAATTTGTTTGTCTAGAATGGTTTTTTGCGCTAGCTTTTTATAGCTGTCATCAAAGAGCTGGATTTCTGCAAGTTTCACAACCAAAACCAATGACCCCAGAATAAAGCTGATGATGATTGGAACCTGCCTGCTGTGAAACTGTTTCATTGATCCGATTTTAGTATTTTGGGTTGAAAATCAGTTGACTCAAAATGATTAAAAAGAGCGATGCGAGAAAACTGAAAATCGTTCTTAGAATTATTTCTTTAAAGTAAACGAAAGAAAAGGCTTCTATACTATACAAGATAAAAAGATGTAAGAAAAGTAAGATGCTGATGTAGCTAACAAACCAAACGAATCCATAGGCATAAGAAGTAAGTCCCTCTTTATTATAGCCTTCTGCTGGAGCAATTAACATTAAGATGTAATATCTACTATAGGCAATAAAACAGGCAGTAGCAGCATGCACTCCAAGAGAATCATAAAACAAATCAATGAAAAGGCCCATCATAAAGCCAATTAAAACGACAAGGGTTTTGTTGGTTTTGAAAGGCAGTAGCGCAATGATAATTGGATAAATAGTAAAATGAATATAGTTGAAGTCACCAAAGGTGATGTCAATTCTTTTTAGAAGAATCAGTTGTACCGAGAGAACAAAAATGGCACGGTAAATATTTCTTTTTAATACACTATTCATTTTCCATTTGTATTAAAGTTTGCTTCTCTTCAATCAGATCATATTTTACAACATAAACAAATTCTAGCCTGGATAATTGGTAATCAAGGTTAATGTCTATTCTATAGTTATTGCTTCCACTTTCAATAGAGAAATCATTTATTTTACCAACAAATATTTCTGGTGGAAATGAAATGGAATAACCACTTGTAACGACACTGTCTCCTACTTCAATACTTGCGTGTTTAGGGATATTAATCAGATTCAGAATGTCGGGATTAGAGTTGTTCCAAACCAAACTTCCGGGGTAGTTTTTGTTTTTGACCTTTACACTGATATTACTTCGGCTATTGATTATTAATAGAACTGTTGCAAAATGACTTGAAACAGAGTTTACAATACCTACGATCCCGTAATCTGATATGACTCCCATTCCAACCTCAATACCATCTTCTCTCCCTTTGCATAATGTGAAATAGTTATTTCTGAGATTTAGAGTTTTATTACAGATGGTTGCTGGAAGAAGATGATAATTATTGAGTGTATCTGTAGATTCGAATTTTTGAAAAGCATTATCTCTGCTTAATACACGATAATTAATTATTTTTTCCAAAAGCTTGGAGTTTTCATTTTGTAGACTGTCATTTTGTATTCGCAGATCGAAATAGTCTTCTATGTGCTCAATTTTTTTATAAAGATTTCCAGTGAGGAGGTTAGATGAATGTGCCCATATTTCTTTTTGACTCCTATTGTAATTTACAATAAGATAGAAAGCAAAAAACTCTAAAACCAGAAAAAGGAATAATGCGCTGTATCGAATGATAAGGTATATTAGGTTACGCATATCCTATAAAGCTATTGGTTACAAACTCTGTCTATCCATTAAAAATGTATATATGTCAGTATTTTTAAGTGCCAAACCAGTACCAATTACGACTGCCCTTAAAGGGTCGTCTGCTACGTGAACGTTCAATTTTGTTTTCTTGGCTAAGCGCTCGTCTAACCCACGAAGGAGGGCTCCTCCTCCCGTCAGATAGATACCGTTTCTATATATATCAGCTGCTAATTCAGGTGGAGTGTCTTCCAGTGCCTTTAGGACAGCCTCTTCTATTTTAGCAACAGACTTATCCAAAGCTTCGGCAATTTCTGTATAATCCATCATTACCTGTTTTGGAATTCCTGTTAATAAATCCCTTCCATTTACGCCTATGGGCTCGGGTGGGTCATAAAGAGTTTCAACAGCAGAACCAATACGTATCTTAAGAACCTCTGCGGTTCTTTCTCCAATAAGAAGGTTGTGCTTTCGCTTCATATAGTCAATGATGTCATTGGTAAATTCATCACCAGCTGTACGAATGGATTGATCGGTTACGATTCCTGATAATGCAATAACAGCAATTTCTGTCGTTCCTCCTCCAATATCAATAATCATGTTGCCTTGAGGTGCCTGCACATCGAGGCCTATCCCCAAAGCTGCTGCCATAGGTTCATGAATCAAATATGTTTCTTTACTGTCGACATGGTCCGCGGAATCAAATACAGCTCTTTTTTCAACTTCCGTAATTCCCGAAGGAATGCAGATTACCATTTTAAGATGAGAAAAGAATTTTCTTCTTTCTCCGATCATTTCGATAAGACCATGGATTAGACTTTCAGCCGCTTGAAAATCTGCGATTACACCATCTTTCAAAGGACGAATGGTTTCCAGATTACTATGTGTCTTTTCATGCATTTGCATGGCCTTGTTACCAACAGCCAAAACCTCTCCTGTCTTTCTATTGATTGCTACGATAGAAGGTTCGTCAATAACAATCTTCCCATCTTGCATGATCAGAGTGTTTGCGGTTCCCAAATCAACGGCCAACTCTTGCCTGAAAAAGTTAAATAATCCCATTACGGTCTATAATCTAGTAATCAAATTATGAATCAAATATTGTACCCAAGTAACAATTAAACGATATGGGTTTATAATTTGCAAATTAATTTCTGATTGGAATGTAAAAATCCAGCCTAACCAGAGGGGTTTACGGCTGCAATTATAACATAATTATCGCTAAGATGCTTATTATAAGAGTTAGATCTTCATCAGTTTTTTCCAACTATGACGATTGTAAACTCTTCCTCTTTTAAATACTGATTGGCAAGAGATAATAAATGTTTGGCTTCAATGGTTTTGATTTCTTCAATCGAACTTTCAAATCTTGATAATTCTAAGTTTTTAGCGCGAAGACTTTTGACCAATTGAGCGGTTGCAAATGGTCCGTCGATTAAGTTTAAGGATTGACCAAGCAAGTAGTTTTTTACCATTTTCAACTCTATATTGTTGATCTCGACAGATTTTATAATTTTGATTTCTTTGTAAATTTCTTGAATAGTCTGATTGAGGTATTCTGTACCCACATCAGTACTAACATAAAAGTATCCTCCTTGCATCCATACGTCGAAAGAAGAGTAGATACCATAGGTATAACCTTTTTCTTCTCGAATATTTTTCATCAGCCTTGACCCAAAGTATCCACCAAGAACAGTATTCAATATTTTCAGAGAAACATAGTCAGGGTGATCTCTAGGAACCCAAAGTGAACCTATCTTTATGCTGGTCTGCAAATCGTTTTTTGTTTTGACCAGTTTAGTTCCTATAAAGGATTGGGTTTGAGGAAAAACCACAGAGCTTGGTTTGTGTCTACGATCAACACCTTCCAGGTCTTTAAGAATCATTGACCTAAGTGTATCATTATATTTTCCGCTAAGGATTAAAAAAGCATTGCCTAGCTTACAGTTTTCTTCAAAGTAGCTTTTGATATCTTGGCTGGTCAAGGATAGAACATCCTGCACTTCGGTATTGTATCCATAAGGATGTTTACAGCCATATAATTCTTCGGTAAAAACACGATAAGCAATAACATCATTTTTTGATAATTGGTCGCTCAGGTTCTTGCTTACCAGTTCTTTATACTTGGTTAACTCCTCTTCTTCAAATGCAGGATTAAGTATTGTATCCAGCCATATGGGCCATAGTTTGTCTAGATGCTGATTGAGACAAACCAGACTAACAGAGGAGAACTCCATATTGCATTCTGCCTTAAAGACGGCACCATAGTAATCAAAGGTATAAGCCGTTTGTTCCGCTGTTCTAGATTTTGATGCTTCACGCAAAAGTTTAATGGCTGCTTTTGCAACAGCCGGCTTCTTTTCCTGAATCCTTCCAGAACGGAAAACCAACTCAATTTTTATAATTTCTTGAGTTCCAGAGTTTAATTCGAACACTTCCAAGCCATTTTCAAGAATGGAATGTTCTACATTTCTGATTTTTAAGTCAAAATCATTAGTGATTCGAGGTCCTACTTTTCTATCAAGCATAATCTTTTATGTGGCTTGCAAAAATCAATAAAATTCTTGCAACAGTGAACGAGAGCACAAGAATAATTGATTTTTATCAAGAGAATAAATTAAAATTTATTATTAAGTAAGGTTAGCTTATCTTTGTGGCTTAATTTTGAATCCACATAAAACATAGAATAAATGATATTTGAGGTATCGTCAAGTGAGTTATTGAGAAAACTACAGATTGCTTCTGGTGCAATTAGTTCAAACCCTGTCATTCCGATTCTGGAAGATTATCTATTTGAACTTGTCGGAGACGAATTAACAATTTCAGCAACTAATCTGGAAGTAACTATTATTTCTACGCTGAATGTAATGGGGACTGAAGACGGAAGTGTGGCATTACCAGCAAGGATTTTATTGGAAACACTTAAAGCCCTACCTGATCACCCGGTTAAATTTAAGGTAGAAAGCGAAAGCAAATCTGTAACACTTAATTCTGCATATGGTGAATATAAGCTTTCAGGAGATAACCATGAAGATTTCCCTGAAACGCCAGTTGATGAGAACACACATGAAATTGAGTTAGACTGTGATGCTTTAGTAAAGGCAATCAATTATACTGTTTTTGCGACAAGCAACGATGAATTACGATTAGCAATGACTGGTGTATTAATGCAAATGGATTTTAACAAGGTCATCTTTGTATCAACCGATGCACACAAGCTTGTAAAATATACCATCGGGGGTCTTAACACTGAACTTACGGAGTCTGTTATAATTCCTAAGAAATGTTTAAGCATATTCAGAGCAGCCGCGGCTTCTTTGGATGATGAAAAGGCAAAGCTGGCTTTTAACAGCAAGAATATCTTTTTCAGGGCAGGAGATACATTGGTAATCAGCCGATTGATTGATGCAAAGTTCCCTGATTACAACGCTGTTATTCCTGTCAATAACGATAAGATCCTAACATTGAATAGATCTGACTTTCAAAATTCATTGAAAAGGATTGTTATTTACTCTAACAAAACGACCAATCAGGTTGTATTGAGCCTTGCCGAAGACAGCCTTACGGTTTCTGCTCAAGATCTTGACTTTTCAAATGAAGCGACTGAGCAAGTTGGATGTAGTTATAAAGCAGAACCTATGACTATTGGTTTTAATGCAAAATTCCTTGTTGAAATGCTAGGTGTTATTGAAACCGATGAAATAATCCTTGAGTTATCAGCATCAAATAAAGCTGGAATTTTATTGCCAGCAGAAGAGAATGAACAGGAGAAGCTTATGATGTTGGTTATGCCAGTAATGATGAGTCATTAATTAATTGCTAGTGAATATAGGTCTCTTTTTTGGATCATTTAATCCAGTACATAATGGGCATATGATCATTGCCAATCATATGCTTAACCATACGGACCTTGAAGCTATCTGGCTCGTTGTAAGCCCACATAATCCACTTAAAAAGAAAAAAACATTAGCCAATGACTATGATCGACTGCACCTGGTCAATCTAGCGATTGGTGACACATTAAACATAAAGGCATCAGACATCGAGTTTTCTCTGACGCAACCCTCGTATACTATTGATACGATGACGTATCTTGTGGAAAAATATCCTGGCAAAAACTTCAGTTTGATCATGGGCGGTGACAATCTTCTAAGTTTGCATAAGTGGAAAAACTATGAATTGTTGTTAGAAAACTATAAGATATATATCTATAAGCGACCCGATTATGCTTCTTCGGAACTGATAGAGCATGAGAATATAATTATGACTGAGGCGCCATTGCTAGACATATCGTCTTCTTATATCCGAAAACTGATAAAGGAGAAAAAATCCATTAAATATCTTGTTCCAGACAAGGTATATGAATACTTGAGTGATTATCCGGTCTATGATAAGGTTGACATTCAATAATTTTGCATTCTTTTGCGTTATTGCATGATTAGAATAACAGATTTGCTCAAGCATATGAATATTAGAACAGTATTTGCTTTTATTATCCTGACGTCTCCTTTGTTTTCACAAAGCAATATTGAAATCGGTCAGTGGAAGTCTCATTTGCCCCATAATATTGTTCTCCAGGTTGAGCAAAGCCAGGATAAGGTAATTTATGCAACACAACAGTCAATTTTTACAATAGACAAAGACGACAGTAGCGTAGAATACCTATCAAAAGTTGAAGGTCTAACAGAGACTGGTATTGAAAAGATAATTTATAATGACATTAATGATGCTTTAATAATCGCCTACGAAAACAGCGTGTTAGACATTGTAGACGATGAAGGTGTTTTTCCAATTTTTGACATCAGTAACAACAGCAATTTCGTTAACCGAAAGATTAACGATATGTTTATTCAAAATGATGAATGGTTATATCTGGCGACAGGCTTTGGTTTGCTGCAATATAACCTTCAAACCCGAGAGTTTGGATTTACTTTAGATGCAGGTCAAAAAATTTCGAAGGTTGATGGAAATGATAACTTTCTATATATCGTTGGTGACAACGGTGCCTATTACCTTGATTATCAAAACGATAATTTTCCCAATGCTTTTTCATCTTGGACAAGATTAAGCGAAGGACTACCTAACGAGTACAAGGCAGAGGATATTATTTCTTTTAATGAGAAAGTCTATTTGGCTACTTCAGAATTGGTTTACTCTTCTGATGACAATAACATATTCATTCCAGTCCAAGTTATAGATAATTCAACTTATGATGTAGTTTTTCTGGAGTCATATGATAATAATTGGGTGCTTGGACTAAAAGACAGGTCTTCAAGGAGTTTGGTTATGATCTTTGACGACATGAATACAATGGTTAATGAAATCAACAGTTGCACCAATAGATTGGTCGATATATCTTTCGATGATAATGGAACGATATACTTCGCTGATGACTGGCTTTTTGTACGAACGCTACAAGCAGATGGTTCATGTACACAAGAGGTTTATAGAGGTCCTTTCAGTGCTGAAGCCTCTGATATTAGTATAAAAGGCAATGAGATCTTTGTGGCCTCTGGAGGCATCACAGACAATTTTGGAGACTTGTTTGGTCGTAAAGGCATATATATTTTGGAAGAAGGAGGTGAGTGGAACAATATTAACCAAGAAAACAATCCCTTTTTCAAAGATAAAGACGTCATACAGTTTTACCAGATTGAAGCGCACCCATCGCAAGAAAAAGTCTATATAGGTTCATTTTGGGCGGGACTTGTAGAGTATAATTTAGAAACAAAGGAGCAGGTCCTTTATACGGCAGCGAATACACAAAACGCTATTCTTTCGTCCGTTGGTGATGAGCAGCGTACCAGGATTTCGGGCTTAAGCTTTGACGATGATGATAACCTATGGATAGCATCTTATAATGCTTCTAGACCACTTTCAGTATATACAAACGAGCAGACTTGGCATAATTTTGATTTACCAGGAGACGACAGGCTCACCGACCTTGTGGTTGATGATATAGGTAATGTATGGGCTGTTGTTTCTGCTTCTGCTGGAGCTGTTGTTGTTTATAATCCAGGAAATAATATTAAAGACCCTACTGATGATTTGCCTGCCAAAGTATTTAATGTCAGCAATTCTGAATTACCATCCAACCTTGTCAATTGCATCGCAAAGGACTTGGACGGCGCGATTTGGGTAGGCACTGGTCAGGGAGTGGTTGTATTTGAATGTGGAGGGGCTGTCTTCGAGGATATTTGTCAAGGCAATAAGCCTACAGTATTTCAGGATAACCTGGGTGCATTCTTATTGGAGACAGAAGATGTAATTTCAATAGCAGTGGATGGAGCTAACCGGAAGTGGTTTGGTACTCGAAATGGCATTTTTGTCCAATCACCGAGCGGAGAAGAACAGATTGCACAATACAATACGGAGAACAGCCCACTCTTTGATAACAATATTAAGGCCATGGCTTATAGTGGCGAAAGTGGAGAGATGATGATTGCTACCAACAAGGGATTGCAGAGTTTCAGAACACGAACGACATCTGCAAGGGTGGTTCACAGTTCTAATGTATATGCATTTCCGAATCCTGTAAGGCCGGAATATAATGGTAACATAGCGATTAAGGGCTTGGCTAGAGATGCAGAAATTAAGATTACGGATATCGATGGTCATCTTGTTTTCCAGACGCAGGCTCTGGGAGGGCAGGCGATTTGGGATGGGATGGATCTGTTGGGAAATACGGTTGCTGGAGGTGTTTATTTGGTTTTCAGTTCTTCATCGGATTCATTTCGGGATCCAGATACGGCGGTAACTAAGATATTGGTGGTTCGGTAAGTGTCTTTCAGCTGTTGCTAAAAGTTGGTATTTAGTGGAAACAGAAATATTTTTACTTTATATTTGCCATCCGAATTTACGTATGGTCGCGTGGCCGAGCGGTTAGGCAGAGGTCTGCAAAACCTTGTACAGCGGTTCGAATCCGCTCGCGACCTCTTCAATAAGCCTCGAAGTTTTACTTCGGGGCTTATTTATTTCTTCACTTTAGTGAAGAAATATTCTGCTTCGCAGAATTGAAGAGATCACTCGCGGATTCTGCCACCCATCCGCTTCTGATGAAGCGGTTTCCTCATTTTAGATTGACATTTAGTCAATCTAATTACGCAAAAAAGCGTAACCATTCGGTCATGCTCGCGACCATAACGAAGTGAAGCTTAGGAATCTTGTTGGGCTTCCCATCGGCTTTTGATAAAGCGGTTCACGCATTTCACATTGACATTTAGTCAATGTGATTTCGCTAAAAGGCGAAACCATTTGTTCACCCTATCCGGATCGCCAAAGGCAATCCGCGGTGATAAAGTTATACAAGTTGCATACGCCTACCTTCATTTCATTACTGTAGGTAAAGATTCTGCCACCCACCCGATACTGATTTATCCAGTAGGCACCGTCCTACAGGATGAAGCGGTTCGCTCTTTTTGTATTGACATTTAGTCAATCTAATTACGCAAAAAGCGTAACCATTCGGTCACCCATCCGCTTCTGATTTATCCAGTAGGCACCGTCTTACAGGATGAAGCGGTTCACTCTTTTTGTATTGACATTTAGTCAATACAATTTCGCCAGAGGCGAAACCAATTGCTCACCCACCCGCCGCTGATTTATCCAGTAGGCACCGTCCTACAGGAGGCGTCGGTTTCTTCACTTGAAAGTCCATTTAGGACATTCATTCCAACTTTGTTGGAAATCGTTTAGTCATGCTCAAGGGGTACGCTAAGTGGTACGAAGTGGAATATTTGACAGATTAAAAGTCGGAGTAACCTCCATCGCTATTTATAGAATCAATCCAAGATTGTATTACTTGGTTAACATGTTCTACTTTGTTTTCTTTAAACTTCTTTTTTCCTTTAAATTGTTTTCCTTTTACATCTCCACCTTTAAAGTAGTATGTTTCAATTGCTATGGGTTCTTTGGCGTAGGGGTTTTCTGGCATGTACATAAAAATATTATCAATTACCAAACGCGCTCTCCCATCTTTACAATAAATGTTAATAGTATAGTTTAAGTAATCTTTTCCGCTAGTGAAACTTGCTAATCCAGAAACTACTTCAATTGAACCTTTGCCGATTATTTGACCCTTTTCTTCATCTGAAAAAATGTCAACTTCTTTTCCATCAATAAATGCCTTTGCAATCCAGATTTTACTTTTGTTGTAAAAGGCGTCTTTAGTGATGTTTGAATCAACATAAATAGTATCTATAAAAAATCTATCTTGTTCGTTAATCTTAAACGGTTTAATAAAATCTTGAGAGGATAGACTTATTGAAAAAAATAGAATTATAGCAATAGTTTTCATTTTAATAGCGGTTTAGAGTTAATTAATTCAAAGTGAGAATTACTAAAATATGTATAGATTCACGGTAATTGAAATACGTCTCTATTTTTAACATTAAAAAAGTTGGTCTTGTGCGCGTATATGATAGGTAGATATTCTACCCTATGTATAGCCCTAAAATAACCTTATTAGGTGTTTTTTCTTTATACGCGTAGTGATTCCCAGAAAGTCTTTTTTATTAAAATGCCACGATAAATACACTGGCTATTTTAGTCTAAATGAACAATCTTCTTTATTTTTTCCTCAAGTATTGGATATCTGTCATCAAGCACTAATGGATGAATATGGCATGATAGAATTTCATAAGTATTTGACATCTCAAGTATTTTGTTTAATTCATGTTTTAAAAAATCTCTTATTTCTTTCTCATCCTTTTCTATTTCCTCCACTATTGTAGTTCTGTTGTCAATAACATAAATTATATCTTCAAAATCATGACTTGTTCTGTAATCAGTTCCTCTGTCTTTAAATGCCTCAAATTTGGTCGCTAAAAAACATGGAGCTGTTAATATTGATATTTCTTCGTTATCAATATATGTTGTTTGTATGTTTTTAAATCCGACTTTATACCATTTGTTCGCTTCACCCATATGACCACTTTCTGATGGCATTATATCTACACTAATGTTTTTGTATTTATAACTACAAATTGCATGTCCTTCTGGATCTGGGTAAAATCCTAATTCTGAGAGTCTTTCATTAATTTTAGCCCATTCAGCATAGTTATGTGCTAGTCTTATTGTCATGTCAATATCACTAGTAGGTCGTATTTCTTGAGCAGCTTTGTCATCAGTATATAGGCTTATAGTTGCACCTCCCACAAAAACCATTATTTCTTTGAGCTCTTCAAGAGCATTTGCAACCTCCTTAACTAAGTCTTTATTAATTGTTATATTCTCCAAGGATTATTCTATTTTTCAATTTTTTATAAGCTAATTCCTTTTCTCTTGCATTCCCTATTCTTATTGCATCAATTAGAGCGAGCAACTCATATAGTTTTTTGTCGTCATTACTTGCCTTTGGTACAGTTGGATATAGGGGAATAATACTTTGACCTCTTACTTGACCTTTTGCATATGGCCAGACATAATTTTCAGTGCTGAGGATTTCATTATTTAATACAGGGGCGCTATGAGCAGTTGGTATTCCTCTGACAATTGATCCAGGCCATTGAGGAAAAATATACTTAATACCATACCGAAGAAATTCTAAAACATTTTCCCTCATAATTACTATTGAACTATTTGGAGCAAGAAGCCATGATGTTTTTAGACGTTTCAGGGACTTACTAACTTCAGATTGACTAATGTCAAGTGATTCTGCGATATCAATTTGGTACCATTTATTATCTCCCAAAGAGATAATTTTCAATAAAATTAGTATGTCTAATGGAGATATAAAGATTTGCTTAGGCTTCATATATTCTATATTCGAATATGCAATAGTACAATTTAAAATACAGTATTACAACCATTTATGTATGTATATTCCATATTCGAATATGGAAATAAGTAAATATTCGCTCTTTAGCTTTTGGGTAACAAGTTTATATCAACCACTTCTTTCTTCATAATATTCTAGTATGAAATAATCATGTAGAAACTTCCTCTTTATACGCTACTCTGATTAATAGACTATTGTTATTTTAACTCAAAAGTTAATTCGTGTTTACCAAAGATGCCATTTGATTCTACCTTCTCTAAATTACAAATAATATTTGTTCCCCATGACGGTTCACAAACATGCTCGGTTTATCAAAGGTGTTATTGTATCATAATATTCCAATTATGAACTTACCATTAAGGACACGTATAATCAATCTCATTTTTAGTCAGAGATCTAATTTGAACATATCATACTTCAATAGTTATTGAAGGTTTTGTATAAAAAAAATGACTCAGAATGGTTTTTAATAGGAGTAAGCTTGTTGCTTAATATTTGATCTTCACTTATTGCTTCTTTGGTTAATAGAATGTATTCATCAATTGCTAATGTGCAACTTCCAGCTGAAATTAACTCCCAAGATTCATGATTATCTTTTTTTGAAAATATCAACGGATTAGATAAATCCCAATCTATTTCTGATTCAGACGAGAGTAGATATTCATCAAGGGACTTATCATCAAACAATGACACACTTATTTCAGCAAGCTGATCTATATTTGAGGTAATCTTATAATTGTCAAGACCATCTATTCTTAGTTGGCTTTTACTCTCTAGCTTAAAGACGTGTGTTGTATTGGACGCGGAAGCTCCGATGTTAATAAGCAATGTCGTTTTATTAGATAGTGAATTATATTCTTCTTCTAAGAGACCTAAATTATGGTGGTGGTGAGCACCACTTTTTATAGATAAATATGCACTACAAGTCCAAGTTGAGCCAAAACTTTTTAATCGATATTTTATAGATATGTCATTTTGGTATTTAGTTATTGATTGAGAAACGTCTGATATAAGCTTATCTAAAAACCTTTCTGCATTTTCATTAATACGTATAGGAAAAAGTGAGCGCCATTCTTGGTACTCTGAATCCAGATGTCTTACTGGGTCTTTTTCTTTTGAGAGAGAATATTTATCAGATAGCCTAACTATTGGATCAACAAAATTTAGAAGTAATCTATAAAACTCTTCTGACCTGTAAATATTCGGGAGTCCATTTTTGTCGCAAATGTATTCTACAATATCAATGATGTCCTGATTGGTTGAAGAAATGCTTCCCAATTCCTGATATAATTCTTCAATAATAATATTTATATAGTTATTCATTGTCAGCAAACTTTGAGGCAATCCTGCTTCAATAATTATTGAACCAAGAAGTTCTCTTCCATAAGCTGTTTTAATAACATCTCTTTTCCAACAGTTTAAACCAATTTCGACAATCTTATTACGATCACCAGTAGGAATACTTGACTTTTGAATGTTTGATAAAATAGGGTCCCACTTCCAAGCCCCTCCTTGATATTGTCTCCTCCACCACTCTGCGGCATACATTACGAAACATTGTTTCCATTGGGGATTTTTATAATAAGAATCTGTCTGGAGAACATGTTTTAGAGTTATATACTCAGTATTACTTATTTTATAAGTGTATAATGGATTGCCAGTGGGTTCAGGTAAATTCCTTTTAAAATAGAACTGCCTTAACCAATCACCAGGAGTTTTAAGTAAGTTGTTGGCCATTCGGCTTGGAAGTTTTAATTTGGACTAACTGCAATCATGAATATAATAAATTGGATTTATAAATGAGGTAACATTAGATTATAAGTGTTGATTAGGACTTATAAACCCAATAACCGTTTTCTTCATATATTGCTCCAAAGTGATCTGGATATTCCGAATCAAAAAACACAGGAATTTTTAGATAAAGCATATTCAAAGCACGCAACCAATCAACTTTATCACTTCTGCCGTGGAAATAGAATATTCTTTCTTTAAAATAACCATCACTGAACTTTAGACATATACTGTAATTTTTTCTTCGTCTATCATCCATCTTTAATTTGGTCCTTATTAAAAGCAATTTTAATGATTCGAAAACATCTTCATTAAAACGTGTTTCCATTAGTTTTTCCCAAAAGTTGATTGGGTATTTTAAAGTGAAGAGGACCTTGTCTTTTCTAGGAACTTCTTCCACATTGAAGATGTAATTCATCTTTACTTTTTTTGATATCCTATTCATATCATTTAAAACTGTATCGTCAAAGATGTTTTCATGAACCAATACTTCGATGTTCTTTTTTAAAGGATAACTTCTTGATTTTATTTCATCAAATATTTCATCAGATATACTTAATAGCTTTTGTGAATTTGCCAGATAGTCGAACTTGTAACGACTTACCCAGCTTATAACTTTATTATAAAGTGGTACGTATTTTAAACTATAAATCTCAAAAAGCCTGATTATACTTTTTATGTATACTGGATTACGATCTAATTTGTTTTGGGACCACCCCAACCTATAGTCTCCTCCCATTGAATAAGAGGTATATCTTTGACTTTTATTCTTGTAGAATTTCTCAAATAATACACCCATTCTCTCTAACCCTAATGTTATTACTGAATTCCTACTCTTATAATTTTCCCCATTATCAGAAAATGGACGAAATGAATCCTCTATCACATTTAGTTTAACATTTTTTGCACAGGTAAGAATTGTTTCACATGGACCATATTCATAATAGCTTTCATAGACATCGTATGTATGAGAATAAGAATCTAGGGGATATTGGGAGTTCATCTCTGTCACTATCAAAAACCCTTTATTGGATTTAATCAGTAAAGCAGGTAACTCATTTATGTAAAACACATTACCTTGATTTCTACCTCTCTCAGCAAATGACTTTGCTGACTCTAATGAGGTATGCATACAACCATTTGTATACTGGGTAACCCAAGTTGCATTCCAGGCATTCCTGCCATAGTAGACATAATATATTTTAATTAACTCTGCAACAGATGCTAGTGATTTATCTAGATTTTCAGAGCCTATATCTTTATACAGTTTAAGCTCCATGGTTTTAGTTTTTTGATTACATAATTATTCTTCGACATCAAGGTCATATGCATATTCCGATGAAACTGACCAGGGTATTCCGGTGGAAAGTGACCACCCAAAGTCAAGTCAAAAAAGTTGTCTAAATTTTGCTTTAATTTAACTGTTTCAATTAATAATTTTGTCTTTTTTTTTTCTCATAGATTCTCCTTTGAGATCTATACGGTGAGAGCTGTGAACAATACGATCCAAAATTGCATCTGCAATAGTATTTTCTCCTATTATTTCATGCCATTGTTGAACGGGAAGGTGAGAAGCAATCAAAGTAGATCGTTTACCATGTCTGTCTTCAATTATTTCCATCAATGCATGCCGGTTGATCTGATCTAGGGGTTTTAATCCAAAGGAATTCCTTTTTTAATATACCATTCTAAGTCATACCAATCCCTTCCTTTGACTCTATCTTTCCACTTTCTAAATAGTAGGGCATGCATTTTACCAGCAAATAAACTTGGTTTAGTAAAACATTTCACGTAAAATGAAAAAGGACGGAGTAATAACTTTTCTTCGGTTTTGAAATTTAATGGAGGTTCTCGATCAACTTCTATTTTTATCTTCAAAGTCTTGTTAGAACGCACCCCAGTTTCTTTGATGATGTGTTCAAGTACAATTTCTTGCCAAATGGTTTCAGCTTTCAGAAAAGCAGAATCAATAGCTGTTTGTTTACTCTTTTTTTTAATACTAACCGTCAGTCCCAAGGACTTAAATTCATCGAGAATGGAATTGAAATATGGCTCAATTGAAAAATTAGAATCAGGTTTAAGTAAAGAAAAATCCAAATCTTCTGAATATCTATCCAACCCATAAAATATTCGGAGAGCGGTTCCTCCATAAAAAGCTGCTTTCTCAAAAAAATCAGTTCTTGATAAACCTGCTAAAGTAATTTCTTGCATTATTTCTCGTAATGCAGATAATATTTCTTCTTCATTTTGAGGTTTATATTCCGCTATCCACTCTTTTATCATATTTCTATAAGTGTTTTAATAAGCATTTTTAGACTACTTTTTTTAGGAGCATTTTTAATCCACAATTCAATAACTTCCGTATCTAGTGTGCTTAATACTTCACTATCCATACGAAGATCTTCCATTAAAAAGTCTTTAGTTTGTTTGATGCTTCTAAGATTAATTGTGGGTGTTAATATAACTTTGTCACACAAAGCTTTTTCAGGTGAGGCAAGCAACATTGTTTGCTTTGCTGAATATTCTATGTTTTTTATTCCATAAGAATAATAAGGAATTCTTAATTGTTGGTAACTAAATCGGCCAACGGGAGTTTTATATATTTTTGAAGTTTTTATGGTTACTGAACTTATTTCATAGGCCCGTTCTGGTATCATGTTCCAATAAGACAATGCAGACTCTAATGACACATAGCTCGGTCCTCTAAGGTGATTAGCTATTAGAAATGGTTCTGGTGAGGGCAAGTCCATTTTTGGTCCAGTTATATAAAGCCCTCTTCTAATAGAAATAAGTTCTTTGCTTTTAAGTAGCTCACTAATTTTATCATTTGGACTCCGATAATCACTTAGTAATTCTAAAATTAAATGTCTAGATATAGGAGCTTCAGAATAATCCTTTATCATCGTTCTAAAATCCATGTTGTCATTATTATGTATGATAATCGGATAATACCCGATTAACTGGTGCAAATATAACAATTGTGTGTAGAAAAGCAAATGTATAATCGGAATAATTCCGATTATGTGTTTAAAATATAACAATTGTTTTGTAGATATTCATAATTATTAATTTGGATAATATTGTTTTGGAAAACAAAAAGATGAGCACATATTGTGATTGAATAAAGTGCGATATATCACATTTTATGGACCAATAATGTGCAAATAATCACATTTATGGAACGAATAGAATGAATTTGCGCTGTAAATCAGTTAAACGGAATTTAAGAGAGACTTATGTAAAGATCTAGAAACAAGAAAATCAAAACCCAAAAGAAAACCTTTATTACTGTTGGCTGCTCGCCAGATCGGTAAAACGACTTTGCTCAAGACTTTTGGCAGAAGTGAATATCATTTTTTTTATCTAAACTTTGAGAGACAAACCGATGTCCATGAATTTTTTAAAAGGAATAAAGATCCGAAAGCGATATTAGATAAACTGGTACTATTGTCAACACAATTAAAAGTTCAATTTATTTTGAAAACTTAGATCGTTTATGTATCATTATACTTAGAACCACTAGGTATGTCTGAATTTTCTAAGGAATTGATTGCTGCTTCTACTATCCCTCTTGTATTATCAATATTACAGAAAGGAGATGATTATGGATATAGCATTATTAAAAAAGTTTCTCAACTGAGTGAAGGAAATCTAAATTGGCAAGAAGGTTCACTTTATCCAGTTTTAGCTAAGCTAGAAAAACAGAATCTCGCTAAATCTTATTTTAAAGAGTGCCAAGGAAGAAAACGAAAATATTATTCCATTAAGAAATCAGGGGGAATTAGGCTGATTGAACTTATTAATCAATGGAAGTTAATGAACTCAACTCTAAATAATATATGGAAACCAATAATCTAATAGAAAAAGAAATCAATCTTGTAAACGAAGAAATAAATTCTGGAATTTTATTTAACCTGTTAGAGAGGAGTGAGATTTCAGATTACTTTTATTCCGAAATTGAAATATTACTCGGAATTAACCTTTCCTTACAAGAAGCCATTTTGATTGCTCGAAAGAGGTTTGGAGACACCCTTAGAATTAAGAAAGAGCTTATTAAAATTTCACCACTCAAACAAATAGTTTTCTATATTTCAATTTTAGTTCTATTGATAATGTACTTTAAACAGATGATAATAGTATATTTCTTAATTGACTCACCAATATTAATTAATTCTGATATAGACTTTTCTAAACCAGTACCTTATTATTTTACATCAATGAAATTGATACTTATCACATTGGTAGCTCTTATAATATTCTCTTCAATACAATTCGGGTTATTAATTTTTAAAAGGTATAAATACACGATTAAGAAATTATTGTTTTCATTTGTCCTATTTGAATTTGTATTCATAATTGTTCAAAACCTACTTATAATCATTCATCCTGGTTCAACTAACAATAGTATTTCACTTATCCAACACTATCAAGTAACTGCTGTTTCGGGCATTATAGGATTATTGTCTATAATTTTGTTTTTTCTATTATTTAGAGTAGTTAATAACAGCTTAGGGTTCAGCACAAGATAAACAATTGGAATTAAGGTCTGGCAGATCTCCATCGAGGCAGTCGCCACATATATTGAAATGGCGAAAAGTTGTCTCAGAGGAATTAATTCATATGGTTAAGATAATTAATTTAGTGAATTGGGAAAAACATAATCGCATACTAGGTATAGGTTAATGATTAGGCTTTACATAAGAAACTATTAATTTATTGTAGTAATTACCTTACAACCAACAATTTTCTAAATAAGTGACCCTCTTCTGTTTCTATTTTCATTAGGTATAATCCATTTCCATAATTGCTTTTCAAAACGACATCAAGTGTATGCATGCCTTTCTTAAATTTATTATGATCGACAATGGTTTGGATTAAATGTCCAGAGGAATTTTCACAATCTATGATCAATCGATATTCAAGACCTCCAATGGACTACCCACGAATAAAAACTTTTCTTAAAATAACCAACACCCTAAAACAAATAAAATACTGACAATTCAAGAGTTATCAACACTTAAGGCTCAAGAAATGTTGAAAAACATTATAAATAACAATTGCATTTTTGGTTTACAAAATATAACTTAGTATAACAATGACGGAAAGCTTAGGCTGAACATCATTTAGTTCTTTGAAAAAAATGTCTGAATTAATGAGAACGAAAGGGAGGACAAGAAGCAATTCTTGAATTTCCGAGAGAAGCAATTCTCTAGGGATTTGAAAGCATTGATTTATTGCGGGTCACTCCAAAGTAATTCAAGAGGATCAATGAACAGAATTCTTGTAATAATATTCATTCATGACGATTGCGTGGTTTGTGTTAATGGGAATGTGCAAACAGGAACATTTCAAAGCGAACCAATCTGAATAGAACCAATAACATTGGCGTTGGAAGATTCGCAAGAATCGGAAAAATCCAGTGATTAAGATAAAATGAAGATAGCAATCTGAACAAAGAGCTGAGGGAAATACTGCAAAGTATTTCCCTTTTTCTATTTTTGGAGTATGAAAAACACTAGAATAATAACCCCAATCTTATTCGTCGCAACACTATTCATCACTAATAAAGGCTTCAGTTTGCCATTAACTGATTGTTTTCATGAAAATGAAGCATCAGACAAAATGGAGAAATTATGTGATATTGAACATTTCGATTACAGTTCATTAGTTCCTGAAGGTCACAATGATGTGATAGATCATATCATCAACAACTGGGAAACCAACAGCAAACTTGGTGGCTTGTCTATTTTTGTAGATGTGCTGAATGAAGTGGACTGTACGGGCAATGAAACCACCGAAGCAATTATAAACATTGCTGGAGGCTCGGGAAATTATATAGTAATGATCGATGGTAATCCACCAATCAGTGAAGTTTCAACAGGAATATTCTCAACCACAGTGACAGGAGGGACCTACGGAATTACAATTACTGATACCGATGACAATTGTATGTTGGTAGAGATTTTCGGAGTGGGACAACCAAGCCCAATTGATATTACTGCAGAAATAACATCTATAGATAGTTGTTCAGGAGCAATTATGACTCTCGATCTTACGATTACAGGAGGAACGCCACCATATGAAAGTGAATTTAATACCACCAATACTGGCGTTGAAGTAGTTGTTATAGACAGTGAAGATTGTGAGGCTTCAATATTTGTGGAAAATCCAATCATAGAAAATGCTCTTGTCATCAGCGCAATACAGTCTTTTCCTAGCGAGCCTAACGAGGATAATGGCAGCATAAATATAACGGTTGAAGGGGGAGAACCTCCTTATTTTTTCCAATGGTTAGATGAAGATGGAAATGTCTTGTCCACCGAAGAAGATATTGAGGATTTAGCTGCTGGCTTTTATGTTGTGAACCTATCCGATACCAACGGCTGTAGTATTTCAAGTGGAGAGATAGAGGTTGAATTATCAACAGCGGTTTCATTCCAGACAAGCTTAGCTTATTCTATATTTCCAAATCCGGTGACTTCCAATTTTATAAATGTTATAGGAGATGAGCAAGCGAATTTGGATTATTACATTGTCTCTTCTTCTGGTCAGCTTCTTAAATCAGGACAATTAAATATTACTACACAACAGATTCAACTAACGGAATTTGAAAAAGGGATGTATTATCTTCAGCTTAAAGATAGACAGGGTAAAATTGAATTGATACCATTTGTGAAAATGTAAATCAGGAGAATCAATGGATAAAGCCATGGATTTTATGTATATAGGAAAATTAATATCTGGTTAGATGAAACTTAAGGTGCTAGTAACGATCAGATAACACCAGTTATCCTTTCCTATGGTCCATAACATTGAATAGCAATTTATTATACAAGCTATTATTATTGACTCAAGGCTCATTTACAATGCCTAATAATTTATAATATTTAGTCATTGAAACGCTCACAACATCTCGTAATCAAATATCTTATTGGTTTGGCAGGATTATTATACCTGTTTAACCTACGACTGGAATTCTATATCGATGATTCAGGACTCTTTGCAACAATAGCTGCTCAAATAGCAGATACGGGCGAATGGTTATCATTGTTTGTAGAAGGCCGTGATTGGTTGGATAAACCACATTTACCATTCTGGATTATAGCCGTCTTTTTTAAAATTTTTGGTGTAAACTCATTCGTCTACCTTCTCCCACATACCATAGCTTTCTTTCTAGCTTGCTACTATTGTTTTTTATTTGCTCGTCAATATTACAATGACAAAACGGCTTGGTTAAGCATACTCATACTTCTTTGCTCACAGTATAGTTTTATGGCTGGCACAGAAGGACGGGTAGAACCCTTTTTGATGTTATTCATTATTGCTGCGGTCTTTCATTTTGATCGCTTTACAAAGGAAACTAAGACAATACATTTGGTGTGTATGAGTTTGTTCACTGCAGGTGCTATTATGTCCAAAGGATTGTTTCTAGTAGTGCCTATATTTGGTGCGATTGGAGGTCATTTGTTGTACAAATCAAGAAGTTTAAAATTCATTTTTAAGCCGTATTGGATTTTTATATTTGCTCTGATAGTCTTGTTTTTATTACCTGAAGTCTATTCGCTTTGGGTTCAATTTGATAGCCAACCAGATAAATTAGTTTTTGGCAGGAATAACGTCTCTGGTATAAAATGGTTTTTCTGGGATAGTCAATTTACCAGACTGATCAACGAAGGACCGATTACTAGAGCTAAAGGTGACATTGTTTATTTTCTGCATACACAGCTGTGGGCTTTTTTCCCTTGGTGTCTAGCACTTTACTTTGCTTTATATCAAATAGTCAGAAATCTCATCAAGAGGGTTTTGGCAGTAGAGATGTATAGTTTTTCTGGTGCAATGCTTATGTTATTGTTGTTTTCAGTTTCCAAATTTCAACTTCCTCATTATATCACTATTATATTTCCTTTCTATGCAATACTTGTAGCCAACACTTTTGAGAGTGCAATTGGTAGGGGCAGTTTAAAATATTTAAAGCTTGTCCAATGGCTTCAAATTGGATTAGGCATGTTGCTTATTGGTGGTAGTTATTATCTTTGGAATGTTGCTATTTATATTTACGTTTTGATAATAGTGGCTTTCTTAGTCGGCATGTTTTTATTCAATAAATATATAAAGCAAGGTCTGGATAAATGCATTTATATGTCGGCATTTGTTGTAATCATTATCAATCTTATTCTAAGCATCAATATATTTCCAACCATTGCAGCGTATAGAGGAGATAACAAAGCAGCAGCATATGTTAACAAGAATTATCCCAATGACGAACTTATTGTTTTAGGACCAGTTTCTAATAGGGTTTTGTTTTACACAAATGGTAAGGTTACGAAAAACTGGACACCTTCAGATGATGATTTTACTAAGTATCAAACAAATGAGTTAATCTTATCACGCGTAGATGAATATATTAACAGAATGAGTTATACCCATGAAGAAATTGCTCGTTTTGATCATTTTGTTGGGGAATCTTTCGGTGTTGAATTTTTAAACCCTCGGACCAGAGACAAAAGTCTTACTTCATATGTTTTGCTTAAGAAAAGGCGCTAAGCTGATTTTACCAATAAGGATTAACAAAGTTTTTGTACTTACCGACTGTTAAAGAACCCATCAATTTGTAAAGCTGGCTTTGAAAAATGTACAAAACATAAGATCAAATTGTAAAATTTAAATATATAATTATCTGATTTTAAAGCTTTTTCGTAGTTTAATGGCTATTAACTAATCAAAATTTATACTATGGAATATCTAGAACCCGTAATTGGTGCCTTAGCTGCTTTTGCCTTAGGCTTTCTTTGGTACACAAAACTATTCGGAAAAGCTTGGCAGGCAGAAACAGGAATATCTGACGAAGATGTCCAAGGCGATGTTGCAAGAACACATGGACTTGCTTTTTTAATGATGATCGTCTTGTCTTATGCCGTCAATATGATCATAGGCTATCATGAGCCTGCAGATCAAACATTTATGCACGGCGGATTGCATGGTATTATGGCAGCAGCATTTTACTGTGTTCCAGCTATTGCTATTAATTATTTGTATCAGCGTAAATCGCTTAAGTTATTTTTAATTGACGCAGCTTATGTGGTATTATTTCTTGGTCTTTCAGGAGGTGTAATGGCGGCATTAAAGTTAGCATAACGTCACCCCTATAAAAAACGATGGTTTTTTATAAAAAAGATTTTACAATAACACCTTCTGTATTACACACTTACACATTTAAATAAATAATTATAAAAATGACGTAGGTGTAAACTGTAAACCAGTTGTCTATAATACAAAGGGTGTTATTAAAGGTATAAACGCATTTACTTTAAAGAAAGTAGATGCGTTTTTTTTATATCTAATTAGGCCAATGATGCATTGCATCCAAAATTCCTCCCATTAGTGCAAGTGTAATGATCCAATACCCAAAACCGATAAATACACCTTTCCATGATCTTTGCTCGTATAGTCCATTTGTTACCAAAATAGGCAGTATTAAAAATACAGAGATAATTGCGCCGTGAGTAGCACCATGTTTAAAGCTATCAAACTCAGCCTCTTGACATGGACCGTTGCAAAAGTTAAGCAAGAAGAATGCTATTAGGGCAGATACAAGAATAGCAATGCTCAATACTTTAGTCATATTAGCACTTTGCATCTTTTCCTCAGTCATACCGATAGACTGCATCCAGGCAGAACCGAAAACAGCTTTGTGGTAGTAAACAAACCCTACGATAGTAGGCGTTAAAGTAGCGATGATGAACGATAACCAATTAATTTCCATTTTAGTAGATTTTAAATTTATAATGAATAACTAAATTTAGCCAATATCATCCTTCCAATTTGAGGCATATTAGGCATGATACGGTATTTATTGTTCAAGGCATTTTGAGTAGATACTGTCAAGCTAAGTTGATCGTTAAAAGCATAACCAATATTTAAGTTTAATATTCCATAGTTCTCAACCAAGCCCGAGACGATGGTTCCACATTGAGGTTGAAAATAAATTACACCATAGAGCTTGTCGGGTAGGCTTCCTTCACAAACGGATAATTGGATATTTTGATACTCATTTCTTGTTCCCTTAAAAATAGACTCGTCGCAACTGTTGGTTTTTGACATCTTTATTTATTTATGGCTAATAAATGAACTTTAACTTTGACAAGTTAATGAAAAAGAAGCACTTAGGGCTATTTGTTTGAAGTCAATTTGAAACCAAAAATCAAGCAAAAAGGACAGGAATAAGTTCGTCCACTTTTGCCAATGGGAAAATCTCGATGTTGTTATTTTTAAGTTTTAGTCCTTTAAGATTGTATTTAGAAATGTAGATTTTTTTAAAACCTAGTTTGGCGGCTTCTTCGATACGTTGCTCAATTCGATTAACAGCTCTTATTTCACCGGTTAAGCCAATCTCTCCAGCAAAGCAACAATCTTTATCAATTGGGATGTTATTTAAAGATGAAATCAGCGCTACGACAATAGCAAGGTCAATAGATGTATCATGTACTTTCATCCCACCAGCTATGTTCAGAAATACATCATTTTGACCGAAGAATAGTCCTGCTCTTTTTTCAAGGACGGCTAAAAGCATGCTTAATCGCCTGAGATCAAACCCAGTTGACGACCTTTGTGGTGTCCCATAAATAGCTTGACTTACCAAGGCTTGGGTTTCAATAAGCATTGGCCTCATGCCTTCAATAGTGACAGCTATAACGCTTCCGCTAAGGCTTTCATCGCTCTGTGACAATAGGAGTTCCGATGGGTTGGCGATTTCTCTTAAACCGGTTGTTTCCATGGCATAGATGCCTAATTCATCAGTTGAACCAAATCTATTTTTCTTGGTTCTGAGAATCCTGTAGATATGGTTTCGGTCGCCTTCAAATTGTAAAACAGTATCTACGATATGTTCCAGAATCTTTGGTCCAGCAATATGTCCTTCTTTATTGATATGACCAATTAGAAAAACGGGAATTTGAGATTCTTTAGCAAATATCTGAAGCTCTGCAGTGCATTCCCTGACTTGTGTAACACTTCCTGGAAACGAATCAACAAGCGAAGAAGATATGGTTTGTATGGAATCGATGATAACCAATTCGGGTTTTTCCTTTTTGATTGACTCAAAAATGGTATTAAGATTGGTTTCGGTAAGGATCAGACAATCATGATTCTTAATACCAATTCTTTCAGCACGCATTTTTATTTGTTGGGCACTTTCTTCCCCAGAGATATATAGAATTTTATATGGCGAATTTACGGCCAATTGGAGCAATAGAGTCGATTTCCCAATTCCAGGATCTCCGCCTATCAGAGTAATTGAGCCAGGCACTATTCCCCCCCCTAGTGTTCTTTGGAGTTCTTTGTCCGGAACTTCTAAACGAGGGGATTTACTGTATTGAATCTCTGCAATCGGTTGAGCAGACTTTTTAATTGTAGGTCCTTCTTTCCAGTGTTTTTTTTCTGCTTTAGTCGTTTCCTTTCTAATGGTTTGCTCTTCATAGCTGTTCCAGCTTTGGCAATTGACACAGCGACCTTCCCATTTGGTTGTTTGGTTTCCGCAATTATTACATACAAAAAGCACCTTTTCTTTCATTTTGTAAAAATCGTTTAAAGAATTGAGAAAGCAAACCTATTATTTTTCATTTTATTCGATTAGCCTGCTTAATTGGAGTTCTATTGAAAAGAACAATTATGTTTGTTAAATATTATAAATAAAGGAAAGTAAACTGAAAATAACATGAAGATAGTCAGCTATAATGTAAATGGACTTAGAGCAGCTTTGAAAAAAGGATTGTTAGATTGGTTAAAAGAAGAAGATCCAGATATATTTTGTATACAAGAAAGTAAATCTCAAGAAGATCAAGTGCCTGCAGAATTGTTTGAGGAGCTAGGATATCATGCTTATTGGCATTCTGCAGAGAAAAAAGGATATTCAGGAGTCGTTACTTATTCAAAGCAAAAAGCGGATAAGGTTGTTTCTGGAATAGGCATGACAAAATATGATAATGAAGGACGAATATTAAGATGTGATTACGGTGAGCTGACTGTCGTTAATGGATATTTTCCTTCGGGAAGCAGTAGTGAAGAAAGGCATGAATTTAAAATGGAATTTCTGGCAGACATTAAGCCATGGATCTACAAGTTAAAGAAAGAGAGAAAGAATACTATTGTCTTAGGTGATTATAACATTGTAAGACTAGACATTGATATACATAATCCAGGTAGGAAAGACAATCCATCAGGGTTTAGACCTGAAGAAAGGAAGTGGCTGGAAGATTGGTTTACAAACGGTTTTGTTGACGCCTTTAGATATTTGTATCCGGACAAAGAGGATGCTTATAGTTGGTGGAGCTACCGGGCGGGCTCAAGGCAAAAAAACAAAGGCTGGAGAATAGACTATATATCTGTTACAGAGAAAATAAGCAAAGGAATAAGAGAAGTAAGACAGCTTCGTGAAGCGACACATTCTGATCACGGACCGGTAATAATGGATATAGACATTTAATAAGGAGCTTTAGTCCATATTCTTCTTTTCCAGGAATTCGTGCATTTGTCTAAACTGACTGCCAAGGTGACTGTCTTCATGTTTTTTCAATGCATTGGTACATATAGAAAATGCTTTTTCATATTTAGCATCATTCATTAAGAGACCCAAGTAAAGCATATAGTTGTCGGCACTATCATCCTTTTTAATAAGCTCTTTGCAGATATCATAAAGGTATATCTTTGCTTCTGGAGAATAACTAAAATATTTTTTGATTTGGGTAATATGTTCCTGATAGGGTAATATGTTCTTCTTTGCATATTTTTTCAAGAATTTTTTTGATAGAGCCTCCCACTCTTTGTAATTTCCATTTAATGCATTATAATACAATCCTGCTTCAAGCTCAAATTGTTTTTTATCACCTATTCCTGAGTCTTTAAATTTATTTACTGCTTCAAGGTATAAGGCTTCATAGTCATAATCAACAGCTTTTTCAATTGTATTAAATACAGCTTTTGAAACACACAACTCAAATTCTTCTTCAGAACTTTGACGAATTGCTTCAGACTTAAGATCAAGAAGCTGCTCAAACAATTTGGAGTCAGATTCTTGAACGGAGGCTAGGAGAAACAAAGCTTTTTGACTGTCAGAGATTTCTGGGTCGTTATTCAAATAGTCATTTGCGATTTTTGCGCTAGGCTTATCAACCTTGTTTAATTCTTTAACGTAGTTAATCATAAGATCAAAATCTCTTTCACCGGCATCATATCTTTCAGCAAATTGATCTGATTTGTCATAGGACTTGATCGCCATTTTAGCTAACTGAATTAGATCATCAGGACCTTTTCCTCCGACAACTTTTTTTAGGATGTTTCCTTTAATATCCAAAAACAATAAAGTAGGATATGCACTTACCGGATAAGTTCTACCAAAATTAATTCCCGAAGGTTCTTCCATATCCATTTTTATATTGATAAAATTGTCATTGAAGAATCTCCCGACTTTTTCTTGCGTAAATACTTCACGTGCCATTCTTTTACAAGGACCGCACCATTTTGCGTAAGCATCAACAAATATAATTTTGTCTTCTTTTTGAGCTTCCTTAATAATAGTCTCCCAGTTGCCTTCAAAAAAAGATATACCTTGAGATTGCAGGGATACTGAAAATATCAGACAGATGCATATTTGTATAAGTCGCTTCATTCTATTTAAATTTAATATCTACAAATTTGATTAAAAAAACAGTATTGTACTACAAATAATAACCACATTCGCTCAACTATGTTGTTAATAGGCTTGTGTTAACTATATATTATTATAATTACCATATTAGTTATGTATATTTTTGATTTATATTCTGATTGTAAATAGCTCTGACACTATGTCATTATCAAAAAGAGAAATATTTTTTCATAATATTGCCCAAACCAGCACTTACCCTCTAGCCATGGAAGTCGAAAGTGCTAATGGTGTTTATATTATTGACAAAAGCGGTAAGAAATATTTCGACTTAAATTCAGGTATTTCCGTAAGTTCTTTGGGACATAGACATCCAAAAGTTATTGGTGCTATCAAAACTCAACTAGATAAGTATATGCATACTATGGTTTATGGAGAGCATATCCAGTCTCCTCAAACTGATTATGCAAAATTGTTAATGACACAACTAAATCCTAAGCTTGATTGTATTTACTATCTAAATTCTGGTACAGAGGTTATAGAGGCAGCTATGAAATTAGCAAAGCGAGCTACTGGAAGATATGAAATTATTTCTTGTAGGAATGCCTATCATGGCAGCTCACAAGGCTCTGAATCTCTAAGATCTGATCACGAGTTTTCAAGAAGTTTTTTACCACTACTGCCAGGCATCAAACATATTGAATTTAACAATTTTGATGATCTTAATAGAATCACAGGCAAAACTGCTGCAATAATTCTTGAACCAATACAAGCTGAAGCAGGGGTGATTTTGCCAAAAGCAAAATATCTAAAGGAAGTACAAAAACGTTGTGCTGAAGTCGGTTGCTTGTTAATATTGGATGAAATACAAACCGGTTTTGGAAGAACAGGGCAATTGTTTGCTTATCAAAAATACGAGATATTGCCAGATCTTCTTTGTCTAGGCAAGGCGATGGGCGGAGGCCTACCAGTAGGCGCACTTGTAGGAAATAGAGGATTGATAAATATGTTTTCCAATAACCCTGACCTAGGGCATATTTCTACTTTCGCAGGGCACCCGGTAATTTGTGCTTCAGCAAAGGCTACTTTAGAAGTGTTGATTGAAGAAAATTTGATTGAGCAGGTAAATACAAAAAGCGAATATATAACAAGTAGGCTTCAAGAGCATGGAATTGTTGCGGAAGTAAGAGCTGCTGGACTGATGATGGCTGTTGAATTAACAAAACGGAAATACTTGAAGCATGTAGTTCAGGAAGCATTTTCACAGGGAGCACTAATCGATTATTTTTTATTTAATAATAAATGCTTTCGACTAGCTCCTCCATTGATTTATACAATGGAAGAGCTGCAAAGTGCAATAGACATAATATGTTCTGCACTTGATTATGCAAAAAATAAATATGAGTAAATAATCAATATTTGAAGTTATTAATTTATATATTTTTCTTTTTATGTTTCTTTCCTTACATAGATATCATACGTATTGGAACGGATACACAGCCTAATGCTTTGATTGCATCAATAATATTGTTAATTACAATGAGGAAGAAGATGGTCAACCTACCGATTATCATTTTTTGGTTATTGTTTATTCTTGCCATTCTTTTAGTGCCGACATCAAATTTATCTGGAATTGAGACTGCTAAAAATGTTCTCAACTACTTATCTGTGCCATTGCTTTGTTTTGCAGCATATAATATGTATTTAAAGTCTTCATTCGAATTGAGTTTTAAGATTTTCTTTTTGGTTATTATGACATACTTTTTTGTAGGATTTGTACAAATGTATTATGATCCTGACTTCATGACTTTTTTATTGAATCAAGGTGCTCGAGGTGTGATGTTGGGTGGTAGAGGTGTTGTATCTTTAAGTCCTGAACCTGCTTTTTATGGTTCATTGTGTCTTTTCTTTTGTGTTTTTTCATTGGTACAGTACCCTCTGAAATATAATCTTTTCTCATTGCCTATATTAATATTCCAGGTGGTCTTCTTTTCTCAGTCTGCCACTTCAATTTTGGTTCTTATAATAGCTGCTTTGATTTTTATGGGACTACAAATCATGAGATTCCGCTTAAAGTATGTTTTGGCAGGAGTGATAATCTTGCTTGTCGCAAATGTCATCTATCAGAAGATGGTAGACAATCTTGAAAGTAGCAGAGCTTCTATATTGATAAATGAAATACGTAATAATCCTTTATTGATTGCACAACTGGATGTTAGTGCGGGTGTAAGAATTACAAGTAGTATTTCACCATTTCTGGCTGCAAAGCACAACGCCTTTCTGCCAATGGGGATGGGGAATTATAAGTCATTTATTTCAGGACTATACAAATCTGGAGAATACCCTAAACTTTTAAACAAGCATATAGTACTTGAAATTGGAAGACTGGGAGGTGGAATAAATATGGTGTTATTTCATCTTGGATTCTTAGGTTTGCTTTTTCCAATAGCAATTTACTTGTCTTTCAAAGACTTGTTGTATAAAAACAAGGAGCTCTTCGGTTTTATCCTCTTTGTTGTTTTACTTTTCACACAAATACAATTGATGCAATCAATGATTGGGTTGATATTGGCTTCTGTATTATATCTTAGCCGTAAAAAAAGATTGAATCAAATATTGTATGCAGAATCAGAAGTTTGACAAACCACTTTTCATAATAGGTGCTGCAAGATCAGGTACCACACTTTTAGGTGAGCTGATGAGTCATCATCCTGACATAGCTTATTGGTTAGAACCCAAGTATATATGGAGATATGGTAACGCTTCGGCAAAAAGTGATCTAAGAGACGAGAGTCAAGCATCATACAAGGTTATCAATTATATACGAACAAAATTCTCTGACTTTTTATATGCTAATAATAAATCTCGGCTTCTTGAAAAGACACCAAGTAATGTATTTCGTATTCCTTTTATTTTAAAAGTATTTCCCAGTGCCCACTTCATCTATATTGTTAGGGATGGAAGGGATGTTATGTTATCTGCTGAAAGTAAGTGGACAAGCAAGCCAGACCGTTCTGCTTTAATTAGGCGACTGGTGAGCTGGGAAATTCCTTTGAGGGAATGGTCAAAATATTTGTATGGTTTTCTTAGAGATGTTCCAGGCAGATTGTTGTTTCCTAAAAGAGGCTTTATTTGGGGTCCTTATTTTGAAGGTATCCAAGAATATAGGAACTCCCACAGTATTCTTGAAACTTGTACAAAGCAATGGCTCGAAAGTGTAAAAACTGCCGAAAAAGGGCTTAATAAAGTACCAAAATCTCAAGTGTTGAAAATCAAATATGAAGATTTGGTTTCTCAACCAGAATCAGTATTAATGAAAATATTTGAATTTTCTTCTTTAGAATATGACAATAAGGTATGGCGTGCAAAGTTTAAGCATATAAAACCTAGGAAAGCTTATACTGAGGAAGAGAAAGAAAAAATCAATAAAATTTATCCAATGATTGAAGATAAGCTTCATGATTTAGGATATTGATAAGCTATCTTTGAATCAATAAATGAAAATGGTGAATAGAAATAAATATTATGTGGCCATAATGGCTGGTGGCGTAGGCTCAAGGTTTTGGCCGGCCAGCCGAGAGCACTTGCCTAAACAGTTTTTGGACATCATAGGCGTTGGCAAATCATTGTTAAGGTTAACTTATGAACGATTTGAAAAGATTATACCTCCTGAAAGGATACTTGTTGTCACCAATAAAATGTATAGGAATTTAGTTCATGGACACATTCCAGAAATTCCAGAATCTAATATTATTTCGGAACCTTCAAGAAACAACACAGCACCTTGTGTGGCTTATACGGCTTTGAGATTGTTGGCCATGGATGAGGAGGCTTGTTTTGTCGTAGCTCCTTCTGATCATATAGTTATAAATGAAGCACTCTTTCAATCCAAGATAATTGAAGCTCTGGATTATGCTTCAGAAAATGATGCGATTATAACCCTTGGAATTAAGGCTTCAAGACCAGACACCGGGTATGGATATATTGAAACAAGCAAAGAGAAGATAAGTGGAGATATTGAAAAAGTAAGTTCTTTTAAGGAGAAGCCAGATTTAGAAACAGCTAAAGCGTACATTGAAAAGGGAAACTATTACTGGAATGCAGGAATTTTCGTTTGGTCGGTAAAAACCATTTTGAATGCATTCAAAAAGAACTCAAAGGAAATATATGATGTATTAACAGAAAGTCCTGCCTATTTTAACACAAGCGATGAACAAGAATATATAGATCGAGTATATCCTTTGACACCAAATATTTCAGTAGATTATGCCATTCTTGAAAAGGCAGATAATGTTTATACAATTCCACTGGATATTGGATGGAGTGACTTAGGAACTTGGAATGCATTATATTCTTATTTAGGAAAGAATGAAGATAACTCAGTTGTATTGGGTGATAACTCTTTATTAATAGATTCTAAGAACTGTATGGTAAGGTCAGATTCAGAAAAACTTGTTGTAATTAAAGGGCTTAAGGACTATATAGTTATAGATGAGAAAGATGTGTTGTTGATATATCCAAAATCCGAAGAACAAAAAATAAAGGAACTCAGGAAGACAATTGATGATCCTCGCTTTATATAATTATAGAAGGTTTTGAATTTTACAAAAGTTGCAATCGTAGCGAATTCTTGTTGGAACATTTATAAGTTTCGACTCAACCTTATAGACAAGTTATGTGGTCATGATCATGAGGTTTATGTAATAGCACCTCTAGATGAATTCATTTCATATAAAGAACAATTTCCTTCTGTGAAGCATATCGCTCTTCAAAACCTTTCACGAGATAGTACAAACCCAATCACGGAAATTAAACTACTCCTAGAACTGTCTTCAATTTATAAGAAATACAAATTTGATATTGTTATACATTTTACCCACAAGCCCAATATCTTTGGAGGTTTTGCAGCCACTCTTCAAGCAATACCATCCATCGCGGTTGTAACGGGGTTGGGTTATGCTTTTATACACAAAGGAATAATTAATCGTATAACGAGATATCTATATGGCATTAGCAATCGATATCATCAAAAAGTTATTTTTGAAAACGAAGATGATTTGAAATTATTCATTGACCTTAAAATATTGAACGGTTCTAAGGGAATATCAATTAAAGGGTGTGGCGTGGATGTTGAATATTATAAGCCCAAGGAGAATAGTAAAAGGAAAGATAAATTGGTTTTTACTTTTATTGGCAGGTTGTTATACGACAAGGGCATAAAAGAATTTGTTGAGGCTACAAAATTATTAAAAGAAGAAACCGACAATTTTGAATGTTGGGTTGTGGGTGAGCTTGACGCAGGTAACCCGTCGATGATATCTAGAAAGGAACTATTGTCATGGATTGAAGACGATCTAATAAATTACCTTGGTTTTGTTGATGATATCAGAGATATAATTTCTCAGAGTGATTGTATAGTATTGCCAAGTTACAGAGAAGGAATGCCAAGAGTTATATTAGAGGCTATGTCTATGAAGAAGATGGTTATTGCAAGTAATGTAGCTGGTTGTCGAGAAGCTGTAGTTAATGGAGAGAATGGCTTTCTTGTTGATTGTCAAAGCGTTAATTCATTATCAGAGGCAATACTAAAAACTTGTAAATTGCATGACGAAAAACGATATGAGATGGGTGAAAAAGGAAGAAGCAAGGCCATCTTAGAATTTAATTCAGAAAAAATTTCACAGGAACTTTACGAAATCATTTCACAAGCGTATTTTTGTTCTAAATAATTCAACATGAGGTTTATACAAATTGTTTTTTTTATAATACTTATTTCTTGTGGCAATACCAATTCTAGTGAAAATCAGCTTGTTACGGAACATGAAAATACAGAGCAAAAGGCCAGCACATCTGATGCACAACGTACAGAGGAGGAGCCGATTATGGGTGGTCCCACCAAAATTCTACTTACAGCAAGTAATGTTCCTGATGGAAGGAGCTATTTGATTGCCTCCGTAGCAGGTGGAAATTTTAGAATGGATTCAACTATGCTTGTGGGTGGGAAAATGTCATATGAGCTTGCTTCAGGATATCCTCAAGGTCTATACTATGCTTCCTTACCAAATAATGAGTTTGTACAAATGTTTCTCGGCAAGGACCAGGAATTTGAATTAGCTTTTGATGGGAACGATATGATTAATTCAATGAAGGTGACAGGAAGTAGAGAGAATCAGATCTTTTATACCAACCTTAAGTTTGAGCAGGGTTATAACCCAAAATTTCAAGAGCTGACTAAACAAATGTCGGGTATGAGTGATAAAAAGGGCGCAGAATATATGGCACTTGAAAAGCAAAGAAAGCTGCTTGAACAAACTCGAGAAGATCACCTAAAAAGTATTTACAAGGGAAATGATGATTTGTTATTTGTAAATTTTAAAAGATCAGGACAGAACCCTAAAATAAGGGAAGATGTTTCTGAAGACCAAAAAGTTTATTTCTACAGGAAAGAATTTTGGGATAATGTCGACTTTAATGATAGGCGTTTGCTTAGAACACCTGTAATAAGTAATAAGTTAAGTAGATATATTAAGGATTTGACACCTCAGGATCCAGATTCTATAAAAAAGTATGCAAAAGTTTTAATAGACAAGGTTTTAGACAAGCCAGATTATTTTAAATTTTTTACCAATTGGATAGCCATTCAGTATGAACCCGCTAAGACAACTCTGATGGATGCAGAAGCTGTTTTTGTGTATATGATTCAAAATTATTTTACCAGGGGAAAAGCGTTCTGGTCTGATTCCATGGAAGTTTATGCTCTTCAGCAACGAGCTAATGAAATGGCTCAAAGCCTTATTGGTCTTAAAGGTCCTGACGTAGTTTCTACAGATCAAAATGGAAATACAAAGTCAATTTATGAGAAGACAGCTGATTATATAATTGTCTATATGTACAATCCTACATGTGAGCATTGTTTGAAAGAAACACCACTTTTGGTTGAATGGTACAATAAAAACAAATCAAAAGGAGTAGATGTTTTTGCCATTGCCATAGATACTGATGAAGAGGAATGGAAGGCTTATATCAAGGAAAAGAAAATGAACTTTACCAATGTTTTTGACCCAACCAACAGATCTATATATGCAAAGTATTATGTAAATGTTACACCTGAAATTTATGTGTTGAACAAGGATAGAACTATAATTGGTAAAAATCTCAAAGTTTTCCAGATAGACCAGATAATTGAGAGGGACAAGAATGGTAAATAAAAAAGACCGCTCTTCTTAAGAACGGTCCACTAAGCTTTTAAAAGAACCAATGAATATGGCAAAAACTCAATCTCGTGTATTAGCTTGCAAAGAATATGCCAAAATTCTTGTAAAATAATACTTGACTTACCTGCCTGTTTTTGATTATTGCTATAAAATAGGCTACATTTGCAAAACTTTTTTCATTCCAATAGATTGAGGAAAAGCATTAGATAATTACTTGTTAACCAATGAAATAACTTAACAGTAATTAGATTAAAAAATCAATTATTTATATATCACTAACTATTAAGATTTTACGATGGCTCTGATAGGAAAGATTAGAAAGAACTTTTGGTTTGTTCTTTTATTGTTGGGTATGGCTTTGGCTGCTTTTATTATGATGGATATGTCAGGAAGCGGTGGTCCAGCAGGCGCAGTTACCAGCATGACCCTGGGTAATATTGATGGAGAAAAGATCAATTACCAGGAATTTCAGCAAACAGAACAAGCATATTACAGAAATGCTCAATTGGATGCTTTTCAAAAAAGGAAGAACATTTGGGATTTCTATGTTGAAAAAGCATTGATTGGAAACGAAGCTGAAGATTTAGGTTTGAACGTCTCATATGACGAACTTATGGATCTTCAATTTGGTGTAAACCAGAGCCCCGTCATTAAATCAAACTGGTCAGATCCTCAGACGGGACAAGTTGACCAGGCGACTTTACAACAATTTAGGACCACAATAGAAAGTGGAGAGGCCTTAAACCCAGAGTTTAGAGCTTATTGGGCTGAACAAGAAAAGCAAATTGTAAAAGAAGCTTTACAAGCCAAACTATACAGCTTGATAAATAAATCTGTGTATACGCCATCTTGGATGGCTGAGGAGACATTCAAAATGGAAAACTCTAAAGTTGATTTCAATTTTGTAAAGATTCCTTTTGATGAAATTGATGGAACAGGTATTGAAGTAAGTGATGCTGACTTGAAAGCTTATATGAATGAGAAGAAAGATCAATTTACCACAAAAGAAGAAACGAGGACTGCGCAATTGGCTGTTTTTAATGTAGAAGCAACGGATGCTGATATCCAAAAGATAGAGGAGAGAATGGTGGCGATGAAAGCAGAATTTTTGCAAACAGAAAACGATTCTATTTTTGCGGTTACAAATAGAGGTTCCTATACACATATTTATGGCACAAAAGACATGTTACCTGAAGTTGCTCGTGAAGAAATTGCTGCACTTAATGTAGGAGAAGTATATGGTCCATTTCAGGAAGAAGACATATTATTTGTGGTTAAGATGATTGACAAAAGACCTGTTGCTGATACAGTTGAAGCGAAGCATATTTTAAGAAGTGCAGATCGAACCAACCCACAATCTGTGGTTACTGCACAAGCCTATATTGATAGTTTGAGAAATGTTATTACTGGAGGAGGAGACTTCGAAGCATTAGCAAGAGAACACAGTCAAGATCCATCAGCTGCAACCAATGGGGGAGACCTTGGTAAGTTTGTTCAATCAACAATGGTTAGAGAGTTTGGTGATGTCTGTTTTATTACTGGCAAGGAAGGTGGATTGTATTCAGTTACTACTGAGTTCGGTGTTCACCTTATCAAGATTGAAGATCAAATATTTAACAACGACGAAGATAAGTATAGAGTTTCAACGATAGTTCAAAGTGTAATTCCTTCTCAAGAAACTCAAGACTCGGTATATGAAATTGTAAGTGATATTGTTATTTCAAGCAGAACAATTGAAGATCTTCAAAATGCACTAACCAATATTGAAGGTGTGTCATTGCAAGAATCTCCTCCAGTTATGAAAAACGATTTTACTTTGGGTGACCTTGGATCTAATCAAGGTTCAAGAGATATCATAATGTGGATGTTTGAATCTGACACTGATTCCGGTGAAATATCACCTGAAGTTTATAGATTCTCGGATCAAATCAATTATTATGATAACAAATATGTGATTGCAGCCTTAGACAGGATTATCCCTAAAGGAATGAAGCCATTATCAGATGTCAGAGCACAAATCGAGCCTATCGTCCTCAATAGAAAGAAAGGAGAAAAGTTTGCTTCAGAATTAAATGTCACTTCATTAGAGGCAGTAGCTTCACAAATGAATACAGAGGTTCAGAATGCCGTTGATATATCACTTGCTAGTGACTTCGTACCAGGAATGGGTTCAGAACCAAAAGTAATTGGCATGGCTTTCTCAAGCGCAGTTCAATCTGTTTCTAAGCCAATCGTTGGTAACAGTGGCGTTTATGTTATCTCACCATTAAGTGTTAATGAAGCATCAGCACCAAACAATATTCCTTTTTTAAAGAAGAATATCTCAACCGCTACCAAATCACAGGTTGCTTTTAAGGTATTAGAAAACTTGAAAGAAAATGCTAAGATCAAAGACAACAGATCTACATTCTTTTAAAGAAGCATAAAAATTAAGAATTATAGCCCTAGGCATTTTATGTCAAGGGCTTTTTAATATCCTTAGACAAACGGTATATTTTCATAGACAAAGCTATGTAACCTTAGAATTGAAAGTTTCGTATTAAAGGCGTTGGAAACAATTTCTTCTAATCTTTAAAATACACAGCTTTGAAAAATCAAGGACTCTTTACATTATTCATACTATTTCTATTTTCTTATAGTCTGAATGCCACCTCAATTAACGGTACCTTAAAATCCGATAAAGACAATCCAGTTTACTACGCCAATGTAATTCTATTCAGTGTTTCTGACAGTGCTATAGTTGATCTTCAGTACTCGGATAGTAAGGGCTTATTTACATTTGATGAAGTTCAAGCAGGTGAATATTGGCTTGAATGTCGTTATATTGGTTATCCCGATCTGGTTGTAAAAAACATAATCGTTGATGATGCATCTGTAATTGAATTGGGCCAACTAAAATTTGATGAACCCACCAACGCATTAGATGAGGTTATTGTAAGTGCCAAAAAACCAATGCTGGAAATGAAGCCGGATAAAATTGTACTAAATGTAGAAGGCAGCATAACTTCATCAGCTTCAGATGCATTTACTTTATTGAGGAAAGCACCAGGCGTAGTGATTGATAATAATGACAATATTTTAATGTTGGGGAAAGGGGGTGTTCAAATATTCATCGATGGCAAACCGTCTCCACTTAGTGGTCAAGACCTTGCCGTCTATCTTAAATCAATCAGCTCAGAAGAAATTGAATCCATTGAAATTATTACTCATCCATCAGCGAAATATGAAGCCGAAGGCAATGCAGGAATAATTAATATTAGATTAAGGAGAGACAAAAAATTGGGAACCAGTGGATCTATTAATTTATCTGCAGCAAAAGGTATTAAGACCTCCCAAAGTTCTTCACTCCGATTAACAAACAGAAGTAAGAAGCTTAATACCTTTGGAAGCCTGTCTTATTATAATAATGACGGCAATAATCCCTTTAGCCTGTATCGTGTTCAGTCAGGATTTATTTTTGATCAATCAGCAGAAGGAAATAGCAGCAATAAAGGATTGAATTATCGCTTGGGAACAGATTTGTTAATAAATTCAAAACACACATTAGGTTTTCTAGTTACAGGATCTGACCGAAATGGTGGTAATATTCAAAACTCCGAAACATACATTTTAATGGATGGAAGTTCAATAATTGACAGCATTCTTGTAGCTCAAACTCTGAATGATTGGGATAGGAACAACAACACCTATAATTTTAATTATAAGTTTGATAACTCAGCAGGAAGAAGTTTCAATATTGATTTGGATTATGGCAATTATTCCAACGATAGAATTGAAGACCAGCCAAATACTTATTACAGCGCAAATAAATCGGAGATTTTGCAAACCAAGAACTTTGCAACCGAATCTTCCAATAACATTAAGATTGTTACATTGAAACTGGATTATGAACAAGAGTTATTAGGAGGCAAACTTGGAACGGGAATTAAACTGTCGAAAGTCTTAACTAAGAATACATTTAATTTCTATAATGTATTTAATGGTACTAAGGAATTAGACATTACAAGAAGCAATGCATTTATATATGATGAAAGAGTTAATGCTGCATACTTAAGTTATTCACGAACGATAGGTGCATTTGATTATAATGTTGGATTAAGAGTAGAACATACTACTTCAACAGGCGACCTAGAATCAATGCTTCCTCAAGATAATGAAAAAGTTGAACGTGATTATCTTGATTTCTTTCCTTCATTTGGATTATCATACAAACTAAATGACAAGAACAGTTTTCAATTAAGCTATAGCAGAAGATTAAATCGTCCTTCTTATGTTGATTTGAATCCATTTCGACAAAGGCTTGATGAACTTACCTTTGAACAGGGAAATCCTTTTTTAAGTCCAGAATATGCTTCGAGCATTCAGTTGTCACATTCTTGGAATTATAAGTTAACCACTTCCATTTCATATAGCCATACCTCTGACTTAATTGCTAGACTTACGGATTCTGAAGAAGAAAAATTTGCTTTCATAACATGGAAAAACATAGCAGATCAATATACATATACATTGAACCTAAGCGCTCCTCTACCGATTACATCATGGTGGAATAGCTATACTTCTGTATCTGGACTCAGAGCTCAGAATAAAGCCGACTTTGGAGAAGGAAAAACTATAGATTTAACCGCGTACACCTTTAATGTTTATAGCCAACATAACTTTAATCTTCCAGGGAATTATTCAGTTGAGCTTTCAGGATGGTATAATTCACCTTCGATTTGGGAAGGAAACTTTAAGTCCTCAGCGATGTATTCGATTGATTTTGGAATTCAAAAATCATTAATTAATGACAGGTTAAACATGAAATTAAGTGTTAGTGATGTTTTTAAATCACAGAATTGGAGAGGAGAGACAACATTTGGATCGCAATATATCTTAGCAAAGGGATCATGGGATTCGAGGCGTGTCAAACTTTCTGCTAGTTATTCTTTTGGAAACAGTAAGGTGAAATCTAGACAACGAAATACAGGTCTTGAATCAGAGAAGGATAGAATTAAAAATTAAGGCAACGATATATCTGTGTAACCCAAGAAATTTATTTTTTATTCTTTTTTAAATCTTTCAAAATTTTCTTTTCTTCACCGTCCAACCGTCTTTGGACTTTTTTAACATCTTCAGATGGAGGTAGATTTTCTGGAACGACACCTCTCTTCCTTAACATATTTCTAATTTCCAAATGGTTTTGAACATGCTCTCTTGTAATACTTCTATCGCCAGTCAAATCTTTATCGAGAACATTGTGACTTGTTAATTCAGTAGCAAAATCTTTAGCTTTAATCATAAGGGTTGAAAGAAAATCAGCCAAAGGTCTACTACTTGGAACGCCAAGTCTTCTTTTCATAAATTGCGTTGTTTTACCTCCAAATAGAGCCTTGTCACCTTCTGACCTAATTAGTGCAAAACTTCTATTATCTACACCACGTTCATAAATAATTCCAGATAATTTTTTTTCAGATTTTGACAGCTTCTCCCTTGCGTTCACTCTGGCAATTTCTAAAAGCCTTGCTTCAATTAATTCTTGTTTTCTTGTTTGAACGGCAAAATAAGTTTGTGCAAATGCAACTTTGGGCTTTGATGCGTCACCATTTTGCGCAATTAAATAACATGCGTATCTTGTAAGCAATACATCTTGAATTTCTCTTGACGAACCACTTCCTAACTCAACCATTTTGTTGACACCAACGAAATGGTCTGAAACATTCTCGCCTGAAGTTTCAGCAGCTATTGACGCTTTTTTAATAATATTCGAGAAATTTCGCCAATCTTTATATCCTAAAGTAGATTGCAAATCCCTCGCACTCCAGCATTCTAGCCCTTCTACATTATTACAAGCAGCTTCAAATTTTTCAAATAATTCTGTAATTAATTCCTTTTTCATATTCTATTCTTTTTTATTGTATGATTATAAATCCCCTCAATTCCTGACTCAATATGTGGCCTTCTTTCTGAATTACGATAGCTTACAGCGTTCTTGTAAACAAACATTTCGGCAATATCTGCATCCTTTAAACCAAGTTCTTTTTTGATTGGCTTAATAGTTTTGTACTCATTGTCGTAAGACTTTTTAAGAAGTGTATTAAAGCTATCAATGTTTATATCCTTGTCTGGAATTACAATGTTTGGATTGTCTTTCCTTAGTTTCTCAATTTCCTTTTTTGATAAGGTCATTATATGTCAATCTTTTTTGTGAGTTAGCCAAAGTTAAATCAAATCTTGAACCATTGGTTAAAGTTCTACCATTATATCTATATGAAAATTCGTTCACGTAAGAAGCTAAATGCTTGTCAGATACTTGGTGATAGATTCCGAAAACACCTCTCTTAAAGTGAGACCAAAAGTTTTCAATGTTATTTGTATGTACATCGCCTCTTACGTATTCACCTGCGGAGTGTTGAACTACTTGTCTATCCCAACTTGAATTAAGTGTATTATAAGGTCTGTATTGGTCGGTGAAGATTGTATTACCAGTTTGCAACGGTTTCGCTAACTAAACTTTTAATCGTTGTACTATCTGTTCTTGATACTGGAAGTGCATATACTTTACCGTCTCTTTCTAAGATTCTAATTACTGGTGTTTTGGTCTTTGTACTTCTACCTTGATTATTTTGAGTTTTTCTATTGATTGTTTATTCTTTTCCTTACCTCCGATATATGTCTCGTCAATTTCTACTGGATTTACAAATATTGGTTTTTCTGCTTTGTAAATTTCTCTAATTCTATGAAGTACGAACCAAGCAGTTATTTGAGTGATTTTAAAGTCTCTTGATAGTTGGTGAGAACTAACACCTTTTTTATGTACGCTAAATAAGAGGATAGCAAAGAACCATTTTCTAAATGAAAGTTTAGAGTCGTGAAATATTGTACCTACTCTTACACCAAACTGCTTTCTGCATCCGTAACACTTATATCGCTTTGTGTTTCCTTTTAAGAATTAACTTTTTTAGATTGGCAATAAGGACATTGTGGCTCTCCGTTCCATCGTAACGTAGCCAAATGTTCTTGACACTTTTCCTCTGTGTCATAGTATGATACCAATTCATAAAAGCTGTCAAAATCTCTAATTTGTTTAGTCTTACACATTTTCTGTAATTATACACTAAAGACAAGTATATACTTACTAAAATGCACGTATTAACTTACTATTTTAAGATAAAAATTATAGGGTTATCGCTTAATAATTTTGCATAACACCAAAATTATTAATACCCATATATGATAAAACCCCGACCTATTCCCCTAATGAGAGGTTTTAAGTCGAGGCGATATACCTGCGTGGTTCATAATTGAAAGCTAATGAGGCATGACCGTTATGAACCCTATAGTTGGATTTTAGAATACTGCTACTTTTGTCCAGTATTTTAATGTAATAAAAATCTAAGAGCGACTCAAAAGGTGGCTTTTTTATTTTAATCAAATGATTCTTTCATTAATCTAACCCAGTTTAATATAGTATCAAAGTCACTACTTTTAGTGTCCTCTGGTATTATGATTTATGCAATTCTTCTCCCTTTTAATGGAATATTGAAAGGAATACGACCTACATGGTTTGCATGATTGCCATTATTCAAATTTTCTTCTTCGGGATTATCGTTTTTATTAAATTGAATAATAGGAAAACTTGTGCCATACTCCAAAATGCTATCTTCTTCGATTATATCATTATCTAATATTTCGCTAGAATCACCTGCATGCTCATTTAGTAGTCTGATGGACAAGCTATTGTCATCAGTTAGGATATTTAAAAATCTATAATTATCATATATAACAGAAGCCGCATTTTCACATGCTCTTTCTGAAATACCCTATAGTTGGAATAAAATGTTAGACAAAGGTCTTTCGGCAGGTAAGATGTTTCCATCAAACATTTCAACTATTGATTGGTAGACTGTGGGATTCTTAAACATTTCTAATAAAGATTCTCTTCTACCTATTTCAATATCAGAAGTAGATGGTCTATAATACTTTGTAAATAAATCACTTACTCTATAACCATCACCAGATTTAAGTTCAAGCATACCATATTGCACGCAGGAACTTATCTTTTGTTGTTGTGCTGCCGAACTCTGATTGAAGATTGTTGCTAAATCTTCTCTGGAAGCATAATATTGAGCACCGTAGTTTTTATAAATCTTTTCAGTATAATCTAGGCAAAATTCAATACTATAAACAGGGTGGGTTGCTGACCTTGTCCTTTTCATCGTAAATATTTTAATTATATTTTCACAATTTTTTGCACGCTACTCCAGCCGCTTTTATCTTTAAGTTTTATATAGTAAATGCCTTTAGGAAAATCAAATGCTATCCTACCAGAATTATAATTATTAATGATTAACAATCTTTTGGACTGATGATTAAATACCTCAAGTCTAACATTCCTTGTATGCTTTATATAAACATTTAATTCATTGCCGTTAATGGGATTTGGATAAATATCAACGCTTTTTTCTTCAGCTTTAATATTTACTATACTGCTGGTATTACAGATTAGTGATTGAAATTTTTCACTGATTTTATTTAATAAATCTATTGGGACAAGGCCTGTTAAATTGGAACTTCCCATTCTTACCATAACGATTTCCTGACTTGGAATTATACATAAAATTTGGCCGCTTGCTCCAACTGCACAATACATGTCGGAAGGTGCGTGATTATCAAGTGGACCGTTATAGACCAAGTCTGAGCCAGGTAACTTATGGTTTGTTTTGCCGTTTAACCACCAGAGTAATCCATAGGCAGGGTTTAGACTTTGAGAACTCGTTGTCATTTCTTGCAAATAGTTCTTATCATTCATTATTGTCGTTTCACCCCAATCCCCGTTATTGAGCATTAGGAGACCAAAGCGTGCCATTGACCTAGCCGTACTTATGAAAAAGTTATTAAAGCCACTTGGTAGCCATAGGCCATCCATCCCTGTTTTTTGATGGAGTTCTAAAAAAGTATATACACTTATATTTCTTCCTGTAGCATTTTCAAGAACATCCCGAAGTAATGAATAAGGTGCATTATGATAGTACCAATGCTCATTAGGAGTGTTTAAAAACTGTAGGCATTCAGCATCTGTACAAAAGGGATCATCAACGTTGTAGTCTAAGCCTGTAGTCATGCTAAGTTGATTTCTGATGGTGATCATATTTTCATTTTCCCCCTCCAGTGAAGACCAGGAAGAACCGAGATAGTTGCTTGTTGCGTCTTCAATATTTAGAAGGCCCTGTTCTTGTGCTAATCCCGTTAAAAATGCAGTAAGTGACTTACCAGCAGAAAACCATATCCAAGAGCTGTCTTGTTTAAAGCCATCAAAATATTCTTCAATAACTATTTTCCCTGACTTTAATACAATAAATGCTTTGGTTTGATTGTCCTCTAATTCCTGCATTAAGGCATCCATCTGATCAGGACACCATCCTGCATCTTCTATGCTTTGGGTTTCCCAATTATCCGAATCCTTTGGAGGAAAGTAAAATCCATCCTGGGTTTTAATCTGTGAAAAGAAAAATAAGATCACTACTGGGAGTATGCTATTCTTCATCTGTATTTGATATTAATAATCTTAGAAAGTTTAATTGTAGAAGATAATAAATTTTAATGGTTTGATTCAAGGGTATTGGATAACATTTTTCTTGAATTTTTGATTGTTGTAATAGCCCAAATGATGTATCTTGCCGAAAATATCGACAAAATATGGACGAATAATTCATCAATGAGTGAAAAATTATTTGATCGAGCGATACTCCATATGGACTTGGATTCATTTTTTGTTTCTGTTGAATGTCTGAAAAACAGCGAATTTAAAGGAAAGCCAATAATTATTGGAGGAAAGAGCAACCGGGGTGTTGTAGCATCATGTAGCTATGAGGCCCGTCGCTTTGGTGTGCATTCTGCAATGCCGGTTAAGATGGCATTACGGCTGTGTCCACAAGCGATAGTTTTAAGAGGAGACATGGACAGTTATTCAAAATATTCTAAGTTGGTAACTGAAATTATTGCAGAGGATGCACCAGTATATGAAAAGGCTTCTATTGATGAGTTTTACTTGGACCTAAGCGGAATGGATGAGCATTTCGGGTGTTTTAAATGGTCTTTGAATTTAAGAGAACAAATTATTAAGGAGTCGGGCTTACCTATTTCTTTTGGTTTATCTGTTAATAAACTTGTGTCCAAAGTTGGAACAGGAGAATCGAAACCAAACGGGACCAAACAGGTGGTAAAAGGAACGGAGAAGGGCTTTTTATTTCCCTTGTCGGTAAAGAAAATTCCAGGCATTGGCAAAGAAACCTATAAAAAACTGAGTTTTATGGGCGTAAGGACGATTAAAACATTGAGCGAAATTCCTCCTCGACTGCTTGAAAGAGAATTTGGTAAGTCTGGAAAAAAGCTTTGGGAAAAATCACATGCTATTGATACGACACCTATTGTTCCTTATAGTGAACAAAAGTCAATGTCGAAAGAAAGGACTTTTACTGAGGATACATTGAATATTAACTTTATACGAAATATAATGCTTAGAATGGTTGATGACTTGAGCTTTGACCTACGAGCATCAGGTAAACTATGTTCTTGTGTAACAGTTAAAATACGTTACGCAGATTTTAATACCTACACAAAGCAAAAACACATACACTATACAGCAAATGAAAATGTTATGTCACAGCATATAGCAGAGCTATTTGATAGTCTTTTTGAACGCAGACAACTGATACGACTTGTTGGTATAAAATTCAGTGGATTGGTCCATGGCAGTTATCAGATAAATCTGTTCGATGATACAGTAAAAGATATATCATTAATGCAGCAAAAAGACTGGATCCGTAATCGGTTTGGGCAGGACAAAATTATCAGGGCAGCCTATATGGATGAAAGGAAAAGAAAACCTCCTAAAGAAGAGTAAATTTTATTTTATATCAAGGGAATCAAGACTAAACTTCTGAAAGTCATTAATAATAGCAGGAGGTTTTATAGGCTTAATTGGTTTGCCAGGAAAATTAATAGTATCAACCAATTCTGCATTTACCCATGTGTCTATAAGTGAGTCAATGGCAATTTGAATTTCCTTAATAATTTCTTCTTTGCAAACTTCTTTTTTCTCAGAGGCTAGGGCTTCAAATCTTTGTTGATAATAGTTATTAACCAAAGACTGTTTATCAACAACTTCATTTTGACAAGAAAGTAGAAAGACAATCACCGCTATTGAAAGAATTTTTTTCATCTGTTTAGCAAGTGTTTTATTTTCTCTGCCTTGACAAGCTTAAGGGAGTCGAAATAATACTGATAAAGGGAATCATGGCTTTGGACACACAAGGAGTCAAACCTGACAACCAAAGAATCTTTTTGTGCTCTAAACAAAGAATCTGCTACCCTACGAGCGTCCTTGTCGATTTCGAGGTTTTCATATTCACCACAAGAACTGAAAACAACAATAAAAAGGTAAAGTATGATTCTAATTGTTGGGGTCTTCATCAAGGTCAATATTTTTTTTCTTTAGCTCAAAATGTTTTCCTAAATAAACCTTTCTTACGATCTCATCATCAGCAAGTTCCTGAGCTGTTCCAGCACGAAGTATTTTACCTTCAAACATTAAATAAGCACGATCTGTAATTGAAAGTGTTTCCTGAACATTATGATCAGTAATCAAGATACCAATGTTTTTCTTCTTCAGTTTTTGAACAATGGATTGGATGTCTTCTACCGCGATTGGGTCAATACCGGCAAAGGGTTCATCAAGCAATATAAACTTTGGAGATGAAGCCAATGCCCTAGCAATCTCCGTTCTCCTCCTTTCACCGCCAGATAGTGAATCTCCAATGTTTTTACGTACTGTTTCAAGACCAAACTCTGAAATGAGTTCTTCTAATCTGAGTTTTTGATCTTCTTTGCTGAGATCTGTCATCTCTAAAATGGCCAAAATATTATCCTCAACAGATAGTTTTCTAAAGACGGAAGCTTCTTGGGGTAAATATCCAATTCCCTTTCTCGCTCTTTTATACATTGGCGCTTGCGTGATTTCCTCATCGTCAAGAAAAACCTCTCCTCCATCGGGCTTTATAAATCCAACAACCATATAGAACGTTGTTGTTTTACCTGCACCATTGGGACCAAGCAAACCAACAATTTCACCTTGTTTGACATGAATATCAACAGATTGGACAACACATCGAAGGCCATAGTTTTTTACAAGATTACTTGCTCTCAATTCCATTAAAAATATCTTTAATTATTATGTCCAATTCTAGGTCCCATCCTGCCTTTAATTCCTCCAAAGATATTTCTTTAATTCTTTCAGGCATTCTTTTATTAATGACCTTTCCACTGGTCCATTTATTATTTCTATCAATATCTTCTGTAAGTCTAATGGTATACTTTCCTTTTATCAGCTTTTTAAGTTGCAAAACTTTGTTGTCTTGGATATAGCTTTCTTTTATTATGGAGCTTCCAAGCATTACATGGAGGATATAATTTGTGTCCTGATCGTTGATGATATTTAAATCAATATTTCCGAAATCTTCAGGATTATACGTTTTTAAACCAACTCGAAGTGTATCAACATTTAAAATTGAATAAAAATCTTTTATGCCTTGTGGCAAAATTTCAAGTTTATAATCCCTTGAATGCATCAAGCTATCTGCTAAAAGGATTAAGTGTCTGCCGGAAACGATGGCTTGTTTAACCCTAAAAGAATTGCTTGTATCTTTTAATATAATTTTGGAACTTTCAACATTCGCAAGAGGGCGATTGAATAGTATTTTTAATGAGTCGTCTTGATGAAAGCTTATGGCCTTCTTTATTGTTGCATCCAACCTTAATGGACGAGTCGTGATATTTTGTTTTGCTTTTTTAAGTTTGATTGTATCTAATTGACTACCATATTTAAAGGATAATAGGATAGAGTCAGTTGCTATTGAATTGTGCCAAATATATAAACTGTCTTTTATAAATTCATGATGTAGTCGTACCGAACTGTCACCGATTGCAGCAATATTAACGGAGGATGCCTTAGGGTTGAAAAATGCCTTAATCAATCCAGTCATTGCTTGTTTAAGTTCTACCAATCTGGGAGAATCCTCTTCATCGAAAATCTTAAGATCGATATTGATTAGGCTGCTGTCTTTAAGCACTAATAACTTATCGTAAAATCCTCCTTCTTCTGATGTGAGGTCAAAATAGTAATTTACATTTTCGTCTTTCAGGGCAAATACTTGAAAAGTATCGGATTTAATGTTGTTCAATTTATACTTTCCAGAAGCATCCGTTTTTGTAAAATAAAATGGACGTTTTTTTAAAAAGCAACTGTCGGTTAATTCTTCATACAAACACACTACAATTTCTCCACGTGGCTTATCGGTAACAGCATCATAGATTGTACCACTAACGCTAAGGGAATCAATGACATTTCCAGTGGAGAAGACGAAAACGAAATTTTTATAGACATTAGACTCCGTAAAATCCCTAATAGCGTCACCGAAGTTTATTTGGTAAGTAGCATCTGACCTAAGCAACTCTTTTTCTGAAAACTCAAACTTTACGGCTTTCCCTCGAGCCGAAACTTTTACGGGATAACTTGTAGGAGGAGATACAATGACTTCTTTTAATGGATTGCTTACCTGGATCCATTCATTGAAATGCAGTTCAAATGTTTTTTTTGAGAAATTGGTCTGAAAGTTTTCTTCTGAAAGTTCTTTAATAATGTATGGTGGTTCTTTGTCTTGGGGCCCACCCAGAGGAGTTCCAAATTGTGCACAGGAGCCATATATTAGAAAGGTCCCGCCAAACAATAGATATTTAAATAGTTTCTTCATAGATATTTGGACACAAAAATAACGTTTACTCAGCGTCCTTTTATTGCTGAGGATTGTTTCTAGGGTGAAAGTTTAAAATTGTATCTCTAAGATACCGTTGATCGAGGTGAGTATATATTTCAGTAGTAAGAATTGATTCATGTCCCAGCATATCCTGTACTGCTCTGAGGTTTGCTCCTCCTTCTACCAGGTGTGTTGCAAATGAGTGTCTAAATGTATGAGGGCTTACTGTCTTATTGATGCCAGCTTTTACCGTAAGATTCTTAATAATAGTAAATATCATCACTCGACTTAAGGGCTTTGCACGCCGATTTAGATAGACAAAGTCGGTAAATTGATCGGGAATGCTTAGTTTATTTCGAATTGAATTTATATAGATATCATTATGATTGATGGCATCCTTAGCGATCGGAACAATTCTTTCTTTATTGTTTTTCCCTACTACTTTTAAAAATTCATTTTCCGGGAAGTAGTTTGATAGTTTGAGATTTATCAATTCTGATACTCTCAAACCACAAGCATACAATGTTTCCAGCATAGCCCGGTTCCTATGCCCAGTTTCTTCGCTTAAATCAATGGCATCTAAGATTTGGTTTATTTCCTCAACGCTCAAGACATCTGGAATTTTTCTTTTCAGCTTTGGTCCTTCAATAAGTTCCGTAGGATCATTGTTGATAAGATCTTCAAGCAACAAATATTTAAAGAATGCTCTCAATCCAGATATAATTCTTGCTTGTGTTCTGTCCCCTAGACCGAGCTTGTTCAGGTAAAATATAAAGGCCTGAATATCATCATAATCAATTTCAATTGGAGACTTGTTGGTTTCTGAGAGTTCAATGTATTCTTTTAGCTTTCCAGTATCTCGGATATATGCTTCTATGGAATGCTTTGACATAGATCTTTCCAATTTCAAATAAGCTTTAAATCCCGATATTGATGAATTCCAATCCAATTGATTTTTTTTATAAAACGTACAAGAGATATTATATATTGAAGATGAGTATATTCAATGATCAACAAGATGAAAGTATAGCCTTCTAATCAAAGAATCAAATCAAAACGAGAGCCTCTTCGAGATCATTTATCAAGTCATCAGCATCTTCTAATCCTATTGAGATGCGAATCAGCCCTTCAGTAATATTCATAGCCTTAAATTGTTCAGGTTTTAGTTCTTTTAAATAAGAAATAATAGGCGCATAAACAAGGCTATCATGACCACCCCAACTGACGCCAAGCTTAAATAGCTCTAGTTTGTTTACAAAAAGTTTAATCTTTTCAATGTCTTTTGTATCTAATACAAAACTGAGCAGACCACTAAATCCACTCATTTGCTTTTTGGCTAAATCAAATTGTTCAAAATGAGGTAGTCCTGGATAGTTTACTTTTTTCACCTTAGGATGCTTGTCAAGATAATTGGCTACAGTTATGGCCGTTTGTTGGTGCGCCAACATTCGAATTTTTAAAGTTCTTAAACTTCGTAAAATTAGCCATGCTTCGAAGGGAGCAATTTTTGCGCCAAGCAATTCATGCTCAGCAAGTAATATTTCATCAAGTAGTTTTTTGTTTGATATAATAACACCTGCTACGACATCACTATGTCCACACAAGTATTTGGAGACAGAATGCACTTCTATATCAATTCCTAAAGTTAGTGGTTTTTGAAATATTGGAGAAGCCCAAGTGTTATCGATAACGGTTTTTATATGGTGCTTTTTAGCAATTTTGGCAACAGCCTCAAGATCTTGTAATTCAAAGTTTAAAGAGGAAGGACTTTCAAGGTATATGAGGCTGGTATTGGGATGAATATGTTTCTCAAATTCCTCTATGTTAGTTCCATCAATAAAGCTACTGGTGATGTTGAATTTATCTTTTAAATATTTACAAATAAAATTATTGCTTGGTCCATATATATTATTAACGGTAATGATATGGTCTCCTGCTGAAACACAATGTAAGATGGCACTGCTAATGGCTGCGATTCCAGAAGCACAAAGTTTTGCTTTTTCACCACCTGCAATTTTTGCTATTTTATCCTCTGTAATTTTTGCCGTTGGATTTAGTAATCTAGAATAAATAAAGTTCTCACTTTTATCATCAAACGCATTATCAATATCGTCCCACGATTCAAAGGTGAATAAAGAATTTTGGTATATCGGAGGAACAACAGCGCCATATTGGTCCTTGTGTTGATCGTGGTTGAGTATGGTTGCTATTTTGCCATTTTTTAAACTCATAATTTATTCTGCTTTTTTATAAAAACAAGCCACGCCCGTCATTGCAAAGAAATAGGCGATTATTATATTGAATATTGAAAGAAATTGATAGGGAGCATATTCAAGAGCTGATACACCAAGAGCACTAGCCATAAAAATGCCAGACGGTGTCCAAGGGGCTAAATTCTCCATCATGGTACCGGCATCTTCTATAGACCGACTTAATACTTTTCTTGGAATTTTCATCAGATCAAACTTCTTCTTGAAGGCTTCTCCGATGATAAAGCTTGTTGCATATTGATTCGATGTTGTAAGATTGGTAAAGAGTGTAGTTGTCAAAGCTGCAGTGACGGTTTGTCTTCTAGTTTTAATGCTCGTCAATAATTTATTAATAATTAAGTCAATAGAATTCAAAGGCTGAATAGATCCAATAAAGGCAAAAATCAGAATACATATTGTTATACCTTCAATTAAATTGTACAGTCCACCTCTGTTTAGTATGCTTAAAACTTCATGATCTGTGCCAAGGCTCTGTCCCATTTGTATTGAAAAACCTTTATTAAAACTTTGGAAAATATCATTTAGACTAAAATCCTGAAATAGCAATGCAATAATCAGAGCAATCCAGGATGATGCTAGTAGTGTCAGAATGATAGGTTTCTTTTTTATTGAACCCCAGACAACTACAATCAATGGTAAGAGTAAGAGTATATTAAAATTGAATAGAGATTTAATGCCTGCCATCGTATTATCGATCTGTTCAAGGTTCGTTATTTGTTCTATTCCTCCATGAAATGCAGGTGATAAATAAATATATACTAATGCCGCTAGTATAGCCGATGGACCTGTCGTATACATCATAGATTTAATATGGTCAAAAAGTGGAGTTCCTGTAGCAAGTGAAGCAATATTGGTTGTATCAGATAATGGAGACATTTTATCACCAAAAAAGGATCCCCCAACAACTGCTGCTGCGGTGATTGTTATGTTGGCATCATAGACTTCAGCAATTCCTAACATAACGATACCAATGGTTCCCGCTGAACCCCATGAAGTACCAGTTAATAAGGAGAAGCAAATGCAGATTAGAAATGAAAAGATATATACCCAATTGGGGTCCACTAATGAAATGCCATAATAGATAAGCATCGGAATGGTTCCACACACAATCCATGAACCGATGAGTACACCTACACAAAATAGAATCAAAACTACAGGAATTGAATCACCGACTTTAGTAACTATTGATTTTTGGATTTGATCCCAAGTATATCCCATGAGCATAAGTTGGACACAACTAAAGCTTAGAGCCATCAGTACAAGTACTTCAAGTGGGAGCATTCCCCCATTGAATACAACAGGATGAATAAATAATCCATAAATCAAAAGAATAAGAAAAAAGAGTAAAGGGAGAATGGATTTATAAAAACCAGCTTTATCAGGATTTGTCATGGCAGTTATCATTTACGATGACTTTAAAAATAGTATTTCTATTTTGATTAATGAGTATATAGTCAAAAAGCCTGATCCATGGTAAGTTCAGGCTTGATTTTTGCGTTAAGCAAATATTAAAAGCAAAAGCTATAAAGTAGAAAATCGGTATTATCTGGTTTTAAGCAAGAAAGATATTATAGACGGGAAATTCAATTTCACCAAACTCAATGAGTGCATTGAAAAGTCGAATATTTTCAAAATCGGGGATGTCTTCAATAAATATCTCCGCAGCCATTAACTGACCGGTTTCAAGAAGGAACTCTCTCTTTGTACCATTAAGCAACGGCATATCAGGGGTATACCATTTGCTTGCTTTTAGAAAGGCAACATTACAATAAAGGCTATCACAAACCGCACCATTACGTGTGATTAAAATATCGTCGTAGGAGTCTTTCATGTCATATAGAGAATCAAGCTCTTTTCTGTTTTCAAACTTAAATTCATACTCTAATTCTGGTGCTTCAACAACGAAGAGATTTTGAATGTTTTTTAATTTGTAGGGAATAATTTCATAAGTAAAATCTAATGCACTATAACTGATGCGTAATTTGTATACTTCAGGCTGCTTAAGTTCGGAAACTTTCTGGTTTATGACTTTAAAATCAACACTATGGGTTGATTTTTTCCACAATGCTAATGAAGAACTATTCATTCGTTTTTCATGGTATTCCAAAAGCTGCAATTGGCCTTGATTAACTTTTATGGATTCAATGAGTCGGAACATAGATTTTCTGTATAAGTTCATTATATTCTATATGGACATCGCTTAACGAAGTAATTCCTCCACCAGATCTGTAATAGTATTTGTTGGCATTGTTTTCAATATATCTGATCATTACGCAAGAGTCAAGGTTTACACCATCATAAAATCCTGCAATTCCAGTATAATAACCTCTGTCTTTCTGTTCTAAGTTTCTAATGATTTCAATGGTTTTTTTCTTTGGTGCACCAGAAATGCTGCCTGCAGGAAGCAAAGAAAATATTATATCTCCAATATAATGATTGTAATTTAAATCAAGGTCACCTCGTACCTCTGAACTTACTTGAAGAAGATCTTTATTATGGGAGCTTATTCTTTGAATAAAACGAAAGCGTTGGACTCTGACGTTTTTTGAAACTCTACTAAGGTCATTTCTGATTAAATCTACAATGGTATTATGCTCAGCTTTTTCCTTTACATCATTTAGAATTTTTTCTTTGGCCCCAGGTATTCTTGCATCTATAGTTCCTTTCATAGGATAACTAGAGATTTGATTGTTTTCTATTTTAATAAAACATTCGGGGGAGTAACAAACAAACTGATCCTCCAGAAGTACTTTATATTTTGCATGACTTAAATGAAAGATTTCCTTTAGATTAAATTCTCCTATTAGTTCTGTGCTAGCGGTCAGGTTTAATAAAAAACTGTTCCCATAGTGGATTTCTTCTTTTACGGCATTAAACTGCTTTTCATATGTTTCAAAATTTATTGGGTTAATTCCTTTTAAAGGATCAATAGACGTTAAACCAGGAAGGGGGATGAAATTTGAATTGTTACCAATTTGGTACAATAAACTAGACGGAAGCCTGTCTTTTTCCCAAAGCTTGATCTTATGCATTTCAAAGTCAATGAGAAAAAAAAACGGTTTGCGCTCTTGTCCCCAAAGATTCATGATTTGTGATGCTTTGGTCTGATCCATGTGATAAAGAAAGTACTTTTTTATATAAACGAAAAAGCCGGCACAAGTTCCATCGTGCCGGCTTTTGGTTATGGTATGATTTTCTTAGTCTTTCTTTTTAATGATGATCATTTTTTCATGAACATCTTCATCTTTAAACTCGTACTTGGAAGAATCATATTTTTGTAATTGAATCTTCTTAGCAAGAAGCTCTCCTCCTCTCAAATATACTACATCTATAGATTCAGAAGGATCTCTGTCTTTTATTGAATCAACTAATGATTGTATGTCGGTTATTTCAATGTTGTTTATTTTTTGGATAATGTCACCTGACTTTAATCCAGCTTTTTCTGCCGCAGAACCTTCAATAATCTCATTTATCAAAACGCCATCTTTACTGTCTTCAATTATAACACCGAGTTGAGCTTTCCTATTATTATCTCTTTTAACCACGTTTACAAACTCAATGTCATCGACATCGATGATTTCATGAATTTCTCCTTCATTGTCAAGATCAATTATAATTTCTTCTTCATCGTCTCCATCTAGGATCTTAACAATAACCTTAGTTTTAGAATTGTTGTCTAACTCAACAAATACTTTTTCTTCCTTCATGGTAGCTTTCTCCATGATAGCTGTCATCTCTTCAGGAATATCGCCATCACCCTTCCATTCAAATACATTTTCCTCACCACCATCACCCGTGGTTACAATTTTTATATGGTTTTTGACTTTTACATCTTTATCTTTGTATTCAGTTTTTTCTGCCTTTTCATGTATCTCAATTTCTTTCTCAGTTTTATTAAGATACGCTTTGGCTTCTTTTCCTTCTTTAATGGTCTTTTTAACTTTTACATTACCGTCTTTATCAATTGTTTTCTCAACAACAACTACTTTTGTTTTGGATTCGCTTTCTTGCGCAGAAAGTTGATTAATACCAAAAGCACTTATAAAAGCGAATAATAATATCGTGATATAATTCTTTTTCATGATTTTTAGTTTTTACAAATGTAATTTATATCGTACGAAACATTTCTTAATTAAAAGTTATAATAATTTGTGATTTGTCCAATTTGCCTGACAATTTTCCGTTTTATTGCTTTAAAAATAAATTTTAACAAGATGATAAGAAAATTAATTGCATTCTCAATTTTGGCGATAAGCTTTATATCATGCAAAAATGATGGATTTCATATTGTAGAAGACGAGGATGGAAATATCTTAGAGAAATTTGAAATAACAAAAGATTCAATAAGGAATGGCACTTATCAAGCTTTTTATGAATATGGTGCATTGCTAGAAGAATGCACATACAAAATGGGAAAGCTGGAAGGTGTTCGGAAGTTATATTATCCAAACGGAAATATTGAAATTGAAGAGCACTACATTGATGGTAAAATGAATGGCGAATATAAAGTCTTTCATGAAAGTGGGCCACTGGAGTTAATTCAATTATATGAGATGGATAATCTAAGAGGAGAATCTTTAAAGTACTATGAAAATGGACAATTGGCGGAGCGAGTCGTTTTTGTTAATGGGGAAGAAAACGGTCAATTCCAAGAGTATCATCCAAATGGCGAATTACAGTGGGAAGGGGAGTACTTAAATGGTGATAATGAAGTTGGCTTATTAAAAGAATACAACGAAGAGGGTGAATTGATAAAAAAGATGATGTGTGATAGCCTTTCAGTTTGTAGAACGATTTGGACTTTGAAGCAAGGAGACATAGTCCCCAAGAATTAAATCATTAAATCATGCATTGTTATTGTATTCTATTATTTTGCTTTCAATTAATACTTTGAACTTGAAAAGATTCTTTTTCGCTTTATTTTTCTTTTTGTTAATTGGTTTTCAGGCTAATACACAAATCGGTGGGAGGTACGCTTTCGAATCCAGTTCGCTGCCTTTAAACGCTAGGTTAACTGCGCTTGGTGGTTCTCAAATTGCCATATTGGATGAAGATATTTCTTTGGCATTTGTTAATCCAGCGAGTAGTAATTCTAAGATGAATAACCAGCTTGGCATTAACCATAATTTTCATTTTGCGGGTATTTCTAATGGCAATGTTCTATTTGGAAAAAGTTTAGACTCTTTAGGTGTCAATGTGCACTTTGGTGTTAGTTATGTTGACTATGGCAATTTTAAAGCGGCAGATGCTACAGGACAAGTCAATGGAGAGTTTTCCGCAGGTGAAATTGCCTTAATTGCTGGGGCAGCCAAACAAATTAATGAGCGTATACGAGCTGGAGTAAACATAAAATTTTTAAACGCTAATTTTGAATCTTATGGATCAACGGCTGTGGGTCTTGACCTTGGACTTCATTATCAAAAACCAGGATCTTTGACCAGTTGGGCAATTTTACTACAAAATATAGGTGGTGAAGTGAATGCTATAGCAGATAATAAGAGATCTCTTCCTCTAAATCTTCAATTAGGGTTTTCAAGAAAACTTCAACACCTTCCATTTAGATTTACTGTTATCGCACAGCAATTACAGAAATGGTATATAAGATACGATGATCCAGATCGTGACAGACAGGTTAACTTTATTGGAGAAGCACAGGAGATTAGTGGCTTTTCTAGATCTGCAGATAATTTTTTCAGGCATTTTATTTTTAGTGGGGAATTCCTTATTGGTGCTTCGGAGCAATTCAGAATTCGGATGGCCTACAATCATTTGCGAAGACAAGAAATGCGATTATCTAACTTTAGATCATTGGCAGGATTTTCCTTTGGATTTGGCTTTAATATCAAGAAAATTAAATTTGATTATGGTCTAGGTTATTATCATTTAGCGGGTGCAACCAATCATCTAAGCTTAAGACTGAATATGGATAGAATTTTTAAGAAGATCTAAAAAACGAAACATTTCGTAGAAGTAAATTTTACTGTGCTGCTTATTTGTTATTTTTGTTCCCATTAAATTACTTGATTGACACATATGACTTTAAAATCATTTGACAAGGCTAAGTCCATAGCCGGATATGCTGTTTTTGTAATTGCATTAATAATATACTATCTCTCAGCTGAAAGGACAGGAAGTCTCTGGGATGTAGGGGAATTTATTTTAGGAGCCTATAAATTAGAAGTTGTTCACCCGCCAGGGGCACCACTATATATGTTAATAGGACAGGTATTTGCAAAAATTGCACAACTTATTTCGAATGACCCTGCGGATATTGCTTTTTCTGTAAACCTTATGTCTGGGGTATGCACCGCAATCGGTGCTATGTTAATAGCGCATATTTGTATGATTTTGGGCAAACTGGCATTGGTTGGGAAAGAAGCCGAAACTGATTCTGACCAAAACCTTACGTTAACATTTGCAGGACTTGCAGCAGGATTAACTACAGCATTTTGTTCTTCGATTTGGTTTTCAGCAGTTGAAGGAGAGGTTTATGCTATGTCTACAATGTTTACAATTTTAACGCTTTGGTCTGCGCTTAAATGGTATTCCTTGCCGGATGATGCAGATTCAGACAGATGGTTAGTCTTAACTTTTTATATCGTTGGTTTATCCTTAGGTGTTCACTTGTTGAGTTTATTGATGATGCCAGCTTTGGGTATGATGTATTATGTTAAAAAATACAAAAAACACAAACTCACAGGATATTTAGTAAGTTTTGCCGCAGGTGCTTTTGTCATAATGCTGGTCCAAAAGCTTGTGATAGTTGGCATTCCTGCCTTATGGTTAAAACTTGAAATTCCTTTTGTCAATAGCTTAGGACTGCCATTCCATTCAGGATTGGTTGTTGCTCTACTATTAATAGCTGCACTTGTTTTCTTTCTTTTAAAATGGGCACATGACTCCAATCATTATAATCTGCAAATGATTGTCGTTTCTGCGGTAATGATGATGATAGGATTTTCTACGATTGGCATTATAATAATAAGAGCTAATGCAGATACCCCTGTAAACATGAACGTTCCAAGTGATGCTACAAGGCTGTTGCCTTACCTGAACAGGGAGCAGTATGGAGAAAGACCATTTTTATTTGGGCCGCATTTCAATGCCCAACCCGAAGATCTTAAGAAAACAGATCGTTATGGTCGTGTTGGAGATCATTATGAAATAGTTGACCAAAGATTAGAATACAAATACAGAGCGAAAGATAAAATATTTTTACCTAGAATTGGTCATACTGAAGGTTCCAGACCTGCACAGCATGCTCAATGGTATGAAGCTCTCATGGGTGAAAAAGTAAAAGGAAAACCAAGTTATGCTTATAATATAAAGTATATGCTTACCTATCAAATGGGGTGGATGTATTGGAGGTATTTTATGTGGAATTTTGTCGGTCGTCAAAATGCTGAACAGGGGTTTACACCTTGGGATGTTAAGAGTGGTCACTGGGCTTCTGGAATTAAGTTTATTGACGAAGCGAGGCTACACAATATGGATGAAATTACCGATACAATGAAAAACCATAGGGGTAGGAATCACTATTATTTTATACCTCTGATATTTGGACTGATCGGTTTCTTTTTTCATTATAAAAATGACCCCAAAACCTTTTATAGTATTCTAGCTTTGTTTCTAATTACCGGCTTGGGGCTAGTGTTTTATTCCAACCAACCACCCAACGAACCGAGAGAGCGAGATTATGTACTAGTGGGTTCCTTTTTTACTTTTTGTATCTGGATTGGAATGGCTGTGATTTACTTAAGTCAAGTCTTTAAAGAAAAAGCTAAACTAAGTAAAACATTATCGACAGTAGTAGCAGGTATTTTGGTATTGGTTGCTCCATTTTTGATGGCATTTGAAAACTTTGATGACCATACTAGAGCTGGTCATTATGCATCAAGAGATTATGCAGCTAATTTTTTACACTCTCTGGAAGAGAATGCGGTACTATTTACTTATGGGGATAATGATACATATCCACTTTGGTATGCCCAGGAAGTTGAAAACATCAGAAGGGATGTAAGGGTAGTAAACTTGAGTTTGATCTTCGTAGATTGGTATATCGAAAAATTAAGAAGGAAAGTGAATGATTCTCCTCCACTTAAATTGACTATTCCGTCGGAAAGTTACAGAGGAAACAAAAGACATCAAGTATTCTTTTACAATCCTTCGAATCCTAATAACCTGACCAAACCATCTGATATTAATACAGAGCTGGCTTTTGTTGGGAATCCATTGAATAGTGTAAGAGATCCAAGAGACCCTAATGCTACACCACAGGCGATAATAAGATCTAAGAATCTTTATATTCCTATCGACAAAAACAAGATGATACAAAATGGCTTGATGACGGTTCAGGATACAGCTAAAATGGTTGATAATATTTTACTGAACTTTCCCGAAAGAACTAGCTATATATCTAAAGATGATCTTGCAGTCATAGATTTAATTGCTTCTAACATTCATGATAGACCTATATATTTTGCAGTTACATGTAAGAATGACAAATTGTTGGGTTTGAATGATTATATGCAAATGGAAGGACTAGGTTTAAGAATCATACCAGTACACTCTCCAAGCATAAGGTCTCTATCTATTTATGGTAGTGGAAGGGTTGATACGGATGCTGTATATGAGAACGTGATGAACAAATGGGATTGGGGTAATTTTGACAAAGAAGAAAAATTTGTTGATCAAAGTTATGCTGCTGAGATCCAAGCAATGAAAATTGTAATGATGCGTACAAGTCAAGATCTATTGGCAGAAGGAAAGAAGGAGAAAGCTGGGAATCTAGCTGCTAAGTTCTTTGAAGGATTTCCTCACTTTAACTTCCCTTATGATGAAAGTATAGTTCCTTTTTTAGAAGTACTGAATCAGGTAGGTAGAGTAGAGGAAGCGAAAAAGCATTTATTGATATTGGCGGAAGAGACAAAACAAAAATTTGAGTTTTATGACTCCTTGAATGAAGAAGACTTTGAAAGTTTTAAATCTGATTATGGATATTGTATCAGGGCGGTTTCTGATATTTTGTCTCTAGCAAAGCGTATGCAGGACAGTGAATTGGTTGCAAAGCTAGAGTCTGATCTAGGAAACTATGATATTAGTAAAGTTAGAGATTAAATATTAATATTATGAAAATTGCTATAGGCTCGGACCATGCTGGTTATGAATACAAAAAACACTTGATAAAAAAGCTCAATGATTGGGGGATTAAGACTGTTGATTTTGGAACCGATTCTCCAGATTCTGTAGATTATCCTGACTTTGCCCACCCAGTTTCTGAGGCTGTGGCAAATAAAAGAGACATCAAGTTTGGTGTCTTGATTTGTGGAAGTGCAAATGGTGTTTGTATGACAGCCAATAAACATTCGAAGATTAGAGCAGCGATATGCTGGGAAAAATCTATTGCTGAATTGGCTAGACAACATAACGATGCTAATATGATTTGTATTCCAGCCCGCTTTGTGGATAAAAGGAAAGCGACAACTATACTAAAGGCATTTATAAATACAGACTTTGAAGGAGGAAGACATAAGGGTCGCGTTAATAAAATTTCTTGTTAGGTATTATTTAGCAAACAACCGTCAAATGAAAAAGATTTTAATCTTAGCTATGTATATGGCATTTTCCATTATGTCAAATGCACAATATGTAAGCTCTATAAGCTATCCTGATATTAAAAAAGGCATCATTCAAGACACAAGTTTGCTTTCTGTAAAATATGCCAATACGATTACTGCAGAGGAGTTGTCTACGCATTTAAGAATTTTGGCTTCTGATGAATTTGAAGGCCGTGAAACTGGTCAAAGAGGAAATGAGTTGGCAGCCGAATATATAGCTATGCAATTCAGAAGTCTTGATTTACCAACTGTAGGAACATCGGATTCTTACTTTCAGGATGTCTACTTTAATAAAACGTATTGGTCCAAAAATGAGCTTAAAGTAAATGGCAACGATTATAAACATTTGTGGGACTATTTATCCTATGCTACTGTTAACAGTGAGTTTAGCAAATTGGAGGCGGAGGAAGTTGTTTTTTTAGGATATGGCATAGACGATCCGAACTATAGTGATTATAAAGGAAAGAATGTTGCTGGCAAAGTAATTATGATTAATAAAGGAGAGCCTTTAAACAAGGACAGTGTTTCATATGTGACTGGAACTAAAGAAATGTCTGACTGGTCAAAGAGTGTTTGGAATAAACTTGAGTTGGCAGAGTCGAAAGGTGTTAAAATGGTATTGATCATAGAGGATAAATTAAGTGATTTTCTCAACAACAACAGAAAATTTATGGTGTCTCCTTCACTGAGGTTAGGGGATGGCAAAACAGAGAAAAGTAAGTTTGCCAGTCATCTTTATATTTCTACTACAATCGCGAAAGATATAATTGGAGAAAAAGGAAATAAAGTAAAGAGATGGAGAAAGAAGAATAGAAAAAGGGGTAAATCTAAAAATTTGACACTACCGGTGCAGATCAATGGTGTATTTGATAAAACCATTGATGTCATTGATGGATATAACGTTCTAGGTTTTATTGAAGGAACGGATAAGAAAGATGAGATCGTTGTTGTTTCAGCCCATTATGACCATCTTGGCAAAAGAGGCAACGATGTATACAATGGAGCAGATGATAACGGTTCAGGAACATGTACTGTGCTTGAAATTGCAGAAGCCTTATCAATCGCTAAGAATAATGGAGAAGGACCCAGAAGAAGTGTGCTTTGTCTACTTGTTACTGGAGAGGAGAAGGGGCTATTAGGATCCCAATATTATTCTGAAAACCCAGTTTTCCCATTGGATAAAACCATTGCTGATGTTAATATTGATATGGTAGGAAGAACAGATAAGACCTATGAGGATCAGCCTAACTATATATATGTGATTGGATCGGATCGCCTCAGCAGTGATTTGCATGAAATGAATGAAAGAATCAATCAGGATTATTCACAATTGATCTTAGATTATAAATACAATGATGTGAAGGATCCTAATAGGTACTATTTCAGATCAGACCACTATAATTTTGCTAAAAATGGAATTCCTTCTATTTTCTTTTTCAGCGGGGTACATGAAGATTATCATAGAATCACAGATACAGTGGATAAAATAATGTTTCCAAAAATGGAAAAGCTTGGAAGACATGTATTCCACCTCGTGTGGGAACTTGCTAACCAAGAAGATAAGATTCGAGTTACTGTCGAGAATGAAAAAAAAGGATAATAGGTTTTCTCAGCTTTTAAAAATAAGGTGAAAACTAAATTCACCAGTCGTCCGATATTGAATGGCAGGTGCTGGCCATTTGAAAACATTTAAAAAAGTTAATAGTCCCGAGAGAAATTTGCTTTCTGTATTAATTTTTTCAAGATCATAATCTAGGGCTAATATGAATTGGGAATGCCTTTCGTATCCTGGTCCTTGTAATATATATTCTGCATTATCTGTAGTCCACGAATTGTTAAAGCCTCCATATAAGTTGTCAACACTATAACCTAGGGCTATAGAAAGAAAATCTGGCCACCAGCTATCAAGCCACCAGTCGGATGGATTGCTAGAAAGCCAGATGGTTTGATGATTGTAATTCTTTAATATTTTTTGATAGATGGGTTTTCCAAAAAGTTCATCCTGTCTTGTTCTTAATGTGGTTGAATTATTTTTATCGGTCGAGAATATTGTTTGAACAGGAGTGCTTTGGGGGAAATAAGAAAACTTGATTTTTATCAATTGCTTTTTTAAAAACTCCTCTTGTAGCAGAAATGTACCAGCACCAATAATATTAGCCGACAGATCATACCAGGAGAATCCCCATTGAGATGAAAAACCATCCATTACTTCAATAGTAGATTGAAACAATATTGCTATTGCAGCTGAGCGATAGTTACTCGCTTTTGAATCATATCCAGCCCAAAGATGAGCTTCGTTTAATAGTTTGACCTGAGAGTATGTAGCTTGCATATGCCCCACTTTATCCATTTGTCTCCACTCTCTGGAATCATTAAAAAAATGAAATTTTTCTCTTTCATAATTTTTATACCAACTATTGTATAAAGCAATAGAACCGATAGAATAAGAGCCAGCGAGGCCTATCCATAATGCTTTTTTTCTGTTGGCATAAACAAGGCTACTGTCTTTTTGGGCAAATGCATTTTGCGATAAGCATGTAAAGGGAACTAGACAAGTAAGGATGACCAAAAGTCCTATATAGTTGACCGGTAATATTTTCAATAGGTGATTAATTGAAATGAAAGTCTTATTTAGTCGTTTAATTTGAATAAAAATAGAAGATTATATGTCGTATTCGTAAATAAAAGCTACTTACTAGCTGAATGATTTCATTATGATTTACTAAAAAACTAATTTTAGTGCTTAATATGATAGAAAATATGAGACGTAGACTTCAACTTTTTATTTTGTTTTGTTTTATAAGCATTATAGGCAAGGCTCAGGATGTTCATTATAGCTTTTATCAATTTGCTCCTACGGTCATCAACCCTTCTTTGACTGGTGCATATTATGGCAATATTAGAGCGACAGCGATTCATCGTGGTCAGTGGTTTAATGTTCAAGGACCTTCTGATATTGGGAATCAAGGATTTACGAGTACTTCCGTTTTAGTGGATGGCAACTTACCTTTTGGATTCAAAAAGGGAGATTGGTTGTCTCTTGGTATAAACCTTTTAGTTGAAGGCAACACTGCAGGTATTCTTGATACAAAAAGAAGTTTTAATGGCTTATCGGCAGCTTATCATTTAGGTTTGTCCAAAAAGGGTAATTCGACATTAACCGCAGGAATAAAATATGGTACTTATGGTTTGGCGTTTACAAAAAATGGACTTGCTAACAGCCCACATTCGCTTTCTTCAGGCATTGGCATTGAAGATGATGAAGATTACACAAATTTAACTTCTGGCGCATCTGGCAATGACCCTAATAGCATTAAGGACGATACCAATGATTGGATGTTTGGATTAATGCTTAGTACGCCAGTTGGCAAATCAGCAGATATAAGGATAGGAATTGCAGCAGATCACTTATTAGCACCTACGCTAAAGCAAGATACAATGGGTACTAATAGTCCCAATATCCCCCAAGGAGATCGTCTGAACAGAAGACTTAATGCCTTTGTTCAATATTATACGGATATCAATGAAAAACTGATGTTTAATCCTAGCATTGTTTATCAATCTATGGGTAAAGCAAGCAATATCCTTTTACAAGGGTTGATGGCTTATACCCCTAACAATAAGCAAGATATTACTTTCAATTTTGGTATAGGTGTTAGACTGGCAGACAATATGGATGTACCTTTTTATATTGGAGCGGACTTTAAAGACTGGCGAGTAGGCCTTGCATTTGATACCAATATATCAGGATTAATACAGGCAACTGGAAATTCTGGCGCATATGAACTTGCCGTTAGTAAGATTTTCTCATGGGAAAAGAAAGCTAATGTTAAACCTAAATTTATTTGCCCAAGACTTTAATAACATAACTGAATATGTACAAACTTATCACTAGCATTTGTTTTGTAGTAGCGATATCTACAGCCTTAAAAGCGCAACCGATCACCTCAAATACTTTTGAACAAAAGCTTGTGGCGGCACAAACGGCAGAGGAGCAAGGCAACTATGCCGGAGCACTGGAATGGTATGAGCAAGTTTATGAAGAGCTCAGAGAAGGCAAGTCAAGAAGAAAAGGAGGAAATCCAGATGTTGATAAATATGCATTTAAAATAGGAGAGCTACATTATTATCTCCGCGATTTTAAAAGAGCAGAAAAGAGATATGCTAGAGTGCTTAAGTCAGATGATGAAAACAAATATGCTGATCATAGATATATGTATGGACTTAGCCTAAAATCAGGAGCAAAGTATACTGAAGCTTTAGAGGAATTCAACAAAGTCATTAGTTTGAGTGAAAACGAAGAGCTGATTAAAGCTGCAGAATTTGAAATAGCAGGCATTGAACTACTAAGAGAAATAGAGCCAAACGTCGAAACAGCAATAGCGGTTCTGGATAAATCAATAAATTCTCCTTCTGCCGAGTACTCCCCACGTTTATCTATTGATGGTAGCCTTTATTACGGATCACTAAACAGAAAGACACCAATAGATGTTGATGACAAAGAAGATGATGAGTTCCATGCAAAAATCTACATGGCAACAAGGAATGATGAAGGGAAATATGAAGACGGAGAGGAACTTGATCAGAACATCAATAGATTAGGATTTCACAACACACACCTTGCCTTTTCACGAGATGGAAGAACCATGTACTTTACAAGAGTCCAGACAGTCGGAACAGAAATAACTTCCTCTGACATAATGGTAAGCAGAAAAACGGATTCCGGATGGTCTGCGGCAACACCAGCACCAACGGTTAATGGAGATTGGTATAGTAAACATCCTGCTACGGGTCAACTCTTTGGTAATGACGTACTATTTTTTGTTTCAGATATGGAAGGAGGTTTAGGTGATTATGACATTTATTACTCCAACATTGGTTCCGATGGCAGTCTATCAGCTCCAGTTAATCTAGGTGAGAAAATCAACACACCCAAGGAAGAACTCTCGCCATTTTATTATGAAGGTACTTTGTACTTTAGCACCAATGGGAGGCCAACGATAGGTGGCTTTGATATATTCTACAGTGTATGGGACGGAAGCAATTGGTCAGATCCAGTTAATATGGGATTAGGCTATAACTCTTCTTGTGATGACTTGTTCTTTTTTATGTCTGTAACTGGCAAAAAAGGAATGTTTGTCTCCAATAGACCTACAGAGGATAAAAAGAAACTTATGTCTGAAACATGTTGTGACGATATTTTTGAGTTCCAGATAAGAGAAATTGTGATTGACCTATTGGCTATTGTGGTTGACAACGAAGATGCACCTTTGGATGCCGCTACAATTAAAGTTGAAAATACTTCTGACCCTATCAATTATCCGCCTAGCATGAAGTTTAATTCTTTGGGTAATGAATTTCAGTTTCTATTGGATTCAGACTTTAAATACCGAGCTATAGTTTCAAGAGAAGGCTATCACTCAGATACCATTGAATTTAATACAGCAGGAATTCTAGATAATTATACCGTCAAGAAAAAAATTGCATTAACACCTAAAGAGTCTGAAACTAGAGTTGTAACTGTTAATGAACTGATTAGGCTTGATAATATTTACTATGATTTTGATGATGACAAGATATTAGCTGACGCCGAGGATGATCTTGAGTTCCTTTTTGATCTAATGGAAGAATATCCTACAATGGTTATTGAGTTATCATCACATACAGATGCCCAGGGAGCCTCACGATATAACCTTGAACTTTCGCAAAGAAGAGCTGAATCTGCAAAAAGATGGTTGGAAAAAAGAGGTATCGATAAAAAGAGAATTGTTCCTGTTGGATATGGAGAGAAGGTAATCCTTAACAAGTGTAAGAATCGTGTGCCATGTACTGATGATGAGCACAGGTTTAACAGAAGGACAGAGTTTAAAATCATCGAAGGTCCTAAATCTATAGAGATTACCAGAGAAGTGAAGTAATAAGTTAAAACTATTAGCCTTGCAAATCCTTAGTGCAAAACAAAATCATATAGTTCTTTTTGGAATATTAATTGGTTTTGCTTTGTCTTTTTCTAATTGCTTTAAGCAAAATGAGAGAAGTAAAGAATTTCTTCAAAAAGAGGTTTCAGCATTGAACAGCCTAGATGAGAAACGTAGTTATCTGGAAAATGTGCTTCATAGCATTCAAGAAATTGAATACGAAAGAGAAGTTATGGAATTGGGGGAACTGCCTGACGATAAAGAAATCATAGCATATCAGGAAAAAAGAGCTAAGCTTCAAATGGAAAACATGATTATCATTGAAGCGTATTTTGAAAACTTTGGTTACCCCAGTAGACCCGAGTTAGGTCAATATGTAGCTCTTGCACCATTTGCTGTCGTGTATTATTCTGATAACACAGAAGATATAAAAGAGGAACATTTCAGATACTTTTATGGAGCCTATAAGTTTAATGACATTCCAGAAAGCTTTTTTCTTGATTATCTATCAAGTTATTACAGGATGAAGACTGGAAAGCAATACCCCGTTCAACCAAAGGAATCTATAGATTATAATATTCATCAGATTTTTGATGCTCTTTCCATTGATTATTAGGCTTGATATTTGCAAATAATGTCACTGTAGATTTGTTCTTTATGACTTATTGTCATGAAATTCAAGCATTTATCTCTAATCAAATATATATTTGCCAAGTTAAAATTTCAAAATTTAATTTATGAATCCAACCGTCAAATCAATACTGATACTTGCCATTGTGATGTTTTTTGCTGCATGCAAAACTCAGAAGGATATAGTAGAAGCCTATCCAATTGTCATTGAAGAAGACTTGCTTGATACACTTGTTGTTACAGCGCCAGTTTTCAAGGATGAGGCACCTAACGAACTACCTGTTTATAATGCATCTGCTACCAGACACCATGACTTAATTCATACCAGACTTGATATTGCATTTGATTGGGAAAAGCAACATGTTCTTGGGAAAGCTACTTTGACATTAAAGCCATATTTCTATAAGACAAATCAATTGGTGCTTGACGCAAAAGTTTTTGACATTCACAAAATAACTATGAATGGTAAATTCCTAGAATATGATTATGACTTTAGTAAGTTGAGGATAAGCTTAGATAGAGTTTATACGCGAGACGAAGAATTCAAAATTATTATAGATTACACAGCGAAACCAAATGAAGGACCATCAAGTGGAAGTGCTGCAATTACTTCTGACAAAGGCTTGTTTTTTATAAACCCACTTAATGAAAACCCCAATAAGCCACAACAGATTTGGACACAAGGAGAGACAGAAAATAGTAGTCGGTGGTTCCCTACAATTGACAAGCCAAACGAAAGATGTACTCAGGAGATGTTCATAACCGTTGAGAATAGATTTAAAACACTATCAAACGGTAAGTTAATGAGCGAAATCCTAAATGATAACGGAACTAGAACAGACTATTGGAAGCAAGATAAAGCACATGCGCCATATTTGTTCATGATTGGAGTTGGAGAATACGCCGTTGTCAATGATAAATGGAGAGACATTCCTCTAATGTATTATGTGGAACCTGAATTTAAAGATGATGCAAAAGCGATATTCAACCATACCCCAGAAATGCTAGATTTTTTTTCAGACAGACTTGGCTTCCCATATCCCTGGGATAAATATGCACAAATAATATGTAGGGATTATGTATCGGGAGCAATGGAAAACACAGGTGCTGTTGTATTTGGAGAATTTGTTCAAAAAAATTCAAGAGAATTTATAGATAGTAACAATGACGATATCGTTGCTCACGAAATGTTTCACCATTGGTTTGGTGATTTAGTAACATGTGAGAGCTGGTCTAATTTAAGTTTGAATGAAGGCTTTGCCACCTATAGTGAATATTTGTGGAGAGAATACAAATACGGTAAGGACAATGCTGAAAGAAAGCGTCTAGATGACTTGAACAATTACTTAATGTCTTCTGCTCAAACGGGCAAACACGACTTAATTGATTTTAAGTATGATAACAAAGAAAAAATGTTTGATGCCCATAGTTATAATAAAGGTGGATTGATCGTGCATATGCTTAGATCCCATGTAGGAGATGAAGCTTTTTTTGCAGGTCTAAACAAATATCTTACTGACAATGCCTATTCTGACGTAGAAGCTCATGAATTGAGATTGGCTTTTGAAGACGTAGTTGGAGAAGATTTAAATTGGTTTTTTAATCAATGGTTTTATAATCAGGGTCATCCGATTTTAGCTGTAAAGTATATCAAAGACGAGGAGGCTAAAAGAGTTACTATTGAAGTTTCTCAAACACAGGATCATGAAGAGAATCCTGCGATCTTTAAGTTTCCCGTTGAAACCGCACTTTACTTTCCATCCGGAAAGAAGACATTTATTAAACACTGGGCAGATAAAAGAAACAATACTTATGAGATAAATATTGAAGGTGATGAGATGCCTGTTGCAGTTGTTTTCGATGGCAAGCACGATATCCTATCTGTAGTTAACGAAAAGAGAAGTGAAGAGGAATACGTGCACTTGTTTTTGCTTTCAGAGGAGTATGAGGATAAACTTATGGCCATTAAAAAGTTGAAAGGATCACCTAGCATTCATAGGATATTATCAAATGCAATAGAAAGTCCTTCAAAGGAGATAAGAGGACTTGTAGTTGGCTATCTAGATGCCGAAAAAGATGCTATCAAACTAAGACATCTTGCAAGTAATGATCCGAGTTCTTCTGTTAGAGCATCAGCTTTAAGAAATCTTTCCAACCTGGACTTGGCCATGGAGTTAATCGAAAAGGATTCCTCATTTTGGGTGATTTCAGAAGCATTGAGTATCATCAAGAAAAATGATAATGAAAAAGCTATTTACTATGCCGAGCAATTAGCAAAAACATATCATAAACCGTTAATTTCTAAAATTTCTGAAATTTATGCTTCTACCGGAGAGGCTAAATATCTTGACTTCTTTGAGAACAATATCAACAAAGTTGGCATTTTTGGTTTTTTCAATTTTATAAATCAATACAGTAAACTTGCCAAGTTCGTTGAAGATTATGATCGGCTATTAAAAACTGTAGATGTTCTAAAAGCAGTAGCCATGGATGGTTCAAACAACTACTTTAAAAAATATACAGCTACAAACTTTATCAAGTCATTGAAAAATGAATTAAAAGCCAGACAAAATGATAATGAGCTAGAGCCATATATCACCAAGATGGCTATGGCCATACAGGAAATCGTTAGCAATACCACCGACGAAAGACTGAAGTCCTCATTCCAGGAATTCAACCAACCATAATTAATTTTGGGAATGGAGGATTCATTCGATAAATATCGAATAGCAAAGAATAATTGGTGGAGTAGTGGAAGTTTTAAAGTTTTTGATGACAATCATAAGCTGGTTTTCAAAATGACTAGTCCCAACTTCAGTTTCAGTTGGCGTAAAAGAATGTCGTTGTATGGATGTGATAATAACTGTTTATATACTATCGAGAATGTATCATTGATTCCTCAGATATTTAATATTACAGATGAATTTGGTGAAATTACTATTGTTGAAAGAGATCTTTCTTTTGGAGGCAGTAGCATTAAAGTAAAAAGCGAAGCAATTGGAAATTTTACTGTAAAAGGAAATGCCTGGAGTAATAAGTTTGAATTTCTCAGTAATGAAGAAGAGATGGCACTACTATCTGCTAAAGTCTGGAGTGCAAAAGATTATGGAATTGTCATTAAGTCCAAATACTCTACCAGTCTTCTATTATGTATAGCTTGTATTATTGCTTATCTTAAGGAATCAGGACAAATATGAATGTATTCTTCAAGATTATTATTGGGCTTACTCTGCTCATTGCGTCATCGTATATTTCTATTACTATCCCAGGAATATCTCTTGACATACCTTTTACTCTGCAAAGTTTGATGGTTTTCAGTATTGCAGCATTTTTAAGCCCAAAGGAATATTTGATTATAATTGTAGCTTATCTTTTTATTGGAATATTAAGTTTGCCAGTCTTTGCTGGTGGAACAGGAGGCATTCAAAAGCTTTTGGGTGCAAGTGGAGGGTTTTTATATGGCTTCATTCCTGCCGGTCTATTTATTGCAACATACTTTTATTCGAGGGACATGGTGACTTGGATGGGATGTATTAACATTATGCTTCAAGCAACAATGGTTTTGTTTTTTTTCGGTATTATTCATCTAGCCTTAATATATGATTTTGAAAGAGCAATTGAATATGGTTTTAATCCATTCTGGAAAATGGCACTCGTTAAAAGTTTCTTGGCTGCAATAATAGTATTCTATGCTAAAAGAATTACAAACTTATCAGGTAGATAATCTAATTGGCCTTACTAATTAGCAAAAGCCTATTTTTACCAAATCAAATTATAAAATTAAGTGATTGGGACTTTAATTTTCTTTTTCGTTTTTTCAATAGGATTTTCATTCTTATGCTCGATACTGGAGGCGGTATTGCTTAGTATTACGCCAAGGTACGTCAGAAAAAAAATAGCTGACGGCTCTCAGGTAGGAATACTTCTAGCGTCATATAAAAAGGATATTGATAGACCCCTTTCGGCGATTCTTACCCTAAATACAATTGCTCATACTGTAGGTGCAATTGGGGTAGGTGCTGTTGCTGGAGAAGCATTAGGCAGTGGTCCTATCAGTGAGGTGATTCCTATCAGCTGGGAGTCTTTAGTAGCTGCAGTGATGACATTGAGTATTTTGATATTGTCTGAAATTATCCCTAAAACAATTGGCGCTAATAACTGGAAATCATTATCTGGATTTACCGTTTATACAATTCGCATTTTATTATGGATTTTACTTCCACTGGTTTGGGTCAGTCAAATGATAACAAAGCGTCTTAAAAAGAATAAGGACAAATCTGTGTTAAGCAGATCTGATTTAACTCAGATGGCTTTAGAGGGAATGAATTCGGGAACCTTAGCTAAAGAAGAAACGGAATTGATTAAAAATCTAATGAACTTTGAAACGATGATAGTTAGCGATATCATGACACCTCGTTCAGTAGCTTTTATGCTTGATAGTGAGACAGACCTTGAAGATTACATGCGAAACGAAGAAGCTAAGAGTTTTTCTAGGATACCGGTATATTCAAAAGAGAAAGATAATGTCGTGGGAATAGTGCTGAAAGATGATATCCTGAACATGATAGCTGGTGAAAATGCACATTTGAAGGTTAAGGACATAATGCTAAAAATAAAAACAGTTAGAAATGATATGCCTCTGCCTGAGTTATTCAAAATATTAGCCAGAAGCAAACAACATCTTTCAATTGTAAAAGATGAATATGGTACTGTGGTAGGGTTGGTCAGTTTGGAAGATGTCTTTGAAACGCTATTGGGTCATGAAATCATTGATGAATCTGACAAGGTAATTGACCTCCAAGAGTACGCAAAACAAAAGTTTGGAGAAGAAAACTAACAACACACCAGTAAAATTAGGGCAGCATTAAATCAGACTGTTTTCTATTGTAAATGGCATCTAACCACACAAGGCCCATAACTGAGAAAAGGGCAGCAGAATAAGGAAAAACATTTTTGATTCCACTAGGCATACTGAACTGCCTGCCAATATCTGATAAATAGTCTTGCAGAATTGTACTGCTTTGAGGAGCAGACATATTGTTGCCATTAAAAAGGACTATTAAGCTAATAGCTGTTGCTAAAACCAAGAGGCCAAACAGGATATTTTTAAGGGCAGGAAAAGTTTTTTTGGAGGTCGTAAAAGCATTCTCCATTTGTAAAGTTGACATCACATTCGATACGATGGATTGAGGAGCAATTGAAGGGGGCATTTCTTGTAATGCTTTGTTCAATTTTAACTGACGTTTGTACTCGGATAAAAATGAAGTATTGTTTTTGCACAAAGCATCAAACTCCATTTGTTCCGGTTCTGTTAACTGACCATCTATTTTTTTCCAAATTAATTCCAAATTCACATCCATGATAAATATTTATTGATGTAAGAAATATTCTAGTTCAACAAACTCTTCTTTAACAAGTTCAGACAACTTTTTCCTTGCCCTGAACAATTTGACCTTTACATTACTTGTGCCCATTCCTGTTATTTCTTCAAGTTCCTTAATACTCATTTCTTCAAGATAGAACATTCTAATTAGCGCGGCATCTTGACTGGGCAGAAGGTTTAGCAATTTGATGAGCAACTGTGATAATTCTTTTGCATCTAGTTTTGAATTAACATCATCGGACATTAAACCATTCTTCGTAGAATCGTCTAATTCTTTGGTAGGCTTTCTTTTGCGAATGTAATCCAAACTTGTTCTATAGGCTATTTTGTAAAGCCACGAGCTAAACTTTGACTCACTATTGAAAAGATGAAGTGATCGATGCATTTTTATAAAAGTGTCTTGTGTTGCTTCTTGAGCCTCATCTCTATTTTTCAAAATACTAAGACATACTGAAAACATCTGGTTTTGATATTTTGATAACAATTTCTCAAAGGAAAACATATTTCCTTTCAAGCATTGTTGTATTAATTGGTCTTCAGCTGTCATTATATCTTAAGATACCAATGGGACGTAAGCAACTAATATTGGGTTACAAGTTCACTACATTACTTTAATCTAAGCAAATATAATGAAGAAATTAGGCAGCTTGTAACCAGAATGAAAAGGTGTGCGTCTAACCAGCAAAACAAATTAAAATGGAATTGATGGAATTAATGATACCTATATTAGCAGTTATTGGCTTTTTTGGAGCTATAATTACTTTGATCTATATGTTCTACAAGTCTAGACATGAACAAAGAATGGCTCTAATAGAAAGTGGAACTTCTGCTGATATTTTTGCAGAAAAGAAACTTGATGACAAATCTAATGCGCTCAAATTAGGAATGCTCTTAACAGGGGGTGGAATAGGTTTTTATCTAGGCGTCCTTTCTGAAAAACTGTTCAGTCTTGAAGGAGGACTAGGTACCGTTCCCCTAACATTTATAGGAGGAGGTTTGGCGCTAATAATGTTTTATAGCATTATTAAAAAACGTGACGAGTAAAAGAAAGAATTAAGGTGGGCCTACTAAGGTCTACCATGATTTTTGTTGTTTGAGTTGTAATATTTGTGCTAAGTGATGTTCACTATGCCACCCATATAGTGCCAGCAATTGTTCTAGACTCATAAGTTGCTTCTTTTCAGGATGAAAAATTGTCCTTTTATAGTCTTCTCTGCTCATATTCTTAAGCAGAGCTACAAAGCGATGATGTAAGGCTGAAATTAGATCCATAGATACTCTTGCCTCCAATATTCTTACATCTGAAAGCTTCCCCCAAGCATCTTGATCATAGGCTTTTATTGTCGGAGAATCCTCTGTCAAACCCCATTTAAAGCGTATTAATGAATTCATGTGACTATCTGCTATGTGATGAATCAATTGTTTAACGGTCCAGGAGCCTTGACGGTAAGGCGTGTCAAACTGTTCAGTTGTCCACCCCATGGTTGCTGATTTAAGCCGTTCTGGCAATTGTTCTATACTTATTATCCATGTATTTCGTTTAGATTCATCTATAGAATCAGGCATATTGAATTGTCCGACAGGATATTTAAGAATTTCCATAGTTTTGATGTTTCTGTAATTTTATTAAAAATAAAAGTGGCTCTTCAATCGTCTTTAGAAGTGTTACAATTGAATATAAGTTTATCCATTGGTGTAACAAACTGACATATTTATCCATCTACAATACAAAGTTAATAGACAAAATTGGTACGAACACTGTTCTGAACTTAAATGCTTGAATTATTATTATGAAATTATTGGTCTCCCTTCTTTTGATTGTTTGTTTTTCCTATGCTTCATATACTGGATATAAAAGTTATGAATTATCAAATAAGGAGAATGAGTATAAATATGATTATGCTGAACTCCATATGATTAAATATGGTTTATTCAATCTGAATTTTTGGAAAGAGAGATTATTTGAAGTATTAAAAGACAGAGTTCATGATTTTGAAATTACAACAAAAGACCTTGAGGGTATTCGTACACAAATTGAATTCTATCTAAGCGATCTTTATAAGGAATATTTTGAATCTGGAAAGCTATTGGATGCAATTGTAGAATCTAAAAAAGGTGATAGTAAAGAAAATGCTCTAGGAAAAATGTTTGTAGACATGTTTCGAGAGAATATAGAAGCTGAGATTTCAAAGATTGACTTTAAAGCTCAAATACCATTGCTTGCAGATAAGCTTATGGTTGAACTGGAAAGAAAAACACCAGAAATTAAAAAAGCCATTGGGCAGTCGATAAGTGATATGCTTGCCAAAGAGATGCAAAGCCAATTAACGGATAGAAGACAACCTATTTATGAGAAATATGGATGTGATAATCTTAAAGATACAAATGATCTAATCATACAAGAACAAGGCTTATATAGTAACCAAAAGCTTTCACTTATTAGAAGAACCCTCCTTAGCCTTGGTCTTATGTTAATCATATTGCTTGCAGGTAATAAATTCATGGATTTTAAAACACAAATGACATGGCTGAGTATAGTTTGTATGGGCTTTTTACTTTTAGGGCTGGCACTACCAATGATTGATCTTGATGCTCGATTATCAACTCTTGATATCAGTTTAATGGGTGCTAACATTCATTTTGATGAACAGGTTATGTACTATCAAAGCAAAAGCATTATTGATGTAACGATTACTTTGTTAGAAGGAAGAGGTATTGACTTGAAAATTGTAGGTCTTTTGATTTTACTCTTCAGTATTATTCTTCCATTTTCTAAAATGATTTTAAGCACAGTATTTCTTTATATAAAGTCATCTCGCAAGAGTAAACTGATACAAACGATTATCTTTTATATGGGTAAATGGAGTATGGCCGATGTTTTTGTTGTAGCAATTTTTATGTCTTATATCGGATTTTATGGTTTGTTAAGTTCAATGCTTGGAGATTTTTCTAGACAAAGTCAATCTACAACAGCTGAAACAGTTAATTACTCTCAGCTTTCACCAGGCATTATATTTTTTACGAGCTACTGTTTGCTTTCTATAGTTATGAGTAGCCTCATACACAGAAAGTTCAAAACCAAAACGACTTAGACCATACCAATCATCAAGTATATGTAAAAGATCAAGATAAGGATAAACCCGAACTCCTTGATAATAGTGTTTTGTCGTTCTTCAAGATTAAGACCCAATAGCAAAGAAACAGGAGTTGAAATAATGATCATATGAAAAGCATCCTGCTGGCTAGAAATAAATAAACTAAAGAATCCCATTAATAAAAACCAGTAACACATTTCTATTTTCTTGATCACATCAAACTTTTTCTTTTTAAGCAAACTGGTTTGCAAAAGAAAAAGAAGAAAGCAAATCATCAGAACAACAGCAAGCTTGATGGTATCAAAGATATTGCTTAAATCTAAGTTTGGCATATAAATGCCAAAATCTAGATAGTTGTATATCATATCCAGTTTGCCATAATAAATTAAGGCTACGCCAGAAAGAAAAATTGGAGTAAGTAAACCAGTTGAATACTGTAGAAACTCCTGTAGTTTTATTCCACGGAGACTCATCAAACCAATAATGCCAACAAAGAAATAAATATAATATGGAAAGTAGATTAATGCTGCAATACCTAAGAAAAATCCAGAATTGAAAAGAATGCTAATCGGTTTATATTTTTTATAAATTTTAAATAAACTTTGAATAGATAAGATAAAAAACAAATTGGCAAGTAATATGCTATGTGTTACACCATGATTAAGCACCCAAACACAAAATAATGCCATCACTGCTCCAGGAATTAAACTTAACTGCCGGCTCATCCTATTTTTAATAACCAGATGAGCAACCATCACACTTTGTATTGCAATCAAGGTAAAACCATAAAGCAATTGAAATAAAGGCTTTTCAGCAAAAGGAATTTGCAATTTGTGAATATTATAAAAAGGCAGCTCAAACGGAAATATCTGTATCTTATCAGGGGATAAAACGTAATAAACCAGACACCCTGCGATGAATAATAGCAGCCAGATGTAATTGATAAATAGATTTCTTCTAAAAAAAGTTAACACGCTTCTTGACTATGCTTAATTATTCGAGTTAATTCCTGTTCAGACGGGATTATACAAGCAAAGCAAATACAATTTGTTTAGAATACAAAGCCAAATCTATTTACAATTGCAATTTCAAATTACAATCCCATGACAATTATAAAGGTTGGGGGTTATATTTTTGATGCATATGAGCTTATTAGATCATTTTAAGGTTATCACAGTTACACATCACCAATTGGATATTTCCGATATTGGAAATTTCTATGTACAGCTTAATGACAATGAGCCTGTCTATGATAGACTCAAAGCTATAAATAATAGCTTCGAAATCGAAGAAATGATGTACATGGAAACCTGTAATCGTGTTTGCTTTATCCTATATTTCAAAAAGAATTTTACTGACGAGTTTTTAAAGAATTTCTTCAAGGAAGTGAATCCTGGTTTAGTAGGTCACAGTTTAAACAATATCAGAAGCTTTGCCAACACATTTGAAGGTGAAGCTGCATTGAGACATATATTCGAAATGGCTTCTTCTATGGATTCACTCGTTATAGGAGAAAGAGAAATATTTAGACAGTTTAGGCATTCTTATGACAACTGTAAAAGCGCAGGATTGACTGGCGATAATATCCGAATTCTTGAAAAACTGACTGTAGCTACGGCCAAAAAGATATACAGCAATACCAAAATAGCAGAAAAGGCTTTATCTGTAGTATCCTTGGCTATTCAAAGCATGCTATCTGAAAACGAAAATCGAAATCAACGTATACTACTTATAGGTTCAGGAGAAACAAATGCCTTAGCGGGTAAGTTTTTAAAAAAATATCAATTTAATAACATTTCCATTTATAACAGAAGCCTTGATAATGCGCGTCAACTGGCCAATACTCTTAATGCTAGCTCTCATCATTTAAATGAATTAGAGAAGTTGTCTGGTGGCTTTGATACGATCATCATTTGTACGTCTGCCAATCAGGTTGTCATTGACAACAACTTATATAAGACAATGATTAAAGACGACAAGAGTTCCAAGCTGATTATTGACCTAGCTGTTCCCAGGAATGTTTCAGAGGAGCTTGTTGAAAAAAATGATGTTAAATACATCGATATTTCTAGATTAAAACATTTGGCAGAAATCAACCTAGAATACCGAAGAAAAGAACTCGAAAGAGCACAGCCAATAATAACTGAGCAATTGATTGCATTCAAGGAATTATATCAGCAAAGGCAACTGGAAAGAGCTTTGGCTCATATTCCTCAAAAAATAAAGGCAATTAAAACGAGGGCATTAAATGAAGTATATGCAGAAAGATTGAAGTCCATGGACAAAGAATCAATAGCCTTACTTAATGAAATGATGGATTATATGGAGAAAAAATGTATTTCTGTTCCCATTAAAGCTGCAAAATCATCAGTAAGCTAATCAATGCCTATCTGCACAATTAATACATTTTGAGCTCTCAGGCATATACATCAATCTCGCCGGATTGATTATTTTATTGCAATTTGTACAAATCCCAAAATTTTTAGCATCAACTTTGGTTAAAGCTAAAATCAACTTATTTCTTTTTGATATCTTATTTCTTAAAGAAGCCTCCATAACACCCTTGTTATTGATCGCATCCATCCTGCTTACTCTACCAAGTGAATTTTCAGGACTAATAGGCTGAGTCATTCCCTCGGTTTCAATGATATCTGCATTATATTTCTCTATTAGTTCAATGATTCTTTTTCTAAGGGCTTCCTTCTCCTTGATATGCATAAGTCATGTATTTTATCAAAAATAAGACTATTGAGCTTGACATTTTCTATCAATCCTTACAGTTGTTCATTTTAAAGGCTAATCAATATGAAACAATTCACTTATCTTGTATGAAGCACAGATAATTTCTTCTATTTGGCATATATTAATTGGACATATTATTCATTGACTGGACTCCCCTATTATATTGAAATGTATCATGGTGATGATTCTGGTCATATCATTTTGATGGTTAATGAAGAAATTACAATGATAGATTTCAACAAGAAACATAGCCATAAATATTCGTTTTATATCGAAAGTCAATTGCTTGAATTGGAAATAAACGAAGACAATTCGACCTATGAATATGTTTTAACACCACAACCTATGAAACTTGAAGGTCTTGTAGAGGAAAAATATTTTGATGAGACCTTTTGGATACCTTTAATCATTCTTATTATTGCGATCAATTTGGTTATGCTATTTATAAACCACAATGATCTTGTATAAAACTTAAACCTTGGAAAACCTTAACATATACATTGAGAGCTTGATATTTGCCTCAGATAGACCAATTACCTTGAAGGACTTGGAGCAAACATTATCCACCTATTTTGAGACCGAAATCATAAAGGAAGATGTACTAAACAGTATTGAACAGATAAAATCAAAGTATAGCAGCACAGATTTCGCTTTCGAAATGGTAGAAATTGCCAATGGATATCAATTTATGACCAAAGGTCTATTTCATCCTGTAGTTGGACAATACCTTAGGTTGGAATCCAAGAAAAAGATATCTAGGGCGGCACTCGAAACATTAGCGATCATTTCTTATAAGCAACCTGTCACTAAAACTGAAATGGAATCAATTAGAGGTGTTAATTGCGACTATGGTGTACAGAAGTTATTGGATATGGAACTTGTAGAAATAACAGGTAGAGAAGAAGGTCCAGGAAAGCCATTGCTATATGGTACAACAGAAAAATTTATGGATCATTTTGGCATAAACAGTCTTAATGATTTACCTCAATTGAAAGAATTTGAAACCGAAGAGCAGTCTATTGGGTTAAAAGAAGAGGAATAAGAAATATAAATATGGATGAACCATTGATTAACAGAGTTGCAAATAGTGGAATTAGGGTACTAAACCTTGAAGATCATTATCCCCAAGAAGAGTTTGCGGAGTTTGATTTGAAACCACTTTTATTCAAGGAATTAATCTTGAAAGAAAAGGATTTTAGAAATGCATTGAAAGAATATGACTGGATACAGTACTTAGATAAGATCGTACTGGTTTTTAATTCTAATGACGCGATTATTCCTGTTTGGGCCTATATGCTTATAAGCTCTTATCTACAAGGAAAATCATCTATTACTTTTCAAGGAACCAAGGAGGAGTTTTTAAAAATGCATTACCAGAAAGTAATTGACGCCATAAACTTTTCGGAATATAAGGAAGAAAGAGTTGTGATTAAAGGCTGCAGCAATCGACCTGTTCCCGCTTTTGCTTATGCTGCGATTACAAGCAAACTTATACCATTTGCGCAAAGCATAATGTATGGAGAACCTTGTTCAACGGTACCTATCTTTAAAAGACCACGCAAACTGCCACTAAAACCTTAGCAGAAGAATTATTTCCATAATTTTAATGCAATAAGTTGGTTGAAGTTTTAAAGCATATATTATACACGGGCAATTCAAGAGTTAAATCACGAACCAACTTACATAGCAGCTTCTACAAGTGCAATGATTCTTTTTTGAGCTTGTTCAGACTCTTTTATAATCAATTCTGCTTCTTCTAGTTTTGCACCTGTGAATGCTGTATCATCAAAGTCTTTACAATTAATTTTGACATTAAAGTAGGCGCCTTGAATAGCGGTATGAGTACACAGAGCTCCTACGCCAGCATCTGAAATAGATGCTTTTAATCCATCTTTAGTCATTTCTTCGAGGATTGAATAAGACTTTATTGCCGTTTTCATAACTCTTAACGGAATTTCAATAGCATATTTGGTTGCATTGTTTAATTCCTGTTTTCTTGCTTTAGTTTCTTCGTCATTATTCTTAGGCATTCTAAGCGCATCAAGTATTTTATTGAATGCTTGTGTATCCTCGTCTACAAGGAACATTAATTCGTCTTTGATCGATTGTCCTTTTTCTGCATATTCAGAATAATATTGCCACTTGTCTTCCCAGCCTCTTTTATGTGCAGACAGGTTGGCTACCATTGTGCCTAATGAGATACCCAATGAACCGACATAAGCAGAAATACTCCCTCCTCCAGGAGCAGGACTTTCTGACGCAGTTTCGTCTGCAAACCTTCGTAAATCGTAATTGACAAGAGGTCGTTCACTTTTGTCAGCCAACAGGAATTCGATTACTTTTTTCTGTGGATCGAAAGGTGCAAGTTCATCGAGGCCAAGAGATTTGATGGCTATTTTAATAATTTCCTCTTCTGAGATACCCACTGAGCGTTCTTGTTTTTCCAAAAAGTATTTTCCCGCATCTAACAGTGGTTGCTTTGGTATAAGACCCACCAATTCAGAACCAGTAACCCTCATTCCGCGATTATTGGCACATTGTCTAACAGCTTCAAATGCTTTATGCAGACTTGTTGTTTTTATATCTGTCAAATTCATAGAAATCTGAGCGATACCATATTCTTCAATAAACCAACCGATGGCTTTAACAGACTTAAGTAAACCCTCCTCTCTTAATGCATTGCCTTCATCGTCTCTTATAATCTTACCTGTTAGAGGATTACCCTCTCTTTTAATCCTTCCCTTTTCTCTCACATCAAAGGCAACAGCATTGGCTCTTCTGACTGAAGTTGTATTAAGATTTACGTTATAGGCGATTAAAAAATCTCTAACGCCTATTGCAGTAGCTCCGGATTTGGTATTAAATTCAGAATCTCCGTAATCAGGTTTCCATTGTGGGTCTTTAATTTTTTTAAAAAACCCCTCATATTCACCAGAACGGACATTGGCAAGGTTTTTCCTTTCTGGAGTTTTAGCGGCAGACTCATAAAGGTAGGTGGGAATTCCTAATTCATCACTAACCCTTTTTGCAAGAGCATCTGCATATTTAACTGTGTCTTCCATTGAAATTCCAGAGATTGGGATTAGTGGGCATACATCAGTTGCGCCCATTCTAGGGTGCTCTCCTTTATGTTTTGACATGTCTATAAGCTCTGAAGCTTTTTTAATGGCATAAAAAGAAGCCTCAATGACAGAATCTGGATCTCCAACAAAAGTTACTACAGTTCGATTGGTTGCTTTGCCTGGGTCAACATCAAGGAGCTTGACAGAAGATACTTTTTTGATTTCTGCACAAATGGCGTCAATTACAGAAAGGTCGTTGCCCTCACTAAAATTTGGTACACACTCTATTATTGGCTTCATAAGTTTGAAAGGATTTTTTATGTCTGCAAAAGTAATTGGATTTGTGTGATTATTAATGAAACGGGCAACAAGCTTTTCTATTAATTTGAATTGATCGGAGAGGACATTTGTCATCAATTCGGTTGTCTCCATATCATGATAATGGCAGATGTTATCGTTAAAGTGTATTTTTATAGAAATACATTTGTGTAGTATGAGATTAATTTTACTTCATATCATTCTGCTTACTTGTTTTTGCGTGAAGCTGATTTCTCAGGAAGTAAGTATTTCGTCGGAGCTTAGCCTAAGGAACTATTTTTCTTATGATATATTGGGAGATATTGACGGAAAAGCCATTGTCTTTAGAGATAAAGGATTTGTCAAGGAAATTGATGTTTTTAACAGAGACTTGGAGCTGGTCCAATCTGCTGAACTGTTCTTTGAAAAAAAGAGAGTTGATGTATTTTGTATAACAGAACATGACTCTGTGTTTCAAATACTATATGGTTATTTCGAAAGAGATACAATGTTTTTTAAATATCGAACCTACAATAACAGCGTTGTACTACAGGACAGTAGTTTGATTTTAGCACTCCATAAGCGGGAGATCAGAAAGAAAGTTGTCAGCACCATCTCAGAAGATAAAAGCAAAATACTTCTTTCAACAATTGACGAAAATGATAAACTGATATTTTTGTTATATAACGCTCAAACGAGAAGCCTGGAGTGGTCAAGTAAGGTTCAACTCACCGGGAAATTTGAAAACAAAACCTCTGGTATCGTGCTTGCTAACAATGGAGACTTTGTTATTTTATTAAGAGAAAAACTATGGACCTCCAATCCCAACGCCCTTACTACTGTTCTCATTGCTCCAAGATATAACCTTCAAAAATACGTTAGCTTTTCACTGAGAGACTTTAATATTGACAACTTTGTCATTAAACCTGACAATCATAATCAAAGCTGGTTGTTTTGTGGAACATATTCTGAGAAAAAGTCAAAGGAAGCAGAGGGTTACTTTTATATTTCAAAAAAGTTTGAGGCTTTTGACGGCATCGAAATATTCAATTTTTTGCCTTTTGAAAGCAATCTCTATTCTGAGTTGATACAAGGTAGAAAGAAGAAAAGTAAAATTTTTGAGGATATCAAACTGAAAGATATCATTTTCCGAAATGATGGAGGATTTATAGTAATCTCTGAGATAGCTCGCGAATATTCAAGAAGAAACCCATACAGCACCTATGCACAATCGAGTTATGATGGTTATTCACGTAGGTCCTGGATTGATTATTATAACGATGATATCATAGTAACAAATATTAATCCGACAGGAGATATTTTGTGGAATAAAGTATTGTATAAGAAGCAGTTTTCTCAAGATGATGATGGCATTTATTCATCATTCTTTGTATTAAGGACACCTTCTCGACTCAGGTTCATTTATAACGATGAGATTAAGAAAAACAATACAGTTAGTGAATACTTAATGGATCCTGTAGGAAAGATTGCCAGAAACAGCTTAATGAGTACCGCTTATCAAAAGATGAAGCTTAGATTTAAAGATGCCATTCAAATAAGTTCAAACTCTATCATCGTACCAAGTGAAAGAAGCTACGATTTAAACCTCGTAAGAATAACCTACTGATTGATATATTTATCATGCAATTCTGAAACCTTGTTATGGATCTCATTGATGGTAGAAGTTAGTGGACTTTGAAGTGGTTTTATTTTATCGTTAAAACTCAGGTGAGCATAATATTGCCAAAGTTCTTGTACTTCATTAAAGTCTATATGGTAAGGCAAGAAAAGTTCGTTATCAGAGATTAGTATTAGTTTTGCTCCGTCAGGATGTATTTTAACTCGCTTATACACCATTCCATCTTTTTTACTGATCACAATATATGTTTTATTGTCTTTTACATCTTCCAATCTTTCTACATACGAGCATAGAATTATACTTCCTGATTCAATAGGGTACATAGAGTCCCCTGATATCTCAAAGCCTCTGTATGTGCCATTTGGGATATTCGGAAATCTTATTTTAGGAAGATGCTTTATGTATTCAGGATTTTGAAAGCTGTCAAGGTAGCCTGCCTCTGCTTTTGAGTCAACAAGTTCGATATTGCCCTCACGTTCTTCATCAATAGAAATGGCAAGCACTCTAAGATTATCAGAATTTAGGATTTCATATTTTTCCAGACTTAAATTTTTTGATAACAAATCCTCCAACGATAGTTTGAAATAGTCAGATATTTTTAATAGCAAAGAGATATTAGGCTCCGTTTTTGAGCGCTCGTAATCCCCTAAGGTTGTTCGTGGAATATCAAGAATCTCTGATAAGTATTGTTGCGAAAGCTTGTTCTTCTTTCTGAGATATTGCAAATTATTTCCTATCACAATTTTTGTTATAAAAGTACAAAATGGACGATAAAATCAGCAAATATTTGACGATTTTTCCGTCTAATTGGATGTTTAATACTAATTTTTAGAATAAAGTGCCTTGATTTTCGCTGTATGGCTTTACCAGTTCAGAGTCGTTATTGCTTACCTTGTTAACCCTGTCAGATACTTTATAGGCTTTCATAAGCTCTGATGGATAAGGCTCAATCATTGCGATGAGCTTACTAGCTGAAATATCATTGTCTAACCAAAGTGCTTCTTGCTCAGGATGTAAGATTACAGGCATTCTATCATGTATATCAGATACAAGTTTGTTTGGGCTTTGTGTAATAATGGTAAACGAATTAATCTTTTCACCATCTGGCGATTTCCATTCTGACCAAAGACCAGCAAATGCAAATAGTGACTCATCATCCATTGTTATTCTAAAGGCTTTCTTGCCGGAAGAAGTCTTTTTCCATTCATAGAACCCATCAGCGGGGATTATGCATCTTTTGTTCTCCGCAGCTTTTTTAAATGTAGACTTTTCTAGGATGGTCTCAATTCGAGCATTAATCATTTTAAATCCAATCTTAAGATCTTTAGCCCATAAAGGAATAAATCCCCACCTCAAAGCATTGAAATGTTGTGGATCATTGTTTAGAATTACAGGAAGAACATGAGAAGGTGCAACATTGAAGTTGGGAAGAGGGTTATAACGCCCCAACTCATCAGAATAGAAAGTGGCACCAAAACGATCCTCTAGTTCTTTTTCTATTTTGGTAATTGAAGACCTACCACACATTTTACATCAATTTGATCAACTCCTTTTCTTGACGTAGCAATCCACACCTTTTTGTTTCAACATACTAGCAGATTGCAATGCTGTTTCATAGGAGCTGAACCTTGAGGCGACCACTGTATGATATTGTGATCTGTCAAAGATTACAACCTCAGCATTTGTATAGCCAAGATTTTTTAGCTTGTTAACCATTTCATTGGCATTGCCCTCGACCAAGTAATTGCCTGAAACCAGCATATAAGATCCAGAGTTGTTGCTAGTGGTTCGAGTATTTGTGTTGGATGCTGGCTGACTCTTTTGTTTTGTTGGTTCTTCGATCAGACTGTTTTCAAGTTCTTCGAAGCTCTCATCAGTGGCATCATTAACGATTCCTTCAGTTCCATCTTCAAAAAAGTCCTCATCTGAAACATCTATGATTTCTTCATCATCTGACAATTCATCCACAAGAGCTAAATCATCACCTTTTTCTTGATTCTTGTTTCCACAGGATTGAAAGAGGAAACTCATCCAAAGATAAAACAGAGAAAGACCTATAATGGACAAAACGATTTTAAGGAGATTATTCATAATTTAATTATATATTATAAAAATACGCAATATTTAACAAAATGACAATCAAAATAATACAAATAATTTAATTCATTCTAATGAAATGAAAAAAATGTATAATATTTCTAATAAACGATCTCAGATCGATTTTTGACATTAAAAGGAGATAATATTTTTTCTAGCTACCCTTCAAGCAAATGTTAATAGCTTATTAATTTGCATAGAAGTCTTTTTTAAGCATGAAAATTTATTGAACTTGTCAATCTTATTATAGAATTGTGGTGCCAAGAATAACTATCTTCATCTTATTATCATTTTTTATCTCATGCGATTATTATATCGTAAAGGACTATAAAGAACATGTTGGTTTAATATCCAAATCTGAGGAAAGTGATAACCCTGATTTTAATCCTTGTTTCAAGGAAAAAATATTTCCTTACTATTACGGGAGACAGACAGCAGAGTACGCTAAGGGTAAGGATGTTTTAAGTAATTATTTTCATGAGCATTATAAAAACTTTGGCAATACGCATGAGAGTGGATTTATTACATTCAGGTTTATAATTAACTGTAAAGGGGAAGCAGGTAACTATGAAATCAGACAGGTTGGCTTAGACTTTAAAAAAAAGTCATTCAACAGGGAGACAGTGGATTATTTGTTCTCTTTAGTAAAGACACTACAGGATTGGAATACAGTCGAATTTTTTGGTGATAAATATGATTGTTTTTATCATTTGACATTTAAAATAACAAACGGTGAGTTGCTTGAGATTTTGCCTTAGTATAATTTTGGTCTGTATTGCACTGCAATCCTGTGTTAAGCTTTCGAATGAAAGATATAACCGTTTGACAATAGACGAAAGAAGGGCTCTGTCTGCTGAATATACTCAGTTGGCTAAGAGGCTGGAAATGGGATCTGCCAAGAATATGCAACTGCTTGATAAAGCCGTAAGAATTAATCCAAAAAATGATCTTGCATGGAGAGAACTTTCGCTGCCCTATTTATATGCAGGTATGTATGAGGAATGGAATCAACATATTGTCAAGGCAATAGAACTAAATGCTCAAGCATGGCAAGCCTGGAGAGGCTATGATCGTTTGTTTTTCTTCAGAGATTATGCAGGGGCATTATTCGATCTTGATGCTTCAGACACATTGACAAGGAATCAGGTAGACTATCCACAAAACATTAGTGTGGATTACCTTCGGGGTCTTTGTTATTTTGGACTTAAAGACTATGACAAGTCTGTTGAATATTTTCAAAGCTTTGTGCAGGATGAGACAATTAAACTTGGAGAGGGATATCTTGACGAATCTGTCTTTATTTATCTTGGTCTTATTGCGATAAGGCAGAACAAACTTAAAACAGCAATCGGTTACTTTCAAAGGGGTAATAAATTTGAAGAAAGTTTTGCAGACTTCAATTTTCATCTGGCAAAAGTATATTGTATCCTAGATGAAACTGAATTGGCACAAAAGGAATTAGACATAGCCAGGAATAAATTTGAAGATAACAACAGATTGAGAGGATATAGATTTGAAGCGATAGAGCAAATATACCTATCAGACATTGACGCATTGCAGGAACAATTGGATGTTTCTACTCAATTACAAGAAAAGCCAAACAATCAAAGTTGAATGTTGATACGCTAATCTGAAGAGGACTTAATTAAAGTATAGTATATTTATAAATGTAGAAAACACAGGTAATTATGCGAAAATTATATATTATAAGTTTTATATTTTTTCCTCTTTTTTGCTTTACGCAAAATGATCACTATACAATTGTAGATCAATATGCCAAGGAGTTGGAATCTACCATTATTGATTTAAGAAGATCATTTCACCAGTTTCCCGAACTTTCGAATCGAGAGTTTGATACATCAAAGAAGATTGCTGATATCATGACAAAAATGGGATTTCAGGTAGAAACTGGAATTGCAATAACTGGCGTAGTTGCAGTTCTTGATACAGGTCGTCCAGGACCAACCGTTGCCCTAAGGGCAGATATCGACGGACTTCCAATAATAGAGGATACGGGATTGCCTTTTGCCTCAAAGGCAATAGGAGAATACCTGGGAGAAGAAGTAGGAGTTATGCATGCCTGTGGTCACGACGCACACATAGCAATGCTCATCGGAGCAGCTAATATCATTAAGAGGATGAGTAGCACTTTGAATGGGAAAATAGTTTTTGTATTTCAACCTGCAGAGGAAGGGCCACCTCCTGGTGAAGAAGGAGGAGCTGCTTTAATGATCAAAGAGGGCTTGATAGAAAAATATGGTATTGATGTATTTTTTGGGCAACACATACGCTCTAATTACGAACTGGGAACCATCAGATATAAGGTAGGAGGAATTATGGCAGCTGCCAATAAACTTACAATCAAGGTTAAAGGAGAGCAGACCCATGGATCAAGGCCTTGGAACGGTGTTGATCCCATCGTTGTGTCTTCACAGATAGTCATGGGCTTGCAAACTATAGTAAGCAGACAAATGGATATTACCAACGAGCCTGTAGTAATTAGTGTTGGTAAAATTAATGGAGGAATACGAAACAATATAATCCCAGAAGAAGTTGAGATGGTAGGGACAATCAGAACTTTTGATACCTTGATGCTCAATGACATTAAAGAAAAAATTAGGAGAACGGCAATTAATATTGCAAAGAGTGCAGGAGCGGAGGTTGAAGTTTTAATAGAGGATGGTTATCCAGTTACCGAAAACGATGCTCTTTTAACAAGGGCAATGCTTCCTAGTCTGTACGCCTCTATTGGTGAAAATAATGTAATTGTTTCTAGAGCATCTACAGGAGCAGAGGATTTTTCATTTTATGCACAGAAAGTACCTTCATTATACTACTTGTTAGGGGCAATGCCTAAAGGCACAAGTATATTTGAAGCCTCAAAACATCATTCACCAGGTTTCTATATTGATGAAGCGGCATTAATATATGGTGTAAAATCCCTAACCAATCTAGCCATTGATTACTTAAATAGCAACCCAAAATAAAAACATGATACAATCAAAACTTTTCTTTCTAGGTTTTTTATTGCTTATGCAAATATCAGTATTTGGGCAAGCAGATATAGAAAAAGCATTGTTTGAATTGCCAAATGTTATTTTTAAAAAGATAGATACACCCAAAGGGTTCGAATCTGCATATGAATTAAAAATCAAACAACCGATAGATCATTTAGATGAATCAAAGGGATATTTTTATCAAAGAGTATATCTCAGTCATGTAAACTATAATGCACCTACCGTTATTATAACCAATGGATATGGTAAAGCTAGTAATACTGTTACTGAAGTTGCACGACTTTTAGGTGCTAATCAAATAAATGTTGAACACAGATTCTTCCTCGAATCATCTCCAGAAGAAAAAGATTATCAATATTTAACTTTTGAACAGGTAAGCGCAGACTTACACCATATAAATAAACTTTTTAGAGCTATTTACAAAGGGAAGTGGCTGGCCTCCGGTATTAGTAAAGGAGGAACAACTTGTATCTTCTATAGATACTTTTATCCTGATGATGTTGACGTTAGCATTCCTTATGTTGCTCCGATAAATTTATCAGTGGAAGACGAAAGACTCTATCGATTTTTAGATACTATTGGAAGCGATGATTGTCGTGAAGATATTTTGAACTTCCAAAAGCTTATGCTCATAAAAGCTGAGGAGTACAAGCCATATCTGAAGTGGTTTGCTAAAGGAAGGAGCTTGGAATTTAATTATCTGAGCTTTGATGAAGCATATGAATATGCAGTGTTGGAATATCCATTTTCATTCTGGCAATATGGAAATGATTGTAGTGCTATTCCAGAGGATAGTGCTGGTAGAGATGCTCACTTGCAATATTTAATGGACTTGGTTGGTCTAGAGTTTTTTTCTGATGTATCTATGGAATCCTATGCATCACACTATTACCAATCAGGTACTCAAATGGGCTATTATGGCTATGAAACAGATGATTTTAAGGGTTTGTTAAATCACTTGTCTTATAAACCAAATCCTTCAGCAGTCTTTCTTCCTAATAAGATGGAAGCAGATTTTGATGGGGGGCTTACGAAGAAAGTATATAATTGGACGCATACTGCAGATCATATGATTTATATAAATGGGGCACTTGATACATGGTCGGCAACAGCAGCTCCAAAATCTGATCAAAACAATTCCTTGTATTACTTTCTAGATGGGAAACACCATGCAACGGCAAGGATAAGAGAAATGAATTCGGAACAAAGAAATAAATTGATACAGACTCTGGAAGCATGGTTGGAAATGTCTATTGAGGATATCTATCGTTAGGGAAGAATTTTTTTATATGCTTCGAATTTATTGGTAAGCAAAGGAAGTCACTTTCTGAAACTGAATAATTGTTTTGTGGCGTTTGTATTTTTTCAAGTCCTGAGAAATGATTTTTATCCTTCTCAATTCTGTATATATAATAGCCATAGGATTTAATCAAATTAAATGTATTGTTAAGCTTTTCAATAGTATGGCTAGAAGAGAGAATTTCCAATATGATGACTGGATGGGTTTGCGTAATTAAATCTTGACTAGAGAGGAGTATTTTATGCTCGGCACCTTCAACGTCAATCTTAAGAATGTCACTTTCTTTGAGGACTATGTTTTTTGATTTTAAAAATTCATCTAGCCTTACACAATCAGATTTGATAGAGTCTGTAATTGATTGACTGTTTTTAATTAGGCTAGCAGAACGGTCCGTATTGTCATTATAATGCAGATAAAAGTCCATTATTCCCCTTTGGTCATATACGGTCTTTGGAACTATTGTTGAACAAGTAAAAGCATTTTCCTTAATCAGGGTGTTTAGGTACTTGACACATTCTGGCAATGGTTCAAACCCCCAATAGGCATTATTGGGATACGTGGCTTTCCATTTTAATAAAGTCTGGCCAACGTTTGCGCCTATGTCAAACAAGCGAGAATCATTTTTTAATTCTAGTTTTTTAAAGATATCTAGCATCCAGAATTCATCCATCCTGTGATTGTTAAAACCCGTTTGATTAATTATAGGGACCTTAAATTTTTTCTTATTAAGCATTAATGTAAGTGGCAATGTTCTAGTCTTCAGAAACTTTAACTTTCTAAGAACTTTAAGCATTAAAAGCTTTGTTTTAACAATATCCACGATATTTGTAGGGCTTGATAAATTGATCGTTGAAGATAGGTTTTCCCTGTTAAAACTAATGATTTGCATAATAATGCCAATTATTATATCTGTTTATGCATTATTAACACTGTAATACCACGAACAAATTGCTTGTAAAGGCAATTATATTTATTTAGGGTAGAAAATCTTTTGAATGGTTTAATGGTTATTCAATGTGGAAGACCTTGGCAAATATCAACTATTGTTGTAAAAGCATGGGAAAGTTGCCCTAAAAAGCATGTTTTGTCATGATTTCTATATAAGATAGGCATCATGACTATTGCATTACTTTTCTATATTCCATAAATTGAATCACTTTGGTGAATTATTTACGGTTATAATAGGTTTTAGATTTGGTTACAGGCTATTTTGCCTGGAAAGTGAAAATGACAATGCATGGACAACCCAAGGAATAGTTACGATCTTTTAATGCAAAAACTGGACGGTTTTATCCGTAAGTTTTATCTCAACCAGTTGATTAGAGGATTGCTTTATTCGACTTCAATAATATTAGGTCTCTTTTTGTTTTTTAGTCTGTTAGAAAATTACTTCTACTTCGATACAGCAGTACGGAAACTAATATTTTTTGGATTTATTGGTTTTTCACTTTTTTCGATAGGCCTGTTTGTCTGTGTGCCCTTTCTAAAATATTTTAAACTTGGTAGGAGGATAGATCATGAACAAGCAGCAGTTATTATTGGAAATCACTTTACTGATGTAAAAGATCAGTTGCTTAATGTCTTACAACTAAAAAAGCAATCAAAGGAAAGGGTTAGTGACGATCTTATACTGGCAAGTATTAATCAAAAGACAGAGAAAATTAAACTGGTGCCATTTCGAGCTGCAATAGATCTAGGCAATAATAGGAAATATCTGAAATATGCACTTCCTCCCGCACTTTTACTTTTAACAATATTCTTGGCCTCTCCTACTATGATTACCAGGTCTACGCATAGGATCATTAACAACAATACAAAATTTGAAAAGGATGCACCTTTTCATTTTAAAATATTAAATAATGACTTCCAGGTTGTACAATATGATGATTATAGAATTGAACTTGTACCAGAGGGTGAAGCAATCCCTAATGAAGTATTCGTAGAGCTGGATAATTTCCAGTACAGAATGAAAAAAGAAGAAAACAACAGGTTTAGCTATACTTTTAAAAATGTTCAAAAGGATTTAAGTTTTGAATTCTTTTCAGGTGTTGTAAGAAGTCAGGAATATGCCTTGGAAGTTTTAGAGAAGCCAAACATTAACACCTTTGAAATTGAATTGGACTACCCATCTTATATTGGTAGAAAGGACGAGACAATTTTTAATAGTGGCGATTTGGTTGTTCCCCAAGGCACTAAATTAAAGTGGTCATTTGAGACGAGAAATACAGACAACATGTATTTGGGTTTTTCATCAGAACTCGGTAAGCAGGAAGCTGAAAGAAGATCATCTACCAACTACCAATTTGAGAGAAAGATAATGAAGGATGAGCTGTATTTAGTCTATTATGACAATAAGCTAATTAATAACCCGGATTCAGTAAGTTATGCGATTAATGTGCTTGCAGATGAATATCCGGAAATAAACCTTGAAATATTTAAAGACAGTATTGAGAGCAATCAATTGTATTTTATTGGAAATGCGTCAGATGACTACGGTTTGGTTGCTATAAATTTTAATTACACGATCTCAAAAGCTAACGGTACACTAGATGAACATAAGGAGCTTGTAAAAAATCCTAAATCAAAAAGCACACAATACTCTTATAGCTTTGACATTAATGAGCTTGGCTTAAAGCCAGGAGATAAGTTGACTTATTATTTTGAGAGTTTTGATAATGATGCAGTAAATGGTAGCAAATCTTCCAAGACAGCGGTTATCGAATATGAAAAGCCAAGTGTTGAGGAATTCAAAGCAAAGGAAGAAGAAAATGAAGATGCCATAAAAGATCAGCTAGAAAAATCATTAAAAGAGTCTAAAAAAATTAAAAAGGAGTTGAAGGAACTTAGAGATAAGTTATTGCAAAAGCAGAAACCTGATTGGCAGGATAAGAAGGAACTGGAGAAGTTGATGGAACGTCAGAAGAAAGTGGAAGAAAATTTGCAAAAAGCAAAAGAGAAATTTGATGAGAATCTAAAAAATCAAGACGAATTTACCAAGCGACAGGAAGACATTAAGGAAAAACAAGAAAAGCTTCAGGAATTATTTGAAGAAGCACTTGATTCTGAAACCAAAGAGTTGATGGATAAAATTCAAGAACTTATGGAAGAGCTTGATAAGGAATCCATGATACAGGAAATGCAGAATATGGAGTTGAATGAAGAGTCGATGGAGAGAAACACTGAGCGCCTACTTGAATTATTTAAAACCTTAGAAGTTGAGAAAGAGATAAAGGATCTCATCGAGAAACTGGATGAGATGGCTGAGCAACAAGACAGTTTGGCTAATGAAACTGAAAAGCAAGAATCACCAGCTGAAGAAATTGAGAAGGAGCAGGAAAAGCTGAATGAGGAGTTTGAAAAGATGCAGGACAAGCTAGAGGAAATCAAAGAAAAGAATGAAGAACTTCAACGGCCAAAGGATTTAGGAGATGATCCGGAAGAAAAGATGGATGATATTATGGACGAGATGCAAGAAAGTCAGGAGTCTCTCGAGCAAAAGGACAAAAAGAAAGCTTCTAAAAAGCAAAAAAGTGCTGCTCAGAAAATGAAGGAAATGTCCCAAAATATGCAGTCATCTATGTCAGCAATGGAAATGGACCAAATGCAAGAAGATATTGCAGCCATGAGACAGTTACTAGAAAACTTAGTCACACTTTCTTTTGACCAAGAAGACTTGATCAATGATTTTAAAAGAACGCAAATCAATACGCCAAGATATGTAAGTAAGATTCAGGAGCAATTTAAACTTAAGGATGATTTCAAACTGATACAAGATAGCCTTCAGGCTTTGGCAAAAAGAGTAGATAAGATTGAGGGATATGTGATGGAAAAAGTTGCAGATATCGAGTCGGATTTAATAGAAAGTATAGATGAGTTGGAGGAGCGTAAAAAACCTGAAGCAGAGGCAATTCAGCGAAATACCATGAAGAATGTCAACGATCTGGCACTAATGTTGTCTGAATCTATGGAACAGATGCAACAACAGATGTCTGGAATGATGGCTGGTTCACAAATGTGTGATAAACCAGGAGGTGTCGGTGGCAAGCCTAATGATATTCCAATGGACAAAATTACCGAAGGGCAAAAGAAGCTTTCAGAAGAGATGAAGAAGATGATGGAGGGCAAAGAAGGTAAAGGTGGAGAAGGAGGTACCACAGCCAAGCAATTTGCGGAAGCCGCAGCTAGACAAGCCGCATTAAGAAAGGCTTTAGAAGGCATGCAGCGGCAGAAACTTGAGCAAGGCAAAGGAGAGAAAGGTCTACAGGAATTGATAGATGCCATGGATAAAGTTGAAACAGATCTTGTAAATAAACGTTTAGATAATGAAATGTTGTTAAGACAACAGGATATACTGACTAAACTTCTGGAAGCAGAAAAAGCTGAAAGAATGCGCGAATACGATAATACTCGTAAGGCTGAAAGCGGCAAAGAGTACAAAAAGGAATTGCCTCCAGCTTTAAAGGAATATTTGAAAAAGAGAGAGGCAGAGTCGGAGATGTATAATAAGGTTTCTCCTTCTCTAAGGCCATATTACAAAGCACTTGTTGATGAATACTATAAGGCATTAAAGAAATCATAAACTGTTTTTTTTAACCACTAATTACACCTTTTTATGACGGAAGATATACGACTAACTCTTAAATCTTCACCTTGTCAAATAAAGCTTGTTGAAGATCTCGTTCAACGTCTGATGTGCAAATGCAAATTAGATCAGGAGGTATATGATAATATACTTATTAGTTTGACCGAAGCAGTCAACAATGCTATCATTCATGGGAATAAGAAGGATGTTAAAAAACAAGTAAATATCAGTTGTTCTGAGCGAAGTCAAACAGTAATCATTCAAATTTCAGATGAAGGCCAAGGTTTTGATCCAAAAAACATTAAAGATCCAACTCTCCCAGAGAATATTCTTGATTGTGGTGGACGTGGCGTGTACATTATGAAAGAGCTTTCTGATCTTATGCTTTTTTTAGATGATGGTAGAACAGTAGAATTACACTTCAAAACAGTATAATTTAAATGACTGAAAGGGACAATCAATTTTCTTTCTATTACGAAGACACCAATCTTGAATTGAAAAATGTCCAAGATTTAAAAAAATGGCTATCATGGATATTTGAAAATGAAAAGAAAGATGCTGATCTCATCGAATATGTATTTTGTAGTGATGAATATCTTTTAAACATCAACAAGGAATATTTAAATCATGACTTTTATACTGATATTATAACTTTCCCATTATCAGAAAACCCTATATCAGCTACTATATATTTAAGTGTCGACAGAATTAAGGAAAACTCTATAGCATATTCTCAAAGTTTCGATCGTGAAATTGCAAGGGTAATGGCTCATGGGGTGCTCCATTTAATTGGCTACGATGATAAGTCCGACGATGAGGTAAAAATCATGAGACAAAAGGAAGACGAATATCTAGCTAAAATGAATGGTATATGAATTCAAGTATTCTAATACAATTAAATCAGCAAATTCTTTCATCGAAGAATGGTGTGATACCTTGCTTTTGGATTTTGACTTTCATCCTTTCGGTTCATTTTGCTATTGGTCAAGGCACTATAGATTATGAACTTGGAAAATATGGTAGCGTTGAAATTATATTGAAGGAAGACTTGTCGGTTTTAAAAGAACTATTAGAGACGCCTGGCATTTATCTTGATCATAGTGCTCGAGAGAACCATTATTCATTGGTGTTAAACAAAAAAGGATTCGAGGTCCTGAAATCTTCTGGGTATAGTTTTAAGCATATGCCTCAAAGAAAATCCAATCTCAGTACTTTGAGTATTGATGAAATCAAAAACCTTTCTTACAAGTCTAACTGTATGCCAGCAATGGACTTTTACCCAAGTTATGAAGCCTATGAACAAATGATGTTTGATTTTCAGTCAAGCTATCCTGAACTTTGTGAAGTTATAAATATTGGAACATTGGATAGTGAAAGAAAAATTTGGGTTGCACGCATTGGTAGTTCACTTAAGGAACCAGAAAGAAAGCCTAATTTTTTCTATACATCTACTATGCATGGTGATGAAATCGTTGGTTATGTTTTTATGCTTCAACTTATTGATTATTTGCTTTGCAATTATGGTTCTGACGAGCAAGTCGATCATTTGGTTGACAATTTGAATATATATATTAACCCATTGGCAAATCCTGATGGTACATATAGAGGAGGAAACCATACCGTAGAATCCTCAAGCAGGTTGAATAATAGCTTTGTGGACTTAAACAGGAATTTTCCAGATCCGAAAGGAGGTAATAACCCTGACGAACGAGTAACCCAAGAGGAGACTCAAATATTTATGGATTTTGCCAACGCAGTGAAAATTCACATGTCTTGCAATCTTCACGGAGGTATTGAATTGGTGAATTATCCATGGGATACATTTTCAGAAAGGCATGCTGACGATGAATGGTTTGAGCGTATTTCCAGAGATTATGCAGATACAGTACAATCCAATTCTCCGGAAGGATATTTTATTGCTTTTAATAATGGTATCACCAATGGGCATGATTGGGTTGAAATCGAAGGAGGTAGACAGGATTATCATACTTTTTTTAAAAGAGGAAGAGAAGTGACGCTTGAGGTTAGTGACACCAAAAGGTTAGATGCTGTTTTGCTACCCGAATTTTGGGAATATAATAAAAAGGCATTATTAAATTATATGCAAGAAGCAAGCTATGGACTGAGTGGAAAGCTTACGGATTGTTTTTCTGGCGATGCTGTTTTTGCTGAAGTAGTTGTCAGAGGTTATGACAAACAAAATTCCTCTGTATTTTCTGATCCTGAATCAGGGCAGTATTTCCGATATCTTAACGCAGGCAATTATGAAATAAGTTATATGGCTGCGGGCTATGATACAATTACGGAGCTTATAACAGTACTTGACAAGTCAACTACAGTTTATGACGTAAACCTTTGTCCTAGTGATATGGTCAACACAGAAGATAATTTGTTCTCTAAACTGAGTGTTTGGCTTAGTGGCAATAAAATTTTGTTTGATGGACTACAAGGTCTTGATAATTTCGATTATACTATATTTGACTATTATGGTAGAAAATTGAGTTTTGGCAAGTTAGATGACATATCAATTGACATACCTATTGGTCTCTCTACAGGCAATTATGTTATAAGACTTGGAAATAAAGAGCATTTTAAGAATTATCGATTCTTTTACAACAGATAATAACTTTATTCCTATTTGATAAGATACTTGGTTCCATATCTGATTAACAGATATATAATAATCAGTAAAAAAACAATCCAAAGGATAGGGATATAGGTAAAGGCTACCATTCTCGTTTTATCAAGGAAGAAAAATAAAACCATAATTCCACCTACCATTCCCGTAAATCCCGTAATTCTGTCAAACCCTGGAATATTATCAAAGGAGACATTTTGCTTAATCAAGTAAAGGCTCAGAAACATGCTTAATATAGGCACTACTCTAAGCATTAAATTTACATCATAAATACTAGTGCTTTCAAAAAGGAGATGATACAAGTTTAAGAGAATTGAAAATATACCTGGGATAACTGAAAGATATATAAGTACAGAATAAAAGCTACACCAGGGATTTAGATGTCCTTCACCCTTTCCCAATACGTTTGATAGATAAGCGGCAAGTGGGATTGCAATAAAAAAGAAAAGTACAATGTAAGGTCTAGCTTCAACAAAGCCTAATAATTCTCCAATTGTCATGATAGCTTATATGTCCATTAATAACTTAACGGGATCTTCTAGTAAATCTTTTACTTTAACAAGAAATGTAACTGAAGTGCTTCCGTCAATAATTCTATGATCGTAAGAAAGTGCAAGATACATCATTGGTCGAATTACGATTTCTCCATTTACAACAACAGCTCTTTCGACAATATTGTGCATGCCTAGAATGGCAGATTGTGGTTGGTTTAATATTGGCGTACTCATCATAGATCCAAATATTCCACCATTCGTAATAGTAAAGGTACCTCCTTTCATTTCTTCAAGAGAGAGAGTACCGTTCCTTGCTTTTTCCGCAAGAGATTTGATCTCCAATTCAATGCTTGCAAAATTCATAGATTCTACATTTCTTAATGGAGGAACAACAAGTCCGGTAGGTGTTGATATCGCAATAGATATATCTACATAGTCATGGAAAATTACTTGAGTTTCTCCATCAAGAGTTGCATTAACCATAGGAATTTCCATCAATGTTTTCGCACATGCTTTAGCAAACAATGACATAAAGCCTAGTTTGACACCATATTTTTCAACAAACTTATCTTGATAGCTTTTCCTTAATTTAATGATGGCAGACATATCAGCTTCATTAAATGTGGTAAGCATGGCTGTGTTGTTTTTAGCAGAGACCAATCTTGAAGCAATGGTCCTTCTCATTCGACTGAGTTTTTCAGTTCTTTCATTTCTGCTAAAAAGCACTTTGGATTCTTCGCTTGTATTTTCTTTTTCAGGAGCAGCTTTTTCTGACACTGCAGTTGCCTTAATAGCATCATCCTTAGTTATTCTGCCGTCTTTGCCTGTACCTTCTATTTTGTCCTCAGATAGATCTTTTTCTCTGATTATTTTTGCAGCTGACGGAGAAGGGTGTCCCTTGGCATAGGTTTGATTTTCTGATACTTCTGATTTCTCATTTTTTTCAACAGTGACTTCGGGTGTTTTTTCTTTTGGTTGTTCTTTTTCCTCTGCAGCTACTGAAGTATCAATTTTTGCAACTAAAGCACCAATTTCAAGATCATCACCTTCGGCAGCAACGTAAGTTAGTTTGCCAGAGGCTTCAGCAGGAAATTCTAGTGTTGCTTTATCTGATTCAAATTCGCAAATGGGCTCATCTAACTTTACTATCGCACCGTCTTCTTTTAACCATGAAGAAAGAGTTACTTCTGTGATCGATTCTCCGATCGTCGGAACGCGCATTTCAACAATACTCATCTGATTAATTTTTACAATAATAAAGAATAATAAGCTATAAAGACAAATATTTACGTATAGTTTAAAATATAGTTTAAGTTAGTCTAAATCATTAATGTAATATGCCTTTGCCTTCAATTTGAAGTACCTTTGATCCAAGAGCTCGTAAGGATATTCCCTGAATTCTGTTAACATTTTTCCTGAGTTTAATGCTTCCTTAAATTTTGTCATATCCTTAGTGATAACAATACTTTTGCTTTCGCCGTGCAAACTAGAAATTATAAGGCTCTCAAATGCTGAGGCCCATTCCATTACTAGTGGAGATTGCTCAAATTGTGATGCATTCAAAATGACACGATCATTTTTGGTTAATAATTCATTGTACCATTCAATTCTTTGTGTATAAAATGCGGACGTAATATTCCATCTATAGGTACAAAATAAAGTAACAACTCCAACAATTGCCCAATAGTATTTTGCTGATAAGTTTTGCCAAAAGTGACTAATACTTAAAACAGCAAAAAAGCATATGACATATAAATTAATTTCTTCATAAAATTCAAGTTTAACAGGACCAGTTCCTCTGGCAATATCCACTACCAACAAATAGAACAGTACAAATGTAAACAGCATTACGCTTAAAAGGAATTTGCTTTTATACAGTAACAGTGCTAAGGCAAAAACAATAATTAAAAGAAACAGGTAATCAAGGTGTTGCAATAAACCAAGTCCCCCAAACATATCTTGCCAGACATATTCTTTTAAGTGAATATGGAAAGATTGGCTTTTGGCATTGTCATACCAGTTGGGAAAGAATATGCTTTTTACCAGATAACAGATATAGAAAATGGCAATCGAGGAACATAATTTGATATTGACTTTCATTCCTTCTAGATACAAGTAAATTATAGCGAAACTAAAAGGAAAGATTACAAGGGGGTGTACCCATGCGAGACAGATGGCAATAGACATTGAGACTAAATAGTATTCTGCTCTTAAAAGGGAGATCCAAAAAATTGTCAAACACAATGCTAGCACCAATTCTGAATTACACCAAAAAAACCCATTAACGACGGGTAAACTAAGGATGATAATATAAACCAATGCGTTTCTTTTATCATCAAGAACATGTTGGATGACCGCAAAAAACAAATATTGCACGATAACATAACTTAAAGAAAAGGACAGTAGTATATGTAATAAGCCAACATTAAATTTGCTTAATGCAAAAGGAATAATTCTATAAATTATTGCAGGCCATCTATCAGCATTGACTTCAATTCCATTATCCTGAAGCATCAGAAATGTCTGAAAAGCATTGTCAAGAAATAAAGTCCTTTCCAGGAAAAAATGCCAGGCAAGTAGAAAGTATATAAAAAAGAAAAGCTCACCCCAATATTTGTTATATATAGATCGAAACAGTTCTTTCACACGAATTTATTCAGGAATATTTTTTAATGCTAAATTTAATTCATCCAATTGGGTGATATCTACTTTAGAAGGCGCATCTATCATAATATCTCTTCCACTTGTATTTTTCGGAAAAGCGATGAAATCACGAATCGAATTCTGCCCATTCATTACGGCATTAAGGCGATCAAACCCAAAAGCAATTCCACCGTGCGGTGGAGCCCCATATTCAAATGCACCCATTAGGAAACCAAACTGATTTTCTGCTTCCTCTCTGGTGAATCCAAGAAGGTCAAAATTTCTTTGTTGCAGTGCTCTATCATGTATTCTTATCGATCCACCGCCAATTTCAGAGCCATTAATGACTAGATCATATGCATCAGCACGAAGTGCTTTCATCGTTTCATGATCTCCAGCGAGCATTCTGTCAACATCTTCTTTTTTTGGAGATGTAAAAGGGTGATGCATAGCATGGAATCTTTCGGAATCCTCGTCCCACTCTAATAAAGGGAAATCAACTATCCACAATGCGTTAAATTTTGAAGGATCCATCAATTCTAATCGACGACCCATTTCAAGCCTTAATTCACAAAGTTGTTTTCTGGTTTTTTCAGTTTCTCCACATAACATTAATAACATGTCACCAGGCTTAGCATTGGCTATTTTAAACCAAGAATTTAGTTGTTCATCAGAATAGAATTTACCGACACTGGACTTGATGCTACCATCTATATTATACTTTACGTAAATCATGCCTTTGCAACCAATCTGTGGTCTTTGGAGCCATTCAGTTAACTCTTTTATCTGCTTGTTGGAATAGTTTTCAGCTTCTCCGCTAACACATATTCCAGCAATATATTCGGCAGAATCAAAAACCGGGAATCCATGACCCTTAACAATTTCTGTAAACGCGATGAATTCCATTTCAAACCTTGTATCTGGTTTATCACTTCCATATCTTTCCATTGCTTCATCATAAGACATTTTTGGAAAGTCTGGTAAAGAAATATTCAACATAAATTTGAAAAGATGTTTGGTAAGACCTTCAAATTGATCAAGAATCTGATCTCGCGTAACGAACGACATTTCACAATCTATTTGTGTAAATTCTGGTTGCCTGTCTGCTCGTAAATCCTCGTCTCTGAAACATTTTACAATCTGGAAGTATTTGTCCAATCCAGCAACCATTAGAATTTGCTTAAAGGTTTGAGGGGATTGCGGTAAGGCATAAAATTCGCCAGGATTCATACGACTAGGAACAACAAAGTCTCTTGCCCCTTCAGGTGTGCTCTTTATTAAGTTAGGTGTTTCTACTTCAATAAAGCCATTTTGACTTAAATAGTTTCTGGTCCGAAGAGCCAATTGACTGCGGAAAATAAGGTTTTGTTGAATGTTAGATCTTCTTAAATCCAAATACCTGTACTTCATTCGTAATTCTTCTCCACCGTCCGTTTGATTTTCAATTGTAAATGGAGGCGTTTTTGAAGCGTTTAATATTTGTAAATTGGTAACCTCAATTTCAATATCTCCAGTAGCTCGATTAGGGTTTTTACTACTTCGCTCTCTAACAAACCCTGTGGCTTTTATGACGAATTCTCTAGCTAATGTTCTGGCTTGCTCAGTTAACTTCTTGTTTTCTTCTACATTAAACACCAATTGGGTAATGCCATACCGATCTCGCAAATCAACAAAAGTCAATCCTCCTAAGTCTCTACCTTTTTGGACCCATCCAGATAGAATGACTTCATTTCCTAAATCCTCGATTCTCAATTCTCCACAATTATGTGTTCGATACATTTTAAATTATTTATTTCAGTTAACGGTTATTGACCCCAAAATTAATTATTTACAACAAGCATAACCAAGCGCATAGAATTTCTTTTTAAGAAGCAGAATTAATTTAAATTCTTCAGCCTAGGTTTTCAACTTATCATTCTTCTTGCTGTTAATTTCTAAACTCAAAAAGTATTTGCCTACTTTTATCAATAAGACAAAATAAAGCCAAATCAATAAGTGACCTTAAATCAAATTAAAGCCCCAATTAAGTCAGAACTTCAGGAATTTGAGGTCTATTTTAAATCCTCCATGAAGTCTAACGTTCCTCTGTTGGATAAAATCACTTATTACATTGTTCAGAGTAAGGGCAAACAGATGAGGCCGATTTTTGTCTTCTTGTCAGCAAAATTATTAGGAAAAATAAATGCAAAGACCTATAATGCTGCCTCATTAATAGAACTTCTTCATACCGCAACCCTTGTACATGATGATGTTGTTGACGATGCCATCAAACGGAGAGGATTTTTCTCTATAAATGCATTGTGGAAGAATAAAATTGCCGTATTAGTTGGTGATTACTTACTATCGCGAGGATTACTCCTAGCCATTGATAACGATGAATTTGATTTACTTCATATTGTTTCTCGAGCAGTAAAGGAGATGAGTGAAGGTGAATTACTTCAAATAGAGAAAGCTAGAAGATTGGATATAGATGAAGAGGTTTACTTTGATATTATTCGTCAAAAGACAGCGTCTTTGATAGCATCGGCATGTGCTGCTGGAGCTGCATCAGTGACAGATGATAAGGAGAAAATTCAATTGATGCATAAATTTGGAGAGACCATCGGAATCGCATTTCAGATAAAAGATGATTTGTTTGATTATGGCAATGCATCAATAGGGAAACCTAAAGGAATTGATATCAAGGAGAAAAAGATGACATTGCCTCTAATTTATGCGCTTTCTCAGTCAGACAAATCTGAAAAAAGAAGAATTATTAACCTGATCAAAAAGAGAAGTACGGATTCAGATGTTGTTCAAGAAGTTATTGTTTTTGTAAAAGCAAAAAACGGACTTGAATATGCTTCGAAGAAAATGGAATCCTATAAGGCTGAAGCAATAGAAATTATTCAAAAATTTCCTGTTAGTGACATCCAATCATCGATGCTCTCGTTGGTAGAATATGTAACCAAAAGAGAGAAATAGGAGATAATTATTTATACGTTTTACATACCAAGGTGCAATTGTTCTTGCAGATGAAGTTTTCTTTCTTTTGCATACTTTTTATAGTCTGCATTGCTATCGTTTGACTTTATATACTTTTTATAATAATTGACAGCAATATTTTTGTCTTTATAATAGATATCAGAAGCCCTTGCCAAGTAAAACAAAACTACAGGGTCTTTACCATATTTATAGGCATCTATATAATGATCAATAGCATCTCCAAGTTGTTTTTTTTCATTGTAAAGCTTTGCAAGACCACGATGATATAGGTCTATATTTCCAGAAATTCCTTCTTCCAAGGCTTTTTGATAATGAAAGAGAGCATATTCAGGGTTTTCGAGTTTCTCATATGCTGTTGCCAAATAATAATGCGCATATTCTTTGCTGCCTTCATCAACCAGAGATTTTTCAAGCAAAGGAATTGATCTTTCAAAGGAGTCAATTTGAATATAAGAATAACCAAACAGTTTATTATAGTAAGGACTGAGATCTATTTCATAGCGGATTCTTTCTAAATAGTGAACAGTACTGTCATATGCTTTTTGGCGATATTGGCTTTGTGCCATCAAAAGGTTAAAGTTTATATTTAAACTATCCAGTTTCAGCCCTTCACGAAGCATACTATCTGCTTCGATGTATTGCTTATTGCTAAGAAATATTTCTGCAATCCCGTTAATTGTGAATACATCTCGTGGATTTAATTTCAATGCTTCCAAATAGTGAGGAAATGCTTCTACGTGTAAGCCAGCATTATGATACTGTTGAGCAAGTTTTCTGTGATAAACAGGATTTTGAGGGATAAGCTTTTTAAGTTTAGTGTAATACTTGATTGCTTTAGGAATGTTTTTTTCTTGATCGTATATTGTTGATAATTGAGCAATAGCTATCCTGTTGGTTGAATCTAATTTTTCCAAATTAAAGAATAATGCTTTTGCCTTAGGAATATCGCCTAGTTGATAAGCAGATAGTCCTGCTTTTTCCATGCAAAAAGTATTTAAGCTATCTTGACTAATACACTCTTCAAAAAGTCTCAAGGCTTCTTGAAACTCTTGTTTTGAATAATATTCAAAAGCATTAGTATAGATACTCTCATTTTGCGACAGCAAAGAGGTAAAACTGAATAAAAGGCACCCACTTACCAGGGTTGTGGTAAATTGTTTAAAATCCATGGAAATAAGCTTATTGGACCTAAGATGTATAATTTACTCAAAGGGTTGTGTATAAATTGAGCTATTATATATATTCCTTTGATTAACTTTGACAAATATGAGTGTTTATCTTCAAATATTAAAGAAATTAAAAGCTGGTAAAAAGATATTTGCTGTATTGATTGATCCTCAAGATATGGGATTGAATGATATTGAAACCCTAGTCCAAATAGCAAATGATGCCCATGTAGACCTGTTTCTTATCGGAGGTAGTTTAATGCATAACAACTCTTTGAAAGAATCCATTGCTAAAATAAAGCATTCAAGTTCAATACCCTGTATTGTATTTCCATCTAACATTCTTCATATTGAACCTGATGCTGATGCACTTTTATTACTCAGCCTTATTTCAGGAAGGAACCCGGAATATTTAATTGGAAGGCATGTTGAAGCATCGGTCCAATTAAAAAATTCAGGATTGGAATTGATTCCTACGGGATACGTACTTATAGATAGTGGCAAACTAACGTCTGTACACTATATGAGCCAATCACTACCTATTCCTCGAGCGAAAACTGATATAGCAGTATCAACAGCACTGGCGGGAGAACTTCTTGGTTTAAAACTAATTTATCTTGAAGGGGGAAGTGGAGCGCAAGACTCGGTTCCACTTGAGATGATCCATGAGGTGAAAAAAAACATTAGCGTACCACTTATGGTAGGAGGAGGCATCAAGTCACCCAAACAAGCACATGAAATCATGAAGGCAGGTGCTGACATTGTGGTAATAGGAAATGCATTCGAACAGAACGCGCAGCTAATTTATGATATGTCTTTAGCTATCCACTCAAATTCTCAAATCATTGACAGATGATTAAAGGATTAATTGTCAGGTCGACTGGATCATGGTACGACGTAAAATTAGCAGACAATACCCAAGTACAGTGTAGAATGATTGGCAAGTTCAGATTAGAGGGTAAAAAGCTAACTAACCCAGTAGCGGTAGGTGATTACGTATATGTAGAAAGAGAAGCAGGTCAGGATACTGCAGTTATAAAGGAAATAATTGACAGAAAGAACTATGTAATTCGTCAATCTCCAAGGAAGAAACATTTTATGCATATTATCGCTTCAAATATGGATCAGGCGATGCTCATGGTAACGATAAGGTCTCCAAAGCTAAAGCAAGGTTTTATTGATCGATTTTTATTGATGACTGAACCATATGACATTCCTGTCTATATTTTATTTAATAAATGTGATGTGTATAATGAAGAGGATATTCTTATCTACAATCACCTTAAGAACATATACGAGGATATAGGATATAATTGCTTGCTTGTCTCCTCTTTGGAGAAAAAGGGATTGAATGATGTAGCTGAGATATTAAAATCTAAAACCACGCTTCTAAGCGGGCAATCAGGAGTAGGTAAATCTTCTTTGATAAATGCTTTATATCCCGGCACTTCACTTCGAACTAAAGAGCTTTCTGATTTTACTGGTAAAGGTCAACACACTACAACTTTTGCAGAAATGTTTGAGGTAGACCAGGGAACCAGAATAATTGATACCCCCGGGATTAAAACCTTAAGTTATAATCATCTTGAAGTGGAGGACGTCGCTCATAATTTTAAGGAATTTTTTGATGCTTCTTCAGGATGTAAGTTTGATAATTGTCAGCACAGGAATGAACCTAAATGTGCGGTAAAACATAAAATTGAAACCGGAGAAATATCTATACTTAGGTATCAAAATTATCTTCAAATTATTGAGGAGATTGAAGATCAAAATTACTGGGAACTCAATACAGAGTATTGAATAAGGTTTAGTTTTTTGGCTTATCTAATTGTCGAATAATCAATGGCAAAAGAAAGAGATCTGCGAGAACAGCACTGACCAGAGTGATTGAAATCAATAAACCAATAATTACACTTGGTTGATTGGAAGAAAACAACAGGACTAAAAACCCAAAAAATAAAATAATAGAAGTATATATTATCGCCTTCCCTGTTTCTGTGAAAGTAATGTAGAGTGCCTTTTCTACGTCCTTATGTTTAGCATAAGACAAATTATATTTACTCAAAAAGTGTATGGTGTCATCTACTGCAATACCGAATATAATTGCAAAAACAATTGCCGTTCCTGCTTCTAGTGGAATATTACCATACCCAAGTAAGGCAGCGGCAAGTAACAAGGGTACGAGATTCGGGATTACAGCAATAAAAAGATATTTAATACTTTTAAAAAGTAAACCCATAAGAAGGCAAACAATCAAAAGAGCAAACCCTAAGCCATACAACAAACTATGACGTACAAATTCAGCATTCTTATCCAAAATTATTCCAGTACCTGTTTGCATCATTTTAACAATGCTATCGTCTACATTCTCATTGATCCACTGATCTATATCACGACTTAACGCTTTAATATTATCTGCTCCTACATCTTTTATCTTGGTACTTATTCTAGTCTTTGTTTGATCTTTACTTATTAGACTTTCTGAGCCCATTAAAAAATTGGATTTCATCAACTGTCGAATTGGACCATAGTCTGATGAATCAGGAAAAACATAAGATTCTTGGCGATTAAAGTTTATGCCTTGATTCAAGCTCTTTACGATTGTTGAAAGAGAATAACTGGTTTGAATTTCTTCTTTAGAGCGAATATAAGATTCTGTTTTGTTGATAGCTTGCAATACCTCATAATCATAAACCTTATAACCATCTTGTATATGGCATGCAATTTCCAAAGGTCTGAAGCCGGCATATTCATTTTCGAAAAACATGAAATCTTCAGTTATTTTGGCATTTTTAGGAAGATTTTTACTCAATTCGTAGTTGGTATGGATTTTAGTGATGCCTATAACACTGACAATAATAAAGATAAATGATAAGATTGCTATAGTCTTTCCGTTCATTGCACTTTTTCTAAAGCACCAATCAAGGAAGCTGTTCCAGTTGTACTTTGATTTTGTTTTTTTTATTAGAAGATTTGAGTCGAAAAGACTCATTAATGGACAGGTGAATGTAATCATGACAACAAAGGCAACGATTACTCCCATTGCGGAATTAATACCAAACTCTCTAATTGGAATAATTCTAGAGCTTAGCAAACTAGCAAATCCAATAGCAGTTGTTAGAGATGTTAACAGCGTTGCCAATCCAATTTGTCTAATGGTAGTTTCTAAGGCAAATTTCTTTTTATTGCCCTTTGTTAATTCATCAAAATATTTACTCATTATATGAACTACATCACTGGTCCCTACTATGAGCATAAGAATGGGATATAGAGCTGACATGAGGCTTAACTGTCTGCCGAGAATGGATAATAATCCAAGAAAAATTACCAGAGCTAATGCAATGGAAGATAGTGCTATAAGAATGCTTCGCCATCTTCTAAAAATTAGAATCATTATGATTGAAATAAGTAGACTGCTAATGATTGTAGAAATTAAAATTTCTTTGAATTGGAGTCTTGAGAGTTCTGTCTGAAAATAGGCTCTACCTAAGATGTGATAATCACTAATTCCTTTGTTTTCAAGAGCTTTATTAACACCGTTAATAATTTCTTTGGAAGCTTTTATTTGAATGCCATCTTCGGTTTTTAGAATTACTACCGTTGAATTGGCTTTTTTATTTATTAAATTGTGAATGAAGCGTTCATCATTTAATAATTTAATACTGTCTAATTTTAACGATTCTGGATTATCAAGTTTAAGTAGAGGCGTGAATGTAGGCCCCATAAGATTAATAGAAGGCAACCTAAAATCAGGTAGACTTTGGACTTCTTTAATGTGCTTAACTTGGCTGACCTCAGAAGTAAATTGTTTTATTTTTTTCAAAAAGGAAGTATCAAAAATACTGGGATCGTTTTGGATTGCTATTAGAAGAAAATTGTCATCGGTTTCGAATTCTTCAATAAATTTCTGGAAGAATTCAAGATCTGGATCTCCGGTTGGAAAGAACTGTTCAAAGTTAAATGCAAACTTGAGAAAAGGTAAACTAAACAGACTTAGAACGGCAACTAATACCGTTATCCAAATCCATCTTTTTCTATTTTTATAATAGCTTTCAAACCACATATCGGAATAACAGTAAAAATGGTAAAAGGCTTAAGAAAATCAATATTTTTTGCATTTTGCTAAAATTAATTCAATACGGATAAATAAAGTGCTGAAAGCGTATTACAAAAAGGGACAGATTGAGGCAGGAACAGATGAAGCTGGGCGAGGATGTTTAGCGGGACCTGTGGTTGCTGCTGCTGTAGTATTGTCTAAAAATTTCAAGCACCTTGAATTGAGGGATTCCAAGAAATTGACTTATAAGAAGAGGCTAGAGTTGGCGGAAATTATTAAATCCACAGCTTCTTTTTACAGTATTCAACATGTCTCCCCTGAAGAAATTGATCGTATTAATATCCTAAATGCTTCTATTCGGGCCATGCATCTTAGTTTGGATGATTTAGAAACAAAGCCTGAATTTATTTTGGTTGACGGCAATAGATTCAAACCCTATCAATCAATTCCATTTGCTTGTATCATTAAAGGTGATGATAAATACCTTTCCATAGCCGCCGCCTCGGTACTGGCAAAAGTTGAGAGAGATCATTTTATGGAAAAGCAAGCACAGATCTTTCCGGAGTATGGATGGGAAAGGAATAAAGGCTATCCAACTAAGTTCCATAGAGAAGCAATTAGAGAATATGGCATTACACCCTTGCATAGAAAAAGTTTCAAATTATTAAGGAAAGAGGAACAGTTAAGATTGTTTGTCCGAGAATAGATGAAATTTGATGATTAAAGTATTCCCAAGTTAAATTATGGGCTATTTAATTTCTTAGTTTTACACAAATTTTTTAGAATGAGTGTATTAACAGTTGGTACGGTTGCTTTTGATGATATTGAAACACCTTTTGGAAGGGTGGAAAAAGTAATAGGCGGAGCTTGTACTTACATTTCATGGGCGGCATCATATTTTGTAAATGACATAAGATTAACCTCTATTATTGGTTCCGATTTTCCTAAAGAAGAAATTATAGCCTTAGAAAAAAGAGGTGTTAAAATGGACGGTCTTAAAATCATTGAGGATGGATTGACATTCTTTTGGGCTGGAAAGTATCATGATAATATGAACAAGAGGGATACTTTAGTGACTGACCTGAATGTTTTAGACGATTTTGATCCAGAACTTCCTGATAGTTATAAAGACAGTAAATATATTATGCTTGGCAATCTAACGCCAGACATTCAAATCAGAGTTATTGAGCAATTGACCAATCCAAAATTGATTGTACTTGATACGATGAATTTTTGGATGGATATAGCAATGGACCGCTTAAAACTGGCTATTTCTCAAATAGATGTTTTAACAATTAACGATGAAGAAGCACGACAATTGTCAGGAGAATATTCGCTTGTCAAGGCTTCAGAAAAGATAATTGCTATGGGTCCCAAATATCTAATTATAAAAAAGGGAGAACATGGTGCTTTGTTGATGTCTAAAGATAAAATGTTTTATGTGCCCGCACTGCCATTGTCAGAAGTAAAAGATCCTACTGGAGCAGGAGATTCTTTTGCTGGTGGTTTGATAGGATACTTAGCAAAAACAGATGATATCAGTTTTGAAAATATTAAAAGAGCTGTTGTATATGGCTCTACAATGGCTTCTTTCTGCGTAGAGGAATTTAGTTTGGGTAAATTAAAAAAGCTTAACCCTCAAATCATAGAAGATAGGATAAAAAGATTTGTGGAGATTACAAGCTTCTCACTATAAACTGAAAGATAGCCTAGTTAAGACCGTGTTGGTTTTTGTTATAAACCCAGATAAGCAAAATTATAAATAATACGAGGGCAATAAGAAACATCCCAAGGCATGAACCCTTCTTCCCCCAATTGTGATTGCTACCGTCTGACATTAATCTTAGTTTTGTCCTGCAAAGGAAATGAAAAAATATTTATTCAGGCTTATATATTTTGACATTTATCTTTTAACCATTGTTTATCTTGATCATTAAGGTGAGAACTTAGTTTTAGATATACTAAATTATGGTATTCATTTAGCCATTTTTTTTCATTTGCGTTAAGCATATTTAGGTCTATTAATTTGGTGTCAATAGGGAACAGGGTTATCGTTTCGAATTCAAGAAAGCCGTCAAATCTAGACTTTCTGCAATGAACCAGGTTTTCTATTCTGATTCCATATGCGCCCTCTTCATAATAGCCAGGTTCATTTGAAGTTACCATTCCCGGCTTTTGTAATGTATTTCCTCTACCACTACAGTTTGGTGCAAAGCTTTGTGGTCCTTCATGGACACTGTTGAAAAAGCCAACGCCATGGCCGGTGCCATGAGAATAATTAAGCCCATTTTGCCAAAGAAATTGTCTTGCCAATGTATCAAGGGCAGTACCCGGAGTATCTTCTGGGAAAACGGCTGTAGCTAATGCAATATGTCCTTTAAGGACTGAGGTGTAACTTAATTTTTGTTCTGGGCTAGGGATTGACAAAGCGATGGTTCTGGTAATGTCTGTTGTCCCGTCGAGGTATTGACCTCCACAATCTACAAGGAGAATACCTTTGTGTTCAATTTGCTTACAGGAATTTTCCTCAGGTCTATAATGAACAATAGCGCCATTGGATTCATAACCCACAATGGCATAAAAACTTTCACCTTTATAATGGAGTTGTTGACTTCTGAATTCAGCAATTTTATTTGCAAAATCAAACTCTGAAACAGCATTGTTTTTAAGGGTTTTTTCCAACCATATGAACGCATGACACAATGCTACACCGTCTCGGATCATACAGCTTTTATATTGTTCTATTTCGTGATTTGACTTAATGGCTTTTAAATTTATAGAAGGGGGTGTTTGTGATACAATCTGAGCGTTATTTATTGAATCATGTATATTGATGTTTATCAATGACAAGTCAAGTAAAATTGAGTCTTCCTCTGTTAATTGATTCAACTTCTTTTCTAAATCAGAATATTCTAATACGATAACATGATCTGCTTGTAGTTTCTTTTTAAGGTCTTCACTAATTTTGGATGGATTTATATATAGAGTAGTATTATTGATTCCAATCATTAAGTATCCGACAAATACAGGATTACATTCTACATCTGATCCTCTTAAATTTAGTGTCCAAGCAATATCATCGAGCGTATTGATAAGATGATAATTACACTTGTGATTTCTCATTTCATTTCTGAGCTGTTCAATTTTCTCATTTCTTGAAACACCAGAAAACTTGGTTTCATGTTCATAGACAGGATCAAGTGGCATTTCGGGTCGATCTAACCAAACCTTAATGAAGGGATCATCGATTGCTTTTAATGAAATATTATGATCTTGAAGTAATTTTGACTTGTTTTTAAAATCATTGAAGGCACATAATTCTGAAAGGACAGCAACGGTTTGTCCTTTATGCAGCTTAGTGATAATCCATTCAATATATCCTGGTGAACTCCGGTTATGGACTTTATGTAATTTTATTTCTGTATTGTTAAGTTGGGATTCTGCTTGGATAAAATAGCGTGAGTCTGTCCAAAGTCCTGCCTCCGTTTGGGTTACTACGGCTAGTCCAGTAGATCCTGTAAATCCGGTAATCCATTGTCTAATTGCCCAGTACTTAGGCGGGTATTCACTTTGATTAGGGTCATTGGACGGAATAATTAGGGCATCAATGTTTTGCGAAATCATTTCTTTACGTAAAGATGCCAATCTTAATGATATCATATTATAATTAATTATAATGTGTTTATGATTGAAAAATAATCATTTAAATATTATGATTATTTGCAATATGGCATTATTATTGTTTGCGTTAATAAATAAAACCAGGTCAACCGAAACGAGAATGCCTATTTAATTGTTTTAATATTAAAGTAGCCATTAAAGATGCTTAAACAAAATTTAAGTCAGAAAATGATGCAAAAGCTGTCTCCTCAACAGATACAGCTTATGAAATTGCTTCAGATTCCAACAGCAACATTGGATCAGAGAATCAAAGAGGAATTGGAATCCAATCCTGCACTTGATGAAGGAGAGGATGCTGCCGATGTGTATGATATAGAAGAAGGCGGTGATTCAGGAGATGATGATTTTGATGATACGAGGTCTGATGATTTTGAATTAGACGATTATATAAATGAATATATAGAAGATGATCCTGTAAGCTATAAAGTTAAAAGTGATTCAGTTCAGGATGTTGAAGAGAAAACGATGCCTATTGCAGTACAAGGCTCATTTCACGACTACCTTGAAAGACAAATGGGAATGCTGGATATTGAGGATGAAAAGGAGATGATGATAGCAGAGCAAGTTATTGGAAGCATCGATGCAGATGGCTATTTAAGAAGAGAAACTCTTGCAATAATAGATGACTTATTATTTACATCTAATATTGACGCAACAGAAGAAGAAATTAACTTTGTTTTGACAAAGGTTCAGGACTTGGATCCCCCGGGCATTGGTGCTCGAACGCTTCAGGAATGTTTGATTTTACAGATTAAAGATAAAATCAGAAAAGAGCCAGATAATCATAAAAAGGCCAAGTCAATAGCCTTAAAAATCCTCGAAAACCACTTTGATCAATTTACGAAAAAGCATTATCAAAAGCTACAGAAGAACCTCTTTCTTTCAGAATCTGAACTAAAGGAAGCGATTGATGAAATTTTAAAATTAAACCCTAAGCCTGCAAGTGGATTTTCTAGTTCCAATACCAACGAGAATCAATATGTTCTACCTGATTTCATTATTTCAAATAGAGATGGTGAACTAGAGTTGAGTCTCAACAGTAAGAATGCTCCAGATTTAAGAATAAATGATCACTATTTGGAAATGTTGATGTCATATAAAGATTCAACAAAAGGAAGGAGAGCAGAAAAGAAGGAAAAGGAAGCTGTTATGTTTATCAAGCAAAAGATAGATTCCGCAAAGTGGTTTATTGATGCGATTAAACAAAGGCAAGATACTTTATTTAACACGATGTATTCAATCATGCAGTTTCAGTTTGAGTTTTTTACTACTGGTGACGAAAGAAGGTTAAGACCAATGATATTAAAAGACATTTCTGAAGTAACGGGATTAGATATATCTACAATTTCAAGAGTGGCAAACAGTAAATTTGTTCAAACTGAGTTTGGTACAAAAAGACTTAAAGATTTCTTTTCAGAATCTATCACGACTCAAGATGGAAAAGAAGTTTCTACATTGGAGGTTAAGAATATATTAAAAGATATCATCGAATCTGAAAATAAAAAAAGACCAGAATCTGATGAAAGACTTAAAGAGCTTTTGCATAAAGGTGGATATAATATCGCAAGACGTACTGTTGCTAAATACAGAGAACAGCTAAATATCCCAGTTGCCAGATTAAGAAAAGAACTCTAAATAACTTTAACTCACTTCACAGGTAACAATACCCTTTGATGGATTATTGGTATCTGCTCCTTTCTAATTAATTTGAAAAGTTCGAAGGGTATCATATCACTTTTTGGTTGGAACTCGATTTCCAAACTATTGTTTGTTTTTATACAAGCAATCGTGTTTTTTATTGCTGGTCATTATTACGGTGCTGAGGCACTCGGTCTATTATCAATAGCTTTATCTTTCGTTTTTATCCCAATTAATATTTTGGATCAGAGTATTGAATTCGGCATTATTCAAACTGACGATTCCTTAGATTTAGATCATTCTTCAATTGTAAATGTTAATCTATTGATTTCAAGTGCAGTGTTGATGATTGTGCTTGTAGTATTTTTTTGTTTTCTGAATATTGGGAATGATATTCTACTGATGACTCTAACACTTTGTCCTATCTTATTTCTAAATGCCTATATAACAGTAAATAACGCCATCCATAAGAGGAATCTTGAATTTGTCAAGCTTGCAAAAATGGAATCCTTTGCGTCAATCTCCTATTTAATCATCTTTCTACTTTTTATATCTCTGGGTTGTGGTATTTGGAGTCTGGTTTATGCCATAATAGTCAAATTTCTTATATCATTTCTATCTATCTTTTTATTTAAGTACCAAAGTTTTTCTTATCGACGAGATGGAAGTTTTATTAATTTGAATTTTTTATTCAGATATAGTAAATATATTATCGCTGAGAGATGCTTTGCTAGTGTGCTGTCCTATATGGATGTTTGGATCTTATCGATTTTTCTAGGCATAGCGCCACTTGGGCAGTTTGAATTATTGAAGAAAATTATTCTTAGACCTGTATTAGTGATTTATGGTGCTCTAGAGAATGTAAGCTTTTCAATATTGGTCAAAGCAAAAGAAAATCCTCAGAAATTTAGAAGGACTCACGCTCAGCATAGTGCTCTTTCTATGTTTATATTTATGAATTACTTTTTGATTATTGGTTTGAACGCAAAGGCTATAGCTAAATATATAAGTGTTTCAATACTCGTTCCTTACGATCTGATTATTTGGGTGTCTGTATTTGGGGCTATTATTATCTTATTAAACCCACTTGATATTTTACTTTATAGTTTGGGATTAACAAAAAAGTTTTTTTATTGGATGTTATCTTATTCAATTCCCTTAATTGTAATATCTGCTTGGTTTGCGCAGTGGGGAGTAGTTTCGTATTTAAAAGCTCAAATCGTCATTTTTCTAATTATTTACATAATGGCTTTTTTCATTTTAATTCCAAAAAGACTATTGTCTACTTTGAATTATTTTATTCCGCTTTTATACTTTCTACTCGTTTTTACAATATTAAATTTAATCGGTTTTCTTCATCAGAATAATTGCTTGCTTTTTAGCCTTTTGATGATCGTTGTGATTGCAATAAATACATATCTACTTTATTACATTAGGAAAATTGAATTATTCAATTCTTTTTAAAATATCCATAACCAAGTAAAGTTCTCTTTCATAGATAGTGTTGAAAATTTCTCTAAATTCCTTGTCAATTTCATTCTTGTGATTCTTAAACAGCTCAAGCCCTTTTTCGATTAATAGCAGTTGTTGTACTTTTTTGTCTTCCATATGTCGGCTCCTCTCAATAAACCCTCTTGATATTAGCTTATTTACCATCCGTGATACAGACGCTGGTTCTTTTCTTAGAATTTTTATTATTGATTTTTGATGGATGCCAGGTTGTCTACCTATTGCTTCAAGGATAAACCATTGCTCAAGACTGATATTATAGTCTTTAAATATAGTCAGACGGTTAAAGTGTTCTCTAATTTTTTTAGTAGTACCCTCTAATGAGAGATACAATAATTTTTCCTTGATAATTTTTTGTTTGAACACAATTAAAATATTTTGAATGCTGCTATGATTGAAAAGCTTTCTAATTTAGCAATTCTCTTATTTATAATTAAGGTAATATCAAATTTTAATGAATATTCTTTTAATCATAAGTCCATATTTGCCTGCTCAGACGCCTAATACAATTAGATGGACGGCTTTAATAAGGGAATTTACAAATAAAGGACATAAGCTATACGTTCTGACAACAAAGTTAGCTGGTGAAGAAAATGTATCTATTGATAAGAATATTAGTACCTACAGAACAGGACATCATACTTTGTTGGACGCCTTTTACAACTTTACAGGAAAGACAGAGAGAAGGAACATTAGCTCTGAAAAAAGGCGAGGGAATTCAGGAATGTTTCGAAGAGTGCTTGAAAAAATAGTAGATAACACTTGGAGAAGATTATATTGGCCAGATGGTTCTGTTTTATTCTTTAAACCGGGGAAGAAGCTTGCCAGAAAGTTGATTAAAGAAAATGAGATAACCCATGTAATCAGTGTCGGTCTTCCATATACCAATCACCTTATTGCACAATCTCTGAAGAAGGAAAATAAAGAATTGATCTGGTTAATGGACATCCAGGATCCATTTTCGTATTCTGATATTTTTCGGATTAATAATCGCGCGCTATATAAATCTAAAAATTTAAAATCTGAAGAAAGTTGCTTTCAATTGGCAAATAAAGTAGTAGTAACAAATCAAAATGCTAAGACGGCGTATGAAAGACTATTTGATTGTTCTGTAGGGAAAACATCAGTCATCCCTCCTATATTTGCAGAGATTGCTTATAGTCAAAAAACGATAAATGAAGATGAAAAGATCAGGATTGCTTTTATGGGTAATTTCTACGAAAATGTTAGGTCTCCCGAAGCTTTTTTAGATTTCTTATCAAGGATAGACTTAGAAGACCCAGCGATACTTTCCAATTATCAGTTTCATTTTTTTGGCGATCACGGACATTTTGTAGAACAGGTTTTCAAGAGATATCCTATGTTGAATGACCTTGTCTATCTTGAAAGCTATAAAGCGAGATCTGAACTTTTTGAGATGGTTTCACGCTTTGACTTATTGATAAACTTTGGAAACAAGACCAATTATCATTTACCGAGCAAACTGGTTGATTTTTTATTTCTACAAAAGCCTGTAATAAATATCTCACTCTTAAAAGACGATTTGAGTAACCGTTTTCTTAAAGGCAGGGTGGAGCTAATGACGATAAATTTGTCTGAAACAGATTATAATGAGAATAGAAATAATTTCCTAGATTTTATATCTAGAAGAAGGAGGTCCAATACAGTAAGCTTGAATGCTGTAAGCGAATACTTGCCTGCTAAATTGGCTATGGATTATATAGAATTATTGATGTAGAAATAAATAGCTTTTTAAAGAATCTAATTTCTCGTTGAAGATATTGATTCGATAATACTTTTCTTTCTCGAGTTCCTCTTTAAGCGTTTTGTAGGTTTGTTTACTGTATGAGATGCTTTTTAAAGCTTCTATTATTTCAATAGTTTCAGGTTTTATCCATAATGCGGAATCTGCATTGATTTGTTCAACTAGTCCTCCTTGCGTTGTGATGATCATCGGAATATTAGTGCCTAAGCCAAGAGAAAGTATTCCAGATTGAGAGGCGTTAACATAAGGCAATACAAGTACGTGATGATTTAAAAGCAATTGGGAAATTTCCTCTTCGGTAAGTTTTTTTCTAATGCATGCAATATTAGAAGGAAACGACTGGAGTTCAGTCCAGTCACCGTCACCAGCAATTGTAAATTTAAATTGAGGCAATTCTTTTGCTGCTTCAATTAATATTTCAATCCCCTTATATTTTCTAATTCTTCCTAGGAAGAGCACCGTTAGATTTGGAGAATGCTCAAGGGAGTGTTTGTGTGTAATTTGTAAGACAGGATGAGGAATTAGCATCAGTTTGTTTTTCTCAAAACCATCAATTAGGGCTTTACTTCTTTCGTGGTCACTCAGAAAAATGCTATTTGAGGATAGTTTAATACATAGTTTTTGTATGAATTCAACAGTTTTATTTTCTTCACCCAAATGACTTTCATAATCGTGAACAGTAATAAAGTATGGAAGCTTGTAAATTCTTGCAGCTATTGCAAGGATTAAGTTTAAAGGATGAAAGCTTGGTGAATAAAGAACAACAGGAATTGAGTTTAAGGCGTATTTTCTCAAAAGCCTAAAAAGCCTCAAGGCGAAAATGGGCACATAACAAATTAGAAGTAGTGCATTAGAAGGAATGTGAAAACTGGAATTATGGTTTGGGAAACTGGATTTATTGGACCGATTGACAAAGACATCAGGATTTTCATTTTCAAGAGCACTACTCATGGAAATAGAATAATCCAAGCAAGCAGACTTGCTTAGATAGAAAAATAGTAGTTTCTTAGATATTTGCATAAAGCTATAAATCCTTGAAAATTCTCATAATAATTGGGACACGCCCGGAAGCCATAAAAATGGCGATTTTATATAAGTTATTGCTTCAAAACAAAAGCTTTGATACACATTTATGTACTACAGGTCAACATACGGAACTACTATCACAGGCTTTGAACGATTTTGGAATCCAAGCAGATACGTCATTAATTTTAGAAAAGAGGACAAATGATCTGATTGATAAAATGGGCGGTATCAATATAAGGCTCAATACATTATTTCAGGAGCTAAAGCCGGACCTTGTTATTGTTCAAGGTGATACTCTTAGCAGTTATTGTGGAGCAATATCCGCGAAGCTTAATCATATCCAATTATGTCATGTTGAAGCTGGACTTAGAAGTGGAAACAAAGAGAGTCCTTTCCCCGAAGAAATGTTCAGACAGATGATCAGTCGGTTAGCAGATATTCATTTTGCGCCAAGCATTAAATCAAGACAAAACTTAATCTCAGAAGGAATTAACATTAATGATATCCATGTAACAGGGAATACGGGCATTGATGCTTTTTTATATGCGGTTTCAAATCTGGACGATTACACACCAGACGATAATTTGAGTTCTTTTATCAGAAATCAAAAGGACATTTGTAAACGACGACTGTTATTGTTAACCATGCACAGACGAGAAAATCAAGGGAAGGAAATTTCGGATATATATTCTTCATTGTCCGAAATAGTAAAGAATAATAATCTGGCATTGGTCTGTGTTGAGCATCCTAACCCTAACACAAAAGCTCAATTTGCGACAACAGGTATGGAGGAGTTACTATTTGTTTCAACACCGCTGCCTTATACCGATTTCATATTCTTAATGGACAAAGCAGATCTTATTTTGTCAGACAGTGGCGGAATACAGGAAGAAGCACCTTATTTGGGCAAACCATTAATTGTGCTTAGGACTGAGACTGAACGTAAAGAAATTATTGATGATAATAGTTTTATGTTATATAAGATTGAAACCTTGGAAAGGGATATTTTAAAATTATTAGAGAGAAATCATGATTGCAAAAAATTGTATGGTGATGGAACAGCATCTAAAAAAATTGTGGAGATATTGGGAAAATATAAGAAAAGATAAAAGTCTAATAAGCCAGTGAAGACAAATGTATTCTAAAAATTAAAATTATTTTGAGAGGCATTGGAATATCCCTTAGATTGAAGAAAAATTAAATTTCTAAATATCAGAAAATTCATATGGTAAGAAAGCTGCATATAGTCTATTCTATTTTCATTGTACTCTTTGGTCTTTGGGGCTATCAGGCATTAAATCCACCAGGTGAGATGGGTGCGTATTTAAATGGCGTTTTCCCATCTAAGGTACCGGGCCTACAGGGATCGTTCCATTTGGATGATGTGTTTCCTGAGTTAGATATTACTGCTCCGGTTCGAATAATTCCGTTTTCTGATACAGATGATATATTGATTTTATCTAAGGGAGGTCAATTACTTCAATTGGATATCATCAATCAGGAGAAGACAGTTGTTTTAGATATAAGTTCTAGGACATTTAAGTTAGGTGATTGTGGATCAGTAGGCGTAGCATTGCATCCCAAGTTTGATCCTGACACTGATTCAGGTTTCAATAAAGTATTCATTTACTACAAAACCAAGCCTAATCCAGAAGAATGGGACAATAGAGGATTTAACAGACTGTCTTCATTTGAGTGGGATATTGAAAAAGAAAAGTTTGACGAAAACTCGGAACTTATTTTGATCCAGCAGTATGACAGAAGTTCATGGCATGATGGAGGATCTATGTTCTTTGGGATTGATGAATTTTTATATTTAGCAATTGGTGATGAGGGTTTTGATGAATTTCAATCGGTATCATCCCAACGCATAGACGGGGGATTTTTTAGTGGAATTCTAAGAATTGATGTTGATAACGATCCTTTAAAAAGTCATCCAATCAGGAGACAGCCACAATCTAATGAAGAGCCACCAGATAATTGGGGAGAGTCTTTTTCACAGCATTATTCTATTCCAAATGATAATCCCTGGCTCAGTGAAGAAGGGGAAATATTAGAGGAATTTTATGCCATTGGGATAAGAAGTCCTTTTACAATGCAATACGACGAGAGCAGAAAGCTAATTTGGTTAGCTGATGTGGGATCAGAGGTAAGAGAGGAAATCAATTTAATTGATAAATCAGACAATTGTCAATGGCCTTACAGAGAAGGTTATGTGGATTCTGAAGTACATGAAAGACCAATAAATTATATTGGAAATGAAAAGGAGGTTTATTACGAAGTTGAACGAGGAGTCAGTTCTTGTATAATTGGTGGAGGCAGTTATCAAGGAATAAAATTTCCAAACCTGAATGGAAAGTACTTGTTTGCTGATTACAACCTGAACAAGCTTTTTGCACTTACGAGTGAGGCAAGTGGAGAAGAATCTGAGCTTGAAGTATTAATTTCGGATATCAGATCCTTACCGATTGACTTGCCTGAGAAACCAGGCATTACTGGTGTCTATGAAATGCTTAATGGTGATATTTTTATAAGTGTAATGGGAGAAGACTATTCAAAGGAAGGGAAAATATTTAAGCTTCGCAAAACGTCTGAGATAAAAGATCCACCAGCAAAATTATCTGAACTGGGTGTTTTCACAGACTTAAATGATTTGGCAGTGATTGATGGAGTTATTCCTTATGATATAAATGCGCCATTATACTCTGATGGTGCTTTCAAAAAAAGATGGATTGCAATTCCAAATGATGGTGTATTTGATAGTGCATCTGAGAGGATTAAATTTTCGAGAGAAGAGGATTGGCGATTTCCCGAAGGAACAGTATTTATCAAACACTTTGAGTTAAAAGTTTCAGATCAAGATTCAGGAATTATTGTCCCTCTGGAAACAAGATTTTTAATTATGGCTGAGGCAAACACTTCTTATGGGTTAACTTATAAATGGAATGAGGAGGGAACCGATGCGATTTTACTTGGAGGTGGAACCAGCAAATCTTTTGACATTTATGAAAATGGCCAATACAGTTATACTCAAGATTGGGGATATCCAAGTCGAGATCAATGTATGACTTGCCATACGCAAAACGCTGAGTTTGTATTAGGTGTAAAGACACATCAATTGAACAAGGAAATTGTTTATCCTCAATCTGGTTTAAAAATAAATCAGCTTGAATATTTTAATCAAAATGGATTATTTGATGAAAATATATCTTTACCTTCCGATTACATCAAATCAAGTTCTATTACTGATGATGAAGTAGATTTGGAGTGGAGAATTAGATCATATCTTGATTCAAATTGTTCTTCATGTCATCGTTTTGGTGGATTGTCAGATGTTTTCCTAGATTTCAGATTGCTAAGCTCTCGCAAGTTGAATGCATATTACGATCTTCCAAATTCCAGCCGTGCGTCTACTCAAGGTGGGCTTATTATTAAGCCAGGATATCATTCTAATTCAGAGTTGTGGATTAGAGATTCAAGTTTGGGAGAGAATAAGATGCCACCAATTGGTCGAAGTCTAGCAGATCAGATATATGTAGATTCTTTGGCAAAATGGATTGACAACATAGAACCCGATGACAACATATTTATAGAACATGAGATGATTGTTTACCCAAATCCAACAACAAGCTGGGTTGCGGTTAGCTTGGATGATGAATGGTTGATGCCCGCAGATCTCAACCTATACAGTTCGTCGGGGCACCTGTTGATGCAATCCAAACTTGAAAATCAAATCAATTATTTAAATCTAGAGCTGTATCCTTCTGGAACATATTTTATATCTGTTGTTTCTGGTGATCGGAGAGAAAACAGAAAGGTAATTAAAAAGTAGGGGTCCTCACTTAAGACTTTATAAGTTCAGCATCCTTGATTATATACATTAACCTATTGATGTCTGAGTTATTTAATATCAAAGTACCTTTAAGTACGATTTGTTCTGCTGTGTATTCAACAGGCTGAGTGGCTTCAACTTCCATAACAGTTTCTGGACCGGCACCACCACAGAAGAAACACATATTATACGGAAATGCAGAAAAGATAAATTCTTTATGTGATTTATAGCCTTCTACTGGGATGATATATCCTTTAACACGGATTTCCTTTTTTTCTAATTTTTGAATGGGTTCACTAAATACAGGGATATCGATTTTGAAGCCCATCAATTCATCATATTGCTTTTTGTAAGTAATTTTTGAAAGCGTTTTCCAAACATTATCTGTAGAGCTTTGACCTTGCAGGTTAATACAGAAAGCTACTAGTAAGAAAGATAAAAGAATTTTTTTCATAGGAGTCATGGTTTTATAACATCAATTAATTCTGCATTTTTCAGTGTATATATCAAACCACTAGGATCACCTGATTGAATGTTTAAGGTTCCTTTAATAACTACTTTATCCGTAGTATAATCGATAATATCTCCTGATTTTAGAAATACTTGCATGGCAGATTCTGGTCCAGCTGCACCACAAAAGAAGCACATGTTTTGCGGATAACGTGAAAACATAAAATGTTTAAGTTCTGTTTTGGCTGCCAAGGCAATTATATAGCCTCTTATTTCCAATTCTTTACCATTAAGAGCCATTGGAATCGCTTGTGGCCTAGCAGTCTCCACAATCATTCCCATCATATCATCAAATTTAGATTCTTTATCTACCATGGCAAGTATGCTCCAAGGGTCAGAATCCAATTGGGCATCGACATCTGATTGGAATAGAATCAAGAAAAGAATTAAAAAATATTTCATAAATTAAATCTGCTTTACAAAAATGCAAATATAACCATCAATGATGTGGTTAAGAAGTGGTTAAAATTAGGCTTCCGACAAGTTTTTATGAATATTCGTTTTGTAAGCTAGTAAGGCAGGAATCAACGCTGCAAATAAGCCTAAGAAAACTGACGCTATCAAAAGTTGAGCCTCCAAACCATGCAATGTCCAGGCGTTAAAGCTGTAATTATACTTTTCACTTAAGTTTCCTGTAAGGACGGACAAGGCCAGATGACTGGTGATCATCCCTAATATAAAACCTAAGATTGACATGATTAAACCTTCTGTTAAAATTAAGGAAAGTAGACTTCTGGCTTTCCCTCCTAGTACTCTTAAAAGTGATAGCTCATATTTTCTTTGCCTAAGTGAATTTAGGAGTGAAACGAAAATACTTATGGCAGATACAATAGCGATCAGTATAGCGATTAGCTGAAGGGCTTTGGTACCCGTCCCCATCATGTCATACAATCTGTTGATTTCATAAGCGGGAGATGCAGCTTGTAAATCAGTATTTTGATTAATATTTCTAGGCATTGAAAGAGCCTGAAAATTAGTTCTGTTGGTATATTGAACCAAGATGCTTGTGATTTCTTTATCTGAATGTTCGAGTAGGTGTTGGCGGCTCATATCATTTTGATGGTCGTATTTTTCATCATGTTCAGAATGATTGTGGTCTTCATGCTCATCAGTTTCTAATTGAGGATTTTCTTCTTTATCATGTTCAGAATGATCGTGCACTTCCCAGACAGATTCTGAACTACAAAGTAATAGTTGATCAATGACGCTACCTGTAGGATTAAGAATGCCAACTACTTTAAATGTACCGTGATCATGTTCGAGGTCTTCATCGTCATTGAAGCCGTGAGAGCTTTTGAATCTGGAACCAATACTTAATTTTAATTGTCTAGCAACATCAAAGCCAGCCGTCACTTCATAAATTCCTGACCATTTTTTTCCTTCACTTAATTCTGCATTATACAATTCCAACATTGAATAATCTGTACCAATAATTCTGAAACCCTTGTAACTGTCACCCATTGAGAGAGGAACTGAACGTTTTATTAATGGGTGCCCCTCTCTTAAAAAGGCTTTACTTTCTTCGATAGAAATATTTCCTGTAGGTGCATCGATATGATACATTGAAGAAAGAATCAATTGAAGTGGGCTTCCTTTGGCTCCGATAACCAGGTCAATTCCAGCTAGGTTTTTGTCAAATTTATCTTTCAGCTGATTGTTAACAGATAGGATAAAGTTGATCAAACCAATGCCAAGAGTGAGTAGGATTAGATTCAATAATAAATTGAGAGGATTATGAATGATATTTTTCCAGGCTAGTTTGATCAGAGACATACTAAAACAATTCGATGTGTTCTTTAAAATACTTCTTTAATCTATTGTCATGTGTTACAATGATTAGAGCAGCTTTAAGTGATTTGCTTTGGTACTCTAAGAGTTTGATGACTTCATCACAATTTTTATCATCTAAGGCAGAAGTTGGTTCGTCTGCTAAAATCAATTTAGGGCCATTAATGATTGCTCTGGCAATGGAGAGTCTTTGCTGTTCCCCTTGACTCATCGTGTAGGTTTTAAAGTTTGCTCGATTTTCCAAATTCATTTTTTTCAGCAAATCATTGATGTGTTGCTTGTCGATAGAGTTCCCTGCCATCTTTTGCGCAAGCATAAGATTTTCTTGGGCAGATATAGATTGCACGAAATGTGGTTTTTGAAATACTATACCAATATTCTTGCCCCTGAAGTCGTCAAGCTTATTACCAGCCATCTCATAAAGCGAAGTATTGTTGATACTAATCTTTCCCTTTGAAGGTTGAAGAATCCCACCAAGTATATGAAGTAAGGTTGTTTTTCCTACTCCTGAATGACCAAGAATTAATAAAGTACTTTCTTGTTGACAAATAATATCAGGAAAATTGAATATTTGCGTTCCTTTATAATTATGGGATATTTGAGAAGTTTCTAGCATAGGAATATTGGGTCCGAAAGATACGAAAGAGATGCAGCTAAAGCAATTTTTTAAACTTTTTGTACGAGCTGTTAAAGGCGAGGATTTAGATTATACTAAAGGAAGTATCAATCAAGCTCTTTTTCTATTGTCGGTACCGATGATTCTGGAAATGTTGATGGAGTCATTATTTGCCATCATTGATGTGTTTCTAGTGGCTAAAGTGAGCAATGAGGCTGTAGCAACGGTAGGTATGACAGAAGGCGTCTTAATGCTTGTTGAATCTATAGCTATAGGAATTGCAATGGCATCAACGGCATTAATTGCAAGAAGAATTGGCGAAAAGAAACATGAAGAAGCATCCGATGTAGCGGTACAAACTTTAATGCTAGCTGGTGTGGTATCTCTTTTTACTGGATGGTTGGCTTTCGTTTATGCTGAAGAAATACTATCTATTATGGGTGGTGATTCTGCACTGATTGATGAGGGTAAGGAATATACGAGAATCATTCTTTCAATGAACTTTGTTGTAATGTTCCTTTTTGTATTTAATGGTATTTTTAGAGCAGCCGGAAATCCTGAAATTGCAATGCGAACACTTATCTTAAGCAATGCAATAAATATTGTTTTAGATCCGATATTAATATTTGGCCTTGGGCCTATTTTGCCAATGGGGGTTACAGGAGCCGCAATTGCGACTTGTATAGGCAGAGGTACTGGAGTAATTTATCAAATCTATATGCTCTTTTCTTCCAAATCGACGATTAAGATTTATAAAAAACACCTTAGACCAAATATTGAGCTGCTTGTTAAACTTATTAAACTAAGTGTTGGTGGAGCAGGACAGTTTCTTATTTCAACAGCGAGTTGGATCTTTTTAATCAGAATATTAGCAAGTTTTGGTAGTATAGTTTTAGCTGGTTATACCATTGCTATCAGGATTATTATTTTCTCAATTTTACCTTCTTGGGGATTATCTAATGCAACAGCAACTTTGGTTGGCCAAAACCTTGGGGCTAAAGAACCGGACAGAGCAGAGACAACAGTTTGGACAGCTGGCAAATACAATATGTTATTTCTACTATTTCTTTCCATCATCTTCTTTTTGTTTGCTTCTAGCATATGTGGTTTATTTACTAAGGATCCAGGTGTTATAGATGAAGCGGTAAACTGCTTGAAAGTGATATGTATTGGTTATATCTTTTTTGCTTATCAGATGATTATTAATCAAGCTTTTAATGGAGCTGGAGATACAAAAACACCAATGATATTGAGTTTTATTTTTATGTGGTTGGTACAAATACCCTTAGCATATTATCTTTCATTTTACACAAGCTTAAACTCCTTAGGCGTATATGTTTCAATATGTGTAAGCTCAATCTTAATGTCACTCACAGCGATTCATCTTTTCAGAAAAGGAAAGTGGAAAGATGTTGTAGTTTAGGAAGTTTGGCTTCAGATTTAAGTGGTCGTCCCTCAATGTAAAGGTTTTGTTCTTTTAGTTCATTCATCCAAGTAGATCACTTCTCCATCTTTTGATCTATTTGCTCAGGGGTAAGACCTGCTGCAGAGCTATAATCACCGCCGATAAAGATCATCATAAATTCTTTCATTGCTTTTAGTTTAATTAATGTAATAATGCTTATCAAACTATTGACGAATGAAAATATTACTGGGGAGACATTTTTTTTACAAAACCTTTATGATTTTTGGTTTAATGAATAGAGTAAGTAGATCTTAATTTTGATGCTTAGCGCAAAATTTCTTTTTTTCACCTTTGGATAGAAATTGAAATGTAATTTGTTAGGTATAAATGAATTGTAACTAAGACTTATTAAGGATGTCAAAAGACTACCCACATCATATTTTGTTATAGTAGGAAGAATGAGGTATTAATTTTGGTAATCGCTTTGGAAGACTAAAAAGTTGTTGTCGTTTATTATTCAAAGCGTTTTGCAATAAACTTGGAATTTAGCGATCTTGCCACTGCCATGTAATTGGGCTTAAACTTTATTTTATCGCCAATGTTGTATTTTTTCTTGCCGTCTTTGGTTAGGTTATTGCCAAGATCCACTACAAGCATATCAGAAGTTACACCTACAAAAGATATGTCAGTATCTAAAGCCTCTAAATCTGCTTTATCTACATCCAGTAGGCCGAAATCCAGGATAGCCTTAATGGCGGTCTGGTTAATATTCATTTTGTTATATACTGCTGTATGACCAATATTGGCATCACTGATAATTCCTTCTGGCACAATCTTTTTCACTTCTAATTCAATGATATTTGCAGAAAACTGGAATGTATCAGTAGAGAGTTCTTTAAATTGTTGGTTGTCTAAAGGACTAATCCCAAAAAAAGCCGCTTCTCCAATTCTAAAATGATTTATATCCGTTGGGATAGACTTCTGCTCGACAAGCGGTAAAGTAATAGATGTACCAGCTGAAATAAATTTCAATTCTTTATTAAATTTCACTGAGATTAACTCTTTGTAGAGTGAGAGTTGAAGGAGTTTGTCGAAAGTAGGTTTCACACCATACATGCAACCTAAATTTGAACCAATCCCTATGACTTCAATGTTTGATAAATCAAAAACCTTTTCGTAGAATTCCATGAGATCTGACCGATCTACTCCCTCACGTAATTCACCCAATTCAACCATTATAATAACTTGATGAACTTTACTAATATTTTTAGCGGCTTTATTTAACGCTTTTATAGTAGTGAACGAACTGTTTAGTGAAACGTCTGCATATTCAACTACCTCATCCGCATACACTTTAGCAGGTGGTTTAATATAGATTGTCCGCATACTACTGTTCAGTTCTTTTAAGTTTTTCAAGCTGGTTAGGCGAGAATCACCTACGGAATCAATTTTTTCGATCACATCATCTGTAAGTACATTTTTCAAGAATTCTTTATCTCCAGAAAAAACTTTAGTTATCAAACTCCAATGGATGTTGTGATGATTAAAATAGTTGCTTAAATACTTTATGTTGTTTTTTATTTTTTCGGTTTGTATTATTAATTCTGCCATAATTATTTTGTAACTATTCTAGGAATATCTTGAGGTAATCGAGTAAGTAATTCGTAGTTGATGAGTTGACTGAAATCACTAAATGAGGAAACGGATAATTCTTGTTCACCTTGATTTCCAATCAAAACAACTTCATCTCCTTTTTTTATGGTCTCATCCAAAGAAATATCTACAGCCAACATACTCATGTTCACTGTGCCAATAACATCAAAGCGGGCACCATTAATTAAAACTTTGCCATGATTGCTTAATGAACGGCTGAAACCAAACGAATAGCCAATAGGTAATAATGCAATTCTTGTTGTTTGATTTGTGAGGTATGATGTTCCATATCCAACAAATTCCCCGGCTTTCACCATTTTTGTATCCATGACTTTTGTTTTCCAACTCAAAATGCGTTTAAGGGGATTGATGTTGGTTTTGAATTTTGTACTATAGTAAACGAATATTTCCTGTGTAGGGAAAAACCCAAACTGTAGAATACCAATCCTCACCAAATCCATTTGAGTGTGTGGATACCTTATTGTTGCCGATGAACTGGCTAAATGCTTTTTGGCTTCCAGCCAAGGATAAGTATTCAACTTGAGTTGATAACGTTTGAATCTATTGAATTGTTCTTTTATACGCTTGTAATTTGCAATATTTTCGGCTCCAGCAAAATGGGTACACACTCCTTTTACCTCAATATAGTCTAGCTTAGTCTCTATTTTTTTAAAGGTAGATGCAATGTCTTTTTGAGCAATTCCGGTTCTATTCATTCCGGTTTCTAAATCTATATGAATTAGGGCCTTCTTAGCCAATTTTTTAGAGGTCATTATGGCAAAGTCTAGACGATCTTGTTCAAAAACATAAAACTCAACACCATTCTCAATTGCCCAAGCCAATTCTTCATTATCGATCTGGCCCATGATCATCAAAGTAAATTCATGATTGGATAAAGCTTTAGTAACATCCAAAGCTTCTTGTGCACTAAAGACACTAAAATGTCGAACACCGCATTTGTGTGCTAATGGACAATAATGTTCAATGCTGTGACCATAAGCATTGCCCTTAACTACCGAAGAAAAGGTGACGTTTTCGCCTAAATAATTATTAATAAAATCGATGTTGTTTTTGACAGCCGACTCGGACAGTTCGATATACGATGTTTGAAACACAGATTATAGGATTTGTTGAATGATTTGATAAAACATTTTAATTCCAGTTTCAGTGATTTCATCTGGATAATCATAGTCAGGGTTGTGTAATGCCGGAGTAGAAATTCCAGCACCCAAACCAAACATAGCACCTTTATATTTTTGAGTAAAGAGGCCAAAATCTTCTCCCCACCGGAATGGATATTTTCTTTCAGTTAATTCGAGATTGTTTTGTCTTGCTGCATTCCTTACCAACGCTACTGCTGCTGGATGATTTATATTGGCACGAAAAATTTGAGTCCATGAAATGTTGGGCTTTTGATTATATTTTTTACACGTTTCTTCCATAAAGCTAACAATTTCATTGCTGCGTTGCTTCATTAACTCAGTGTTCCAGCTTCTAATAGTAAAATGAACTTCTCCGTAGCCAGCCGAAATACCATAAGCAAGATCACCCATTGTTGCATAAATAGGAGTCATCAAGAAAAAATCTTTATCTGCAGGTTTGTTATAGCTGATGATATTTGCAAATTTAAGGATTTCTGAAATGGCCATACTGGGATTATAACCTTGTTCAGGCTCAGCAGCATGAGCTGTTTTGCCATTCATCTTTAGAATGATGCTTTTCACATTTGCTGTAAATTCATTTTCCTTCACTACAATTTCATTTGATTTGTAACCAGGTAAATTGTGAAGTGCAAAGACATAGTCTATTTTGGCGTCCCTAAATGCATCATCGTTTAATACTGCTTCTGCACCCATTCCATTTTCTTCAGCCGGTTGGAATAGAAGAAGTACCTTTCCTTTGGTAATTGTTTGTTCGGATAATACCTCAGCTAGACCAAGTAAAATAGTTGTGTGACCATCATGCCCACATTTGTGTGAGACACCTTCAGAAGTAGATTTGTATTCTATTTCATTTACTTCGATGATGGGTAAGGCATCAATATCACCGCGAATCATTATCGTTGGTCCTGATTGGTTACCTTTATATGTAACTAAAACTCCAGAATTCCCAACTTTTTGTATGCTAGGTGTGTTTATTTGAGACAAATAATTTATAATGCGTTTTTGTGTTTGAAATTCATTTTCTGAAACTTCAGGAAATGCGTGTAAGGTCTTTCGGATATTTGTTAATTTAATTAATTGTGTGGTGTTCAACATGTTTTTTTTCGTGTGTGTTGAATGATTAAAAAAGTAGAGATAGAGATGCTGATTCCGAAGAAATTGGCATCGAGATCGAAAGGTAAGTTTAAGTTTAGCAAGATTAAGGTTAATGTGGTTGTTCCTCCAAAAATCATTGCAAATAAGGCGGCCAAGGAGCTGGGTTTTTTGTAGATTAATGTGCCTAGCACTGGAATCAGTAAACCAGAAACCATAAAGGCGTATGAATAAAGCATCAGGTCTAACACGCTTTGCATAATCGTAGACAATACAATAGCGAGCACACCAATGACTAGGGTAATGACTTGTGATTTTAAAATTGAGTGATTTTCTTTTGTGGACTTTAAATGACCCAATACATCTGTAATTAAATTTCCACTTGCAGCCATTAAACAGCTATCTGCCGTTGACATGATTGCGGAGAAATATGCCGACATCATTAGGCCCATTAAACCAATTGGTAAAATATTGACTAAAAGTAGTGGTAAACCAAGTTCTGCATCCATACCAGAACTTGGTCCAAAGCCTAATTCTGCAAACATCCCTTGTTCAAAAGCGACCCTGGAAAACAAGCCGAGAGCGACACCCATAAATGCCATGATTGGCCACTCAAACAAACCTGCAATTCGCCATGCTTTTTTAGCAGTATTAACATCTTTACAAGCATATATACGCTGATATAAAGTCATGCCAACAAACCAAATGGGCACAATAGTAATTAACCAATTGAAGAATTGAATGAATCCTATATTGCCTAGAGAAATAAAACTTGATGGAACATAATCCTGAAGAGCTTGCCAACCACCAATATGGTGATAGCCAATAGGTAGACCAATGAAAATGAGACCTACCATTAAAATTAACCACTGAATAGTATCGGTGTAGATTACAGCTTTTATACCTCCAATTACGGTATAAACGACAGCGATTATACCCATGAGTAAAGCTGCATTATTTATGTTGATGGCAGGAAATGTTGCTGAAGCCAATTTCGCACCAGCTAAAATCTGGGAACTTGTAAATCCAACATAACCAATAAAGGATATGATTCCTGCAACGAATGCAACTTTTTTATTATAGTAATAAGCTAGTGTTTCTGGAAAGGTTAAAAATTTGTGTTTCTTGGCAATGGGATAGATTTTTGGAATCAGGAAGACAGCACTTAACCAAGCACCTAATAAACCGGTAAATAACATCCAACTGCCTGATAAGCCCATTGCAAACCCAAGACCACCAAGTCCAATAGAGAAACCGCCACCTACGTCTGTTGCTACTACTGAAAGACCAATATGACCAGCAGACATTGATCGACCCCCTACAAAGAAATCTTCTTTTGATTTATTTTTGCGCAGGAAGTAGAATCCGACGCCAAGCATAAAAATAAGGTAGACAATAAAAATTAGTAAATCGAGAATATGAATACCCATAAATTACTTTTTCAATCGCATTTCTAAATATGGATTGGTAAAGCCCATTTTTTCGTATAGAAATCTAGCAGGATTATTAGCTTCAACATGTAATGCAATATCTCCATTGGTAAGGTTGATGGCTTTTTGCATGAGCTTTTTACCAAGCCCTTCGCCTCTGTGATTTTTATGAACGGCAAGGTAGACTAAAATGTTTTCTGGAATATACCCACCCATTCCTGTCTGATTGATAACAACAACACCTTTAATTTCGCCTTCATCTGATAATCGAATTGTAAAACCTCCAAAAGAGCTAATTTCTTTTATGGAAAAATCTATAGCCTTTTGAATCTCTTTTTTTGGATCACCATATTGTTCTAAATTGTTGAACAAAAAATTAACCAATTCTGTTTTTTCAGAAAGTGTGGGTTTATTAATTGTATCAAACACTTTAAATTCTTGCATAAATCAATTGTTTAAGGATAAAATATTAATATTTCATTCAATACCAAATTTTAGAAATGGTTTAACGGAACCCAATACTAAATAGACATATTATTCTTGACAAAAAAATGCATTTAAAAAATAAAAAAGTAGTATCTTTTTAACATATTCAAGCTTCTACTTGATTATCAAGACAGAATAGAAGCCAAATGGGTTTTGAATTCATTTCAAAACAGTAGTTTAATATTATACAAAGGCAATGAATGTAAATGAAGTAGGGATAAGTGCCGATCAATTAAAACAGTCATTATCCCATTTTTTTGGATTTAATAAATTCAAATTAAATCAGGAAAGTATTATGCAAAGTATTCTTCGTGGAAAGGATACTTTTGTTATTATGCCGACAGGTGGAGGTAAGTCGCTATGCTATCAGTTGCCTGCGCTTGTTCTCGAGGGCACTGCTTTAATTATTTCTCCTTTGATCGCATTGATGAAGAATCAAGTAGACAGTATCAGAGGTTTCAGCTCAGAAAATGAAGTAGCGCATTTTTTAAATTCATCTTTGAGCAAGACTCAGATGAAAGAAGTAAAGCAAGATATTCTTTCAGGAAAAACTAAAATGGTTTTTATTGCTCCTGAGACACTTACAAAAGAGGAAAATATCCAATTTTTTAAAGATGCTAACGTATCCTTTATAGCTGTAGATGAAGCACATTGCATTTCTGAGTGGGGTCATGATTTCAGACCAGAATATAGGAATATAAAACATATGGTAAAAGGGATTTCGGAAGACATCCCAATAATTGCTTTAACGGCAACGGCGACACCAAAGGTTCAGACTGACATTATCAAGAACCTAAATATGGAGGATCCTGATATATATATTTCTTCTTTTAATAGGGAAAAACTGTTTTATGAGGTTCGACCAAAAATTAACAAGGAACAATGCAAAAAAGAGATAGTACACTTCATAAAGGCACTTAATGCACGATCAGGGATTATTTATGTACAATCACGGAAATCTACTGAAGAAATAGCTCAAGTATTGCAGCTTAATGGCGTTAATGCATGTCCTTATCATGCCGGGTTAGATTCCAAAACAAGGAATAAAGTTCAGGATGATTTTTTAATGGAAGAGATTAATGTAATTGTAGCCACAATAGCGTTTGGTATGGGCATTGATAAACCTGATGTCAGGTTTGTTATTCATTATGATATTCCAAAGAGTATTGAAAATTATTACCAGGAAACAGGAAGGGGAGGAAGAGATGGATTAGGAGGACATTGTCTAGCTTTTTATTCTTATAAAGACATACTTAAACTTGAAAAATTCCTTAAAGACAAAGGAGTTGCTGAACGAGAATTAGCTGGGCAATTGATGGAAGAAATTATTGCTTATTCTGAAACCAGTTCATGCCGCAGAAAATTTCTTCTTCATTATTTTGGTGAAGAGTTTAATGAAAAGAGATGTGAGAAGGGATGTGATAATTGTAAAACACCAAAGAAAAAACAGGAAGTAACTGATGAAATGCAATTGATGCTTTCTACAGTAGCACTTTTAAAGGAGAACTATAGTGTTAAAATTTTAGTGGATTTCATGGTTGGAAAAGTATCCAAGGAAATCAAGACTTTTAATTTTGATAAGAAGCCAGAATTCGGTAGAGGTAAAGAAAAGGGCGTTTTATTTTGGCATTCAATTCTTAGATATGCTATTCTTGTAAACTTGCTTTACAAAGAGATCGAAGAATATGGTGTACTAAAACTTACAGATGATGGCAAGCAATTCATGAAGTCACCTAGTAGTGTTGAAATTCCACTAAACCGTGATTTCTCGGAAGCTGAAGGAGACTTTGTTATTGCAAGTGCCTCAGGAGGTGCAGCTCTAGATAATGTATTATTGAACTTATTGAAAGACCAAAGAAAGTCTGAAGGAAAAAGAAGAGGTCTTCAACCGTGGATTATTTTTTCCGAACCATCACTTCAGGATATGGCTACATATTATCCTTTGACAATAAGTGACATGCTGAAAATATCAGGAGTCAGTCAAGGGAAAGCTAAAAAATTCGCTGCACCATTTTTGGAGTTGATCAAAGAGTATGTCGAAGATAATAACATTATCAGACCAGAAGACTTTGTTGTAAAACAAGTTGCTAATAAATCGAAGGCGAAAATTACTATCATTCAAGGTGTTGACCGCAAACTTCCATTAGAAGACCTTGCTTCTAATTTGAATATTTCAATGGATCAATTATTTATTGAAATGGATAATATTGTAAGTTCAGGCACTAAGCTCAACATTGACTACTACATAAATGAATATATTGACGAGTCAGTAGTGGAGGATATATATGATTATTTTAATGAGGCTGATTCTGATTCTATTAAGGAAGCATTGGAGGAGTTAGAAGATGATGAAATAAGAGCGGAAGAAATACATATGGTTCGTATTAAATTCATTTCTGAAGTTGCATTGTAAATAGTTTCAGGACAAAAGTGTATGAAGAACATTTTAATACTGAACGGTCCCAATTTGAACCTTCTAGGGATAAGACAAATCGAGATCTATGGTGAACATAGTCTGGAAGAAGTCATTATGCAATTGAGAGAAAAGTTTGATGGGGTAAAGATTACTCACTATCAATCCAATCATGAAGGGGATTTGATAGATCAACTTCACAAGTATGGATTTACCTACGATGGTATTGTTTTAAATGCTGGTGCCTATTCACATACAAGCATAGCTATTGCAGATGCAGTCAAGTCGATTGAAACACCTGTACTAGAATTGCATATTTCAGATATTTTGAGAAGAGAGAAATTCAGAAACCATAGTTATCTCACAGAAGTTTGTGTTCATCACATTATGGGGAAAGGCGTAGACGGATATAATTTAGCGGTTGAATATTTGTTGAATATTTCTAATTAAGACCAATATTGAACCTGAGGTCCATTACCCTTAATCTTTTTTTCTTGCTAAGACGAACCCTTCTTTTGTAGAAGAGCTTCTTTAATAGCAATCCTGCAGCAGCAAAACTTCCACCAATCAATACCTCTCCAGCACTCATTGTAAATCCATCAGAAGCTACAGTCGCTATTCCACCATAAAGATACCAGGCAGAACTAAACATCATCATTTTATTACCAATGCTTTTAATGGTTGGATAGCGTAATTTGATTTCACTAAAATCATCAATATGATAATAAGTTTCCTTGAACAGCACCAATTGTTCTTCGGGTTTGAAATCTATTATATAATTTGTTTTCCAGGTATCAGGATATTCTTTTAGGCGGTATTCCAAACGGTCTCCTTCGTAGAATTTTAGTGAACTGGGCTTGTTAAATCTTTCAAGTTGTAAATAGACTTGAGAGCTAAGCTGCAAACTGAGAAGCAGGAAGAAATTAACGATTAACAGTTGTCTGTGTAAGGAGTGCATTTAAATGATGCTTTATACTTTTCTCAATAACGGTAAATTTTTTCAATTCAGAATCCAAGTAGATAAATATTAAGGACATTTTAATATTACCAGACATCAATTTTTCCTGTAAAAGAGATTTGTTAATCCTATAGGCCTCTTTGGTCCTTCGTTTTATAAGATTTCTTTCAACTGCTTTTTTGAATTTTCTTTTGGGCACAGTTACAGCAAAACTTAATGGCCATTCATTTTCTGATCGTGGTTGGATAAGATAGACCAATTTAAAAGGAAATTTAAATGAGGATTGACCTTCTTCAAATAGGAGACCGATTTGCTTTTGACTTTTGAGTCTTTCAAAAGATTGCAAAGAAAGTTTAGGAGTCATGTCCATGACTCAAAGTTAAGATGAAAAATAAATAAAATAGAGTAAATGCCTGGGAAGACACCCAAGCTTACTTAGTATGCATTTCGTCAGAAACCGACAGCTTGTGACGGCCTTTGGCTCTTCGATTGGCTAGAACTTTACGACCATTTTTAGTCGCCATTCTGCTTCTGAAGCCATGTTTGTTGACTCTTTTTCTTTTTGATGGTTGAAAAGTCCTTTTCATGATAATCGTGTTTCTTTATTTTAATCCCGTTAAAAGGAATGCAAAATTATTATTTATTTAATTAATAACCAATAGGTAATGGTCAAATAATTCCAATTTAACCATTCATGGTTACCAAGAACTCTTCATTGCTAGTGGTTCCGTTCATATGTTTTTTGAGAAATACCATGGCTTCATCTGGTTTCATATCTGCTAGATGATTTCTAAGGTGTTGCATTCTGGACAATATCCCCTCTTCTAAAAGAAGATCCTCTCGTCGTGTACTTGATTTAACCAGATCAATTGCTGGATAGAACCTTTTATTAGCAAGACCCCTATCTAATTGAAGTTCCATGTTACCTGTACCTTTGAATTCCTCAAAGATTACTTCATCCATTTTAGAACCTGTTTCTGTTAATGCAGTAGCTAAAATTGTCAAAGAACCTCCATTTTCAATATTTCTGGCTGCACCAAAAAACTTCTTAGGCTTTTGTAATGCATTGGCTTCTACACCACCAGAAAGTACTTTACCAGAGGATGGAGAAACTGTGTTGTAAGCTCTAGCCAATCTTGTTATAGAATCTAGTAAGATTATAACATCATGACCACTTTCTGTCATTCTTTTTGCTTTTTCGATTACAATATTTGCAACTCTAACATGATTTTCAGCAGGTTGGTCAAAGGTAGAAGCTATAACTTCAGCTTTTACACTTCTTTGCATATCTGTAACCTCTTCAGGTCTTTCATCTATCAGCAAAACTATCATATAGCAATCTGGATGATTATCCGCAATGGCATTAGCAATATCCTTTAATAGGAAAGTTTTACCTGTTTTAGGCTGTGCCACGATAAGTCCTCTTTGTCCTTTTCCAATAGGTGTGAAAAGGTCAATCATTCTATTTCCATAATCTCTTCCAGCGGGATGAGAGCATAAGTTGAATTTTTCTTCAGGAAAAAGGGGTGTTAAATAGTCAAATGGAATTCTTTCTCTCGTTTTCTCGGGGTGAAGCCCATTAATTTTTGAAACCCTTAATAGAGCAAAATATTTTTCTCCCTCCTTTGGAGGTCTAATAGCTCCTTGTACAGTATCGCCAGTTTTTAAACCAAACAACTTTATTTGTGAAGGTGATACATAAATATCATCAGGTGAAGAAAGGTAGTTGTAATCTGCAGAACGAAGGAATCCATAACCATCGCTCATCATTTCCAAAATACCAGATCCTTCAATTACACCATCAATATCAACATTGAATTTTTTCACATCCTCCCTAGGCTCAGGCTTCTCATTTCTAGCTCTATCTTTTCCATCGTCCTTTTTGGAATCTTTATTTGCATTCTTATGATCATCAGAGATGTGGGGTTTTCTCTTATGATCCTCTTTATCTTTAGGTGCAGGTTTTCTGTTATCGTTATTAGGTCTTTTTTCATCACTTCTGTCTCTTCCTCTGTTAGAGCGATGATCTCTTGACTTGTCATCTCTTTTCTCCTCTCTTTTCTCCAGGATCTTATCTTCCTTTCCTTCTCCTTTATCTGAATGCTCTTTTTTGGCGAGTTTGCTTTTCTCAACTATAGCTTCTGCCGGTTTTTTATTAGGTTCTTTTTCCTTTTTATCTTCATTTTTGGAATCGGTGCCGCTTATTGCTTGATGATCTAAAATTTTATAGATCAAGTCTTGTTTACTTAATCTTTTAAAACCTTTTAGATCTAATTGTTCAGCGATTTCTTTTAGCTCAGGAACGAGCATTTCGTTTAACTGCAGTATATCATACATGATGGGTAAAAATTAATTGATTTTAGCTTATATGCGTATGTAAATAAATAGTGGGAATTATAGAGAATTCACATTAGATGAAAGAATCAAGGCGTGAATCCGATGCAAATATATGTTTATTCTGACAACATACACAAGTAGATGAGCAAATTAAGGCAAATACATGTGGATGATTATGATAAGTTACTACAAAACACTAAGATTTTTATGAAGATTCTCCCAATCTTAAATATCCCTTTTTAAAAGAGGAGTACATAGATTTGTAATATAGTATATTTGTCCACTTAAAATTTTATCAATATTATGCTTCAGATTTCAAGACTTAGAAACGCTAAAAACCTAGTCATAGAAGGGCTACGTAAGCGAGGATGGACAGATGGTGAATTAATCATTTTGGACCAGATTATTGAAGCGGATGACTATCGCAAGAAGATACAGACGGCTAATGATGAATTGCTTGCTCAGCGGAATAGAATATCTAAGGAAATAGGCCAATTATTTAAAAATGGAAAGGCAGATGAAGTACAATCTGCTAAATTGAAAGTAGAAACATTGAAGTCTGAGATATCAGAAAATGAAAAATCATTATCTGAGTTTGTTGAGACTATTCAAAACCTACTTTATAAGGTGCCTAATGTACCGCATCCGAAAGTTCCAGCAGGAAAAACGGATAAAGACAACTTGTTGGTTAAGGATTGGGATGGAGAACTTCCAAATTTAGCTCAAGATGCACTTCCTCATTGGGATTTGGCTAAAAAGTATGACATTCTAGACTTTGAATTGGGGGTAAAAATAACAGGTGCCGGATTTCCTGTATTCAGAAAACAGGGTGCCAGATTGCAGCGAGCACTAATTAATTTCTTTTTGGATGAAGCAATAAATGCAGGCTATGAGGAAATCGCTCCACCCTTGTTGGTTAATGAACAATCTGGTATAGGAACGGGTAGTCTTCCAGACAAAGAAGGTCAAATGTATTATATGGAAAAAGATGATCTTTATCTTATTCCTACCGCTGAAGTACCAGTAACAAATATACTGAGGAACGAAATTGTGAAATCTGAAGACTTTCCTTTTAAGTTTGTTGCATATACGCCTTGCTTTAGGAGAGAAGCGGGATCTTATGGCTCTGACGTAAAAGGATTGAACAGGGTGCATCAATTTGATAAGGTAGAAATCGTTCAGGCTCAACATCCAGATTTATCTCACGAGACTTTAGACGAAATGGTCTCATATGTAGAGATATTGCTCCAAAAACTGGAACTGCCATACCGCATTTTACGTTTATGTGGTGGAGATTTGACTTTTGCTTCTGCGCTGACGTATGATTTTGAGGTTTACTCAGCAGCACAAAAGAAATGGTTAGAAGTAAGTTCAGTCTCAAACTTTGAAGGCTTTCAGGCCAACAGGTTGAAATTGAGGTTTAATGATGAATTTGGAAGTAAAAGATTAGCACATACCCTAAATGGAAGTGCATTGGCTTTAGCGAGAATCATAGCAGCTTTGTTGGAAAATAATCAAACTCCGGAAGGAATTAAAATCCCTGAAGTTTTAAAAAGTTACACAGGATTTGACATGATTAAATAACTTTACAATGATTGGATACATAATAATAATTGGATTTTTCTCTGTTCTTGGAATGATAATGAGTAGCAAACTCAAAGCTGTGTTTTCAAAATATGGAAAATACTCTTTAGGCAATAATATGAGTGGACAAGAGGTTGCACAACATATGTTAAATCACTATGGCATTCATGATGTAAAAATTATCCCTAGCAGGGGTGCATTAACGGATCATTATAATCCTAAGACAAAAACGATTGCATTGAGCGAACCTGTCTATAATAGCCGCTCAATTTCTGCAGCAGCAGTAGCCGCGCATGAATGTGGACATGCTGTACAACATGCAAGCAATTATCCAATGTTGAATATGCGATCTTCTTTGGTCCCAATTGTACAAATATCTTCTTCATTTCAGCGGTTTTTATTTATGGGAGGTATTTTTTTCTTAGGGGCTGGTGCCAATAGTTCAATAGTGCTTTTAATATTAACCGTCTCCTTTGGGATAACCGCATTATTTTCATTGGTAACATTACCTGTTGAGTTTGATGCCTCTAAACGAGCACTTGCATATTTAGATGATACAGGAATAGCTATGGGTATTGAATATGATGGTGCCAGAAAGGCATTGTGGTGGGCTGCAATGACTTATGTAGTCAATGCATTAGCCAGTTTGGCGGCCTTTTTATATTTCTTGTTGAGATTTATGGGATCTAGAGATTAATAGCTTAGGAAACTTTTAAGGTATAAAGACTTGTTTAACTTTGTACAACAAAGACTTTATTTTCGCAAATGAGACAAAAAATAATAAAATGAGTGATGCAATAGACAACGCTTTTCAAAGTTGTAAAGCAGGAATGGAAAAAGCCATTCAACACTTTAAAGAAGAATTACTTAAGATTAGAACTGGTAAAGCATCACCAGCTATGGTAAACGGATTAATGGTAGAGTACTATGGTAATCCTACTCCAATTACCCAGGTGGCAAATATAAATACGCCAGATTCTAAGACAATTTCTATCCAACCTTGGGAAAAGTCCATGTTAGGACCGATTGAGCAGTCTATTTTTGCTGCAAACCTTGGTTTGACACCTATGAATGATGGGGAATCCGTAAGGATTACTATTCCTCCACTTACTGAGGAACGAAGGAAGGACCTTGTAAAAATTGCTAAAGCGTTGGCAGAAGACTCGAAGGTTAGTTTGCGTAGTGAGCGTCATAAAATCTTGAACGTAATCAAGCAAGAAGTTAAGGATGGTTTTCCCGAAGATCAGGGCAAAAGAAAAGAGAGTAATGTTCAGGATATTGTAAATTCTTATGCCGAAACGCTTAGTAAACTATTAGATGCAAAGGAGAAGGAAATTATGACTGTTTAATGCTGGGCACACGGTTTTTATTGTTTTGTCTAGCACTTCTTTCGTTTTCCTGCTCCAGGAATCAATTAGTCGAGCTTAATGCATTGGCCTTATCTCAAGAAAAAATACAAGCTATACTTATTGACCAAGGTGGGTTATTGGGTCCTTGTGAACCTAGCATTGCCATAAATCCTACAAATCCCGACAATATAGTTGCCGGCTCTATTCTTGATAGAGTATATCGCAGTAATGATGGTGGGTTGACTTGGACGAAAGACAAATTAAATTCTACATATGGGGTATACGGCGATCCAGTTGTTAGAGCTGATAGTGAAGGCAGATTTTATTACGCCCACTTATCCAACCCTACTGGAAGAGCATATAGTGATACAGAGTTTTTAGACAGAATCGTTATTCAGAAATCTGTTGACGAAGGTAAATCCTGGAACAATGGTTCATTTACCTTGCCCAGATCTCCAAGAGATCAAGACAAACAATGGTTAGCCATTGATCCTGAAGATCAAAGTTTGTATATAACCTGGACAGAGTTTGATCTTTACGGAAGCAAAGATCCAATTCACAAATCAAGGATTTTATTTTCAAAATCTACAGACTATGGTGAGTCATGGTCATACCCATTCATATTGAGTGAAAAGGAAGGTGACTGTATTGATGATGATAATACAACTGAAGGAGCTGTGCCAAGTGTCGGAATAAATGGTGAAGTTTATGTGGCTTGGTCCTTTAATGAAAATATATATTTTGACAAATCTACAGATAAAGGAAGGACTTGGCTAACAAAGGATATTGTTGTCGCTGAACAACCTGGGGGATGGTCATACTCTATTCCTGGAATTTTTAGGTGTAACGGAATGCCTATAACTGCGGTAGACAGGAGTAATGGTCCTAATAGAGGGACGATTTATGTGAATTGGAGTGACCAAAGGAATGGGGAAAGCAATACAGATATTTGGTTAAGTAGCTCAAAAGATAATGGCGATACATGGAGTCCTCCAATAAAAGTCAACAATGATACCTCGGATAAACACCAATTCTTTAGCTGGATGGATATTGATCAGACTACAGGCTATATTTATATGGTCTTTTATGACAGACGCAATCACAATGACGCTAGTACAGATGTATATTTGGCCTACTCCAAAGATGGTGGAAAGTCATTTGACAATATTAAAATTAATAAGCAAAGCTTTGTTCCTATACCTACAATTTTCTTTGGAGACTATAATGATATAAGCGTTTTTAATGGAAGGGTAAGGCCAATCTGGACTGAGTTTGATGGGGAAAAACTAAGTATTTGGACTGCGATCATCAATTAATTTGCACTTGCTTAAGACCCTTTTCATCAAGAATATATAGTTTATTGTTTTTTGTCAAATGGAAATCAATAATGGTATTTTTCTGTTGGTAAAGCACTTCCTCAAACTGGCTGAAGTTTGATTTTACAGGTTCAATAACTAACTTATTATCTATTTGGATAACCAAGGATCTGTCTTTTAAAGAGATTTTATTGTTGGTATATTGCACTGATTTCAAGAGTTGTCCAAAATTGTCAAATATCATATATTCTGAATCCGTATAGCAAACAATAAAATGCAGATTTGCTGAAATTCTAGGTTTCATTTCATTGGATAATTTACCAAAATATGATTCATTACTGCTGTATAGCTCTCTGCCGGACTCTTCAATTTTTATTATTTTAAAATTAATTGGATCATAAAGCCAAATAAAATTATCTGGCGATAAAGCAATGCTTGTAATATTCCAAAAAGCAAAGTCTTCCAGTTTGAGTCTTTTTATTTCAGATAGGGTATTGTCAAGAAATATAATAATTTGATAATCTGAAAAAAAAAGCAATAGTTTTTGAGGATTAGAAACATCGAAGTCGCCTATCATACCTATCCCATTGAAGGAATATTCAAAAAGAAGTTTTAGGTTTTTATCATACCTTCTTAATGTGGCTTGATTGTCTAAAGTATAAATATTACCAAAGTCGTCAACTCTTACTTTTTCAAACGAACCTTTGATTAGATAGTTTTCTTGTTCTTGTGTTTGACCATTTTGCGCAAAGCATAAAAAGAAAAGTATAATGCAGATTGTAGAAATTAGATATTTTATGGAATTATACTTAATCATTAATGCATTAAATTTTATATTCATAGTTCAATAACTTCAATTCATTGTTTTCAAGTTTTGCATATGAAAAGTGATGGATCCAATCACCGGTATTGACATATCTAGATTGATTATTACTTAAAATATGATCAATAGGTAAATGTCTATGTCCAAAAATAAAAAAGTCAAAATATTGCTTTTCTAAAAGCTCTTCTGAATATTGAATTAACCGTTCATTATCTGGTCCCTTAAATGCAACAATCTCCTGTTCAGAATCTCTTGACTTTTTACTAAAGAATTTCATTAATAGGATTCCAAGATTGGGATGAATTCTAGAAAACAGCCATTGATTAATTGAATTGGAAAAAAGTAATTTGATAAACTTATAGGCTTTATCTCCAGGTCCAAGTCCATCACCATGAGCAATATAAAACTTAAGACCTTGAATATTTTTGATTAAAGGTTTTTTAATCACAGTGACGCCGATCTCTTTTTCAAGATATCCAAACATCCACATGTCATGATTGCCAGTAAACATAAATATAGGAACGCCAGCGTCAGACACTTCAGCCAATTTGCCCAATAGACGTATATGACCTTTAGGTGCAACTTGAGCATATTCAAACCAAAAGTCAAAGGTATCTCCAATTAGATAGAGTTCAGAGACATCATATTTAATCTCTTCCAACCAACTAATGATAATCTCTTCACGCTTTTTACTGGGAATCCTAGAATCAAGACCAAGGTGAAAATCAGAAGCAAAATAGACTGCCATAAATTATTCTACAAATCTCTTGTCTGCTTCCATAACTGTTCCGCAGTTTTTACAAGTTCTCATATCTTTTGATTCATAATACTGCTTGAATCTAGGAAGAAAATCTTTTTCGATATTGGTTAATTCGAAGTAATCTTCATGAAGTTTTTCATTGCAGTTGTCACAAAACCACATTAGACCATCTCTCTCTTTTTTGGTTCTTTTTAATTCTACAACTAAGCCGATTGAACCCTCAGATCTCATAGGTGAATGAGGTATTTTTGCTGGTAGCAAAAACATTTCTCCTTCATTAATTGGAATATCTACAGCTTTGCCATCCTCTTGGATACGGACATTAATGTTGCCTTCGATTTGATAAAAAAGTTCTTCAGTTTCATTGTAATGATAATCTTTTCTGGCATTAGGACCAGCTACAATCATAACAATATAATCCCCTGCGTCTTTGTAAAGGTTTCTATTCCCTACAGGAGGTTTCAATTCATCTCTATGTTCATCAATCCATTTTTGAAGATTGAAAGGTTTAGCTACAGCCATATTTTTAATTTTCTAGACTTCAATTTATGACTTTTTTTAGACATACGGCATGCATGTTTAAGGCAAATGAAAATATTCTTTAAATCTCGAAGGTGAATTACATGTTTGTATTAATTGTTATATTTATATCTATGATTTATAGTTAGATAGGATATAGACAAATTAAAGTTATGTATTGATATATTTTATCCTTGTTTTCTTTTCTATTACTTTTTATTAGTAATATTTCAGCACAACATTTACCTGAGGCGAATTTTCCTGTATTTACGCAAAGTGTTTCTGAAAGCGATAGCATAGTTACTGTACAAATTGCATTGACTTCAATTGCTACTGATTCAGGATGGATACAGGTTATTCAAGAGGTAAGTTCAACTGTGAATTTTGAAGATGATTTAATATTTGAAAATCCCTATATAGTTGAGTGTTTTGAGGGAGATTCTATTATTGAGTTTGAAATTGGCATAGTAGATGATGCTGAGCTTGAAAGATCTGAGCAAATCATGTTGGCTATAGAAAGTACAAGTGATAATTTAACTACTGGTCCTGATGGAGAGCATGTGGTTTTCATTTACGATAACGATTGCCAGTTGAATATTAATGATCTTGAGCTTGAATACTGCCTTGATGCAGCACCAATACTACTGGAGGCTCATCCTCCAGGCGGATACTTTGAGGGTGAAAATATTGTAAACAACTACTTATATGCTCTTGGCATGGAAGTGGGTGAATACAATATCCGCTATATATTGGAAATGGAGGCAATGTGTCAAGATACGCTAGATTTTTCAATCACACTTTTAGCTTGTGATATAACAGATACTGGTTTTATAAATGAACCATCAACAAGATTACATTTTTACCCTAATCCGGCGAGTGATTTTTTATATATAGAAACAGTGGGATTACACAGTAAAATTAATCTTGAACTGGTTGATAATATGGGGCATTCAACTAAGATTAATGCTTCTGAAAATTTAACACAGTTAGATGTCTCAAGTTACTCAACAGGTTTATATTTCCTTATTTACAAAGATGAAACGGGTAAAGTATTAACTTCCAAAATTTATATAGAGTAATATTTACATTGCAAAATAGCTATTGCGCAAAGACCAGGAATCCTGAGAAATAGCAATATTTACCACTTTGACTAAAGGTATCCATAGCATTGTTATCTCCATTGTAAACCCGTATTCGTACTTCATCCCCTTCATTTAATTCAACAGTTGTACTTACGCCGGTGCCAAAAAAATCTGTTCCTCCAGATACGGACCATTCTCCGACTTCATCTGTGTTATTAATTCTAATAAAAATGGCATTTCTACATTCAGATAAATTTGTATTATCCCACAAAACAGCAGCTTCAAAAAAGTATATGCCATCTACTGGTGCTTCAAATGCATATGTTGCATTATCATAAACGCCTGCTGGACATTCAAAATTTTCTCCAGAACTTGAATTATTGCATCTTAATGTATCATAAGCAGTATCTCCTACAGTCTGGTCAACCGATGCTGAAGCATGAAAGGCATAACGGTGGTATGGTAAACTGGCCCAATATGCACCATTCCATTGTAAGATATCATTAGTATCAGCCTGCATCGACCCTCTTAAGGAATCAGCATAGACATTGGATAAACCACTTGCATCTCCAACATCAAAGGCTGTAGCAGTCACAGTGCCAACTACTTCAAGTTCAGAAACTGGGTTAATTGTTCCAGTCCCTATTCCAACTCTTCCATTGTCTCTGTTAATACCCATGTGAGGGCCATTTAAGTTGGCGTTGTTTTTCCCGTACCAATACATTCGATTATCTCCACCGTCATATTTCATTTCCATATGATAGGTATCATCATCATCTTCAGAAAGAATTATTGAAGCGTCGTCACCAGAAAAAGGTTCGTTTGGCGTCAGTATCATTGAGCCTAAAGTAGTACTACCCATGATATGCAAAGGTCGAATCGGATTGGCAGTATTAATACCAACAGAATCACCTGTATTATATACAGTTGTGTTGTTTGCTCTTCTCCAACCAAGTGCTGTCTCTGAGTTTGTCCAATTTGCATTTCCAGTTGCATCACTTTGCAGTATATAATCATCTACAGCTCCAGTAGGTATTGTTAAACCAGTAGTTGTTGTCGTTCCGTTTACGTCAAGCTTGGATGTAGGCATTGTTGTTCCAATCCCAATATTGTGGGTGTCATTATAGGCATCTGCTCCATTTTCGGCCCATATGGTTTCAGCAGACAGAGAATACCAGTTGCCACCAGAATAATAAAAGAATAAACTCAAAGTTGTATCAAAGACCAATAGACCGTTAGCAGGATTATTAATTCCCGTTCTGTCACCGGTAGACATTCTTGGGATTAAAAGACCTTTGTCTGTTGATGAAATATCTAGAATTGAAGATAAGTCAGGATCACTTCCGCCTTCATCAATACTAACTGGTTGTTCAAAAATAGATTGTGTATAGGCTAATGTGAAAATACAATTGAGTGAAATAATTAATATCAGCTTTTTCATAATTAATGAATAAGCACTAAATATACTAAAGACAAAACACATTACAAAATATAATAATATGTAATGAACCCATTCACATTTGAAGGGTTCATTACAAAATGCTGATCAATTCCTATCGTGACTAACTACAGATAAGATGTATTCTTTATTACTACTAAGACGGAAGCTGGAACAGAAAGTAAACTAGATTTCTTGTTTTAATAAAAAATTAACCAAGGGTCTTGATTAATCTAAATATTTATATAATTCATGCATTGTAACTGTACCGGTGACCATAGTTGCGTTTGAGGATATAGCCAATTAGAAGCCCATAAGCAAAACCACCGATATGTGCCCACCAGGCGATACCACCGGATTGACCTATGCTTTCAGATCCCATTCCGCTATAGAGTTGTTGAACAAACCAAAAACCCAAGAAGACGATAGCAGGCAGTTCAAATGTTGTAAAAAACAGGATAAAGATGAGTTTGATTTTCGACTTGGGGAACATTACAAGATAGGCACCCATTACTGCAGAAATTGCACCACTAGCGCCAATACTTGGGATTACAGATGAAGGATCAACATAAACATGAACTAGGCTGGCAAACAAACCACCCAAGAAATAGAACAATACAAATGCAAAGCTACCAATTATAGCTTCTATATTATCTGCGAATATCCAGAGAAATATCATATTACCAATAATGTGCATCCATCCTCCATGAAGAAAAATGGAACTGAATAAGGTATGTAGGTCAACGCCACTGCTAATTTTACTTGGTGTAGCTCCAAAATCTGTAATTAAAGCATGAATATTTGTTCCAAGGCTTATTTCATAAACAAAAACCAATACATTGGCAATGATCAAACTATAACTTACAATTGGTTTGTGGCCACCTACAATATTGTCATCGCCGATTGGAAAAATCATAAATTTGATTTATTGATTGTATTTCTTCCCAATTGATTAAGGTGTACTTCATCTGGTCCGTCAGCGATGCGCATTGCACGGGCATATGTCCAAAATTCTGGCAACGGAGTGTCTTGACAAACTCCAAGTCCACCGTGAATTTGTATTGCCCGATCGATAACCTTACATGCCATCGAGGGGATTACAATTTTTATCATTGAAATGATTTCCTTAGCATTTTTAATGCCTTTTTTATCTATGGTATCTGCTGCTGAGAGTGTAAGCAATCTGGCTTGTTCAATATCACATCTTGATTGTGCAATCTCATGCCTTATGCTTGAAAAGGCAGACAATGTTTTTCCAAATGCCTCTCTTTCTTGTACTCTTTGACACATCATATTTAAAGCGCGTTGAGTCGTACCGATTAATCTCATACAATGATGAATTCTACCGGGTCCTAATCTGCCTTGAGCGATTTCAAACCCTTTCCCTTCAGAAAGAAGAATATTATCTAAAGGAACGCTAACATTTGAAAGTTCTATTTCAGCATGTCCTTCTGGAGAATCGTTATATCCAAAAACCTTAAGTGGTCGTTTGATTGAAACCCCCGGGGAATCTACTGGCACGATAATCATACTTTGTTGATGATGTTTGTCTGCTTCTGGATTGGTTTTTCCCATAACAATAAAAAACTTGACCCTAGGATTCATAGCTCCAGAAGACCACCATTTGTGACCATTTAAGATATAATGGTCATTGTTTTTTTCTATTGTACATGATATATTTGTGGCATCAGAGGAAGCGACATGAGGTTCGGTCATTAGAAAGGCTGACCTTGTTAATCCTTCCAAAAGAGGCTTCAACCATTTTGACTTTTGATCTTGTGTCCCATATTTGATCAATATTTCCATGTTACCAGTATCTGGAGCAGAACAGTTAAAGACTTGCGATGACCATTGGACATGACCCATCATTTCTGCTAAAGGAGCATAGTCAAGATTACTGAGGCCAGGGCTAAATTCAGTATAGGAATTGGGAATAAATAAATTCCATAAACCGATTTTTCTTGCAGAAGACTTTAGTTTGTCTAAACGAGGGAATTCTACCCATGGGTTATTGTCTGTAAAACGTCTATAGTCTTGTTCAATAGGGAATATGTTTCCTTCCAGAAAAGCTGTAAGCTTCTTTTGAAGTTCTATTGATTTTCTTGAATATTCGAAAGCCATAATGTATTGTCAAATGAGACAATTGAAATAAGAACTAATATATTAAAATAAAAGCATTGCCATCTAAGTCAAATATCCTCCATCAACATTAAATACTGTACCAGTACAGTAGCTAGAGGCATTAGATGCCAAAAGCAGTGCCAGGCCGGAAAGCTCATCTGCTTTCGCCATTCTTCCTGCAGGAAGAGAAGAAATGAATTGATTTAAGAATTTTTCATTTTGCCAAATGGTCTGACTGAATTTAGTTTTAATGAGTCCAGGACAAATCACATTGCTTCTAATGCCATCTTTTCCCCATTCTCTGGCTTGAGCTTTAGTCAACATAATTAGGCCTGCCTTACTTATGCTATAGACCGAAAGCCCAGAAGTTGGTTTCTGTCCTTCAACAGAAGAAATATTTATTATACTTCCATCACCTACTTTTTTCATATGGGGATGAACCATGTTTGCAAGTTGCATACAAGCCTTAAGGTTGACGTTCATTATTTTATCGTAAGCATCATCAGGAAAGTTTTCCAATGGTCCGAAGTATGGGCTTGTTGCGGCATTGTTGACAAGAATATCTATGGAGCCAAATTGGCTTAAGGTATGATTAACCAAATTTTCAAGTTGATCTTTAGAACTTACATGACAAGCAATGGCACTAGCTGAATAACCAGAATGAATAATTTCTTGAGCTACAGCGTCTATAGCTTCTTGGTTTCGGCTACTTACAACAACGTGGGCACCAGCTTTAGCAAGTACAATGGCAATTGCCTTACCGATTCCCTTTGAAGCTCCGGTGATGATTGCTACTTTGTCTTTTAATGAAAACAAATCACTGATTTCTGTCATTACAAGAATTATTTAAGCCTTTCAAATATTCCTGCTATTCCCTGACCTCCACCAACGCATGCTGTCACCATTCCGTATTTTTGATTTCTTCTTTTCATTTCATTAAGCAGCTGAATACTTAATTTGGCACCAGTACATCCCAAGGGGTGACCTAAGGCTATGGCTCCGCCATTTACATTTACTGTATTGGGATCGAGACCCGCTTCCTGTATTACTGCCAAAGCTTGAGCAGCAAAAGCTTCGTTTAATTCTGTAAGTTCAATTTGTGATAGTGAAAGACCAGCTTGTTTAAGTGCTTTGGGAATTGCTACACAAGGTCCCATTCCCATATACAAAGGATCAACACCTCCTACACTGCATGCTATGAGTCTGGCAATGGGTTCAATGTTGTTTTTTTTCACAAATTCTTCACTTGCAACGAGTGTAAAAGCGGCACCATCGGATGTTTGCGAAGAGTTACCAGCTGTAACTACACCATTTAATTTGAAAGCTGGTCGTAATCGGGCCAACCCTTCTAGTGAAGTATCTCTTCTAACACCTTCATCTGTATCTACCACATGGCTTGATTCAGTTCGTTTGCCATCAACAACGGTAACATCCTCAACAGTAATAGGCACAATTTCTTTCTTAAAAAATCCATTGTCTATTGCATGTGCAGCTTTTTGGTGTGATGACAATGAAAATGCATCAGCTTGTTCTCTGGTTATACTATATTTTTTGGAAACTGCTTCAGCTGTTGCACCCATGCTTACGTGGTAGTTAATGTTTTCTATATTGGCTTTATAGCTTGGCGCAAATTTGTACCCAGTCATTGGAATCATACTCATGCTTTCAGCACCACCAGCAATATAAACATGACCAAACCCAGCATTTATTTTGCAAACGGCCATTGAAATAGCTTCTAAACCAGATGCACAGTATCTATTGATGGTTATTCCAGGAACTTCTTTTCCCAAGGCTCTGGCGGAAATAAGTCTACCTATCTGAAGTCCTTGTTCTCCTTCTGGATTTGCGCAGCCCACAATGACATCATCTACTTCCTTCGGGTCGAGTAATGGGACATTTTTAACAAGATGCTTTATGATGTCTACAGCTAAGTCATCGGATCTGTAATTTTTGAAGCCACCTTTTTTGGCTTTACCAACAGCGGAACGAAATCCGGTTATGATATATGCGTCCATAATTTTATTGTTTTATACAATGGGTTTTGTAGTTAATTTATAAGGGGATTTAATTTCTTAATGGTTTATTATACATCAATATATTTTGAATCCTGTCTAGTGTCTTTTGTTGTCCAAGAAGATTCAAAAATGCTTCTCTTTCAATATCAAGCAAATACTGCTCACTTACCTTTTGAGTTCCTGTCAAATCACCTCCGCACATTACATAAGCTACTTTTCTTGCGATTTCGACATCATAATCAGACATGTAATTACCCAATCTGAACTCATTAATAGCAGTGTATAATGCAGATAGTCCTGTTCGACCTAGGACAGTAATATCATCTCTTTTGATACCAGCGATATAATTTTTTGATAGTGCCACTACTTTTTCTTTGGCCAAGTTTAGGTTGTTAGCAGACTTTAAGCAAACTTCATCTTTAGTCTTTAACAATAAGTGATGGTTATATGCTTCGTATGCTGAGGTTACCACTGTCGCAGTTGCAATTGGTTTGAAATGCTCAATAAGTGTAGGTATTTGAACATCTCCTTCAAAAAAACTATCTGAAGCTCTTACCGCCATCTCTTTGGTTCCACCACCACCTGGTATTAGACCAACACCTACTTCTACCAAGCCGATATAGGATTCAGCAGCAAAAATTCCCGCATCGCAATGCATTGATATTTCACATCCACCACCAAAAACATACCCTTGTGTAGCGACGACTACAGGAACTTTTGAGGTTCTTAAATACATAGTTAGTTGCTGAAAGTCATTGACCATTTTGTCAAGGGTTTTGAAATCTTTCTGCATGGCTAACATCCCCACATTCATTAAATTGGCACCTACAGTAAAGTTTTTCGCATTGTTGCCTATTACAACGCCGTTCCAACCTTCTTCTTCAGCTTTTTTCACAGCCTCATATAATGCTTCACCTATTCCTGAACCGATAGCATTGCTTTTAGTCTGAAATTCCAAACACATAACGCCTGATCCAATATCATGAACTGTGCATTCACTGTTTTTAATGATAGGTGTTTTATCTCGGTAATTGTCAAGGATGATAAGTGAATCACTTCCAGGAACATTTTTATAGGATTTATCTTCCCAGTCATAATATTGTTTAGCACCATTATGTACTCTATAGAAACTTGTTATTCCTTCTTTTAGCATCTCTGTTACCCAAGCGGCTAATTTATTACCACGCTCTTCGATTAATGATATGCCCTTTTCAAGGCCTATTTGATCCCAGTATTCGAATGGTCCATAGCCCCACATATAACCTGCTCTCATTGCATCATCAATACTATATAAATCATCAGATATTTCAGGAACTCTGTTTGATGAATAAGATAATAGGGAAGAAAAATAATCTTTAAGAAAGTTATTTTCTTTCTCGGAACCATCAAGAAGTGTATTTATTCTTTTGTCAAATACTTCTATTTTTTTTGCGGATTTAACAACTTCCGATTTTGGTGATATTGAGGGCTCATACTTTAAAGTCTGAAGATTGAGGGCATTAATTATGGTATTACCAGCTTCATCTTTTTCATTGGTTTTTTCGTAGAAGCCTTTGCCTGATTTTTTACCAAAGAATTTGTTCTTAATGAGGAAGTCGATGTATTTTGGATTTTCTTTGGATTCAATACTATCGATAAACTCATCATCCTTACAGTTATTCAAAACAAATCGACTTACCTTTTCACTAGTATCAATTCCAACTAGATCTTGAAGCCTGAATGTAGCAGTATTGGGACGATTGATTAATGTTCCCGTCAAAGCATCAACTTCTTCAATTCTCAATTCATATTTATCGGTGAGTTGAAACATTTTTAAGCCAGACATTACACCTATTCGATTGGCAATAAATGCAGGAGTATCCTTGCATAAGACAGTTTCTTTACCTAGAAATACATCACCAAAATGCATGAAAAAATCTGTAACTTTCTGATCAGTTCCTTTATGAGGAATAACTTCCATTAAAGGCATGTATCTGGCGGGATTAAAAAAATGCGTTCCACAAAAATGTTTTTGGAACTCTTTACTTCTGCCTTCTGCCAACAAGTTAATTGGTATGCTGGAAGTGTTTGAAGAGATCAGTGCATCCTCTTTTCTATAGGCTTCAAGCTTTTGAAAAATGGATTTTTTTATTTCAAGATTTTCTACTACAACTTCTACAATCCAATCAGCCTCTTTAATTTTCTCAAAGTCATCATCAAAATTTCCTGTTTTAATTCTACTGGCGAATTCAGGAGAATATAGGGAAGCAGGTTTTGATTTGATTGCTTTTTTTAGTGCCGTATTGACAATGCTGTTTCTCGCTTCTTTGTTGTTTAAATGCTTTTCCTTTAGATCGAAGGGTACAATATCAAGCAATAAAACTTCAATGCCGATATTCGCTAGATGACAAGCAATTCCTGATCCCATCACTCCAGATCCAAGTACAGCAGCTTTTTTTATTCGGTAGGTCATGATTCTAATATTTTAAAAAATGAAATTGATGCAATTTCGTTTGATCAGTTGAATTTAGAAAATTAAAAATTTAACTTCAAGTAAAGAAACGAAATAAGCATAATTTTAGTTTAAATTTAGAGTGAATAAAGCTTAAAACAAGTAAGATATGGCACAATATATGTCAATGGATACATTAAGATTTCTAATTCATGAAGTTTTAGATGTACAGCAGCTTCTTAAATATGATCGATTTAAAGACTATGATAAGGCGTCTTTTGACCTTTTGCTAGACTCAACAAAGTCGTTTGCTGACCAGTTTATGTATCCGGTATTCAAGGAAATGGACAAGTCTCCTGCCTATTTTAAAGATGGTAAAATTCATGTACATGAAGCTGTAGAAAAAATGATGGAATATGCAGGTCAAAATGGAACAATAGGTTCTACATTTGACTATGAGCATGGTGGAATGCAGCTTCCCCATGTTATTGAATCAGCATTAGCACATATTGGTCAATGCGCTAACAATAGTTTGACGGGCTATCCAGGTCTTACAAGCGGAGCAGCTCAATTAATTGTGAACTTTGGAACTCAGGACTTAATTGATACTTATGTTCCCAAAATGATAGAAGGAAAATGGGGTGGTACTATGTGTTTGACTGAGCCTCAAGCAGGAAGTTCCCTTTCAGATATAACAACAAGTGCAGAATCCCAAGCCGATGGTTCCTATTCTATTAAAGGGCAGAAAATATTCATTTCGGGAGGGGATCATGAGTATTGTGAAAACTTTGTTCACTTAGTTTTGGCTAGAATAGAGGGTGCACCAAAAGGAACAAAAGGAATTTCCTTGTTTGTCGTTCCTAAGTACATTCTATCTGACGAAGGCAATTTACTTCCAAATGATGTCATTACTACAGCTGATTTTCAAAAGATGGGTCAGCGAGGATATTGCACAACGCATTTAGTGTTTGGTGAAAAGTCTTTATGTAAAGGATGGCTCATCGGTCCGGAGAATAAAGGACTTAAGTGTATGTTTCTTATGATGAACGGTGCGAGAATAGATGTTGGTTTGACTGCCGCTTCAACTGCTACAGCAGCGTATTATGCATCATTACAATATGCCAAGGAAAGACCACAAGGTAGAAGGGTATTATCGGGAGGTAAGAAAAATACTGACGAGGAGCAAACAACCATCATAGACCATCCTGATGTGAGAAGAATGTTATTACTTCAAAAATCAATTTCAGAAGGCGCACTTTCATTACTTTTAAATGCCTCCTATTATCATGACCTTTCAAAGGTGTCAGAATCTGATGAAGAAAGAAAAAAATATCATTTATTATTAGAATTGATTACACCTATTGCCAAAACCTACCCTTCTGAGATGGGTCAGATTTCGATCAGCAATGGTATGCAGATCTTGGGAGGGTATGGGTATTGTACTGACTTTCCTTTGGAACAATATTATCGTGATATTAGAATAATGGCCATTTACGAAGGTACTACCGGGATTCAGTCTTTGGATTTGTTGGGAAGAAAAATTGTCATGCAAAATGGAGAGGCCTTAAAGTTATTAACCAAAGAAATTATTTATACAATAAAAGAAGCAGTAGCCTTTGATCTACTAAAGCCATATGCTGATCAGTTGAAAACAGCTTCAAAAAAGTTAGAGACTGTTCTTATGCATTTGTTACAATTTGCAATGAATGGTGACCATGAGAGGTTTATTGCAGATGCTACCCCTTTCATGGAGTTGATGTCGAATATCGTGATTGGATGGCAGTGGTTGAAAATTGGATTGCGTGCACATATAGCTCAGATTAATGGAAAAGAAGTGTATGGAAACGCATTTTATGAAAACAAAATCCATACGATGAAGTTTTATTATAAGTATGAATTAACTAAAATTGAGGGTTTGGCATTGACATTAATGCATCCAGATGCATTAACGATCAAAGAAAAAAACAAAGCCACTTTAACAGAATAATGATTAAAGAATATAACAATGAATTTAGAAGCAGTATTAGAACAGTTTAATAAGCAAGCAGGAAATACAGAACCTATTGGAGGGACTATTAAATTTGTACTTGACGATCATGCTATTTATATTGATGGATCAGGAGATAGTAATGTAGTTACAGCAGAAGACAAAGATGCAGATTGTACAATAAGCACATCCTTTGAGACATTACAAAAACTTCAATCAGGTGATTTGAACCCAATGATGGCTGTCATGGGCGGAAAGATAAAAATATCAGGGGATATGGGTTTGGCGATGAAACTTCAAAGCTTGATCGGGTAATCGTTTTTTAATAAGGCTAATTGCAGTTGTTCATTTAGAAAGCACAATCAACTACTGTCTTATAATTACTATTAAAACTGCCTAAGGCATATCATTTTTATACAAAAAATAACAATGATAAGGACTGCAGCTGTCATCTTGTTTTTAGGCTCAACAATGTTAACAAGATAAAACAATTTCTCTGTCTATGTTGTGGATAAAACAATGAACCTCTGCCTATTGTAAATGTCCTTCACTTTTCTACTGCCAGGACATTGATTAAAGCTGATGTAACTGGTGATTTTAGAAAATTCGAAATTGAAATACTTTCAATGGAAAGCGTTTTCCGTCTTTCATATATAACTTATAAGGATGAAAAGATTTCTATATCTGAAATAGATTTTGAACGTTCTGATGGTGGACTTTAATTGTATCAGTTAACAGACACACGCACGAGTACTAATTGTTTTCAATATAATGCGAATGTGCATCCTGATTGGATTATTATGATGAACAAGATATAGGTTAAAATCTATAATAATGGACTGAGTAATCAATTTGTTTATGACGAATAATTTCAAGTTGTTCATGCCAACTACTCCTTTTATAATGACCAATGGAATTATTCCTTAGGTATAAGATTAGAGCAAGAGATATTGAGGGGGAGCAAGTGTTTACATTAAAAAAATATTTGGAATAATTCAAGAACAGGATGAAGAATATGTGGTTGTCAAGCCAGTAAACATCAAAGACTTAAATAGATTGAGCTATTGTTTGATTATTTCTATTGATTGGAATGATCGGTGGTCAAATTCGCTTAACGCAAATGCTTTATTTGCCTTCACATTATGATTGTATTTCGAAGATTAATGACATTTTACAAATATTTGTTGGCTTTCAGAAAGGACTTTTGAACAACGGGGTTACCAAGTAATTAATATTCATGATGTATTTTATCAAGGAGATTCAGAGGGGCAATCTATTGATGTAAACATTGATGATAAATATATCAGTAAAGGGGATAGTCGTTGTGATATGTTTTTCTTTAGATACGATTTTGGGAAGCAAACTGTCAGATCTGCCAAAAATAGAAGGTCAGCTGTTCAGCATGAGTTAAATTGTGCAGGCAAATTGGAATCCAATATAATGGTCTTCTACATTCCAAGGTATATAGAATAGATATTACAACTCTTTAAATTTATGCATTTAAATTAAGTTCAAAGATTAACTTTATAGAATAAAAGTAATCATTGAGCCAAGTATTAGAAATAATAAATCTTCTTACATCCGGATGTTTAATATTATTGGGATTGGTAATTCTTAGAGAAAGCTTGGCGTATGAATTTAAGATAAGCTTTGTTTATTTTATAATTTGTTTAATAGCATACGTTTTAATTGAAGACTATTATCTGGCGAATTCTTTTTTATTTTATTTACTATTGATTTTTGCGATAAGCTTACCATTTGCTTTTTGGTTATTAAGCCTTTCAATTTTTGAAGATGATTTTGAATTAAATAGTAGAATATTGATGCTACTAGGACTATTCCTATTGGTGCAAATATCATTTTATTATATAGATGAAATATCAAGATTTTCAATAAGTAATTCTCTTCTAAGAATATTCTATTTGTCTCGGTATATATTGCCAATTTCATTTTTGGTACTGGGAATAGTTGTAGCAGCAAAAGGAAGAGATGGGGACCTGTTGATTAATAGGTTAAGGTTTAGAAACACGTTTATTTATTACACAGCAGGATTAATAGCAATTACTTTAGTCTCTGAAATAGCATTTGCAGGTATCAGTATTCCAGGGTTTTTAAAAATGATTCAGAAAAGCTTGATAGCCATTTTGAGTTTTTATTTTGCCAGTTCATTACTTGAGTTCCGGAATGGGTTAATATCTATTAGAGTAAATAGAAGGAAGGATGATACCAAAGTAAGCTTGCTTCCTGCACCGGTTATGAAAGAGTTAGAAGCAATAATGGAACTTGAACAATATTGGAAAACAGAGGGATTGACGATACGTTTGTTGTCTGAAAAACTAGGTGTCAAAGAATATAAGTTAAGGCAAACAATCAATCAGCATTTAGGATATAAAAATTTTAATGACTACTTGCACTCCTACCGGATATCTGAGGCATGTAATATTTTAAATAATCCACAGATGAGTGAAATGACAATTCTGGAGATCGCTTATCTGGTGGGTTATAATTCTCTTGCACCTTTTAACAAAGCATTCAAACAGATTACAAATCTTACTCCTACGGAGTTTAGAAAGCAAATGAACACCTAGAATCCTCCTCGATTTTGAAATCGATCAACATTTTTTAGTATCGATTAGACTCTTAAAGCATAAAAATTCAGATTTGGTATAGAAATAAAATTTTATACTATGCAAAAGTTATTATTGGTACTGATGATGATTATACCATCATTTTTTATGGTAACCGCCAGTATAGGGAATACATTTTCTTCATTAAGTAATAGAGATAGCATCAGCAGGATGAATTCTTATTCTAGGATGTCTAATGAAGGAATTGAATATCTACAAAATAATATTGTTTATCCTTTTTTAGCTAGACACAATGGAATTGAGGGGAAGGTAAAATTGAAGTTATACATTTCCCGTAATGGGAGTATTACAAAAGTAAAAACTATGGAAGGTATTGGATATGGCTGTGAGGAGGAAGCAGTCAGATTAGTACTACAAATGCCAAAGTGGAATCCAGCTAAATTTAAAGGTAAACCTATCGAGTCAAGTAGAATTATTTTGATTGGCTTCTATCTGAATTAAAAATATAAATAAACTAATGAATTTTTTTGATGCTTATCCTTATGTATTATTAATTGACTTTTTGAGATATGTATTAGCTGCTGGTATGGCTTATTTACTATTCTGGAAATTTTTTAAGAAAACAGTTAAGCACAGGATTATCCAAAGGCGATCGATAAAGTCTAGCCAAGTCTTGTATGAAATAAAGTACTCTATTTCTACAATAATCGTTTTCAGTATAATTGGATGTAGTATTCTAATGGCAAAACAATCAGGATATACATTGATCTATGAAGACATTTCTGAGAAAGGATGGTTGTGGTTTTCATTGAGTATTGTATTAATGATTCTTATTCATGACACTTGGTTTTATTGGACACATAGATTAATGCACCATCCTAGAATATTTAAACATGTTCATTTGGTGCATCATAGATCGACTAGTCCTACTCCATGGGCGGCATACAGCTTCCACCCGATTGAAGCTATAATTGAGGCTGGAATATTTCCAATCATTGTTTTTATTATTCCGGCCCATGAAACAGCATTGTTGATTTTTCTTATTTATATGATTTTGAGAAATGTGCAAGGACATTTGGGAATGGAGTTGCTTCCTAAATCATTTATAGATAACAGATACCTGAATTGGCATACTACGACTGTACATCATGACATGCATCACCGGTATTTTAATAGCAACTATGGTCTCTATTTTACATGGTGGGACAAATGGTTGAAAACGGAACACGGGAAATATGTAGAGACTTTTGAAAAAATCACACACTCGAAGGATACAAATTAATTATTATAAAAGTCAAAAATTAAATATGAAAATTCATGAAATAATTTCCTTACTAATATTCGTTCTTTTATCATTTACAAATGTACTGCATTCTCAAACTGTAGAGGGATTGTGGGAAAGTTATCATGATGAAACAGGTATGCCTCTTTCAAGGGTCTTAATTACTAATCATAAAGAAGGCATAGTAGGCACAGTCCAGAATATCTTTTTTCAGCCTTGGGAAGGTAATAACCCCAAATGTTATTATTGTCAAGGGGAAAGACATATGCAAAACGTTTTAGGCATGGACGTTTTATGGGATTTTTCCAAGGATGGAAGCAATTGGGTGGGTGGAAAAGTATTGGATCCATCCAATGGGAAAATTTACAATGGTAAAATCTGGTTGGAGAGTGATCGCAAATTAAAACTCAGAGCATATTTGCCTGGTGTTAGATTTTTAAACAGAACTCAAAATTGGGAATTGGTAAAAAGAAGAAAGACTGAGACCGGTGTACTAGGAATATGGAATGCTATTGATGATGTTTCAGGATTACCAAGTTCTCGAATTGAATTATACATTGATGAGAACACTTTAAAGGGTAAGGTTATTGAAAAATATACTCAACCATGGGAAGGACAAGACGCTATTTGTATAAGTTGCACTGGAGCATTGAAAGGAGAAAATATTGTGGGAATGAAAATTTTATATAATTTTGAGTTAAAAGATCAGATGACTAACCAAGAGCATTGGGTTAATGGCAAAGTAATGGATCCCGGAAATGGTAAGACATATAACAGTTCAATTTGGCTTGAAGACAAGAACACATTAAAACTGAGGGGATATTGGGGTCCATTCCATAGAACTCAAACATGGAAAAGAGTGTCCGCCATAAGCAAGAATATTAATTAAATGTATAGTTGTGCGTATCCTGAAATATAATATTCCCATCATTCTTGGTATAATAATAGTTTTTAACATAAATCTATGTGGACAATTTGAGTGGCAGAACCCTTTAGAATTTCATGATAAAACTACACTACTTCTTAATATTGGTGGTTTATTCTTGACCAAGCACTTAAACAAGGAGAAGCAATACAATAAAACCTGGGAAAGCAATATTTATATTGGATATCTAGAAGAATATGATCCTGACTTTCAGAAGAGTAACTTGCGATTTATAAATTATGGTTTAGGAAGGCAGGCCTTCAAAATGCTTCAATATGGCTTAGAGGCGCAATATTATAATTTTAAGAACAGTGAAAAAGCAACTCACGGGCTTGGCAGTGCTATATTTTTTAATTGGTATCTAGTTAATCGTCCGAAGTTTAAATTACATTTTGAGAACAGTTTTGGAATAATTATTAGTTCGAAGGAATTTCCAGATGGAGGAACAGTGTTCAATTTTACCAAGACTTACGGATTAACAACATCATTTAAAATTAAAAATGATTCTTTTTTAAAGGTAGGACTTAGAAACTTACATATTTCAAATGCTTTTTTATTTGGTGAGGATCGCAATCCGTCCTATGATGCCGTAGGTGCTTATCTAGGGTTTACTATTAAGATACTTCCGTCTAAGTCATTTGAAGCAATCGGTGTAGTTGATTGACAATCATTCACTATCTTATGCATTTCTTTCTATATGTTTGTTAATAATGCTTTTTGTAATTTTAACTAAAATTTTGCGTAAAGCATAAAGACATAAATGTATGAAGACTATTCTACTTTTGGTTTGTTTGTTAGTTTCATTTTCAAGTGAGGCTAGTATCAATTTTTATAAAACTTATGGTAAAGCAGTTAAGGAAAGCCAGAAGACAGATCAATTATTATTTGTAGATTTTACTGCAAGCTGGTGCGGTCCATGTAAGAGATTGGAATCAGAGGTATTCTCAAATGATGTTGTCTCGGATTATTATAACGCAAAGTTTATTAATGTACAACTTGATGAGAAGTATAACGGGAAGCTAAAGCGTGAATGGAATGTACAAGCTTATCCGACATTGCTGTTCTTCGATTCTAACAAAGAAACGGTTTATAGAACAACAGGAGGAATGTCAGCCAAGATGTTTTTGGAATTGGGAAAGATAATTGTTGAGCTACACAATTATAGAGACAATTCTTATAATGAAGAAGCATTGTTAAGTTTTCTCAAAGTTTCTTCCAATCAATTGGCCGATAGGCATTTTAAATCTTTAATTAAATCTGCATTCTATTACTTACCTGCTTACCAGAGTCTTATGATTGATCATTATGGTTCACTACTAGAGGCTGATTATAGGATGGAGACTGAGTTAAAGAATGGCAATATGATGCTTCGAAAGAGCAAGATAATTCGTGATAAATTTGCAGTAAATTATTTTATCAAACACGCATTGACGGACCCAAAGTATATTCATGTTGTCAATGAGAAACTAAAAGGACTTGGGTTTGAAGAATTAGATGAAGTAAGTGCTTATTTATGCACCCTTCCTTACTATTTATTAAGTAATAGACAGGATGAGGAAGTGTTTGTAAAGGAGAAGTTGGTGTTTGGTAAAAGCTTTATTCTGAATTACCCATCATGTAAAGATTATGGTTATAAGCTTTTAATTTTTTCATTCCTTTTGGAAAATGTTCATAGCATAAAATTTTATGAGGACATTATAGAAACATTTAATAAGATTCATAAGGATGAGTGGAATGTGTTAATGCATGATTTTTATTCAGTTGCATTATTTAAACTTGATCAAAAGGAAATGGCGATACAGCATGTAACCAAAGCAAATGAACTTGCAGTAGCTGAAAAACTTAAATATAGACCCACTCTTTCTGTATTAAAAATAGATAAAGACAAGTAGGTTAGAAAATTATTTTCCTTATAAATATAAGTAGTAATTTGCACGAAATCGTTTTCTTTAATATCTATTGAATTTACCTTTGGTTATGTCTAAGTCACTACTTTTTATTCCAGATATTTCGGGCTTTACAAAATTCATTCAAACAACTGAAGTTGAACACAGTCAACATGTTATAGCAGAATTACTGGAGGTATTAATTGACGCCAACACACAGGGCTTCCAATTGGCGGAAGTTGAAGGTGATGCGTTATTTTTTTATAAAGAAAAGGAATTGCTTTCTCTGGAGATGATACTAGCGCAAGTAGAAATGATGTTTACTGCTTTTCATAGTCATCTTAAATTATTGGAAACGAATAGAATCTGTCCTTGCAATGCTTGTAAGACTGCACCGAATCTGCAACTTAAAATTGTGGCTCATTGTGGTGAATTACAATTTATTACAGTGCAGGATAATAGGAAACCATTTGGTACAGAAGTAATTGAAGTACATCGGTTAATGAAAAATTCTGTTGATAGTGATAATTATGTTCTAATAAGCAAGGCTTTAGTAAATGAAATCGGTCTGCCATTAGACTATAGATCTAAATTATTTTCATTCAATCATGGTAAAGATAGTTATGATGGCAAGGAAATCGAATATGCATATTCGAAAATCAAGAATGAAAACTTAAAGATTAATCCTTTAGAGCAAGTAAAAAAAATCCATTTTGAAAGGAGTCCAAATTTAGTTGTTCAAAGAGAGTTTCCTGTTGATGCTTTTAAATTAATTGAGTACTTGTCTAATTATCGCTACCGAACTCAATGGCTAGATGGCATCGATAAAATTGAGTTTAATGAAACAGAAGTTACGAGATTAGGAACAGAACATAAATGTGTTGTTAAGGGGTCTGACCTTGATTTTATTACGATTACCAAAAAGGCCAAGCCGGGTCAACTTGTATATGGAGAGTTTACTTCTAGTCCACCAGTTGTTGATGAGTTGTATCAATTTTATATTATTAGTCCGATGACTGATAACTATTGTAAAGTTGATGTTGAAGCTTATTGGATAATTAGTTCTCCAATTAAAAAACTGATCATGGCTACTTTTGGAAAAATAGCGTTTAAAAAAACTGTTGATCATGGAATGGACAGTTTGCTTGAATTCACAAAAAAACGAAGGGATTGATATTAATAAGGCTTCCAGTTATTACGAATCTAAATTTAAAATGTAAGTTATACAATGATTGATGTTTCAAAAGCCGTAGAGATTATTGCTGAGTGCGCTAGAGATTTTGGTTCAGAGTCTATTGGTATTGATAAAGCGGTTGGTAGAATATTGGCTGAAGATTGGTATGCAGATCGTGATTTTCCTCCTTTTGACAGGATAATGATGGATGGTATCGCCATACAATATGAATCTTTTGAATCTGGTCAAAGAGAATATAAAATTGAATCACTAAGTGCAGCTGGTTCGCCCCAAGGCAAATTGTTAGATCCAGGTTCCTGCATTGAGGTGATGACAGGTTGCATACTTCCTAAAGCGACGGATACAGTAATTAGATATGAGGATATTGTGATTCATAATCAATTGGCTATTATTAACCATGATGTAAACGTTAATCATTTTCAAAACATTCATAGTCAAGGGAGAGATAAAAAAAGGGGGGATCTGTTAGTGAAATCTGCTCACTTAATCAGTGCGGCAGAAATAGGTATTGCAGCAAGTATTGGTAAAGAGCATATTGAAGTACGAAAAGCACCATCTGTAATTGTCATATCTACAGGAGATGAGTTAGTTGGTATTGGTGAAGAGCCAGAAATTCATCAAATAAGAAAATCTAATGTTTATCAATTAAAGGCTTCTATTGAGAGCTGGGGAATAAAAGTAGATATAGATCATTTGAATGACGATTTAGGTATTATCACAAACAGGTTGGTGGATCACTTAATAAACTATGATGTTATTATTTTTTCTGGGGGTGTTTCTAAAGGTAAATTTGATTTTATTCCGGAAGCATTAAACCGCTTGGGGGTTGAAAAATGTTTTCATAAGGTACTACAAAGGCCAGGAAAGCCATTTTGGTTTGGAAGGAATGAACAATGTACAATATTCGCTTTTCCTGGAAATCCTATTTCCTCTTTTCTTTGTTTGCACAAATATTTCAAACACTGGTTGAATTTATGTCTTGGAGTTAAAAACAGGAGAAGCATATTTGCAATTTTGGGAGATAATGTGAACTTCAAACCAGACTTGACTTATTTTTTAGGTGTAAAACTGGAGCAAGGCAATAATGCAGAAATAATTGCACAACCAATAAAGGGTAATGGATCAGGTGACTTAGCGAATCTGGTAAATATTGATGGCTTTCTCGAATTAACGCGAGGATTGGACTTTTATCCTAAGGGAACAAAATATAAATTTATAAAATTCAGGTAAGCTACTCTGGGGTAAATCTATCTTCATAAGTATTCCAATCTTCTTTGCTATTGATGTTTATTAAAGTACTATTGTCTACAGGTTCAATCATTTTAATATCTTCATTTATCAGGACCTTTCTTGGGCAAGAAAAACCCTGAGATAGGTAATCAAGTAGGATGGGATATGCGCGAGGTTCCCATATTGTAATTAGTGGTTCTGGAAATTGAGTTTCTTTGTTATAGAAGCAAGTAGCCAATTTGGAAGTATCTCTTTCAGATATCAACTGCTCTACGGATGATTGAGTTAAAAATGGCAAATCGCAGGCAACGACTAGCCAAGCTCGATCGGGATGCTCTCGTAATGCTGATAAAATACCGCCATAAGGACCTAGCCCAATATAAGTATCACAAATTAAATCGTATTGGCTTTGTATTGAATCTTGATGTTCCTTCTTACAGGAGATAAATGTCTTTGCACAAAAACCATTTAGTAGGTCAGCTTCGTGTTCTCTTTGTTCCTTTTGATGATATACGATTTGACCTTTGTCTAGTCCCATTCTTTGACTATTGCCACCTGCTAACACAAGACCATTTAATAATACTTTATTATCATGATAATCTTTCATGAAAAAGGAAACCAGTTCAGAGATATTGGTTTTTGGAATAATGATTGGTTCAGTTTTTCCAATTTGGTTAAGCAGAAAACCTGGAATTTCCTGGTTTTGGTTTTCCGTTACAACGAGTTGAATATTATTTAGAGTACTTATTTTTTTTTCAAGTTTATCTAAGCGTTGTTCATTGAGCAGGATTATTTGTTTGCTAGCCTGGTAATGATTTCCGTTTACAAAAAGTAGATCTAGATTCGAAACGAATTTTCTAGTTTGATATGGATTATCAATACTTTTAGTTTTAAATTCTGATAGCTTATCTTTTTTTTCGATATGGGTATAAAAGGTATTCTGGTATTGCTCAGGATTATGATCATTATCCAAGTAGCCAATTTTCAAATCTGGGAGTGTTTCAGTAATTTGTTGGGTAAATATGAATATGTTGTCACAATTATCGCCAATGATTTGCCATTCATTATGATGATAGATACCTTCGAATGGTTTATTCAGTTTTGGATGTTTGCGATGTTTGTTTTTAATAGGCACGCGGTATTAATTTTTGAAAGTAAGTTAAGTAAAATAAATGGCTGGTTTATTCTTTCAACGGATGCATACCAGAAGACAGTTCATAATTATTATTTTCTAAAGGTGTTATTTCAAAATAGAATGCTGTTGGTGCTTTGTAGTCTCCAAACTCTCGTATACCTTGCATATCACATTGCATATTATAGATTCGAATTTTACCATCTTTTTCCGCTACTGTATAATAACCTTGAGAAAACCATTTCATCCTCTCTATCAAATATTCATCTAAACCATCTAATAATTGTTCATTGATAGGAAAGGAATGAAACTCTATTTTGTTTTTAGCTAGGATGGAATATTTACCGATATGAAGATGGGTGTTATCTTGAGCTACACCATACCAGATCATATTTCCTACTTTGACCGGAACTGTAAGAAGCCTTATAGATGAAATATTTTGTTCTTGCATTTGAGAATAGAATACATGTCCAATGTGTTGTTTATTGGCTAGAGTAAAGATCAAATAAACAGAACTGATCATAAGACCTATAGTGTTATAGGGTCTTCTTTTATTGTCTATTTTATTCTTATAAAAAGCAGTTGTCAATACACCGATGAGAAGAGGAACAGTATAAACTGGGTCAATGATGCTAATACTATCAAAACTGACTCGCCAATCCCTAAAAGGTAAGAACAATTGAGTTCGATAAGTAGTAAATGCATCTAATAGGATGTGTGTAAATAAAGCTAAAAAACTAAAGACCCATAGCTTGATAAAGGAAATATCCCGAGACCATTTTATTTTTTGTAAAACATAGGCCAATAATAAAGCAACTATGATGCAAAACAAAATAGAATGGCTATATCCCCTATGCATGCTGATTTTTTGAATCTCATCAATAAATGGCAAGATCAAAATATCTAAATCTGGGATTGTTGCAATAATTGCCCCTAAGATTGGTGCTATGTTCCCTATTTTTTTTCCGAGAACAGCTTCTCCGATTGCTGCACCGAGGACTGCTTGTGTAATACTATCCACTAGATGAATTTATTGTATATGAAAGCAAGTAAATATCCAAAAGAACACCAAAATAGAAAAGAGGAAAAAGCATCAAAGAGTGTTTCTCCAACTGATATTTTCATGTGAATAATATTACTAAAAGCCATTCTGTGAAATAAGAGATTGGACAGTTTAACTAAACTGCCCTTTCCCATTATCGCTATTAATAAATAACATCCAAGATGGAACAGTAAGGAACAAATACCTGATGCAATGGCAAAGCTATTTTGATTTAACTTGTCCATGAATTAATTGAGTTGATCAATGATTATGTCCTTCTTGGTCATCATGATCATGCCCATCATGGCTTTCTTCATTTTTACCTTCAGCCTTATGGTTTTCATTTTTGACATAATCCATTCCACAAACAGGACATTTTCCTTCCTTATCACTTCCACTCCCTTCACAATGCATTGGGCATATATAAGCAGAGCTGTATTCTTTGGATTGCTTTTCAGTTTTACTTGAAGAATTATTGCCACAAGATGAAATGGCAATCCCAGTAGTTGTAATAGCTATGAATAAAAAAATAATTTTAAAGAATTTCATAATTATAGATTTAGGTGATAAAAATATTTTAATAATTTAAGATCAGTAATTGTAACTAATGATTACTTGAAATTATTGGAGAACTTGAAGTATTTTTCATTTGTGGATTTTAATAATCTTTGGTAATTATGTCTTTTACCAAGCCGCATGTTAATATTTTATCCACGAAGTATGGATTCCAAATGTCGTTTTCTTTGCTTAACCAATTGGCTCTCTTATTTCGTAGAGCCATTAGACAATACTTAATATAAAGCACTTGCTGCTATATTTCATTCAAGTTACTAAAGCAACACTAGATAAGTAATTTATTTTTCATTTCAATGGCCGATCTATATCCAAACATTCTAAAGGACCTATTGTTTAATTTTCTTTCTACGGCAGCGATGGTTAGAGCAGAGACCTCAAGTAAGGAAATTCCTTTGGGAAACTATCCTCCTTACTTGACCTTTTCGATTCTCCACACCGCCTTTATCCTGTGAGGTGTAGTGCCTTGTGAGGTAAGATCTTACATTTGGTGGATTCATAAAACTTCCATGATCAGTAAAGGCTAGGTCATTATCAAAAATTAGTGATCTTCTTTGTTACTTTTCAGTGACTTTCATGCTTATAATTACTAATAAATTGTTGAAATTCTGTCTTTTTCTTTCAAGGGCTAAAACACTTAATCAAGTATATTATTTAATTACCTTAAATCAAAGCGTATTCAGTTCTTATTGATTGTTTATTAATGACGTTCTTTTCCTCTTCAAATATTTTTATAACGGTATCATAATATACATCGATTGACTTAGATTTCCTTATTTTTTTTACTATGGAAACAGGGTCTGAAAAGGAGAGTGAAAAGTACTCCCAAATGCTTAGCATTTTCATTAAAACATGTTTAGGGCCACTTAGTTTTTCTTCATATTCTGAAAATAGGGTATCGTGAAATTTGCTGAAAGTTTCAATTCTATCCTCAGGATATTCCAGCAAGTCATTTTTAATCATCATAGGAAGGAATGGATCTGAAATTAAACCACGGCCAATCATCCAATGGTCAATGGTGGGGAATCGAGATTGTAAGATTCTAAAATTTCTAACAGAGCTAATATCACCGTTATAATATAATTTATGAGGCGAATAGTCAACGCACTTCTGAAAGGCATCTAGGTCAACACTTCCTACATACAACTGGGCACCAATTCTTGCATGAATAGCAATGTTTTTTAAAGGGTACTTTGCTAATACTGAGAACGCTTTTAGAATTTCATCATTGGCAACATAACCTAATCTCATTTTCATTGAGATTTTAATATCAGATTCTGTATGTGCTTTATCCAGTATTCGATCAATTTTATCTGGATCATTGATTAAACCAGAGCCCATTCCCTTATTGGTTACCATAGGATAGGGGCAGCCAAGATTCCAATTCAATTCTTTATAACCTAGAGATTTAACGTATTGAGCAACAAAGAGAAACTCATCTTCATTACAAGTCATCACTTGAGGTATTATATCAAGAGAGTCGTTGTTTTTAGGATTTAGATCTTTTTCATAAACATTTTTGATTACCAGTTTGCCATTCAACCTTATGTAGGGAGCATAGTACGTATCAATACCGCCGAAAAAACGATGAATAGCATTTCTGAATCTGTAATCAGTAAATCCTTGAAGAGGAGACGACAACAATGTGACATTCATATTGGCAAATGTAATTAAATGAAAAGAGATCGGTACTGATGTTTATTGAATTATAATGCCCTTTTTTACTAACTGTAAAAGAGAAATGCATTCAATATTATTAACTATAGTTTTGATGCCAGTAATTAAAGTCGTCCTTTCTACTTCTAGCGACGGGGATAACATTTTCGTCAGCGAGCAAAACGGTTTGATCGTTTTAAGTACTTTGAATATGCAGATGAATTATAAGGTGGGACTTGTGGTGTCTAAAATATCCTTTGTCATTTAATAATTCTTCAAGGCCTCCATTCGTTTTCTTTAAGTTTCCTTTTGTCATTAATAAGGCAGATATAACTATAATTATGTTCGCCGCATACTTGAATGATATCTTTTATTGGTAATCTCAATTCACCTTCTTGCGTCTGTAAAATCAGATTTTGATCAGTGGTGGATAAAACGGGTCGAACTATACCACCTAAAACGGATGAAAGTAGGGCACTTCAGGAAGTAAATGCTTAAGATTTAAACTTAAAAAGTAGGAGTGATGCACATCACTCCATACTCCTAGCGATCTTTTTGATGAGATCAATGCTATCACATAACATACTATAATTTTTCCACTAAAGGAATGCTTTATAGTACTTCAAAGGTCAAATAAAAGAAAAGAAGGATAGGGGTCATATAAAATAAATTTAATACCACTATTTAATAAGAGATAGGTCAAATTGGACTTTAATTTATTTACAAATAAGACTTTGGGAATAGTAAATTAGCAATGCATTTATTATAGTCCCTCCCTTTTATTAAGGAGAAAATTTAAGAGCAGCTCGTACTTGATTATCTCTACTGAGTTGTTTGAGATAGGGACCTCATTTTCAAGTATTTGAAGGTCGTAAGTATTATGTTTAATAATTGACGCAATAATCTTTAAAAATGATTTTGTTCTCGAGTATTTTGGGTCGTTAAGATTTCTGTAGACACGTATTGAAATGGCTTCTAAGGAATCTAGTAATTTGTCCTGATTATAAATAAAGTTATAGCAAATCTCACCAATCATATAGGGAACCATTATTTCATCTTTCTCATTTCTAACCTTGTTAAGATTATACTTTATTTTCCGAAACTTAATAGGTTCTCCTTTCAATAAGTCAATATACATTTCATATATCATAAGTCTCCTAAATGCATCTTTTTCGTTTAACTTGTTGTTTAAGAGCTTTAGTTGACTGAAGATAGATACTGCTTCTTGTTGATTGACTTCATATAAGTATATTTTCAGTAGAAGTTCTTTACATCTATAGTATTGAACCGTTATAACATTTCTAGAATTAATAAGAGTTAACAGCTCATCTTTAGCTGACTTTAGAGCATTTGACTCTAGATAGTTTTTAATTATTTCAAGACTTAAAATATTATCAATTTGATTATGGTTTAGATTTTTATTTCTAAAATAGCTTCTGGTATTAATTAGATATTTTATGGTTTCTTTTTTATCTCCTTTTAAGTAGTGGATAATGTAGTCTGTAAATCTTACATAGTATTCATATCTATGAGTTGTTTTATTTGGACGATCAAGCTTATCCATTGCTTCAATTATATTCTTTAATGCTATCTCACTTGACATTGTAGATAGGTAATGAATTGAACGACAATAAATCCATTCTGCATTACATTCATCATCATAACTTTTAATAGCATCCTTGTTAAGGATTCTGTACTTAGTGGCTAGTGCAATATCTTTCTCTTGCGTTGCATAATACTTAAACAACATCCTATATAGATCGGCTAATTCATAATTAAGTTCAAGGTTTTTACATTTTAGTATTATTTTTTTTGAAAGTTTTACCCAGATAGATTTTAAGCCAAATTGACCAAGAATTTTACACAATGCAATATGTCTCCAAAGTTCTGATTTTTTTTTCTGAACTGAATTTCCTTTAGATATCAATAAATAGGATTTTATCAATTTTGATACAAGGCTATTTCTGCATTTTTGGTATGTAGAACCTGATGGTGAAGTGTTATAAATTAGCTGTGAGATTTTATTAAAACCAAAATTATTTTCTACTAAATCATAAATGATTAATTCATTCACACTTAGCTTATCAACAAAAATTGAAGTCTTTTTTTTACCAATAAACGATTGGTGATTTTTTATTAAATCTGATAATATTTTATTCATCTAAAAGCCTAATTATCAATATGTTATAAATATATAATTAACCATCTATTGAAAAAACCCTTTATTAATTACTTTTAAAATGTTTTCATCCAATTGCTTCTATTTGGATACCTATGCATTAAGCCTAGTCGCTAGGTCGCCAATTATTGGCAATCACCTTTAAAAGAAAAATGTTATGGACGTATTACTCATTATTGAATTATTGTTGAACATAATCGTTGAGGACTCTGAAGGCATCTAGTGTTGGCTCAATTTTTTTATTTAGAGAATAAGAATCAAGAAATAGAATCAAAAAGACAGTTTAACCATAGAGTGTTAGATACTATAATTATATGGTTTCAAATTCTTGTATTCAAATAATCAATAGAGGAGACTAACATAAGTCATTCATAATAAAAGTATTATAAATTACGATTCTAAATTATGTAACAGTTTGGCATGTATAAGGACATGCGATACCGTGTGATACTATTTTCCTAAGGTTTCCTCTAATACCGTAAAGACAGGGATTATTATTTTTAATATTAAAAAAAAATACATATAAAAATCCTAAAATATCTGTATTAGGAATTGTACAATAAAGGAAATAAAGTAAAGTCATTATCTTTGAATAGCATTTTTGGTGTTATGTTATCTACAAATTTCACTTATATTTTTAGGAACTGTTGCACTTTATTGAAAGATAAAGTGCAACAGTATTGGCATCATCGAGTACTACGCACACTCTGATGCTTACTGTTGCACAACAATGTAATTTGTAAAATCCCACAGATTTTATAAATCGTAAATTGTAGAACTGGATGATATGTGAATGCACGTATCATCCTTTTTTTATGACTTATTGAGCGATTTGCAAGTATTTAGTGGAAGAGTGGATAAGGTTAATTCTTGGAATTATAAACATATTTAAGTATCTGGCACCATTTGTTCAGTAGATTTATTGTAAACACCTTTACTCGTTTCTGTAGTTTCCTTTTTAATTAAAGGATTATCATCGCATTCTTGAAAATATTCAAATATTCAATAGTTTTTTCCCAAAGTAATTTTGGTGTTTCGAACTTAAGATTTCTTCCAATACTTTCTGGATCTATGAATTTCCAAAACTGATTCCCTTTTGTTGCTGCCATGTTAGTATTTTACTCTTTGATACTATCATGTATTTGTTTATTGTCGTGCAATGTTACTGCATGATGATTTTCCTTTTATTACTACTTTTTAATTTATGAGTTAAATATGGATTTTAGAGAGTTTCTTGAAGAGTCAGAAAAGAATGATGACTGATATAGTTGGCTTAGACACATCTGCAACCAATATGTTGTTAAAGGTGTTAAACTATTAGACAACTATTAGACAACTATTAGACATGATGAAAGTGCTTAATCAAATAATTACTACACAGACTACTTTTGTGATTTTGCAGATGAAGGAAAAATATAGAAACAAAAGAGAGGTTCCCGAATATTTAAATACGAAATATTACACCTAAACGAACTTTCATCCAGTTACCTCTCTCTGAAATAAAGTCATCTCAGTTAAACCGTTAAACTAAATATAGAAATATTGCAAAAGCTAAGTGGATAACATTTATTGTATTAGACACAATTATGGTCAAATTCGACAAAACAGTCAAAATTATCTTCATCTGCTCCAAATTCTACTCTAACATCTGTTAGGTTATACGCATTAGGAGTACTAAATGTTTTACAATCATTAGCACCAATAGTAAAAGTTTGCCTATTTACATTAGGAAAAGTAACTCTTACAGCAAGATCTGATGAAGAATTATTGTAAACTATAACATGATTAGCATATGTTGGGAAAGTATTATCACAACAACGATACAATTCAGCATCAATTGCAAAATTGCAAATTAATCCAGATATGTCTACTTCGTATTCAGTTGTTTCACAATCATCTGCAATACATGTCTGAGATTAAACAGTATTAATCATGGTGAATAATAAAAACAAAGAAAGGGTTAATAAAACCTGTAACTTTTTTAAATTTTTCATAATATTTAATTTTAATTAAGAAATAGTTTTGGATTGACTATTGGTTGAAATTAAACATCATACCTTTATGAAAGGAACAGTAAGTAGTTGATCGTCTGCCCTAACTTTTAAATAAAAGACTCCATTATTTAATTCTTTAATAGAGATATAGTTTTGAGTGGGTTCTATCCGCCTTAAAACTTTACCTAAAGAATTTAATATTGAAATACTCTTTATATTTTCAGAGCTGGGGAAATCAAAAAATATGATTGACGATGCAGGATTGGGATATAGTTTAATGTTTATTTTAGATAAATCATTTAAATGAGATAATTGACAATAGTAGTATACAGAATCAATAGTTTTACATTTGCCATTATTTCCAACAATTATTAATTTTTGAGGATCGATATTTACGATATTGCAAATTGGTTCTATCGAGCAAAAACTTAAGTTTTCATTTGCCACTATGACTGCTGCTTCTAAGTTTATAGCATTTTGAAAGACATCAACATTTAGAATTTTATTGCATTCAATTAATTCAAGGTAGGTAAGTAATTCAAGAGACTGCATTCCAATCAAACTATTTAAATCTTCCAAATGAGATAAGGCCAACCTTCGAATTTTATATATCTCAAGTGGTTCCAAATTGGTAAAGCCGTTACAATTTTTTATTGTAAGTTCAATTGGTCTACTTATCGAATTTTCGCCATTTAAAATTAAATTTAGAATATGTGATAATCTTACTGATTCAATTTCAGCATAATAATTTAACCCAATTGTTTCAAATGTGTTAAAATCAGTAATTTCTAAACGCCTAATTCCCTTTGGACTTATATCGTATAAGTCACTAAATGATTTAATAAAATTATTATTAGATACAACTAAACTTTCTGCTCCAATTATATGATCCTTAACATTAAAGTCAATGTTTCCATACAGATTAAGCCTTCTAATAAAGCTACTTCTATCAGGGTAAAACTTTACACTATAATTTTGGGAATTATCTATTTCTAATAATTCAATAGAATCGAGAGTTTCTAATAATTTTAGATTAACAAGATTTTCATTATTCGCAATTCGCAATTTTTTAATATAATTAAGTTGTGAAAACCCAATAATAGTTTCAAGATTTAAATTATTTGCAATTATTAACTCACCATTTACAATTTTAAGATTATTGAATCCTATTGTATCTTTTAAATCTGGAATTGTATTTATTTCAAATCGTTTATTGATTATTTCAATATTGTCAAAGGCCGCAAAGTTGTTGATGTCACCCCACCAATTTCCTACAAAAACATCAACATCTAATACAGTACAATTAGGGTATTTAATTAAAAAAGAGTCAACGTCAGCCTGGAAACCTAAGTCCAAGTCATGTGTTGGACATTGCGACACCACATCATTACAAAGGAAAAAAGAACATAGTAAAACAAAATATTTCATAGTAGTAATTTTAAAATATTTGTAGGTGTATGTGTCAAGTTAAATAAGATACATGTAATACACAAGTAATAGTTTGTTAAATCGTTTAAAATAGTAGTATTAACGGATACTTGATTATGGCTTACACTGGTTGCTTATATCTTGCTAATAATATATCATAATGAGTCCTATTTATATTTTGCCGAGAGTGTTTTTCGTGGTATTCCCCAGTTCATTACTTCACTAAATACATTAATTTTCTAATTTAAATACTAGGGCACTACTGCGTTTTATTGTAGCAAAACACCTTTTGCTAATAGTCGTCAAGTATTGTTTTTTCTAAGCTGTTCTACTGAACATTTCTCCAAAAAGAAAATATTATGAAACTTCATTCCATGAGATTAGCTTTATAATCTTTAGTTTTTATAGCACTTTTCGGCAATTATATTCAATGTACAAAAGACACTGATGAGTTTTCAAAAAGTGATCAAGTATTAAAAGAATATAACGAACATGAGTTGGCCGACTCAATCGCTAAAATTAATTTGTATGTCTTTGAATCTACTTTCCGAAAATTAAATAGGGCTAAGCAAGAAAACAAGTGTCCAAACAGTCTTTCAATAGATGAGTTAAAAACAATTATTCTTGATACATTAAACTAATAGTTCGGTAAAAAATCAGGCGGCAATTTTACCTAAATTCAATACTTGTTTATAAATTTTGTTAATTTTTATCAACTTATGGCTTATCCCATAGATTGAAAATATTCTGTAGACCATATTTCTATTCTGTAATTCAGT
>JAJCYH010000025.1 GCA_029262995.1 Saprospiraceae bacterium | reverse complement strand
TAGACCAAATAAGTATCCAAGGAGTGCCTTTAGATGTATAAGAAGATTGGCCTTTATTATGCTCTTCTAATCTATTTGCAAGATTTGTGGTTTGACCGATGTAAAACCGATTGAGTTTATGAGAATATAGTATATAGACGTGAAACTCCATATTAGATTGTATAATACTGCCGAGGCTTTCTTCACTTCATTTCGCAATCTTATATGATAATGCTGACCAAAAAGAAATCATTTTTGCGTCAGCACTACTTCCGCGGGTCAGCCCATGCTGACCAAAAAAAGAGACCACAAAGGATCTCTTTTTTTGCGTCAGTAGGGTGGAAGACGGGATTCGAACCCGCGACCCTCGATACCACAAACCGATGCTCTAACCAACTGAGCTACAACCACCATTTAATTTTAAATATAAGACTTATTAAAGCCTTTCATCGTTTAGGGAAGGCAAAAATAGTATTAATCAAAACAATATAAAATACTATGAGAAAATAAATATTGAAGATTGTATGTGATATTTTTAAATATAAATATTTTTAATATCGATAATACTGAATAAGTTATAATTACATATAACAGAAATGGGATATGTATATTTTTTTCGCTAAATTTGGCAGCATATATCTATTAATTGACTTACACAGATAAAGAATTACTTGCAATATTTAATCAAGACAGCTCAGCAGGCATTGAGTTGATCTTTAAACAATATTATGAAACGCTTTGTCTGACTGCCGTAAGAATAACCAGAGATTTGAGTTTGGCGGAAGATATCGTCCAAGAAGTTCTTTTTGAACTCTATAAAAAAGCTGCTGACCTTAATATTGAATCTATTATTGGCTATTTGAAGAGATCTGTGTACAACAGGTCATTAAACAAACTGAAAAGCCAACGAGGATTTGTAGATACGGACGATATTAACTATGAATTGGGTGATAATGAATCCAATTCTCAAGAGCAGATGGAATATAATGAGCTCGTAGCTTATTTACACAAGGTGATAGATTCATTGCCCAAGAAGTGTAGATTGGTTTTTGTGTTAAACAGATTTGAGCAATTAAGTTATAAAGAAGTAGCCGCTAAAATGGAAATTTCTGTCAAAACAGTAGAGAACCAAATGTCAAAAGCTTTGCGAATACTCAGAGAAGAGATGATTAACTTCAAAAACGCCGAAAAAATGAATAGCTCTGATAGGGGTATCCTCTTATAAATTGTGTCATTATAACAGTAATCATGAACAAGGAATTTTACATATCTCTAATCACCCGAAAATTAAGCAAGGAACTTGATGCATCTCAATTGAAGGACCTGAGTTCATGGTTAAATACGAGCAAGGACAATTCCGCATTAATGGATGACTTCAAATCTGTTTGGAATCTTTCTGGCCAATACAAACAGGGTATGTCTGTAAATACCGATGCTGCTTTCCAAAACTTTACAAGAACATATGATATACCTAAAGCAGAGCCTTCTGTTCTAGAGGCTTTAGCCAAAAAGAAGCTAAGTTTTTCAATTAAGCTTCCTATCCTTATTTTATTCGTAATAAGCCTTATCACTTTAATTTATTTTTCTGGCATTTTTGCTAGCCAGCGAATTACAAATGATAATATGCATGTAATGACCATGCAGCTGGATGAATTCTCTTCCTTGACTTTGGCACCTGAGTCTGGTTATATGCTAGGCGCATCTTCTATGCTTTCCGATAATCAAAAACAAGACTACGAAAAGCTCTTTACGATTTTAGAGGATAAAAAGCATGAAAATTTAATTAATTCTAGTAGTCAATTATATTCCCCTGTAGCGTCATTGTTTGAGCCAGCAGAAAAGAATTATATAATAGAAGATTTTTCTGGTCAGGGCTTTTTTGAATTGAAATCAATAAACGAAAGCCAGGCTTTCCTTGGATTAAGTGACAATGTTTCAGTAGGTACTCGCAATGCAGCTTTCAATTTGCAAAATTATACAGATGAAAATATAGTTACGATTGACGTCCAAAAAGGATTCCTAGTACTTTATGATGGTCAGAATAATGCGTATATCATTAAAGCGGGAGAAAGGGCAGTGTTTAATAAAAATAATAAGACCTTAAGCCAAGCAGATAAGCCAAAGCTTAATCCTTATAAATGGCATAAAGGCATTTTGGTATTTGACAATACAACTCTTGAAGATGTATTCAAGAATATTGAAAGGTTTTATGGTGTTGATGTTGAACTTACTGATAATTCCTCTATGGAGAATATCAATTTTACTGCCACTTTATCTATGTCTAATAATCTGAATGACTGCCTTGATTTGCTACATGAGTCGATTGAGATGACCATCAGACGAAAAGGATTGCGAAAAATTGAAGTCAGTGATATAAAATCCAATTAAAAATTACTTAAGCTCCCAAAAACCAAGCAAGCAAAATTACATTATCCAAGATCTTTCAATAAGAGATGCCTTTTTTTAAAAAATCCATAATCCTCCTAATCTTTCTTGGAATCTATTCCGAAGGGAATGCACAACGCATTATTCCTGACGAAAAGATAATAGACTATTCTTGCGAGCAAAAAACACTGAGGAATGTATTGTTTGATCTCAGTGAATTATCAGGCGTAACTTTGGCTTGGCAAGATCAAATCATACCTTCAGACTCACTAGTCGACCTTTCAGTAAGAAACGAGCGACTGGGTAAGGTGTTAGATTACCTGATTGAAGCTCATAAGTTAAAATATAAAATTGTCGGCAATCAACTGTCCATAGTAAGGAATCAACTTAGTGACGCAGAAGATAGAATTAGTTTTTCTGGATATGTACTAGATGGTCAATCTGGGGAAGCACTAATTGATGCACACCTTTATACCTTTGACAACTCTGAAATTGCCTTTACCAATAATTTTGGATTTTACAGCTTAACCTTGCCAAAAGGAACACAACGGATTTACATTTCCTATCTGGGTTTTGAACGTGAAATTATAGAGCTGCAGCTTAAAAAAGATACAACAGTCAATATCAGTTTACAGCCGTCTAATTACTTGCGCGAAATTGTAATATCTGAATTGAAGATAAAGCCTCTTGTTCATAAAGAAAATGAACTTGTAAGTGTTTCCAATATGTCTCTTGACAGAATTAAAAGAACACTTCCACTAGCAGGAGAACCAGATGTGATACGTGCTGCATTAACGTCTGCTGGTGTCTCTTCGGGTGCTGATGGCTTTGGTGGTATAAGTGTCAGGGGAGGATCAGAGAATCAAAACCTGATATTGTTCGATGGCATACCCGTCTATGGCGCTCAGCATGCCTTTGGGCTTTTTTCTATATTCAATTCAGATGTAATTAAGAGTGCTAACTTGTATAAAGGAACAATCCCCGCACATTATTCTGGGAGATTATCTTCAATTTTGGATATCCGAACAAGAGAAGGGAATTTCAAAGAATTACATGCTAATGTTGGCGTCGGGTTATTTACAGCAAAAGCAAGTATAGAAGGCCCCATTATAAAGGATAAAGCCTCTTTTTTGGTTTCTGCCCGTAGAACTTTTGTAGATCCTTGGATCGGTTCAGCAACAGAAGCACTAAATAGGCGCATCGATAAAGAAGGAAGAACCAATTTTTATTTTTATGACCTTAATGCTAAACTAAACTTTAGCCTAGGGAAGAATTCCAAAATCTATTTCAGTTACTACAATGGAAGTGATCAATTTGATTCTGATGTAACAACAAGATCGGAAGATGGAGACTTTAGGTTTCTTGACCGAGATGAAGTAAACTGGAATACGGGCAATACATTGGCATCGGTACGTTGGAATTGGCGCTTGTCACACAAGATGTTTGTGAATGCTTCAATATATTCTTCGGATTACAAATTTAGTACTTTCGATCATGATAGATTGGAAATTCGAGATAAGTTACAATCCAATATATTAAGTTCAATTTATGAGGCAGGAATGTACCAAAGTAGGATACAGGATATTGGAAATAGGTTAGAATTTGATTACATACCCAATGCTAGACAACATATCAAGTTTGGAGCTGCCTATGTTAAGCATATTTTCAGCCCTTCTTTATTATTGGTTGATCAATCCGATTCCTTGACATTATTCGATACACCTATTTTAGAATCAGATCTCCAGAAGCAAATCCAAAGCCCTGACCTTGCCTCTGAGGAATATGAGTTTTTCATTTCAGATGAATTTAAATGGGGCCCTTACACAAGGTTAAATCTGGGTTATAATCATTTGTACGTAAAAGCAAAAAATACGGAATATCACATTCCTCAACCTAGAATCTTGTTCAGTACAGGTTCTGAGAATTATACGTTTAAAGCATCGTGGGGTAGAGCAGGACAGTTTTTGCACTCGCTTGTGAATACAGGACTTGGAGTACCAATTGAGGTGTGGCTGCCATCGACAGATAAGTTGGCACCGGAGAGATCATGGATGGTCTCCACAGGTCATTTCTTTAAAACTCAAAATCTTGGATTGATAGGCATCGAATTCTTTTTAAAGGAAATGCAAAACCTTACAAGATACGGTAATGAAGAGCTGATTGATATATCAGAAAATTCTAATTGGGAATCTCAAATTCCAATAGGAGAGGGAAGAGCCTATGGTATGGAAGTTACTTTTAATAAAGGCCACGGTAAAACCAACTTCAATCTAGCCTATACATTATCATGGTCAGATAGGCAATTTGATCAGATTAATAACGGTGACAGGTTTAGATTCAGATTTGACAGAAGACATATTCTTCATGCTTCTGTGGTTCATAAGCTTAACCCCAACCTTGATTTTGCGATCAATTGGCAATATGCATCAGGAACACCGGTAACCATGCCATCTGGAGCTCGTTATTTTGAGTATTCAGAGAATGGAAGTGACCCTACTCTAGTTTTGGTTTATGAGGGCATCAATAATGCTTTGCTTCCAGATTACCACAGATTGGATTTTGGTTTTAATTTTAGAAATAACTACTCCTGGGGGAATTCCGTTTTTACAATTGGGCTCTATAACGTTTATAATCGTCAAAATGCTTTTTACAGGGAAGTCGTTGTTGACTTGACTGATCCTATCGGCCCTATCCGTTTTGAAGATGTCACCTTGTTGCCCGTTCTGCCTACGCTTTCTTACAAGCTTAGTTTCTAATTTGTCTCTAGGACTAATAATGGGTTCTTAATAAATACATATATAAATTAGTTTTAATATCTTAGCTAATCATTAATGCCTATAGTAAGTTATGCCAATAAAAGTTTTGTTTTTATTATTCATCGTGGCACTTTTTAATTCTTGTATTAAAGAGTATACACCTGAAGACTGGGATGACAGTTTTAGTATTGTTGTGAGTGGTGAGATCGAAACTGAACTACCAGGGCAAGTTATAAGGATTCATACTACTATTAATAATGCGGGCGAGCAGGCTAATCTTCCTGAAGACTTATTGGTTGAAGTCTTTGAAGAGAATAATCCTGTATCTAAAAAGCTGACTGCAGTTTCCGACAATGAAAGCTTTTGGCAAATGCCTGGGGATTTTAGTTTTCATGAAGGGGAGACTTATTTTTTGAAGATTAGTCCAGCTCAAAATATAATTCCACAGGTAAAATCTGAAGTTACTGCACCTAGACCAGGGTCTTTAATTGCAGAAAGTGCTTTTGTGAGCGAAGGCGAAACAAAAATTGAAATCGATTTGACACTTGAAAAATCTCCGAATTTCAAAAGCTATTATCATATAAATGTCTATTTAATCGATGCCGAGGGAAATTCTGATGAATTAGAAATAACTGATTTCAGGAAGCTTTATAACGGTGCAGAGATATTAACTCAACGAAATGGCATACTTATTGATTATGACAAGTTACCAGAAGACAAGCATTTGTCATTTTATGCAAATATTTTGAATTCATTGGATATTGAGCTCTTAAAAGGCTCATTTTTACACCTTAATCTTAAAACTGTAACGGAGGATTATTATCTTTATCATAAATCTCTGTCTCAGTTGACAGAATCCAATTCAAATCCCTTTTTATTACCCACTACTACCTTTACTAACATTTCTAATGGTTACGGACTGTTTGCTTTGCACAGCACCGTCATTGATTCGATTGTAATCGAATAACCTCTTGCAAAGACCATTTTTTATTTTCCACTAAATCCACCTTTAATCACCTTGAATTTTTTCTTGGCGTAAGACTGCTATAATTACACTATTAGTCTTCACGTCAGCTTACACCAATTTATTAAAAAAAACTGGAGAATGGATTTAAGTACCAAAGTTAGAAATCTGAGTGAAGTGTCTTTATTTGAAGACTTGTCTGGTCAAGAATTGTTAGATCTTGCCGAACTTAGTAATGTAAAGAAGTACAACAAACATCAAATAATATATCGTGTAGATGATCCTGCAGATGATGTATATATATTAATAAATGGTGTTGTAAAGATTATTTCTAAGTCTTTAGACGGAAGAGAAGTAATAAAAACCATAATTCACCCCAAATCATTATTTGGAACAGAATATATTTCAGCACAGGGCACTAGGTCCAATTCTGCTAAGTCAGTAGATAAAGATGTGATGTGTCTGCATATTAGTTCTCATGATTTTAAGATATACCTTAAAAACAACTGGCAACTAACCGATCGATTTATAAAAATGCTTGGAACAAGATTGATGTACGTTGAAGAAAGGTTTGAATCCTTGGTATTCAAGGACGCCAGAGAACGAATCATCGATTTCCTAAAGGATAACGCCAAAATAAATGGTCGTCAGATCGGATTAGAAATGCTCGTCAAACATAGTTTAACTCAACAAGATATAGCAAATTATACAGGTACATCACGACAAACAGTGACTTACGTATTAAATGATCTCAAGAGACAAAATCAGATCTATTTCAAAAGAAAAAGTATTTTGATTAGGGATATATCCAGTCTCTCCTAGGCAAATAATCATTCGTTAACCAATTATAATTATGGATAGAGTCTTTTTTGGCTCTATTCTTTTTTTATTAGAAAATAGATTTTACTTTTGCCACGCTTTGAAATCAAACGAAGCTAAGGAAGAGTGGCAGAGCTGGTTGAATGCACCGGTCTTGAAAACCGGCGTGCGAGAGATCGTACCGGGGGTTCGAATCCCTCCTCTTCCGCCAAAAGAAAAGCCATCCCATTTGGATGGCTTTTCTTTATTTCATCTATTTATTTATTCCTACCATTCAAGCACTATCTTTCCAAATTGCTTGCCAGACATCTGATATTCAAACGCCTGAGTCAATTGGTCAAACCCAAAGCTTTTGTCTATTATAGGTTTGATCGGATTTAAATCCAAAGCTTTAACCATCCGGTTTTGCATTTCCTTACTGCCCACTGCAAGACCTTCCATTTTAATAAACTTAAAGAATAGCTTTGGAAAGGTAATTTCACCCTTCCTACCATCTCCCAGAATACCAATGGCATGAATATGACCTCCAATCTTTATGGCCTCCATAGATTGCTTCATAGTTGATCCTCCTCCAACATCTATAAGCTGATCTACACCTCCTCCTGACATCTTGAAAATACTCTTGCCCCAATACATATCTTCTTTATAATTAACAACCCCAGAGACATCTAAAGACTTTAGTCTTTCCGACTTTTCTTCAGAAGAAGTTGAGGCATAAACCTCTACTCCTGCGGCCATGGCAAATAACAAAGCAAACATTGACATACCACCTGTTCCCTGTACCATAAGTGACTGACCAAATGAAATCGGAGCTGTATGCATGATGGCATTCCAAGAGGTTAATGCCGCTGTAGGCAAACAAGCTGCTTCCGCATAGCTGAATGCTTTTGGTATTCTGGTAACATATTGAGCAGGCAGGCAACTCTCTTCGCAGAGACAACCATCAATACTCTCCCCGGTTATTCCCGCAATCTTAGAAAATGATGCATTTCCCTCCTGCCACGCTGGAAAAAACAAAGACATCACCCTGTCGCCGATATTAAACTCGTGTACATCTTTTCCTTTTTCGATTACCTCACCGGCTCCATCAGACATTGGAATACGTCCTTTTGGAACAACAATACCTCCTATCGCAACCAGATAGTCATGAAAATTTAATGAGCTAGCATGCCATTTGATTCTAAGTTCATCATCTCGTAGAACCGATGGCTGGCGTTCTTCCATTTTGATTTTACCAAGTGCTTTTCCATCCTGTATACTAATTACCTTCATGTCTTTTTAATTAATAAAATTACTGGTTACTTATTAATTGATGCTTATCTTCAAATCAAACAACAGTTCAAATGTATAAAGAAGATTTATTTAAAGGTAAAATTGCGTTAATAACAGGTGGAAGAAGTGGTATCGGTTTTGGTATTGCTCAAAAATTTATTGAGCTTGGCGCAAAAGTCTTTATCTGTTCTAGAAATGAAGAAAAGCTTAAAATGGCAGTTTCTGACTTACAGAAGCGTGGAGAATGCGAAGGCCATGTCTGTGATATCAGAAAAACCGATGAAATTGAAAAACTGATGGAAGCCATTTCTCAAAAGATGGGAAGGCTAGATATTCTAGTCAATAACGCTGGAGGACAGTTTCCTTCCCTTGCTGAAAATATTTCTGAGAATGGTTGGAATGCAGTCATCAATAATAACTTGAACGGTACTTTCTATATGACTAAAGCCTGTGCAAAGCACTTTTTCATTCCTCAGGAAAATGGTGTAGTGGTTAATATTATTGCAAGTACATTTAGAGGTTTTCCGGGGATGGTACATACTGGTGCGGCAAGAGCTGGTGTAGAGAATATGACCAAGACATTAGCTCAGGAATGGGCGAGATTTAACATTCGATTGAATGCAATTGCACCAGGTATTATAGTTTCCTCGGGGTTGGAACAATACAATTCATTTGTTCAAGCTTTATTGGAAAAGGCGAAGGATGAAATCCTGATGAAACGCTTGGGAACAATTGATGATGTAGTTAATGCTGTTTGCTTTTACGCTAGTCCACTATCATCCTACATTAGTGGTACTACTCTATATGTGGATGGTACTGAACATTTACACGGAAACCGTATGAGTATGGTGGATATGTTTAAAAACCTTTCTTAAATAGTTCTAATGCTTTGTCTGTAAAAGCTTTAGAGATGTAATCGAATTTTTCCATTCTATTATCTTTGCTTTCACCATTTTGATAGCGAACATATAGTTGTTTTGCGATGATAGAGCTTTTCCAGTAGGCGAGAGCCTCGTACCAGCTTAAGCCATCAAGATTATAATTTGTTGCGTTCTGGTAGTTGTCTTTGAGTTCTTGTTTATGTGGAAAATCACCCTTTAACAGCATCGAATCCAGTTTGTCTCCAAAATATTCATCTCTCCAATAAACAAGACTAGAAGCAAAATCAAACAATGGATCTCCTAAGGTTGACATATCCCAATCAAATACGGAACTTACCATGTCAGGATTGGATTCTACAAACTGGCAGTTGTCAAATTTAAAATCATTATGAATGATGGACACATTTCTATTTTCAGGTAATTGTTTCTCAAGTTCAGATATAAATTCTGATACTTCACGATCTTCTGTTTTATTGGATAATTCCCACCTTTTCTTCCAACCTTTTATTTGTCTGGCTAAAAACCCATTTGGCTTTCCCAACAATTGCAATTGGTCTTGTGAAATATCAATTTTATGTAAATCTGTTTGAGCCTCTATTAATGCATTAGTAAGCCTCTTTTCGATATTAGGAAATGATTTAAATGAGTCTGGAACTTGATATCTAATAACGATGCCTTGTCTTCGTTCCATGATTAAGAATTCAGATCCAATTATATCTACAATATCACAGAAATGAATGGCTTTTGGTGCACGTGGATAGTGCTTATGAATTTTGGACAATATGCCAAATTCTCGGTTCATATCATGAGCTCTAGGAGCAATCTTGCCAAAAGGAGGTCTGCGCAAGACAAATTCCTTGGCCCCAAACATGAGGAGGTAAGATAGGTTGGCATGCCCACCATGAAACTGGAGTACTTTCATTTTAGGAATTAAATCAGGAATTTGCTTAAGAAGATAATCCTCAAGATTTTGCCAATTTAATTCCTCGCTTGCTCTAATATGATCTGCTTGATCCATAGGCAATAAATTTAATAAATATGATTATGATTTGTATATTATCATATTTTATAGAATTGATATGAGCGATATATTGAAATGGGGAATAGTTGGTCCTGGCAAGATCGCCCAGAAATTTGCCGATGATCTCAAACTGGTAAATGGAAATGAAATATTTGCTGTGGGGTCTCGAAGTTTGGATCGTGCAAAAAGTTTTGTGGTAAGCAATAAAGCATCAAAATATTATTCCTCATATGATGAACTGTTTGCTGATCGTGATGTTGATATAGTCTATATAGCCACGCCCCACCATTTGCATGCAGAATTGTCAATTCAAGCTATGAAAGCAGGCAAACATGTACTATGTGAAAAGCCTGCAAGTCTTTCATTAGATGAACTCAGTAAGGTGGTAAAGGCTTCAAAAGATTATGATGTATTTTATATGGAAGCATTGTGGTCAAGATTTAATCATTCCATACAAAAAGCTTTAGCTCTTATTAGAAACAATGAAATTGGTCAGGTTAAATACATCAATGCAGATTTCTGCTTTCCAGCCACCATTAATCCAGAAGGTCGATTGTTTAATATAAAATTGGCTGGCGGGAGTCTACTTGATATCGGCATTTATCCTGTGTTTTTGAGTTACCTTATTTTAGGATTGCCATCATCAATCAATGCTAGTGCTAATTTTCATGCGTCAGGAGTTGATCAACAATGTGCAATAATGTTCAAATACGAAGATGCTCATAGCATGCTCTATTCTTCATTTGATGTTAAATCAAAAATGGAAGCGCGAATTTATGGTGAACATGGGTATATTTTGCTGCATGACAGATGGCATGAGGCGGCAGGATTAAGTTTGATTAAGAATGGGGTAGAACAAGATTTTTCTTATCCTCTGCTTGGAAATGGATTTACTGGAGAAATAGCAGAATGCAAAAGATGTATAAATTTGGCTATTAATGAAAGTGAACTATGGTCCCATGCAGATAGTAAACAATTAATGACTTTACTGGAGGAGATAATGAACTTGACTGGTATATCCTATACTTAATTCAGAACTTTATTTAATATGATCTTTTAAGAAGTCAAGGATTGGTGTGTATTCTTCATCCAAGATAGCTGCAATCTCTTTAGCCGTATCAATGCATTCTTGTGTTTTTTGCTTGTTACCCAATTTGTAATATAGTAGTGCTAAGACATCATATCGCCAATAGGAGCCTTCTTCAAGTGTGTTCTCAATGGATCTAATCAGTTCATCATAATCAATGGAACGTCTATAGTTTTCTGTTAACAATATTCTTATGACTGAAGAATAGAGAACACTTTCATTGCTGGTTTCAGGATAGTTTTCTATCAATTTGATTGATGACCTTACTGAAGGACCTCTTCCCCACAACAAATATTTGATTCTGACAAAGTTTTCCATTTTATCAATGTCTGAAATCTTATATTTTTTAAACCATTTTCGAAGAGGTTTGTATTCGAATTTGAGTCTCCCTCTTGTATCTTTCTTCAAGGAATTGATAAATACATGAAAGGCGATATTCTCTTTAAGTTCAATACTGTCGTATTTCATAAAGAATACCTTATGGTTTCTGGAAACAAACTTTAAATATTTCTTATCTAGAGAAAAATACTTCTTGAGCAATAGCATGCATTGTTCTGTTCCCCAGTTATTTTTGTTTCTATCCAGATATTTTTTTGCTAGATTTTTAGCGGTGTATTCATCGCGGTATAGAATTACAGAATCAATAACGCTAAGTATGTTTTGTTCCGTAACTTCCTGCATTATTGAATCAATGCTTTGCTGGAGGTAACGGGATTTGGATCTGGTTTTGTAAATGATTTGGAGTAATTCGTTAGGCGTCTTAAAGCCCGAACTTCTCACTATGGCAGTACCGAATTTGTCCATTACCATCATAGAAGGGAACACATGTACTTCATAGTCTTCTGTGAAATCCCTATTTCTACCTGCGTCAATAAATACATTGATGTATTCGGCATTAAGTTCTTTGACAATGGAGCTGTCTTTTAAAGTAGTTGCTTCCATCCTTTGACTAGGAAGGGACCAACTGGTAAAGACGTAGACAAAGATGAATTTATCTTCTTTGATTGCTTGTTTCTGCGCTCTTGAAAATGATTTGGTGTAGTTTAATTCATTATTAGCAAGGCAGTGATTTAGAGTCAAGAAAGCCGTGAGGATAATGATGGAAAGTACCGATTTGTATTTAGTGGAAATTGTCAAGTGACAAATAAAGTATTTGAATTGTGATTAAAACGTTTTACAGTTATGTTTTGTGTCAATGCTGGCTAAATCTCTCCCATCAGAAAAGAATCCATCCATCCTTTGTAAGCATTGTTAATGACTACATCTTTACTTGTAATGCATGGAATCTCATAGGGGTGATGCTGATTGATGAATCTGACGACTTCATTTTTCTTGGTCAAACTTGTTTTGAAATAGGCACCAAATTCTTCTCCTTCATGAAATTTGCCTTTCCAGACATATTGACTTTCCATTCTAATGATATTAGAGCAAGCAATTAATCTTTTATCCAGCAAAAGTTTTCCGATTCTAAGAGCGGAATCTTTAGTAGAAAAGGAAGAAAATATAATACTTATCATAGAGTGTTTATTATAGTGATAGAATTTCAGCCATTTTAATCAATTCCTGTTCAAGGTTTTTCTTTATTGTTATCGCATCGTTAAAGGGAGTATATGAAATGTTCTTATCTACAATTCCTAAAGCACAATTAAATTTGTTATTCGAGAGCGCTTCTACAGCTTGATATCCTAAACGACTTGCTAAGATACGATCATTGGCTGTTGGAGAACCTCCTCGTTGTAAATGTCCTATCACGGCAGTTCGTGTGTCTACTTTATCATAAAGGGACTTTACCTTTGCTGCAATTTGATTGGCATCTCCGTTCTGATTCCCTTCAGCCACAATGGCTAGATTAAACAGTTTGTTCCTTCTGCTGGACTTTTTAAGAACTTCTACGAATTCTTCAATGGAATTATCTTCTTCTGGAATAAAGATTTCACTTGCACCGCTACCGATACCTGTATGTAAGGCTATATAGCCACTATGTCTACCCATAACTTCAATAAAAAACAATCTGTTGTGTGAATCTGCGGTATCTCGAATTCTATCTACTGCTTCAATTGCAGTATTGATTGCTGTATCAAATCCAATTGTAAAATCTGTCCCGTAAATATCGTTGTCTATAGTGCCAGGTAAACCAATTACTTTAATGTCATGCTCTTCGCAAAGATACATTGCCCCAGTATAGGTTCCATTACCTCCAATAACAATAAGACCTTCTATTTCGTGCTCTTTTAGCATATTAGCAGCTTGGGTTCTGCCTTCTTTGGTTTTGAATTCTTCGCTTCTTGCTGTCTTCAATATTGTACCTCCTCTATGGATGATATTAGCAACATCACCGGTATTTAACTTTTTTAGATCTCCAAACATCAAACCATGGTATCCTCTGTTGATTCCAAAGACTTCTAGCCCAAAGTACTTTGATGCTCTTACCACAGCACGGATTGCTGCATTCATTCCAGGAGCATCGCCACCTGAAGTTAGAACTGCAATTCTTTTCAATTTTTCACTCATTATCGATAAATGTTAAGTCTTTGCTTGACGCAAAAATCCAATTGGTTTACAATCAAATCTAAACATACAACATATTGTGTAAATAAATATATGTTCCCTATTCGAATCTTTCATATTTTCGTGTGCATCTATTTAATCAACATAAACAAATAAGAATCGATGAAAAATATAGCTATAATTGGTGCCGGTACTATGGGAAACGGAATTGCACATGTTTTTGCCATGAATGGGTTCAAAGTTTCATTGGTTGATGTTTCTCAGGATAGATTGGAACAAGCCATAGAAACAATAGATAAAAACCTATGGCGGATGGTAGCAAAAGAGAAAATTGATGAGACTGTTAAAGAGCAATGTATAGAGAATATATCCACTTTTACAAGTATCGAAGATGCTGTTGGAGATTGTGATCTGGCTATTGAAGCTGCTAGTGAAAATATGGATTTGAAACTTTCTATTTTCAGAGAGCTAGATGATGCATGTCCACCAAATTGTATATTGGCATCCAATACTTCTTCTATCTCAATCACTAAAATAGCAAGCGTTACAACAAGACCAGATCGAGTCATTGGTATGCATTTTATGAATCCTGTGCCTGTTATGAAGCTTGTTGAAGTGATCAGAGGCTATCATACTTCAAATGAAACGACAGCTACAATCATGGAAATGTCAATAACCTTATCTAAAATTCCTGTAGAAGTAAATGATTATCCTGGATTTGTAGCCAATAGGATATTGATGCCAATGATTAATGAAGCTATTTACACTTTATATGAAGGTGTAGCCGGGGTCGAGGAAATAGATACAGTTATGAAACTTGGAATGGCACATCCGATGGGTCCTTTACAATTGGCAGATTTTATAGGCCTTGATGTTTGTTTGGCTATTCTTAAGGTATTGCACAATGGTTTTGGCTTAACTAAATATACGCCATGTCCATTATTGGTAAATATGGTTACGGCTAATAACTTAGGCAAAAAAACAGGAGAAGGATTCTACAAGTATTCAAAAGAAACAAAAGATATAGTTGTCTCTGCATCCTTTAAATAGGGGAGTCATTAAACCAATCATCGAGATAAATTTCATCTTTATGTTGTTCTAATTCTCGACGCTCCCTTTTGGTTGGTCTGCCCGCACCTTTTTCTCTTCTTTCCGCAGGAGACTTACCGATATACCAGCTTTTAAACTTATTGAGTTCATCTTCTGGGGTGAGATTGGAATAACAAGGTTCAGCTAAAGTTGCTGAAACCCTTTTGGGAATCAATTTATTTATTTTGAATGCCAGATTGAATCCATTCTTGTGGAGTGTAATCGTATCATCTACTGAAATTAGAGAAGAAGGCTTTAGTTTGCTTTCTAACAATTTTACATTGCCTTTTTTACACGCATCTGCAGCTTTGGTTCTGCTTTTAAAAAGCCTAACAACCCATAACCATTTGTCAACGCGCATCTTTTCAGCCATTTATATCGATATTAGGTTTTTCTTCTAAAACAGGATAGCTAAGGTTTAGCTTCTTGAGTTCTTCAACTACTTTTTTTGCGACAACGTAGTTTCTGTACCAGTTTTGGTCAGAGGGAACAATAGTCCAGGGAATCTCAGATCTGTTGATCGCATCTTCATAAGCCATCATGTATTTGTCCCACAGCTTCCTTTCATTCCAATCTCCATCGTTATGCTTATAGTTTTTATCACTACGTTCAATACGTTCAATTAGTTTTTCTTTTTGTCTTTCCTTGGAAAGCTGTAAAAAGAATTTCAAAACGATGGTATTATTATCCTTTTGAAGCAGAGTTTCAAATGCATTGATGGCATCAATACGCACCCCAACACGATCTTCATCAATCCAATTGTGGACACGTTGTATCAGTATGTCTTCATAATGCGAACGAACAAATATTTTTATCGATCCTTTTGCAGGAGCATGTTGATGAACTCTCCATAAGAAGTCATGACTAAATTCTTCTTCAGAAGGCTTTTTAAAGGAATGTGCACTAGCCATGGTAGGACTTACGTAGCTAAAAACAGCTTTTGATACGCCATCCTTGCCACTGGAATCCATACCCTGCAGAACAACAAGTAGATTGTGCTTTTTATTGGCATACATTAAGGAAGCTAATTCCTTTAGTTCTTTTGCCAAAGCTTTGGTCTTGTTTTTTATTGAGGACTTTTTAAGTGTATCAGGTGCTTTTGTGGACAGTTTGCTTAATTCAATTTTCATGACTATAAATTTATACAAAAATTGATTTTGACTATGTCCTCATTTTTTTTCTTTTAACAAGATAGGATTCAAGGATAGGTACAAAACCTTTTCGAATGTCTGTTTCCACAAAATCAATACGGTATTGCAGGCATTTCATTTTTAATGCATCTGTATAATCGGCGAGCTTTTTAGTATAATATTCTCTGACCTGGTTAGATTGCAGTTTCACAGTTTCTCCGGATTCCATATCTATGAATTCATGAGGTCTGTTTTCAAATTTAAATTCACCTTCCAGTTTTTTATCCATAACATGAAAAAGTACAACTTCATGTTTGTTGTACTTCAAGTGTTGCAATGCTGAAAATAGTGATTCTGTATTTTCTGCGCGATCAAACATATCACTGAAGATAATTACCAATGATCTTTTGTGGATGCTGTCTGCAATTTGATGCAGTGTATCAGCAACGGATGTTTTTTTCTTGTCTATATTGTCTTTGATCAGAGTATCCAGATAGGTGAGTAACAACCTATAATGAATTGAGCTGGATTTTGCTTTTGTATGAATGTTAAGTGTTTCATCAAAAAGCGAAAGGCCATAAGCATCTCTTTGTTTCTTTAACAAACTCATCAAAGATGCAGCAGCCACAGCACTGAATTCTAGTTTGTTTAACTCATTTTCCTTTCTATCTTTCGGAAAATACATTGACGAGGATGTATCTATGACGATCTGTGCACGAAGATTGGTTTCTTCTTCAAATTTTTTGACAAACATTTTGTCGGTTCTTGCATATACCTTCCAGTCTATGTTCTTGGTGGCTTCGCCTTGATTGTAAATTCGATGCTCGGCAAACTCAACAGAAAAACCGTGAAATGGAGATTTATGCAATCCAATTATAAATCCTTCAACGACTTGCTTGGCAAGAAACTCTAGGTTATCTAATTGTTTGAGATCAAAACGTTCGAAATAGGACATATTATGTATTAAATGAAAAAGCTCTTAAACATAACGCTTAAGAGCTTTAATTATATTTTAAAAATAATAATAATTCTATAGATGCTCAGCCATTTTTTGCTCAAGAACAGCTTTTGTGGTTGCTCCGACATGCTTGTCAACTACTTCTCCATTTTTAATCAATAGGATCGTAGGAATACTTCTTACACCATATTTCATGGATACCCCTGCATGGTGATCAACATTAACTTTTCCAATCACTGCTTTTCCTTCGTATTCTTTGGCTAGATCTTCTATAATAGGAGTGATCATTCTACATGGTCCACACCACTCGGCCCAAAAGTCAACAAGTACTAGTTTGTCAGTTTCCAAAGCTGCTTCCTGGAAGTTACTGTCTGTGAATTCAAATGCCATTTTTTGTCGTTTTAATATCTATTTTTAATAAATAATTGAATAATAAAATATTTAATCCAACTTTTTAACATTGTACAATTATAAAAAGTTCTATCAAAAATACGTTTGTGAAATGGAATAGTTTAAATCTAGCCTTATCTGTTTTATTTTTTGTGATAATACTAAACTTCCTTTTTTCTAAAGCGACTGTATTTTATGAATACTTTTATTTGTTTGGTATTTTCCAGGGTTTCAGATTGTTTCATGATTTTAGCTTTGGGTTGTTGCCTTTTGCAAGCATCTATCTTGTTATTCCGATTGTTCTGTTCTCCTTAATTTATAATACAAAAAGAACAATCAGAGGAATTTTACGTCGTTTTATAATCGTATTGATCTGGATTGTAAACTTGTTTTATATTTTTTGGGCATTTAATTATCAGCAGGTTAATTTAAAGGACAAACTTAATCTCAACACCTCTGCGATTGACAGCTGTTACATTTATGACAGTTTTATGGCACAATCTTCAGTTCTGGATAAGTTTCTTCAGTCTAGTGAATTACAGAGTTATCCAGATAACATGGAAGAGCTGATCAGACAAGTTCAGGAAAAAATATTAGACGCTTGGGGGATACCTGTTTTGGGCAGAGTGCGTGTTCGTACTATTCCTCCAGGAAGTTTATTGCATTTCAGAACTTCTGGTATTTATATCCCACATGCTTTTGAAGGACATATTGACGGTGGTCTCTATTACCGACAGAAAGCTTTTACGATGGCACACGAAATGGCACATGGTTATGGGATTTCTGATGAGAGTGAATGCAATTTTATCGCATACATAAGTCTTGGAATGATTGATAACGATTTGATGAGGTATAGCGCAGAATTAGCCTATTGGAGATATCTCGCTTATTACTATCGAAAATTATTTAGGGTCGAATGGCAAGACAATTATTTCGAAATGAACCCCTTGTTGTTGGTTGATCTCGAAGAAATTTATAAACACAGTCAAAGGTTCAAGGATTGGATGCCCAAATACAGAGATATAATTTATGATAAATATCTAAAAACTCATGGTGTTTCTGCAGGCATCCTAAGTTATGACCTCATGATCGAACTGATAAAAGCATACGAAGAACAGGGCAAGCATAGCTACTCCTCGTCATTGAATTGAATGGATTCGATATCCGCCTCGACATCTCTCAATTTAGATTTGCAAATATCTACTAAGCCCTTGGCTTTTTTGAGTTGTTCACTCAGAGTATCAATACTGGCATCTTCATTTTGCAGTTTGCCAATGATTGATTGCAATTCTTCAAACGCTTTATCGAAACTTTCTTTTTTTGCCATTATTTTTTATTTATTGGGAGATCTCCATCATAAAACTCAATACTAAGATCGCTATCTTTCTTTGATAATTGTGATTTTCGAGAAACGTATTGGTTTCCTGATTTTACAAGCGTAAATCCTCTCTTTAAGATGTTTTGAGGATTCAGGATATTGATAACGCCTTCAATCTTTTCTAATTTTTGTTTTTTACTTTTTATAAGTTGCTGACTATTGCCAATTGACTTGTCCTGCAAGTTTATGATTTCCATCATTTTTTGACTGATGAGCAATTTGGGATAGGATACCAAGTTGGATTGCAAATGTGATAACTTCAGTTTTTTTGAGGCAAGTTGTTGAATTACCAAGTCTGAGAGTTCCATCATTTGTTGGTCCATTTCATATTCAAATTGCAAATTATGATCAATAATGAAGCTTGCTACAGCGGTAGGTGTTTTAAGGTTGGTATGTGCAACCAGATCACTTACGCTTTGATCAATCTCATGACCAATCCCAGTTATAACAGGGAGCGATAATTTGGCAATAGCTTCTGCAATATTGTAATGATCGAATGCAGAAAGATCCAATTTGGAACCACCACCTCTAATAATGATAACTACATCATAAGATTTGTCAGCTATTTGTTTTAATGCCTTTACAACTTCAGGTTCAGTATTTTGTCCTTGCATTGCTGCATTGTAAAGATCTGTTGTGAAGGCATAATCGTAGGCGTTATGACTTAGCTCTTCCATAAAATCTCTATAGCCAGCAGCAGTTTCCGAAGAGATAATAGCAATGTTTTGAATAACTGTTGGAAGATAAAGAGCCCTGTTTTTCTCAATTAGTTTTTCTTTCTGCAGCCTTTCTATTGTTTTTTGGCGGTCCATTTCAAATTGACCAAAAGTATAGGTAGGATCAATGTCTACAATATTAAAGCTAAGGCCGTAGCGCTCTGAAAATTCAATGGTTACTTTAAGTTTTACTTTAATGCCCGCACTCAGAACTTGATCTGCAATTTTTCCTAATTTCTTTTTGATAAAAAGTTGTTGACGGTACCAAAGGGTAGCTGATGCTTTGGCAACTATCTCATCTGTGCTTTCATCTTTTTCGATGAGATCCATGTAAATGTTACTACGTGAATGAGAAAGCTGATTGATCTCGCATTCGACCCAAACAGCTTCCTCAAAATTTAGCGCAATGACGCGTTTTATGTATTGATTTACCTCGTAAAGAGAATAGGCTTCCAAATTAGTATTCTAATTTTTAATTGTAAGAGCACTGATGTTTTGAAGAATCATTGTGAGCTTTCCACATTCTTCAATCGGTGCTCTTGGATTTGGTTCATATTTATACCCATATATCCCTTCCAATAGCTCTTTTTCTTTTCCTTTAGGAATGGTAGCCGTTGTTTCACGATTTAGAAGTTCAGCATAGGCGACATTACCAGCTCTGTTAATACATACTTTTGCAACAATCCTTTTGTTTTCCTGATTTTCAAAGCCTACTCTCATAACTTCATTGATATTTCTTTTAATTACTTTTCGTCCAAAGATGCCGTTACCAGATCCATCGTATTGCCCTTCTCCATCACCACCAGTTCCAGATCCGCTATCGCCATCACTTCCGGATGTATCACTTCCTCTACCATCACCTTTATTGCCTTTGCCGGTACCGTCTTTAGAACCGTCTTTGCTTGATGGATTACCATCAGGATTTCCATTGTCTTTTGAGCCGCCTGTTTTAAAGACATCCAATATTTTACCAATTTTAGTCTTGATGGACTCAGAAGCTTTATCCGCAGGAGGTTCATCACTGGTATTGTCAGTTTCTACAACTACTGGATCTGGGACTTCTTCCATTTCTGGAGCATCAATTTCAATTTCTTCTTCAGCTGCGGTTACATCAGACTCTTCATCTATTGTGGTTTCACTGATGACAGGGTCCGTTGTAGGTACTGGAGGCGTAGGTGTTGGTTTAGGTAATTTAATCTCAGGTCTATTATTTTCAATAGTCTTGGTTTGTTGGTCCTGAATATCAGCTGGACGGTCAGCTTTTTCTCTTGCCTTACCTTCCGCTTCTTTACCTTTATTACTATTGCTTGCTTCTGACATCTCTTCTAGCTTAGGAGGTATTATTTCCTCGAAATTTAAGGCTACTGAATATTGATTGTCAACAGCTTTTTGATATTCACATGTACTGAAAAAGGCTAGCAGTAGGATAAGGATGTGAATGATAAAAGTGTACAATGAACTCTTCCTTTTGTGTTCTCGTTCTATGGCTATCTCATTAATCATAACAAATGCTTTGTTGTAAGACTGTTATTTAACCTAATAAACTGTTAATAGAAGATTAAAATTTTAAAAAATAGATCTAAAGATCAAAAATATTTGAAAAAAGCATCAAAGTAATAAATTAGTAAAATTTATATATGTCTTTTGATGATTAATTTTTTAGAAATTTGTAATCAAAATAATTTTCAAATATAACTTAGGTGTTGATCACTTAAAAACTTATAAAGATTGGAATTTACATTTTATAAATATCATGGCACTGGAAATGATTTCATATTAATTGACGGATTTAAATATGAAGGCATCCAAAGCAAGCTTACAGAAGAGTACATAAAAGCAATGTGTGACAGGCATTTTGGTATAGGAGCAGATGGATTGATGATTCTAAAAGCTTCTGAGGACTATGATTTTGAAATGATATACTATAATTCCGACGGACGAACCAGTAGCATGTGTGGTAATGGAGGACGATGCATCGTAACTTTGGCGCATAAATTAGGATATATTAGTAATGAAACCGTATTCTTAGCTATCGATGGCGTACATCAAGCCAGTATAGATCCGACTAATGTATCTTTAAAAATGATTGATATTGACCATTATGAACGTGAGAATCAAGATATAATCATAGATACAGGATCACCACACTATATAAAGTTTGTAGAGCATTTCGATCAATTTGACATTTTGGCGGAAGCCAGAAAAATTCGCTATAACAATAGGTTCAAATCTGAAGGCATCAATGTAAATTTTGTAAAGTTTAAAGATGATATTCTAGAGATTAGAACGTATGAAAGGGGCGTCGAAGATGAAACACTTTCTTGTGGGACCGGGGTTGTAGCATCCAGTCTTGCTTGTATAATAAATCAATTTACAGAGATTTCACCAATCCAGGTAAAAGCAGTAGGGGGCAATTTACAAGTAGCTTATAAAAGAAAGGGTAAAGGGTTTAGTGATATCTATTTAATAGGTCCATCTGAAGAAGTTTTTGAAGGCATATACAGAATATGATTAAAGCCCTTCTTCTAATTCAAGATTTAATTTTGCATTTTTTAATTCCGATAAAGCATGGAAATCATTTTGCGCCGTTGCCTTTTTGATGCCTTCTTCATAAATATCTAAGGCGATAGCAAAGTCCCCTCTTTTCTCTTGTAGTTTGGCTAGATGATAATAGACGCCAATGTAATCAGGTTGATCTATTCTGATTTGCTCATATAGTTCCAAGGCTTTTTCTTCATTCTCCAATTGTTCATATTCTTTAGCTAGAGCAAAAATGATAAAGGCATCTTTAGGATCATTGTCATAAAATTTCAACAATTTTTCTAGTCTTGGGTTATCCATATAAGCGTAATTTTTGCCCTAAGTTAAGCGTATTAATTTACTATATTTGCAGCTTGAAATCAGGAGTAAAGCTTCCTGAATTATTTCTTAATCAGAATATATAGATTCTTATTTTATGAATTTACTTGTTTGTATCAGTAAAACCCCAGAAACCACAGCAAAAATCTCTTTTAATGCTGACTCTACTGAATTTAATACAGAAGGCATTCAATATATCATGAATCCTTATGATGAATGGTATGCTCTAGTTCGTGCTATTGAGTTACAAGAAGCAATGGGAGGTAAAGTTGTTGTTATAAATGTCGGTCCTGCAGAAAATGATATTGTCATCCGAAAGGCTTTGGCTATCGGTGCAGATGAAGCAATACGAATTGATGGAGAAGCTAAATCGGCGTCCTATGTTGCAAAGCAAATTGCAGAATATGCAAAAGACAAATCCTTTGATATGATTTTGCTTGGAAAAGAATCAATTGATTATAATGGATCTCTAGTAGGTGCCATGATAGCAGAATATTTAGATTTACCGTTTTTGAGTTATGCAAGTAAAATGAAGCTTGAAGGTAATGAAGCGACAGTTACCTGTGATATTGAAGGTGGTGTTGAAGTTCTCAAATTACAAATTCCATTTGTTGTGTCAGCTTCTAAGGGGATGGCAGAGCAACGTATTCCGAATATGCGTGGAATTATGATGTCTAAAAAGAAGCCATTAGAAGTTATTGGTCCTGTTGATTTTTCCGCTAAGGAACAAATTACCAAATACCAACTGCCTGCTGAAAAATCAGGAGTTAGATTGATAGATCCACAGGATATGGATGAATTGGTGAGATTGCTTCATGAAGAAGCTAAAGTAATTTAATAAATAAAAAGAAATTCATGTCAATATTAGTATATATAGAAGCCATTAATGGCAACTTCAAAAAGGCAGCTTACGAATTATGTAATTATGGATGCAAATTGGCTGAGTCTATGTCTACCCAGTGCATCGCATTGACCAATGCAGATTCTTCTGTTGCTCAAAAATTATCCAATTATGGTGCAGATAAAATTGTCAACTTTAGTCATGAAGCACTTCATGACTCTAAGATGATGACAAAATTGATTTCAGATTTTGCAAAAGCAAATGATGCTTCAGTTGTTATATTGGCAGATAATTCAAGAGGTAAATCCTTGTTGGGAAGAATCGCTACACGTATGGATGGGTCCGTTGTCTCTTCCGTTACTACATTACCTGATTTGACCAATCAGTTTGCTGTTGACAAATCTTTGTTTTCAGGAAAATCTGTCGGCACCTTTCAGATGGTATCTAACTTTAAGATTATATCTGTTTCTAGAAATTCGATTGGCGTACAAGAAATATCCAAGCCATCCAATGTTGAAACATTTGATGCAAGCAGTTATTCATCTGATGTTTCACTTGTAGAAACCACTAGAGTTCAAGGCACGGTTCCATTGCCTGAAGCCGAACTGGTCGTCTCTGCTGGAAGAGGAATGAAAGGCCCTGAGAATTGGGGAATCATAGAGGAACTCGCAGAGACACTAGGTGCTACGACAGCTTGTTCAAGACCAGTTTCAGATAGTGGCTGGAGACCTCATCATGAGCATGTAGGACAAACAGGTATTGCAATCAAACCAAACTTATATATAGCTATTGGCATATCAGGTGCTATTCAGCATTTGGCAGGCGTCAATAATTCTAAAACCATAGTAGTCATAAACAAAGATTCTGAAGCGCCGTTTTTTAAGGCTGCTGATTATGGAGTTGTTGCTGACCTTTTTGATGTAGTTCCTCGCCTTAATGAGTCACTTAAAAAATTTAAGGAAGGGTAGAATAGTTTCTAATTACTTTATTGACTGAGAGTTAAATAAAATGCTAAAACTTGGATGCTTAGTAATGTCATTTGCCCCATTTATAGACATTTTTTATAATGTTTTAAGAAAAAATAGCTTTCCTTTGCGTTATAAGAAGTAAGAGATTGTTCTATAACGGAACAGCTGAAAATTTTGTTTTATGAAAAAATTGGAGTTAGAAATTGTAGCCTTATCCCACAGTGTGACACAATCTCATAATTATGCGGTTGTATTGGGAGAATTAGGTGGGAGTAGAAGACTACCAATTGTCATTGGAGGATTTGAAGCTCAGGCAATCGCTGTAGCAATGGAGAGAATGACACCCAACAGACCTCTGACACATGATTTATTCAAAAACACTTTGGATACGTTTGACATTGAACTTAAGGAAGTGATTATCAACAATTTGCTTGATGGCATCTTCTATGCACAGTTGGTCTGTGTGAGAGAAGGAAGCGAATTTGTAATAGACTCTAGAACATCTGATGCCATCGCTATGGCTGTAAGGTTTAAATCTCCACTATTTACTTTTGATTTTGTGATGGAACAAGCAGGAGTAGTCTTAGAGGATTCCGATGAATCAATTGATGAATTTGAAGAACCTCCAATTAAAGAATCAAATCCTGATTCCTTTGATAATTATTCTATAAGCGCACTCAACAAACTGTTAAGTGATGTTCTTGAAACTGAAGATTATGAAAAGGCAGCTTTAATCAGAGATGAGCTGAAACGCAGAGAATCTGGTCATTCCAAATCCTAAGTATTTTCCAAGTCCCTTAATATTTTTGAAGCTTTCTCCAGTTGATTGTCATCAAAATGCATGTGTGTAACAAATCTAACTTGCTTATGCCCAAATGGTGCCGCAAGAATGTCATGTTTATCGATTAAATTTAAAAAGTATTCTGCTGTCCAATCCTTTAATGTAAAGATGATGATATTGGTTTTTACGGGCTGGATGCTTTCTACATAAGAGCAGTTTTCAAGGCATTTTCCTAAAAGCTTTGCACGATCATTGTCTTCCTTCAGTCTTGCAATATTATTATTTAATGCGAAGATTCCTGCCGCTGCCAACACGCCTGCCTGACGCATTCCACCACCCATAACTTTCCGATACCTTCGTGCTTGGGTGATTTCTTCTTTACTTCCTATTAAAACAGAACCTATAGGGGCGCCTAGTCCTTTGGAGAGACAGATAGAAATACTGTCAAAGTACTTGCCTACATCTTTAGTTGATTCTCCAGTTTCGACAAGAACATTAAAGAGTCTTGCTCCATCAAGATGCAGTTTGAGAGATTTCTCCTTGCAAGCAGCTTGTATTTTGGCAATTTCAGCTAGAGTATAATAATTTCCTCCTCCTTTGTTGGTTGAATTTTCTATGACTACCATTTTGGAAATAGGTAACCAGTCATGGATTGGTTTTACGGCATCCAATATCTGTTGTGCTTCAAGTTTGCCATATTTTCCTCTGATTAGATTTACGGCCACTGATGAATTGAATGCATAGCCACCAGTTTCATATTGAAAGACATGAGAATTTTCCTCGCAAATCAATTCATCCAAGGCCTTTGTATGCATTTTAATTGCGATTTGATTTGTCATCGTTCCAGATGGGCAGAATAGCGCATCTTCCATCCCAAACATCTCGCTCATCTGAATTTGTAATGCATTTACAGTAGGATCTGAAGCAAAAACATCGTCACCAACTTCGGCATTAACCATAAAGTCAAGCATTTGTCTTGATGGTTTTGTAATTGTATCACTGATTAAATTTATTTGCATTCCAATGAATCTTTATATTTGTGTCAAATCTAATAAACTCTGGATGCCTTTTCAGGATGAATTTTACAAGTCTGCGTTTTCTGTCGATAATGTCATATTCGGATTTGATGGTGATAACCTTAAAGTATTACTGATCAGACGTAAGCATGATCCTTTTGCAGGATATTGGGCTTTACCAGGTGATATTGTTGAGCAAGACCAAGATTTGGACAAAGGAGCTTTGAAAGTATTGGAGCAACTGACGGGGATTCAAAATGTATATCTTGAGCAAGTTCACACCTTTGGAAAGGTAGACCGGCATCCGCGCGGTCGTGTTATTACAGTTGCTTACTATTCCTTAATAAATATAGATGATGTAAACATCAGGCCCTCTTCATTTGCTGATAAAGTAGAATGGAAAGAAATCAGGTCAATTGAAACATTAGCCTATGATCATTATGAAATTATGGATACCTGCCTCAAAAGGTTGCGTAGAAATGTGAAGTATAGACCTATTGGATTTGAATTATTGCCAAAGAAATTTACTTTGACTGAGCTTCAAAAGCTGTACGAATCCATTTTGGAAAAAGATTTAGACAAGCGAAATTTCAGAAAGAAGATATTAAGTATGAACATCCTTCAAGTTCATAGTGAACTTCAGCAAGGCGTTGCACATAGACCAGCAAAGTTCTATTCTTTCGATGCTTTTAAATATGAGGAAGCTAAAGAAAATGGTTTCAATTTCGAGCTTTAATCAATTTTATTAATTGCTGTATTCTTCACCGTTCCCGTTGCTGAAATGGTATTTTAGATTTGGACGATTATCGAATACTAGATCTATAGCTCTTTTGACATTAAGCCATCCTAATTCTTCATTCAATTCCAATGCTGTCATAAAAGCTGATTCTTTCACATCTGGGATGTTAACTTTACCATTAGAATCCACAGAAAAGAAATTATAATCTCCTTCTGTTAACCAATTAAAATTCTGGATGACACTTGCAAACTCAGAATGAACTTCCTCAACATTGATTTCCGCACCTCCAAAAACACCCTCATCCTGAATAAAATATCCCCAAACGAAAGTTTTCTTTATCAGATTGAGTTGGCTTTCAACTACAAAAACACCGCCTAGGCTTTCGATGTCTAAGTCAATTTCATTTTCTGAAATTGTTAAAGTACCTGAGGTGCTGATAAGATCGGATTTAATAAATTCAATATGGTATGTGCCTACGCCTTGAGGCAAAAGAAATTCCTTTTGAATATGTGCCATTGCTTCTTCACATACTTGTGGCGCAATGATGCCATTGATCTGAACTGTGATATTGTTTCCACTTAGGGACATTTGGGCATCCAAAATGGAGTTCAAACATAAATCTGGTTCAGAACTTCTGATAGTTAAATAGGTCTCGTATCCATTGGAACCCAATATCTGTGAAGGAAAAACTTCAAAATCCTGCTCAACTGAAACAACTACAATTGGATCAGGAGCCTCTTTTTCACATGAAATCATAGTAAAAATGAGGGCGGTAAGCGATAATAAATATTTTAAATGCTTCATTGTTTGTAAAAATAGAAGTTTCCACGTAATAGGAGCTAAAAACCTCTTCAATTTGTTAATTTTTAATCGAATGGATTGTATGAATAATATATCTTTGTCGCCTATGAAGAATATTAGGAATTTTTGTGTTATTGCGCATATTGATCATGGCAAAAGTACTCTGTCTGACAGATTACTGGAACATACCAAAACCGTATCTGAAAGAGATATGCAGAATCAGACGCTCGATGATATGGATATTGAAAGAGAAAGGGGGATTACTATTAAGAGTCATGCAATACAATTGCAATATCCACATACCGATGGTGTAGTTTATACATTAAATTTAATTGATACGCCAGGTCACGTTGATTTTTCCTATGAAGTATCCCGTTCAATTGCAGCTTGTGAAGGTGCTTTACTACTTATAGATGCAAGTCAAGGAATACAGGCTCAAACCATCTCTAACTTATACCTCGCCCTAGAACATGACCTTGAAATAATCCCTGTATTGAATAAAGTGGATATGGAAAGTGCTATGCTTGAGGAGGTCTCAGATCAAATTATAGATCTTCTCGGCATTGATTTGGAAGATATCATTCACGCCAGTGGAAAAACAGGTCAAGGTGTTGAAAATGTTCTTAAAGCAATAGTTGATAAAATTCCGCATCCGGTAGGTGACGAATCAGCACCATTGCAGGCATTAATTTTTGATTCCTTGTTTAATTCCTTTAGAGGTGTCATTGCCTACTTTAAGATTATAAATGGAACCTTGAACAGTGGTGAAAATGTGAGATTTTTTAATGTAGGAAATGAATATCATGCAGACGAAATAGGTATTCTAAAAATGACGATGGAACCACGAAAGCAACTTAAAGCTGGGAATGTAGGCTATATCATCACTGGAATAAAGCAAAGTAAAGATATTAAGGTAGGAGACACCATCACCACTGTAGCCAGACCCTGTACCGAGGGCATAAAGGGTTTTGAAGAGGTTAAACCTATGGTTTTTGCTGGAATATATCCTATCGATAATGATGATTTTGAAGACCTAAGAGACAGTTTGGAAAAGCTTCAATTAAATGATGCTGCTTTGGTATTCGAACCTGAATCTTCCGTTGCCTTGGGATTTGGATTTAGAGTTGGGTTTCTTGGGATGCTGCATTTAGAGATTGTACAAGAAAGATTGAGCAGAGAATTTGACCAGGAAGTGATCACTACCGTACCTAACGTTTCCTATGTAGCCTATACTAAAAAAGGAGATAGATTAACCATTAATACGCCCAATGATCTACCGGATCCTACATTTCTTGACAGAGTGGAAGAGCCTTATATTCGATCACAAATAATCACCCAACCTGATTATATAGGATCAATAATGAGTTTGTGTATGGATAAAAGAGGTACTCTGACCAAGCAAAATTATTTGACGACGGACAGGGTAGAGCTAACTTTCGAACTTCCATTGGCAGAAATTGTATTTGACTTTTATGACAAACTGAAGTCTATATCAAAAGGGTATGCATCTTTTGATTATTCACCTTTAGATTACCGTGCATCAGATCTTGTAAGGCTGGACATTAAATTGAATAGCGATAACGTTGATGCAATGTCTTCCTTGGTTCATAGATCTAAAGCGGATTCATTTGGCCGTCGTATATGTAAAAAGCTTAAAGAATTATTGCCTAGGCAACAATTCGTTATTGCGATTCAAGCTGCAATTGGGCAAAAAATTATCGCTAGGGAAACGATAAGTGCGATGCGAAAAGATGTTACTGCCAAATGTTATGGTGGTGATATAACCCGTAAAAGAAAGCTTTTAGAAAAACAGAAAAAAGGTAAAAAGAAGATGAGACAAATTGGCAATGTTCAAGTGCCTCAAAAAGCTTTCCTTGAGGTATTGAAAATCAGTGATTAAGAAGTAATTTTACTTAATTAATTCGAAGGAATAGCTTACTATTTCCAATCTTTTATATCCCGTGTCTGCTTCCTTGTTTTTCAAATTGATATCGATTTCAATAGTTTCAGAAGCTTCTTTTTCAGAACTGTCAAAAACTGCCTTGATTTCAGCAGTTTCACCAGGTTTTATACCACTCCGAGGCCAGTCAAGTGTTGTGCATTCACATGCTGATATAATTTCAATTACGATATCCTCTGTTCCGGTATTGGAAAAGCTATAAGTAATGTCTCTTTTTTCTCCTTTCTTGACTTTCCCAAGATCAAAATGCCTTTGTTGGAAACTCATTCCAAAAACCTTCTTATTAACGCCTTGAGGTGCTGGTGTATAATGCTGTGTTTTTTGTGCACAGACACAAAGAGAAATAATGCATAATAAAAAGCAAAGAAGGATATTTTTCATATTGATAAATTTGGTATAAAGATAGTCATCAATTTAAATCGGTGAAAATATTCGCCAAAGGATCTTTGAAGGAAATGTCATTATCAAGAAACTCCTTGCTTATGGTTTCAAATTCAGTAAGTCCATGTAAAACAAACTCCATCAATAGAGGCGTAAGTTTTTTGTCAACCTTGATTGATTCTGCAACTTTTTTCAATCCAGGAACACTGTTTAGTTTTTCGATATATTCCTTATCGGTACAATCGTTAGTTATCAGTAATTCATTCCCGGCACCAAACCAAGCACGTAGAGTGCCATATAAGTCTTTCTCACCTGTATTGCTTTGATCGGGATGAGGATACAATTCAAGAAATTGATCTTTTAATGCAGCACTCATCAAATGTAGAGCAACGTTATATGGACCTTCTTGCTCGCCCTCATAAACCAATTCGACCTTTCCTGTAATTGAAGGAATCACTCCCCAGAAGTCTGAATATCTACCTGTACTCTTTTTTTCTTTATTCAAAAGCATTCTTCGTTCAATTGTAGAATAAAGATTCTCCATAGCAGTGATGCTCAACCTAGCTGAGACGCCACTTTTATCGTCTATAAGTTCGGAATCTCTTGCTTGGAATACTATCATTTCCAGGTAATCTCTTAATAAATCAGGTATGATGATTTTATTTTTTACATCTTCTGATATTCTTACCTCTTGATCTGTGATTTGCCGTGCAATTTCTATTGACTCAGGATAGTGCGTTAGGATCTGACTTTCAATCCTGTCCTTTAGTGGTGTGATTATACTTCCTCGGTTGGTATAATCTTCTGGGTTGGCAGTGAAAATAAAGAGGATATCCAGTGGCAATCTTAATTTGAAACCTCTGATTTGTATGTCTCCTTCTTGGAGAATATTAAACAGGGAAACCTGAATTCGTGCTTGTAGGTCAGGAAGCTCGTTAATCACAAAGATTGATCTATGTGAACGAGGAATCAAACCATAATGGATTACTCTTGGATCAGAATATGGAAGTTTAAGACTAGCTGCTTTAATAGGGTCTACATCCCCAATCAAATCTGCGATACTCACATCAGGAGTCGCTAGTTTTTCAATATATCTTTCTTCTCGTGAAATCCATCGAATTGCTGTTTTGTCCCCTTGCTTGTTAAGGATATCGATGGCTTCAGAAGTAATTGGATTTAATGGATCGTCATTTAGTTCTAATCCGTCAATTATAGGAATAAACTCATCAAGTAAATCTGCAGTTAATCGAGCAATTTTAGTTTTTGCTTGACCTCGAAGTCCTAGCAATAATATATTGTGTTTAGATAAAAGTGCTCTTTCTATATCGGGCATTACGGTACTCTCATATCCTATTATGCCTTCGTAGTTGGACTGATTGTTTGTTAAACGATCAATCAGGTTTTCTCTTATTTCCTGTTTTATCGATTTCGAAACGTAGCCAGCCGATTTAAGCTGTCCTAGATTTTTTATCTTATTAATGTCGTACTTCAATGTATTTTATTTTTGTTTGCGCTTATTGTCTTTATAATCCATAAATATGAACTCTCCAAGACCTTCAAGTGAACTGTAAAATGCCTTACCGCTATTAGCTCTTGTAAATTGATCGATAAATTGAACAAGATAAGGATCTCGGGCAATCATAAAAGTTGTGATTGGTATTGATAATTTCCTCGCTTTAACCGCCAGAGAAAGAGTTCTGTTGAGAATTGTTCTATCAAGGCCAAAAGCATTTTTGTAATATTTTTTCCCTTTTTTAATGCACGTCGGTTTCCCGTCTGTGATCATCATGATTTGCTTGTTTGGGTTTTTTCTTCTTCTTAAGATATTCATGGCTAATTCCAGTCCAGCTACAGTATTGGTATGGTATGGTCCCACTTCCAGATAGGGAAGATCTTTAATTTCGATTTGCCATGCATCATTGCCGAAAACGATAATATCGAGGCTGTCTTTTGGGTAACGTGTTGTTATAAGTTCAGACAAAGCCATCGCAACCTTTTTGGCAGGCGTGATTCTGTCCTCACCGTACAATATCATTGAATGTGAAATGTCAATCATCAAGACAGTACTAGTCTGAGATTGGAAAAATGTTTCGTGAACTTCTAAGTCGCCTTGCGTTAATTTAAAATCATCAAGCCCGTGATTGATTTGTGCATTCTTTAGAGATTCAGAAATTGATATTTTATCAAGTTTATCACCAAACTCAAACGGCTTAAGTTCAGAGGTGAACTCATCGCCCTGACCAGCAGATTTGGTCGTATGTTTGCCCGGTTTGGATTTTTTTATCTGATCAAAAATTTCATCAAGAGCATGTCTCCTTAGGGATACTTCCATTTTTTTGGTTGGCTGCATTCCAACGATCTGAGTGCCTTGTTTGGTTTCTTTTATAAAACCTTTGTCAATCAGTTCCTGGATGAAGTCAGCAATTCCATAAGTATCATCTGTAAGTTTATGCTGTTTGTCAATTTCTGTGAGCCATGAAAGTGCTTCTGAGACATCTCCGGAAGTGTGAATTAAAATCTCTTCAAACAACTTGAGAAGTCGATCAAAAAGAGTACCCTCTCCTGAAGGTATAAATGCAGAAAACTTCCAACCACGCATTATTGTCTTGCTTGTTTATCGATAATTTAGAACTCTAGCAATACTAACGATAATAATGCGTGATTGTTTGTTATGTAACAATAGTTTATTTCAATCTAAATGTGCCGTTACCAACATTAAAACCATTTTGAAAGATCTCAATGGTATAATTCCCTTTAGAAAGTGAAAAATTTGGTTTCCAGTCTATACAAGCAGTTAGATCGACATTGTTGTAAGTTGTTGTTCCGGAGGTTGTATATCTGACGTTTTCACCATTCAATTTGTTTTTAAGCACACCTGATCCCAGTTCCTCTACATAAAGTAATTCACCTGTGGGAGAAGTAAACCTTAGGTAAAAAGTTTTATCTCCAGCTTTAGTGACAAGATTGGTTTCTGTAGTAAAGCAAGTTCTTAGCATGTTAGCTCTTTTTGCTCTAGACCTTTCTTTTACTTTTCCTTTTCCATTATCGTCATAGGCTTTTACTTCAATAAAGTTGATTTTAATGGCTTCAGCCATATCTACTTTAGTAGATAAGGTTGTATTACTTTTTTCTAGTTTGTCTTTTGTGCTAATCAATACTTTTTGCATAGAATCAAGATTGCTGACTTTTTCTTTATTGATTTGTAATTCCTGTGAAAGGTTTTGATTAGAATAACTTAGGTCTGTGTTTTCAGCAAGAAGGTTTGCATTGCTTTCTTTAAGTTTTTTAATTTCAACAACATAATCAGCAGCCATTTTATTTAGGTTTGCCATTTCGGTTTTAACTTTACCTAGTTCTCTTTCTGACCATATTAAACCGCTGATTCTATTTTTCTGCTTTTCAAGCTCATCTTTCTGCGTATCGATCAGTTCATTTAATTTTTGATTATCACCTCTAAGATCTTCTAAATCTTGAAGTGCTGCTTCATAGTTTTGATCCAGTTCTGTATGCACTTTTTCAAGTTCAAGCAAGGTTTCTTTTTTCTCCTTCAGTTGTTTTTTTAAAGAAGAATTATTCATAAATAAGTAACCGACTAATCCGATAAGAAGAATAATGCCGATAATGCCAATTAAGGATAGATTGTTTGATTTAGGACTCATGTTTGGAGTATTTTATACAAATATGCTTTTAATGTACAAGATAATAAAGCACAATACAGTAAAATGGGTGATTACTTCTAAAGTCTTTTCTCATTGTACCTAGGAGATTCCCCAATATTCTGATTATAGCAACTACTATGGATAACCATAATTCATTAGAAAATATTTTATTTATTGACATTGAAACATCCGGATCAAGTAAATCATTCCTTGATTTGACGATAGAGATGAAAGCTTTGTGGACGCATAAAGCCAATAGATTAAGGAGGTTTGACGAAACTTTACAGCAATTACCTGATGAGGAAATTTATTTATTAAAGTCAGCAATCTATTCAGAATTTGCTCAAATTATTTGCATCTCATGTGCCTATTTTAAAAGCAATGGGGAAAAAAGCTTAATCCTTAAAATAAAATCATTTTATGGATGTCCAGAAGATGAAATGATTCAGTCATTTTTTAATATGGTTGAGGATGCCTTTCAATCTGATCGTTTTCGTTTTTATTGTGGACACAATATCCGAGAGTTTGATTTGCCATTTATATGCAGAAGAGCACTCATAAATGGTTTGCGAATTCCAGCGTTTATGGATTACAAAAATAAGAGACCGTGGCAGGTAAATAATATTATCGATACGCTTGAAATGTGGAGATTCGGAGATTATAAAAGTTATAGTTCCTTGGAGTTGCTTTGTAATATTTTTAAGATTGATTCACCAAAGTCCGATATGGACGGTTCCAGTATGCACATAGCATACTGGTATGGGCAAAAGATAGAAAAAATTAAAAGGTACTGCGAAAATGACGTTAAAGCAACTGCTGAATTGTATATCAAATTGTCAAGTTCTGATTTTAAGTCCTTGAGGATTGAAATGATAAGCCAAGGAAGTTAAGTTTCTTATAATTTATGCTGAAATAATTTGAATCTATTTACGGATTGATTGCTAATTAATGAATGAATGGTGTCTAATTAAATTATTTTTGCAGCATAATTTAATAGTATGAGTAATTTTCGGTTGGCACCATCAATACTAGCAGCAGATTTTGGACGTTTAAATGAAGAAATCCAAATGGTCAATAGCTCAAAAGCAGATTGGCTTCATGTTGATGTGATGGATGGTGTTTTCGTTCCTAATATTTCATTTGGTCAAATGTTGGTATCAACGATGAACAAAAGTTGTACAAAGCCACTTGATGTTCATTTAATGATTGTAGAACCTGAAAAGTATGTTGATTCTTTTATCGATTGCGGAGCTAAAAGCATAAGCTTTCATATTGAAGCAACAAATCATGCACACAAACTGATACATCATCTTAAAGAAAAAGGGGTAATTGCTGGAGTTGCAATAAATCCACAAACGACGGCAGAATCGCTTTATGATATTCTGGAAGACTTGGATATGGTCTGCTTGATGTCTGTAAACCCTGGTTTTGGTGGACAGAAATTTATTTATCGGACTTTGGAAAAGACTAGAAAACTTAGAGCTGAAGCAAACGCAAGGAATCTGGATTTGCTAATCGAGATCGACGGCGGAGTAGGATTGCATAATGCAGAATCTCTGCTGAAGGCTGGAGCTGACGTTTTGGTTGCAGGAAGTAGCGTATTCAAAAGCGAAGATCCGATAGCAACTATAGCGAAATTTAAAGCACTGGAAATCAATAATTTTGATCTGTAATCATCACAATTAGAAAAGCTATTTTGAAGAAACTTTTATTTTCAATAATATTTTTTGGCACATTTTTATCCCTTGGCTTAAGCCAGGAAAATGCTACTGTTTTTGGAGTTGTCAAGGATATTGATACACACGATGCTGTTGAATTTGTATCTGTATATGTGAAGGGAAGTTTTGAGGCGACAGAAACCAATGCCTTTGGGGAATACTCCATAAAGGTTCCTGCCAATAGAGCTGTCGAATTGGGTTTTTCAAGGATTGGATATTCGGAAACGGTTACTTCTGTTTCTGCTATGAAATCTGGAACTAAACGAAATATAAATGTGCAGATGGCTGCTCAGTTGTCAGATATTGATGTAATCATCAGAAGCGCTAAGATTGAAGATGTGGGTATGGTGAAAGAGGAGATTACCGAGTTTAAAAAGCTGCCCACCGCTAGTGGTAATTTTGAAAGCATCCTTCCACATATTGCATTGGGGACAAGCAGTGGTAGTGGGGGAGAATTAAGTTCTCAGTACAATGTACGAGGAGGAAATTATGATGAAAACCTTGTCTACGTTAATGATTTTGAAATTTTCAGACCATTATTGATAAGAAGTAGTCAGCAAGAAGGATTGAGTTTTCCAAATGTAGACCTGATTAGAGATGTTGCTTTTTCATCAGGAGGCTTCGAAGCAAAATATGGAGATAAGATGTCTTCAGTATTAGATGTAAGATACAAACGTCCAGAGTTATTTTCGGCTTCTGCGTCAATGAGTTTTCTAGGAGCAAGTGCACATGTGGAAGGAAGTAAAAAGCTTGGTGCAAATGCTTATAATAAACTAAGATATCTGGTTGGTGCTCGTTATAAAACGACGCGATACTTGTTGGGGTCCCTTGATGTACAAGGGGAGTATATCCCTAATTTCGCTGACGTGCAAACATACATCACATACGACATAAGCAAGGATTTACAATTTGCTGTATTGGCCAATTATAATTTCAGTCAATATGATTTTATACCCACAGAAAGAGTAAGTGCTTCTGGATTATTTACTCAGGTATTACAGCTTTCTACTGCTTTTGAAGGGCAAGAGAATACGGGGTTTGAAAATACAATGGGCGGTGTCTCAATGACCTACATTCCTCAACGTGACAAAAATCCTTTGTTTTTTAAGTTATTGGCTTCGCGTTATGATAATTATGAAACTGAAAAATTTGATATACTAGGATTTTATAGGCTATCCCAGGTAGAGTTTGATCTGGAAGGTGATGGCGCATTGAATGAAGTGGGTGTTCTTGGCGTTGGAACGCAACATCTTTATGCAAGAAACCGACTTGAAAGTCAAGTAAGCAATATTGAGCTTCGAGGTGGCATTGAATTGCAAACAGATAATAAGAGTAAAAATAACTTTATCCAGTTTGGTATCAAATACCAAAAAGAATCAATCAATGACAGATTAAGTGAGTGGGAAAGAATTGATTCGGCTGGCTATTCTATACCTTTTAGTGAGTCCGAGGTGTTGTTGAATGAAGTGATCAAATCTACCAATGATTTGAATTCCTATAGAATACAGACGTTTCTCCAGAACAGTTACAGCTTCGGAATAGCGGATAAGTACGAAATAAAGTTAACCGCTGGAGCAAGATTACATTATTGGAGTTTGAATGGCCAAAGCAATATCAGCCCTCGTGTTCAGTTTTTTTACAGACCACTGTCTTGGGAAAAGGATTTTACATTCAAATTATCAGGTGGCATTTATGCACAGCCCGCTTTTTATCGAGAATTGAGGAATCTATCCGGGGAAGTGAATCCAGATTTGCTGGCTCAAAAATCAACCCATATTGTAGCAGGCTTTAGTTATGATTTTGATTGGCTCAAACATAGCAACAAGAAATTCAGATTGATTACCGAGGCTTACTATAAAAAGCTCGATAATTTGGTTTCTTATGAAATCGATAATGTAAGGATTAGATATTCTGGACTCAATAATGCTAGCGGATATGTCGCTGGTTTGGATATGAGAATAAATGGAGAATTTGTCCCTGGAGCAGAATCATGGGTCAACCTATCTTTTCTGCAAGCACGAGAAAGTATTGAAGGCGTTCAGCACCTTTCACAGACCTTTGGTGATCCAGAACCGAAGGAAGTAGATTATGTACCTAGACCAACTGATCAGTCATTTAATTTAAACATATACTTTCAGGATTATCTCCCTCAGAATAAAGATTTTAAGATGAACTTAAATCTGGCTTATGGTTCGGGTCTTCCTTTTGGACAGAGAGGTAATAATGTAATCTATAGGAATACTTTTAGATTCAAGGCGTATCAGAGAGTCGATATTGGATTTTCCTATCAGATATGGGATCAGAATAAAAAGGAAGATAAACCGTATCATGCTTTCAGATTTACCAAAAGCACCTGGATTAGCCTTGAGATATTTAACTTGCTTCAAATAGCAAACGTAGGATCCAATACCTGGATTAAAACTATTGGAAATCAACAATATGCGATTCCTAATTTCCTAACATCGAGAAGAGTGAATCTTAGATTTAAAATGGAATTTTAACATATCAGGATTTTTTCTCAATATTTTATGTTTTCCTTTAACTTCCTTGCAGCGTTTTAAATGCTTCGTGCCTTATCTAATTGTAAAGACGATGAAATGAATAAGTTTTATATTTTTTCTTTAATGATACTTCTGACTGCATGTTATGATGACTATGACAATAGCCGCGTTGAAGTCGTTGAGGATAAACCTACAACTATTATTTCCACAAGGATAAATGGGAAGATTAATAATATTGAGAATTATGATTCAGAAAAGCTAAGTCTTGAATTTGATGATCAATTCTTTGAATTACAAGGAGTTACATTTTTAATTGAGTTGGATCAGATTGCCAAGACAGGAGAGTTTCTCAAACTTAAGTCAGAAGGAAAGACGATCGGAGTCAAACAGTCAATACTTATAGAAAACGATATAAACTATATTGAAATAAATGCATTTCAGAATAATCAAACTAAGTCTATCGATGCAAATTTACATTCGGAAGGGGTCTTGTTTGATAATTTGTTTTTCAGCTATGAAGGAAAGGCTTTTGACAAAAATGGGGATTTATTTGCTGGACAATTTAATATACATACAAGCCTGATAGAGCATCCTGACGGATTGCAAAACCTTGCACAATTAGCTTACGATAGTAAGGGTGAACAATTGCTTTTAAAAGATATTAAATACGCCTATTGGATTGAATCTTTGACAGAAAATGGGGAACCGTTGTTTTTGAATCCAGCCAAGAATACAATTAATTTTGGAGAGCTTTCACAAGATCTTCGATTATTTAAGCTGGTGAATGGAAGAATCTTAAAGGAGATTGATGACTTGACTAGTACGTTGTCCTTTGATGGTTCGGGCTTATACATTTTTGCAAAAGTGGAACCAGGGGTTTTGATGGAAGGCATTCTTGAATTTCAAAATGCTAGAGTTTCTTATAGCAGATTAAATTATAATCAGAAGCATACCTATTCTTCTGCATTGGGAAGGTGGATTGGTGTCTTCGAAAAAGGAGTCGATGCTACAATGTCTTTAGGAAAAAAATGTGGACAAAGCAGTTCAAGTTGGACAGTTTTTTCCGGCGAGGTAAATTCTAAAAGCAACTTACTTTCGATTGATGATAATGAACAAGGAATGCTTTTGCTTGACGCAAAAATTGTTAATTGTTTGGGCCAAGACGATGAAGTTGCAGCATTAGTCATTGAGCAAATGGGAGAGGAGCGACTATTTATTTATCCGTCGGGCAAAATTGAAGGATATACATCGGTTTGTCCAGGAAATGTAAGAATGAAATCATTTAACCTTGTTGACCATACTATTGTTAATGATCTAGACTGGAATACAAACAATGGTAGCGAAATCAGATATTTGACAAGCTGTTCTTCACTTGCCGATAACTTCAGTTTGATAGAATTAAACGGTGAGAGAATGGTTTATGATTCTTTTGAATGGTATAGTGAAAACGGAGAAACAAAGCTCGTAGACAGCAAAGGGAGGTTTGAGATCAAATTCGATGGTTCCAATTTAGGACATCATCCAAATGAACAGGTAAATATATTTATCAAAGATGAAGGTTTTGGTGATAAAGGATACTCTATCTCATGTATAAATTCATCTTTGGGCTGTGGCATTTATGATTTTGAACTCAGCCATTTCGAGACAACAAAAGGATGGGTCAGGGTCGAATTCGAAGGAAAGATTTGGGCGCAAACGATAAATCCTCCAATTGCGGGAAACTACGCAATTGAGGGCGTAATAATGATAAAAACCAATTAACACAGTTAAATTCAGAATTGCAGGAGCAAGACATCATATCGGGTTGTAAAAATCGAGAACAATCAGCTTATAAGGCCTTGGTTGATAAGTACTCAAAGTACCTGTATGCCATTTGCAAGAGATATGTAGGCGATGATGAGAAAGCAAAAGATTGTTTACAGGAGTCATTGATACAGATTATTACTAAAATAGATCTATACGAAGAAAGAGGAAAGTTTTTATCATGGATGAGTGCAGTTACAGTGAAGAAATGTCTTGACATTTTGCGTAAAGAAAAAAGGTTTGCCGTATCTGATATTGAAAATACAGCAGAACCATATCAGAATGAAAATATATCGTACAAATTAGAAACCGCTGATGTGATGAGTTTTTTGGATACAATTCCTTCGCAATATCGAATTGCAATTAACATGTTTCTGGTTGAAGGTTTTTCACATAAAGAAATAGGTGAGACACTTAATATCTCAGAAAGTAGTTCTAGATCTTTGGTCTCTAGGGGTAGAAAAATGATCATAGAAGCGTTTGAAGAAGAAGCGAAAACATTATCGATGCCAAGAAACAATACAGGTGTTGACGGTGAAACATTTAGATTAAAAATTATTAGAAGCTAAAATCAGTTAATATGGCTGAATCGAATAAAGAAAATAAATTTAAAGAGATATTATCAAACAGTTCATTTGAGTTGAATCAAACTGAGATATGGGATAATATTTCTGACAGACTTCCAAAGAAGAAAGATAACAAGCCATTTGCTTGGTTGTTTTTTGGCCTTCTGCTTGGTGCTGTATCATTAGGCTCTGTTCTATGGCTTAATGGTCTTTTTGAGGAGGGTGGCAAATCAGAGCAATACTTGGTTGTGGAAGATGCCTTGGTTGAACAGGATGATCTAAATGACTATTCAAAAGAGAAGGATGAATCAGTCCGAACGGAAACATTAAATGATGAAACAAGAGTTGGTGGAATCGAGAAACCTCAAGTTACTTCTAATGGGAATGTAAACAATATCGGTATTGCTGATTTGAATTCAGACCGTATTGCTAAAACGCCTACCGTAAATGAAAAAACTACAAATGATGTAGCCATAAAATCAATTTTGCCTTTAAGGCAAAAAGAAGAAAAAAGTTTAAAGCAGACTGAAGCTCTTATCACAGCGACTCATGAAAACTTTGGGGAAGAAACTACAGGGTCAATGCTTAAGGAAGATAAAGACCATTTTTATAAGCAAAGGACAATTTTGACGGAAGTCGATAAAATAAAAATAATTGATTATTCTGAATTAGCTTATTTAAGTGGAAATGATCTGCTTGATGGAAGGTTAACCAATGCCATATTAGTGAAAAACCCTATTCGAAAATTTCGTTCTTTTTGGAATTTGAGATCTGGAGCTAATATTGCCTTAGCTAGTTATAGTATCAGTGATTCTGAGCCTTCATTCTTGCTCGAATCTATTGAGAAGGAAACATACAGCATTGGAACCCAATCAGATATTAGGTGGAATATAGAACACCGATCTGGAATTGCTGGAATTGTTGGTTTGTCCTACCGAACAGATGTAAGAGTATATAGAGATGAATCGATAGATAGAATTATTGAACAATTTCCTGCAGAAGTGGATGTAATTAATCAGAGCGGATTTACAGAAACAAAGCTTATTGATCTGGAAAGAACAAATATTTACTATAACGATATTCATATCCACCGCATGCATAAATCCTATGATTTTCAACTTGGCTTATCGAAGCAATTAATAAACATAGGCACCTTTGGACTAAGTGGAGAAGCCTTGCTAAAATATAATTTATCTAGCTCTAATAAAGCATATTACTTTGATAATATTAATGGAAGTATTGTTAGTTTTGTAGCCGAGGATGAACAGCCGTATAGGTCTCGATACGGATTGTCTTATCAGTTTGCAATCAACCTGGAGTTTCATAAGAATCATTACAGTATTGGATTATCTCCATATTGGACTTATAGACCATTACCAATGGTTATAAATTCAGCTGGTTACGTCCTGAAACATAATAATATGGGCTTACAGCTATCGATGAGCTTTAAGCCTTTTAATTAAAATTCAACTTTTAGACATAATCAATAATCATGAAAATTATTTTTACATTTTTACTGACATCTTGCTTAACATTTTATATCAATATTGTGGAAGCTCAACAGGCGCCACTAAACATGAAATTTGTTACTTCTGATTCTACTTCCGTAGTTAACGGACTTATAGATGTAGATGTCAGGGTTAGCGACTTTCAAGACATTATTGCTACGCAGTTTACAATTCTATGGGATTCATTAGTGCTTGAAATCGTTGATATTCCTTTCATCTCTCAAGATCTGAATGGTTTAAATATTGCTGCTTTTTCACTTCCTGAACAAACAACATTAGGAACCAAGGGAAGGCTGAGACATGCATGGGTTCCATCAGATGCGCAAGCAAAATCGCTACCTGATGATCACCTTTTATTTACGATGAGATTTAAGGCTGTTGGCCCTCAATGTAGTAATACCAGTTTTGAATTATTAAAGACGGAGATTTATGAAACCGAAGTATTGGCTGATAATGGTGGATTTATCAATATAGGAGCCAATTACAATCATTTGCCAATATTAATTACAGGAAACAACTGTTCAGGATTTCTTGAAATACTTGCTTGTAATAATCTCGTTAATGTTTCTCTAAGCCCATTTGGTGGAATAACTACACTTACACCTGATATGATTTTAGAAGGTGGACCTTATGATTATAGTATAATGGAGATAAGCCCTCAAAGCGTTGATTGCAGTGATATGGATACAGAGGTGGAAGTTGAAGTTACCAATACTAATAATGGTACTAAATGTTGGGGTAATGTAGCTGTAGATGATAAGACTGGACCAATCGTTATTTTAGATAATTTAACTACGGTGAATCTTACCTTCTCTACATCTTCCAATCCTTTGATTGTGAAAGTTTTTGTAGAGACAGTTGATGATGGTACTTATGACAATTGTAGTACAAAGAACGAATTGGTGTTTGAGCCTGAATTTTTTGAATTTGATTGTACGCAGTTAGGTCCTCAAGAAGTAACGGTTATCGTTACAGACGCATCAGGAAACACTAACTCGGCAGTAACGACTATAAATGTTGAATTAAAGGAAGCTATACAGATGGCTTGTCCTCCTAATATCGTTGTTGATTGTGGAACAGCTATTAACGACCCTAATATTATCTCAAATATATTGGGAATGGCAAGCTCTTCAACAGGATGTATTCCTCTCTATGAAGACTTTCAAGGCTATGACCAGAATCAAGATGGGGACATGGATGATGAATACTTTATTAATGGAGTAAAAGTCCAGGAGAGCTATGAAGAAGCTTGTGAGTTTGGTTCTATCAGCAGGGTATGGGAAATTCCAGGTTCAACTACAGCATGTCGTCAAATTATTGGCTTGAACAATACAGGTTCAACATTTGACCCTACGACAATGATTGATTGGCCTTATTCTCTTAATGCTATTGTAGAGATCAGTGATAATGATGCAGGTGCATGTACAGCAGCTTGTGAAGCAGTAGATGCTTCAAACATTGAGTTGATTTATGATAATAATGGAAACCCGATTGGGGCCAATGTTGTGGTTGATTGTCAAGATGCATTATGCGAAGAGCCATTTTGGGAGTCTTCGTCCTGCAGTTTGATCGGTTGGGCTTCTGAAATAATTATATTGGATGAACAGCCAGGTGTTACAACTTTACAAAAGATATATTATGTATTAGACGTATGTCAATATGATGAAAATACAGGTGAAGGAAGATGGTCATGGACAGTAAATGCTACTGTTAATACAGGCTTTGCCAATGCTGTTAAATTTATTATTCCTGATGTAACGGAAGAGCGAGGAGAAATGGTTTGTTTACCGGTAAGAGTTGAGAATTTCGAGAATATAGAGTCATTGCAAGGATCAATAAACTGGAATCCAGCGATTGCACAATTTAGAAGTATTGGAGCATTCGGACTTCCAGGATTGACTAATGGCTCATTTGGCTTAAGTTCAACAGATCAAGGTAAACTAAGCTTCTTGTGGTTTGACAATACAACAACAACTCCAGCTACCTTAGCAGATGGTGCAACTGTATTTGAGCTTTGCTTTGATGTAATAGGCACGATGGGAAGTTCTACTATTGTTGAGATGAGTAATGATCCGACAGTAATTGAAATTACTTCTTCTAGCCTGTTGGTCCCTTTTAGCATCGAAAATGGTAGTTTGTTCGTTGGTCAAAGTTCATGTATGAACGACCTTACTGCACCTACTCCTTATTGTATCAATGGTCTTACTGTTGAATTGATAAATGGCGAAATTGAATTGTTTGCTCTTGATTTTGATGCCGGTAGCTTTGACAATTGTACTGACGCAGGTGAATTGAGGTTTAGCTTTTCGGATGTATTGCCGACTGATGATCCTGACTTTTCTGGAACTAGTTCATCTATAACTTTAACATCTGATGATATCCCTTCTGATGGTTCAAGTTTAAGTATGGCTGTTTATGTGTGGGATGAAAATGACAATTCAGACTTTTGTTCAGTTTCTGTTATGTTGCAAGAAGACCCAAACGATTTGCTTACCGTGGAATTTTCTATGGATGATTTCTATGGTGCTCGGGGTAGTTCAGTTTGTATACCTCTTAGGGTCAATAATTTTACAAATGTTCAGACGGCACAAGGAAGTATAATATGGGATCCATCTGTTTTAAGTTTTACGAGCATTCAGAATTTTAACTTACCAGAATTTAGTGAAGCGGCAAATACAAATCAGAATAATGTTGATTTAGGTAAATTAACGTTTGTATGGTTTGACATGACAGGTCAGAATCCTATAGATCTTGCAAATAATAGTTCATTGTTTGAATTGTGTTTTGATTTATCTGGTGAAGAAGGTGATGTCTCTTTGGTTGAACTTGTTTCAAGTCCTACATTAATACAGGTTTCAAGTCCTGGATTTGGGAATAGACCTTATGTGGTGGATAACGGGTCCGTATCTATTTTAGACTCTAGTTGTAATTTTTTAGAATCAGATATTACCTGGCCTACCATGAATCTTGAGGTTTTTGTACAAGGTCTAAATGAGAATAATATATCAACATTTTTATCTCCTAACTCATTGTTGCTATTGAATGGGATTGACAGCTCTGATGTATTTCCGGTGGTCCAACTTCAAAGCAATTGCCAAAATTTAGTTGGGGTCGCCTATGAAGATCAAGTATTTGTAGATGGAAATGGTTTATTTAGGATAATACGAACGTGGACTTTGTTGGATTGGTTGACTTTGAATACATACAGTTTTAGTCAGACGATTACGAATGTGAGCGATATTGGATTTATTTGTGACTTCCTTTCTAACTCGGCACCTGTAGGGGACTGTAGTTCAGGACACTCTTTGGAGGATGATGTAGAATGGCCTGATGACCTTGACTTAAATGACCACAGAATCAGTCCTGACGAATTGAGCAATAGCCTTGGCATTGAGTATGGAGATACTAGACCAATATTTTTTAATACGCCAACTGCCTATTCTGCTAGCTATATAGATTTTCTTGGGGAATTAAGCCAGACATCACTAGAAATAGAAAGAGAGTGGAAAGTAACAAGAAATAATGTTGCTGGACTGGAATGGTATTATACACAATTCATCAGTATTGATTTGACCAATTTCGGCAAATTGGTAACGGTTAATACTGATAAGTACAGACCTGTGCCAGGTGTAGTATTGAATTCTTCTGCATCTACTAATGAGGAAGGAAGGGCATATACTGAAGAAAGTATATCACCTGAGCGTCTCGATGATTCTCGAAATGGATTGAATATCCGAGATATGATGTTGTTAAGAGCTTGGGTACTAGGACAAAGTACATTTAGTTCCTTTGAGCAGTTGGCTGCTGATATAAACGAAGATCAGGTCGTATCAACACTTGATATAGTAGAGATGGAGAAGATAATTTTGTCATTTGATTCCCCTTTAAGCAAGGAATGGAAGTTTGTTGATCAGACAGTTGAGACCTCTGCAGGCTTTGCGCCAAAGGCACACTACATCGCATACAAGCCTGGCGATATTGATGACTCTTCAGATCTTGGACAGACTAGTATTCAGCTATTATCCGATACGCTAGTAATACAAGATCAGTTGTTAAATGCTGGAGAAACTTACCAAATTCCAATGTTTATCACAGGGAATGTAGAAGCATTGGCTACTGAATTGCATTTGATTTTTGATGAGAACATGGTTGAAATTACTGATGTTACTTCAGATCAAAGTTTTGAGCAAATCAGTTTTAATATTATCAATGGCAATCGTATCAGTATGGTTACTAAGAATGACCAATTGAATTCTATGATTTTGGATTCAGAAACTGCATTTTTAACATTGGAAATTGAAGCGCTTCAGAATGGTACTTTAAAGAATGTGTTTGGACTTTCAGAGTTGTATGATTCATATATTCTTGATAATAACTTTGAATTGATACTTATAGAAGATTTGTTTGAAGGAGAGATTAGCACATCAACAAAAGAACTAGCGATAGCAGATTACTTTAATGTATATCCAAATCCAACGACAGACCTTGTCAGGTTTGTATTGAAAAACGGAATAGGAAATGGAAGCCTTTATTTTGAATTATTTACAATTGAAGGACAAAGGGTAATACAGACTAAAGATGCTAATGAGGTTTCTTTAATCAATTTACCTTCAGGAACATATATCTATAAACTATGGAACGAGTCTGGTGTACAGACGGGACGCGTATTAAAAGTCGATTAATGCACTAAATGACATAGTATGGATTCTTTAGGGTAGTAATATACCTATAAGAAATCTGCAAAATTTTATAAACCCATGAGAGGAGTACTGAATTGTGCTCCTCTTTTTTATAGTGCAAATAGGTTGCATGGTAACTGCTTTATTTGAAGTATTAATTCATTCATCAGCTATTAAATCAATAATTATGAATAGAGAAGAAATGCTTAAAGCAGTAACAGCCATCCATCAGGGGAAAGATTATTTTGACGCTGGGTTACCATTGAAATTAGATTATATCCTTCAGTGGCATGAACTCAAGTCTGAAATCAATAATGGTTATTCAATAGACGTTCCGCTAGGAGTCAGAGCATAATTGGAATAGTCTTTCAATAGGAATTGAGATTATAATTTATATGAGAAACTATCCCTATCGGATATTATAGTTTCGCTTTGGGTAGGGCCTTAGGGCCCTGCTTTTATTTTAAATTTTGCTAAAGCAAATATGATAAAATTGTTGCATCTTTATTAAAGCGCAAATTAATATTTGTTCTGATACCAATTTTCATTACTCACAATTCTTTGACAAAATCAATCAAATGTTTATATCCAAAAGGATTTTTATAATTCTTTTTCTTGCATTGTTATGCAAAATAGGCTTAGCGCAAAATGGTTTAAGTTTACAACGCACCAATGATATCATAAAACACATCCAAGACTTTAAAGAGGATTTACGTGGTCCTTATAAAGACATAAGATGGTTTTGCCCCGATGGTAGTACTTTACCTCCTGGTCAAAACTGTTCTCAACCTGGTGGCATTCAAAGAGCCAGATATAAAGATTGGGTTCTAGACTTAGGACAGAAGGATCATATTTATTTAGGTCAAATCTTAGCAGGAACAGATAATCAAGATTTTTTAGATGATAAGAATAGCTTCTCTAGAGTCAAGCAATATATTCTAGAGCAGTTTTTATATCTAGCAGATGATGGTTGGATTCAACGAAAATCAAGGTTCTACAGAGGAGCCATGCAGGATGAAGACGAATCGGCTTGGGGTAATGTATTCCTATTATGGCTATTGGAAAGTAAGGCACAAACTGAAGACAACTTTTATCTGACTAGAGAAATGTTCAAATACATTCCTCATAAAAAAGAAACTGCTTTAATTCAAAATATAAGAGCTATTTCTAAGTCGATTTCAGATACTCGCCAAGATTTTATGCCTATAAGAATCAAAATACATGGTAACCCTTCTGCTGCAGATATAGAATCTTGCAAGAAGTATAAATTGGATAATGAAGATAAACTTTCGAAGGCGATATTGGTAGACTTGGATAAGCTTATTGGAAATATGGAATTGTTTTATGCAAAAACGTACAAGAGTATAATTGAAAATCGATTGTCCTTGTTTGCACAAAATTCTTCCCTTAGAACTGAACTTGAATATTTCATGACTACCGCAGATCGAATTTCAGGTGAAGAATTGATTATGCGTTCCTCGGATTTGCTATCATTATTAAAGCAGAAATTCTTGTCTTCAATGTCTTCAAAGGCTAAAATGAATCTGATGGACATTTCTGTAGAAATAGAGGCCAAATTACTATCTGACCTTGGAGGTTGGAAGGCAAATACTCTCTCTCAAGTATTGGATAAAGCATGTTATCTTTCTAAAATTTCGGAATCTACAGGATATATTTTCGAATGGGAACTCGAAGAACTCATGACCGTATTTAGTCAAGTAAATATGGATAATATAGCCTTTGATGATGTTTACTATTTTTACCGAAGCTTAAAGAAAAATATTCAATGGGGTAGTGGTCTTGTGAGTATGAGCTTTGATCATGAGCTTCAGATGTTTTTGGGTTTTGAACGATTGGTGAATGGGTTTGTAGATGACAGAATCAGATCCAGTGTTCTTTTGGCATTAGGCACGACAACATCACAGTTGCATGATTACATCAATACGAAAATTAAGTTCAAGAATTCTTTGTTTGGTAAAAACACAGGGGATCTTAATGGCGTTAACCCTGGTTATGTGCGAGCAAAGTTAAAGGTGGTTGATCATATCGATGAAGATAATTTTGAACCTGGAGCTATTTATGCTTTTCAAAATCCCCCTTCTGATTTATTGCCTGTATCTGGAATACTTTCTATTAGTGAAGGAAATATGGTTTCTCATATTCAACTACTGGCAAGGAATCTAGGTATCCCTAACTCGATAATAACCAATGATGTCTTTAAGCAGCTCAGAAGCTATGATGAGAAAGAAGTGTTTTATGCTGTTTCTCCCAAAGGTGGTGTTGTATTAAAATTGGCCAAAGATATGGACAAGGAAGAGCTTGCTTTATTTTCAAAAGTAAGTATAGATGAAAACGTCGTAGAAGTACCAATCTCTAGACTTGACTTAGTCTCTAATCGGGTCCTTTCTATAAATGAGGTGGATGCTTCATCTTCAGGAGTATTATGTGGTCCAAAGGCTGCTAATTTTGGCAAATTAAAACAGCTTTTTCCAGACAAACTGGTAAACGGGATGGTAGTCCCATTTAGTATATTCAGAGATCATATGCAGCAAATGGTTCCTGGTAAGGATTTCAGTTATTGGTCATTTTTAGATGATACATTTACGTCTGCAAAGGCGATGGAGGATTCGGGTAGTAATAGCGATGACATAAATAAATATTGTATCGATCGCTTAAAGCGGCTCTCTGAATTCATTCTGGATATGCCTCTGAAAGAATCGTTTAAAAAGCAGATGGAATCGATGTTCCAGTCAGAATTTGGTAAAAATTTGGGCAATATACCTGTCTTTCTTCGGTCTGATACAAATATGGAAGATCTTAAAGATTTTACAGGAGCTGGTCTAAATCTTACTTTATTTAATTTAATCGATAAGGATAAAATATTTCATGGTATTAAGAAAGTTTGGGCCTCTCCGTATTCTGAGCGCAGTTACAAGTGGAGACAGAAATTTTTGACCAACCCTTTAGATGTTTATCCAAGTATTTTGATAATTCCTAGTGTATTTGTAGACAAGTCAGGGGTTGTCATTTCTAAAGATCTAAATGGCGATTATACAAATGCTTTAAACGTAGCCTTCAGTCAAGGCGTTGGAGGAGCTGTTGATGGTCAAAAATCGGAAGCTTGGATTTTGTTGCCAAACGGAAAGAATATTTTGATGTCACCTAGCAGGGATTTAGATTATAAATACTTGTCATCTAGTGGTGCTACAAGTACGGGAAAGACTAAGTTGTCACAGCGATTGTTAAGTTATGATAATATAAAGGAGCTTTGGAAAGCTTATCAAGTCATCCGTGAACAAATGCCATCAACAGGTATGAATCCTCCTTATGATATTGAACTGGGATTTGTTGGAGATAACTTGTACTTGTTTCAAATTAGACCTTTTGTAGAAAATAAAAAAGCCGTTTCATCTTCTTACCTTATAGGTCTTGATCCTCAGATTCCAGAAAACTTAAAAATTAAAATCAATGATCAGTTATAAAATCTTATATCGCTTTTCACTAGGTTTATTTATTGTTTGTATAATGTCCATGGAAGTACTAATGGCGTATCCAATCGATGGTTTTGCAAGAACAGGAATCAGAAGATTGTTGCGTGTTCAGAAAATGGAATTAGATGCTCCAGGGAAAAGTGGGCTTCCAACAGGCGCATTGTTGATTTCTGATAGCATCAGATTATCTTTATTGGATCACAATGTCCAAGATTTTCCTGAGACGGATGCTGCTTTTCAAAAGAAAATCAATAGTCTTTTTCCAAATCTTGATGACTCATACAGTATAGCCATTATTGATATTACAAACATTGAGGATATAAGATATGCGGAGCGGAAGGGTAGCAGAGCTTATCAGCCAGGGAGTGTTGGTAAATTGGCTATATTAACTGCAATGTTCTGTGAATTGGAAAACTTATATCCATATGATTTTGATAAAAGAATTGAATTATTAAAAAACAAACAAGTAAAAGCGGGGAAATGGGCACTGCCTAATATCCACCCCGTACCAATCTATAATCCTGAGAAGAATACTTTTGAAAAACGATTATTGGTTGAATCGGATGTCTTTAGTTTGTTTGAATGGTTAGATCATATGGTTTCTGTTAGCAGCAATGGTGCCGCTAGTGTTGTGTGGAGAGAGTTGTTGTTGATGAATCAATTGGGGCTTGACTATCCCGAACTAAGTTCTGAAGGCAGCATTGAATTTTTTAAAAATGCAGACAAGCGAATGCTTTCCAGATTAGCAGTAGACCTGGTCAATGAGCCCTTGCGTGAAATAGGAATATCAGATAATGAATTTCGATTAGGCAGCTTTTTTACCAGAGGTGCTACAAATCAAATCACACCCTATGGTGGAAGTCAAGCTACTGTTACAGGATTAATCAAATGGCTTTATACATTGGAGCATGGACAAATTATAGATACAGAATCCAGCCTTGAAATTAAGAAGTTGATGTATTTGACGGACAGACGTATACGATTTGCATCAAACAGCTCGCTTAAGTCTGCAGCTGTTTATTTTAAATCTGGATCCTTGTATAAATGTAGACAAGAAGAAAATTATGTCTGTGAGAAGTATAAAGGCAATGTAGATAATTTTATGAATTCAGTTGCCATAGTTGAACATACTGATGGCCGTAAATATATGGTAGCTTTAATGAGTAATGTCCTGCGTAAAAATTCTAATATTGATCATAACCTTCTTGCTGGAAGTATAGATAAGATTGTAAAGGAAAGTAATATTTAATGGCTTTAAGATTAATTGAAAAACTTGTTGGCAGCTTTTCTTATTTCTTCATCTCTATTTTCAATTAAGAAAGATCTCATTTCATACTCTTGGATTTTAATGTCATCAATGCTGTAAGAACTTTCATTAAAATGATATTCTATTAACGGAATGATAATGTTCTTTAAATTTGGTTGCAAAGAATTGTCAACATACTCTATTGCATTGTTTCTTAAATCTTCATCAGAACCTTTTACATATTCATATAATTGAAGATAATCCTCAGGTGGGTAAATCATGTCAAGCAGGCTAAAAATTACTTTTAGATTACTGTCAATTTTTGATTTCAATACATTAATAAGTTCGTGGGGAGATTTATCGGTTTTTTGTTTTTCATCAAATTCAATAAGGACCTTAACAATAGCATTATTGTATTTTGATTCTTCAATCAACAATAGTGATAGTGCTGAGCTATTAGTTTTCAATAAAGGATATTTATTAAGAAGTTCAGACATAGCATGAATGCTGTTGTTTCGTATGACGAGATCCTTATGCTTTAGAAGCCCTTCGAGCCTGGTAATTGCTTCTTGCTTAGCAATCTTGCTGTATATATATGGAATCTTACGAAGACTTAAATAATCTCCGGATACACTAAGTTGGTTTTCTAAAACGTATAGTTCTTTTAAGCCATACTTAGCTAAAGCTATATAAATTTCTTCTTGCTCATCGTATTCTGGATTACTAAGCAATGAACTAAGTATTTTTAAGAAATTCTCTGATCCAGTTACGCCTGCTTCTAAAATAGCGAAGCCTCTAATTTCTTTATCTTGATGATAGATTAGTTCCTCAATAAAATAGTATAGAGATTCAAATTTACAGGAGGCTATGCTATTGACAATTCCGGTCAAGTGATAAGGCTTAAGAATGTTGCTATCTTTCCGATATTCATCAATAAGAAGTTGTATTCTTTTTTCAATATCGAGAACTTTGAGAATAGTAATATTATTACCAAATTCTTTTGAATAGGCAGACAAGGCCATGATTAATTGATCATAATCTTTACTTTCTAGATATTTAAGTAGAAAGTGTGTTTCAAGATGATCCTGATGATTTATTAGATATTCAAAGGCAGCGCTTTTAACTTCTGAGATTGGGTGGTTCAGTAAAGCTTTAACCTCGGTCGCATAGTCTGAATTTTCAAATAAAATCTGATGAATAATCGCGATTACAATTTTTGGATTTTGGTTGTTTAGAAGATTGTTTACAATAGTACTATTAATTTTAAAATCTGTCGATTTAAGAATTTTTAATGTTTTTAGTATTTGAAAATCATTACCTGAGCTGAGAACTTCTTCATATTGCTCAAGCAAGTTCTTGTTGGAAATGACGCCATGATCAGATTTTAACTTCAAACTATTCCTGAATACTTCTTTGTATTCCTTACGAATAACGTTTGCGTAATAATACCAAACGAAGCCTGCGGCAATTATGATAATAGTTATTACATAATTGGGAAGGTTTAAGGCATTGATGATAAAGATAATGGCGAGTCCTGATATCCCGGTTGCTAGACTATCTATAAATAGATCGATGAATGTTTTGGTTTTTAGTTTGATGTCTTCAGGTATTGGCAACATTATAAGTTCAAACGATGCCTTATTTATGGATTGCTTCAAACTTGCATCTAATAGTTTGATCGTTAAGGCAAACATAAGCACAGGCAGAATTAGTAAAAGAACACTACCCATCAATACCAGAACCGGTAATATTAGGATACTATGAGCTACTCCAAACCTTCCAACAATCTTATTGGTTATAAAAAGTTGTATGATCAAGGCTACGAGGTTAAAGCTCGAATACCAAAACCCATAAAAGGCTGTTAATTCATCTTCGGTTGTAAATGCTTGTGATGCAAAGTACCCAAACTGATAATCAATCAACTTGGCTACAAATACACTTACAGTTACTAGGAGTGCAAAGAGTTTTAGGTGCCTAGTGCTTTTTATCAAAAAGAACGGTCTGAGTATAGATGCTTTTGGGTCGTTGTTGGCTTCTCTGTTTTTCAAGGAGTTAAGACCTTCTTTCTTTAGTTTAGTAACTTCAAAAACTGCAGTTAGGATAAATATAGCAGCTGCAATTAAAACAAACTCGCTACTTGTAATTGCTGTAATGATGGTTGCAAGGTAGCCACCTACAATTCCACCGGCAATAGCGCCACTGCCTATAACACCAAAATACTTTCTTGCCTGCCGGGCATTGAAGATTTGATTGAATAGAATCCAAAACTGAGAAGCAGAGAGAATTCCAAATACAGAAACAAAAAGGTAAAAAGCAAATACAACTGTATCTTGGAAAAAATTATAATAAAGGCAATAAGCAATTGCGACCAAAAGCATTGCACTAACCAAGGAGCTTATAATGAATAGCTTTTTTGGTGCAACTATATCAATGTGCTTGTTGTAAAAAAGACTAATGATTAAAGCAATTGCACTAACTGTAATATAAGCGAACGGCAATGAATCAATGCCAAGTATAGATAAGAATAGAGAATTGGAAGTTGGCTTAACAAGTAACAGAGCGCAGATCAGGCAGAAAATAATCCGCTGCATGCGCCATACCGTAGAATCTATGGATCTAATCCATTCTAAAGACTTGTTTCTTAATATATACCTAGTGATGACCTAAATTTTATTCTAATTATTTCGATTTGAAGTTTTTCTTGTACAGTAAGTTATCAACTTCCATTAAAATTCTTCTCATATGATCTTCTCCATTTGGACTTTCGATTAAGCCCACTAGGATATATGCACGCCATTCGTCTCCAATAACAAGAACAGAATCGGCATGATAGACTTGCCATGTACCTGACTTTCTGTATAGGTCTGCTAAAGGTGCAACCTTTTCTAGGGAGTTAACAAATTTGTGATGAAGGTGTGGGTCATGAAGGTAGGATAGCATTTGTTCTGATCTTGTGCAATCAATCATTTTGCCATAAGCAAGCATATAATAGTATCTGCATACTTGTTTGACCGTTGCCGCATGGCTAAGTCCTTTTATTGGTTCGGGATACCTTCTTCCACCTGCCGCATATCTTTTCCCCACCCAAAGACCACCATGTTGATCTTCATCATAAAAATTAAATCGTTCATCTTGCAATACGTTTGCAATATGTTCGTAACCTACTAGATCAATAAGAGCAGTAGAGCTTGAATTACTGGATACCCTGATCATATCGCTCATAAGTTTATCTAAGTCAGGAGTCATTTCCAATTCGCCTTTGTCAATTGCATCCATTACGGCCAATAGAATAGCTATTTTGGGTAAACTGGCAGCATACATCATGTGATTGCCATTGATTAAAGCACTGATAGGTTTATCGGGGTTACTAATGTCAACGACCCCAAGGCAAAGTTTTTTGTTTTTTATCAAGCTTTTCCATTCTTTGTTTTTGTTCAAGATGGTTTGAAGCTCCAGAGTTAGCTTGCTATCGATGGTATTGTCAAATTTGGTGAATGCATATTTGTCCAAAGGAATTTCTAAAACCTGAGCTTTTAAAGAGCCTATAATAAGTACAAAGATTAATATTAGTTTCAATGTGTTATTTAATTTATTTCAGAACATTTCAAGTTCACATTAAATTCAAAATAAATCTACTTTTTTATGGCTTTGTAGATTTTTTTTGGGCTAGTATTGACACCCTATTGCAGCTGTGCTTTAGCAGAATTAGCCGATCTTGGCGGTAATCTTAATGAATATAGGATTATTGCTTCAAAATAAATATGCATAGTAGGAGAAATCATTTATTTGGTTTGGCATTTTGAATACAAGAAAGCTAGAAATAAGGGATTATGTACTCTTTTTAAATTCCAACAGTTTGTCTTAATCTATCGTCATAATAGAAAAGTATAGATGTGAAATCTCTATTGTATTGTATAGTTATATTTACTTGTGTGTTATTCTCTTGTTCTGATGATAAGGATTCTTGTCCGGAATGCAATTTATCACCAGAAGTAGGTCCATGTAATGCAGCAATTCCTATTTATTATTATGATAAGGATTCTATGAAGTGTCTTGAATTTATTTGGGGTGGATGTAGTGGGGTGGTACCATTTGAGACTTTAGTGGAATGCCAGGACTGCGATTGTAGTGAATAACTAAACGTATTGCATTGATAATCAACAATGTGAAGCATAGGTGAAACTTTTTCCCTGTTTGACTTGTATATTTATAAGTAAATACTGGATTTTAAAGGGTGATTGCCATATATTTGCCGTCCCAATGATGCTGAAATATGAATCTGGATGCAGATTTCAAGACATATCGCGGAGTGGAGCAGTTGGTAGCTCGTCGGGCTCATAACCCGAAGGTCGTAGGTTCAAGTCCTGCCTCCGCTACTTAATTAAGAACCCTTGTCAATTTGTAATTGGTAAGGGTTCTGTTTTTTAGGAACTTACGAAATTCTTCTGGTTTCAGGATATTACACTTTGCCACATTTTCTTATTTTATATGAACGCTATATAAACCAATAGCGTTATATTACCATAAAGTGGGTCTATATGATATCCAAACGAAATAAATCAAGCTCCCCTAGATTCAACCTGAATTATAGTAAAGACAATAAGTCTCCTCAACTTATTTTCCTTATGTATCGCTATAAGAAAGATGATAACGGAAAACATATCCTCATGAAGTATTCAACCGGAGAAAAGATATATGCTAAGAATTGGGATCGAAAAATGCAAATTGCAATACAAGGGGTAAGACTACCAGAACCAAATGCAAATCGAATTAACAACAAAAATTCTTTATTGAAGGATTCATGTCTTGAAATAGTTGCAAGTAATCCTGACATATCCGTTACGGACTTCAAATTGGAGTTAGATTATGTCATAGGAAATAAACGAAGACCTAAGTTAAAAGAAGACATTTCTCTTTTAGAATACATAAGAATTTTTATTTCAAAAAGTAACCGGCATAATAGAACTATAGCCAAGTATGAAGGAGTTTATAATCACATTTGCAGGTATGAAGCAGCTATTGGTTACAAATTAACATTTGAAATGGTAAATGCTGAATTATCTGAAAAGATCACAAATTGGCTTTATAAGACTAAGTCGATGTCTCAAAATAATGTTTCTAAGATTATTCAAACCCTTAAACAAATAATTCGAGATGCACATGAAAATGGGTATCATAATAATACCTTGTATCAAAGCAGAAAGTTTAGTGTAAAACGAGTTGTGACTTCTAAACATTATCTAGAAATTAATGAGTTGGAGAAATTAGCTAATTATGATTTTGATGAAAATGAAAAACTGAATAGATCACGTGATCTGTGGTTGATAGCTGCATATACAGGTTTGAGATATTCAGATTTTTCCAGATTAGAAAAAACACACTTTATTTCCAACAGTGACGGTTCAGAGGATATTGAGATAAATACATATAAAGGAAGCTCAACTAAAGATGATACTAAAGTCATTATTCCTGTTCTACCTATAGTCAAACAGTTAGTTCAAAAGTATCAGTATGAAATTCCCAAAGCATATAGTAGTCAAAAAATGAATAAATACATTAAAGAAGTATGTCGGATAGTTGGAATTAATAGAATAGTGCAGGATACAAAAAGTAAAGGTGGTAAACTTTTAACAATTGAGACACAATTATCTGAACTAGTGACTAACCATACTGCCAGATATACTTTTATAAATATTATGCTTAATGAATATGATATACCAGCTAAAGATTTAATGAAAGTAACTGGGCAGACTCTTAAAGTCCTTATGGGTTACGAGAGAGGTGATAAGAAGAAAAACGCAGCAAAAGTTAGAGCTAAGACATTTAAGGCTATGGGTGAGGTTAAATTGAAAGTAATATGAGTGCTATATATGCTGAACTTATCAAACTAAAAAAAATATCTTCATCTCTGGACGGAAAGATAGAAGACTTGACGAATGATTTAAAAGAATTAATATTTAAAGACATAGATGAAATTTGTATAGTTCTTCTTGATTATGACATATTAGAAATTGAGCTTCAAGATAAATTAAATAATTATTCAATTAGATGTACAAAACTAGCAAACATTGTTTATGATGTTAATAGTTATGAATCTGAAGAAGCTGATATAAGAGCTTATTTTAATGATGAAGAATTAAAGAGTTTAACAACTATAGAGATAATTCGGTATCAAAATATAAGATCTACTATTTCTTCAAGGATCAAAGAGGTCGTCGAAACATTTTTTAAGAAGAAAAGAACAATTGAAGAAATAAAATTAGATTCTTCAAGAATTGGTTGGCTCACAAATACCTTTGAAAAATTTAAACTTAATGACATTCATAAGGAAAATACTATAGAAAAAAAAATTAAAGCGACTATTAAGTTCCTCAATATTGAACTATCATATATTGATAATTTAAATAAACTAAAAGGAGGATATAACACTGCAAAGGACAAATTTGAAGATGCAGAACGAACCAATGATGAAAAAAAAATAAAGAGTATTTGGGAATATACGAAACCACATCTTCCAAAAGAGTTTTTAAAGTTTTCAGATTTTGTAAAATATTGGCATGAATTAAATTAAATCGGATCCGATATTGAATTCACCATAATGTAAATATCATATAGATATTTAATCTTTGGAAAAAATAATTTCTAAAGAATGGCAAATCTTGAGATACCTTCCGAAAGCGATATAAGAAAAATCTTCATAGAGGAATTTGGAAAATTTACTCCGATAATTTTCCCTGACGAAGATTTTTGCATGGACAAGAAACAGACAGCTAAATATATAGGAGGAAGTCAATCCACTGTTGATAACCTTAGGCGAGCGGGTATATTAAAAGCTATTTACTTATCTGATGGAAAAACAAGAGGGAAACCTGTATTCTTAAAGTCAGAAGTAAGAGTAGCCATTAAAAGTCTCCAACTCAAATAATTATGGTTGACACGATAAAAGCAGTTTCGCTTCTTAATGATATTCCTCCAATTGTACGAGAGCAAAAGTATGAAATATTTGACTTGTTTGATGACATTAAATTTTATCCTATTCAAAAGAAGAAACATATTGCCTATAGGGGAGAGAGTAAAAATATTCGCCTTTGTATAATTGGAGATAAGATTTTTATTGAAAACTCTATGCATGTGTATAGGCATGGAACAAATGCTAGTGATTTTAAATTCGGGGAAATGAAAAATACTATAGACGAAATAAATGACCAATTGCATGGTATTTTAAAAAAGAGCAGAATATTGAAAATTTCAACAGGCGTTAATATATCTAAATCAGGCTATCCATTTTGGTCCACATATAAAGCTATTCCTGTTGAGAGCATGAGATATGGAAATAAAAAGTATGGAGCTAAATATTTCTTATCAGATTATTCAATTAAGGGGTATGATAAACAAACAGAACAAAAAATCCATTATCGTGTAAAAACTGAAAGCCCAGTTCATCGGATCGAAAAGGAAGTCAAATATATGAGACATTACAATAAAAGATCTCAACCCATTGGTATAAATGTATTTGACGATTTAAAAAATGAAAAAAAAATATTGGCTATGAAAGAAGACTTAATAAACAATCTTTCCAAGATTAACATAATAACTGACATAGATTATGATAGATATACTTCTCAAGAAATTAAATCATACTTAGTAATGAAAGATAATGCAGCTCGCAATGCAATAAAGAGAAATTCACCTTCAACATATAAAAGAGATCAAGAAAAGTTCAAAAGGATAATGTTGGGAAATAGGATGAACTTAATGAATGATGTAATTATTCAAGTAGATGAAAAGTTCATGGAATTATTGCATTCATGATCAAGCTTGTAATATAGTTGAAAATGTAGGTCGAAAATGAAAACATATCACATCTAAACACTTGGTCAAATTTGACAATAATTAATACCATTATAAAAATAATTATGTATATGAGAAATATAGATTTTGGAATGTCTGACTTAATATCAATTACCCTTTCTAGAGAGGAACGAGATTTGGTTTACGATGCATTAATGATGGCTTTTACTAAATGTTCAAAAGACAATTTTGAGTTTTTGCAAGATGATGAATTTACTAATTCCTTGGTTCTATCTGTAATTAAAAAATTACGAAATCACGAAGGAGTCTCAGGTAATTAATTGAAAAATAGCAACCGATAAGCAACTGATAAGGAATTAAAATCAAATAATGAAAGGACAAATTCATAAACATCCAAAAGCCAATTCGAATGGATTTAGGGAAAATCCGCAAAACATTAATCGATCAGGGGCCAATAGATCTCTCTTGTATTCAATCGTTAGAAGACTCTTTGAAACCAACAATTCAAGCATTGACATTCAGGGAGCGAATTTACTAGATTCTACCGGATGTCCAACTGGTGAAAAAGTTAATGTCAGTGTCAATTTACCTACCAGTGAGTCAATTTCGGCTCATTACATTAAGAGAGTGTTTAAATCGGATAGGGTATTGATTGATTTATTAAATAGAGTAGATGGAAGACCTACTTTAGCACTGGAGTCTATAGAAATGCTTGGTTCTGATAATGAAGGAAAGAGTAAAATAAATTTCAAGGACCTTACGCCCCTTGAATCGGATATCTTTTCTAAGTTATCAGCTAAAATTCTGATGATTGATGAAAATGGTGAGCAGTACAATAAAGAACCTTTGGATTTTCAAGCAATTATTAGAAAGCACTCAGGGAAGAATATTGAAAAAAGTAGTTGAACCGTGGAAAAAATAAGCTTTAGCAGATTATTAATTCTCTTAATAGATAGTTATTTTAATTCTTAGTTCTTTTTTTAAATTAATTTAAGGTTTTAATGTCAATTTTATTGATATGGCAAAGATTACTGTAGTTGACTTTTTTTGTGGAGCAGGAGGTTTCTCTGAAGGATTTAGGCAACAAGGATTTTCAGTTATATATGGAATAGATAAGTGGGAACCGGCAATATCTACATTTAACCATAATTTTAACCTTAATTGTTCAACAGCAGATATATTAAAAATTAGTGAGGATATATCATTAATTGAAGGGTTGCCAGACTCTGATGTAATTATTGGAAGTCCTCCATGTGTAAGTTTTTCGAATTCAAACAAGTCTGGAAAAGCAGATAAATCTTTAGGATTAAGATTAACAGAGGCATATCTTAAAATTGTAGCCGTTAAGAAATTTAAAGAGAAATCAAAGTTAAAAGCATGGTATATGGAGAATGTACCTAATTCCTTAAAGTATCTAAAAGATCAATACTCTTTCATTGATTTAGATTTGAATTCTTGGGCTAAAGAAAATGGCCTTGACCCACATGATATAGCTGTTTCGATTTTAGGCAATAGTTTTATATTAAACTCCGCGAATTATGGTGCAGTACAATCTAGAAATAGGGTTATTACAGGAGAGAACCTTTCTCTTGGAAGTTTTAATAAGCCAAGAATTACAAATGCTATTAAGAGTGATTTAGAAATCAATCTTCCTAATTATTTTGCACTAAAAAATATCAAAGACAATATCCCCAATCCATTTTCTAAAAAATCAAAACGAAGAATTACTGATCCATTGTATCCAAGAATAAGCATGAAACTTGATGAAATCAGCGATCATTTTTATGATACAGGATTATACAAAAGTCAATGGAAGAATTCTCTTTTTATGAAGCGAAATCACCCTTTTATGGGAAAAATGTCGTTTCCCGAAAATGAAAATAAACCCAGCAGAACTATTACAGCTACTTATATAGGGACATCTAGAGAAGCAATAATATACAGGTCAGAATTATTAAGAGACGGAGATGGTGAATATCGATGTCCAACTATAAGAGAAATGGCTACAATTATGGGATTCCCTTTAACATTTCAATTCAAAGGAGGAAGTGAGAATTCAAAAGCTAGATTAGTAGGAAATGCAGTTTGTGTTTCTATTAGTAGATCTATTGCTGCTCAATTAAGGTCTGAGTTGGGTCTGAAAAGAGTTTTAGTTCCTAAACTAAACCTAAAACCTAATTTGAAAGATATTTGTAACTTAAATACTTATTCATTAAAGGTATTTGATAACCCTCCTATAAAGAAAAAAGGTTCTCGTTTTAGAATGCACCCTTTTAAGGATGGTAATTTAACTGTTACATTATCAAATTATAATATAAAACAAAAGACAAAGTCAAAGAAATGTATAAAATGGTTTACTTCAGTTCAACTCGGAAACGGTGATGGATACCCTACAGTCAATTTCCCTGACAATTATTATTTGAAAATTGAACCTAAAATAAATGAATTGGATTATGGTAAAGATTTTCTTCAGATTATAAATAATGGATTTAGTGAAAAAATAGCATCTGGAAAGCAATTACAAGAAATGTATGAAACCCAAAACTCCACCATTAAATATCTTGAGCCAACCTGCTTAATTGAAAAAATAGCTGATATTATTGAAGAACTTAATTTGACTGGGATTTATTTGGAGAAAACAAATATTAAAGTATTCAAATTAAAAAAACAAGTCCCAGTAAAACAAATGTTTGCTCTATACGCTGTAAATAAAATTACTAGTATGGCTAACAAATAGCAAATGATATGCCCGTAAAATTTTATCCTGATAATCCCATTGGTTCACTAGAAAATAGAATAGTGAAGGAGGACGGGACTCCATTAAATGGAGAAATACAAATCTATCGAAAGTTATACAATGATCTTTCAATGAGTAAAGATGAATGGTTTGTTTGGCATGATTTAAAACTTCCTCGACATTCTGATAATTATAATCCTTATAAGAAGACTAGTGCTCAAATAGATTTTTTAATCCTATCCAAACAAGGGATTCTCATTATAGAAGTTAAAGGTGGTCCTATTTCATTAAAAGACAACACATTTTATTATGGAAATAATTTTGAAAAAAAGATAAATCAAAATCCTTTTAGCCAAGCTGAAGGATACAAATATACACTTAAAGACAAAGTACTAAACAATGCAGTAAAATGTTTTTTTTGCCATTGCGTTTGTTTTCCGCACTCCGAGAGATCATTTGATTCAAAAGTTATTGATCAAAAAATTCTTTGGACCAAATTTACAGCTAGTGAATACTCAAATTCAATTGAATTCTTTCTCAACTCGGTTTATGAAGTTAATAAAGAAAGACATAAGCATTATAACAGAGTATATTTTAATCTAAATTCCCAAGAGATAGAGTCTATTAAGAATATCCTCAGCCCAATGGTTAAAGATGAAAATAGATACTCCATTTCCAATACTTTGGAATGGCTAAAAGTTGATAATTTGGAAATACTTGACGGATTGGAAAAGAATAAGAGAATAATGATTGAAGGCCCACCCGGAAGTGGAAAAACTACTATAGCTAAAGCATATATTGATAGGCAGACAGGAAAAAAGGGATTGTTCCTTTGTTGGAATAATTTATTAATGCACTCAATAAAGATTCTATTAAATAATAGACAAATAGTTGGAGAAATTGAGGTTAATACTTTAATAGGATTTTTAAAGAGTTTAAATCCTACAATTAGTAATAATAAATTTTTAGAATGTGATGAAGAAGGTTTTTATCAATTAGTAAATGATATTATTGAAGATTTAAAATCGTCGTCAAAATTGCCAAATTATGATTATATAATAATTGATGAGGGTCAAGATATATTTGATAGGGGAATCAACATAATAATTAATGAATTATGTGGGCATCAAAGAGGTCTCACAAATAGTCAGTTAATGATTCTCTATGACATTGACCAAAGCTATGTTAATGCAGGAAGAAATATAGTCGAATATGCAGATATATTGAGTGATGATTTTTCTCATTTCAAATTACATGAAGTAAAAAGAAGTGCTCAAAATTTTGAGATAAAAAAATTAGCAAATCTCGTATTCTCTGAAGTTGATTTTTTTCGAAAAATAAGTTCATCATCACATAGTTATTCAAATATTACTATTACTACACACAATAGTCTAAGAAACGTTAAAAAATATATTGTTCATAACTTTCTTAACAATTTACGCAATAAGAATTCTTCTCTTAAAGGAAAAGATTGTATTCTTTTAATTGAATCTACATTCCTTAAAGATTCCTTTAAAGGGGAGCCAGACATGGATTACTATATGGAAATAAAAGATGTCGAAAAACTTTCTAAAGTAAACGTAATTGATACAAGTAATAAACTTAGATATACTTCAATTTTAAAATTTAAAGGGTTGGAAAAAATAAATGTTTTTTTAGTTATATCTATGGGAAATAAATATGAGGCTTATATTGGAATAACTAGAGCTATAAGTAACCTTGAAATCCTTTTAGTAGAATGATTTGAATTTATTAGAGCAACATATAAAGCAATATATGAATACAGTTCTTTCGGAGCCAGAATTAGGATTCGAAATTACATTTAATGCTTTAGAAGATGAATACAAAAACGAAGCGAAAAAATTACTTATCTATATTGATAGAATATTGTCCCAGAGTATGTCTCAAGAAAGTAATTTCCAATACATTCATATACATATAGAAAGATTAAATGAAAGGCACTCACAAACTCTAGCAACATTTTTAGTAATAAAACTATTTTTACTAGGATTGTTGCATGATCAATCTAAAGTTGTTAATAATCTAATGACTTCAGAAATAGCGAAAATTGAGAAAGCCCTTTCAATTTTTATGATACCAGAAGGGGTTAAAAGCCATCAAAAGGCTTACAAGGATATTGTTGCAAATAGAAATAAACTAGGGGAACAAAAGTTATTTTACACTTCATTACAAAGTAGAAATCCATGTGCTTCTTTATTTCCTAATACAATTCTTAATGTCCTTGAGAAGGATAAAAGCTTTCTTTCTACTTTTTTTTCTTCTAAGACTTATGCAACAACTTTAGATGAATTAAATGAAAAATTATCATATGTTATTTTGAATAAAACAAGCTTTGAAAAATTAAAGAAGTTTTCTTTCAGAAATTCTAAACTATTACAACGTATTGAGAATGTATTGTTTTTTAATTCAGAAAACCGTCAAGACTTAAGAGGATTTAATTTTTCGACTTTAAAAATGTATAATTCTAATTATGAGACTCGCTTTAAGAATTTAATATTAATAAGTACTTGTCCATATAGCCAATCATTTAATAGTTTAAAGCATAAAATTGAAACAATTGAAAATAGATACTTTGGATTATCTAAATACCCTAATTTCCAAACCTATATAGTTTCTTCTACTGAGATTAAAGTTTTGGATGAGAACAATATTGATAAATCGTTTACAGCTCATTTCGCTGGACAACAAGAAACTGTTTTATGGGAAAATTTTAAACATATTCTAAGTTACTATTCTGGACTTGAAGAATTAGTTTCAATAAAAATGATGAATATCTATTCTTTGGTCTTTAATGCAAATTTGAAGAAGAAGGTACTTGAGTGGATATTTGGGAATGGTAATTCAATATTAATTACAAGTAGCACTAGAGAAATTCTTCAAGAAGATTTGACTGAAGAAAGTAGAATCGAATTAAGGAATGAGCTTTCTAATACACTTGATTTAATAATAGGAAGTAATTGGTTAAATTCTATTAAAGAAGGATTAGGTGAAGATCCAATATTAATCGTACCATCTTTCATTAGTAAAAGTGATAAGTTAAAAAGAGAGCTTTCTGCGCTAATAGGAATTTCGAAGAAAAGATTGAGAAGTTGGTTTGAAAAATTTAAAACTCATTCTAAAGACATTTTGGTTTTAGATTACAGAGATAGTGGTAGATTTCCTTTTAATATTTCTCCAAACTTTTACAAGCATAATTTTGAAGAATGTAATTCGATTAATGGGCTATTTATTAGCTTTTTTTTTAAAAATAAATATGATTGGAATAGGTATAGATATAATAGTGAATTAATCAAAATGCATAGGCACCCCTTGAAAGAACTTTTCTTTAATTGGTCACAATTGGAAGATTCAAATAAAAGGCTAAAACCTTCCTTCAAAGAAGTGATTTATAGGTGGGATGATGAAAATACATATCAAGAAAAGTATGATAGTATAAACATTAAAGTTGATTTTTTTGGTAAAAGAAGAACAGCTACCTATCATGCTGCTGAACTATTTATTTATTCATTTGGCAAGGATAACTCTGATTACAAGGTTGCAAGAATTGATGAGATAATAGAATTTGACAAGGAATTTATACAGATTCAAAAACTAGAAGAATTTTATGACACGCTTAATTTGGCAGAAAGAATAGTCAACACATCAACACATGAAAAAGAATTGGAGATTATAAGGAATAAATATAATTTAGAAAATTCAGACTCGACTGAATTATTATGGAAAACTCTTTTGGTTGAGAAAAATGAAAAGAATGAAGATTTATATGACATATTAAATCAATTTTTTCGATCAAGAAATTTGAACCTTGTGTCAAGGAATACATTTGTGGATGCATGGTTAAATTTTGAAACAGGAAACTTTATTCCTAGAGGAAAGAAAAACTTTTTGGCGTTATGTGATTTTTTAGAGCTGCCAAAAGTTTATTATCTTATAATGAGACGAAAGAAAAATTCAGGCAAGAGTAATGAGAGATTAAGGACAAGTATTAATAATAAAATGTTTGGATTATTATTTAATGACGGTTGTTTTGATGATTCAAATCATGCTAATAAGATTATTACTAGGAATCTAAATAGATATAAAGCTGAAATTGATTTTGAAGATTTAGGTATAGCACAAGATGATATCATTATTCAAGAACTGAAGTCTCTTGTTGAATTATTAGTAGACACAATTAAATTGGAACGTCTTAAAGATATACAAACAGTTGATAATGATTAAGGAAAAAAGACATTCACTTGAGAAGTTTATTGAAGAACAAATCCTAGGTCCAGGAATAAGTGGCTTCCGATTCATAAGCATTGAAAATCCAATTCTGCAAACTAAGAATTTGTCATTTCTAAACCCACTAGAATATCAAAATGAAATAATAAATACTGTGCCAGCAGGTGTCTACAGTACAGGAATTTTATTTCCAGAGAACCGGTCAAATGAGGCTACTTTAGATGAAAAAGAGGAGATAGAAGAAGATGAAAGTCAAACAGGAGGGAAAGAGGATGATCAAGACTCTATTGAAGATGATGATATCATTAGAATAGATCAAATGTTTCCTAACTCAATGGGGTTCACTAGTTGTTTAGAAGGGACAATTTCAAATGAAAAATTGGAGATTAGACTGAGAGCTAGACACTATTCTAAGATTAATCGAAAAACTTTAGGTTATGATAAAAAGTATGGAGTATTATGTGAGTGTAATATTCATAACTTACAAAATTTCATTGTTGACCATGAGTTTAAGAGTTTTACAATTCTAAATTTTGATACCAATAATGTGTTACTCTCTCATAGACTAGATAACGAAGCAATTAGCGAGTTAAGAAAGAAAATTAAAAGTGTAAGTAGTGATAAAGCGATAGAATTTAGTAGTACAGCAAAAAAGTTAGGTATTTCTTTTAGAAATATTCATTTAAGTTCGATTAAACAATCATGTTATTATGAGCTTAAAAACAATTGTCATGATCAGCAAAAACGAGAATCTATATATAAACTTTCACAAAGAGTTGAAGAAATAGAAAATTTTCTAAGCCATTTCAATGATATGATTAGTTTGAATGATAGCAGGAGTTATGGCTTATGGCAATCACATCAAATTGATGAGTCTATAATTATTCCAGAAAAATTTAACAATGCTTTCAAAGGAAAAAAAATCTATAGTTATAAAAATCATAAGTCTTTAAAGGATGTTTGCAAAATTCAATTGAACGATTCCTTTGCAAGGTTATCAGTAAATATTCAATTAAGTAGAGATTCCAGAAGAAATAATGATAAGATATTCTTAAAAGTACAATTAGTTAACACTAGTACTCCATTTGAAAAAAAAGAAAACGATTCGAGATATTTTTCGGGCTTTAATGAGATCGTAAACCAACGATGTTTTTTTGGAGTTGGCTTAAGCTTAAAAAGTGACCTTCTAGTTCCATATAATGTAAAAAAACAAAAGTCAGGAAAAATTGATGAAGATATTGCTACTAAATTTATTTATAGACAATTTCAAGATTATGGAATAGGTCATGGATGTTCTATAAATTGGGATATTACGGATAGTTCTAAAACTATCCAAACTTCTTATATACCAAAATGTGAAACTCCAGATGTCGATTCAATACCTCGAAGGAAGGACTTTAATGTTGATAAAAAGGCTTCCAATATTAATGAACATGAGGGGACTTTCTATCCAAAAGCATTTTTAAGTTCAACAAGGCCTTTAGAGTTCAAGTGGCTTTCTAATTTTTCAGAAACAAAAGATATAGAAATTATTAGTGGCTTAAAAGATTTTGTCAACAACTACAAAGAATGGATTGAAATAAAATTAAGAAAAAGTGAAAATATCACAGGAGCTTCTAGAACAATCATTGAGCACCAATTATCAGAATGTAAATCTGATTACCATAGGATGTTTAGAAATATAGAGGACTATTTAGAAGGTGATATGAATTCAAGTAATTTGACTTCATTTAGACTAATGAATGATGCAATGTTTATGCAGATGTGGCATTCTCAAAACATTAAGAAAAAAAACCTAATCCACATTTTAAATGAAGATTCTTTTACTTCTTTTGATTCAAACTTTTATTCAAAAGCTAAAGATGATTTTTTTACTACAAATAAACCAGCTACTTGGCATGCTTTTCAATTAGCATTCATATTATTGAATCTAGATGGAATATTTAAAAAACCTGATGATATTGAGTGGGAGAATCGAAACAAATTAGCAGATTTAGTTTGGTTTCCTACAGGAGGAGGAAAGACAGAAGCTTACTTAGGCATTATTGCTCTGACTATTATTAACAGAAGGCGTCTCCTTCTGGATTTAGGTGGAGGTACAGCTGCAATAATGAGATATACATTAAGACTATTAACTCTTCAACAATTCCAGCGAGCTACATATATGATAATGGCTTTAGAACTGATTCGGAGATGGGGTCAATATGGATTAGGAAATGAACCAATTTTTATTGGTTTATGGGTAGGGAATGACTCTCTTCCTAACAAAATGGATGGCAATGATGGATTAATCAGGGAGTTTCAAAAAATGGCTTCAAAACAACGATCTAAAGTTCCTTTTAATAAATGCCCCTGGTGTGATTCAGCACTTGCAATTTCTGATACTCCTACAATAATTACTGATAAAGAAAACTCTTATCATTTCAATAGATTGCATCTTTATTGTTCTGAACTTAAGTGTTCTTTTTCGATGGATCCATGGGGAGATAGTCATAATAATAAGGGTCCTATTCCTGTAAGTTTGTGTGATGAAGAAATCTACCAACATCCTCCAGCTTTGCTTTTTGGAACTGTAGATAAATTCGCACAATTAGCGCATAAAGTTTCTTCTAAACCGCAAGATCGTAAAAATGACTCTCGTCGTCTTTTTGGAAGAGGTAATTGGGAACAGAATAAACCACGAGATGGTTATTATCCTCCGGACTTAATTATTCAAGATGAACTTCATCTGTTGTTGGGTCCATTAGGTTCTGCTGTTGCACTATATGAATCTGCTATAGATCAATTATGTACAAGAAAGGATGGGACAAGACCTAAAGTAATTTCTTCAACTGCTACTACAAGAAACACAAATTTGCAAATTAGAGCACTATTTGACAGAAAAGTGAATTTATTTCCAAAACTAGGAATTGAATGTGATGATTCTTTTTTTGCATTTTATAAAAGAGACTTTCATAATAAAGCTGGAACTGAATTTGATTATATGTCTAAACGGAAATATTTAGGATTCTTGCCTACGGGGAGAACGCAGATTTGGATGCAAATGAGATTGTCAGCTGTTTTAATGACACATCGAGCTGTATTTGAGCTGAAAAAATTAGGGAATAATCATCCAACAAATTTTCAAATTTATGACGATAAATTTCTTGTTGCTATGGATTATTATCATACTATAGTTTCCTATTTTAATAGTTTAAAGGAAGTTGGCAAAACTGAATCACAAGTTCAATCCTATATCTTAAAAGAAATACGAAGAGTTTTTTATCGAAGATTACGTCCAGGTAAATTAATGGATGCCTTCTATACTTACAAAATAAGCAAAGCTGAATTAACAGGAAGGCTTTCTGGAGAAGAAGTTAAAAATGAATTAGAAAATGTTGAACGGCATTGGACCCCTCAAAATAGATTTGCATACTATCAAAATGGAACATGTAAAAGAGGAAAAACACCTCCTGATTTTTTAATAGCTACCAATATGATTTCAGTGGGGATTGATGTTTCTAGGTTTAATACAATTATTATAAATTCTATGCCTAGAAATATTGCGGAATATATTCAAGCTAGCAGTAGAGTTGCTAGAAATCAAGAAGGATTAGTTCTTACAGTACATCATCCTTTTAGGGCCAGAGATATTTCACATTATGAAAAATTTATTGAATTCCATGAGAAGATGTACAGTTATGTAGAACCTATTTCTATAACTCCGTTTACTAAAAAAGCTATTGATCGATATTTAAGTTTATACTTATCTACAATGTTAAGGCACACAAGAGGATTTGAGGATAGAAAAAGCGTAGTTGATATAAGTGCTAAATCTGAAAAAGAAATTAAGGATATTCTTAGACCGGTAGTCAATTATTTCGAAAGCAGAAAAAATAATTTACAATCTAGTGCCGATTCAGAATCAGTAAAAAACTTACTTAAAGAAGACGATGTAGAGTCAATTAATAGATGGATTAATGAAGCTATTGATGAATGGAAATCTTTTGTTTTAGACATATCTGACAAGAAGCAAAAAGTTTTTTCACGTGCAGTAAGGTCGCAAGAGCAACTTTATGTAAATATTGATGAATATAGTGAAAATGTGCATCGAGATAAATGGAGAATCCCAATGTCATTAAGAGTCATTGAACCCTCTTCTGGACTTAGAATAAGACAAAAATAGATATGGAAATAATCCAACTACATCAGTATAATCAGGCAATAGGTAAATATAAATTGTTGTCTTCAACTTCAGGAGTAGGTTCTATTATTACTACAAAGATGGGATACTACATTTTAGTTTCAGACATTAATAAATGGAAATTCATAAATAAGGCTCAGCATATTATAGATGAGATTAGAAAGGAAGAATCTGATGAGCATATATGGTACGATAGAGCGAAGATTAGAATAAATGGAAGAGGACTTTCATTTGTAGATGACAAAAGATTTACTGAGTTTTTGAAATCGGATGGAGCAATGGGCTTATCAAATTTAGTGTGTTTAATAGGTATACCTACTATTGCTATTAATGAAACATCTAACACTCCAAATTGGAAAGAACACCCAATTTCAAAAAGACTGAAAGAACTTGATGAGGAATCAAAAGCAGAAGACTTTATGGTTATGGGTACGCATTTCCCCAAATGGTTTATTAATAGTAAGAAGAAATTAAAAGAGTATAAAGACTGGAAAAAATTATGGATATCTAAAAATCAAAAATCATATAATTTTGTGCCTCCTAGAGATGCGACGTCTCCTGTTAAAGATTCTAGTGGGACACAAATTGTTATAAAACTAAAAGATAAGGATGGAGTTGAAAAATCACCTATTCCGTTATTTAAAAAATTGAGACAGACAAATTTGATATTAATTTGTCCTAACGGCCATTTGTCAGATATTCCTTGGTCAAGTTTTCTTCGATGGAAATCTGAAAGAGTTTCTAATGATGATATTGGTATTAATTTATTTGACTTGGAAAAATGTTGTCCTAGTCCAGAATTGGAATGGTCTGAAAGTACAACTAAATCAGATGGGTATGGAAGCATTTTCATAGAATGCAAAAGCTGTGGACTTGGTGGAATTAATAAAATAAATTTAGAAGGGATAAATAATATAAAACCATTGTGTAAAGGAGAGAAACCTTGGGAAATTGATTTAAAGCAAGATGGAAATATAATTCCATATGAGAATTGTGAAAATGTAAATCAAGGTAGATGTAGAGAATGCAATTCTACCCATACTCAACCCCATATGCGAGTTTCACTTGTTACAGGTAATAGTGTTTATTATGCTACTGGTTTTTCTAGCTTGTATATTCCTCAACATCTTGCTGAAAATATAAATCCAATATTATTTGAAGGGTTAAAGAGGTGTGAAGCAAAGTATGAACGTTACTTAAAGGCTTTTCCAGAAAAGACTAAAGCGGAATACTGGGAAAAACTAGATAAGAAAGATTTCATTATTGATAATGGATTTATTGAAAACGGAAAAATACTTTTAAATACAGAGGACTTAAAAAAAGCATTTTTAGATACAGATGAAAATGATCTAAATAATGATAAATTTGAATTGTATCGTTGGCAAGAATACAAATGTTTCGTAAATAATTCTATCATTTCTGATTCTAATGAAAATGAAGGGTTGTCATTTTGTGACATAGAATTAAATGGGTTTCTCAGTTCATTCTTTAATAAAATCCAACAAGTTGAGGAATTAAAAGTAACCCAGGTTCAAGTTGATTTTTCAAGAGTTAAACCTAAAGAAAGAATTATTATTGGATCTGAAGTAATCGTATCTTCAGTAGGCAAACACATTTTCTCAAAAGAACCTAATGATGTGTTTGTAATTCCTGCTAATGAAACTTTTGGAGAAGGACTTTTTTTTCAATTTGATGAAGACAAAATTCAAGAATGGATTAAAGACATTGATCTTGAAGGAAGTAGATTTCAAAGGTTTTTTAAAGATCAGGATTTAACAAGTCAAGGAGCGGCTATTAAGCAACAAATAAAAAATAATGGCATCAAGCATTTTTTAATTCATTCCTTTTCGCACATGCTAATGCGCGAACTAGAATTTAGATGCGGGTATCCAACTGCGAGTTTAAAAGAAAGGTTATATATTTCAAACAATCCAAGTAATGTTATGTCTGGAGTCTTAATATATACAGCAGAAGGATCAGAAGGTAGCATGGGAGGATTAGTATGGCAAGGGAATCCTGAAAATATAGAAGGATTGATAAGAAAGGGGTTAGAAAGAGCAAATGATTGTTCCTCTGATCCACTATGCTGGGAGTCTGATGGACAAGGTGTTTTTGACTTAAATCTGTCTGCTTGTTTTTCATGTTCTTTAGTATCAGAAACAGCATGTGAATCAATGAATCTTGGCTTAGACAGAAGGGTGTTAATAGATGATCATTTTGGATATTTTAAGGAGATTGAATCTTAAAATCCAACATTATGCAGGTGAATCAAATCGATAATAATTATTTTTCATTTTGGATTTATCTTTTGTTAATTACTAAAATTTATTGAATAGTAAATCCCTTGTTATGGAATCTGAAATAAAAATGAAAATAGATATTATTTCAAAACAAATGATCAATGATTATTCTTACTCTCAATTTGCTGGAAGAGGAATTATAAAACAACTTTTTAACTCTTTGAGTCTAAATGACTTTAATGATGTTAGCTCAGGCAATAGGAGAAATAAGGAAGGTCAATAAAGTAAAGGGTATTGATTTTTCAAATAAAATGAAATCCTTAGTTGATAAATACAACGCAAGAAAAGGGGACATATTTGGAGGTGGGGTTTTTGGCGATATGGCTAATGAACTTACTGAATTAATAATGCAGGTAAAGGAGGAGTTTTCTACTGGAGATAAACTAGGAATTGATTTTGAAGAGAAAGCATTCTATGATATTCTATTGGAGTTATGTAAGAAATATGAATTTAATTATCCAGAAAAGAAATTGATTGAGCTAGCTAAGCATGTAAAAGAGTTAGTAGATTCTCAATCCAAATTTCCAGATTGGAGCAAACGTGATGACATTAAGTCCTCTCTCAAAGTTGGATTAATTTTATTATTAGATGAGCATGGTTATCCTCCAGTTGAAAGAGATGAAGTTTATGAGGAGATATTTGAACAAGCTGAAAATTTCAAGAAATATAATGGATGAAATAAAAGATCTTATATCTGACTATATAGCAAAAAGCACTAATTATGCTGTTCTAATTAATGGCAAATGGGGTAGTGGTAAAACTTACTACTTTAAGAATGTATTGGTAGATATAATTGAAAAGCAAAAAATTAGAAATGGAAATCCAAAATCTTTCAAGGTAATATACTTGCCTCTTTATGGGATTAAAAGCATAGATAATATTTATACTCAAATCCTATCAGAATTATATCCTATACTTAATCGCAAGAATGTAAAATTAGCAATTAGCACAACTAAAATATTTGCGAGAGGGCTATTAGCCATTAGTGGATTTAGGAATATTGATGATTATATTGAAGATGGAAAAGAAGCGACTAAAGAAATACTAATTGAGCCTTATGAACTCTTTTTTTGTTTCGATGATTTGGAAAGGTGCCATCCTGATTTACGAATGAAAGAATTGCTTGGGTTTATAAATTATTTAGTAGATGATTTAGGATGTAAAGTTTGTATAATTACTAATGAGGGGAAAATAGCAGATATAGAATATCAAATCATTAAGGAGAAAACAATAGGATTTACGTACGAATTTAATCCAATTTTCAATAATAGTGTGTATTCAATTTGTCAACAAAAGTATAAGCACACATATAAAAAATTTGGTACATTTATTTCAAATCATGAAGAACTAGTTTTAACTAATCTAAAACATTCTGACTCAAATTTAAGGACTGTCATATTTGCTTTGGATAAATTAAAAGATGTATTCTATTATTTAGAAGAAAATCTCTCTGATAGGGAAAATGTATTTTCTAAAGCGGTTTATAATAATCTAGATAAAGTAATAATTCTTGTCTTAGCGTTAGCAATAGAATTTCATAATGGTGGAATCACGAATAAAAATAAGAATGAATTAAGATTGAATTTAAAAAATGATATCTCTCTTATAAATCCAGAATATAGAACCGAGAGTAATATGTCTGTTCTCATTACTATTTCAGATAAATATTTCAAGCCTTTTGGTTACACCTATTTGTATTTCAATTCATTATTAGATTTTATCTGTGCTGGAAAAAAGATAGATTTAATTAGTTTCAAAATGGACATTAAATCTAATTATTTTCCTCTTGGTGATTTTGAAAGTGACGCAATTCAAGTATACGAGAGAGTAAAAATGAATGAACTGTATTTGCCTAATGTGATTTACAAGCAAGAAACCAGGAAGCTGATTGCATTTGCAAAAAATGGCGATTATCCTTTGGGGTATTATCTAACTTTGTTTTACTTAATATTTAGGCACGACAATTTATTGAAGTTGGATAAGGACAAAATCGAAAAATCTCTGAAATTGGGAATTAGAAAGGCAGCTATTCGAATTGGTTTTGATACGCATATTAAATCATTGAAAGCAAGCTTAGATAGTGCCTTAGAAGATCACAAGTATCATAAAAGACTAGCAGACTATTGCATTGAACAAAATAATAAGCAACTTGAAAAGGAGGAGGTAGAATACTCACGTCAATTATTAATTACTTTTTATAACAACTCAATTTCATTTATAGAAGAAATTAGAAATTCTTCTTCAAAATCAAGATTGTTTAAGATATTTAGAAATGCTTCAGCTTGGAAGTTCTATACAACATTATTAAAACTCAATAATGAACAATTAATTGACTTGAAACAAGCATTAAATGCAAGATATTTAAATGCGAGTTTTGGTGCAAAACAAGAAATTCATTTCTTCAAAAAATTAAAAACATATATTCAAAGGCCAAAAAGGCGTGCTATAAAAAGCACTGAAAATGAATGCCTTAATATATTAGTTCAAGTAATTGATAAAATTTTAAGAACAGTTGATGTTCGAGAGAAATAATATTTTTTATCCGCTATGATTGAAACTAAAGTAAAATTGAAATTAGATATTATTAAGAAACAAATGATCAATGAATATTCGTTTACTCAATTAGCTAAAAAAGGTATAATGAAACTATTGATAGATTCTTTAAGTATTGAGGATTGCAATTTAATTCAAGCCAACGCAGTTTACTTTTTTGTTTCATTATCTCCCGCATCTCAATTAAAAGTCCGAGTACTTGTGCCGATTGATAGTAACTTAATTTTCATCGATGGTAATTGTTTTGATGAATTTAGTGAGTTTGAATTGACTTCAATTTTATTACATGAAATAGGTCATTCACTTAATCCTGATTTGAAAAGTGAGAAGGGAGAATTTAACGCAGATGATTATGCAGTAAAAAGAGGATACAAAAAATCAATTATTAGTTCTCTTTTAAAATGTATAGAAAAATGGCCTAGACAATTTGATAAGAAAATACATCATTCTCGTATCTTACGACTCCAAGAAGATGAATCTTAATTCAATACTTAGAACGAGAATAGTGCAAGATCATAGCAAAAAAAATTACAGTTTGCTTTCTGAAAAATTCCAAATTGGAAGGTGATCATAGAAAAACTAGAAATGATTATTATATAAATTGTGGTATTTAAATTTATAATACGATGAAGGAAGAAGCTCTAATTATATCCCAAGAAATTATTCAAGAAGAAATTATAAATTTTTTAAGGAATAACAATCTAGTTGACGTACTTCATAAGCAAGGACACTTGAAATTTGTTACTACGGGATTGCCCAGTGACTTTGGTTTGGATTTAGAATATAGAAACATAAGTATTGTTATTAGTAAATGGGATATAGTAGGTAACATGCATTCTGCCTTAAATGTTAGATGGCAATTGAGAATGCGTATATTAGATAAGTTTGGAAGTGTAACTGAAAATCGACCTTTTAATTCAATTGAAGGGTTTGTGAAGAAAGTAGATTTATATATTTCATTTGACGTTGATACTGGAAATCCTATTATCAATTTGCAAGGTTTTGATTCTGATATGAATGCAAGGGTTGTATGATAAATAAAGTTATTATTGAATCGTTAGTTAAGCAAAACCAAGAAACAATCGAATTTTTCAATATTGAGGAATTTAACTATTTTAAATATTGGGCAAATAGAGTTTATGACAAAACTAATGATGAGCATACAGTCGCAAAAAGAGAAATTGTTAAATCTGTTTGGAATAAAACTCAATATTGGTCCAATGAAGTAATTAGCAGACTGAACGGATTTGAAACATCCAATGGTAGATACTGGAGTAAGAGGGCTCAGCATGAAGGAAAAACTGTTAGTGCTTTTAAACCTTATACATGGGCTCGGATATATCGAAAAGGTGATAAGAAGAAAGATATATTTTTTACCGTTGGGATTGATACAAATTATAATGCTTTGGATTATAAACTCGACTTTCAGAGGGAGTCAGATTCTAAGCTCAGTCTTAAACAAAACCAGATATGCTCTAAATTTATTCCTCCCGAAAAGAGTTGAAGATGATTCCTGTGTCTGAATTGAAATCTCATAATTGGGATAGACTAATTGATATATCTACTCAGTTTGTAATTGAAAACTTGCATCATTATGATCAATTGATTGAATTAGTGTGGGGTGATTCAGAAGAAGAAGCCTTATGAATTTAAGGTGTTACTTAAAGCGAATCAATGATTAGCAGAAAACTATAAATTTTATTACAAACACTTATATTTTATGCTTAAAGAACTTATACCTTATACTCCAAAAGGAGTGATGTTAGGGACATGGACAGGTACCATGAAAATTGGAACTAAAAATGTAAAAATCCGTATAATAGACGAATCCCCATTACCATGGGTTAAATCTAAGTTACAAAAGGAATCTATTGATATTACAAGTTATTCAATAGATAGTATTTATCATACTATAATAGGTGTGGCAAATGATACTGCAAGTGAAGTAGAAAGTTCTTTAGATAGTTTTTTGATATCATATTTCACATGGTTTAAAGAGAATATCCTTAGTATTTTGGCTTGCAAAATAGATATAAAAGACATCTCCACGGAAATAAGATCAAGGGAGTTTATGGACTGTCGAAATATATTAAGTGAAATCCTAAAAAAAGATAAGAGACTTGGAGGGAAAACTCCAAATACAAAATTGTTTTACGCTTTTATAATTGAAAGAAATAAATATGCTCATGGTCAAATTGGAATTCTGGCAACAAGAAAAAATCATGTCATACAATATGAGGATCCAGATAAGAAAATCATTACATCAATATTAACTGAAGAAATTGTACAAAGTTTTATTGATACAGGGTTCTACCTTCGCGATTGGATGTCAGAATTGCATACTAAAATCGGTGAACTTAATAAAGAATTAAATAATGAGTAATCTTTTCTTATAAAGACCTTATATCAACGTAAAATGATATAAGTAGTTGATATACAGTGCAATATATAGCGCTGCCTCCGCTACTTATAGCCTTGTAAGTCATTGATTTACAAGGCTTTTTATTTTGAGACGTTCGTATAGCGTTCGTTATTGGACCTTTAATTCAATTAGGATCATATTTATTATTTGATTTATCAATCTCTAATGATCAATCCCTCTGATAAAAATAATAGGTGATTAACTATTCTCATTTACAGACCTATATGTTATGTAGTTGTCAACGAGGAACCTTTATTTCACCTTATCGAAAGGTTATCTCCGAACATCATATTTTTTCTTAACTTTTTTCACTTCTCAATTAAAGTTAATCTGCTTTATATAATTTGATGTTTGCTACTTTATACCTAGCAAAGATATCTGCATACAGTTTACTTCCCATTTCATACTAACCATCTGGCATTTTTGAGTTTAGTCCTAAGTCTCTCAGGATCTTATCCTCTTCGTTTGTGATGATTGCAAAATGCAAATACTTGTCTATAACAGCTTTAATTGATTCGATGGATGGGTTTTTACCTAATTCAAGTAAGTGATGTGTAATCACATTTAATCCAGTATTAGACTTAATTAACTAATGCAATCATTAATTGCGATTAAAGTATAAGGTCTACATTTTATCTATCTCCTTCAATTTTGAAAAGACGATTTCAGATCTGATTTCCACTGTAAATGGATTTATATGACATTCTACTATCTCCTTTGATGATTTATGATTTAATATGAATGATGTTATTTCCTTTAATCCATTCAAAAGTTTTTCTTCACTTTTTGCTACCTCTTTTACTAATTCCTTGTTATTATCAACTACATAGATTATATCCTCAAAATCGTGACTCATTCTTGGGTCTGATCCTCTATCTTTAAACGCTTCCCATTTTGTTGCCAAGTAATAATTAACTGGTAAAATTCTTATTAACTGATCGCCAATCGTAATTGTCCTTGATTTATCAAACCCTGGCTTTAGCCATATATTTGTTGGACCAAGTGGCGTATCTTCAAATGGTATAAAGTCGATCAATATTCCATCGAAAGTATATCGATACATGATTGTCTCACCAGAAGCTGGATATATACCTTTCGTTGCTAGATCTTCTCTTAATTTTTCCATTTCACTATAGGAACTTACTTGAACTGTAATGTCTACATCTTTTGTAGGTCTGGGCTGCTCAGCCCCAACATCTGTAACATAAAGACCTACAACTGCTCCGCCAATATATAAAACTTCATTATTGAGGTCACCTAATCCATTTGCAACTTTTTCGACAACCTTTAAATTAATCGTTTGATTCTTTAACATTTTCTATCATATTGGTTAAAAGTTCTATTGCTAATTTTTTTTCTCTTGACTTTCCTACTCTTAAAGCATCGACAAGCGATACTAATTCATAAAATTTAGTATCGTTTATACACGCATTTGGTATTTTCGGATGTAATGGTTCTATTGCTTGACCTCTTGAATTCCCATATGCATATGGCCAAACATATATTTCTTGACTTAATATTAGTTCATTTAAGGGAGGTGCAGAGTGAGCAGTTGGCATACCTCTAACTATAGAGCCAGGTCTTTGAGGATATACATAAGGTAACCCATATCGTAGAAAATCTAATAATGCGAGTTTCCTTACTGACTTCTTATTAGGACTTAATAATCCAGATATTACAGACCTGTTAATACTTTCACTTATTTCACTTGCACTAATTAATAGTTCATGTGATAAATCTTTCATATACCATTTCATATTATTATAACTGATAATTTTCATCAGCACAATTATATCATGTGGTCTCATTCCTTTATGCTCTTTCAATTTCTTTTTCAACAAATATATTAATAATTCGCGAATCGCGAATCGCGAATATGCTAAATTATCATCAAATCTTTATACAGTGAATTTAAAAGACATCAAACTATCCAACCGACAAATGGTCCTGGACATAGGATCTATCCAAACCCAAGCAAAGAGTTTACTTAATCCTAAAATGGCCTACAATGACGTATTAGAAGCATTGATTAAGACCAATTACTATTATAATGATGAACTCCAAATTCCTACTATTAACCAATTGTCTGAAGCAACAAGTCTCAGTTCTGCTAAAGTCAGAAAGCACATTAGGGCTATTTATGAAGATATACTTAAAGCAAGTACTAATTCAAATCATCATGCTTTCACTTTTGAGGAAATCAGTGTATTTTTCGTGCTGACTAATAGAGCTAATGATAAACACCTCACTTTTGAGACTACCGCTCTACCAGTCATACCCAGAGTGGGTGAAGACATTCAGATTCCTTACTTCTCCGCATACCTAGATACAACCAGTTTTTATGTTGATAGTGTCATCCATGATTTAGAAGACAACAAACAAGTCATATACATACATCTTGAACCAGGACACTTTAGTCCTTACTGGCACTTCAGAAAAGACCAAGCATATCAGGAAGGTGATATCAGTATCAAGGACTTAATGGATTGTTCTGAATACGAGTTGAAAAAGAAACTGCTTAAGAAAATATAATCATTATATATTAAACAATGAAGAGCTATTATCTAAGTTTAGAAAAAGTATAACTGAGCTGGAAAGATAGAGATGATGAAAATAATTATTTAGATTTTCTTTTTTGGTTCATCTGCATTAGTCCACTAAGTGCAAATACCGGCTAAACTGACGAGGGTATTCCTGAGGAAAGTGATCAGACAAAGTCAAGTACAAAAAGCGCTCTATTTTGAGTGTTTAATTAATAGTTTTCCTTTAGTAATTTTGTTTTCTTTTTTCTCATAGATTCACCTATAAGTTCTATTCGATGCGAGCAATGAACTATGCTGTATATAGACGATAATACTTGACTTATCTGTTTCATGTATATTCTCTTGTTTGTTATTTTCTTTTTCCACAAAGAAAATGATCAAGAAATAGACAACTTTTTAGACTGGTCAGTTTGCTCCGGCGAAGGTGGTCAATTTGGGCCGGTGGGGCTGGTCACTTTAGAGCGGAAGAGGGTGGTCAATTTGACCGGATTTTGCACCTATTGGTGATTCAAAAAAAAAACGCCGACAGAGTACTGTCCGAGTTTCTGAAAAGTGATCGCTCTGGGGCTCGAACCCAGGACCCACGCCTTAAAAGGGCGTTGCTCTACCA
>JAJCYH010000024.1 GCA_029262995.1 Saprospiraceae bacterium | reverse complement strand
ATCGGTTTTACATCGGTCAAACCACAAATCTTGCAAATAGATTAGAAGAGCATAATAAAGGCCAATCTTCTTATACATCTAAAGGCACTCCTTGGATACTTATTTGGTCTACTCAAAAGATGTCTTTAGGTGAAATTAAAGTCCTTGAAAAAAAGCTCAAAAATCTATCTAGAGAACGTAAAATCAAATTCATACAGAAATATCACCAAGGACTTGTAGATAATGAGCTGTTGAATGAACTAAGTAAATTATAATATGACCCTGCCATGGGCTGACCCGCGGAAGTAGTGCTGACAAGCTTACGAAAAGAATTGGAGAAAGCTTCGTCAGTAGTGCTGACGCAAAAATGATTTCTTTTTGGTCAGCATTATCATATAAGATTGCGAAATGAAGTGAAGAAACCTTCGGCAGTATTATACAATCTAATATGGAGTTTCACGTCTATATACTATATTCTCATAAACTCAATCGGTTTTACATCGGTCAAAAGACAGATTTTTTATTTTATCATACCCTAGATTAACGAACTGAAAAATGTTCGTCCCCATAGCATGCTTTATAATCTCTTTATTACTGGGTTGAATTTTCTTGCCCTACAATTTCTTTACTAGCAGCCTTGATGACTACATAGATATATAGGGAGAACAATACAATAGAAATAGGGATTTTTAAAGATTCCAGGCTAGAAAACAATTCGTTTTTCATGTCATTTAAAACGCCCATAGTCGCTATATAAGCAATTACTAGAATTATCAAGATCAACCCATAGTAGTCAGTATCCATTTTGTGCGACCCATTATGCTAGGCAAAATACCATATGACTAAATTGACGATTACCAATCCAATAAAAAGTATAGTGTCCATATTTGAAGTTAAAACTTATAGATTATCCCTAAAGAATTAGCAATTACAATTTAAAAATAAATACTTAGATATGGTTATTAAACTAAGCTATCTTAAACTCACGCTTATCTGGAATTTTTTTATTTTATGCCTTTCGGCAAATGTAAAATGACAATAACAGCAGCTTAACCATATATTCATTTGCATTCATAAGCTCACTTAGGAAATAGATTGTAGTTTTGCACGATGGCAGTAAAAAATAAGCAAGAAATTCTTGATAAACTAGGTATTGAGCAACTCAATAGCATGCAAGAAGAGGCTATCCTTAAAATAAGCACATGTTCAGAAGTCATCCTACTCTCCCCAACAGGAACAGGAAAAACTCTTGCTTTTCTGCTTCCTATTATTGATTCCATTGATGACGACTTGCAAGAAGTTCAGGCATTAATCGTTGTACCAACTAGAGAACTTGCTATCCAGATTGAACAAGTCGTCAGAGAAATGGGTACTGGCTATAAAATCAACGCGGTATACGGTGGTAGGTCTGGGTCAATGGACAAACTTAATCTGAAGCATAGACCTTCTGTTTTGATAGGTACTCCAGGTAGGGTCTCCGATCATATTAGAAGATCAAATTTTGCGACCAAGCACATACAAACAATAGTTCTGGATGAATTTGATAAGTCACTGGAAATTGGTTTTAAGGATGAAATGGAAGAAATCCTCGAAGCTTTACCATCTCAAGTAAAGAAGGTACTGACTTCAGCTACCAAAAACATTGAAATACCTTCTTTTGTAGAGCTGAAAGATCCTATTAACATAGATTATCTTGATACGCAAAAACCCAAAATTCAAATCAAATATGTAGACTCTCCTTCAAAAGACAAACTGCAAACACTTCTTGATACCCTATGTCACATAGGAAATAATTCGAGTATAGTCTTTTGCAATTTCAGGGATAGTATCGAAAGAGTTAGTGATTTTCTTTACGACAACAATATTGGACATGTTTGCTTTCATGGAGGCATGGAACAAATCGACAGAGAAACTTCATTGATTAAATTCAGAAATGGAAGCTCTCAAATTCTACTAACAACGGACCTTGCAGCAAGAGGTATTGACGTGCCTGCGATAAAATATATAATCCACTATCATCTTCCAGGCAAGGAGACTGAATTCACTCACAGAAATGGTCGTACTGCCAGAATGCATGACAATGGAACGGTCTATGTTATAAAATGGGAAAATGATGAATTGCCAGAATATATGGAAAATATTGGGTCAGAATCACTTTCCATTTCCTGTACGCCTGAAGCTTCAGAATGGCAGACGATAATCATTTCGGGAGGAAGAAGAGATAATATTTCGAAAGCGGATATTGCAGGATTCTTTTTTAGACTTGGAGAATTAAAAAAAGATGAACTTGGATTGATAGAACTTAAACAAGATTGTAGCTTTGCTGCCGTTAAATCAAGCAGGATCAAACATGTCCTTAAAACTCTTGACAATGGCAGACTAAAAAAGAAAAAGGTTCGATTGAAATTGGCTTGATCAATAATCTATTAAAACTATTATATTATACAATAAGAACAATGTAACTATGAAGAACATTACAAGACTTTTACCGATCTTCTTACTTTTTGGCTTGTCTTTTACAAGTGGATTTTCACAGGAAAAAATTGATACTGACGCCGTTTGGAATATTATTACGGTGGATGGCAATGAATTCAATGGAACCATTGTTGACAAAAACAAGGATGAGGTAAAAATTAATACTAAAACCTTAGGTGTGATAACTATTCCGCTTATGAATATAAAATCCATGAAGCAGCTTACTCTTGAGGAAATTAAGAAAGGTGAAGTATGGTTAGCTAACAGATCGGATTCTAGGTATTTATGGTCACCGAGTAGTTATGGTTTGAAAAAAGGCCAAGGATACTATCAGAATGTATGGGTATTATTTAATCAAGTAGCCTATGGCGTTACGGATCAATTTTCAATAGGTGCGGGTTTACTTCCGCTGTTTTTATTTGAAGGAGGGTCTTCTCCTTTTTGGATAACACCAAAATTATCAATCCCCATTAGTCCTGATAAATTCAATGTAGGTGCAGGAGCTCTATTAGGTACAGTAACTGGTGGAGAAGGCTCATTTGGAATGGCATATGGTACCGCTACAATTGGATCGCGTAATAACAATATGAGCCTTGGCTTAGGCTATGGCTATGCTGATGGTGAATGGGCCGATGTTCCTTTGATTACTCTTAGTGGAATGTTTAGAACTGGCAGAAGAAGTTATTTCTTAACGGAAAACTATTTCTTGGATGTTGGTGATGAAATATTTGGTTTGATCTCTGTTGGAGGTAGGATTCAATATGCGAACCTATCATTAGACTACGGAGGCTTTATTCCTGTCGGAAGCGACGTAGACAACTTGTTCATAATACCTTGGTTAGGCGTTTCAATCCCATTTGGAAATAAGTAAACACATAAACCTCATAACATATAATCCAACTCATAATTTTCTAACTTAATATCATCTATTCCATCTTGATCAAAAGGGTTTTCTATTTGCTCTTGAACATTGAAAAGAGTGATCAGCAAAAACGAAAGAATGATATTTAAACCATAGACAATCAAGACAAAGTGATTGTCTAGAATCGAAACTGATGGACCATTAATAATGTCATCTATATGAATATCCTGGTATACTATATTCTTGATTAATGTCGGTGCATAGAAAAATGGGAAAACATAAATAAACACTTCGCAATAGGCTCTAATACTTTCAGGGGTCCCGTGTAGTTTAATAGATATAGAATTCTCTATTCCCATTATGACATCTCTCATCAACTTATATACCTTCAAAGACAATCCACCCTCCATTCTCGACTTGCTACTAGAGATAAAATCCTGAATCTGACCTATGGCTTTATTCAAAGCAGTTTTATCATTATCCTTTGCGTATAAAAATTTGATCAACTCCGATTTGACATTGTTAATGTATTTATAGATTTCTTGCTTTTCTGATTGTTCTATTTTCCTAGAAAATGAAAAACAATATTTTATCGCAGCTAATGCACCTTTTGCTCTACCCAAATGCTCTAATGCTCTTTCACGTCGTTGAAATGCGCTACCCAAAGTAAAGACCAAAGGGAAAACAACGGCTACTGAGATCAGAGTCAAATCAAGATTAAAGATCAGCTTATATCTGCATGCCAACCAAGTAGCAATAATTGAAATGGAAATCGAAATCAGAGTTCGATAGTTAATAACACTATAATATTTGGTAAGTCGATTTTTCATCAATATGAAATTGTAACAATGAAATTAAATACTTTTTAAAGAGATCTTCACATACAAAGATCAATCATCTTGGTTTTTAGACTAATTCTGGTATAACATATATTTGACAAAGCGATTAAATTTTATTACTTTGATTATCTTTCAACACTAATATTATTAACCAGTGGATCATCCACTAAGCGCTAAAACCAAAAAACATGAAAAACACTTTTTATCTCTGCCTAATTGCAAGCTTATTTTTTGCTTGCCAGGCACCTGGCGAAACCGAAGCAGAAGCAGGGCCAACTAACATTGAAATCGTTGAACAGTTATATGCCTATTTTGCCGAAGGCAATGTAGAAGCTGTACTAGCTGGAATGACTGAAGATGTCGTTTGGAATGAAGCAGAAAGCTTCCTTTATGCAGGAGGTAATCCATACATTGGACCTCAAGCAGTACTTGATGGCGTATTTAGTCCAATCCTAGCTGATTTTGACAACTTCAGACTAGAGGGCATTAGCTTATCTTCTGTAGATGATGATGGGGTACTTGGAATGGGAAGATACAAAGGCACTTTTAAGGCCAATGGCATGGATCTAGATGCTCAATTCGCTCATGTATTTAGACTTAAAGAAGGAAAAGTCGCATCGTTCCAACAGTTTACAGATACAAAAAAAGCCTATGACATTTCAACTGCTGAAGCAGTCGAAGAAGTAGAGACTATAGAAGAACAGTAATATTGATTATTTGAGAGCAGAGCCAAAAACTCTGCTCCAATTTTCATTTATTCTTTCATATTCCTTGCAGCAGGGGCTTTTATCTACACCAACAGCATTTACATCAGCAAACAAGTTCTTATTAGGGCCTTCATTACTTCCTTGTACAAGGCATAAAATATCATCCATACGGTCTTTGCTTATGGAATGCTTGCCCCAAAACATTTGACTTGCTGTTGTATTGTCGCTTACTTTTGCTTCTAGCTCAAAAATTTCTACTGCTGTCAACGGTACTACATCAATATCAAATCTTGTGGCCAATAAGACAGTCAATCCATCTACGACATGTTCCTCTTTTCCCAGAAATGGAATATCTAATACTTCAATTATTCCATGACTTAATTCGTGGAAGAGTGCAAACTGCGTCAAATTTACGACTGCAGATAATTTGTCCGCACCGGTTTTCCCATAACCTGAAGCAATGACGAAATTAAGATAATAATTAAAAAAATTATATGGTATGATAACCTGCCCATTTTCGTACATGGGACTCAGACTTTCAATGGATTTAAACTTGATTGTTATCTGAGATGGCAGCTGAAATGTAGATTCCAAATTTCTAATCAAGGCTTCAAATTTCTTACTGCCTTTAATCATTTCATAAGCGGGAATATCATTCCCAATTGCTTTTTCATACACTAATTTGAATGATCTATTTGAGTTATCACTTCTTTCATCTTGTTTATGTTCAAAATCAAAAATCTTTGAAGTATTAGAATCTTGGTCGCAAATAACAGGTAAAAATAAGTATAGGATAAATACAATTATAACAGACATAACTATTGCTTATAGTTTTAATAAGTAAAAGGAATCTAAATTTGGGATTACTCCGCCAGGAAAGGTGTTATGGCATTTACATGCAAATGCCAAGCCAGTTCATGTAATATAAGGAATAGATGAATAAGTATGTTTGATATTTTACTCTTCTTTTTAATCTGTATACATCTGAAGATAGTGAGGATAAATTCAATATCCATCTCACAAAATCGCATGTCCTTGAATTCGTATTACTGTTAATCTAATACTTACATATAATCGATATTTTTAATTTGTGATTTTGTAACACAATCTTGGATTCGGTTTTTCCATTCAAAACCACTATCATCCCGATTAACCAGAGAATTTAGTGCATAAGGCAAAGATGCAATGTGGAACATTAGTGTACTTAGTATTCTAATATTTCCATTGGTGGGTGTTTATTATTAAGGTCTGCAGCCTCAATCCCTATTGAGGCTGCAATTTTAAGCTAAAATGTATAGTACAAGGATTTGTGCAGAATTGAGTGAACAGCCCTATTTAGGGTTGTTTTTGCTTTTGACTATGGCTTTATAAATTGACTAGACCTAGTATTCCTCTCATCGATCAATAGGATATTGTATATTCCTGAGCTAAGATGTTCAATGCTAATTCTATGCTGCCCGAAAGGAAGACTTTGCTCTATTAATTTTCTTCCAAATAAATCGAAAATTAGCATTTTGCTTTTTTTATTGCTATTCTCAAGTATTAAAAATTGCTCTACGGGATTTGGGTAAACAATAAATTTCTCTATATAAAACTCCTTGAGTCCAAGGGTTGTATCTACTTCAATGTTATAAGGTATAAGTTCAGATCCACAATCTTCTAATATTGGTTGAAATACCCAATTGTAGAAATATAGATTTTCAATGATATCTATATTGTCATCAACAATTTTAATATATTGACCTAATGATAATGGGTATTTAATGAGGCCATTGGAATTAGAATTCAACTTTGGAGAGATATTACCATAGGCATTCATATTTACTTCAGAGTCAAAACTAAAAATATATTTCCCTGAATTAAAGTGATAATTTGCAACTAGTGTATTTCGTCCTTCATTAAGATTAAATGTGCCGCTATAAACTGTATCTGACAACGCATCGATCACTAAAAGTTTTCTTGGTCCCCCAATCCCTGCAATAACATCCAATGAAAGAAGCAATATCTCACTTTTGATCTCCACGCTTAGCATATTGATCAAACTGTCATCGTGAAGTTCAAAGTCATCCGGGTGAAATTCAGGTCCTGCATCGAAGGCGTCAAAGCTTCGAGCTTGTTTGTAAGAAAAATAAAAAAGAGTATCCTCTTCTATATTTTTTACCAGTAACGAATCTGCTTGTTCAAGAAAGTTAAAGTCGCTATCATACCAGTTTGACTCCACAAATCCACTGTTCAACCAATATTCACTACTAGGAACGATAGTATCAAAGACTGGATTGTTGTCAACGGTTTGAAAATCAACTAAGACCTCATGTGAACGAATTGTATCACATAAATCAGCCACATAACAATAATAGCTACCACTTTCGCTCAACGAAATCTCATTGCCAATAAATGAATTCTGCAGATTCCAATAGTAAGCAGTATCAGCTTGCAGTATGAGTTCATCTCCTTCACATAAAACGATCTCATCTCCTGCAAACAATATTGGACTGCCTTCAAGTGCTGGTAAGGAGTCTACATATATTAAACCTGTTGCGTTCCTACAAGAGGATGTCGATTCAGCAAAATAATACCCTGATTGATCAACAAGTAAAGTATCTAGAACAATAGCATTATTCCACAACGTCTCTCCAATATCATTTGCGTAAAGCAATACGCTTCCATCTTTACAGATTACGCCTGGCGAAGATGTTTCTACTCTTCCAATTCTAATTATACATTCAGACTCCGTAAGCACATAATGCCGATCTATCTCAAGTTGATAAAAACGATCTACATGCCCTGAGGGCCAAATACAATGCATTGAATCAACTATCGAATGATTACCCAAGCCAAAATGAAGGTTCATACTGTTGGTAATTCCATAGGAATCTCCAGAAGTTACCCATCTGCTCTGACTACCCCACTCTCCATAAACGATTATCTTCGCACCAATACCTTGTGCATTAGATTCTTTACCATTTAGTGAAAACTTAATAAAGTGGTTCTGAAGCTTGAAGTTAATCCACATCTTATCATCAATTCCTGAATCCGCCGTTCCATAGACAGCGTATAAATCTAGCCATCCATCGTTATTAAAATCACCACATGCGCCTGAAAAAGCATTTCCCTCACCAATAGGATTATTGTACACTTTAAACTGAAAGTCTCCTTCATTCAACAATAGCTGATCATTAAATCCTAAAATAAATACATCCAGTAAGCCATCATTATTAAAATCCTGTACAATAACTTGTTGCTCATCACCGATAAGATCTCCTGTATCCGTAAAATCTGAATGTGTCACAAAACCATTCTCATTTTTATTTTCCAAAATCAAAATTGGAGTACCATGATTGATCAAGACTATATCAGGATCCCCATCATTATCGAGATCACCGCTAGAAGAACACCAGGACTGATCTCCAAGGCTTAAGTTTAGTGCACTAGCACGTTCAATATACACCCCATTCTGGTTTTCGAAGTATTGGTTTATTCGACGAGGATCATCAAAGCTATTGGCATTGATGTGACATTTTGCGATATAGAGATCTAAATCACCGTCTCCATCTGCATCTAACCAGCTTGAATTATAATTTCCAGAAGAGCCTTGTTCGGCCAATATATTAAAATCATCTATTACCGTATCCCTCAAAATACCATTACCATCATTCAGATAAACCTGATTGTTTCCAATATCGTTAGCGATAAAGTAATCTAGGAAACCATCAAGATTTAAATCAGCAATGGAAGAGCCCTGAGCGTAATAATCACCACCATTGATATACCCTTGTTCAAAGCTGAGTTCGCTAGATCGCTGACCATATACACCAATGCCAGTTTTGTTACCTGTTATGATTATTTCGTTGTGATGATCGTTGTCAAGATCTGCAATATTGGTACTCAGTACAGGAAATGCTTTGGGAATTACAGTAAAATCAACAAACCGATTATTCTGTGCAATATTTAATGTAAAGTATAATGAATCAGTATTCATTCTAACAATATCGTCTCTGTAGTCTCCATTAATATCTGCAACTGCAATACTATAGTCCGAAGATATGCTATGCTCTAACCTCCAACTCTCATCTACAAATACCACATGCTGTTGCGCTTTGAGGTCACCAAATTTTATGCTTATTAGCAAAAGAACAAATAAATATCTATTCATGTCAAATGAATTACTTTTAAGTTGGATACAAATATAAGAAATACATAATATGATAAATGCCAATGTCTAAATATTAATGAGGACATTGATATTACTACTTTGCAACTATTATGAAGCTGAAAAAGCTATTATGGCAAATCCGTGAAGCCTTGAGATTTTATTTTCAAGCCTCTACCATCTACAATATACATTCACCACTTCTCTTTTCAATACTCAAATCTGTGTATTTAAGCGACGATCTACCACAAGCCGAATTACAAAAAAACTTTAGAAATGCTTTAAACCAAGACAACGAGTTAGTCTCAGAAGAAGTTGGTGCAGGCTCAAGTTCCTTAAGTAAAAATACAATCGCCAAAGCGATTAAGCTTTCCAGCAGCAGTTATCGAAAGTCGTCTTTTATTGCCAAGATAGCTCAAGCTGTACAATCAAAAACCATTATTGAGTTAGGCACTAACTTAGGCATGACTACTACAACACTATCTTATTACAACCCTTTTGCAAATGTACATACCGTTGAAGCCAATGATCAACTTTTGCGTAAAGCAAAAGCCTTCTTTATAAATTCAGGAATAGATAAAATACATACTTACAATAAGTATTTCCAAGACTTCCTTAATACTGATTTTGGCAATATATATCCAGATTTCATTTTAATCGATGGTGATCACAGCTATCAATCAACAATGGATTATTTCAAACTGATAAAACAAAAACGAATAGCTCAGCTTTGTCTTGTATTTGATGATATCAGATGGAGTAAAGGAATGCTAATGGCTTGGAATAAAATCAGTTCTGACACTGACGCTTCAGTAGTAGTTGATTTTCATAATTTAGGGGTGGTGCTTTACTCTCCTAACTCTCGCAATCAGATTAGATGTAAAATCATTAGCCACAGACTCAAACCATTTAATCTTGGACTGTTTGCTAAATAGAATGCCTAAAGAAAACCTTCCAGCAATTGGATTTTTAGAATTTTCTTTTCGTCGTCTTGATCGATGACCAAATCTGGATGAAATGGCCATAGGAATTTGGTGCTCTTACTTTTAATCTCCAAAAGATCCTGGAAATCATTTTCTATGACCTCTGTTATCTTTCCCAATACTGCATCATTTTGATCAATTACTGTATAATTAAGCAATAAGGAATGGTCCTCTTCAAGAATCATGTTTTTAGCCTCTTCCGAAACAGAAGATGTTTCAAGGTAAATGTCTTTAAGTGACAATGCTGAAGCTTGCTCTGGTTGATCTAACTCATCAAGGCGCATAAGTATATGATTTTTAACTTCTATTTCTTTAATGAGAAAAGGAACCTGTGACCCATCCATATCAATAAAAACTGCTCTTGCCTTCATTAGATCATCATAGTAGGCATCTTCTACCTGAACCCTAACTTGACCGTCTTTACCATGCGTTTTTAGCACCTTTCCGATATGAGTTAATTCAATCAATCCTCTAGTTACTTTCTAAAAGTATTTGCTTCATTGTATATCCTGAAGTAGCCTTCTGTTCCCAGGTTTGACTAGGACATTCACACTGGGTATCGAAAATCATCATTTCTTTTTCTATTAGTCCTATTCCTGGTGCATAGTGCTCGATGGCAAATCTTCGTTCGATGGCAAAATCATGATCTGCTTGAATTATAGTGGCTACATCATTATAAAGTATTCCATTAACCATCCTGTCTAATCCCTTGGATTTCAAGGTATAATCACCCCAATCCTTGTACACCCAAATCATTTCACCAGCGACATTAACTTCGGTAAGGTTGTCAAAAAGATTTCCTTTCCATGTTTGATCTAATCTTAAAGGGAAAATCATTTTATTGAATCTAAGATTCTCTTCGGTTCTAAAAGCTGCAAATTCAGTTTTCTCAGCAGTCCAAACATCTTTAATGATGTAATTCCCATCGATACTATCCGATATTGACCTTTCTATTCGGTAAATCGGTAAATTTTCAAGGCTATTGAATATCTCCGTGACCTCTTCTCTAACAAAAGTCTTAGATTTAATCGTTTTACTCCCCTGATTATAGATCACTGTTGAATCTACTTGATACAACCAATATTTGCCTACTTCCGTTGGAAAGTATTCATAATCAAAAAGTGAGTCATCAAGTGTTTTTACTTGATCTTCACAAGAATAGAAGCAAATCAATGAAATGCTTGCAAGAGCTACTACCCATATTTGAAAACTGATTTTCATCATTTACAATTTAAAACAAAAAATACATTGTCAAGGGTAATAAAAAAGGATTTAGCACCAATGAAGACAATAAGATAAGCTTAGACAGGTTTTTGAATTAATCCGCCTGCTACGACATCTTCTCCTTCATAAATCACCGCAGACTGTCCAGGAGCAACACCTCTAACATTGGCTTTAAAGTTTACCAAATATTCACCATCATTAGATTTTTCTACTTCCGATAAGGTTCCACGATCATTATATCTAACCATAGTAACAAATTCCCTGCCACTAGGTATTTCAGCATACTTTTGGTGATTGACTCCATTGAATTTTAATGCATTTTTTAATAGATCATCAGCTTCACCAAGAACTACTGTATTCGTATTAGGGTTGATTTCTGTGACATACTTGGGCGTCTTAAATCCGCCACCGAGGCCTTTTCTTTGCCCTATGGTATAAAATGGATAACCTTCATGTTTGCCGATCACTTCACCAGATTTATTAACAAAAATCCCGTTTTTTACACTTTCTTCCAGTTCAGGAACGCGTCTTTTAAGGAAGCCTCTATAATCATTATCTGGCACAAAGCAGATCTCATAGCTTTCAGGTTTTTTGGACAGGGCTTCATAGCCCCAGTCAAAGGCCATTTTTCTTATCTCATCCTTGGTATAATCTGCGAGAGGGAACATGGTTCTAGCCATACACTCTTGTGACAATCCCCAAAGAACATAAGATTGGTCCTTTCTTGGATCCAGACCTTTGGAAATAAAGTATCGGCCATCGTTATTCTTTATTTTCGCATAATGCCCTGTAGCGATGAATTCACAATCCATGGCATCAGCGCGTTTGATTAGTGCGCTCCATTTAATATGTGTATTGCAAAGGATGCAAGGGTTAGGCGTACGGCCGGCAATATATTCTTCAACGAAATTGTCGATAACATAATCACCGAATTCCTCTCGTATATCCACGATAAAATGATGAAATCCTTTATCTACGGATACTTTTCTTGCATCATTGATCGAATCAAGGCTACAACAACCTGTTTCTTTTTTAGATCCTCCTGAACTTGCATAGTCCCATGTCTTCATCGTAATGCCTACGATTTCATAGCCTTGCTCATGCAACATCATAGCGGTGACGGTGCTATCAATGCCACCACTCATGGCAACCAATACTCTTCCTTTTTTACTCATAAGAGTGCAAAAATAAAGTGGATTAAGGAGTTATGCTCAGAAAAGTGATTATTTAGACAAAGTGATGTTCCCTTGTGAGGAATATTCAAAGCCATTAATACAAACAATTTCAACAAAATAGCCAAATACATCGGTATGCAATTCTGTACCATTATAGGTGCCATCCCAAACGGCATTGGTATCTGTACTGCTAAATACCTCTTCTCCCCATCTATTATAAATGATTAAATTCTGTTGATCGATAAAATTAGATTCAATCCTGAATACATCATTAAGGTTATCACCATTAGGTGTAAAGGTATTAGGAATATAAATATCAGATTCATCACAATTTGGTTGAATTACATCAACCGTCACTTCATCTGTCGCTGTACAACCAAATTCATCAGTAACTGTGACAACATACGTTATTGATTCAGTAGGCATTGCTATTGGCATATCGCTGAATTCATCATCTAAAGTTTCTGGTGGACTCCACTGATACTCATCTTCTGGAAATTGATCGGTTGATAAATCGAGGCTTTCTCCTAATAGAATTTCCTGAGGATCAGCAAAAGCCATTATACCATTGATATAACCAGAGACAAAAACATTAAAGCTATCTATAGTAATACATTCATCTTCATTGCTGTAAACCACCTGATACGTTATTGTCGAATCTGGACTCACCGTAATCGATAGTCCATTGTCTTCAACTATGCCCTCTTGTGGTGACCACATTATAGAAAATACATCTCCAGGTACTTCAGGAGTATAATTTAATTCGGCATTACCAAAAATGCAGATCAGACTATCTCCGGAAACTTCCCCAGCAGTAGCAGATTCTCTGAGCATGAAACTATCTCTTGACATGCAACCAAATTGATCCATGGCTATAGCCACAATATTGATATCTCCATCAGGGAAATAACTGATGAGTGAATCGCCAGTATTGACAAGTTGGTCATCTATATACCATTCAATGTTAGCATTTACATTCGTAACCGTAGACAAATCTATTGACTCTCCTTCGCAGTAAAATTCTATCTGCGATGAACTAGAAATATCCAACTCTATGCCTTCAAATGGGTTAATTGCAAAGGTGTCTCTAAGTTCACAATTAAAACTATCAATAACCGATATTTGAAATACCAATGTATCTGTGACGTTCTCGATCATAAAGCTGTTGCCTTGAGCAATTACATTGTCATCCAAATCAAGCCATCTAACCGTATCTGATGATATAATATTCACACTAAAGTCAGTATCAACACACAACATTACAGAATCCAATATCATTAAATCTACTTCAGGAACTATTCCTTCATCTACATGAACAGTAAAGTCTACTGAATCCTGACATCCAAAACTGTTTGTTACCACAACTGAATATGTTTCATCTTCTATGATGCCTTCAATCATCCATTCGGGTCCAGTAGCTACAAGATCACCATCAGCATTATACCATTTTATATCTTCTTCAATATCCAGAATTACTGAAGTTATCATACCTGGACAAATATTGATGTCCTCTATTGGTGACAAGTCCGGCATAGGGTCCGGATGAAGGCCTATGTTAAACGTTAATTCTTCTTGGCAACCCAGTTCATTGGTTGCAACAACTGTTATGTCTGTTGGTTCGGTGACTTCGGGAATTGTATATTCAAAACCTGTAGCCAGTAGATTGCCATCTTCATCAACCCAAGTAATAGAATCAAGTGAAACAACCAGCAAGGTGGCATCATCACCCATACAGACCATTGTGGAGGTATTGCCAGAAACGTTAATTACAGGCAATCTTGAATAGATGATTTCCATGCTTCTGGTAGTTGTACAGCCATCTTCCGTAAATACTTGAGCTGTATACGTTGTTGTTTCCATAAGGCGATCTATGGTTATATGATCGGAATTACCTAGATTGTTGCCTTTATCATCAGTCCAAATTATTGTAGGAAAACTTTCTGATACAAATAAATCAATGGAATCACCTTCGCAGAAAATCATAGTTGCTTCATTGATGATTTCAAATGAAGGGATTTCTGAAACCTTCACGCTAAGTGAATCTGAAAACGAACATAAGCTTCCTTCAGAAGTATATACAGTTACAAAATAATCTCCGTCTGATAAGAGGCTAACCTGCGGATTTACGGCATGTGGATCTTTAATCTCTGGACCAACCCATTCATAATAATAAAAGCGAGGACCAGAGTTATTCAATCCAATGGCATCATCTCCACATTGAATCACATCTTCAAGAGGAAAATTAGGTTCTGCTTCAGAACTGATGCTTACTATTCCTTGATCTAAGCAAAATCCATCGGTAACGGTAATTTCAAATTCAATATTACCAGTAAATCCATTCACATAATATCCTCCAGCACCATCGTTGATGATCCCAATATCAGGTGTAATTACAACTTCCAAATCCGGAATATCAGATTGAAAGATATAAACGTCTTCACCTCTGCAGATAATTTTATCTTCAAATTCTACACGTAATGGAATAGTTTGTATATCAATATCTCTGGATACAACATCAATACATCCACTTTCTGTCTTTATTTCATAATTTACAATTAAGTTCTGATCAGACCCGATATTCAAACTTGGTGATTCCCCATTAAGAATAACGACACTACCGCCAAATCTGACAATCCAGAAATGTTCGGGATTGGCTTGCGAGGTTATACTTGTCTGATAGAATTGGACGACTGTCTCTCCATCGCAGTCGTAAGAATCAAATGCAAAGTCAGCTGTAGGATCTCCTGTTTGCGACACCCCAACTGTCGTGAATACTGTATCAAAACAAATCCCATCGGTAGCTACCATTCTTACATCATATTGACCTCCTTCTGGATAGACAACCACTGGAGCTACTTCATTGGAAGTAAGCGTTCCTTCTGGGTAATCAAATATCCATTCAAAGTCAATACTATCTAATGGAAGAAAATTGGATGTGGTAAAGTTCTCAAATTCAACTTCGAGTCCGTCACATTTTATAAATTGATCAGGATCAAAACCTGCAATAGGATCTCTTCCACAAATCCTGACAGCATATTCATAATCTCTTCTGATTTCAGAAAGCAGAACGCCATCTCTAAATTCCCTAACGCATACACCAATCAGGAATTGGCCTACCTGATTGGGTACTGCAATCAGCTGACCTGATTCTGAATTTATACTAATTGGGCTTCCGCCCATCATATTGTTTTCACTAAAGCCTGCTCCCCAGACTACTCTATCAAATGGAGGCTTGCTTGCAGGATCAGGTCGAGGTACATCAACTGAACCCCCTGCGGATGGTGTGCATAGATAATAGACCAGAGAATCTCCATCTATATCTGAGGCTTTGTGATCAAATCGCAGAGTATCATTAACACATATAAATACCCCAGGAAGATTCTTAAAAACTGGTGAACTGTTGCAGAGTTGTAGTGCGGTTTCGGTAATTCTAACCCAATATGTAGACCCAGTATTTAGAGGATCCTCAACATTGCTTAATGCACTGTTACGACAACATCTCTGGTAAGCAAGAATATAGCCACCAGCTCGTTGTGGCAATATCAAAGTATCCATGTAAACGGTAGTCTGAACACAAACGTCATCTCCGATGACATTACAGATACTTGTAAGCTTTTCATTCAATGTATCATCCTGCATAAAAGGAATAAGAATCTTACCACCTGAACCCAGTGTGTTCACAATTTGATTACTGGAATTAAAAATAGTTACGATAGCAAAATCATCAAACTGTGCATCGTCAGATCCATTAAAGCAATCTCGTCTAAATTCCAATGAAATCTCATATCTGGAGTTCCCTAGACATCTGTAAGTCATGCTTCCTCCTGCTACGTGGGTAGCCTGTATTTCTAAGAAACTAGAAAGTACAAGGAAAAGAAAAAGTGTATATTTTATAACTCTCATGTTGAAAGTTTAATTTTTATTAAAGTTAATCTCATCTATTTCTACACGTCTTTCGCGACTTGCACCTGGGCTATATATTGACTGATACGGTTTACTTGGATCGTCACTAACCTCTTTAGGTGAAGTTTCCTCTCCAAAAGAACGCTCTGTCACAAGCAATTGTCCATTATTAATATAAGGCAACAATACGCCACCATTCCAGTCATCAAATTCTTTACGCACACTATCGACACGTCTACGTCCTAGAGCTTGATTGTATTCATCAAGCGCTAGTGGTGACGCATAGCCTCTAAGGTAAATATTTACTTCCTGACCAGATTCTAGGACAAGAAGGAGTTGTTTTTTGAATATATCATACTTTTCAAATCCTACTCTGACCTCTCCGTCAAAGAATTGACTGGCTTCACGTCTTGCGTCATCTTGCCGCCTCCCAGAGAATTTAGAAACGTAATTGAAAACATATTTACCTCTTTTGTCATAATAGGCTTCATAGGTATCTGAATAATTTTCTCCAGACAAGTGCGTGCTATCTCCTGCTACTGGCGCATCATTATCGAAGAACAAGGCTAAAGGAATTGTTTCTGCCAGAGAAATTTTAGCCTGCTTGATCACTTCTTTCTCTTCAAGATATATCGTTTTATTTATGATATTGCTTTTATTCCCAGAATTGAACACTTCTGTTGTGTCTTTATATCCATTTCTAGATACATCAATTTTATAATTTGTTCCTGGTAAAACATCAAAATGTATATTATTACTAGGATGCTTATTAATCTCTACTTGATCACCTGTATTGATATTGGTTAACACAAAATTCAGACTATCTAAAGGAAGATTAGTGTCCTTGGAAAGCACTGTTAAGTTTAAGTCATAAATGGATGGGTTGAGATATATTTTTCTGATAATCTCATTATCCTGACCGTAGGAAAAGTTAGTTGGTCTGAAGCTGAGCTCATAAAGGTCAAAACCCTCTTTGATGGATTGGATTATATATTCCTTATCACAGTCCAGTTCCACTTCAAATAAGTTCTCATCGGATTCATTGGAATATACGGTATCCTGAGTTTCTGGATCGATGACAACGAATTTGGTATCATTGAGCATTTCACCACCTGTCCTATTGTATATCAATGCCAGTAAATCAATACTACATTCAGTAACTTCTGCTGTATAAATATCATAACAACAAGATTCAAATCTGCTGTCCAAAAGCATAGAACCAGGACGATTGGAAGTAAAATAGACAACAGAACCATTTACATTCGTCGAAAAGAATAGATCATTATAAGAAGAGTTTAATTTAGGTCCAACATTATCTACTGATTTTAAAGAGTCTTCATCCATCGCAATTCGGAATATATCGAAGCCTCCATATCCAAGATGTCCATTACTGCTAAAGTAGAGATCATTGGTATTAAAGTTTAAGAAGGGAGAATACTCATCGGAAGAAGTATTAATGTCTTCCAAATTAACAAGGTTTAAAACTTCCATCTCCAAACTCATTTCTGCTCTCCATATATCGAAGCCTCCTTTACCACCTGGTCTATCACTAGAAAAATACAAGTGTATAATCGTATCCACAGTAATCGCACTTGCATGTGCACTTGTGTAGGCGTCAGAATTAATCGGTGCAAGAAGTTTTCGTGGGACACCAATTGTCGTATCCTGATTTACGAGGCTAAAATAAATATCGTATATTATTGTACCGTCCTCAGCATAATCACCGACTGAGTAAAAGAAATACTTTCCATCACTTGAAAAAGAAGGATGTGAAATGAGCTTATTTTCTGGAACACCAATGAGTTCCAAGGGCTTCTGCCCTCCCTTATAAATTCTAGAATAATATTGCTTCTCTTTATCTATAACAATCATCTGATTAATCGCATTATAGTAAAGACTGTCACCATATATAAAGGGAGACTGCTCAGAAAATATAGAGTTAACAGACTTCATATTTTGCACTGAATCAACCATGGCTTCACGAATTTCCGCCAATGCCCATTGGCATGACTCTTTAAGGCTGTTAACTTTTTCAGTCAAATTTATATCCAATTCTTCGTATTCAGATATATAAATATTACAATCTAAAATAGCTTCCTCGTAGCGTTCCTGCATCTGTCGAATGACGATTAGATTATACAAAACTTCGTGACCATTTCCAGCTTTATCATTTTCTTGATACAGCATAAACAGCTGCTCTGCAAGGGCTAAATCGCTAACTTTAAAGGCAGCATCAGCATAATTGAAAAGACTTTGTTTTTTGAGTAGTCCTTTGAGTTGAGAAGCTTCATAATAATGTTCCAGTGCCAACAAGTATTGACCTTCAATATATCGCTCATCAGCATAACGTACATGCTGGTTAAAGGAGTAGTATTGCCCAAAAGCATTTTGCGCAAAGCATAAAATCAAAAAAACTAAAGATATATATATTCGTCTCATCTAACTATCATTTAATAAAGTGGACAAGGCTTGTCAACCCCTTTAGGAATACGTGCAATAATGTAACGTAAACTAATTTCGGGTCCACCTCTGCCCATTGTCACCACGTCAAAATCTGAAATATTAAAATCATAGGAAAAAGCTCCATATACAGAACCTAATTCAATTGCAACCATAGGGTACCATGCATCATCAAATCGGTAACCTGCCCCAAGATAAAAGGCGGCACTTTGTCTCTGCCCCAAATAAAACTTAAGTTGTGAATTAATCACTTTCTCAGAATAAGCTTCTTGCTTGGCATATAAACCATTTAGCAAAATGTCCATTCCATTGGTAATCGGTAAATTTACCATAGCATAAAAAGACAATCGCATCGGTCTTTCAGATGTATACGTTGCGTCAGGATTAAAGGAATCTGTAGGTTTGATTATATGATAAGCACCAACGCCTAGGTCAAAATAGGATCTATAGGCCTTTTGCCATCTATAATTAATACCAGCACCGAGGTCAAAATAAGAGCTATTATCCGATCCTATATTTTCAGCAGGGATAGATGGGTTGTATGCTCTCCCATCCCATTGGTTTCCTGTTAGTACATTTCCAGCTTCAAATTTTCGTTGTGCATAGGAGATATTGATTGCGGGATTAATTGTACCCGTCTCATTAAGCTTAAAAGAATAAGCCATAAGCAAATTAATGCCGGTCAAACTTAAATTCAAATCTCCAGCCATATCGTAATTGATCAATCCACCAACAGCCAGATAGTTTTCATTTTTGAAATTTCTGATTTTAAAGTCAGCTCCTACATCAGCACTTACATAATCTACTGGAACACTGGCCCATTGATTGCGGTAATTAGCATGATATCTGGAATCACCATTAAATGATCCTGTTAATGAAGGAGATAAGTTCAATGGTGAGTTGAAGAATTGTGAATAATGGATGTCCTGTGACCACAGCGAAACTGGGCCAAAGGTGTATAAAAGGAATAAAATCAGCCTATATCTCAACACAGAATGACGATTTGGTGAATAATAAAATCCAGGGATTTGTATTAGACTGTTAAAGCGTTCTTTACAATCGAATCTATCAATTTAACGCAATAATAATCAGAAGGACTTTCGCAAGATTGAAATTACCGAAATAAATTTATTTAATACGGTATTTAATTAACTATCGTAACACAAAATATATAAAAATGCCTATAAGAATTAGTGATTTATTGCTTTTTATCTTGAAATGGCTTCATAATTACATGAAATAACAAACTTTCGTTAAAATTTAATATTTCCACATAAAGGAGACATATAATGTATTGCTTTACGCAAAATGCATACATCACATACCTAAGGATAAGTATTAAGCGGCTATGATAATAAAAGCTTACTTTTGCGGCTGAAATAAAATGATGAATACATTTGATAATATGGGGCTTTCAGACGATATTCTGGAAGTTCTTAAAAAAATTGGATTTGAAACTCCTAGTGAGATTCAATCAAAAGCGATTCCCTACCTTCTTAATGAATATGGTGACTTTATTGGTCTTGCTCAGACTGGTACTGGTAAAACGGCTGCCTTTGGTCTCCCAATAATAGACAGAATAGACATTGACAACCGAAAGACACAGGCTTTGATCCTGTCACCCACGCGAGAGTTATGTCAACAGATTGCAGAGCAGATGACTCTTTTTTCGCAAAATCAAAAAAAGATTAACATTCTAGCGGTATATGGTGGAAGTTCAATCACCAAACAGATGAATGCACTTAAGAGGGATACGCAACATATCATAATTGCAACACCGGGAAGATTAATTGATCTTTTGAAGCGTAAATACGTAGATCTATCAGGACTTCATGTTGCAGTTCTTGATGAAGCTGACGAAATGCTTAACATGGGATTCAAGGAAGATATTGACGAAATCCTTACTCATACTCCTGAAGAAAAGATGACTTGGCTTTTTTCTGCTACAATGGCAGACAATATCAAAAGAATTGTGAAGAAATTCATGGACGATCCTTTTGAAGTAAGAATAAAAAGTGAAGATAAGGTCAATGTCAATATTGAGCACTTATATACTACAGTAAAGAATTCTAATAAAGACGAGGCCCTTAAAAGGTTTATTGACATCAACAGTGAAATGAGAGCTGTAGTCTTTTGTAGAACCAAAAGAGATACACAAAATCTTGCGGAAGACTTATTAAAGCAAAGCTATAAGGTAGACGCACTCCATGGAGATCTTTCTCAAGAAATGAGGGATCGTGTGATGCGTCGTTTTAAAAATGAAGAAATAGACATATTAATAGCTACTGACGTAGCTGCTCGTGGTATTGATGTAAATGATTTAACCCACGTTATACATTATAGTTTGCCTGATGATGATGCCTATTATACTCACCGAAGTGGTAGAACAGCAAGAGCTGGAAAAAAAGGAATCTCATTGGTTTTTATAGGAGGACGAGAGCGCTACAAAGTGGAGAGACTACAAAAGCAGCTTTCAATTTCTTTTCAGCATATCAAAATTCCTGATGTCGGTGAAATCGCTCAAGTTAGAGTAAAAAACTGGTGTCAAGATGTTCTTAATTATAAGAATTTAAGCGAATCTGAAGAACATTTTATTGAGGTAACCAAAGAACATTTCAAAGATATATCAAAGGATGAACTGGTAAGTAAATTGCTAAGTCACGAATTGTCTAAACTGAAGACCAATTCCAATTATGATCTCAACGATAAAGCTTCTGACCGCCAAGGTGGTGATAGAGAAGGCCGAAGAGATGGCAGAGGAGGAGGTGGAGGTGGAGGTGGAAACCGACGTCGATCTGACAGAAGGCGTAGTGATTCCAGAGATAGAGACAGACCAAAGTCCAAAAAAAGAAGATCCACTGACAGACCAAAATCCGATAGCAGTGGTGATAAATCAAAGTCTGGCAAATCCAAGAGTAAAAGATATGGCACTGATAAAAAGAGGAATAAGAGCAAATCCTAGTTAAGCTTCGAATACTAATCTGAAGACTCCTCTGCTTTACCTTTTGTAAAGTAAGGTTTTCATTGCATTGTCATATGCTTCCTTTAATTGGTTAAAGAATTATTAAAAAGTGATCTGCACTTCCTATCTTAATAAATGAGTATTACATTTTAAGTCAATTAAAAGACCATCCAACTAAATCGATCTGCATCACTACGATTATTTAACTTTAATTGACTTCGCATGAAAAAACTTATTCTTCTATCGCTTTCATTTATGATCAGTCTATCATTAGCTGGTCAACTTCAGCTTCCTCCATCGGGAGCAAATCAAAAGAGTGTAACCAAACAATACATGGGAGCTCATGCCTATGTAAAGATCATCTACAACAGCCCGGATGTCACCGACAACCAGGGCCAAAGCAGAAAAGGTCAAATTTGGGGTAATCTTGTTCCTTACGGCCTAACCAATTTGAATTTTGGCTTTAGCTCAGAAGCTAACCCTTCACCATGGCGAGCTGGAGCAAATGAAAATACAGTAATTTACTTTTCACATGACGTGAAAGTTCAGGGCAAAGACATTAAGGCTGGATCATATGGATTGCATTTTATTCCGGCTGAAACGGGACCGTGGACAATGATACTATCAAACAATAGTGGTGCATGGGGCAGTTACTATTATGACCCAGCTGAAGATGCTGTTCGTGCAGAAGTAACACCGGAGAAAAATAATTTTCATGAATGGTTAACTTATGAGTTTACCGATCGCCAGGAAGATCAATGCACGGCTGCTTTGATGTGGGAAAACCTGAGTATTCCCTTCACTATTAAGTTAAATGACGCCAAGGATATATACGTCAATCATCTTAAAGGCGAAATGCAAAATTCAGCAGGATTTAATTGGGTATTTAGAAATGCTGCAGCAACATATTGTTTGAACAACGATGTTAATTTGGAAGAGGCATATCAGTGGTCACAGGTAGCATCATCGAACTCTTTTCAGGGCAATGAAAATATTACTACGCTGCAGACTAAAGCCGGTTTAGAAATGAAATTAGGCATGATGGATAAAGCGATGGCAACCTTTGAGCAAGCGGCTAAACATCCTTCCTCTAATGTATTACAGGTTCACGCATTGGGACGTCAGTTAATTGCATTGGATCAGGCTGACTTAGCATTGAAGGTATTCAAACTAAACGTTGAAAAGCATGGTGACGTATGGCCAGTCAATGTAGGGCTAGCCAGAGGATATTCTGCAGTTGGACAATATGATAAGGCTATGGAATATGCTAAGATAGCGTTAGCACGTGCTCCAGACAAATTAAACAAAGATGGATTAACGGCAGCTATTGAGCAGCTTAAACAAAAGCAAGATATCAATTGAGTTATAGATTAAGGCAATTATAGTATAAGCAGTTGTTGGATTTTCGGCAGCTGCTTCTTTATTCAATTGACCTGTTTACAATTTAAATTTTTTGCCATATGGGATTATCACCATCAATGCGAAATGGAATCAAAGAAAACGCCACTTATCAAGCTTGTCCTTATTGATCAATATCATTCTAACTATATAGGCATTTATTTTAGAGCGAACCCTGATGTAAGTAAATTGGTTTTGGGTCCCCCATTTACGAAATGGTCAAAAATGGATTCTTGTTCGTTTATGCCGTTTTGATATTCTTATTTCAAATCATTTCTTTTGTTGGCCAAAAGGCATTCATGGGTCGTAGATTATTCAAGCATACATTTCGACGAGGATGTTATTAAAACAAAGGAAGTAGAGGAAAAAATTATAAAGCGAAATATTATTCCCTCAAGAAGAATAGAAACGATTGAACCAGGTGAAAAGAGATTTATTGATTCAGATACTCTTCTCAAAATTGAGAAAATGAGTAATTACATGAAACAAAAAAGATACAGTCACAGTACAATAAACTCTTATTCCAGTGCCTTGAAGTATTTTTTTCAAATATTAAAGGTATAAAGTGGGATGATCTTACGACTGAAGATATAGAGGATTTCAATTATAATGAGTTTGTACTAAAAAATAAATCACATTCAGCGCAGAATCAATTTGTTAGCACCTTAAAAATCTTTTACAATTTGTATTCAAAGGAAGATATTATCTCGGAAGAAATTGAGCGTCCTAGAAAGATACAATACCTTCCCAACGTACTTTCAAAAGAAGAGGTAAGGTCTATTTTGCTATCATGTGTTAATATAAAGCACAAATGTTTATTAACTGTGATTTATGGAGCAGGTCTAAGGATTGGTGAAGCTTTAAGGCTTAAGTTGACTGATATAAGAATTGAGGAGCATCTTTTGTATATCAGAAATAGCAAGGGTAAAAAGGACCGACGAGTTCCATTGTCAAAAACAATGATAAAGATGATTGAAGAATATCGAATTGCTTGTAAGCCAGAAGATCATCTTTTTGAAGGATTGGAAGGAGAGCCATATTCTGCTTCTAGTGCACAATCTATCTTAAGAAGATCTGTCAAAAAGGCTAATATCGGTATTAGAGTTACGTTACATACTTTAAGACATTCTTATGCAACGCATTTGCTTGAGTCTGGTGTTGGATTGCGTTACATTCAAGAGATTCTTGGTCATAATAGTCCGAAGACGACTATGATTTACCCCATGAGATATACTTATTGAATATGTACTATTATGTTTATGTTTTACAATCAGAAAAAGATAAAAACTTTTATACAGGTTATACTCAAAATATATTAGCCCGGCTTAACGAACATAATAAAGGAAGAGTTAAATCTACGAAAAATAGAGTTCCTTTAAAATTAGTTTATTGGGAAGGAGGCTTGAATTCTAAAGATGCTACAAAAAGAGAAAAGTATCTTAAAACAGCTTGGGGTAAGAGATATATAAAAAATAGACTAAATACCTATCTCACGGGGTAAACCCACGTAAGTGGTAAGAGGCTTGGAGAAGTTAGGAGTCCTTTAGAAGAATTGGATTTATAGTGTTAATTTTCATAAGCCTTACCTCCCAGTTAATTTATATTAATTATCTTTCAAAGGACTATATACTAGTTGTGTGCAACTACACAGGAATTAATAACCGAAAATTAAATACTATGAATAAAGACACATCATCGAAGAACCTTTTAAAGCCTCTTGTCGAAACTAAGTGGTTGGAGGAGCATCTTGATGATCCTGATCTACGAATAGTTGATGCCACTGTACAAGTGAAACTTTGGCCTTTTCCCCGTGTTATAAGTGGTAAACACAAGTTCAAACGAAGACACATTCCAGGTGCAGTATTTGCAGATTTACTCAAAATTTCAGATCCTAAAGCGTCTACACGAAGTTTTACTATGCCAAGTGAGGAACACTTTGCTAAGTTTATGAGTCGTCTAGGAATTTATGAAGATAGTCGAGTAGTTATCTATGACGAACGTGAAAATATGTGGGCCGCAAGGTTATGGTGGATGCTCAGAACTTTTGGATTTGAAAATGCGGCTGTTCTCAATGGAGGTTGGATGGCTTGGAACCTTGAAAACAGACCAATTTCATCAAAGCAAAGTGTTTATCCTACTGCTACTTTTACTCCAAGATATAATCCAGATTTGATTGCTGACAAAATGGAAGTTTTTAACGCAATTAATCAGAAGGAAACATGTATTGTAAGTGCTTTGGGTCGACGTCAACACCGTGGCGAACGCAACGAATACGGTAGAAGAGGGCACATCCCCGGAGCAAAAAACGTAACGGCGTGGGAAATACTTGATCGTGAGACTAAACGTTTCCGCCCACTTGAGGAGTTACATGCTTTATTCGAACCAATACTAGATGCGAAACGTGTAATCACGTATTGTGGTGGTGGGATTGCCGCCTCCAGCGATGCCTTTATTCTTCACTTGCTTGGGCATCAGAATGTGGCTGTTTACGACGGTGGACTAATTGAATGGTGCTCAGACCACAATCTTCCCCTTGAGCTTGATTAAGATGCACTAATCAAGAAAAAATATGGAGTGGCAGCACACATCGAGTAGACGGCCGTGAGCAATAAAGCCCACGATGCGCCTCTCACATACTTGCGCTGAAGCTTCAGCATAAGTGTCACCACCGTACGTACGGACCTTCCCTCTCTGCGGGACAGGCTGTATATGCTTACGCCGAAGCTTCAGCATAGGCGCTACGGCGGTTCGCCAAGCATACCACAAAAGCTCTTTACACCTTCCATGGCTTTGTTCTAATTTAAGCTAAGGCTAGCGATGCCTCCTTAGCGATTTTCAATCTACTTAGCGTTCAGTCCTTCCCTGTTGTGAGGCTTCAAGGGTATGGGTTTAGCAATCCTTACTCGTTTTTCCAGGTACTATGACCTCTGCTGACTTCTTTCTCTGATTATTAAACATTGCCAGCCCGTCCGCAAGCGGTTCATTTCGCCAAAGACATTTCTATGTCTTTGGTTTCTTTCAGAAACTCCTCTTAATTCACTATTCGTAGGTACCGACTTTTGTAGTCTCGCTTCCCTGTCCGTCCGGCAGGCGGCCTTCAGATTTTTAACACCCTTGCGACTTACTAATACTTCGAGGTGTCACCCCCGCGTATAAGGGACTTGCACCCTCTAGATTAAAATGCTACCTTTCGAGTAGCCACACATGCCAGGAACACACAATGTACATAACGATCATGTCAGCTAAACGCCGCCACGACGCATGTACTAACCGTTAGAGCCTATAATCTAATTATAATTAATTTACTTAGTTTAGGAAACTCTTGCTTGTTTTTATGGAATAATTTCAACATCTTTATTTACTGTTTATCCTCAATCATACCAGTATGATTGAGGATAAACAGATTAATTGTTGATTGTTCAACATTTAATTATAGATTATGAAAAATTTATTGTTATTTATTTTCATGTTGTTTTTCGTCTTTTCTTGTAGTAAAGACAATACTAAAACTGACCTTCAAGATGATCAAAAAATAGAAACTGTATCATTAGATGAAAAAATATTTGCCGAGTTTCTTAAGAACAGAACAATCGATAGCAATCTTAAAAAAGGACAGGGAGATTCTTGTTCCCTTAAAGCAGAAGATTTAGTTGGCACCGGATCATCTTCTTGTTTTGTACAGTTTGTAAACGCTTCTGTTCCAACTTTCGGAACAAGTTTGTCTGGGACTTGTACATCAGTTCCAGTTAGTTATACGCTTTCATGGTGTATCGCAGGATCAAAGGTGATTAACATCGTGATTTCTGATTTTAAAATTGATTATACTGCTCTTATTTCTTCATGCCCTAGTTTTAATCCGCCTTCTGGAGTAGGTGCATTAGAGTCATATTTAATTGATTTGGAAAGAGAATTTTCTGAAGTAGTAGAATTAATCGAAGTCAACAATATATTTGGTCAATATAATGGTGGTTGCGAATTCCTTGAAGAACCTGTATCAGTTACAAGGGTAACAACTCTATGTTTCCAATATTGTTATTTACCTCCACAAGGTTTAGGAGGCTGGATACTAGAAAGACGAGTATACGAGGGAGACTTGTGTTGTTATAAAAGAAAGAAGATTTGTGCTGATGAGAATGGAAATTTAGTGATTGTCCAAGATGGACAATGGAGTTCATTAGGAGAGTGTACAGGATCTCTCTCGTGCGAAGGGTTACATTCAACTGAGAATTGTGAACATGACTGCCTTATAGTTTTTTAAAATTATATAACTTAAGGTGCCTCTGAAAATGGGCACCTTTCAATATACATTCTATGAAATTGATATTCATATTTTTTATTCTAGTATGCGAATTGACATACGGTCAAAATAAAAAGCCCATTGAATTCATCGATTACGACGTTGAATGGATGCATGAACCTTGGGTTGACTCAATTTCTGTTTATGATCAAGTATTTGACATTGTTCGAGAACCTATCATTACAGAAGAATATATAATTACTGTTTATACCAACTTTCTACCCTCTCCTTTCGGATTTTTAGTTGAGAAAATCAATTTGAATACAGGAGAATTGATTTGGGAGTATAATGAATTTTCAGAAGAACAATACACAAGAAAAGTGGTCAATGATGTTTATTTAATTGGAGATACATTGGAATTGCTCTTATTCGAAGAATCAAGTACCATATATAATCCTACATATCCTCGATGGGACTCTTGTCATGTAGCTTTATTAAGGTTGAACGTTAATACCGGTGAAAACATAGATTACATTCAAACAGATCATAGTGATTCTTTAAATGTGGTTTTTGATAAAGGATTTTTTACATTTAGTAAAAATATAATATCTAATTCTGGAAATGGATATAACATTGTTAAAACAATGGAAAGAGTAAAGGATGATTCTATAAGATATGAAGATTTCATTTCTATTGATTTAGATTATAACGGGAATCTCGTTAAAAGTGATACTTTGATTCTCTCTTTTCCCTCTTTTCAAACCACAACTGACAGAAATTTTCCATTTAATGAAAGGAGATTTATTTCTCATGTAGAATCCCCTTTTTTCGCCACATTAGATTTGCAATATTTCAGTAGTCTAATTTTGATGGATTATGACTTGCATTCATTTGACTCAATTCAATTACAGCAACATTTTAATTATGATTCGCTCGTTTCTATTAGTATGAATTTTTACGATGATGAAAAATTTCTGATTGAAGTTGCAGGAGATTTCAGTTTCGATTTCGATTATCAACAAAAGTATTTTTTATTTGATTATCAAGGTAACTTGCTTAATAAACATGAAAATAAAATCGACTTAGCATCAAGAGGTGAATTTATTTTAGCATATGGTTACGATGAGAATAACAATATTTTAGGTATTGGTGAATACCAGGAATTTTCTAAAGACTCAACAACGCATCTATATTTTTGGAAAACAAATTCTAATAATACGATCGATACCTTATTAGACCTATCCATTAAAGATAGTGATATAGACGTTTTCCCACTTAAGGCATACATTACCCCTGATAATGATTTATTGGTTTATTATACATATCTACAACCATCTTATCCACCAGAGTTTAATGGCTTCCAAGCACCGAAATGGTATTTCTGGATTAAAGTTGATGGAAATGACTTAGGATTAAAGACAAACACTTCTGATTTAAGTTTAGAAACATCTAGGTTTAAGATCTTTCCTAACCCTGTAGACAATTATTTAAATATTAGATTTGATAAGGTGAGAAATGGGTATTTAACAATTAGTTCTATTGTTGATACTGTTAAACAAATCGATTTCAATAATAGGAGAGAGTTAAAGGTTAATCTTTCAAATTATAATTATGGTCATTACATTATTTCACTGTATGATGATGAAGGAAAAATAATACAATCAGAAATATTTATTAAGGCCTGAACTTTACCTAAGTGTGTTACTATATTGAAAAGATATTTCACTTTTAATAGGTAGCTGAAATATTTTAAGGAAAGTGGATTAAGTGATATTTATTCTACTTATAGGAAGAGATAATATTACAGGCTCTAATCGAGTAGAGTGAGGTAGTCAATGTTAACTACCTCAGCCCTGTCACATTTATCTGCCAAAGGCATGACCACCGTACGTACGGACCTTCCCGCTCAGCGGGACAGGCTGTATATGCTTACGCCGAAGCCTCAGCATAGGCGCTACGGCGGTTCGCCAAGCATACCACAAAAGCTCTTTACACCTTCCATGGCTTTGTTCTAATTTAAGCTAAGGCTAGCAATGCCTCCTTAGCGAATTTCAATCTACTTAGCGTTCAGTCCTTCCCTGTTGTGAGACTTCAAGGGTATGGGTTTAGCAATCCTCGCTCATTACTCTTGGTACTATGACCTCGGCTGACTTCTCATACTCATCAACTAAGTTTGAGATCTCCCTGGGTAAGTGCCTATTCTTTCCGCCGATATCTACTTGATCTACTAAAAGAATCTTTTGGTATTCTTAGGGCTTCACAAAGATGTGCTTGCTCACCCAAACTCTAATAGCCTCCGTATCAAGTTCCTGTTCGTTAGAATCGGCTTTTGTAGTATCGCTTCCCTGTCCGTCGGGCAGGCGGGCTTCAGATTTTTAACACCCTTGCGACTTACTAGTACTTCGAGGTGTCATCCTCGCGTATAAGGGACTTGCACCCTCTAGAATAAAATGCTACCTTTCGAGTAGCCACACATGCCAGGCACACACACCGTGCATAATGTCCATAGCTCCCATTCGGTCGGTACGGCATATGCACCACACGTTAGCCTTCATTAGGTACAGTCAAGGGATATAACTTACACTTAAAAAGGGAATATTTACTGATACAGGAAAGAGGATAAATACTTCTGAAATATTATAACTATTCCTATATGATCATTTTAGTTTTCCATCAATATATAAGCATTTAAAGATGTTGCTATTAACAACCATAAAAAGTATGGTAAAATTAATAATGACTTCATTTTGAGCTGATTCCAATAGCTAATCAAAAAATAGCCGAGCAGTAAAGTGAGAGTCGAGATGACGATTAAGCCAAAGAAGGCTTCATGGTATTTAAAGAACACCGGATTCCATAAAACATTCAATCTCCATTGAACGACAAATAGACCAGTAAGCAGATTACGATTGGATACCGCATTCCAAGCGTGTGCCAAATAGAAAGCAAAACAAACCATAATGGTCGTCCAAGCATAACCAAACATCCATCCCGGTGGGGTCCAAGGTGCTTTGTTGAGATTACTATACCAATCAGAAGAGACGCCACTGGAGGTAAACAAGCTACCAATTCCAAGCGCGGCAAAATTGAGTGCCAGAAAAATTAAGACTCTATACAGCATTGCAAATTATTTCGTTATTTCGTTAATCATACCTTTGAAAATAAAGTCGTGAAATGGAAGCACCGCATACCAGTATAATCTTCCCGTTAGACCTTTAGGCCTAAAGGTAGCAGTTTGTAGTAATTCATTGTCCTTTACTTTAAACTCTAACCATGCTTCTCCAGGGAGTTTCATCTCAGCAAAAAGTAACAAGCGCCCTTCTTCTTTATTGGCATAAAGCACTCGCCAAAGATCAATGGCATCACCACTAGACAAATGATAAAGATGAGTTCGCCCTCTACGTAATCCCACCTCTCCAAATATTTTATCGATAAAGCCTCTTAGCCTCCACAACCAATTGCCATAGTACCAGCCATTTTTTCTGCCAATCTGCCATATTTTATCTATACTTTTTTCCAGATTATCCATCACTTTTATTTGCTTATCCGTATAACAACCAAATTTAGGAACTTCTAAAACGCCTATAATTTTTTTAATCTATCTGACCACTCACCCAAGAATCTTTCCAACTGGACAAGATATGATTCTCCTCTATCCTATAAAGTGTTTTTCGTAAAGCTGTATCATAATCAATTGGGTCAATATTCAATAGCTTATTGATATCGTTATTTTGGCAAACAACTTCTATTTTCATACTGCTGACCAATGAAAAGGCGAGTTTATAAGAAGTAGAAGTTACAAAATATAGCCAATAGGAAGAAAGTTTAGGCGTCATCACAGGCACTGTATAAATGTACCTTTTGAGGCCTCTCACCTTTGCAAAACCAAGTAACATTTATTTGTAACTAAAAACCTCTGGCCCTCCGATATCAAAACTTTTGTCAAAGACGGTCTTATAAAAAAGTACTTTTTCCAAAAACTGGATAACATCCGCTATACCTATAGGTTGGCATTTGGTATTCAACCATTTTGGAGTAATCATCACTGGAAGTTTTTCTACAAGGTCTCGGATGATTTCAAAAGAGGCGCTGCCAGATTCAATAATGATCCCGGCTCGCAATGTAGTGATATGATAGGATCCCTGCCTTAATTCTATTTCTACTGCTTTTCTTGAAGATAAATGTCGAGATAGTGATTCTTCGTTTATTATACCACTCAAATTGATAACATGTTTGACATTGGTATTATTGATCACTTCTCTGAAGTTGGAGGCACATCGCATTTCCAGCTCTTCATAATTAGAAGAAGCCGACATAGTGTGCAACAAATAATAGGCTCCATCAATATCTCTTGGAATCTTTTCAACTGATTTCTTATCTAAAAAATCTACTTCTAAGACTTCGATATATGGGCGCTATGCTTTATCTGGATTAAACCTGTTTGTATCTCTAACACAACAAATCACATGATGCCCATTTTCTATAAGTACAGCTAGTAATCTTTTACCGATTTATCCTGTGGCGCCAGTTAAGAGAATTTTCATAAATAATTTATTTCTTAAAGCAAAGCCAATTAATTTACTCTAGCTTAAGGGAAGGATGCTTTTTTGTCCATTCGATTATAGTGGACAGATATCTAATTGCTTCGAAAGGAGTCTGATCTTCCCAAACCAGATTATTAATCCTATCTAATACCTCCTCCTTGAATTTCTTTTTCCTTCTAAGCCTTAATTTTCTTTTCCAAAGTTTCGATTTCTTTTAGCACTTCTTGTGCCTCTGCATATTTCTGATCACTTTGCATGCGATTTGAGGTAGATAAGTTGTAGGCTTCTTCCTGAAGCTTTTGATATTTATCATTTAAAATTTTAATTGGGGATTTCTTTTTAAATAAGCTAAACATAATATTAGTTTTCTTGAAATTAAATTCCTGAGGAACGACCTATAATTAGGTGATTTTTCTTAGATCAATTTTGCTAATTGATTCGCAGATGTTGATATCTTAGTTAATTCAAACTAATCTTATCAATCTGTAATTTGAAGGACTCTTCCTTTTTATTACTAATCAGGAAAATGATTTCTTCTAATAACTTCCCTTGATAATTTGGTATGTCTAAGGTCCTTCCTCTGAAACCGGGATTCATATCGGATAATGGAATCTCGATGGATTGCCAGTCATGAGTAGTCTCGAAATGATAGATATACGAATGACGATCGTTTGAATTTGATTTTACACGAAACTGATAGCGATTCCCATCTCCCTTCAATCGTAAAACTATCTTTGTATGTTCAGCTATATTTTTTTGATTAAACCCATAACGTACAGAGGAAAAACCTCCATTATTTTCCAAGGATACTTTGCCTTGAAATACCCCATGGCCTGAATCGTTGATTTTAAATGTTCCATTAGAACGGCCTCCCATAACTACGTCATCTACCACCATCCAATTGGTCAGATCACAGTCTTTGCTAAAATCGAATAGGAGCATATTACCAAGTATTAAAGAAAAACTAAAAAATAAGTGAAGTTGATTCATACCTAAGAAACATCTATCTACTTATTTTGTTTAACTTTTTATATAAAACATTTAACATTGCTATGACGTAATAGATTTACCTACTATGCCCACTTCAAGTTATATGTCCAGTAGATACGGAACCCTAAACATGTTTGAAATTTAAGGAACTGAATTTGCTGTAATTTGTATCAAGACAAGAATTAGTCATTAATAAATAAAAATAACGAAAGGCTAACATTAGATAGCAGAGTATCCATCTTTCATCTCAAGTAAAGATGAATACAGGCTGAAGAATTAATTTGTACTTTTAAATAGGAACCGGTTAAGGACGCACACTCGCTATCAATTACCGTTAGTGGCAAGCGTAAAGAACGACTCAACAAATAGACAAGAACAATGAGAATAGTATTTTTAATTATCGTTTTGTTTCACGGACTAATCCATTTGCTTGGGTTTGTAAAAGGTTTTGGATTTAAGGAAGTAAAAGAATTGACACTTCCAATTTCTAAACCAATGGGATTTATCTGGCTAACTGCAACAGTCTTATTTTTGACTTATGGAATAATGTATTTAGCCAATTCAAAATACGCTTGGTTCTTCGGCACAGCGGCAGTAGTACTTTCCCAAATTCTTATAATCATCTTTTGGAAAGATGCCAAAATCGGAACTATACCAAATATTTTCATTTTGGTTGTCTCACTATCATCCTTTGGTTATTACCGTTTTCAAAACCTTGTTCATCAAGAAACTATTCGTTTAATAGGTCATAACAAAATAGTTGAAAATAAAATCATAGATGAAATTGACATAAAAGAGCTTCCCGAACCTGTTAAAAATTGGCTTCGTAATTCTGGGGCTGTTGGAAAACCATTTATCAGCATAGGAAAAGTGACACAGAAAGCTGAAATGAAAATGAAACCCGAACAAGATAAATGGATGACTGCTTCGGCAATTCAATATACAACCATTGACAATCCAGCCTTTATATGGAAAGTTGATGTAAAAATGAATAGTTTGCTCACCTTTCAAGGTCGAGACAAATTTGAAAATGGTAAGGGTGAAATGCTGATTAAAATGAATTCGCTAATCAATGTAGTAAATGAACAAGGAAAGAAATTAGATGAAGGCACATTGCAACGTTATTTAGGCGAAATGGTATGGTTTCCCTCATTGGCATTAAGTCCTTATATTACTTGGGTACAAATAAATGATACTACTGCAAAAGCGACAATGAGCTATAAAGGGACACAAGGTAGTGGCACCTTCTTCTTTAATGAAGATGGAGATTTTGTGAAATTTTCGGCAATGCGATTTAAAGATGTTAAACCTGATTCAAAGCGATACGAATGGGTATTAACAGTTGAAGGTTACAAAGTCTTTTCAGATATAAAAGTTCCTTCTAAGATGAAAGCAACCTGGAAATTGGAAGAACGAGATTGGACATGGCTTGATTTACAAATAATCGATTTAAAATACAATGAAACCATCAGATAAGCTCTTTGCAATAAAATTTATACACACTTTAATATGGTTGTTTTTTGTCAGTATAATATTCTATATACTGTACGCTGGAATTTCTGGCAGCATCAATATTTATACATGGATTTCAGTTGGGTTGGTAATTGGTGAAGGTATTGTTTTAGTTTTATTTAAAATGTTCTGTCCACTCACATTAATCGCCCGAAAATACTCGAATTCAACAAAAGACAATTTCGATATATTTTTACCAAATTGGATTGCGAAATACAATAAGGAAATATTCACTACAATTTTTATTTTCGCTTTAATATTAGTTTTGATAAGGGTATTAACAAAATATTTCTAACTAAGGAGTTAAAAGAAATATTCTTATACATTTCGGTACAAACAAAATAAAAGGAAACAATATAAATTGTTATTAGGATGAATAGTTAGATAAAATTTAAAAGGAAGCCAGCCACTAATAATATGTATAGTGCATAGCACCCTTCAGGATGCTACGACACCATACATTAAACGTTCTAGGCAAGTCTATTAAAGTTGTCTATCTAAAGATTCTTTGAAATAAAATACTTACCTTTAGCGTTATTAATGACGTAAGACATGATTAAATCATTCTCTTGTGAAGAGACGGAAAAGATTTGGAAAGGATTTCCTTCAAGGAAATTACCTCAATCAATACAAAATGTTGCAAGAAGGAAACTTAGAATGATTAATAATTCACATAATATTAATGACTTAAGAATCCCTCCAGCAAATCACTTGGAAAGATTAAAAGGAAACTTAAAGGGATATTATAGTATTAGAATAAATGACAAATACAGAATCATTTTTAAATGGAAATCAAAAGATGCTTTTGAAACTAAAATAATAGATTATCATGACTAAAAGATTAAACAATATTCATCCAGGAGAAATCTTACTAGAAGAATTCTTAAACCCTATGAATATCTCAGCTTATAGATTAGCCAAAGATGTTTATATCCCACAAACTAGAATTAGCCAGATAGTTCATGGTAAAAGAAGAATTACCGCTGATACAGCTTTGAGATTATCTAAATATTTTAATACTACAGCAAAATTTTGGCTTGGACTTCAAAATGATTATGATATTGAAGAAGAAATAAAAACTATAAAAGAAGAAATAGAAAATATTGAAGCTATCAAATAAAAAGAAATGACCTGAATAGAACAATATGCATAACGGTATCTCAGGCGACAACCTACCTACTACATTCAAGAAAAATGACTAACTTAATTTTCATAACACGTTCAGTCACCTACCTTATACCACCATCAAGAATATTCACACCCTAAGCCCTTGGGAATATAAGAAAAATTGGAGAACAATGTACTGTAGTTCGTCGAATGTATAAAAAATTACAAAAGCATTAAGTAAATTTGTTATCCAACAAGAACAACCAACTTAAGATTTGGAAGATTATGAAGATATCGAAGAACCGCAAGAACAAGAAATTCAATAAAAACAACAAATTATTAAACATTGCTTTTATAAATGGAACTGACAAAAGAGCAATATGACATAATCCATTCCACTGGTAACATTAAAATAAATGCTGTTGCTGGTTCTGGAAAGACTACCACTGTAATTGAATATGCAAAGGCTCGACCACAAAATAGTAAAGTCCTCTATCTTGCTTTTAACAAGTCGGTCAAATTAGAGGCTATTAAAAAATTCCAAGAAAAAGGACTTTCTAATGTTACTGTAGAAACTGCACATTCCCTTGCTTACAAAAACATTGTTTTCAAAAACCATTATAAAGTCAGACACCAAGGATTCAACACTTATGAGGTTGCTGAACTTTTAAAGCTTCAAGGCAACGGAGAAAAACACACTAAATATATTATTGCAAACCATATAAATAAATTCATTGCTTACTTCTGCAATAGTAACAAAGCAAAAATTCAAGATTTAAATTATCTGGATATTGTTTCTGACAGTAAAGCAAAAACATTCGTAACTACATTTTATGATTACATAGAGGGACAAACTCGTCTTTTATTAAGTAAAATGGACAAAGGAGAAATTGAAATCACTCACGATTTTTATCTCAAAAAATTTCAACTTTCTAACCCAAAACTGAATTTTGATTACATTCTTTTTGATGAAGGTCAAGATGCTTCTCCTGCAATGCTTGATGTATTTCTAAAACAAAAAGCTAATAAAGTAATTGTTGGTGATACACACCAGCAAATTTACGGATGGCGACACGCTGTAAATTCATTAGAAAAGGCTGATTTTAAAACCTACCATCTTTCTACAAGTTTTCGATTTAGCCAAGACGTAGCTAATCTAGGAATGGAGATATTAAATTGGAAAAATCATTTAGACAATTACGAACCTTTGTCCATAACTGGAAAAGGAGAAAATAAAAAGCATAAAGTAAAAGCAGTTCTTGCACGAACCAATCTTGGACTTTTACTTAAAGCCATTGAATTTGTAACAGAAAAGAAGAAAATAAAGCATATTTATTTTGAAGGAAATATCAATTCATACACTTATGCTGATGAAGGAGCTTCTCTCTACGATATACTAAATCTCTACAATGGAAAAAATAGATTGATTAGAGACAAATTAATCAAGGAGATGAAAGACCTTGACGAATTAGAAGACTATATTGAAAAAACAGAAGATATTCAACTCGGTCTTATGATTGAAATAGTACGAGAATACGGAAATGAAATTCCAAGTATCATAAAGAAAATAAAATCCAAACATGTAGAGAATGATGAAAAAGAAAAAGCAGAAATGATTTTCTCAACTGTTCATAGGTGCAAAGGAATGGAATATGATGCTATTCAAATTGTAAATGACTTCATTACAGAAGAAAAAATAGAAAAACTCAAAGCAGATGTGAAATCGAAAGATATAAGTGTTTCAAAAATAAATGAAGAAATAAACCTGCTTTATGTGGCTGTTACAAGGACAAAAAACAGTATTCATATTCCTCAAACATTAATGCCAAAGGACTTTCCTAAATCTTCTCAAATACACGTAATGTGTGTTGAAAGCGAAAAAGATAAACCAGAAAGAAGAGTTGTCGAAAAGACTGAGTCTAAATCAAATAACGCAAAGGAAAAAGCAACCTCAATTAAAAAAATAAAAGAGAAATACAATGGAGCATACAGACCTTGGACAACTGAACTTGATGACGAATTGACTGTGATGTATTGTGAAGGTGTTAATGTGCAAGATATTTCAAAACATTTTGAAAGAACAAAGGGTGCTATTCGGTCGAGAATTAAGAAACTTGAATTGGAAGAATTATATAGTTAATAAAAAAAGAAAAATTTAATAAGGCTATAAAACTATAAATAGTGCATAACTTCCCTATCTGTCTGTAACGCACCATACACAAAACGTTATGTCAGACGGAAATTAACAGTTGCCCAATATGCCAATATTGGATATATTAAATAAAGTTTTAGTTATCATGTCAAAAAATACATCTGTCACATTAGGTAATCATTTTGAAAAACAATGTACAAGAAAAATATCTGCGCCAATTAGTAATTGTATGTTTTGACCTACAAATTAAGTAAACTGCTTCCAATAAATTTACAAAAAAGGCTCACCAAGACTTTTGATTCACACTCGACTGCATTGCTGCTAACATTTGCTCCGCAAATTTTATTCACGCAAACCTAGCCCCTTGCGTTATACAAACACATTCTACACTAGAATATGGAAAATAAAGATTTAACAAGCAATAGAAGAAAAGGAATTAGGAAACAAGAAAGGAGTTCTTCTACAAGCATTTCATCTCGCCAAAACTCCCATTATAATTAGTCTATTTTTAACACCTGTTCTTTTTCTCTACTAGCTGCTCTACACGAATATTTTATTTTCAATTTTGGACTGATCTGATTAACTTTGACTTTATATGTTTAATGGGGAACAAAACTATAGAATGGGAAGCAATCACACTTACTTCTACCGTTATGTTTAATTAAATTTTCACTTGTTAGAAGGCTTACCGATGTTGCTGCTTGATGGGTTGATACTATATGGGAAATTGGAACTTATTACGGTCTCTGTTTTGATAACTTGATGCAAACACCCCTTTATCTTTCTACACTCACAAAACTAACATTCTCTATATTTGTATTATGACTAATTCAACCCATAATATCAACCAATACAGATCTCTTTTCCGAGGACGAACAGATATTTATGCGGTTCGATGGGAAAAGGATGGACGAAGTGGTTATATGCCTGCGTATAAAGTAGATTGGACTGATTACAATAAACACAAAGCACAAGGTGGTACATTTAAAAATTATAAGAACAAGGAATTTTTACCATTCGATAATTCAGCAATAGAATCTCATTTTTCGGGAAAAGAAACCTGTGGAATTTACCCATTACTCGAAGACAATACGTCTTATTTTATAGCGGTCGATTTTGACAAACAAAATTGGAAAGAAACGATAGTTAAACTTCATAAGACATGTACAAAATATAAAATTCCATCTTTCATTGAACGTTCACGTTCTGGAAATGGAGGTCATTTGTGGGTGTTTTTTGAACATGCTTTTCCTGCACAACAAAGTCGTAAAATTATGTTTGAGTTGTTACGACATTCAAACATTATATCTCATTTTGAAAAAGAGCCAAGTTTCGATAGGTTGTTTCCTAATCAGGATTTCCATTCTGGGAAAGGAATTGGGAATTTAATCGCACTTCCCTTTCAGGGCAATTCGTTAGCGAATAGAAATTCGTGTTTCATTAATCCTGAAACATTTGAACCAATTGAAAATCAATGGAAATTTTTGGAATCTATTGAGAAAATTTCAATTCCTGAGTTGAAGAATCTTTACGAAGACTTATTTGATGTTAGGCCTAACGAAGGATTTATTTCAAATTCAGAAGACAACAAAACATTCGAACTTGAAATAGTAATAAGCAATCAAATTTACCTTAAGCGAGCACAGTTAAGTCAAAAATTAATTGTATTTCTAAGAAATGAACTGAACTTTTATAACTCAGATTATTTAGTTAAAAAAATATTAGGGAAAAGTACTTTCAATACTGAAAAGTTTTTTAAGCTAATTGAAGAACACGATAATAATGTGATGATTCCAAGAGGCTTTTTTGCTTCTTTAATTCAGTTTTGTAGCAAAGAAAAAATATCTTTTAATATACTAGATAATCGCGAGAAAAAAGATTCCATTGATTACTTATCGGAAATAACATTACAAGACCATCAGAAAATTGCGCTTGAGAAAGTACGAGAAAAAGATTTTGGAGTAATTGTTTCGCCACCGGGTTCTGGAAAAACAGTAATCGGACTTGAAATAATTGCAGAAAAACGGCAACCTGCACTTATCATTGTTCATCGGAAACAGTTGTTTGACCAATGGGTTGAGCGAATTCAAGATTTCTTAAAGATTCCAAAAAAAGACATTGGACAAATTGGAAATAAAAAGAAAAAAATTGGCAAGCAAATTACCATTGCCATGATTCAATCTTTATCTAGGATTAATAATCTTAAAGAGTTATCAAAGGTGTTTGGAACAATAATTATCGATGAATGCCACCATATTCCAGCCAAATCGTTTCGGGAAGCTATCGTCAACTTTAGTGCATTTTACTTGTATGGATTAACTGCCACACCTAAAAGAAAAAACAACGATCAGAAATTGATATTTATTTACATCGGAAATATTCTACATCAAGTTAATCAACATGATTTTTTAGCTGAACGAAATATTAAAACCGAAATCAATATTAAAGATACCGAGCTATTTGCCCCATTCGACTATAAAATCGACAATTACGAAACTATTTCACAAATTTTAATTCATGATACACAAAGAAACTCCTTGATTTTAAATGATATTGAAAATAATGTGAAAAGATTCAAGACAATTCTGGTTTTGTCTGAACGAAAGGCACATGTTGATATCCTAAATCTCTATTTAAAAGACAAATATGAAACAATCACTGTTTATGGTGATGATTCAGAAGGTTCACGAAAAACAAAGATTAAACAAATTAAACAAGGGCATTTCAAAATTGTAATTTCTACTGGTCAATTTTTTGGAGAAGGTATTGATATTAGTAATTTGGAGTGCTTATTTATTGTCTATCCTTTTGCATTTGTGGGGAAATTAATTCAATACATTGGACGAATTCAACGCTCAAAAAATCCGCCAGTAATTTTTGATTATAGAGATTCAAAAATTGAATACTTTGAAAAAATGTTTAAACAAAGAAATCAATACTATAATAAATTGTTAAAATAGCTATACCAGAAAGTCAAAATACAGAAGAGTCTTGTAGACAAAGAGAAATCACACCCCTAAACCTCTCACACTGACTTGCCGCCCGTCACCTGCCTGTCGGACGGACAGGGACGGACAGGTAACCGTACATGAACGTCTCCTATAACTTATAACATTGTGCATAATTCAATTACATATCATTTGAAGTCTGAAAACATATTCAAAATAAAATACTAACTTGATATTGTGAACATTTTGCAACGACTCATAACTGATCATTCCCTCTAGCGATAATTGCCTTGACTGGGCCGACCAAAGTTGATGCGACAATATATAAATTCCAGCACTGCACATAAAACTTTCTTTGTAATGAAAGCTAAAATCCTAATCTTAATTATTCAGTCGAATTAGATCTCTATTATTAAGAAACAGAAAGCAATTTGAATACAAATGGCACTATTTGCTCTGGAAATAGTCTAGTTTTGGCTGGTGCTTAGTGGCACCATTTAGAACAGAATGACTGGCACTATTCCAATCGGAATGAGTGGCACCATTTGGAGAGGAATATACACTGAAGCAGGTCTAATTCTATAATTTATATTCATATTCCTGATATTTATAGAATATTGTGTATAGGTTTCAATATTCGTAAGTAAACAATATCAGTACTTAAGGCGATTATCGTGATCGACAATTATCAAAATCAAATAGAAAATGAATAAATTGCCAATTATTATTCTCTGTTTCGGGATTACATTTATTTTAACAGCCTGTAATCCAAAATTCTATTCCCCCAATATACATAACGTACCGCTCCTAGAAACCAAAGGCGATGGCAATATTTCAGTTTCAGGGAACGGAGGTAGGTTTGAGTTTCAGGGTTCCTATGGGATTTCAGATCAAATAGGAATTCAATTAAACGGAGGATTATTCAATCCAAAGGACTTAGACAATGGAAATGGTGGATCTGTAGACTTGTGTAAAAGTAAGACAGTTTAAAAATGAACAAATTTTATAAATTTAAACAGTTAATTATTACTCTATATTCTAACTAAAATCTCAGTTTCTATGAACCTACTTTAACAAATTTTAAAACAATTCTATTACTCTCGTTAACCAATATATAATTTCCATTTTCCAATCCTTTAACATCAATGCGTTGATCATTATCTACTGTACCTTTTTTTATCAGTATACCAGTATCTGCTTCAAATATTCTAAATCTTTTCAAAACTATATCTCCTTTTATTCTTATAAAATCCTGTGAAGGATTGGGATAAACGATATGTCCCATAGCATTAGCAAAATATTCTAAGCTAGTTGAAGAGTCTGTAGAGCGTGTGTATTTGAAACTTCCTCCTGAACCAGATCCTTGCCCCCACTGAGTAAATATTATATCAATATAAATATCATCTGTTATAAGATGCAAGACAAAATTTTTATTAAGATTACCCGGTGGATTAGCTGCAACAGCATCTACCCAAGGTGAAAAGCTTAAAGATGCAATATCTGTTGTTGTTCCTTCTGCCCACTCAGTGTCAGCAGGACTATCTTCACCATTATAATTAGATTCTGTTTTAGCATTAAATAGACCTTGTGTATTAGCACGTGTAATCCACACATTATCAGTTATGCGATCTTGATTCTCCTCTAAAGTTGGATCAGAAAAACCTGGTTTTGTAAAGGTCATAATGGGACCATTCCAAATTGTTTGCGCAATGAGCTCTATAGTAAATGAAACAAAGAAAAAACATAATATTAATTGAAAATATTTTATCATGATCTTAGGTTTTTTTTTTAAAATATATATTAGAAATTATCAAACTCGTTATCGATTCTCTCCACTTCCAATCTCAAAAATAATTGTTATAACTTTAGTATTTAAATACTATGGAATAATATAATGAATAATTTTAAATATACCTATTTGACAACCAATAAAAATCTTTGAGGAAGCAGACTTATCTAATATTGTTACAACTTATTCACTAAATATAATTATTTAAACTAGGCTTGCTCTCTAATATCAAGGTTTGCAATCTGCCACCACTCATACAATTTAATGTCGTAGGTCAATAAAAAATGAGAAGTAAATTTATAATGATAATGATCCTATGCTCATTAGGGTGTGAAAATTCACCACCAGAAATAGTGGGCGATTATGAAATAGTCGAATATAGTATATCGGATAAATTGTGGTATGGTGGTATAAAGGGTTATGATTTAATTTCGGGTTCATCAATAACCATAAATTCAGATTCAACTTTTAAATATATTACATGCGGGAATGTTATGAATGGAAATTGGAGAATTGTTACTGATACACTAATACTTGATGTTATTTCTAATCAATGGAGAATTGATAGTCTAAATATATATGGTTTTGAAGGTAAATGTGCAGAAGATGATATTGGAATAACAAAATTTCAAATTGGAAAGAATTATATACAAATAATAGATCGTGTAACTACAGATGGGCAAATAGAAAAAGTAATTGAAAGAATGTATAAAAAGAAAATTTAATCAAATTTGGCAATGATTATACTAATGCATGGAATAGCAAATTACCTAAAACCTTGCCTCATTCTTCACAGAGGAAGGGTCTCTCATTGTAAATAATAGTAAACCATTGGTTGGGCGAAATGAAATTACGGAATTCGCTAAAGGATTTATGACCGCTTTTCCTGACATGAAATTGACGATGGATAGTTTAGTAACTAAGTCCACTAGCATTGAGTATCATTGGAGTTTTATAGGAACAAATACAGGTCCAGAAGGTAAATGCAATAAAGTCGACTTTAGTGGCTTTGAGCAATGAACTTTAAATGAAAATGGATTACTAAAAGTTTCAATAGGTACATTTGATGAAAAAGATTATAGTCGACAGGTTAATTCGGTATAAATAAATATTTATGGTGATAGTAGATATGCAAATGCCGAGCAAAAACACATCATTAAGCATACAGTAGGATGTCAGTGGCATTTTGTATAATAGTAATAAGATTATATAAATTAATTTGGAAGTGTCTCTTGAATTCTATCTGGTTTAAAAAATAAATAATCTAAGAGTGGAAGATTAAAAGTCTATCAATCAAAAGTTTGTAATATTTTTAAATTAAAACAGATAAATACATCAATAAAATTTTAATACCTTACCTAAGATATCTATCTACATTTCAAAACAATGTCATTAAATTCTAATAAAACAAGATGTCTTAATGGCTTAACGGCCATCAATGAAATTATGATCAAAAACTAAATACATTTGATGGCATATCTATTAATAGTAAAAGATTGTTTTAGATCCCATTCATTGTAAAAAAAACTGGATATAATTAGCATTAGGTCAGAAAAAAGATGAATTAAATCAATGAAAAGGCAAGGAATTTATTAAAATTAGTATGAAAAAAGATAGTTATATTAAAGAATCCTGGCAAGAAGCATTTTCGAATCGAGACTTTAAGGTTTACTTTTTCCTTTCAATTTTATTGGCAATTAGCACTATACGTTTAGCAACTAAATGGCTAATTTACAATGAATCAAGAATTAGTGAGCCTCTCAATGATTGGATTCTAGCATTATTCACACCAATAGATTTAAATATTCCTATATTCTTTTTTACACAAACTGCGATAGTCATTGGCTTAATTACATCTACTTTTTTACCATATCATTTAATGAAGACTTTGCTAAGTATAATTTTTATTACCATTCTAAGAATAGTAGCCATGTATTTTGTTCCTCTTGAACCTCCTATAGATATTATTCCATTAAGAGACTCATTAATGGAAGATGTTATTTATGGTGGGAATGTGCTTGTTAAAGATTTATTCTTTTCCGGACATACTTCCAATCTTTTATTATTAAGTCTAACAACCCCTTTTAAAAAAATCAGAGTCTATCTTTTAATTTCGGCTACAGTGGTTGCAATTATGCTTATGCTTCAACATGTACATTATAGTATTGACATCTTAGTTGCGCCTTTTTTTACATTATTAGCCATAGTTATAGCTGAAACGACTATGAAAAATATTTTCAAAAGGCCGATAGACTTATCTAGGTCAGAAAGTTTACGTGTGTTGTTTCAAAAATCTTCCTAATGATTATTCAAATTAACTTGCTTTCTAAATGCAAAGTCAGAAAGGCATATCTTTCAATAATTTTTCAACGATTAGCAAGATAGTATTCCCTTTGCTAAGACATGAATGCTAATCCAAGAGGAATATTAGGGTTATCAATACCTTTAAAACTATAGTATAATGCTTTAGTGTTATATTTTTAAAAATTATAATAAAAATACACTCTCTACCATATTTTTCTAGATTACTTTGCAGAATGAATGATTTCAAAGATTTTAAGATTAAAAAACAATTATATAATGCCATTGTCGAATTAGGTTTTGAAAAGCCAACGCCTATTCAACAAGAGTCATATTCTACTATTCTTGGTGGTTTTGATTTTGTGGGAATAGCACAAACTGGAACTGGAAAAACGATTGCTTATTTGCTTCCTATCTTGCAGGATCTGAAATTTTCAGACAAACCTCACCCCACTGTCTTGGTTCTGGTACCTACAAGAGAACTCGTCATTCAAATAGTGGAACAGATTGACAAACTTACACCCTACCTTGACATAAGAGCTTTAGGTGTTTATGGTGGTACAAATATAAAAACTCAGAAACAGGCTATTCTTGAAGGGTTAGATATCATTGTAGGAACTCCAAGACGATTATATGACCTTGCTCTTACCAATGTGCTAAGACTAAATTCAATTAAAAAACTGGTAATTGACGAAGTCGATATTATGCTTGATTTTGGTTTTAAAACGCAGTTAAAAAACATCTTTGAGCACCTACCGAGAAAGCGGCAAAACATTCTGTTTTCTGCTACCATGACTACTTATGTTGATGATTTAATCGATGGATTTTTAGTTAATCCAGTTAAGAAGATTATAACTCCTAGCGGTACGCCCTTAGAGAATATTAGTCAGGAGTCTTATGCCATTCCAAATTTTTATACCAAAGCAAACTTATTAAATTACTTATTACAAGACAAAGAAGAATATAGTAAAGTCTTAATTTTCGTAGCTACAAAGAATACTGCTGACAGACTATTTGAAATATTGAAGTTTGAATCTGAAGTTTCTGTAATTCACTCAAGTAAAGAACAAAATCATCGTTCAAAATCCATAGAAAAATTCGAAAATGGTACGAGCAGAATATTGATTGCGACCGATGTGATTTCTCGTGGCATTGATATAGATAAAATTTCTACTGTCATCAGTTTTGATACCCCTTTCTACCCAGAAAACTATATCCACCGTATTGGGCGAACAGGTCGAGCTGGACAGAAAGGAAGATCAATCCTATTTTTCAATGAGAAAGAGATTGCTTTAAAAGAGGCTATAGAAAGCTTAATGAATTACACAATTCCATTTAATGATTTCCCAGAAGAGGTGGAAGTTTCTAATCAACTCCTTCCAGAAAAATACAATCCTTTTGATCCAGATGAACTGAACGATAAAAACTCACGTGGTGACGTTGGAGCTTCGTTTCATAAAAAATCAGCTAAGAATAGTAAAGAAAAAGTCGAAAGAAAAAGTTACAAGAAAATATTAAAGGAGAGGTATAAAAAACCAATCAAGCGAGGAGATAAGATTCAAAATAAGAATAAGAAGTGATCTTGTAGTAAATCGTCCTTTCCAAGATCTATAATCCATTTCTAAAATAGTCCCTTTTAAGGTTTTCAAAAAGTAGATCAAGGCGTTTTCGGCTTTATCTTATAGATAGTAAAAAGTGCAATAAGCCCTTAATTAATAATAACAATACTTGAATAAAAAATTCATCCTAAGAAACAGGTATATCTTCAATTTGCATTTTCTACAATATTTTGCAATTGAACATCATAGTTCCTGAGATCATCTGTATCCTGAAGTGCTTCAATGCTCCTTTTAAAAACTTCCTGACTAATTTGGCCTGTCTTTAATAGCGCAATTTGATAATATATATTTAAAATCAACTTGTATTTTTTCTGAGAGATATTTTCTTTTTCTCTCAAATGGAGTTCATGCTTTTCGGTATTTCTGATTATTTCAGTATAGCACTTTTCACTTAATAGCGCACCGTGATAAGCCGCAAAAAACCTGTGCCATCTATATTTGAATATTTGGTTTATATAGGCCTGCATGAAAACGCGACCTTTGATTACAGCCTCATTATACTTTTCAACTTTTGTCAAGCACCTAATATGATTTGAAATAAATCCAATAGCAGAATGAAAATTATGTGTATTCTTTAGTTTGAAATTGGCTGATTCGATTACAGATAAAGCTTCGCCAAACCTCTTCATCTTGATAAGGACATTAACTAAATTATTTCTGTAAATAATAGCGTCAGGGTGATCATACTTTATAGATAAATAACCATATTTTCTGGCTTTTTCATAGCACTCTTTTTGATCATAAAGCACCAGCATGTTATCATAGTAATTGACGAGCAATCTTCTCGTATAATTTTGTCCGTTACTGAAAAATTTATCTAGTTCGTTCAAGACTACTTCTAACTCTTCTAGTGCATGGTAGCGCAAACAAATAAAAATATATCGTATGGCTGACATATGCCTATTAAGACCGTCTAGACGTTCATTTCTGAAATTTTCAAGTAACCACTTACTCCATTGTATAGCCTCATTCCTCTTGGCCTCTCCAGTGCCTATTATATCGTTTGTGGCCTGGTGAAGTTGCTCAAATACCAATCTCGTGCGCTTATAATCGTATTGGTTCTTCTCAATATAGTCATTGACTTTTTGATAAACCTGATACCGCATTCTAATAAGAAGGTAGTGTCTGTATTGCAGCAACATTTCATAGAAATACATAAAGTAGTAATCGCTTACTTTAACTTTTTTTAAGACTTTGAGAATGCTCTGATCTAGTTCTGATGGAACATTGTCAAGCAAAATCCCCCGTAAGCTGGAGTTGATCCAGTTTAATTGAATGTCAATGTCAATTTTATGTAATTCTGACTGCATCCAAGACAGAAACTTAGAGTATTTACGTTTGTCTATAGAAGTATCAAACTCAAAATTAATTTGATCTTTATAAAGACTGTCCCTAATATGATTTAGAATTTGTTTGCGATCTTCATCTTCGCTTTTAAAATGTGAATTAAGATAAATGATCTCATGTGGTAACAGTTGCTCACAATATTCAGTAATTTTTTTTAGCTTCTGTTTAGACATTTCTTAATTGTGCTATTTATTATTATATCACCAGCCCACCATCTACAGAGAGAGTAGTTGCCGTAATAAAAGATGCCATTTCTGAGGATAAAAACAGGTAGGCATTGGCGATATCTTCTACTTCCCCAAGTCGCTTTAATGCGCTTCGATCCTTCATCATGTCTAGTACCTTATCCGGCACTGAATTGATCATTTCAGTTTTTATAAACCCTGGAGCTACTGCATTGACAGTTATATTATATTTGCCTAATTCGCGAGCCCAGGTTTTGCTTAATCCAATGACTGCTGATTTGGTAGCTACATAATTGGTCTGACCAAAATTGCCATATAGTCCTACTACTGATGAGGCATTTAATATTCTACCCCAATTATTTTTTACCATATACGGCATTACGGCTTTAGTACAATTAAATACACCGGTTAAATTGACATCCACTACAGATTGCCATTGCTCAAAAGTCATATTTTTGAGTGAAGCATCCCTGGTAATGCCTGCATTGTTAATCAATATATCTATACGCCCAAAATCATCATTAATCTTTTCAAATAGAGATTGTGTCGCTGAAAAATTCGTTATATCTGCAAGATAAAATTTGGCCTTATATCCTTCTTTTGCCCAACTGTTACACAAAGTTTCACCAATCTGGTCAACATCAATAATGGCTATTTGAGCACCTGCATCTAAAAACTTTTCTGCTGTGGCCTTTCCAATTCCATTGGCACCACCTGTAATTACTGTTATTTTATTTTTTACCATGTTAAATTATCTTTTAACACAAGGATAATTAATATAGACCATTATTAATAGTAGAATACGATACAACAAGTTAAGGACTTTAAATAAAAATATAGTATAATATTTTTATAAATCATTAATACACTGACTATTAAGCTAATTTTTAATAGGATAGGACTTTGATTCGTATTTATCACTTAATTCATCAAAATATCAACTATTAATATAACTTCTAGACTCATAATTCTATATTTTACTCAATTCTCCTATAAAGTCCTTACCAATCTATACCCTTAAAAAGGTTGCTATACTAAAGATATATAGTGAAATATAAATTAGCTTTTTCCATATGTAACTATTACTCCTTAATAGTCTCATGTTTGCGCTTGCTAGTTTTTGTTTCGAAAATGGCTTCTCATATGAAATTATATAACTTAGCAGAACTTAAAATTCAATTATTATTTTGATATTTCAAACCGCTATAAAATTAAATTCTGATTCATTATCAGCTGACTATTGCCCAAATGTTTTTAGCGCAATAGTCCTATTAATAATGTTCATATATCCATCGATGACATTGAAAGGCCAAGTAAATAATTCAATTGATTTTCCAATAGAAAAAAAGGTAGTATTGAATGAAAGCCTTATGATGTCCTATTATGATATGGGGCATGGAGAAGAAACCATCATCTTCATTCATGGACTAGGAAGTAATAAAAAGGCATGGTTAAAGTTGATGCCCTACTTGTCTGATACTGGTGCTTTTACATTATATGCCATAGACCTACCAAAATATCTTGATACTGATGATGTAACTCTCATTGGTATGAAACATTATGCTGAATGTATTAGATTGTTTATGGAAAAAATGAAAATAAGGCAATCTATTATTTGTGGTCATTCTATGGGTGGCCAGATAGCTATGCATTTTGGTTTGGAACATCCTCAGCGTGTTGACAAAATGATTTTATTAGCACCGGCCGGCTTGGAAGTATTTGATAAAGATAATAAGAAATGGTTTGATACATATGTTACAAAAGCATTCTATCTAAACCAAACGGATGATCAGATCAGACGCAATTTCGACATTAATTTCTACGGTAACGCACTCCCCGAAAATGCAGAATTCATGTATACCGATAGAATTAATTTGATGCAAGATTCAATAGTGTATGGAAGATATGTAGATTATATTTTGGCATGCATCGGAAGCATGCTGAAAGAAGAAGTCTATAACAGTCTAATGAATATAGAAATTCCCAGTTTAGTTGTTTTTGGTAAAAACGATATGTTGATTCCCAACCGACTTCTGCATCCTACTTTGAATGTTGAAGCTATTTTAAATGAAGCCAAACGTATTCCTAATGTGGATACCTTATTATTTGATCAGGCTGGACACTTTGTTCAGTGGGATCAAGCGAAAATGTTATCAGAAAATATTTCAAAGTTTATTCAAGAAAATTAAAACTAATCGAACATGAAAAACTATTTATTCATTTTATTCAATTTTGCGATATTATCGCTTTCACATGCCCAGATTTCTGGTACTGTCTTAGATGATAAAACAAATGAACCATTGGTTGGTGCAGCTGTTTTGAATTTAACTACAAACAATGGAACAGTAACAGACATAGATGGAAAGTTCAAACTGAATGCAGGTGATGGAACGCATCAAGTCAAAGTAACGTATTTGGGATATACGGATATGACGAAAACAGTGGTAGTAAAAGGATCCACTACTCTAGATTTTGGACTTAGTTCTGGTGTATTATTAGGTGATGAAATTGTTATTTCTGCATCAAAAAGACCAGAAAAATTAACAAATAGCCCTGCGACAATACAAACCATCTCAGCAGAGCAAATTGATGCATATGCTGGTAATGCTTCTGAGTTATTAGCAAGACAAAAAGGAATAGATTACTTCAGAGCAGGCATAGCAGGACCAGCATTCAACGTCAGAGGATTTAATTCAAATTTCAATTCAAAAAATCTTCAGGTCACCGACGGTAGATTTTCAAACCTGATTGCTACTGGCTTACCTTTGGGTGGTCTTGACCCCGTATTGCAGGACGATATTGAACGGATTGAAGTAATATTAGGTCCTAACTCAACATTGTATGGACCTAATGCACATAATGGTCTATTAAACACAATAACAAAAGATCCAAGAACACATCAAGGCCTAACAGTCTCCTTAACACCTGGTGTATCCGGAGATGGAGATAGCTATTATGGAGGCAGAATTAGATATGCAGATGCCATTAACGATAATTTTGCATTTAAGGTAAATGCAGGCTATTCAAAGGCAACTGAATTTGAATATGTAGATACTGTTTATATTGACCGTGATGGCATTCCAGGAAAAGAAGGATATGAAGAATTGGAATTGGATAGAGATGTTGAATTCTTAAAAGCCAATGCTCAATTAATATATTCGATGGATAATGGATGGGACGTTTCTCTGGGAGGTGGACATAGTAACAGCACATTCTTGTCATCAACGAATGTTGGTAGAAATCAAATCAAAGACTGGAAAATAAATTATTATCAGCTAAAAGTAAATAACGATAATTGGTTTGCTCAACTCTATTATACCAATTCCAAAACCGACAGTACATATTCAATAGATGAAAGAACCAAACAATACTATCGACTTTTAGATGGTGGATTTACAGAAGCTGAAGCTAGAGGACCAATGTCTTATGCTTCAGGCGCATTATTTATCGATAATTCAAGCAGACTTAATGGAGAAATCCAATACAACAACCAATTCGGTGCATTGCAATTGATAACTGGTGTTCAATACCAGAATGATATGGCGAATTCAGAAGGCACATATTTGCTAGACGGAGGACCTGGAGGAGATGGCATTAATGTCAGGCAAGTTGGCGGATATGCCCATTTAAGATACGATATAAACAATACATGGCGTGCCATTGCAGCAACCAGATATGATGACCACGAAATATATGGCACCAATATAATACCAAAGTTTGGTTTATTGAGAATAGGTGATCGCGGAACATGGAGGTTGACATACGGTAAAGGGATAGCTGCTCCAACAATATTAAACATGTATGGAAATTTATTCTCTGGTCTAATCCTTGGAAATGCTGAAGGATTTACTTTAACCGATGGTACAAAGGTGGAAAAACAGAAAGTTGAAAAACTGACTACTTTTGAATTAGGTTACCGGGGAAGAACAGAGAACAGCAAATTTTTCTTCGATGTTAACGCCTATTATAATATCAATAAAGATTTCTTAAGTCCAGTGACAGTAGTAGGTGTAACAACACATCGAGGCGATACTCCAATATCAGAGGTTCAATCAGCCTTCGCAGTTTTTGGTGGATTGGTAGCAACTTATATCAACTTTGGCCAGGTAAATACTTATGGTACTGATTTAGGATTAAATTATTACTTTGATGATAACTGGAGTGCTTCAATAAACTATTCTTATTTTAATTATAGCGTAGATGAAGAAGATACTGATAACGATTTTAATAAGGATGGAAAAGTAAATTTCTTGGATATCCTAGTTAATGCACCTTCACATAAAGGTGGAATGGGATTAAATTTTAAAAACTCTAAATGGAATACCAGTTTGTATGGTAGATGGTTAGAGAAGTATAATTACTTCTCAAGTTTTCAAATAGCTTCAGAAACGATTGAGGGAGAAACTTATAGAGGCGTGCCAATTGTTGAAGATGCCAGAAGTGGAGACAGTTATAATTATGGACCACTTGGAGGGTTTGTAACATTTGATCTTAACGTGAGTTACCGAGTTAACAAACAAGTAATGATTGGCGCAACTGCAACAAATATGTTCAATAAAGAATTACGAGAATTTACAGCATCTGCACCTACAAAAGGCCTATATACGCTCTTATTACGCTATCATTTTAATCCTGATAATTAGTAGAAGTTTTTTCATAATGATCGGGGTTTTTGTAATTCAAAAACCCCGGTTTATTTTAACTGGAAATGAAAATATATGCTGGCATGGATACTTTTTGGGATTTATATTATCTTAACAAGTTATTTAGGTCTGTTAGGAAGTAAGCAGACTAAAGACTTTAGCACTTTTGCTATTGGCAACGGACATATGGCTCCATGGATGGTGGGTATTACCTTAGCTGCTAGCACCGCATCAGCGGCCACGTTTATTGTAAATCCAGGATTCGTCTATGTTCATGGACTATCAGCATTTATGCACCTTGGTATATCAGTGTTTGCCGGTATTCTTTTTATGTTATTGATGGCATCTTATCGATTCCGACGAATAGGAGCTGACATTAATGCTGTCACAATTCCACATTGGTTAGGCTTACGCTATCATTCCCGGTCATTTGCCCTATTTTTTTCAGTAGTTAATTTATTGTCTTTCGCATTCCTGGTATTATTGGTAGGAGGAATTTCGATTGTTATGCAACAACTATTGGATATTTCAAATTTAAGTGCCCTATTAATCACACTCATCTTTGTTACTGGCTATGTAATAGTAGGCGGTACATTCGCACATGTATATACCAATCTATTGCAGGGCTCATTGATGATCCTTATATCCGTTATCGTTATAGGGTCAGGTATATTTCTGATGATTTCAAATCCTGACATGTGGTCCATAATTTCAGACAAAAATCAAAACCTACTTTCATGGACTAATCCTGAAAGTAATTTATATCGTGATTGGTTTTCAGTGTATATAAGTGGATTTTTAATCGGGGCAGCATTAGTCTGTCAACCTCATATTTTAACCAAGGCCTTATATGTAGACTCAGACAAAGCTGTTACTAGATATATCATTGTTTTCTCTATAGTATATCTTTTATTTACATTTTTATTGTGTACTGGATTTTGGGCATTAATTAAAGTTCCTGAAGAAATGCTCTTAGACCCTATTACTGGAAATTTCAAGCAAGATCTGGTCATGACCAAATACCTCATGGCAAGTTTTCCTGATTGGTTGTTTACAATTATAAGCATAGTCCTATTAGCAGCTGCGATGTCAACCCTTGATGGTTTGTTAGTAGGTATATCCACAATCACAGCCAATGATTTTTGGCTCAACTTAAAACGTCAAAACCCAAAAACTTCAAAAGCATCTATACAAAACGAAGCTTTCAGAGTAAGCCATATTGTGCTCGTCATTTTGGCTTGTTTAACTTTTATAGTTACACTTCATCCGCCTCAATTATTAGGCATCTTTGGTCAGGTTGGTGTCTATGCATTAGTATTAACATCCTTGCCAGCAATTGTTAATGGAATATTCTTCGATAAACCATCGCTGATGATTGTTTGGCCTGCCAGTATTGCAGCCTTCATCCTATATATACTCCTTTATTGGAAAGGATATGATTGGTTTAATGATCTGTCTGCATTTGATAATCCCGCAGTGCCAGCAAGTATTGCCATTTTGGTGACAACCATACCTGCATATGTACTCGAATTGATTAAATTTAAAAAGATAAAAACCTATGGCTAATGCCAAAATTATATCCTGTGGTGCTTATGCGCCAGAGAAAGTAATAAGCAACAAATACTTTGATGATTATTTAGGAGTTAATGTATCTGATTGGTTGGAAGAAGTCGTTAAAATTTATGAGCGCAGATGGATGTCTGACAATGAAACAAGTTCAGATATGGCTTTTCATGCCGCTAAGCAATGCTTAGAAAGAGCGTCACTTGATCCAGAAGAAATAGACTTGTTAATCGTAGCCACAGATACGCCTGACTATATCTCTCCCTCAACAGCCTCAGTTGTGCAATCAAAACTTAAGTGCACTAATGCTGGGACATTTGATATAAATACAGCTTGTGCCGGATTTGTGACGGCCTTGGATACAGGAAGCAAATTTATTCAAGCTGACCAAAAATATAAAAATGTTTTGGTAATTGGTACGTATGGAATGAGTCGATTCCTCAATAAGGACGACAAGAAAACTGTCACACTTTTTGCTGATGGAGCAGGTGCTGTTTTGCTCCGTTCAATAGATGATTCAAATACTGGCTTTCAAGGCAGCGAATTAAGATCTATGGGACAATTCAATGATTGGATGGGAATATACGCCGGTGGTGTAACTACGCCTATTACACACAGCGTCATCGATAAAAACGATCATAAACTAAAGTTTGTAAATAAGTTTCCACTAGATATTAATCCAGAGACATGGTCAGATATGGTTCTTTACCTTAACCAAAAAATTGGTTGTACCAGCAAGGATGTCAGTAAATTCTTTATTACTCAAATCAATATTAATAGCATTTGGGAAACCATGGATAAATTGGGCATTGACAGAAATAAGGCACATACAATTATGCATTATTATGGATATACTGGATCTGCGTGTATACCAATGGCTTTGAATGATGCATGGGAAAAGGAATTAATAAAAGAAGGAGACTTAATTTATTTTATTGGAAGTGGAGGAGGACTTGCATTTGCCAGTGCCGCATTTGTATTATAACTTTGGATGATTATGACTCAAGATTGGTTTTCATTCAGATCAGAAACAACACCGGAGCAAATCGCTATTATCACTGCACATAACGGAAAAGAGTATTCCTACAAAGAAATAAATCAAATTGCCAACATTGGTGCTTCTTATTTTCAATATCTAGGTATTAAAAAAGGAGACCGAATTGCAATAATAGCCTTCAATTGTATCGAATATATTTATTTGTTTGCGATTGCACAAAAAACAGGGATCGTAATTGTTCCTATTAATTATAGACTGACACAGATAGAAATATCAATACTTTTACAAGAAATCGAGCCAGTTCTTGTTCTGCATGATGAGTTTTATCAAATAAAAACTAATGACTTAACAGTTGTCAAAAACTTTAAAGAACTTTTTGGTCAAATAAATTCTCATGATTCAGCTAAATATAAATCACCGGACATTTTACCCGATGATGAAATATTTATCTTATTTACTTCAGGGTCAAGTGGCCTTCCTAAAGGCGTAATGTATACACGTAAAATGTTGTTTTGGAATAGTGTCAATACGATGATTAGTGTTACTCTCCATGCAGATACAAGCACTATTGTGTGTATGCCCCCTTTTCATACAGGAGGTTGGAATGTCCTTCTTACCCCTCTTTTACATGTAGGAGGTACTATCATTTTAATGAGAAAATTTGATCCTGAACGTATACTCACCCTATTAGAAGAATATCATTGCTCTATATTCATGGGAGTGCCTACCATGTTAAAAATGATGGCGGACCAACCAATCTTCAAATCCGTCAAGCTTGATACTCTCAAGTACATATTGGTAGGCGGAGAATCAATCTCCATACAATTAATTGAAACTTATCATGAGAAGGGGATCTTTATCAGACAAGGATATGGCATGACAGAAGCAGGACCCAATTTGACAAGCCTGCATGAAAATGACGCTATAAGAAAAATTGGTTCGATTGGAAAACCCAATTTATATGTGAAAACCAAAATAGTTTCAGATGAAGGCATAGAATTAGACAATAATAAGAGAGGTCAATTATTAATAAAAGGTCCCATGACAATGAAAGCGTACTTCAAGCAAACAAAAGAGACATCAAAAATACTTAATGATGGGTGGCTGAAAACAGGTGATATTGCTTTAAAAGATGAGGAAGGATTTCTATATATAGTAGACCGTATTAAGAACATGTATATTTCAGGAGGAGAAAATATATATCCTGCAGAAATTGAACACGTGTTGAAATCTCATCCGAATATATCGGAAGTCGTAGTCATTTCAGTGGCTGATAAAAAATGGGGTGAATCAGGTAAAGCCATATTGAGTTTGCACTCAAAATCTGAGTTCAGTTACAATGATTTAAAGGCGTTTTGTACACCTAGATTATCAAAGTACAAAATCCCAAAATATTTAGTTGTGCTTGATAAACTTCCTAAAAATGAGTCTGGGAAACTGGACAGAAAAAAATTAAAGGAAACTTTTTCTAATAGATGATATAGTTATAAATCTTTCATTTTCGGAGTGGATCACATACTGAGTGAAATACTATCTTAAAATGGATAAAAGAGTACATTAAAATCCTAATTTTCCTATGTCAACCAACATGTGCTACTGCATGTCCAGCATCACACTACCCTTCTATATTCCAGAAAAACACTTCTTTTCATACTATGAACACGTTTAGTCACATGAGACAGTTTATCCTACTAAGCTTCCTACATATGAATTGAATGTTAAAAACACTTTAGATCAATTAATATGAGCAATATACTTTATATCTTTTTTATATTTTTCTAGATAATACCTTGCACACCTTCTGAAAATTTAACTCTAAAAGAAGCTAAACTTGATTATATAAATACTGCTAAACTATTCCATACCCTTTATATTACTGCTGTAAATTTTGATGAAAGAAATATGTTGATAAACCAAGATATTATTTTTTTTCTATACAAGACAAGCTTCTACCTATCGAAATATATTGGAATATTGTTCTTATATAAAATCCAAAAAACTATTGAAGTATTTTCAAAACAATGCTAAATAAACCCTAGAATTGGTTTTGAATATGTTGATCAATAATTTTTAAACTGAGAATTAGAAACTATTAGAGAAATCTCTAGTCGAATGTGGGAACTGGAATCTGATAAATGAAAAGTTACATACATGCAGGTAAGTAGATATAGCAAATGAAATAATAAATTCATTATTTTGATTATTGAAAAAAAATAACCCATCACATTAACAAGAATAAAAACTTAATAGTTAAAAACTACAATACTTCACACATATACAGTTTCCTACTAGAAAAAAGTGAGATCAGTCCTGAAAATTTTTCTAAAATGAACTAAACAAAATAAAATTAATTTGATCTCGATTAATGCCATTCAAGAATTGATTCATATAGCCAATTTCCAATCTAAACTTCTCATTCAATTCTTGACCAACTCCAAAGTAAGTTCTATTCCTGTCAAATACATTTGCCTGGCTATTTAAGAATATTTCATTGTAAGCTGATAAATAAAATCTATCATTCTCTTGAAATTCCAAAGGCACTCTAATCCCTAGAAAATATCTAAATCTCAATTTAAAGTCTTCTCCAATAAAACGTTGCTCAAACCTATATCGATGCTGCAATCCTACACTTCCAATTTTTGATTTGTTTATAAACTGCTGAAAAATTCTATGTTCATCAAGCTTATCTTTTTCATCAGAGTTAGATAAATAATTTTGACTATGAATAAAGCCATACCCTAAAAGTATATTTGCATTATCACGCAGATCATAACCCAAACCCGTCCTTAGCAGTAATTGCTCCAAATCCCCTATTGCATTGTAATTTCTATATTGAACTTCATGATGAATATTCCAATTAGAGCTCACTTTTTTGTCCCCAATATAAATCAACCAATTCCCAAGGTCACTTTCTTGCGAAAATGAAAATAAAGGCAGCAGTACAAAAACAAGTACTGCAACCAAAATACCAATAAATTTTGTTTTCAATTTATATTTTGAATCAATCATAGAACTCCACTTTACCTGTACTTATATCATACATGCCTCCAATGATCTGTATTTCGCCATTCTTTTGCATATCTGCTAGTATTGGACTTTCTGCCAGTATTCGGTCAATATTTAGATATACATTTTTCTTAGCTACCTCATTCACAAAATCAATGTTCGATGAATTCCTCTGCTCTCTATTTACGGGTTCTTCTACAACATTAACAGCTGGAATAATCTTATGTAACATTGCTGTTAGATTACCTAATTTGGCATTGTCACATGCCCCCTTTACTGCTCCACAACTTGTGTGCCCTAGGACAACAATGACTTTAGTACCAGCCAATTTACAAGCAAACTCCATACTTCCAAGAATATCCTGGTTCACAAAATTACCTGCTATGCGAATACTGAATATATCACCTATGCCTTGGTCAAATATCAATTCAGATGACACTCTTGAGTCAATACAACTTAATATAGTTGCAAATGGATATTGCCCATTACTTGTATAATCTACTTGTTTTAATAGACTACGATCTAAACGTTTATTTTCAAAAAATCGATGATTTCCTTCCTTCAAAAGCTTAAGTGCAATTATTGGGGAAATTTCATATTGTGTTTCTTTTGTCTGAGTATGTGTATTTAATTCTGCTAAATTCATTTTATTAATATTTAATTATTAGATAATTGGGCTTTAGGCCTTAGTTTGAAAAATTCTATGTAGCTCGGAGGGTTTTCGACAATACCTAGTTCAGAAACTAACTTGATATCTATATTTCTATTTTTTGCTTTGAAAGCAAAATCTTCTAAGATTTCAATAATATCATTATCCAAGTACCTAGTCTTTCTTACATCCAATTCAAGAAATGAGTCTGCAGGTAATTTATCTAACTCATTAAGAATTGCTCCCTTATTAAAAAAGGTTACTTCTTCGGCCAGAGTCATTTTAAATTTCTGTCTACCGTTACTTTTATCCTCTATGTTCAAGAAATGAGAATTTTGATAACTCTTAATCAAAATCACGCAGATACCGACAAGAAGTCCTAATCCTATTCCTACTAATAGGTCTGTAAATATTATTCCAAGGATTGTCACAATGAAAGGAAGGAATTGTTTCCAACCTAAGTCGTACATTACTTTAAACAAAGCAGGTTTGGCCAATTTAATTCCAACGATAAGTAAGATTGCTGCTAATACCGAAAGAGGTATCATGTTAAGTAGTCCAGGAATTAGTAAAACAGAGATAAGTAATAAGAACCCATGGATGATCGCTGATTTTTTAGTTTTTCCACCTGATTGGATATTGGCTGAACTTCTTACAATAACTTGGGTAATAGGTAAACCTCCAATCATACCAGAAATAATATTGCCAGTACCCTGAGCTAATAGTTCCCGATTGGTTGGTGTGACTCTCTTCTCAGGATCTAATTTGTCAGTTGCTTCCACACATAAAAGAGTCTCCAAACTTGCTACCAATGCAATCGTAAAGGCTGTCACCCATACGGCAGGCGTTGTAATAGCTCCAAAATTGGGTAAACTAAACTGCCCCAAAAATGAAGAAAAGTCACTAGGAACAGGAACACTAACTAATTGGTCCATAGTTATTCCATATGATGTACCTTCAGTGAATATATAATAAAGGATACCTAGTACTACCGCGACTAATGGACCCTGCACTATTTTGAAGAAAGTGGCTTTATGAACTAAAACTTTGTCCCACAATATTAAAATAGCAAGTGCAATACAAGCTATTAAAGTTGGCCCAATATTTATATTACTGAACATAACAGATAATTCAGAAAAGGTATTTTCGCCATCAAGCTGTTTGAACGCCAAGTTACCTTCTGGAACAGCATCATATCCAAAGAAGTGTGGTATTTGCTTAAGAATGATTATAATACCTATACCTGTCAGCATTCCCTTTATCACTGATGAAGGGAAATAATAACCGATTATACCTGCCTTTAAAAGACCAAAAACAACTTGAATTATACCACCTAATACAACAGCAAGCAGAAAGTTTTCCCAACTACCCAAGGTACTTATTGCTGCTAGGACAATTGCTGCTAATCCTGCAGCAGGACCACTAACTCCTATTTGAGAACCACTCAGAGCTCCTACAACAATACCCCCTACAATTCCTGCTATCAATCCTGAAAAAAGTGGTGCTCCACTTGCCAATGCAATTCCCAAACAGAGTGGTAGGGCAACAAAAAATACAACTATACTAGAAGGTATATCTCTTTTAAGACTTCCAAAAGCGAAGTTCTTTTTATTTAAACTCATAAATTTATCGTTGAAATAATTAAATAATACTACAGCAATGAATTATCTAAATCACACTACTGTAAAAGGAAAGAACCGAAAAAATATTAAATTTCTTCTGGAGGTGGTTGTGGAATTTCCATGAAATGCCCATTACTAGCCAGGATTATATGACTATATAGGCAAGGCTTTCGAAAAGTTAATTGCGCAGTTTGGATTAGTTTGACCGAGTCCTTTTCTGAATCGTCTTCAGAATTTTCTGATGAATCCTTTTCGGAATTTCCATCTCCTGGCGTATCAAACAATAAAATTTCAAATTCACTAATATCATATTTATCAAGGACTACCCCAACACAAACTGTCGAAAGCAACAATAACGATATGTATACAAGTATTTTCATTTAGTCCTGATAATACAAAGATATATATTTATTTGGTTAAAGACAGTAATACTGTCGTATATATTTAATAACTTGACATAATATTAACATTAACTGTCTTAAATTGTTTTTATGGATATCAAATTTGATCTAAATAATAGCCTTTATAATAAAGATCCTCAGGAGTCAAACCTGGGGAAAAAAATTATGGAGCATAGTATTATCATGATAAATCAAATCGGATTTGAAGCCTTTACTTTTAGAAAGCTAGCGATGGAAATTGGATCTGCAGAAAAGTCCATTTATAGATATTTTGAAAACAAGCATTTTTTATTACTCTTTCTAACTTCTTGGTACTGGGAGTGGGTGCACTATTTGATATCGATTAATATTAAAAATATTGAAGACCCAAAAAAGAAATTAGAAATAGCAATTGACAATTTGGTAAAAGCTACTTCTGAAAATCTAATGAACAAGTATATTAATGAAAATTTACTTCATAAAGTGGTTATCAATGATGGAGGTAAAGCTTATCATATAAATTCGATTGACAAAGAGAATAAAGCAGGATTATTCATCTCTTATAAGAAATTGGTCAAGGTAGTTGCAGATATTATTTCTGACATCAACCCTAAATTCAAATACAGCACAAGCTTAGCAAGCAATTTATTTGAGATGTCCAATAATCAAATTTACTTTTCTGAGCACCTACCAAAACTTAGCAGTATCAAATCTGGAAAAAATCAAAACGAGGATTTAATTGTGATGTTGAACCAATTTTCAACCAACATAATAGACAGAGGATAAAACAATTGAACTGGATTAACTTTTTTAATAAATTAATGGATTTTATACTTTAAACAATAAAATCATTTATTTTAGATCTAAAGGATAATTTATAGTTTACAGTAGAAATGAAGTCTTAACCAGCACATTCGTTAGGTACACTTAATGTAAAGGTAACGAAAACGAAATATATGCAGCAAATAAGGTGGTTTGATCGAAAATTTGATTTTTCATTTGAGCAAAATATTTTTCCTTCTATTATTGAAAGACTAGACGGAACTTATATAAGATTGAATGAAATGATTGTAGCTTTACCTTCAGAATTGTTGGAAATAAAACCAAATGATAAATGGTCATTAAAAGAAAACATTGGACATCTAATTGATTTGGAACCATTATGGCATGGAAGACTTAACGATATAATGAATGGTCTTCAATATTTAAGGCCAGCTGACTTAGAAAACAAAAAAACTCATTTTGCACAACATAACAAAAAGCATATAAGCGACTTGTTATTGCAATTTCAAGGGTTACGACAAACCACTTTAACAAAACTAAATGAATTGAAAGAACAAGATGTGTTTAAAACTGCATTACATCCAAGATTAAAGAAACCGATGCGAATTATGGATTTATTTTTATTTGTAGCAGAACATGATGACCATCATCTAGCTAAAATAGCTGAAATAAAAGTAAACCAAAGTAAAAGATAAAAACGCATTTAATACATTTTAAACAAAACGTTAGAGCTAATCGCAAAAAGAATAGAAGTAAGTGATTTAATTTAATAAATTTATCATGACAAAAGTAGGCATTATTGGAGGCTCAGGATTCATAGGAAGCTATAATGTTAAAAAATTTCTAAGTGAAGGATTCAAGGTGAAAGTATCTGCTACAGATATTTCAAAAAAAGAAAAATACGAGCATCTTAAACTGCTACCAAATTCCGATAATTTAGAAATCGTACAACTAAATGTTGAAAATAAATCAGAGCTTGGAAGTTTTTTGCAAGGATGTAATATTGTCGTGCATGGAGGAACACCTTTTCAACTTGACGTTAAAGACCCTAAGTCCGAATTATTTGATCCAACTATTAAGGGTACAGAAAATTTTCTTGAAGCCATTCAGAATACATCAGGGATCGAAAAGGTTATATTCATTGCCTCTGTTGCTGCTTATAATACTAACTTTCCTCTTCTCCCTGATGACAAAAAGCAAGGTGATCAAATTAGTGAGAATGATACTCCGTTTATGAGTGATAAAAGCCACCCTTATGCACAAGCCAAATATCTTGCGAATCAAGTAGTCGAAAAATTCATTTCAGATAATCCTAGTTTGAGTTTTGAAATTAACACTGTATCACCAGTAGGAGTAATGGGAAAAGCATTATCCCAAAGGCAAGATTCAACATCCATGGGATTACAATTTCTATTTAAAAATAAAATTGCTCCAAATCCCTTCATTCAAATGTTTTATGATAACAATATTGAATTTGCTATTGTAGATGTGACAGATGTTGCAGAAGGTGTCTATAAAGCAGCAACTATAAAAGGAATTCATGGAAGAAATTATTTATTATCAAGTGAGAGCTATAAGATTTCAGATATAACTTTAATGCTTAATAATCAAGAAGCTGAAGGCAAACCAAGGATGGTTTATAATAACAACTTAGCTAAAAATGAATTAGGAATAAATTTCAAACCAGCTCGAATACCCTTAAACCAATTTTCAGAATAAGCAGATGTCTATAAACAACAGGTTAATCTATATACAATCACAAGTGCTATTCTAAATATTATTTGAAATTAATAAATTTTAATTTAAGAATGAATATAATACCTATTACTCTATCAGTCGCTTTAATCTTTACGTTATTTCAAGATATAGTTGCACAATCAAAAGAGATTCAACTGGAAGAGCAATTTAAATCAGAAATCATTGACACCATATTTTCAAAATCTCTTAATGAAAATAAGGAATTTTGGGTAAAGCTTCCCGAGAATTACAATCCAAATAATGTTGATAAATATCCGGTGGTTTACATATTGGATGGATTTTCTCTGAAAAACACTTTAGAAACAGTTTACAATAATTATTGGGGGCATTACTTGCCACATATGATTCTTGTTGGAATCTCAAATAGAACCCATAGAACAAGAGATTTAACTACATCCCAAGTACAAATGAGAAGAGGCAATACAATAGATTCTGAAACTGGAGGTGCCGAAAACTTCACTAAATTTATTGAAAAAGAACTTATCCCATATATAGATAATAACTATCCTACTACATCCTATCGCACATTAATTGGACATTCCTATGCAGGTCTATTTACAATAAATATAATTGTCAACCATCGGCATCTCTTTGAAAACTATATAGCAATTGATCCTAGTCTCGATTGGGATAATCAAAAGTTGTTAATGCAAGCAAAAGAGAGTTTTAAAACAAATAGCTATAGAGGTAAATCGCTCTTTGTATCGCTGGCTGCTGAACAGCTACATATGCACAATGAAAAAGTAACCTTAGAGAATATCATGACAGACACTTCTGAATATACATTGTTTGCCCGTTCAATAATCGATTTCTCGACCTTCATGTCATCTCATAAAGAAAACGAAATAAACTTTTCATGGAATGTGTATCCTGAAGATTTACATGGCACAGTACCTCTTCCATCCATTAGAGATGGTTTAATTTTTCTTTTTGAATGGTATCAGTTTAAAACTCCCCAAAAATATAACAATCCAAACACATCAGTGGAAGAATTAATTGTCTTATTGAAGAAGCAAGAAGACATATATAGAAAACATTTTGGTTATCGAGTACCCCCAATGATTGAGGAATTACTAAATGCTTATGGGTATATGAATATGCAAACAGGACAACCTGAAAAAGCGTTATTGTTTTTTAAAATGTATATCAATTATTACCCTAAAAGCGCTAATGCTTTTGGTTCGATGGCAGATTATTATCAAACTCAAAATGAGAATTCCACAGCTTTAAAATTTGCTACAAAAGCATTTGAACTAGATGATTCTGATTATAATAAAAACAGAATAAAGGAACTAGAATTAGAATTAGATAAGTAATTTAGTAAACATATCTAATACTATATAATCAATTTATATCTATTGTCACATCGACGCAATTGGAGATACATTATTCATTATTACTTGACAACAATTACTAATTTAATACGATGAACAAGTTCTCTAATCAAGAGCATATCATAATGTAATAATGGGTCCAAACTCTCATTGCAATTTTAAACACTACCAATCTAGAGACAAAGACAATTAATCTATTGCTACTAATGTTTTTGGCCTATTCATAAAGTTTATTCATTTTATACTATTCCTAGAGAGTTAGAAAATGATAAGCAGAAATACATTTTAGGAGGACAAACTAATTTGTGGACTCAATATATCGATTCTGAAGATTCTGCATAATACATGCTTCTACCTAAAATGACTACTCTATTATAGCTATTGTGGTCGCCAAAAGACACCATTTCAGGTACAGGTTAAAATACCTTTGGACTTAACTATAGTAAATCTATATTTGAAGATAACAGTGAATAAAAAATATGTATATGTATATTTTTAAAATAAAAAGAATCCAGCATAACAGCAATAGTCTTTCAAGTTACTCTTTATCTCCTCATCCTTATAAGAAAATTGAGTAATTTCAAAAGCAGAACAACTTAATACACTTGGTCGATGTTCGTTTAACATACACGCAATTCGTTAAAATTACTGCCTTTATCAGTAAGAAAAGCTTGTTTAGCTTGGCCGCTAATAGATTTACGAACAAATCGAGAGAAGCTTATTGACTTTTCACAATTAAAGAGAAAAAGATTAAGCTAGTCCTTTTTATAAGAAAAGAATAAATCTCATAAGAATTGTGTAACTTTTTGGGAGAATTATTTAACCCAATGGAATATAAGGAGCTTAAATTTAGTACTTAATGCAATCTAATATCTTAAACACAATAAAATTGCTTCGCTTACCTTTTTCGGTGTTTCTCTTGCCTATTTCTTTATTCTCGTTTTACTACATTCAGCCAACTATAGATTATCAATTGATTTTAGTGCTAATAATTTGGCATTTATTAGTTTTTCCTTCCAGCAATGCTTACAACAGTTTTCATGACCGTGATGAAGGGCCTATTGGTGCTTTAGAAGCCCCTCCTAAACCAACAAAGTTGCTATTACAGGTTTCAAACCTAATGGACAGTCTGGCCATATTGCTCTCAATTTTTATCAATCTCTACTTTACTGCATTTGTAATTGTCTTTATTGTTGTATCGCGGCTATATAGCAACCGTCAAGTGCGGCTCAAGAAATATCCAGTTGCTGCCTTTTTAATTGTTTGCTTATGCCAGGGCAGTGGAGTGTTCGTGGCCAATATTTTTGGCTTATCATCAGCCGTCTTATTTTCCAATACATCTGTGATTTATTCGGCAATTGCCTGTTACTTTTTTATAGGCACTATGTATCCACTTACCCAAATATATCAGCATAAAGCAGATGCTGAAGATGGTGTAAAAACACTGAGCATAATGTTGGGTAAAGAAGGAACTTTTATTTTTTCTGGGTTTATGTATTTAATGGCTACCCTGTTTATTTATTTATCATTTCATGATAATCAAGGACTTAATAATTTTTGGATCTTCAATATTGTTATGCTGCCCGCAGCCATATATTTTATCAATTGGAGCATCAGGTCATTTCGAAACGAAGCGCAGGTCAATTACAAAAACACGATGACATTACTGGTGCTCTCATCATTGCTCAATAACATTTATTTTCTAATAATCTTAATCAAATAGCTATGCCTGTTATCCTCGACATATCAACTGCAGTGCCGGAGTTCTCAATTGCTAAACAAGATTTGGTAAAGTTCTATGCTGATGCCCTGGATGCATCAGGCATGCCTGCAATTACCAAAAAGTTGAATTTATTAATGGAGAAAACAAAAATTATCAATCGATATAGCTGCATTCCAGATTTTGCTGGAGTGGAACAACAGTTGTTTACCGAAGGTAACTACCTACAGCCGATAGAAAGAAGGATGGAAGTATACAAGGAAAAGACAATACCTCTTGCTGCTAAGGCCATTGATGCTCTATTTCGAAAAAGTAATATCTCAGCTCCCAATATTACCCATCTTATTACAGTTAGTTGTACAGGTCTTGTTGCTCCAGGCATAGAGTTTTTGGTGGCAGACTATTTCGGTATGCAACACACCGAAAAAATAGCATTAAATTTTATGGGTTGTTATGCTGCAATTAAAGCAATCAAACATGCGCATTACATAGCGCAGGCTCAACCCGATGCATGTGTTTTAATTGTTAGTGCCGAGCTTTGTTCATTACATTTTTTCCCATCGGTTATCAATGAAGATATAGTAGCTAACTTATTGTTTGCTGATGGAGCTAGTGCGGTTTTAATTTGTGGAGATGACAGCAAGCACATTAAAAACAAGTTGGTACTTAACATTGATACCATTGGCACTGCTTGTATTCCAAACAGTGCAGATTTAATGACTTGGGATATATCATCTTCTGCATTCAGAATGTATTTGAATAAATTTTTAGTACAAGCTATTAAGGAAAATATAGAACCTGTAGTCAATGACTTTTTAATGGACAGTAGAACTGAAACAGATTATTGGGCCATCCATCCAGGCGGCGTAAGGATTGTGGAAGCCGTTAAGGAAAGCCTGCATCTGAATGATTGCAATGTAGAAGAATCTATGCATGTATTAAAGCACTATGGCAATATGTCCTCTCCCACTATTTTGTTTATAATAAATCGGATACTGAATAAAATAAAAAGTGCAGAACACATCAATGGTAAAAGCATTTTTGCCTGTGCTTTTGGTCCAGGCTTAACAGTTGAAATGATTCAGCTCTCATCGGTAGATACCAGCTATTTGAATAACGCCAAACATACTGTTCCAAATTATGCAATTTCACTTTAGATCATACGAAAAAGAATATTTGGATAACTCAACTATTGCGACCAAAGACTTGTATCAAACCTTAGTAGAGCTTGATATTATCAATACCTATTTGGGCGGCTACAAAGCCACACTGAAAGGCTTAAAGGATATTCTGAAAACAAAAAGAACTGTTCACAATATTTTAGATATTGGATTTGGGGGTGGCGACTCGATTAAGCAACTTTCCAATTTTGCCAAGAGTAAGAACTTGCCTATGTTTTTTTACGGTGTCGACTTAAAAAACGATTGTATAAATTATGCAGAAGACAACTTAGCATCGATCAAAAATAAAAAACTTATTTGCGATGATTACCGGAATATCGAACCTACACTGCTTGACAAAATTGACATAATTCACTGTAGTTTATTTTTGCATCACCTCACCGATGAAGAAATAGTCAATCTCTTCAAATTTGGAAGAGCTCATAAAAACATTATACTTGCAAATGACTTGCATCGCAACTGGTTGGCTTATTACAGCATCAAATTTCTAACTGCACTATTTTCGAAATCTTGGCTCGTTAAAAATGACGCCTGCCTTTCAGTTAGGAGAGCCTTTAGAAAAAGTGAGTTAGAATCCTTGCTTAAGCAAGCCGGCTATAAAAATTACTCCGTAAAGTGGAGTTGGGCATTTCGCTATATTGTAATTGCTTATGAATGAAATATGATGTAGCTATAATTGGCGGTGGACTGGCCGGACTTTCTCTTTCTATCGATTTGAAAAAAAGAGGCTATTCTGTAATTGTTATCGAAAAAAGTAATTACCCAAGGCATAAAGTATGCGGTGAATACATTTCAATGGAATCGCATGATTATTTGCAAAGCATTTGTGCGGATTTATCAATGTTTGACTTACCGATTATCAATAATTTCAAATTAACCTCTACAGGCAACCAAGAATATCAAACATCGCTCGATTTGGGTGGATTTGGAATAAGCCGCTATTTATTGGAAGAACTTCTCTATACTGAAGCCAAAAAAAATGATGTAATCTTTAAACTGAAATGCAAAGCTTTCAACATACATTGCAATAAAAAAGAGGAATACTATATTGTCAAGACGAACAGTGGGGACGTAAATGCAAGTTTAATATGCAATTCAACAGGTAGGAAGTCGAATCTTGAAACCAAAGAAAGAGAAAAGCAATTAAACGGCACTAATTATATAGGGATTAAATATCACGTTAGGCTTCAAAGGGATAACAGCTTTGTAGAAATCCACAATTTTCCTGGAGGATATTGTGGACTCTCAGGTATAGAAGAAGACAAGACTTGCCTCTGTTACATCGTTAATTCAAAAAAACTTAATAATGCTCGAAACTCAATTCCTGAATTGGAAAAAGTCTACCTATTTCAAAATAGGCATTTAAAGAAGTTATTTAACAAAGCTGAATTTATAATCAAAGAACCGTTGACTATTAGTGGGATTGATTTTAAAATCAAAGAATCAGTGTCGGACAGTGCCTTTTTTTTAGGAGATTCTGCAGGAAGTATCGCACCTGTTACTGGCAACGGTATGAGCAATGCACTGAGGTCTGCGTCAGCATTAGCGTCTATGATTGACAGTTACTTTTCAAAAACAATCACTAAAAAGCAACTGGTTGATAACTATAAGAGATTCTGGAATAACGAATTCTCCACTAGACTAAAATTAAGTCGTCATTTCCAAAAACTTTCCGAGTATCCATTACTCACCAATCTGAGTATCGGATTATTTAAGTCATTCCCATTTCTAGCGAAAAGCATAATAAGACGTACTCATGGCACTTCGTTTTTTGAACCTAAACTCCCTAAATAAAATGCAATCACATAAGTTAACGCTTCATAATTAAAAAGCTTTTTGTAACACTATAAATATCTATTAGCCTGTAACAAATGAAAAAAGATTGTAATTGTTAAACAATACCCTTATCCCACCCAATCGAAAGCAATACAGTGCAATTACCACAACCAGCCCAACACGATATGGAAGATTCCTATAGATCTTTATTTCTATACCTGCAACCAAATAATGCTATATAATAAAAATATTAGAAAAGGTATTTGAATTGTTAATTATCGAAACGTACTTTTATATTGGTTTGAGGAGGTGTAAACCTTGAAAGTGATAGATAAATATAAGCACTATTAACAATGTAAGACTATGAAGAAATTAACTTTGATTGCAATCCTAATCTCAATTGCTCATATAATAAATGCACAGGAGCAAATGGATAAAAACAAATTTATATTGGGAGGCTCAATAAACCTCCATATTCAGAATAATACATACCCACTTTCAAGTTTATCTATTAATTCTGGTATTGGAGGTATATTTTCAAATAGCACAACTGATGTAAAGAATACAAACTTTTCTTTTTTACCATATTTCGGTAAAGAAATCAATCCTCAATTGACACTAGCCTTTCAAGTTGATTATCGAGTAGGAATATACAAAGCAAACAACACATCTGTTTTTGGACAATCAGATCCCGTGAATTTTGAAAGAAATTCAAATCAAATTGGAATAGGTATATTTACTAGACATACATTAAATCCTTACAAGCAATTTTCTTTTTATATTCAGCCATACTTTGAATATAATATACTCAACGAAGAAGAAAGCTTGGATTCAAACATAGCACAACAAGAAAAGGCAAGCTATCTTGAATTGGGTCTAGGCGTTGGACTTCTATACAATATTAATGATCGAATGAGGGTAATATTGAGAACAGGTGCACTAAATTATGTTAATGGAAATTGGGAAATATTAGATACTGATACAGAAAAAAAATTCAGTTCCTTTGGAGCCAATATAAATCTATCGACAATATTTTTGGGATTTGAAATCAAAGTATAAAATAAATGCACAGCATTACACTTATAAGAAAATAAACACCAATAAATGGCATTTGTAGATTACTATAAGTTATTAGGTATTTCAAAAGAAGCAACTGAAAAAGAAATTAAAAATGCTTATCGCAAACTTGCCCGTAAGTACCATCCTGATTTGAACCCAGACAACAGAGAAGCTGAGATAAAATTCAAAGAAATAAATGAAGCAAACGAAGTATTAAGTGATCCTGCAAATCGTAAGAAATACGATGAATATGGAAAAGATTGGAAACATGGTGAAGAATATGAAAACGCCAAGAGACAGCAACAAAACCAATCTCAACATCAAACAAGACAACAATATTATGCAAACGATGCGTATTCTGATTTTTTCGAATCAATGTTTGGACGAGAAAGATCATCATTCAACCAAGCTCGCAATCCAAAATTTAAAGGCCAAGATTACAATGCTGAATTACATTTGAATCTAGAAGATGTTTACACTACAAAACAACATACTCTAACAGTCAACGGTGAAAAAATAAGGTTGACAATTCCAGCAGGAGTAGAGAATGGACAAGTAATAAAAATTAAAGGGAAAGGAGGCTTAGGAATCAATGATGGACCAAGTGGTGATTTGTACATCAAATTCATCATTGAAAATCAAACACAGTTCAAACGCTTGGGCAACAATCTATATCAGAATATTGACTTAGATTTATATACAGCTATTTTGGGTGGAGAAATTACAGTAGATACTTTTAATGGTAAAGTCAAGCTCCAGATAGAGCCTGAAACAAAAAATGAGTCGAAAGTAAAATTGAAAGGTAAGGGATTTCCGATTTATAAAAAGGAAGGAAAATTTGGTGATTTAATAATCACTTTTCATATAAATATTCCGACAAATATAAGCCAAAAAGAAAAAGAGCTTTTCAAGGAATTACAAAAAATTAAAGCGATATGAATGTTAAACAGTTAATACCGACTCAAACAATTTGTTCGCATTACAACATTGAGATATCATTTGTAGATGCATTAAATAAAATTGGCCTCATACAAATCGAAATTATTAATCAGGATCAATTTATTCATCAAGATCATATTAGTGAATTTGAGAAAATAATCAGACTTCATAATGAGTTAAACCTTAACTTAGAAGGTATTGATGTTGTACTAAATTTACTTGAAAAGGAAAAGGAATTACGAAATGAATTAAATGCCCTAAAAAATAGATTAAGGCTTTATGAAAATGATTGAAAAGTGACGTAGTAGAATCAAATTTATTTCATTTTAGAAGTTATAAATTTGTAACAGTTAACGAAATAGTGATGTATGATAAATATAAAAACCAAATCCCAAACAATTTATGAAGAACAACAAAGAGATGGGTGGCAAGCTATTTTTAAAATTCATTAAAGAAAGTCAAACACTGTGTAATTGCAATGTTTAGAACTACTATTCAAACATAAACGTTATATACTATTGAGTACTAAAACATAGAAATGAATATAAATTTAAACATAGCCGTTTTAATTGATGGCGATAATATACCCTCAGCTCATGTCAAGGAAATGATGGAAGAAATTGCCAAGTATGGCAATCCTACAATAAAAAGAATTTATGGAGATTGGACTAGACCCGGATTGTCAAAGTGGAAAAACCTACTTCTTGAAAACGCTATAACACCAATTCAACAATATGGTTACACAACTGGTAAAAACGCTACGGATTCAGCTATGATAATTGATGCCATGGATATTCTTTATAGCAGTAAGGTAAATGGGTTTTGCCTAGTTTCAAGTGATAGCGATTTTACAAGATTAGCTACAAGACTGAGAGAAGCAGGAATGCAAGTCATCGGTATCGGTGAAAAAAAGACCCCTAACCCATTTATTGTAGCATGCGATAAGTTTATTTATATCGAAATATTAAAGAAAAAGACAGAGGAAAAGGTTGAAAATAAGGAAGTTCTAGAAATGAATGTAGATAAGATTACCAAGAAAGAAATAAATCTTATTTCATCAACCATTAGCGATTTGTCAGATGAAGAAGGATGGGCATTTCTTGGAGATGTAGGAAGTCTATTACAGAAAAAACAGCCCAACTTTGATTCAAGAAATTATGGTTTTGAAAAACTAACTCCCTTAATAAAATCAATAGGCAGTTTTGAAATTGAGCAACGAGAAACATCGAAAAGTAGACACAAATTAATTTACGTAAAGAATAAAGAAAAGCATAAAACAAAAGGAAACAAAAAACATTAAAATGATCTTTTATTCTATACGTTAGTATTCAAAAAGTTCGATCAATAGTAAATGATAAAATACTTTAGATAAATATTCTCCTTTATTATCTCTTACTCAATTACAAAATATATTATGCCAAACTTCGACCTACAAGATCCTACTGACTTAGATATCATGAAAGGACAATTTGATATGCATACTGCAGACGACTGGCAAGAATACATAGACTTGGCCGAAGCAAGAGAAATAGGATATAAAAACATCAATATCCTAAAAACAGCACAACGTAAAGCTGGTATAGCAAAATATCTCAGTCCTAAAGTTATCAATTGGATTCTATCACTGGTAGAACAGCTGGACAATGATGAGGAAGAATAACTAAAATAAAACGTAACATTTCCAATTCGACTAACAGGAACATATTCTGTGATAGCACCCTAGAAAATGAAAGAAATAGAGAACTATATGCTGTACCTATCTGGAGTTATGGTACTTAGACATTAAAAGAAATCTGAAAAATCAATATATTACATGGTTAATAAAAACAAGAACCATGTACAATTCAAGAGTTTATAAAATGTCGTTTGCTAGTGTCTATCCTCACTATATTAGTAAGGCAGAAAAAAAAAGCCACACCAAGGAAGATGTTGATACTATAATTTGTTGGTTAACCGGATATAATCAAGAATCATTGCAAAAGCAAATAGATAAAAAGCTTGATTTTGAAAACTTTTTTGCACAAGCTCCTCAAATAAACCCAAATGTTAATAAAATAACAGGTGTTATTTGTGGGTAAGAGTAGAAGAAATCGAAGATAAGCTAATGCAACAAATATGCTATTTAGATAAACTTATAGATGAACTAGCCAGAGGAAACAAAATGGATAAAATCCTAAGGGTTTAAAAGATTAATTCAGAAATTGACAATGTAAAACAATAAACTAAAAGTATAAAAAATTAACCTTAGTGCTTTACACTACTGACAAAACGTAATACCTTAGCAATAATAAAAATTACGCAGCATGATACGAAGATTAAAATTAGCATATGAACTATATAACTATTTTCATAAGAATGAATTAATTCATAATGAAGAGTTGTACAAAAAATATGGTATAGATAAAAAATACTTCTCAAGTATATCAAGTGAGGACTTTTCAAAAATTGATAGTAATGAAATAATAAATAAAGGAAGGACAAATCATTTAGATGAAATTTCAATATTCAAAGAACAAGATAGCATTAATAAAGAAAGCATTAATAAATTTGATGAAAATGGATATTGTATAATAAAAAATTACCTGAATCAAAGCTCTGTTGATCAAATAAATAAAACAATTGATGAGTTACTTAAATCCAAAGAAATTAATTTTAAGTATGGTAATAAAATAATGTTTGCAATTCATAAGTCCAACTTATTGAAACAAATAGGTGATAATGCATCACTCAAACAACTATTGGATTATTTAATTATTGGAAACGCTCAATTATTTCAAAGTATAAACTTCTTATATGGCAGTGAGCAAAAAACACACTCAGATAGCATTCATATGACAACTTTCCCTCATGGAGGACTGCTTGGAGTTTGGCTTGCATTAGAAGATATTGGAATAGAAAATGGTTCTATTCACTATTACCCTAAGAGTCATAAATTGCCATACTACATGAATAGAGACTACAACAATATGGGGAATAGAATTTTATTAGGAAATAAAGGCTATACCGCATATGAAAGAATGATAGAAAACAAGATAAGAGAACAAGGCATTCAAAAGGAAATCTTTGAAGCCAAAAGTGGTGATTTATTTATTTGGCATGCAAATTTACTTCATGGCGGTGAACCACATTTGAATAAAGATAAAACTAGAAAATCAATGGTATTTCACTATTTTGATTCTCGTCGTGTATGTTATCATGAAATCACTCAAAGACCTGCACTATTAAAGAATGGAATTTAAATAACCACACATATTATATAATCATTAGTATTATCTCATAAAGAAAAATAATTACTAAATAATACAAACTATAATGAAAACATCAACAACAGAATCACTAGATCCTTCTAAAATAATGCAAATTGGAATGGGATTTTGGGCATCCAAAACACTACTTACTGCAGTAAACATGGAACTGTTTACACATCTGGCAAAAGGAGAATTATCAGGAATAGAGATTAAAAATAAGTTAGGTCTCCATGAAAGAGGACTTTATGATTTCCTAGACACTTTAGTTTCATTAGGTTTTTTAAAACGTAGTGGCTTAAAAGAAACTTCAATTTACAGTAATGCAGAAGATACAAACTTGTTTCTTGATAAGAATAAACCAAGTTATGTTGGTGGTATTCTTGAAATGGCTAATAATCGGTTGTTTGATTTTTGGAATAATCTTGAAGAATGCTTAAAAACAGGGAAGCCCCAAAACGAAACAAAAACGGGTGGAGCTCCCATATTCGAAGCTTTGTACGCTGATGAAAGTAAATTAAGAGAATTTTTAAAAGCCATGGGCGGTATTCAAATGGGCAATTTCATAACCTTCTCTAAAACTTTTGACTTTAAAAACTACAATACACTGTGTGACATAGGAGGTGCAGGAGCTTATCTTGCTGCGCAAGTAGCAATAAATAACAAACATATGAATTGTATTTCGTTTGACTTACCGCCAGTAGAACCCGTAGCTAAGGAAAACATTAAGATGATGGGTCTAGGAGACAGAGTATCTATAAAGTCTGGTGACTTCTTAAATGAAGATCTTCCTCAAGCAGATGTCATTACAATGGGTAACATTCTTCATGACTGGGGATTAGACGATAAGAAAATGCTAATCAAAAAAGCTTATGAAGCACTTCCACAAGGAGGTGCATTTGTTGTGATTGAAAATATTATTGACGATAATCGATGTGAAAATGCTTTTGGCCTAATGATGTCATTAAACATGAATATAGAAACATCAGAAGGCTTTGATTTTTCTGCCTCAGATTTTAATAGTTGGGTAAATCAATGCGGTTTTACAAAAACTTTCATAATGCCTTTGACAGGACCTTCAAGTGCTATAGTTGCGATTAAGTAAATGTTGGTTGGTTTTTGAAAAAACTTAAATGTTTATTTAATTATCAAGAAACGTATTTTTATTGTATTCACATTTGCATAACATGTTTTAGCCCCTTAAATAGTCGGACGAAGGTATAGTAAGAAAACTGTAACATTATAACTATCAAAAAGACAAGAAAAAAATATTAGAACACCTTGTCTGCATATGGACTAAAGAACTTCAAGAGCAAAAGGTAAGGGCAGAACATTCCTTAAGCATAAAGGAACAGATTCTTGCCAATATGAGTCATGAAATTAGAACTCCAATGCCCGCATTATCTGGTATGCTTAATCTTCTTGATCGAAATAAACATCTACCTTCTCAAGAAGTATCCCTTAACGCGATGCAATTAAACACTGACAACCTTATCGTTAGTTTAAATGATATTCATGATATTTTTATAATTGAAACACGAAAAATAGAAATAGAATCAATTTCACTAAAACCTTCATCCGATCTAGAACATGTAATGCAAATTCTAAAATCCAAAGCTGAAAAATAAGGTTTGACCTTGAATTACCAAATTGATAGCAATGTTCCCTCAATATTCATGGGTGATCTTAACCACTTAATTCATATACTCATCAAGCTAACAAGCAATGCTATAAAATTTACAAATAATAGAAGTGTAAGAGTTTCGTTAAGTGCATCAGACATTTGTTCAATGATAATATTTACATCAATCCAATCAACAGTGGATTAAACCTTTATTATCAAAATTTAATTCTCAATAAACTATTGCCTAATATGTGGCTATGAGTGACTTTTATTGCTCCAATCAACAGATATATGTTTCCTAAATCAACAATTAAAAAAATATTTACATATGTAAAACCCCTTAAATCCGCTATAAATCAGTATTTCTTACAGTTTTTTTATAAAAAACATGAAAAATTTGCACAAAGTTGAAACTTTATACGTATGGAAATTGTATTTTTGTATACGGTAAAGGTATTATACTTATATCTTGCCTTTTTATTTATAATTTTAATTTAACAATGAGTAACGGTACAGTAAAGTTTTTTAACGACAGTAAAGGATTTGGATTCATTACACCAGATGATGGTGGAAAGGATGTTTTTGTTCATGTAAATGGATTAAACGGCATTTCAATTACTGAAGGAGACAAGGTTTCCTATGACACAGAAGAAGGACAAAAAGGTTTGAATGCAGTGAATGTCTCAGTGAGATAACGCAAGCATATAAATTTTAAAACTTATGGACCCGTTAACTTGTTAATGGGTCTTTTTTATTTACATAATACTATAGTTTAAAAATATAACCATACCCTATTGGTAATTACAATCAATAAACCTTCAATCAACCCACAACTCTAAATTCAATCAAGATAAAACACTAATTTAACACCTTGAATACCTTAAGTTCTGGCATTATCTTCTCTCTGGTTAATCTGAGTTGGTTGCCATACACTTTCTATTTGCTGGCAAGCAGAATTATACTACAATGAAATTAGACAAATTAAAATCCAATTGGGAAGGACTTGGGGAAAATGATCCCTACTGGGCAATCCTAACACAACCATCTAAGATTAATAATCAATGGGATAACATTGAGTTTTTCAAATCTGGACAAAGTTGGATAAATCAAATATTTCTCAATTTAAAATTGGACGAGAAAATAAACTTTAATTCTGCATTAGACTTTGGATGTGGTTTAGGAAGATTATCACAAGCACTTTGTACAAGATTTAGAAAGGTCACTGGTGTCGATATTTCTTCCTCAATGGTTAGAAAAGCGATATCATTAAATAAATTTCCCGGTACCTGTGAATATTTAGTCAATAATACAGATGATTTATCACAATTTCCCGCTAAACATTTTGATTTTGTGTTGTCCTTTATCACTCTCCAACATATTGAACCCAATTACACAATTAATTATATCAAAGAATTTAAAAGAGTAACCAAGGATAATGGATATATCCTCTTCAATTTACCTACTCGACCCCCAACTATTCTTAATGTTCTATTAAAGATGCTTGGCGCAAAAGGGGTTAATTTAATTAGACGATTATATTACAAAAAAAAACACGTTATCGAAATGTACTGGATAGCAGAAGATAACATGCTAAGCTTATTCAATAGTAACGGCTTAGAACTTGTTGAAATAGTAGAAGACATTGGTGTTGGGTCAGATTGGAAGAGCAATATTTATTTGCTAAAGAAAAGCGGCTCAGAGCAATTGGTCTAAAAGAAAATTTCAATGGTCCTAATGACTAAAATTCATTCACTCTGCATATCAAACTTTATATGACAACAGCAGAATAACTTAAATCAATGTTCAGAACAAATGTTTATTTTATACACCACGATTAAAATCATGAGAAACTTGGAAAGATAACCGAAGCTTTCTTTTTAGAGGGCTTAGTTAAATTCAAGCACAAATGGTTTACTTATTAGGAGTTTGCTGATTTCAAAATTATCGATGCAATAAATGAGAAAAATAATTAACTTAAATCTCAAAATAATTTTAAACAAGTACTTTGTCCTATAAGTATCCAAATTCTGACGACAACAATAAATTCTTCACTTTAAATTTGAATCCCTGTGAGTATTGAAAAGCCCTTGGTTGATTCCGAATATCTGCTACAGAAATTTCCTGGTAAAGGTGGATGGACCTTTGTTGAAATTCCTGAAGTTCTTCAAAATAAGAACAACCCATTCGGTTGGGTTAAGGTAAAGGGTTCAATAGATGGATTCGAATTAAAGCAATACAAGTTAATGCCAATGGGTAAAGGAAAATTATTCTTACCTGTGAAATCTACAATCCGAAGAAAAATAAATAAACAACAAGGCGATTACGTTCATATTATTCTCTTTCTTGACAATTCCTTAATTAAAATTCCAGAGGAAATTCTAGAGTGCTTTGAAACAGAACCGACAAATTTACTTGAAACTTTTTTGAATTATACCGATGGCGAAAAGAAGGCATACCTTGATTGGATATATGAAGCGAAAACTGATGAAACTAAAGCAAACAGAATATTAAGAATGATAGATAGACTTTCCAGGTGTTTAAAATTTAACGACAAGTAATAATACTAATATGGCAGAAAATTATATAATCTACAGATCCTGCATATTTGATCAAAGTAATTTACCTTTCAATGATTTGGAATAAAAAATAAAACATCACTATAATTGAATGCATCCCTTTCACTTAAAAAAATGAACATGAAAATAAAAATAAATATCCTTGATATTACAACAGTAAATGAATTCGACTTTTACTGGAGACCCGAAGACTATATAAATCTGCTTAAAGAATTTGATTTTGCTGATGCAGAGAAAAGTGACAAAGATGAATTACTGGAATTGCTCTATTTAGCAATTAGTGATTTTGAACCAGATGAATCTGCACGAATTCTGCTAAACTACAAATTGAAAGAAAAACTAAATCAGGGCCAAATACAATCTATATCTCATGATATGCTTATAGATAAAGTGTCTGAAGAATATCCCGAGCCAGCATTACATTTTGATCTTTTTAATATCAACCAACTCTTGTATAAAGCCTATAACGGTACTTTTCCAAATACAGAAGCTTCCATTATCAAATTGACTTTAAGTCCAATAAAACGCACTGATCATAATATTGATAAAGAAATAATTATCAAAGCATTATGCGGGGGGTTAAAAGACAATAATTTAATAAGACGATTATTCCAAGATCAAATTGATGGAATTGAGCCATTTGCTGACGCAGAAAAAACCATTTGGAGATTTAAAGACATAGAAAACAATAATTACCAAATAATATCCTCCAAATACTGGATTGACAAAGATGACTTTTTAAGCTATGAATATGAGACTGAAATTGAATTTTATGATAAAGAAGAATAACTATGTTCATATTCAACCAATACAGTTAAAATAATTTGATTTAGACTTAAACAATTTTCAACCGTTATCTATAAACAATCGAATGTTATCATTGAAATTACTAATATTGTCAATAGATCAATGTATTACTATTGTAAAGTCTTAAGTTTATTAAAAATTAATATTAGAATGAATTCACTAAACTTAATCGCATAGATTTTGCGCCAAGCTGTAAATAAATATTCGATTGAACTATAAAAGTACTATACTAGGAGGTGTTATTGCATTTATCATAGCATCCAGCTGTTGTTGGTTACCAGCGATTATTATTGCAGTTGGCGGCGGAACTGCCCTATTAGCCATTAGTGACGGCTTGGAGCAATATAGTGTCATTTTCATACTTCTTGGATTGAGTTTGTTTGGTATCGGAATCTATCAGTTAAAAAATAAACCTGGAAAGAAAAATATTATCAAGCCGATCCTTCAATCGACAATATCTTGCCCAGATTGTGGTCATAAAAAAGAAGAATCAATGCCGATTGATGCCTGTCAGTTTTTCTATGAATGTGAAAACTGTAATACTATAATAAGACCAAAGGGTGGTGATTGTTGTGTCTATTGCAGTTATGGGACCATACCTTGTCCTCCCATCCAATTAAATAATCCTTGCTGCTAATAATAAACTTATTTAAAATTTGAAAAAATATATTGCAGAATCAATAGGAACGTTTGCACTTGTATTCTGTGGTACAGGCGCAATTATCATAAATGATGTAACTAACGGAATCGTTACACACGTAGGTGTTGCTCTCACTTTTGGACTCATTGTTACTGCTATGATATATGCGTTTATCAATATTTCGGGCGCACATATTAACCCAGCAGTAACAATAGCATTTTCATTCACCAATAGGTTTGATAATATAAGACTATTAGGCTATCTGATTGCTCAACTATTAGGAGGATTTATGGCATCTTTAATATTGAGTTTCTTGTTTTTAGATCATGATAATTTAGGTTCAACAATGCCTTTTGGAGATTGGCATCAAACATTTATTCTAGAAATTATATTGACTTATTTTTTAATGATAGTAATTCTTTTTGTTAGCCAAAATAAGTCGATCCATCAATTTACTGGAATAGCAGTTGGAGCTGTAGTCATGTTAGAAGCATTATTTGCAGGGCCAATTACAGGAGCATCGATGAACCTAGCAAGATCAATAACACCTGCAGTAGTTTCTGGTAATACTTCTGTATTATGGATTTATACTATTGCACCAATAATTGGAGCCATCTTAGCAAGTCTCACTTGGAAATATTTTGAATCAGAATAAAATATACTCTATTTCATTTTATAAGTATCATAACCAAGTGACTTGTTTCAATTCAACATGCTATTGATTTGATGCCAAGCTAAATTGATTAATATTATTGAATCACAAACTCATTAGCATTATTGATATATGCTAATGAGTTTTATGAAAAAATATATGCCCCAATAACATCACAAATTTTGGAAGTTGCAATTACAGCAACAATGGGTTTTACGGATTATATAAACTTTAGCTCCTTGCCCCTGTCTGGCATTATTATAATTTTTCTATTAATGCAAAAGCAATCTAAAACAGAATGGAGGCTAAAGTTTGGACCGTATAAATGTCAAAGATTAGCTCTATTATATCCACTAACGATTTTGGGATCTACAGTTATAATCGCCTACTTTTATGTAGACATATCAATTACTAAGATTGATCCTAAAAAAGGTGTTATAAACCTTGATGCAGGAATAATAATAGACCCACTAATACTAATTTTAACTGATGAAGGATTCTAAATACAGGGATACTAGGTGTTGAAAATACTTATTTTTTAGGCTCTGTTGGATACCTAGTTATTGAGTTAAAAGGTCTATTTTTATATTGGGCATGGAACAAAACGAGGAGCGTAAGAATTGCAATTGACCTACTCTAGTATATGGACAGTAATTAGATTACATAAATAAAAGTTTGGAATAAGATTATGGCAGGATTAGTAACTAATGAAACTAATAAAAGCGTATCAAAATACATCGATAGCATCGAGAATCACTCCAAAAGAGAAGACTGTAAAGTGCTATTATCCTTAATGGAAAAAGCAACAGGGACCAAAGCTAAAATTTGGGGAGACAATTATATTTTAGGTTTCGGTAAATACAAATACAAACGAAAAGGAAGTAAAGAAGAATTTGAATGGTTCAATGTAGGTTTTGCTGCTCGAAAGAGCAAAATAACAGTTTACCTTACTTTTGATATTACTCCATATGAAGAATTAATCAGAAAATTAGGAAAATGCAAATGGGGAAAGGGCTGTTTGTATATCAATAAACTGGCTGATATAGATATAAAAATCTTAAAACAACTGGTTGATAAAAGTAAAGATGCAAGATGGCATTAAAATTATAGTTCAAATATTATCATTCACCATGCTCTAAACATTACAATGCCGTTAACATCACCTTAAGCTACAGCTATGATCAAATAAGGAAGAGTTTAAGGTAAAAATCAATAAAAGAATGGATATACATCAATGATGGAAATTGGAGAATGGGTTTCAAGTGATAATTACACAGGCAGAATCGTAAAACTTAGTAATTCTTTCGTTTTAAAGGAGCCATCTATAATTACTCACTAGACTTTACATTCGTATGGGATAAGTTCAGTCATCCTGTTAGACATAAATCTGACATAGAACTTGCCAAATCAATAATAGTTGGTATAACTACTAACCCATTATCTGAATATGTTACATAGTCTATAATAAATTGGAAGCAAGTTGTTAAAAAATATTATATCGAAGATACTCAAGTTGAACCTACTCTAGCTATAACCATGGCAGACAACTGAATTAATTTTAGCTTATTGTATATTGTTGATCGCAAAAAAAACACTCATTAAATGAGAAATTTGGTTTGGCTGTCTTAAATGAAAACGGGAAGGTAATGTTTGCTTCAGCAACATTTGAGATAGTAAAGATTCCTGATTTAAGGGTTGGAAATATTAAGCTTGACAATAATTAATTTTAATTCTGCAATCTCAAAATATTATGATATTTAATAATGAAGAAAATATAATCCTAGCTTTATGGTTCAACTTTTAATAAATAATACTCTATGAAAACAATTATAGTAATTATTAGCTATATAATAACACTCATGCTTTTATCATGTAATGATAAAAACAGCGACAACTACACAAGTTCATTAAAAGAACTCAATGTTCCTTGTCAAGAAGGTGGAGAAGCAAATCTCTTTGTTTCAGAAACAGGTGATGTATATCTTTCTTGGGTAGAATATTTAAGTGACACCACTGATGCACTAGTGTATTCAAAACTGGCAAACGAACAATGGACTCAAGCTAAGACCATCGCCTCTGGTTCTGATTGGTTCGTTAACTGGGCGGATTTCCCATCACTAGTGGTCTCAGGAAAAGAAAATCAATATATGGCAGCGCACTGGCTTCAAAAAAGTGCCGATGGCACCTATGATTATGATATTCATATTTCGCAATCCTTTGACGGCGGGAACACCTGGCAAAAATCGTTTATCCCTCACAGAGATAGTATTTCAGCAGAACATGGTTTTGTAAGTATGTTACCCATTTCTTTAGAAAAAATATTGGTCACTTGGTTAGATGGTAGAAATACTAAAATCCAAGGTGAAGTTTCCAAATCTCATGGTCATGGACACCATGGTTCTATGACCTTACGTACTGCTATTTTTGATAAAAATGCCAATTTAACTGAGGAAGATGAACTTGATAATCGAATTTGTGATTGTTGTCAGACCAGCATTGCAATGACTGACCAAGGCGCAATCATTGCCTACCGTGATCGTTCAGATAATGAAATCCGTGATATTTCCATAGTTAGAAAAGTAAATGGTAAATGGACACAAGCACAAACAGTATTCGAAGACAATTGGAAAATAACTGGATGCCCAGTAAACGGACCGGCAATAGATGCTAAAGACAATAATGTTGTTGTAGCATGGTATACTATGGATGAAGGTCAACCACAAGTTAGAGTTTCTTTCTCCAATAACAGTGGAGAACATTTTTCAAAACCCATTTTCGTAGACAATGGAAATCCCCTAGGACGCGTTGATGTAGTCATGATTTCAGGAAATATGGCAATTGTAAGTTGGTTAGAACAAACAGGAGATGATGATGCTGCAATCAAAATAGTAAGAGTAAATGAGGAAGGAATTGTTGGAGATAAAAATACAGTAGCCTTATCAACGTCATCCAGACAAAGTGGATTTCCCAGAATGGTAATACATGAAAACCATATTATTCTTGCTTGGACAAAAGTGGATAGCCTTAGTAAAGTTAATACTGTACAAATGAAATTAAAGTAAGTCAGAAGTAGCAAAAGTGTAGTACTTTAATACAGGCAATTAACTAAATCCTTTAACTACCTCGATTATATAAACCACTGCTGCTGGTTTAGGGGAAGGAACCTGAATTGCAAACCTATATAATGGCTATTCGTTTGTTGCTAAATTCAATAAATCAGATTGTAGCTTTCTAGATTCAACACTTTTTGGCCACCAACTAATTAGTTTCAATGATATTGAAAATGCATTGAGAATAACATCAGATGTCACCTATTAATATGTAACTGGCTATACAACACAATTTAGTTTCAATGATTGGCAAATTTTCGATTCAACATTCGATAAAGTTCTAAACCAATTATGGTATACAGATTGGGGAGGTAGTGGCACAGAATTCGCACGAGGGATAAGCGTTGAAAATGGGATTATCTTTTTAGCAGGACTTACAGAATCAAAAAGCCTAATGATTCAAGGAGCTAGAGATGTAGTATTATTAACGCTTGACACCGGTGGAAACATTTTAAACTATAAAACTTTTGGTAGACCTGACAAGGCGTCCTTTCATGATTTAGCAGTATCCAATCAAAATGCTTATTTAACGGGTATTGTTGAAAAAAGTATTACAGATAAGAAGTCCATATTAATTGCAATGAAAGAGGCTATAAGCTCAAGCTACGACCTAACAGATTCAAAAAACAGCTTTACAATTTACCCCAACCCTGCCAATGGACATACAATATTAAAATTTCATAACTATAGATATAAATCGTGTAATATTATAGTTTATGAAATCGATGGAAAAAAAATAAAAGACTTCAAATTAGACTCTGACTGTAAAGAAACCAATATTGAACTTAATCAATATGGTTTATTATTTTTTGAAATTACTTTCCTTCACTATCGTATCACAAGGAAGGTCAATAACAAAAGGTGATGCATTCTGTGCATTTCTTTAATATTCCAATTCTAATGATTATTAGATTAATTCACAACTATTTTAGACGCATATATCTGACCGCTATTGGATGAAATGACAACAACATATAAACCCGAATAAATGGATGCATCTAATACAAGTCTATCACTTATATTTCTAAAGTTCTTGACTAATCTTCCTTGTAAATCATACAGGCTGACCATCCTCACATTTTCTATATTTCCTTCAATTTTGAGGTCATTATTAATATTGATAACCTTTAAGGATTGATCAAGTAAAAAATCTTCATCAATGTTTGTTGTCAGCGGACAAGGTAAAGCACTCAATTCAATATTATCCCCAGGACTTAGATCCTTTCCTTCAAAACCAGAATAACTAGGAGGGTATTTGTAAGCTCGGAAGTTACCATTGTTGTTTACTACTTGACCTTGTGTAGCAGGAAAGTCTCCGAATAGAGGAATCTCATATTCCCAAACAATTTTTCTTGCAGGAGTCACTTCAAATATTCTACCTGGAGAACCCGCATTTATTAGTGTATTCCCATTGGTTAATCTTTGCGCATTAGACAAATATGCACTATAAAATGTTTCACTTTGCCTGTCTCCATAAATAGAAAATGCTTCTTCTGGACCAAAGGGTTCATTTGCGTAAAGCGAATAAAACCCAATACTATCTTGTGGCGGGATTAATATTTGTATTTGAGAAAAATCATTTCCTGGCTTACCATTACCATTGTTATAAATAAGTATACTCCCAGAATCCTCTAACCCATCATCAATCCAATGAACACCATGTTGTCCCCATAGCTTTTGACTCTCTATTGGTGCAGACTTATAAGCTGAAGCATTACCCCAACGGTATAGTATATCTCCTCCCTTTCCATACCTGCCGCCTTGATGTGTTGCAGCCTCCTGAATTGTAGTACTATGATCAAGAATCCATATTTCATCTGAATTTCTAACCGAAATTAGAATTTGATCCAAATCTTCATTGTAATCTATAGCATTAAAATGATTCCAGTCACGCGTAGCATTTGAATTACCACTATTTAACTTCGCTTGATTAATATCAAACAACTCAGGATGCTCAGAGACAATACCAAATGTTTGTTTAGTATCATCAAAATCCTGAATGTAATGATCATTTATATGCCATTGCCAAACAATATTTGCTGAATCAGTACCAATTGGTTCAAGTTCAAGAATTTTTTCTGACCACATATAGTTTTGAGAAGATATTTCTTCAGGATTCCTACCTAATTTAATCAACTCTTCCCGATAAGTTAATTTCCAAACTAAGATTAAAATATTTCCATTAGGCATTATTACTGCATCATGATGAGATAGTTGCTCAGAAGTGTTTATATCATAATTCCAAATAACATTATTATCCCAATCTACAAGTTCGATACCTCCAGAATTGCTCGCAGAAGTAAAGGGTCCAATTGGGCTAAGCTTATAAGTCCGTAACATTAACCCGCTTTCCAAAAAATAAGCAGATAGTCCTGGATTTGTACCCCTTTCCCATTCATTGATGAGTCTACCACAATTATCAATTAAATATGCCTTTGTACCTGAAAATGGAGAAAAGAAAATATAGCCTTCAGACACCTCTTCATTTACTGTAAGAACACCCACCGTAGGTTGTGCTTTTAGGTTAATTATAATTGTTATCAGAAATAATAATGGAAGTTTGTTCATCTTGTGAAGATATCGTCAATTTATGATATTCTCAATGCGAAATACAAAATGAATAGCATCAAGTTTATATATATATGTCGTCACGCAAAAAATAACTTTCTTCAAGCTTTAAAAATATAAAATGTCTTCTAAAAGCATTAGTAATGTTAATACGTAACTTTGAAATCGATCGAATTAAATGAAATTGCAAACAAAGCATTTATTATCTGAAATAATCGTTATGGTCATTCTTTACGGATTAATTTCTGTGATCCTTGATGCAATAACAAATGTAAAAACAGAATGGCCTATTTTGATTCGCCAATCAATATTCATGGGAATATTTCTAACATTCTTCTTCGAAATTATTAAGAAAATAAGGAATAAAAATGACAAATCAGATAAGCACTGATACTGTTCTAATCATTCTTTCGCAGTGTAATTACCTATTCTGGAATGATTATTCTTGTAACTAAAATTACTTATTTCCAATTGGTTTAAAAATTCCTAATATCGCGGCACAATGAACAGCGTTCTAAAAATTGCAGATACTAATTTGACTTAAATTTCTTACCTTATGCAAATGTCAAATGGTAAGGTAGCACTCCTAATTACTTTACCATTTAGTATAAGTATCGCTTAAAGCTTAATCAGATCCCCCCTCAACTTCCATGAGTTCGATTGCTTCCTCTTCTTCAACTATAGGTTCTGGATAATAATCTGTTGTATTTTCTTCGATAACTCTTTTTAAAGCTTCGATATTTTTCTCTTCTTGAGCTTGAAATGTGCCAAAGAAAGTCTCCATTATCGCAAACATTGAACGCATAAAAATACCCTTGCCTGTAGCTATAGATTTCGTTTTTACTTTTGTTTTTCCGTCAGCCTCCGTGTGTGTAATTGTCTGTTCAAATTCCATCTCCTCACTATCAAAACTTAACTGAATGTGATCGAATTCCTTGATTGAAGCTATGGTTTCTATCATTTCAAAGTCAGGCTGTCCTTCTCCTGGGACTACAATAACTTTATATTTACTGCCAACTTCTCCTTTCTCTCCACTAATCAATTCAATACTTTTGAACCCTTCTAACCATTGGTCATATTTGGATTCATCCTGAACAACTGCCCAAGTTTCTTTCGCAGATTTATCTACAGTAATTTCATGACCGTAAGTGATTGAAGGCTTTATAATCCCCATGGCAAAAAACAACAATACAAGTCCTATTATTAGATAGAGTAAAAACTTTAAGATTTTCATAGTTAATGTTTTAAGTAGTTAGTTGGATGAAAGTACAAAAAAGCGATATTATTTTCGGCATCTACTAAAAATGAATTTATCTATAATTTAATTGATACTAAAATTCAAATGCTTCAATTCCTTATATAAATAAATTTTTTCTTATGTATAGAATTTAGATAATCCTGACAGAGATGAATAATCAGTCACCTTGATAAAACAAAGAATGGGAGATAATTAATTAAATATTCTATCTTTTGCTGGTATTTTGCGCCTAATTCCCTTTGTTTATTTTGCTCAATGGCAACGATATCAATTTCTATAAAAAATAATCTTGATTTAGCAAAAGTCAAATTGAAAACTAAAGAATAACTTAACTATGACCTATTTTAATTGGATCCTTCCAGCATTGCTTGTGGGAATAACAATGCCATTATCATCACAAGATTGCTATACTATATATCTCATTAGACATGCAGAAAAACAAATTTCGGATGAAAATCCAAGAGATCCTGAACTAACTTTATGTGGTTTTGAACGAGCAGAATATATTGCCAATTATTTAAGTCAAATCAACTTGGATGTTGTCTATAGCACTGACTATCTGAGAACCTTACAAACGGCAGAACCAACGGCACTTTCTAAAGGTATGGATATTAAAATCTATGATCCTAATGAATTGGATGAATTTGCTCTTATGCTTTTGTCTGAACATAAAAACGTGCTCGTAGTCGGTCACAGTAACACAACAGCAGTTTTGACTGGATTGTTAACAGGTGAAGAAAATAAATCATTATCAATGAGTGAAGAAGAATATAACAGAGTATATCAGGTAACAATTTGTAACAACAAGAAACAATTATATCATTTTAAGTCTGCTTTTGTCTGTAAAGAATAAGCAGTATTGATCTTCATTTAAAGACTATAAAAACATGGACCAAAATAACAATCATATTAATTATGTCGAATTAAAAGCCAAAGAGTAAAACTGCGAGGCGACATTTACTACAATTGAAGAATTAATTAACTTAGAAATAAAACAACAAGTCAAAACCATCTTAAAATAATGCCTATTTTAAGAGTCAAATTAAAACTAAGACTATAGTTATGAAAATCATTATTGCATTTTTACTTACTATAGGTTTCCTCTACCAATCTGAAGTTCATAGTCAGACTCTTGATTTTTCTATCAAGCTGATAGATGAGCAAAGCAACAATCCGATTCCTGATGCACATGTGTTTCTTGAAAACACTTCTTTTGGTGCAATATCTGATATAAGTGGAAATGTTTCTATAACTATTCCCAGTGCTATTTCTGAAGACATAATTATTTCGCACCTCTCCTTTAATACTAAAATTCTTAATTACTTATCCTATAGAAATTATACGGAAGGAAATTTCATTACAATGGTTCCAAATAATATAGAATTATCGGAATTAGTAATAACCGCTAAAAAAAGTAAAAAGTGGAAAAAGCAATTTAATAAATTCAAGAAAACATTTATAGGGGCTGACAAAATAGCTAAAAACTGTACAATCATTAATCCTGAAGTGCTTCGATTTGAAGAGAGGAATGGCGGCTTAAAAGTTACTGCTTTAGACCTGATAAAAATCCATAATCCACATCTTGGATATGAAGTAAACTACCTACTCAGCAATTTTAAATTATCTGAAGACGGTTCTTCTGAATATCTTGGAAAAGCATTTTTCATTGACATTGTTGACGAATCATCTATTAACAATATTACAGAAAATAGAAATGAAGCTTACGTCAATAGTTCAAAATATTTTTTCAAGACGTTAATTGACAATAATTTAGAAGAAGCAGGATTTAATGTTGAAATGAAAAAATACAATAATGGAATCTTTACATATCTAAACCCATTTGTAAGAGCAGATGCATTAAAAGGACCATTACCAAACGGTAATTACAATTTATATTTTGATGAGTTTTTAGAAGTATACAATGAAAACACGAAATCAATTTCCTTCAGCAGCACAGGCGTAAGACCTGGGGGGCTAGAGAGTCAAAGGTTTAGTACCAGTGCACGAGAAAAGAAAGCTATATCAAATTATGAAGTTTCTCAGCTTTATAAAATTTCACCATTTATCATCCTTAATAAATATGGTAATGTTCTAAATACGAAAGAAGTGAAAGAATATGGCTACTGGGCTACACAAAAAGTTGCTAACCAATTGCCTTTTGATTATGGAAATAACTATACAAAAGAAAGTAATCAAGAAAGTTTAAGTGATAATACAATAGCATCAGAATTAACCAATGAACATAAACTAAACCTTCTGGTTTCCCTCCTTTATGAGACTAGTGAAATTAAACTACAACATCTCAATAAGTTAATCAGTCAATGGGAAGATGGATTTGCACCACCATTAATAGAACTACTTAGGCTCAGTCCTGATAATAAATTAGTTGAAGCAATAAGCTACAATCTCAACTCAAAATACAATGAAACGCAATTGATTTCATACTATGAATGGATAGAATGGCTATGGAAAAAAGATTTGCCCCAGGAAGATTATTATTTCAAATTTAAATCAGAACTATACAAACATATAGATCCTAAATTCGAAAAATATTTTGCTAATCAAAAAAACAATACACTAATAAGCCTTGATGAAGTCATTTGGGGCGGTGTCCGACAAGATGGTATTCCTCCATTAAGGAATCCCGAAATGATTGAAGCTAACGATGCCGATTACTTAAATGACGAAGATGTAATATTTGGATTCTACATTAATGGCCAGGCCAAAGCGTATCCGAAACGAATACTGGCTTGGCATGAGTTCTTTACAGATAATTTCGGAGATGACAAAATTGCTGGTGTTTATTGTACTCTATGCGGTACAGTGATTGCCTATGACATGACCTATAATGAAACCTTTTATGATTTAGGAACAAGTGGTTTTTTGTATAAATCCAACAAACTCATGTATGACCAATCGTCACAATCACTATGGAGTACTATAGATGGTCAACCCGTAATCGGAGATTTAGTTGGAAAAGGTATAAGATTGAAAACTTACCCTGTCGTAACAACCAATTGGAAAGATTGGAATAAACTACACCCACAAACTAAAGTTCTTTCTATCAAGACAGGTTACAGTAGAGACTATAGAGAAGGAGTTGCGTATAAAGAATATTTCGAAACCGATGAGTTAATGTTTCCTGTTATTGCTCTTGACGATCGTCTTAATAATAAAGATGAAGTCCTTGTGATAAGATCAAATAATTACAAAGATGACCCTTTGGCAATATCTATTAAGTATTTAAAAAGAAAAAAATGGCATACAGATATAATAGGTGGTCAGTCCATTGTTATAATTTCAGATAAATCTGGTGCTGCGAGAGTTTACCATTCTGAAAATGTAAAATTTACAGATTATAAAAAAGGTATTTTAAAAGATAGCACTGCTGATCAATGGAATGTTAATGAAGATTTTTTGATTTCTGAGTCAGGTCATAAATTATATAGAATTCCTTCCCATAATATATTCTGGTTTGCTTGGTATAACGCCCATCCTACAACTAGGTTAGTCAAATAACATTTCTAGAATTGCAAGATAATATACTACTTGAAATTCAACATTGAAATAATTAATCTTATAATTCTATTAGTTGATTATCTTGTACAAACAAAACAAAACCAATAATGTCAAATTCATCGAATGAAAATTCTCTTAAACGCGTTGTAGGTGTAAGTGGGTTATCGCTAAATATAATCAACATTACAATAGGGGCAGGAATATTTGCATTACCAGCAATTGTTGGCATTGAGCTTGGTGCCTTTAGTGTATTTGCCTACCTGTTTTGTGGTGTCATGATGGCGACCATTATGTTATGTTATGCTGAAATAGGTACCCAAATTACAGACTCAGGTGGCAGTTATGCTTATGTCGTAGCGGCATTTGGAGAATTCCCTGGTTATCTTGTTAACTGGCTTTCAGTGTTTGGATGGAGTATTCTAGGAAGTGCCGCTCTAATGAATATTATCGCAAATTCATTAACTGCCATTTTTCCTTCATTATCTAATATATTGGTAAGGGCATTACTGTTCTTTCTATTACTCAGCCTTCTGGTATTGACAAATGTTAGAGGGGCCAAAGAAAGTGTAAAGTTTATTAAATGGATCACGATAATAAAGATATTACCATTAATTTGTATTATAATTTTTGGTATCACTTTAATAGATACTGAAAACCTTTCTTTAAGCAATACACCTTCACTCAATACATTTAGTAATACTACATTGATACTGTTTTTTGCATTTGCAGGCTTTGAAACTGCCCTTGGAGCAAGCGGTGAAATTATTAATCCAAAACGCACCATCCCTTTAGGTATCTTGATTGGTGGAGGAACCGTTCTTATTATTTATTTGCTTTTACAAACCGTTACTCAAGGCATTCTAGGAGGAGAATTGGAATCTGTTAAAGACGCTCCTCTTGCGGCTGTTGCCGATAACATTGTAGGGGCTATTGGAGGTACACTCATACTTATAGTAACAGCAATCTCATGTTTTGGTGCTGTAAGTTCCGATGTTTTAAATACACCTCGCGTTTTATTCGCTGGGGCCAATGATGGTCTTTTCCCGAAATTCTTAGGATCCGTTCATCCGAAGTTCTCAACACCATATTGGTCAATTATAATTTTTTCAGCATTGATGTTTTTATTTTCCGTTTTTGGTGGTTTTGAACAATTGGCCGTACTAGCAAGCACTGCAATTTTACTAATTTACCTTTTTGTTATTTTGGCAATGATCAAATTAAGATTACAAAATCCCAAAAACAGCAAAAATAACTTTAGAGTGCCTGGAGGCTTAGTTATCCCCTTGGCAGGTATAGTAGCCATTATATGGTTACTTAGTAGCTTAAGCAAAACAGATATGTTATCATCTTTACTATTCATTGCAATAGTGAGTATTATCTATATTATTAAAATGAAATTATTTCATTAAAAAATGGCTAAAGTTTATTCCACTGGAAGATTTTCACCTACCAAAGAAAAAGGGATACATCATTTTCAAAGTTTACTCGCCAAATATCTTAATAAGGGTTAGCGTAATAAATTTATTTGAAAGAAATTCAAAAATAAACAATGAGTATTATTCAATCCATTCAATTCTTAGTTTGCTTAAACCTATTCATATTAGGCCTATCACATTTTATACGCGTAAATATTTGGATCGACTTTTTTGAATATTTATCAGGAATAGGAAATGCTGGTAATATCATCAATGCTTTGTTGGCCTTAGGGATGGGTTCTTTAATTCTTTCCTTTCACTTCATATGGACTTGGCCCATAATGTTGGTAACCATCTATGGCTTACTACTTATTATTAAAGCTTTTCTTTATTTCATCTTTCCATCAATTGGGTTAAGAAGTGTCAAAAACATCAATAATAAAAGTAAAAAATTGAGATGGGTTGGTTTTGTTATGTGCATTCTAAGCATAGAATTATTTTATTCTCTTTATCAAGAAGGAGCATTCACCTCTATTTAGACTATAACTTTCCTTAAAAGAAAGACTATATTATATCCTATAAATAGAAATTCATTTTATAATTTCATATAAACTTAAAGATGAGAACCTTCCTTATACACATTTTATCAGGACTATTACTAACATCCTTATTGTCATGCTCTTGCGGCAAAAAGTCTAATTCACCAGCAATAGAATCATTAAATGATCCACTTATAGAGTATTCAAATAAATTATTTGTATCTGACTATAATATAGATTATAATGAAACTAATGAATACGTGATCATATCAAAAGCATATAAAAACAAACCTTCTGACCCCTTTCCTACTATACGATTTGAGATCCTACTCGCTAAACCATTAGAATTGCTATTTAAGGATGCAGTACCTGGGGGCAAAGTTACTTGGGTAGAAGACTATATTGCAGAAGTGATTTCCTATAGGGTTATTCCAAGTCCTGATGATACAAATACTGGCCCTAAAACCTATAGATATCATGCTAAAAATCGAAAAAAGTATTCTGGAGCTTTCTTAAGGAATAAAAACTAAACTTCGGGATAAAATTAATGTGAAATTCAGACGCATTATTTACGATTATCATTCATCTTTAATAAATATTTCTACTCTTATCAATCTTGCTTGACATTTTTAGCGAATATTGATTTAAATATTCAATTCTATTAAAATTCATTAAGTATATTACGATCAAATAAGATCAATGAAAACACCTTTACCTTCCAAAAGTATTATTGCAATTACTTTTTCTCTGCTGTTAATTTTCAGTTGCCAAACAGTTGAAAAGAATGATTTATCGCCGTCTCAGAACAAAACTGACTTAATTATTAAAGGACCAGGCAAATTTGCTCAGGCACACAGTTTAATCAGAACTCTCGATGGAAAATCAAGCCCGTCATACAAATCTGGCGACAGATTTAAAGAGTATGTAAAAGCAAAATCATTGGTTACTACCAAAAATCGTCAAAATCTTGAGTGGATTGAAAGAGGTCCTGGAAATGTAGGAGGCAGAGTACGTGGATTAGTCGTCGATCCTGCTGATTCAACAAGCCGTACTTGGTTTGTAGGCTCTGTAAGTGGTGGTCTTTGGTACACTGAAAATGCAGGTGAAACATGGGAACAACTTACACGTGAATTTAGCAGTTTGGCTACTTCTACAATTGCTATGGCTCCTTCTAACCAAAATGTCCTGTATGTTGGAACCGGTGAAGGATTTAATAATATTGATGGAATTGTAGGTACTGGAATCTGGAAAAGTACAGATAGAGGAAGATCATGGAATATTTTGGAAGCTACTACCAATGGAGAGTTTGATCAGGTATCTAGACTTATTGTAAACCCTGATAATGAAAATGAAGTATTAGCTACTACAAGATATACTAATGATAATGACACGCAATTAGCTCAAATCATGAAATCTACAGATGGTGGAGAAACTTGGACTTCAAAATTCCTTCAATCGAACACTGTTTTTGGTCAAATAATCGCTGCACCAAATAATTTTAATACAATGTATATTAATGCAAGCTCGCGAGGTATATTTAAATCAGAGGATGCAGGTGAGACATGGGCGAATGTTTTTAACCCAAATAATGGAGAAGGACGCATAGAAATGGCAATATCACCAAACGATGATGGTGTAATCTATCTTTCTTGCCAATTGGGAAATGGATCAAGATTATATTTTACACGAGATACTTTCAATACAGTCACAGAACCTCTATTTGATGGAATTCAACCTAACTGGCTAGCAAGTCAGGGCTGGTATGACAATACGATTGCTGTTCACCCTTATAATGATAGTATTATTTGGGTGGGTGGAGCTGGACCAATATTGGAATTGAAGATGGGTAAGGAAATTGGAACTATCACAAAATATGGCGGTTTTAATAGTCTTGCTCCATTTATTAAACCGATTGAAGGAAGCCAATTTAATGAAGAACCAACAGGCCTTGCATTTTCACTATTTACCGGTCTGCCCATATCCACGGAAACAAGTGACGAAGATTTAATCAATGTTGAAATAAGGTTAGGCGATAATTTAACATCCAAAGCACATTTAATAAGCGTTAATCTTGGAAATTTTGATTTTAATTTTGAATCTATGGTTGATGTACCATTTCAAGCATGGGATAGTAAAAACAACAGACAAATTGCTATGACTGTATTTGATGTCAATGGTGATGGCACTTGGACCTTTGATGATTTTTCTGGACAGTCCAACCCAATTCACGATGTTGTAACAACCAATAATATAGATTATTCAGATACAGCTAATGTGACCATTTCCACCATCAATCCTGTATACAAATCGCAATATTATATTTTCATGGGTCGTGCACCAAGTTATACCGGACCAAAGGATACATTGCCATTTGGGATTCTGTTTTTCAATACCAAGCAAGAAGATGGATTAATTAGTTCGTTTACACCTATTGCTGATGGGTATACTCAATATACTGAGGTTGCTCAAGTAGGGACCAAAGGTGTCCATGTAGATCACCATAATATTATCATGCTACCAAAAGATTCTGCAACAGGACTATTTTATGTGCTTAACGCAAATGACGGTGGTGTAGCATATTCAGAGGATAGTGGCGAAACATTTAAACAAACCGGCGATTCGTACAATGACGGTTCATTTATTTCTTTGAACGGCTTCAATACATCTCAATTCTATGGCATTGACAAAATGAATGGAGAATATCGATATATTGGCGGAACCCAAGACAATGGCACATGGCTTTCTCCCTTTGATGCTGATAGCACCTCAATTTGGGCAGAAGCTCCAAGTGGTGACGGATTTGAAGCTGCATGGCATTATGAAAATACCAATCTCCTTTTAGAAACTTCGCAGTTTAATCGTTTATATAAATCATATGACCAAGGCCTTAACTGGGATTTTATAACGCTTCCAGAATCAAGAGGACCTTTTATTTCTCGTTTGGCTTCCTCTCAAATCAACCCAGATCTCGTCTTTATGGTAAGTGATACTGGTGTATTGAGATCAACAGATTTTGCAGAAACATGGGAAATAATCGAAATGCCAGAAAGATGGGATTTTCAAGGTTCGTGGGGAGGTCCAATAACAATTAGTTTGGCTGATCCAGATTATGTGTGGTCAGGCAGTAGGATTACAGCAGATTCAAGATTATGTTATTCTGCTGATGGAGGATTAACATTCAATGAGACAAGAAATTTCCCTGAATCAACGCTAGGTCTTATCACAGGATTAGCGACACATCCTAATGATTCTCAAACAGCCTATGTTCTTTTTTCACAGAAGTTTGCACCTAAGATTCTTATGACAAATGACCTTGGAAGATCATGGACCGACCTTTCTGGATATGCCCCTAGCTCAACATCAGAAGGCTTTCCTAATGTAGCAACTTACTGCCTATTGGTTATGCCTTGGGATGAAGATGTCATTTGGGCAGGTACAGAAATTGGAATTTTCCAATCTATAAACGGTGGAGCAACTTGGGAGTTTGCTGATCTTGGGCTTCCAGCCGTTTCGGTATGGCAAATGAAATTAGTCAATGATGAAATCGTTGTTGCTACCCATGGACGAGGTGTTTGGACGTTAAATACATCTCAATTACAAGTGTCGTCTATAGTTGAGCCATCAATAAGTTTGGCTGGTGAATTGAACGTATTCCCTAACCCAATGGCTGCAAGAAGCCTTGTAAGTTATCGTCTTGATGAAGCACAAAATATTAGAATTACACTCTTATCTATTGATGGTAAAATCATAAAGACAATATACAAAGGTCAAGCAGCATCTGGTATTAACAGAATAGACTTCATCGATGAAGGATTGTCTCAAGGCATGTATTTTATCCATTTACAAGGAGAAAAAGGACTGTTAACGCAAAGAGTAATTGTGCAGTAATTATAAGGCGGAATTGTTTTAGGATTGTACAATTAAAAGAATACTTATGACCTGTAAGAACTCAATTCTTTTACTATTGATCATAGCACAACAATCTTGTCTTTCACAAAATAGTAATGATAAGAAGATTGTTGGTTTTGAATGGATAGATATACAAGAACCTCAATTCGAATACCAATATAATCTAGCACTAACTCATGAAGATAAAATTTATGCCCTAGCCGGAAACCGTGAAGGGACAATGGAGGTTTTAGAAAATGACACTTGGTCAACTCTACCTTCATTACCAAATCCACGTATATTCTCAGGTGGGGTAATTCTAGGAGATTCAATTTATGTAATTGGTGGAATGGATAATAAAGCTAAATATTCCAATTCAGTAGATATCTATAACATCAAAAACAAAAAGTGGAGCAAATCGAGCAATTTACCAACAGCAAAATGTCGACTAAGCTGTGTTGCAAGTGGCGGAAAAATATATGCCATTGGTGGTTTGGAAGGAACTGATGATTCAAATTTTAAAAACTCAAATACTATTGAAGTATATGATCCAAAGACTAAATCTTGGACAATCTTGACTTACTTATCTCCTCCAAGACATGGACACTCCGCCATAGCGTATGGTAATAAACTGTTAGTTGTTGGAGGATATTCTGACTCAGGGCCAATGGCGTTAGTTCAGGAATATGATATAGCTAGTCAAAGTTGGTTAAAAAAAACTGATATGCCTACTCCAAGAGGTTTTTTCGGCTTAGTGCAGATTGATCAAAAGATTTATGCCATCGGAGGAAGGGTTCCTGACAATAGAGGTCCAATAGCAGTTTTTGACATCTCAAATAATTCATGGCAAAAACTAAATCCTCTAATACATAAAAGAAATAGATTCGGAATTACTTCAATGGAGGATAATATATATATCGTAGGAGGAGAAAAAAATCCAAAAAGTGTTTTGGTAGGAACTTTTATTTATAAGTAATTTAGAGAATTTAACTATAGTTCAAAACTGCTAATTCTACAATCAGATTTCAATCTTTAATTACTGTTAACTCTTGGTAATTAGACCGATCTGAACCAAACCAATAATGAACTTTTCACTTTATTAGGTTCAGAGATCATGATTTTTGATTATTCCAAGTAACTAGTAATAAATATCTTTTTAATCCCTATGGACTCATTTTAGTACCTTAGCCCCTTTGAGTAAAATTATCTGAATTTAATGGATATCCACGAATTGCCTGAAAGTGGCTGGAAAGGAATTATCAAGCATTGGCGATCTGATTTCCTGGCTGCCATAAGTGTTTCTTTGGTTGCGCTCCCTTTAGGCTTAGGTGTGGCTGCAGCTTCTGGTGCACCACCTATAGCAGGACTGATTTCAGCTGTAATCGGCGGAATAGTTGCCACACCTTTCAGAGGAAGCCATCTAGCCATCAATGGACCTGCGGCAGGCTTAATTGCCGTGATTTTATCCGCAATCTATTCACTTGAAGACGGAACAGGTCAAACATTAAATTATGTTTTAGCGGCAATTTGCATATCTGGACTTATCCAAATATTTCTTGGTGCATTAAAACTAGGTCGTTTCGCAGAAATAATCCCTTCATCCGTTATTCAGGGTATAATGGTAGCAATAGGTATTGTCATTTTTTCGACCCAAGTTCATATAGCTATGGGTACACATCCTGATGCCAATAGTACTATTGAATTATTAAAATCTATATTTACTGAAATACCTAATATCCATCCTATCATTTTTGGCATCTCTTTAGTTGGCATTGTACTTCTTGTCATAATTCCAAAAATACAATCTAGACTCTTTCATTATTTCCCAGCTTCGCTTTGGGTACTTGTATTTTCAATTATCGCGGCATACATGTTTAATTTTTTCGAAGCTCATAGCATCTCTATTGTAGGCAAAGAATATGCATTTGGACCTCATATGCTTATAAATGTACCTGATAATATCATGGAAGCATTTATGTTTCCTAATTTCAGTAGGATGTCCGATTATAAGTTTTGGTTAGCAGTGCTATCAATAACACTGATAGCATCTATACAGACTTTGGCAATGGCAAAAGCTGTAGATAAACTTGATCCTTACAAGCGAAAAACAAACTTAGATAAGGACTTAATTGGCGTAGGTTTGGCGACCGCAATATCTGGTGCCATTGGAGGACTTCCAATTATTACTGTTATTGTACGAAGTACTGTTAATATTAGCAATAATGCTAAAACTAAGTGGTCAAATTTCTATCACGGAATTTTAATTGTGCTATTCATTTTACTACTATCCTCTTTAATACAAAAAATACCATTAGCTGCATTAGCTGCAATATTAGTGTATATTGGCTTTAGGTTATCTTCTCCTAGTGTATTCAAAAAAATGTATGAAATGGGGATAGAGCAACTTATATTTATGGTTGTTACAGTTGCAATTACTTTATACTCAGATCTATTGTGGGGTATTCTTGGAGGAACAGTCTTTGCATTATTAGTACATATCCTACTTTCAAGAATGCCTGTTGGACAATTTTTCAGAGAAACGTTTTCAAATAAAACAAATGTCTTTATTACGGAAGAAGGCGACTACATACTAAAAGTTCATGGAATTGCAAATTTTCTAAGTATTCCATCACTTAGCAAATTAATTAATAATATTCCTCCAAAAGAAAATGTAACAATAGATTTATCGAATACGAGATTAGTTGGGATGACCTTAATGGAATATCTTATTGATTATTTGAAAATGTACAAAACCGATGGAGGAAATGTTGTTATTGAAGGCCTAGACGCACATGTGTCTTCATCCAATCATAACAAAGCCTTAAAGATTTCACATAGCAGTTTCAGCACTAAGTTATCACCTAGACAAATTAGATTAAAAAATTTGGCTGAAGAGAAAGAATATCAATTTTCCGATCAGGTTGATTGGAATACTTCATATCTCCGAAATTTTCACTTTTTTGAATTAAGACAATTAGAACTCAAATCAAATTCGATAAAAGGTACTTACAAAGAGTTAGGGGTAAATTGGGAAATTGCAGATGTTACATTCAGTGAAGGAGCAGCATTTACCGCAGAAGTATTTAACGCTACTGTAATGATCCTAAAATTGAATAGAAACATTCCTGTTTTCTCAATGGAAAAAGAAGGGGTCCTAGATAAAATATTTGATCGTGTTATGGCTTTTACGGGCTATATAGATATTGACTTTAAAATGTATACCAAATTTTCCAATAAATTTCTACTAATGGGAAAGGATGAAGAAAAGATCAGAGAATTTTTTGACCACAGAATCATCCAGTTCTTTGAAAAACAACAGATCTATCACATTGAAAGTAATGGTGAAGCTCTATTGATTTTTGATAAAATAAAATTAGCAAGAACTGATGAGACAATGGCCTTTATCAAATATGGTAAAAAGCTAGCCAAATTACTACACGAATAATAAGTCATATCCATAAGTTTTCAATGTCGACAACTAATAAGATTCAACTACAATAAGACAATTACAATGATCAAACATTATTCTGTAAATTGTGAAGTATAATCACACTTAATCTAAATATCGACCATACTGAAACACATATAGTTCCTACTCTACACAATCCCTTACGTATTCAAGAATATGGCGTAGGGATTTTCAAGTTAATACCTACAAAATCCAGTCTAAAGAAGGCACTAAAGAAAAACTGGATTACTATCAATGGGAAAACAGCAATGACGGCTGACTATGTAAAAGGTGGAGAAACGATTCAATTTACAAAACCTCAAGAGTTAACTAACTTTAAAAAATACGACCTAGACATCAAAATAATTTATGAAGATGAATATTTGGCAGCTATAAATAAATCTGCAGGTGTGTTGGTTAGTGGTAATAATTTTAAAACTATTGCCAACGCGTTAAATCATAATATTAAAGCAAGTAAGCTCCCTGATGCTGTTACACCCCACCCTGTTCACAGACTTGATTTTCCTACTACAGGTATCCTTCTAATTGGCAAAACAAGCAATAGTATCAGAGCATTTAATAAAATGTTTGAAAGTAATAATATAAATAAAACCTATTATGCTATTACAATTGGAGAGATGGAAAAGGAAGGTACAATTATTACAGAAGTTGATGGTAAAAATGCAGAAACAAATTATACACTTTGTCATACTGTGCTTTCTAATAAATTTACATTCCTAAATTTAGTTAAACTTAAACCTATTACTGGAAGAAGACATCAACTTAGAAAACATCTATTGGCAATAGGTAATCCAATTCTAGGGGACAGACAATACAACTTAGAAAAATTGGTTTTAAAAGGAAAAGGTCTTTACCTACATGCTCATTCCGTAACATTTGTGCATCCCTTTAACAATGAACTCATTAGTATTAAAGCAAGCTTACCGAATAAGTTTAAAAAGATTTTTACCATGACCGATATTTATTAAAAAAGAATCCTAAATTAAATTTGCTTGGTTAAAATGTCCTATCTTTAATTAGATACTTTGGCTTATTAATTTGTCTACATGCTATTATTTATATTCTTTATATTATACTTTTTACTTGTTTTTGTATTTCGCTCTCTATTACTTTGGAAGTGGACTGGAATTAACCCCTTGAAAGTAAATAATGCTGATAATGCTCGTGGCTTTAACGGAAAGTTATTCGCTGTGTTATGCATACTAGAATTACTGTTTTTGGGCGTATATGCATTTAAGCCTGACTGGCATAAGTTCTTGCTATCATTTAATTTCTTACAAAATGATATCTTATTTAAAATTGGATGGGGACTATTAATTTCTTCTTTAATAATCGTTTGTGTAGCACAAACTCAAATGGCAAATTCATGGCGGATAGGCATAGATAAAACAAATAAATCTAAATTGAGAACTAGAGGTCTTTTCTCCGTTTCACGGAATCCAATTTTTATGGGATTGGTAATTGCAAACATTGGTTTGTTTTTAATTTACCCTAGTATGTACACACTAATAATACTTATCCTCTTTACTATTATTATAAATGCACAAATAAATGTAGAAGAGAATTTCTTGAAAGAGGAATTTAGTACAGAGTATGAAGCGTATCAAAAAAAAGTAGGTAGGTGGATTTAAAACTCAAAACACATAATAATGTTTTTACTCAATAAATACTTTAATTCAAGAAGTTAACGTGAACAAAATAAAATTAAATATAAATCCTGCTGTTAAGGAAAAATTCAGTTCCAATCCAGAACATGTCCAAAATAAATTAACAAATCTTCGAAAATTGATCCTCGAAGTAGCAAGTGAAAACGAGAATATTAGAGTTAGTAGAAACTCTAAAGCGAGGAGAACCAAGTTATATAAGTAAAATTGGAAGTACTATTCTAATTGACTTGAAATAAAGTTTTCCCATCAATATGCAATCTATTTTAAATGTACCAGCAAATTGGTTTCTACCCTTAAAACTGTTTTCGGTATTCTTATTACCTACGAAAACAATTGAGCAATTCTTTCTAAACTTGATGATACAATACCCATAAATCAGTTAATGATATTCATAAAAATAGCTCTTTGTTATCATGCAATCATACATAAGCCATTGCTTGGGATGCCAAAACATGAGAAGTTGGAGCGATGACTATAGGTTTTGATCTAAAATCTTATATCCTTGGCATTTAAAAGAAGTTTGTTCTTGCTTAAGAATATAACTATCTTTATAAAAACATCATATATGAATGATCTTAAATTAATAATTTTATTGTTATTTATTTCTTTAACCGCCTATGCCCAAAACATTGATTATGAGGTTATTAATAGCAATACGCGCAGCATAGTACAAGAAAATTTATTAAAGCTTGAAACATTAGCAGATTTCAGTCCTGGATTCCCTTCTACATGGATTAAGAGTTACGCTTCTGTAGAAATTACAATCAAAAGTAACGGAACAGAATTTACTTCTATCGGTGATGCTTTCGATCTAATTGACAATCAAAAATCATTGCTTGCATCCGCAGATCTTGGCTCTGTTATCATGGTTGATGTAATTTATTATCCAAACTATACTTCGATCAATAATGAACTTAAAAAAATACATACAGAATATACTGTCATTCCGTATAAAGAAGCAGAATATACAGGTGGATATGAACTTCTCAAAAAATACATAAAGGTTAATGCTATCGATAAAATTCCTGAATCAGCTGCTTCCAATATACAATCGGCAACCTTAAGTTTTATCGTTGACAAAGAAGGACAGATTACTCGTGTCAAAATGACGCAATCGTCAGGTGATGAAGACCTAGACAAACTTCTTTATGATTCGCTAGTAAACATGCCCAATTGGATTCCTGCGAAAAATGCTTTTGATTTAAATGTTGACCAAGAATTTGTTCTAAGGGTAGGAAGTCTTATTGGTTGCTGATCGTACTATATTAATACAAGATCTAATAATATCCAATCCCTCAATTTAATTTTGAAACTATCACAGCATTAATAATCTCTATTTAATAATTATGAAATTTATAATTTACATTCTTATCTTTTTTGGTATAAATTCTAAACTTATGAGTCAAAACAAACATCCGATGAAAATTGCAATGGTAAGTGTTCTCGTAAAAGATCCTGCCAAAGCTTTTAAATATTACACAGAAGTATTGGGATTTGAAGAAGTAATGTTCTCAGCTGAAGATTATTTGGCAGTAGTAAAATCACCTCTAGATAGTGAAGGCGTAAATATTTTATTGGAACCAACAGAACCTAGAGGAATAGAAATTGCTAAAGAATTCAAACACAAAATCTATGAACTTGGCTATCCAATCATAACCTTTAGTTGTGATGATATTCAAAAAACCATTGATGAACTCAAAGAGAAAGGCGTATTATTTAAAACAGAAGTTACTAAAATGCCTTATGGTTACGAAGCTGTATTTGATGATGACAACGGCAACTATATTCAGTTAATTCAAATGAATTAGCCTAAAAACTATTTCTAAGACCTAAGAATGCAATTCAGCGCATGAAAGATCAATTAAATTTATCATACTGTATTATTTTTATATTATTGATTCAATACGGAATGAATTATTCTCAATCCAATAGTAGGCCATTAAGCATATCCAACAATAATAATCCTATGGATGCTATTGTACTTTGCCTATATCACGGTACGGTGATTGGACACTGGAAGCAAAGGGCTTTTATACGGGAGTGTTCTAAATCTATGACTTTAGGCCTAATTAGTATGGAGAAAAATCTTGATTTAGATGCATGGATGGACCCTAGCTGGTAATAGCAACTAAATTAATATGCACCGACATTTTATAATGCACAAACCATTTGGATATCTTTCTCAATTTGTCACCAACCAAAGTAAGAGAAAAAATAAAAAGCTACTTGGAGAACTACATGATTTCCCTGTCGAAACAATGGCCATTGGTCGGTTAGATCAGGATTCAGAAGGATTGCTTTTACTTACAACCGATGGCAATGTAAGTGAATATGTCAGAAGTAAACAAGTTGAGAAGGAATATTATGTACAATTAGATGGATCAATTAGTACGGAAGCAATTACACAGTTGAGGTTGGGAGTAGAGATATCCTTTGAAGGTAATAAGTATATTACCTTACCGTGCAAATCCTTTATTTTAGAAACTGTACCAAACTTTAAACCAAGATCAAAAAAAATAAGAGATGACCGTCATGGTCCTACAAGCTGGATTTCTATAACTTTAAACGAAGGCAAATTTAGACAAGTCAGAAAAATGACGGCAGCCGTTGGCTTCCCTACCCTTCGCCTTGTAAGGGTAAGAATTGGAAATATTAATTTGAATAATCTAATATCTTCTAACTTTATTGAAGTTGATCAATTTGACATCTAATTTATACCATGAAACTATAACTAAATTCAGCATGGCATTAAGCTTGGTATACTTTCCTTAGTCATTAGTGACATTAAGGCAGGAGTGTACATCTATCAGACCAATATTATGCAAAAACAACAATATGCTTCTGTTTTACTTTATACTGAGTAACTATTAATTACTCTTGAGTCATTTTCTTATAGTAAAATCAAACTATTCAGATTTCATTTTCAATGACACTTGTTCCTGCTATAAGTCTCAATAATTTATTATTCTATTTCGTTAAAACAATTATTATTATCCTTATTCAAATAATTATTTTATGTCTAAACAAACAATTATCGGCTGTATATGCTTCTTCTTACTTTTAGCCTGCAATAGATCGAATAAGATATTTTATCCAGCAGACTATCCCGTAAGTCCGCCAAATGGCTTTAAGATAAAACCTAATTTCTTTGTTGACAAAACTGAAATTACGAACATTAGTTGGAAAGAGTATTTAGCATGGACGGAAAGAATATTTGGAAAAACATCTCCAGAAATGGAGGCAGCCTTACCAGATACTAGTGTATGGTTAGGTATAGTAGAAAATGGAGACTACCTTATGGGTAACTATCTTAGAAATAGACAGTATGATAATTTTCCAGTTGTTGGAATTAGTCATGATCAAGCTATTGCCTATTCCAAATGGCGATCAGACCGAGTCTTTGAAATGATACTGATAGAAAAAGGATTAAAAAATCCAAACATAACTATTCAAAACCGTGATAACTTTTTTACGATAGCCAAATACATTTCAGAGAACTCAAAACATATCTCGGGACTTGTTTACCCTCAATATAGGCTCCCTACTATACAAGAAATGGATACTATCTCGTCATACTTCAACAAGGCTCTAGATGCTTATTTTAGTGACTGTAAAACAAAAGACTGCCAAAAATGCAAAAAAATGTATGCCTATTTAAGTTCAAAAGAAAGCATAGAAGACAACAACCTGATTTTTAAATGTCCTTTACGCCCAGCAGACCTAGATTGCATAGATGAAAAACACTTTCCCGTATTTAACCTAAATACAAATGTTTCTGAGTGGTGTCTTGAAAATCAGACGAGTTACGGGAAAGGATGGCTAAATACAAAACAAGTACTTACCGATCAAAAAACTTACTCTCCAAAAAAGTCCAATGCCTGGACCGGTCTAAGAAACGTATGTGAATGGATAGTTATAAATAAATAACTATGTCCATTACCTTGAAATATTCAGTACTTAATTCAAATCAATTAATAAATGACTGCTTATATTAAGGTTAACCAGCAAAATTTAGAATTAAGAATATGTTACTTCCATTCTTTTAACAAGCATATGATTTGAATAGTCTTAATAAAATTGATACATTAGGAAATCTAAAAAGTATTGGCTGATACTCAGCAATATACAGCTGTAAATAATTAACCGACTATGTGATTTATTTTCTTCAGCTGGCTTACAAATAAAATATTATGCTTACAAAAATTATTGTCTTAGCGATTTACATTTCTTGTCTATTTATTATCGGTATCCTCGCATCAAGGCGAATAAAAAGCATGAGTGATTTTTATGTTGGTGGGAAAAATATGGGATTCTGGGCCGTAGCTTTTTCAGCAAGGGCAACCGGAGAATCAGGGTGGCTACTTATTGGATTAACAGGAATGGGTGCGCTTGCCGGGTTATCTGCCTATTGGGTGGTATTGGGTGAGCTGTTGGGTGTATTTATTTCTTGGTTCTTTATGGCCAAAAAGTTTAAAAATAAATCCGACCGTTATGGTTCAATAACGATCCCTGATTACTTACAAAGTCATTTTAAATCAACTACACATACCCTAAGGATATTATCAGCCTCTGTATTATCGATATTTGTTATTATTTATGTAAGCTCACAAATTGATGCTACAGGAATTGCATTTGAATCCTTTTTAGGAATGAACTATTTCCATGGAGCTCTTTTAGGATTTTCCATTGTGCTTATTTACATCTTCATTGGAGGATTTGTGGCGGCTGTTTGGTCAGATTTATTTCAAGGTCTTTTAATGTTCTTTGGCCTAGTACTTCTTCCTATTGTAGTCTATTTTTCAATGGACTCAGGACACGATATTATTACTGGACTTAATGCAATAGATCCATCCTTAACAAGTATTTGGGGAGGTCACGAAGACATGTGGATGAACGTGTTTACCATGCTTGGATTTGCCATGATCGGACTAGGGTTTCTAGGTTCACCTCAGGTCTATGTACGATTTATGTCCATCAAAAATGAAAAGGAAATAGATAAAGGAAAATGGGTAGCTATTGTATTTACATTAATGACTGATGCCGCCGCTGTAACCATAGGTATATTAGCTAGAGTAATCTTTACAGAAAATGGTCAAGACCCTGAGACTGTTTTTGGTGTGGGAGCAACTGATGTTTTGAGTATGATGACAGAAAACTTTTTGCCATTAATATTAATTGCCATTTATGTAGCAATTGTACTCTCTGCAATTATGTCAACAATTGACTCACTTTTAGTTATAGCCTCCAGTGCTATTACTAGAGATTTTTATCAAAAGATATTCCGCCCTGAACTAACAGATAAAGGTCTTACTAAAATATCAAGGATTGTAACCATTATCATGGCTTTCATTGCACTTGCCATAGCAATGGTGATTGCAATAGTATCGCCAGATAGGCAAGTATTCTGGGTTATAATTTTTGGTTGGTCAGGAATTGCAGCAAGTTTTTGTCCTGTCATAATCTTGACTCTATTTTGGAAAGGATATTCTGAACAAGGCGCTATAGCATCCATGATTTCTGGATTTTTATCCATTATTATTCTCAAATTTGGACTACAAAATTTAGAATCCGTAGGTGATTATTTTAAAGCATTAGATGTACTGGCACCTTCTTTTGCAGTTGCGATGTTATTTGGTTATATATTCTCAAAAATCTACCCTCCAAAGACAAATAGTGATTCGAAATTAAAAGAGCACAATATCCAAATTTAATAATTATTATTCCTCTCACATGACTTCATACATTCCTAGAACTATTCGATTTAAAGAACTTATTAAGGTCGATGACTGGACTGTTAAAACATATATAATCTCTAAAGACGGAAACTTTTCTGCAAATAAAACCTATGATTGTGCCGTTAGCCGATTATCACATTGGCTCAATCAAGAAAACAGTTTTGATACATCAAACAACAAACTGGCATTTCTTATTATTTATTCTATTACTGAAGGTATATTTACAGTACTTAATTGGTGGGTCGGAAAAAATATGCTAAACACACAAATTCATATTTCAAACAATCAAATCCCAGAAGAATTCAAACTAATTTCAAGAGATAACCTCTCGCCTTGGAAATGGTAACTAGAAGCTACTAACCATGAGAGGCGATCTTGGATTAACAATATATTGAAGAAAGAGTAAGCACCAGATATTGTGTCCGATCCTCTGGACAATTATAATGGCATTTTATAATTTTCATAAAGTTGTTATACTTTACTGCTTTTCGCAAAAATCAATCTCTATATTTGACATTAGATAACGATAATAAATAATGAATAACAATGACATCCTACGTCGGTTAAGATATACGCTCAACTATACTGACCAGAAAATGATTTCCATATTTGCCTTAACTGAAAAAGTCGTTGAAAAAGAACAACTCAACGCTTGGCTTAAAAAGGACGATGATGAAGCGCAAGAAAAATTAAGAGATATTGATCTTTCAGGTTTTCTAAACGGGTTAATCATTGAAAAAAGAGGCAAAAAAGAAGGTCCACTACCCAAAGCAGAAAAGACTCTTATCAACAACACTATTCTTCGAAAACTAAAAATTGCTTTCAACTTAAAAGATGATGATATGATAGACATTTTTACTCTTGTTGATTTTGAAGTAGGAAAGCATGAATTAAGTGCACTTTTTAGAAAACCAACTCAAAGTCAATATCGTATTTGTAAAGATCAATTCCTTCGGAACTTTCTTCATGGTCTTCAACTTAAAATTAGAAAGAATTAATATGAAAGATAATAATGCGTTTTTATACATCATTCCAGTACTTCCAACAAGCAATATCCCTAGAGACATCAAGTGGCATGAACAATATACTGGATTCAAATTAAGATTTGGAGATGATGGCTATGCAGGACTATCACGCGGTCAATTAGAATTTCATTTGCAGTTTCACCATGGTACTAAAGATGATCCTGTTCTAGGCGGGTCAGTCATGAAAATATTTGTCAAGGATATACAGCCTTACTTTGAAGAGTTTGTTAAAAGAGGCACTATTAAAAGAGACAAACTAAGAATGAACACTGCTTGGGGTACTCATGAGTTTAGCTTTTATGACTTAAATAATAATGCTATTTATATTGTTCAGAATGCATAACTATCTTCAATCAGGATGATGAATGTAATCAACTATTAACAATAGGTATTACATGGCTCTATTCCCAATTTAACACATCAAAATGATTAGCCATAAAAAATAATAATTATGAAAATATTTCACCAAAATATTCTATACCTACTATTACTGCTAACTCTCTTTAACGCTTGCACCTCTCGCAAAGTATACGAACGATATAAGGGCTTGCCACAAGAAGTAAATATAAAACACCTTGAAATAGTTGACTTTATTAAATTAAATGAAGAATTATATATTTTCAGTGCCTATAACCCTAAGCATAGCCACCAAATTCACTTGTATGTAACTGATGCTCAACAGAAAATAATTTACAAAAGTGGCAGCCAAGGCGATTCTCAAACTTATAGCCTTTCTGTTTTTAAAGCCAAAAAGAAAGATAGTTATATCGTATTGGGACACATTGCAAGTGAATATTCATGGGGAAACGATGTTCATCTTATAGAAAACAATCAAGTAAAAAACATAGGATTTCTTAATGCAGCCAAATACAATAAAAATGATCAGGCGTGGGATATTAGTGCTTGCGTGAAAATTGAAGCTCTAAATCAAAAAGAATTTGCTATTCGCTTTGAGTGTGATAAACTGGTATATGACCCAGAAGGACCAGAACAAGAAATTATTAACTGTTCCGAAATATACTATTTATTTAAAGGGGATAAACTCAAATTAATTATAAACTAAAAGACTTATAAATTAATTCTTATTGCACACCCAGAAGCCTCTCCATACATTAAAAGAACAGTAAGAGAAGTAAAAAAAGCAGAAATAATGATGTATGTCAGTGCTGGTTTTTTTTGATGGTATATTTACGAAATTTCTAAAAATAAAAAATTATACTTATATTTATTGGATAATGCAAAATATATGTAATTTGAACCCATTACATAGTACACGCCTCTCAACTTCCACTAGAATGATGATTCGCTCATCCTATGTAAATAATTAAATCATTATTCTTTAAATTCAAAAATTATGAAACAATGATGATTTATAATTTTCTTGTAGCACTGGTATTCTCATTTACAATTTTAAATGCACAAGATAATTCAACTATTGAGTACCCAAACATTGTAGATATTGAGCCGAATTGGATTCATTTAATAACTGATACTACCTTGGTTAATAGTACAAATAATGGTTCTGGACATATTGTTATATTTGTGCCATTTCCCAAAAATATTTATGGAGACTTTTTACATGATGTTAACTACACTCAATATTTTTCAGAGCAAAATTACATAAGTGGATTTATTTATAATAAAATCAATTTAGTCAACGGTGAATCAAATTTTGTTTTTTTGAATGATTCAAGGAATGTCGATTATGAAGAAATTCCAATAACAATTGATAGTCTTGAATGGGGGGTAAGAATTTTAACTGCTCGGAATAAAGAATTACCCAATCCAAATAATCCTTATATAGTTTTTAATGGATACTCAAATTTTGTTGTATATGAAATTGACTATAATGGTAATCTATTAAACAGAATATCATTAGATGATGCTCCGGATACGTACGAGTTCATATTTCCAGGAACAACATTTGAGAAAGCTTTTTTTGTAGACGACACAATTGCAATTGTTCGTCAGTTTGGTGTTGTATATAATGGTCAGCCTACATTTGGGTACGTTATGGATAAAGTTGACTTAACCGGTAATCACTTTTTCCAATCGGATACAATTTACATGAATGTTAATCAAATGACAACTTCAGGTGTGATGACTATCCCAGGATCAACTCATTTATATAAAGAAAAGATTTATATAAATCACAGTAGATTAAGTGATTCAAATGAAGATTTCAACTCAATGGAATTAATCATTGCTGATAAACATGAATTAAATATTTATAAGAGAATTGACCTTAAACAGTATTTTGATTCGCCAAGTAGATTCGGATTGTATCCAATCTATAATGATATTGTCTTTCTAACAAATGATCAAACTTTAAGTCCATTTGATATTGATCTTAAGTTGATAGCTTTGGATACTTTTGGGAATTTGATTGAGCAAATACCTAGTTTAAACAACATCGAAGGTTATGATTACATTCAAAAAATTCATCCACTTCGATTAAGCAATAGTAATAACACATTGATTTTTGCAAATAATAGTTCAAGGAATTCAATTGACATACTTGAAACTGATGGATCGGGAAATATTCATTTAAAAAAATCATTGTCGTTTAAGAATCCCTCACATTTTATGGTTCTCACAGATGTAATTCCGTTAGAAGAGGAGAACTCATTGATTTTGAAAGGATTTCTGAGAAAAGATACAATTATTAATAATGTTGAAACTGTTGTAGGCAGATGGAATTATATAATTTCTTTGGATATGGAAGAATTGGGTCTGATTTCCTCAATTGAAAATGTAACGAATGAAATTAACGTGAATCTTTACCCAAATCCAACAGATAATTTAATTTATGTTGATTTTAATCGCCCTACAACGGGAATTATTCAGCTCTTTAATTCAAATGGACAATTGATTTTTTCAAGTGACCTTAGTGAAACCTCTAATATTAAAATTCCTTTAAATGGGCATCCTTCAGGCATTTATTTTGCGATGATATATTCAAACGAAGGCCGTATTTCCCTTCCCTTTGTTAAAATAGAATAATGATATCCTTTAGTCCCTCTTATGTAGCTTACTAGGTGAGTTGCCACTGGCACGTGTGGTAAGACCACAATGTTCATGATGGTAAAGACATTCAAGAGGATGATTCCAGACCCTAATTAAAGGGCGCGGCATGGCCCACGAGTCTTTTGTTTTAAATCATTTGCCATCTCAAGGGCGATAAGTTGTGAAAGCAAAAACGGAATATGAAACCCGTAGCCTAATGGCTGAACAGGAAGATATTATTTACCAAGGTAGATTGAGCTCAAAGGATAATACCATTACTGGCAAACCTGATTTTTTTATTACATGTCGGACACGGTGAGTAGGTGGTCAGTATATCGTAGGAAGCCGGTAAATCAACGATTACTGATCTTTCTAAAGTGTCTGATTTGGATCTTGCGCATGTGAAGTATATTGCAATGGTTCCAAAAAAGAAAAACTAATTGCCCAAGCTAAATCAATTTTATCAGGTGAATATGTTCTTTGGACTAAAGCAGAAAGCCTGCTGGTGGAACCTGGATACATTATGATATTGAAGACAATCCACTAGAGCCCAATAAGCATATAAATTACAAAAATATATTGTGTCGTTGATGAATTTATGATGGAATTCAATCGAAAAATGCAGACAAGATTTCTTGGGAATCTTCCAAAAAGTAAACCAATAATGAATGACTCTGAACTAATTTCAATCACAGATTTTAACTAACTTCATTAAACCCGACCAGCTTGGCACAAAACCTAGAACCTCATGTTCTATTGCCTATAAATGTCGTGATCCACCAATTGAACCTATAGCGTATATCTACTCATACGACATTTTGTCCTCTAGTTATCACGCAATAACGGACTCGTTGGGGGTCTGCTAAATGTTAGTTACAATTACTTATGCTCACTCTGTTTTAATATAGGATCAATTGGTAACTTGAGAAAGTCAATGACTTCAACTTTATAAAATTCTTTATATAAGGGATTTAGAATGAAGTTGCTTTCCAACCCTACAATTGTTGAAGGAACCTTTAGAGCAAAAAAATTAGGATCTCGTGCTAGGACAGTAAAGACACTTGTTGTTTTAGATGAGTAAGGATATTGATCCCAATTGTCTGGAAGCTTGTCTAAATCTTGAATGATAAAATCATCAGGGATTTTTATCTTAGCGATTAATATTTCTCCTGGTAGAGTGGCAATATTTTCGGAATGCACATAATACTCTAATAATGCGAGTGACACATTTTCTGAACAGTATACTGCTCTTGTCCCTATTTCATTCCATCTACCTCCAACCTTCTCAGCTCCTGATCCTGATAATGTTGAATGTTTATACTTCAAATTCGTTATTCCATAAACGTACATTAACTGTATACGCTATATTGGATTCGATAAATTTCGCGCTCAACGAGTTCAAACCCAAAGCTACTATCAAGTAAGTCAAAAGGTTTCTTACCTCCCAGTGCTTTTGATGAGGACTTAAGCCAAACTTTAAAATCATCTTTATTATCGAAAACTTTGTATCCCAAACCATATAGTTTAGCCAATTCATAGATTCTTTCAGAAGTCTCTTTGTCATATACAGATTTCTTTTGCATACTACTAATAGAGCTTGGCAAAATATTCTCAAGCTCTTTTTCAGTGTGCCCTATTTCACCTATCAATTGCTTCCAAGCAGATTTTTTCACTCCTTCTCTAATTCGATCAATAAGCTCCATATTATACCCTGGAGCATCTTTCGCATTAATAACTACCCATAAAGGAGAAAATCTTGTACCGCCTTTAGCTTTTCTTACTTTGGTATTAATGCTAGATTTAAATGATACTTTTTTCTTAATAGATTTATTTGATATTATTGGGCTCATAATTGTAAATTTACAATTGAATAATCGTAAATATACAATTAATGTCCTTCTCTAACAAAATACTATAGCTAATCGTGCACTACTGACGGTCTAGACATTCTCACCCATACTATACATAATTCCTCAATACAATATTATGTTATTCAAAAAGTTATAGAATTAGAATTACCGCCAAATAATAATGAAACTGCCCATAAAGCCATAGATAAGAACAGATTACTTAGAATATTTATCAATAGTGATAACGAGGTTCTAATAAATGATAAGTTTCTTACAGGAGATAATCAGTCTATATGCAGAATCCAAAATATCAATGTATGCTGTCAATGCCTTAAAGAAAGAACTGCAGAACAATAATATTCTCAAATTAGAATATATTCATAAAGCTATGTAATGAAAAAGGCATCTAGCCAGCCAGATAATTTGTAATTTGATTTTTTAATTAAAAATAAAGTACAATATCTAGCTTATTATGAAGAAGTATTTTCTTGCTCTGAGTCTCTTGATATTTTCAATTTACATAAACGCGCAAACAACAGACAAGTTTGAGCAAAACATTTTATTTGATAAGGATAACTATAAATTCACAAGGACTATATACTTCAATGTTCCTACCGATTACGATAAAAACAAGTCCTACCAATTAACTGTCGGTTTCAGAGATGATCTACCTACGAATGCTGGTCAATTCGGAGAGCAATTGAGCTTTCTTACAGGTATCCCGGATGCAATAAAGAAGGCTTTAGAAGTGAAACAAAATTAGTACCGTGGAATTAATTCAAAATGGCATACCATATGCTTAAACAATTCATATTAATAATTGCATCTGTAATAATTCTATGTCTGATGCTACAAATACCTATCTATAAAAATTGGTACAGAAGCAAAATTCATAATTATTATAGAGAATTTCATGTTCAAAAAAATGACCTTAGCATTGATGCGAGGTATCGATATAGATTTGGCAAAAACTATGATTCCAATCAAAATCTTAAAAATTACTTTCTTGAAAATCGGATTGAAAACCCTGTTATTTTGTTGCCTCCAAAAGAGTACCTTAAAAAAAGCACCAATAGTTATGATTGGGGCGAAACCCTTTCCTTCTACTATTTCACAGGAGTAAAGCCAGTAGATCTTAAATCCGATGATATTAACTTAGCGACTCATGCTGTTACCGCAAAGGCCAATGGCATGCAAATCATTCCAATAGGAAGCGATGAAATGCTGCAAAGAATTATTGATGAGTATAAATCTTATATGCCAAAATGATTCAGACTGCATGTTTATTTGTTTTATTAGTCACACTACAATTCTTTTCAGGATGGGCCATAATACATCTACTCAAAATAGACCATAAACCGATAATTAAAACCTGCCTTTCTTTGTTGCTTGGGATGTTTATTTGCGCTCTGGTTCCTTTATTGATGGAAATGGTATTTATTAAAATTAACCTGTCCAATTTTCTTATCTCCTTTTTTGCCTTTTGCCTTGCTTTAAGTTTTAATGGGAAAGCCAATTTGAAAGAGCTTAAAGAAGTATTCAAACAAGATGTTTTTTCTATCAAACTATACGAATTGATATTCATTGTTCCGATTGCATTAATACTATTCATAAGCGCATGGAGGTGTTTCTATACGCCCCCTACACCAAGGGATGTCATTGTAGGTGCTGAATTACTTGCCAAATACGCAGTTAAAGAAGGATCAATAATATCTTCCGTATTTACTGACAACATCAGACTTTCCAGTAACAATCCATTTAAACCACCATACGTTTTAAATCTCCAAATCGCCTATAAGCTTATAGGTTTTGAGTTTGGTAAAATCTGGTTGGTGCAAAATGTAATAGTATTTATCGTAATGCTATATGCAATTCTTAAAGAAAAATTACATGCAATAATAGCTGGACCATTATTATTATTCTTTATTGCTATTCCAGATATGTATGCATACACATTTATTATATTATATGATTACAGCAATGCCATTTATTTCTCAATAGCCATTTATTTTTTACAAAGATATTTTGAAGGTAGAAAATCCAATGACCTAATGCTTTCATCACTGTTAATGAGTGCAGCATGTTTCATCAGATCTGAAACCTTGTATTTTGCAGCTATAGGGGTATTCCTATTATTTGTTTTTGAATATAGAAAAGCTCCGATTATAGCATTGCAGAATTGGTTACTATATCTACTGTTGCCAATCTTCTCATATGTAATTTGGTTTGTGCTCTTTATGAAATTTTATATGCCCATCAGTTATGATATCTCGGAACAAATCAATACCAACTTATTTGATGTAACCAATATTTTGACTATCATATCTAATATTAATTCTAATCTAATATGGGGAGACTTAGCACATAGCCACTATGCCTATTTTATAGAGATTTTTGCGCTAAGCACAATTGCAAATTTAATATTATATAGAAACGCCAAAGGCTGGCAATATTTAGCTTGGATAATAATTATCTATCTGGGTTATATCTTATTAAGTCATCTATTGCCTCTTATAGAAATAGACTCAACTGTTAAGAGAGGGTTTTTTAAAATGTTTCCCTTGATGCTGATATACTTTAGTTATAATCAGATATTCCTTAAGTTTTCAGAATATATTCATAATTGGGAATCTTCGTCAATAAACAAGTAAGACCATTTTGCGTAAAGCAATCAAAGATGCTTTCCTCTTTAACTAATCCAATGGAATGACTGTTGATCGCTTGATCTCATGCAAAACAAAAGAACTCATAATCTGAGATACATAAGGTAATGCTGCCAATTTACCTGACGAAAAATGATGATAAGCTTGCAAATCCTTAACTTTAGAGTATAAATCAAATGAGCTTAAAGTTTTATATTTGTTTGGATGAATAATACGATTATCAGATATTTTTTCTATAGCTTACGCATTCAGTTTATTGTGGGCATTCCAATATATTTACTTTTTACATTTGCAAGCGGTTCGAATTTATCTCTCAAATTTATAATATTATTCGCAGCCGTCTGGAGTGTTTTCTATTCATTATTCTCTGTGTTGTATTATTATTTCGCACTGAAAAAATTAGGAATCTCAAACTTTGACATATCGCATCTTTCCAGTTTACTTGTTTTACACAAAAAATCTTCTACCTCTTTTGATGAGCTCTTTAGTAAAATTGATAGGTTTGGACAATTTAAAAACTTTACAATCAAAAACAGTAAGCAAGCAATACTTCTTAAATCAAAAATATTTAGTGTAGTTGATGGTGATGATATTATCATCAGTTCAAACCAAATGAACGGTAATATAATAGACTATAAACTCGAAGCACAACAAAAAGTAAAGTATGACTTGCAAGCCTATTACTTCAACATCAAAAACCTAAGAACTATTAATTCTTATATTATTACATGATCGAGCTTATGTTTGGCTATTCAGTGTAAATGAAGACGGATGTTATTTGTCAGAAGATGCAAATTTTGATTGTGAAAAATTGAATATTATAAACAGCATTGATAATCAATCTAATAATTCAATTTCCAATGTTATATTATTTCCAAATCCAGTACATAGTAGGATTTTCATTAACATTAAAGAGGCATTTAATATTTCGAGAGCAGTTATATATGATATCTATGGAAATGTTATGATAGATGCATTGGAAGATGATATTGAGTTCTTAGATGTTTCTAATTTAAAAAGCGGGTTATATTTTTTGTTTATCAAAGATAAAGTAGGAAGAAAAGTAACTCGAAGCTTCGTAAAACACTAATGAAGATTGTTGTATTTTTTTAAATCTAGAAAATTACCAGGAGATAATATTTTTCTATAAATGGAGAATGTGCACTTAGACTTGAAGTTATACCTATAGGAATACCCTATAAGATCATTATACAAGATAATAGTAACTACATTTGTGCAAAGAAATAAGCTATAAATGAAGGTTATTTTACAAACGGATCGATTCCTTCTTCGAGAATTTCTTGCAACAGATGTAGATGATATGTTTGAGTTGGACGCCGATCCTGATGTACATCGGTTTCTCGGCAATAACCCAAATACAAGAAAAGAACAATCAGCACAAACGATTGAAAATATTCTTCAACAATACAAAGATTATGGCATTGGAAGGTTAGCCGTAATCAATAAAAAAACGAATAAATTTGTTGGCTGGTCCGGTTTGAAATTTGAACGAATACATATTAACAACACCACAGATTATTATGACCTAGGCTTTAGGATCAAAAAGAAATACTGGGGTCTTGGCATCGCAACAGAAACGGCTTCTGAATTATTAAGATATGGCTTTGAAGATTTGAAATTAAAAGAAATATGCGCAGCAGCACAAATAGAAAATATTGGCTCAAACAAAGTCCTTCAAAAAATTGGAATGAATTATATTGAAAGGTTTTCTTTCGAGCATATTGAATGTAATTGGTACACATTAACACCAATAGAGCACATTGTGTAAAAAGCACAGCTATAATTGCCTCCAATTATTAATTTTACGCTATGAATAAAATATTTTCGATTGCCATTCATGGCGGTGCAGGAACCATCGATAAACGTCAGATGAGTTCTGAAAAAGAAATGGCCTATAAAAGTGCACTTGCTTATGCATTGGACCAAGCCTATAATGTGTTATCCGAGGGCAAAACTGCATTAGATGCAGTAGAATTAGCCGTAACTCATCTGGAAAACTCTCCTCTTTTTAATGCAGGAAAAGGTTCTGTATTCACTCACGAAGGTCAACATGAAATGGATGCTTCCATAATGGAAGGAGCAAATCTGAAAGCCGGTGCTGTAGCTGGTGTTTCTGGCATTAGAAATCCAGTACAACTAGCACGAATGGTGATGCAAAATTCTGATCATGTTCTTCTAAGTGGAAAAGGTGCCATTCAATTTGCCAAAGAACAGAAAATAGCCTTTGAAAAAGAAGACTATTTCTATGATGAATTAAGATATCAACAATGGCAAATGGCTTTGAAAGAAGACGTTGTAGTTTTAGATCACTCACCTTTGAATGAAAATAAATTTGGAACCGTTGGAGCTGTAGCATTGGACCGATATGGCAATGTAGCAGCAGCAACTTCTACGGGAGGCATGACTAATAAAAAATTCGGACGTATAGGTGATAGTCCATTAATTGGTTCTGGCAATTATGCCAATAATAATACTTGTGCTGTATCGTGCACTGGAAGTGGGGAGTTCTTTATTTGTGGTGTTGTTGCCTATGATGTGAGCTGTCTTATGGAGTATAAAGCATATACATTAGAACAAGCCTGTAACGAAGTGATTCAAAAAAGAATAATAGCAATAGGTGGTGATGGTGGTCTTATAGCTGTTGATAAAAACAATAACATTTGCCTTGAATTTAATACCGATGGCATGTACAGAGCCAAGAAGAAACATAAAGGTGAAGAATACATAGCTATATATAAAGACTGAGTCAAATAAAGTTACCCTCCAATGGAAGTACTTTGACTTTACGATCATTTATGGTGAATTCATCCCCAGTGGCTAAAACATGAACAACCATATTTCCAATACTAATCGGTGTGCCTACCTCTAAAATATCATAGTTGTTATGAGTCATTTTACTAGGGTCGAATAATATTACCATTCCAGAGCCAATCACTTTGAATTGATTTCCATTTTCGATAATTATTCCAGTATCTTCAGCTAAACCTACACCAATCAGAGAAGGGTGTGTGGCTAGAGCCTCTGCCATCCTACTAAATCGACCTCTACGAATAAAGTGTGTATCAATTATTAAGCCTTCTACAAGACATAATCCGCTTTTCATTTTTATTGCACCTTTAAGCAGAGCTTCTTTACTACTGCCCCCAGCAATCATTTCTTTGCTCATTGCCATCGCACCTGCACTAGTGCCTGCAATTACAAGTCGCTCATTCTGATAACGTTCCATCAATATACGATGTGCTTCTGTATTGCCAATAAAACGAACTATTCTGCTTTGATCCCCACCAGAAAACATTATGCAATCAGCAGTTTGGAATGCCTTTATCACATCATCTGAATCGCTTTGTTTTCTTGTTTGGATATCGATTACTTTCAAATTAGTACACCCTAGCTGAGAAAAACTTCTAAGATAATTTTCAGATACTTCAATTGGAATACTTGAGGCTGTTGGAATAATAAGAATTTTGGCTTTTGGTCCGCCTGCCTCCCTGACAATATGACTCAAAATACTCTCCTGGATAAATTCAACAGTATATTTCTCATTGTCCTCTTCGCCCTTATCCTCATTACCTCCTATCGGAATCAATACACCTTTTGGCAACATTTGCTCATTTTTATTAAAAAAGCAAAATTATCAATTCGACGATAAAATTTCTTTATTTTTCCAAAACAATAATTTAAAGCACAAAAAATCCTTTAAAATCCGTCAATATGGAAATCCGTGAAATCAATGCTATGAGAGGACCAAACTATTGGTCCATCCGACGTCATAAACTAATTGTTATGGTTTTAGATTTGCAAGAATTAGAAGAAAGACCAACGAATAAAATAGTAGGATTTAGAGAAAGGCTTGAAGAATTATTACCTACATTATATTCACATCGCTGTTCTGAAGGTGAAGCAGGTGGGTTTTTTAAGAGAGTTGACGAAGGTACATGGATTGGTCATGTCATTGAACATATAGCCTTGGAAATACAGACACTTGCAGGGATGGATGTAGGCTTTGGAAGAACTAGAGGTTATGGGGAAGTAGGTGTTTACAATGTTGTATTTGCATATATGGAAGAGAAAGTTGGCCGGTTTGCAGCCAAAGCTTCAGTAAGAATCGCTGAAGCCTTAATCGAAGGCAAAGAATATAATCTTGAAGACGATTTACAGTACATGAGAGAACTTCGAGAAGGAGAAAGACTAGGTCCTTCAACTGGAAGTATTATTGAAGAAGCCCAAAGCAGAGGCATACCTTGGCTAAGATTGAACAAATATTCATTATGCCAGTTGGGATATGGTAAAAATCAAAAAAGAATTCAAGCGACTATTACAAGTGAAACAAGCAGCATTGCTGTAGAATTGGCTTGCGATAAAGAAGATACCAAGCATATCTTAGAGCAGGCTGAAGTGCCTGTACCAAAGGGAGATATTGTAAAGACAGAGGCAGGATTGAAAGATGCTGTCAAATTTATTGGATATCCCCTCGTCATTAAGCCCATCGACGGAAATCATGGAAGAGGAATAACTGCTAATCTAAACAATTGGAAAGATACGCTCATGGCATTTGAGGCAGCAAAAAAAGTATCAAGATCCGTTATAGTTGAACGCTATGTTGTAGGTGATGATTTTAGATTATTGGTAATTGATTACAAATTAGTAGCGGCGGCAAAAAGAACTCCAGCTGGTATCATTGGTGATGGAAAATCTACCATCCAACAACTTGTTAATAAAGTTAATGATGATCCAAGAAGAGGATATGGTCATGAAAAAGTTCTTACACAAATATCGGTTGACGCAATGACAGAGTCCATTTTGCATCAGAAAGGGATGACAGTTGATTCAATTTTGCCTGAGGGAGAATGGTTTAAACTAAAAGATACAGCAAATTTAAGTACAGGAGGGACATCTACTGACGTCACGGACCTGGTTCACCCTCATAATATTTTTATGGCAGAGCGGATTGCCAAAATAATTGGACTTGATATTTGTGGAATAGATATAATGACAACAGACATTAGCACACCTCTCTATAAATCAGGTGGAGCCATTATAGAAGTGAATGCCGGTCCTGGATTTAGAATGCATCTTGCACCATCTACAGGGCTGCCGCGTAATGTTGCAGGATATGTAGTAGATATGCTTTTCCCTCCTGGAATAGAATCAAGAATACCTATCGTAGCTGTTACGGGTACAAATGGCAAAACGACAACAACGAGGTTAATAGCTCATATCATGAAAATTAAAGGATTTAAAGTCGGCTATACCACTACTGATGGCGTATATATTCAAAATAGACTCCTGATGAAAGGCGATTGTACCGGACCAACAAGTGCAGAATTTGTACTGAAAGATCCGACCGTTGATTTCGCTGTTTTAGAATCCGCAAGAGGTGGTCTTTTAAGAGCAGGTCTAGGCTTTAAGTCTTGTGATGTTGCAGTGGTTACCAATGTTGCTCCAGATCATCTTGGACTTAAGGGCATTCACACGATTGAGCAATTGGCTAAAGTAAAAGCTGTTGTACCTGAAACTGTTCACAATGGTGGATATGCTATATTAAATGCAGATGACGATTTGGTCTACGCAATGAGAAAAAATATCACCGCAAATGTTGCCTTGTTTTCATTGCATGAAGACAATCCTCGAATTAAAGCCATCGCTAAAATAGGAGGCCTTTCTGCCATTTATGAAAATGGGTATATAACAGTTTGTAGAGGAGAATGGAAAATGAGGATTACAAAAGCAATTAATGTCCCTCTTACATTTGGAGGTAAAGCTACCTTTATGATCCAAAATGTTCTACCTGCGGCATTGACAGCATATGTTAGAGGCATTAGTCTTGAAGATATTAAAGTAGCATTAGAGTCATTTATTCCTTCTCCTTCACAGACGCCTGGAAGGCTCAATATGTTCAAGTTCAACAACTTTACAGTTCTCTTAGACTATGCTCATAATTCTGCCGGTCTCAGGGCACTACACAATTTGCTTCAAAAAATGGATGGCCATCCAAAAGTTGGTATTATTGCTGGCATAGGTGATCGTAGAAAAGTCGACAACAACGACATTGGAGAAATTGCTGCAGAAATGTTTGATGAAATCATCATTCGCCAGGACAAACACCTCCGCGGTAAATCGGAAACAGAGTTGATTGATATGTTATCCGTCGGAATTAAAAAGGTAAATCCAGATAAGAAGTTAACAATTATCCCAAAAGAAAGTGAGGCTATAGATTACGCTATAAAAAATGCTCAACCTGGAAGTTTGATCATCATCTGTAGTGATGTTGTTCCTGATGCTTTAGCTTTGGTATCAAAATATAAAGAACAAGAGTCAGAAAGCCTAAATAATTTTTCTTAAGAGAAGGTTCCTGGTTTATAAATTAATGGATATAAATTTTTACTGTTTAGTTGTTCTAATTTTAATCTAATCTTGATTTGTTTGACTAGATTTTAGTATCAAATATGAGCAGAATAAACTATCACGTTTATGTTATAGAACTTTCAAAAAGTGTATTTAGTGAGAGTACTAAGTTCAGGGATGCCAATCCACAATATAATGGTTTGCTAGAATGTCTATACGTTGGAATGACAAGCAAAACGCCTAAGGAAAGGTTTGATCAACATAAATCAGGCTACATAAGTAAAAAAGGACATAAGATATCTTCAAATATCGTAGAAAAATATGGTCTCTATCTCCGACCAAATCTTTACAATCACTTGAATCCATTAAGCAGAGATGAAGCTGTTAAGATGGAGGAACAATTGGCCCTGGAACTAAGAAGGAAAAGATATGCTGTATGGTTCAATTAGTTCAGCTTGATAAATCTATTCGCTTGCCTATTTCAAGACCACCAATTTGCTTGTAATCTAAAATCATCACCAGAAACATTTCCAAGGTCATTGATATAATGATAAATTGTAAAAAGGGGTTCTTCCGATTCAGAAATGTCTCTTTTAATATCCAGAGGAACAGACAGGTCATGAAAATCATTTAAAAGAGGCACAAAGTATTCAGGAACTGGATTATACTCAATAGTACCAATCCAACCATTACTTTTTATAATCAAATCATATCCCGCAATCAATTGTTTGTATACAAAGAGCTTAGCTCCAAAATAAACCGAAAAATAATAGATAAGAACCATTGGATTGTTTGACTCTGTTTATCTGAATCTTGAAGAGGGAAAGAACGTATTAACCATAGCCGTATCTGAAAACTTTGGAGGTTGGTTGATTACAGGTAGATTCCTAGACTATAGTGGATTGCAGATTAAACCATAGTTTTATGCCTTCATACTGAAGTCATTCATTTGGATGGCTACAGTATGTTTTCTACTTTAAATTGCTCAATTTCATAGAAAGAGTTTAATTTACAAAATGAAAAGCATCAAACTCCCAACTGCACAAACTATATTAATCATCATTTCATTTTTTGTTGCATTACTAACATGGGTCGTACCTTCAGGAAAATATAGTACTTTGGCTTATAACAAAGACAGTCATTCTTTTGTAATCTCAACCGATAATACCACTACTAATATTGATGCTACTCAAGCAAGTCTAAACAGTCTCGGCATAAGAATTCCAATAGTGAAATTTACCAGCGGTGATATCTACAAACCCATCAATATCCCTAACACATACAACAATGTAGAAGCAAAACCTCAAGGGTTTATGGAATTCATTCAAGCTCCGATCAAAGGAATTATTGAAACTGCTGACATTATATTTCTCGTCCTTATCATTGGTGGACTTATCGAAATAATGAATTTATCTGGTGCCTTCGAGTCAGGCATCACCTCATTGTCAAATGCCCTTAGAGGTAGGGAGTTTTTATTAATAATAATTACACTTATACTTTTTGCACTTGGCGGAACGACATTTGGGATGGCAGAAGAAACACTAGCCTTTTATCCTATTCTGATCCCTGTCTTTCTTGCAGCTGGATATGATGCTCTTGTAGGTGTTGCTTGTATATTTCTTGGATCCGCAATTGGGTCCATGTGTTCAACTACAAATCCTTTTTCGGTAGTTATCGCTTCAGATGCAGCAGGAATCAGTTGGACAACAGGGCTTCAAGGTAGGCTTGTATTATTAGTAACATTAAGCGTGATATGTATTATCTATATTATCAGATATGCACAAAGAGTTAAAAAGCATCCATCTAAATCGATCATCTATAATCAAAGGGAAGAATTAAATATACTTTTCAAGGTAAATCCGTCAGATACCTCAGCCAAATTAACATTAAAACACAAAGTTATTCTAATCATATTCACATTATCTTTTGTTGTAATGGTATACGGTGTAGCCAAACTAGGATGGTGGTTTGTGGAAATGTCAACAATCTTTTTTGTCAGTTCAGTGCTTATTGGTCTCATTGCCAGAATCAAGGAAATCGAATTTGTTGATGCTTTTTGTCGAGGAGCTGCCTCTTTATTAGGTGTAGCATTTATAATCGGCATTGCTAGAGGTATATCCATTTTAATGACAGACGGGATGATCAGTGATACCATACTTTATAATGCAAGCATGTTAACCGAAGGCATGAATAAAGGTTTGTTTATCAATGTGCTTTTTATTATCTATAACGGCCTTTCATTCTTTATTCCATCTTCTTCAGGAATGGCAGTATTGACTATGCCTATCATTTCTCCATTGGCAGACTCTGTCGGTATAGGAAGGGAGGTCATTGTTAATGCCTATCAATATGGGATGGGTGTATTTTATATCATCAACCCTGCCTCCCTAATTTTAGCAACACTAGCTATAACTAAAATAGGCTTTGATAAATGGCTGAAATTTGTTTTCCCACTCCTGATAATGATCACGATTGTCACAATGGTAGCATTAAGTATTTCTGTATATTTTTAATTGTTGATAATAAAAAATAAATCAAACTGAAGATATGTCCTCTAAAATCATAAGTATTCTTTTCCTGGGTATTGTATTTAATACGCTTTCTGCTCAATCTTTTGTTTTCAAGAAAAAATCTGATGCGTATGTATTCAAGAAAAATAGTTTATCTAAGTTGGATTACGCTAAATCCTATTATGATGTAGGTGAATTCTATAAAGGTTATTGTGTTGTAAGCAATGGCGAAAAATGGGGAGCTGTAAATAGTGAAGGAGAGATTTCAATCCCTATAATGTATGATGATGTAATTGTGTTGAGAGAACATCTTTTTTTAGTCATGAAAAACAATTTATATGGTATCGTAGATTATAATAATCGGGTACTAATTGAAATCATACACCCAAAGATTAAGTATCAAGCCATAAGCTGGGATGACACCTCCCCCTTACCTCCACAAATCAGTATTGAGGATACCAGTTACATATATAAGCCTGATAGTATGAAATTTGTAAAAAAAGTCAAAGACATTAAGAAAGACATTTATAAAGTTGCCCCATACATGCCAGCATTTTTCAAAGAATGTAAAGATTCTAGCATTGACAATTCAGATCATGATAAATGTCAAAGAAATAGTCTTAATGATTACGTGATTGAATTACTTAAAAAAGAAAATGTATGGGAATTTAGTGCAATCGTTCAATTTGTAATAAACAGAGATAAAAGCATTTCTGACATAAATGTTGTAAGAACAAATGATAATTACTATAATGATATAATTCATAAAATAGTAGCTAAAATTCCTGTTTATGAACCTGGTAGAAACAGGAAAGAAGAAGCCGTAAATGTTTTATATACTTTAGCTATAAAAGTTAAATAAAGCTGATAGTAGAAGAAATCTATCAAGTAAGTTTTTTCATATTTATATAAATTATTTAACTGCATAAAAGAATTTGACAAAAATGCTTCTCCCTACCCTTAAAATCCAAAACATCAATTTATAATAAATAAATGTAATTGATTATTTTCGCTTGACGCAAAATTAATTTCACAATTAGATTTAGAAATAGTTAAACTTGCTTAGCTATTTTTTGTTATCTTGATTTAGATAGCTTAAGCTAATTGATGCTAAGCCAATAAAAATAACTTCAAAATAAGCTTATGAAAAACTTTAAAAACAAGACTAGTGATGTGGATGCAAAGAATAGGCAAATCAATGCCCCTTCTGTTACAGAGTATATGACTCGTAAGCTCATTACCTTTAGAGAAGACACTCAAATGCCTGAGGTCATTGAATCTTTACTTAAAAATAAAATTACCGGCGCACCTGTCCTAAACAATAAAGGAGAGGTTCTAGGTATTATTGATGATAAAGATTGTTTAAGAGTAGTTTTTGGCTCGGCCTATTATAATGCTCCCTCTGGTCGTGAAGTAGTTGCTTCCTACATGTCAACGATCATGATGTCAATTTCTGAAGATTCGGATATCATTGATGCTGCAAATATCTTCCTACAAACAACCTATAAGCGACTCTTGGTAAAAGATAATGCAGGGAAATTGATTGGCCAAATCAGTAGAAGGGATGTTTTAAGAGCCATTAAAGACATTAAGGCAAACACCTGGTAGTAGAACTATTTTCCTTTCTGTTCTATTTTCCCCTTGAGCTTAAATCCTCATTGTATCTATATTGATTAATTTCACGGAATTAAAACCAATAAATATTGGATGGATATTTCAGAAAAAGAAAATATTGAAATCAATTACTGGAAAGAGAGCAGTTTTGAATCTCCTGATGCCTTTACAAAATCTAATCTCCTCAATAAACTACAAGAATGCAGGCATTTTGACTATAAAGTCAGAAAATATAAAAACATCTTTCGAAATAAGAAATCAGTACTCGAAATAGGTGCCGGTCAAGGCTGGGCTTCCTGTTTTCTTAAAAAATACTTTATACCCAATGCCAATTTTACAGTCACTGATATAAGCCCACATGCGATCGAAGGACTTAAGAAATGGGAAAGATTGTTTGAAGTTAAAATCGATTCTAGTTTTTCTTCAAAAAGTTATAACATCGAAGCAGAGGATAATAGTTTCGACCTAATTTTTTGTTATGCAGCTGCACATCATTTTGTTTTACACAAAGAAACACTTATTGAATTAAAAAGACTCCTAAAACCAAAAGGACATATCGTATATCTGTTTGAACCTACTTGTTCCAAACTGTTCTACCCTCTTCACTATTATTATGTAAATAAGGTTGCACACAGCACTCCAGAAGATGTTCTTGTACCATCCGAAATAAAATCAATAGCTAAGAAAATTAACCTAAAATATACGAATCATTATGATCCCGTTCAAACCATCATTAGAAACATACCTATTGGATTATATTTTCAATTTTTAAAGACTTTTAAATTCTTACAACAGCTACTGCCTTCCTCTTCCGACTTGATTTTTACCAAAGAACAACACAAGCCATGAAAGTCATAAATAAATACTGGGCAATATTTGGAATATTTGTCGCACTATTTATTCTGATAAAGCTAGTACTCAGACAAGGTCCAATGACAAACTTAAATTCGTTACTATGGATGCATTTTTGTCTTCTCTTGATCCATCAGTTTGAAGAATACGTATTTCCAGGAGGATTCAAAACCTTTTTCAATAATCACATTTATAAGCACAATAAAATAATACGTCACCCTCTTAACGATTATGCAATATTGCTAATCAATATAATTTTAGCTTGGTCCTTCTATTTACTTTCAGCCATCCTTGGTCCTTCCTATTTGTCCTTGGCAAATGGCTTAATTGGTGTAAGTTTGCTCAATGGCATATTACACTTACTTATGGCTTTAAAACTAAAGGCCTATAATCCAGGTCTAATTTCTGGGGCATTACTGTTTATCCCTTTTAGCATATATGCATTAATTACAATCAATTACAATTCCTCTTTTAATTTGATAAGTATTATTATTTTCTTTATGGCAACACTTACGATTCCCGTTACAATATATTGGACAGATAAGTTTATCGTTAAGCACTAGAGAGATGCACTTACATTTACTAAATAATATTCGATATGAAAGGCAAAGTATATAATCTATTCCTAATTTTAAGCTCTCTTGTCGGTTACCTTGAATGGGGCGCAAACAATGAAAGCTTTTTATTCCAAGCAGAATATGAAATATTTCTTAAGTTTCTAAGTTCTCCATCAGACCTTCTTCATCCTCTGATTATACTGCCTTTTATAGGGCAAGTACTGTTGCTGATAACGCTTTTTCAAAAGAGAACAAGCAAGGTTATAAGTTATATTGCTATTTTCTGTCTTAGCCTTTTGTTTGCTTTAATAATATTCAAAGGCGCCTGGAACTTAAATTATAAAATGCTCTTCTTTACTACACCATTTATCATCTGCTCATTATTGAGTTTTATTTACCATAAGAACAGAGCTTAAGCAATCACATTATTCTCAACAATAGAAACATTCAATCCAACTTATTATATCTTTACTACTTGAAAATTTATTAGAAAACCAAGATCGAGACCTTGATGAGTGCAAAAGGAAACGAAGCAATAATGAAGATCAATAAGCCTTTATTGCTTTCAAAAGAATTCTTTCCCGATAATGAAAATAACATCAAAGACCTTGCTTATTTTAGGAGCAGACTCCAATCTGGTAATAACGCTAATTTAAATTTCCTTGTGCATTCCAGATATGAATGGATGAAAGCATTCATTAGCCCACAAATGAAAGGTTTAGAAATAGGCGCGGGAATTGGTGCATCAAAATTCATACTGAAAGACTACAACTACATAATGACCGATTGCTATCAACACAAATGGATTGAAAATGTGGTTGATGCATGCGACCTACCCTATGACAATGGTTCATTTGACTATATAATTGCATCCAATGTAATACATCACTTAAATAAACCGATGTTGTTTTTTAAAGAAGCCCATAGAGTGCTGAAGAACAATGGACTTATTGTAATAAATGATGTTTCCAATAGTTTTGCTATGAGATTTCTACTTAAAACACTAAAGCATGAAGGTTACTCCTATGAAAGAAATCCTTTTGACATGAGTATTCCTATGAACAGCAAAACCCACCCTTGGTCCGGCAACGATGCCGTTATGGATATTATGTTTCAAGATCATAAGTTATTCACCAGTAAAACCAAATTTAAAATAGAAAAAGATAAACGAACAGAGTTTTTTATATTTTTATTGTCGGGAGGTATATCCAGCGAATTTTTTACTGTTAATTTGCCTTTGGCGATATTAAAACTTATTGATAAATTGGATAGACTACTTTGCATGGGAAACAATATATTTCCTCTTTCAAGAAAATCAGTACTGAGAAAACTTGAACATTGAGTATAATCATCATCATACCTGTTTACAATGACTGGGAAAGTTTTGACAAACTTTCTAAAGAGATCTCTAGTCAGCTTTCAAGTGAAGAGTACCACATTCTGGTTGTAGATGATGGATCAACAATTACATCAGAGATCAAGCACACGAACATTACCCGATTAACCCTTAATCAAAATTTGGGACACCAAAGAGCAATTGCCATTGGACTTTGCTATGCCTATGATAACTATAAAGAAAAAAAGACTGTAATTGTTTTGGACTCAGACGGTGAAGATAAGCCAGAAGATATTCCTGCAATGCTTAGAGAGGTAAGGAATAAAAAGACAGTTGTATTTGCCCAACGTGCGAGAAGGCATGAAGGTATATTGTTCAAGTTCCTATACATTTGTTACCGTCTATTATTCAGACTGCTAACGGGACGTGTTATCAACTTTGGAAACTTCTGTGCGATTCCTGCAAATCAATTGAATAGCATTGTATCCTCTTCGTTTCTTTGGAACCATTTCTCCGGTAGTATTATAAGATCTAAAATCAACTACTCCAAAATAAAATTTGACCGTGGTAAAAGATATTATGGCAAATCAAAAATGAATCTGGTATCCCTTGTACTTCATGGTTTAAGTGCAATTTCAATATTTATTGATGTAGTATCGGTTCGGATTATGTTAGCCAGTGGGTTGGCCTGTTTCATTATTATTGTTTCTATTTTTTCTATAATCACTCTGCGGCTAACCACAGATTTTTTTGTAACAGGATGGACATCGGTTGCATTTATTCTTCTTACAATTTTACTAACTGTAATTTTCCTAGTCTCCCTACTTATCTGTATGAGTGTGCTTATTTCTCGAAATACTGTTCAACAGTCGCCAATGCAGTTTTATCGCAATTTCATTTCAGACACTAGAATAGCCTAATTATGAAATTGTCGAGTGGCTCATATAATGTTAAACGACTATGTCATTCTATGTTCTTCTTCTTTGCATTTACGATTTTGGCCATCAGTTTTCAAGCTAACAAATTTGGGCTGTGCGATCCTGTGCTATTCGAAAAATTTGCAATGGGAACAGAAGCATTTGTAATAAACAGAATTGCCTTGACAAGCAAATTCGGTTCTGACGCATACGGGGGATTTGCAGGAAGAATTCCTGAGTTAGATAAAGTAAAGACAGCACCTGTAAAATTATATCGGGGTAAGACACGCCTTTCAGAATACTACAATAAATTTTATGACTATTTGACTTTAGAAAATTTTAAACCTTATTATTCCAATGTATGTGAACAGGGCAATTTTTTGGCTTGGGTGTACACTTCTGGTTTGTTAAGTCCTGGAGCAAACTTTAGTAATTATAGGTGGATATTTTCACTTATTTCTGCTCTGATCTTAAGCCTCGTCATTTATGAGTTTTATAAGATATTTGGTATTGGCATTTCTGCAGTGATACTATTATGTATTATTCAATTAGACTGGCTAGTATGTTCAGCATCACATCTCTTTTGGTTTACCGGTTGGTTCTTCCTCCCCTTTGCCCTAAATATGATGCTTCTAAGGAAATTTGCAACTAGATATAAACTATTAATTCCTGCTTTGCTTGGATTAAATTTAATTCTTAGTTTTTCCAAATGTCTGATTTCCGGATTTGAAGTGATTCCAACATTTCTTGTCCTAACTACACTACCTGCTTTTATTTATTTTTTCAAAAACAAATACAAACCTTTGATAGGAGCCGTCATTTTCTTGAGTATATCATTAGGGTCTCTTGGTGGTGCTATGTCATCCATTGTCTATCAAATGGCGAAAATTGACAATCAGAAAGGAATTAAAGGAGCCGGATATGACCATATCGTCAGCAGCTACAATAGAAGAAGTGGTTCAGGCAATTTGGTAAAGCCACATATGCGGCAGAAGGTAAAAGATAGTCATACTGCCAGTGCAATGGATATTATTAAGTTATACCTTCCGAGCAAAGTCATGACTGTATTCAACAAATCAATTACTGCTATCATGCTTTTATGGCTTTTTATAATATTGTCTCTTACAAGCTTCATTGTGCAATTTATTATTAAACTTAGAAACTTTAGTAGAAACTATTGGGGTCTATTGTTCATGACAGGTGCTTCAATCTTCGGACCAATATCCATGTTTGTATTTTTCAAATCTCTCTCCTACTTACACCCTCACCTTGTGCCAATTACTTGGAGCTTACCTTTTGCATTTTTAGTAATAGCACTGTCCTATCAATTTGTTTATGAATTTTTAAAACCTATATATATTGGACTCAAAGTTAAAGTTCAGAGATGCACAGCTTGATGATTTACTTAAAAATGAACTTTGGGCACTTTTTGTATATCCAAATTTCGAAGGGAAAGGAATTGGAAAAATGCTTCATAAAGCAATGCTCAATTTTTATTTTGCTTTACGCAAAAATTAACTCTTCCTTAGTACAGATTCAATCACCAGAGCGGAAAACTTCTACACACAATCTGGAAGCGTGAATTATGGAATAAAAAAATGGAGAACTGCAGTTTGACATGACATTTAGTAATTATTTAAAATTGTAGAGTAAATATTCATGAATGGCTCATGCATCCATAATGTCCATTAGCATGGTAATATAAATTGGCTGTTGGTTTGATTCTCTCTAACGAAACCTACTAAACTATTTTTGCATATTTGCCTTTGTGCCTATAGCACAATTGTTGGTTACTCCTTTTTCACACTTACTAAAATATATACATACCTTTAACTACCTCGATTATTTAAACCACATTGGTCAAAAAATAAGTTGAAATCAAGCTATACCTTTGTACTTGATTACAGGACAATATTTAATCTTTAAAAGTAGCTTGTTAATTGGAAATACTCATCATATCAATAACAGCATTCCTTGCTGCCATTCTAACTTTCTTTTCTGGCTTTGGATTAGGCACTATCTTAGCACCCATATTTATGCTTTTCTTCCCTGTTGATCTGGCCATTGCTTTAACAGGAGTGGTTCATTTTTGCAATAATATATTCAAACTTTTTCTGGTTGGGAGAAATGCAGATAAAGATGTCTTGATTAGATTTGGAATTCCAGCGGTTATAGCAGCCTTTGCTGGATCTTATTTGCTTATAAATCTTTCAGAATTCCCTATGTTATTTGACTATAATGCATTTGGTAAAACGTGGGAGGTCTACCCCATTAAATTTATCATTGCCTTGCTCTTGATCCTATTTGCCAGTATGGATTTGATTCCTTATTTCAGCAAACTGCAATTTGCAAAAGACAAATTACCTTTGGGAGGTGCATTGAGTGGTTTTTTCGGTGGATTATCAGGTAATCAAGGAGCACTGCGAGCGGCATTTTTAATCAAGGCAGGGTTATCGAAAAAGGCTTTTATCGGAACAGCGGTTGTTGTGTCTTCATTGGTTGACTTCACTCGACTAAGCGTATATGCGACCCGATTCACACAAGCAGGTTTGATTGACAATCTTCCACTTGTAACATATGCTACCCTATCCGCTATAAGTGGAGCCTACATTGGCAATAAGCTGCTAAGGAAAGTGACCTTACAGTTTCTTCAAGTGACAGTGGCCATTATGTTAATTGCTATTTCAATACTACTTGGTGCAGGTTTCCTCTGACCCAGCTAATAGGGATTTACAATCGGCCAACAATCACAAGTTCTAATATTAAAGTACAAAGAGATTTATAAACACTAATAACGAAATAGTATTATCCATAAATAAGTACGTCAATTAAACGCAATCAAAGCTCAAAACTTTGTTCTTAAGGCCTTATCGTTGCATTAACCTTATTGCCACAATGTATAATCCTTAAGCTATTCTTTAGACGAATAAGATTGATAAAAAATCCTAATAACTTATTAATTCGAAATCCTACTGGATTTGAGACTGCATCGCATCTTATTTATATACATTTAGATCTAATTGTCAATTGCCTATATCTGTTTACCAATGAAAAAATGTCAATTTTCTCTAAAGTATATTTTTCTATTTAGCTCAAGTTATATTATTTATATACTGTTTCTCAATTATTGGAACTTTATCTAATAATGGTCAAATCTAACATATTGTTGCTATTGCCAAATCTTTAACTTTACACAAAAGTAATATATGAATCAACATCAATACACTACTCAAACTGAATGGACAGGAAACCTAGGGTCCGGTACAGAAAGCTATGATTCCTACGAAAGAAACCATATTATCCGCATTAAAGACAAGTATGCTGATATCCTGGCATCATCGGACTCCAATTTTCGTGGTGACAAAAGCCTTTACAACCCTGAAGAACTATTTTTAGCTTCTCTTTCTTCTTGTCATATGCTCTGGTATTTGCATTTGTGCGCAAACAAGAAAATAAATATTATCGAATACATAGATAATGCAATCGGTACAATGACAGTGGATAGACTAGGAAAAGGAAAATTTACTGAAGTAGTTTTAAATCCAACAGTCAAAATAGAAAATAAAGATCAAGAACAGGAAGCCATTGATCTACATCATAAAGCTAACAAAATGTGCTTTATTGCCAATTCATGCAATTTTCGGATCAAGCATTCAGTTAAAATAATAACATAACCAAATCATCTCAATTAAAATCATATTCCTGATTCTGCATATTCTGATTCTAGTACTAACGCCCACAATCAATCAGTCTAACAATAATTTTGAAGGCATCTTGACCTATAAGAGATATTCAAACTCATCCAGTTATGCCATTGAAAAGTATTACCTGAAGGAACAAAAGATGAGAAGGGATGTTTCTATACATTATTCCGATACGACAATTTTCAGATCAGCTATCTTCCTATTCAATACGCACCCCAATATAGTTTTCAATAAAATAGAAGACAAATATATATCGATGCCGTTCAAGAGAGCTCTAAAGCCAGACCTAATAGATACTCTTGAAAAAAGAAGAATAGAAATACACAATCATTATTGTACGGAAATATTAATGATGGGTACTACATTCTGGGGTCAAGATTATCCAATTCAATTTTCTCATCAATTATGGGTTGCAGAAGACTTGACATTCAGCATTCCCAATGAATGGCAAAACCCTCCTTATATTATTACTATGTTTGACCATCGCATAGCATTCAAAATGATAGAACTTGGAGAAACCCCTTTTGGAAAAAGGACAGGATACACCAGAGAGTTAATCGCTATAGAATCCAAACCTTTAGATCAATCAATATTTGAGTTCGATTAATCCTAAATTAGAAATTGTGTAATTACTTACTTCTAATAAAAGGAGATTTATTATTTTCAGACTCTCATTACTAAACTAATCACAATATGAAAGTCATTGGAGCTGGATATGGTCGAACTGGAACTAAATCATTACAAATAGCTTTAGAGGTTCTTGGTTTTGGAAAATGTTATCATATGGAAGAGCTTATGCGTAATCCAGAAGGAATCAAACACTGGGAAGACGCTTACAATAATAACCCAGTGGATTGGGATACACTTTTTAGCAATTACAATTCTATAGTAGATTTTCCTGGATCTATGTATTATAAAGAATTGCATACCCATTATCCAGATGCCAAAGTAATTCTAAGTATAAGAGATCCTGAAAGATGGTACAACAGTGTGAAATCTACAATTTACAGCTTTGACCCTGGTCCAGCTATCAAAATAAATATGCTTATAAAAATGCTATTTTCTTCAACAGCAAGAAATTTATTTAAAGTTATCAACTTTCAAAAAAAGGCCATATGGAAAAAATACTTTGAAGGCAGATTTGAAGACAAAGAATATGCTATAAACAAATTCAATAAACATATTGAGGAAGTAATGTCCATTATTCCTAATAATAAATTGCTCATCTTTGAAGCCAAGGATGGATGGAAACCTTTATGTAATTTTCTAGAAGTAGGAATTCCTTCTGAACCTTACCCGTTTAATAACAAAAAAGAAGACTTTAGTGTTTGGGCCAAAGGTATCGTGAAGGAAATTTTATAGCCTGTTAAAATTATTTAATGATCCACAAATTAGTATTATATACGCTCATTTTTTCAAATATCATTTTCGCTTCGTGTCAAAATAATGACACCAGGCATTTACAACAAGTAAGCGTAGAGGATTTTTCTGAATTTGTCAATGAAACAAATTACAAAACAGACGCCGAAAAATTTGGATGGTCCTTCATTCAGGTTAATGTTTTTGAATTTTATGTTGAATACGACATAAACTGGCGTATTCCTAATGGTGTAGATTCCGCCAAACTAGAATATCCTGTTACTCAAGTTAGTTTCAACGATGCCATTGCATACTGCATGTGGGCCAAAACCAGATTACCAAGCTATAAGGAATACTGGAAACTTGCTCAACAAGATGCCAAAGCTATTATCAAAAATGATTTTTCAGTATACCCTATTGATCAGGTTAATATCATTGGGAATGTATGGGAAATTACGCGAACAGAAAACGACAAATCAGAAATACGACTAGCCGGAGGATCATACTTGTGCAACGATGACACCTGCAAGGGTACCAGTCCCGAACGCATCAACTTTATTGACAAGACTACAGGAAATATTAATATTGGTTTTGCAGTCATCAAAGTATAAACATAACTTATATCAATTCCTCTATATATTGTCCTTATTTATTCCTAATATCAGGAATTTCTGGATAAGCAGTAATCAGCTCACGATAGGTAAATATCGTTGGATCCAAAGATGCCTTCTTCATCTGTTTAAGCTGAAGGATTAATTTGTCTTTAGTCGTTTGTGCAGCTGTTTCAAGGTCTGTCTTTACAGTAATTGAATTGTACATTCTATTAATTCCTACTTCCTTATATCGTTCAGGAAACGGAATCGAATCATCCTGAATCTGCACAGTGGAGTCACAATGCATAATTATAATTTCTACTCTTCGATTCTCTTCCTGTTGCTCTAAAGTATTGGCATTTGGATAGACCATGTACCAATTGCCATATCCCTTTGACAATAATCTGTCTGCGGAAATTCCGTTCTTCAACAATTCATCTTTTACCTCTAATGAACGTGCAACAGAAAGCTCAAAATGAGCTGTTTCTCTTTTTACTTTAGGCTGAGAAGGTAAATTGATATGACCTGCTATTTCAATACAGACATCTGGATTGGCATACATAAATCTATTTAAATGATACATCACTCTTTCCGATCGTCGTAACATTCTACTTCGATTTCCAAGGAAAAGCATATTTTCGAAAGTAAAGCTCTTACCAAGCTCAACAACAATCATAGGGATTTCCATTGGCTTGACTAACAAATCTCTGGTTACTTTGAGAGCTTCAGATTTTATAAAATGGTTTAAAGAAACAAACTCAAGAACTACGAATTCTCCTAGAGGTGCCAATATTTTAAAATGTCCCAAATCATTCGTCAATGTTTTATTCTCAAATAATTTTGAACTTAAAACAACTTCTGCCTTAATGGGATCATTGCTGTCTTCGCTAATCACATGACCTTTAATGTATCCATACTTTTTAGGAGTGATCAATTGGATAATTGCCCTTCTGTTTTTTTGCCTACTAAGCTTATCATTACCAAGAGCAACCCTTAATTGCTCTCCATGATAATTAGAGTTTATTAACGTGTCGCTAACGCCAAGTCCTATAAACTTATCAACAACAGCATCCTTCCTTAACTTCGATAATCTCTTATTATAACTATCAGACCCGACATCATCCGTATGTGCATGAATCTTAATTTTAAAATTAGGAATATTCTTTGTTTCTAGAACAAGAGCATGAATAGCTAATATACTTGAATCAGGAATTTGATAAGAGTCAGATTCAAAATAAACTACGACTTCTTTGCTTATCGCAAAACTGTCAACAATTTCTTGAGAGAAAGAATACCCAAGATTAAGGATTAGAATGAATACTACTGCGACTAATTTCATCAGTTTGAAAGGTTTAACTTTATAAGTTCAAGTACAAATTAAACGATGAAATACAATATTAAAGTCTAAGCAAACCAACATTAGCATTTTCATATCCTAAATTGATTATCACTCGCCAAGATCTTCAACTTCTGGAGATATAACATCAGTCTGTCCTTCCACTAAGTCTTTGTAAACTTTTACCATTCTGGAAGCGAACCAACCAATATTTCTTAGTTCACCAAGTACGCTTAAATAAAGCAAACTGTTTCTCGTGCCAATTTCATGATTTTTAATCCGTTTGATTTGGCTCTTTCTAGTAGATCGAATAATCTTAACAAAGTCTTCCATTTTCTCTAGAACAATGGCTGCCTCCGCTGCGTCATTAGATTTGTAAACATCTATGGTGTTGTTCAATATTTTAACCAACTCTTTATGAATCGATTGTAATTCTTCGATTTGTGATGGTAAGAATGGTTTGTGATTGTTGTCGACATAATGTTGAATTGGACGAATAACATGATCTACATTATTAGCCATTTGCTGCACATATTCTAGTACAAGAATATAGAAATGAGCAGAATCCAGTTCATCTTCACTAATTTTATCAAGCGACTCACTGGCTATTCCTCGTAGGAGTTTTGACTTTTTATAGATCGGTTTAAAGTCTTTAACTACTCCAGCAAGCTTGTTCAAGTCTTCATCCTTTAGTCCTTCGATTGCACCTAGGATTTCTTGATCAAAACTTTTAAAATACTTCACTAAAGTTTTTGTACAGCCTTGGAGAACCATTTCCCGATTCATCAAACCTTCTTCAAAAGTCTTTTCAACATCCTCAGTTTCTTCCTTTTTCCTTTTGAAAATTATATTTGTTCTATAGATCAGAAACCCGGCTAATAGAAGCACCGCTACTACTGCATATATCCCTCCGAAATAAAATAACAACGAAATGACAAAGGCCACTGTAAAAGCAGAAAATGCAGTAAAGAACCAACCTCCGATAACTGATAACACACCAGAAACCCTATATACAGCACTCTCTCTACCCCAAGCTCCATCTGCCAAAGATGTTCCCATAAACACCATAAAGGTAACGTAAGTTGTAGAAAGTGGCAGTTTGAATGATGTGCCAATACCAATTAATATACTTGCTACTACTAAAGTTGTTGCTGCTCTAAGCAAGTCGAAATTAGGTGCCTCATCACCTAATGCTTTTTGTTGATCAGTAAAATATTGCTCATCGAACTGCCTGTCCATTACACTCTTTAATGGCTTGGGCACTAGTTGATCAACTGCTTTTGACATCCTTGTAAAAAACCTTACAATAAGCCTAGATATTTTATATGAAGCAAATCTTTCTGTACCTGATTGTTGTCTACCAAGATCAAGAGAAGTCTTCAAAACAGATTTAGCTTTTTTGGAAGTATATAGTGTTATCGTCATAATGATACCAGCCAGTAAAAGCAATATAGTTGGCGTAGGCACTTTGCCTGCTAGTCCTTCCATTAAAAAGCTTGTTGAAGCTTCTCCACTAGCTTTATATAGCTCATAAGAATTAAAGCCTGCTAGCGGAACCCCAATAAAGTTTACAAGGTCATTTCCCGCAAAAGCCATCGCTAAGGTAAATGTACCAACTATGACAATGAACTTCATGATATTGAAATTCTTAAAAATCATGCTTACAACCTGAAGAATCACAACCCATGCAATAAAACTTACAACTATGATTAGAGTGGAATTAACCTTTACAATTTGCTTTAATTCATCTGTCATGAATGAAGCTCCTTTAACGCCCTTAACCAACAGGAAATATGTAATAGCTGCAATAGCAAATCCCCCCCATAAGCTACCAAAATACTTTAACCTACTTTGGTAATTAAATGAAAATAGCATTCGAGTAATATATTGTATTATCACGCCAACGGTAAAAGCAACAAGAACGGACAGAAATATGCCAGAAATAATGGCAATAGCCCTATCTGCGTTGATGTAATCTGAAATCCCTAATGAATTCGCCTGTGTATAAAGCTTTATCACAGAAAATGCTACAGCGGCTCCTAATAGTTCAAAAACAATAGAAACCGTAGTTGAGGTGGGCAGTCCAACTGTATTGAATGAATCCAACAGAATAATATCAGTGACCATTACAGCCAGAAAAAGCAATATGATTTCAGAGAAATAAAAATGTTCCGGATGAAAAATACCCTTACGTGCAACTTCCATCATTCCACTGGAAAAAGTACATCCCACAATAATTCCCAATGCAGCAACGAGGAGTATCATTTTTACTGAAGCTGCTTTAGACCCTACTGCAGAATTTAAAAAATTTACTGCATCATTACTAACTCCTACGATCAAATCAGATATTGCAAGGATAAAAAGTAGTATTACTACAATCAGGTAGAAGGTTTCCATAGTCTAGCTTAAAGTGCTTATTAACTTTTTCAAAAGAAAACTAAAAGAAACTGATTTCACTATTATATCTAAAAGAATCAGTACTCTTTTAAGTCGTAAAATTAAAAAAGTAGTCCAAGAAACAACTTTCATTCTCAATAACTATTAAAATGAATCACAATTCTCTTGTAATCCTGCTATTGACTCACTTAAATCACTATTCTACTGTTTCCTGAAAAGTTAAATAAACGCAAAAATAGTAATCATAGCTTAACCCAATGTTACCTCCTTGTTATATATCAATTAACTTCTAGCAATATAGTTTCGCTTTCTAATATGATCAATTGCGCCTATCTTTAGTCAATATTCTATTATGAAAAACCTAGTTGAACAATCTGATTCTGAATACGAGTCAAATATTGAGAAATGCAATATAAATCCTAATGAGTTTGATCATATTGCACATCTCAGACTTGCTTGGATTAATATTAAGAAATACGGTATTGATAAAGCGATCATTCGGGTTCCCGCTCAGATTCAGAAATTAGTAGAGACATTTAATGTCGCTGAAAAATATCATACTACTTTGACAATAGCTGCCATTAATACCGTTTATCATTTCATGCAAAAATCAAAAAGCAGAAATTTTCAGGATTTCATTGTTGAATTCCCCAAGTTGAAGAATGATTTCATGGACCTTATTTTTTCTCACTACAGCAATGACAGATTAATGCATTCTAAAGCAAAATCTCAATTTATTTGCCCAGACTTATTGCCTTTTGATTAATTCTTTATCTACCAATAATTCGATCAAGTAACTCTCATGACTAATAAGTTTAAACTTATATTATTAATAATTACAGCCATTGTGTTTGGTCATTGCAAATTTAAATCTGATACTGGAAAGAGTACCAATGACAAAAAAATAACATCTTCTCCCAAGTTCTCATTAGCCCAATGGTCCTTTCACAGAGAATTGTTTTCGGGTGAGATGAGCAATTATGATTTCATAGAAAAGGCTTCTGAATTAGAATTTGATGGTGTCGAATATGTCAATCAATTCTTTTACGATAGAGTGGCTGATACATTATTTTTGGATAGTTTAAGAATTTTTGCTGACAAAGTAAATGTTAATAATCTACTGTTGATGATTGATGGCATAGGCAATTTAGGGGCATCGAATGAAGAAGAAAGGATTCAAGCGATTACTGATTGTAGACGATGGATCATTGCTGCAAGGAGGCTTGGTTGTCCCACTGTTAGAATTAATGTCTATGGAGATGGCACTCCTGATCAAATCAAAGAAGCATGTATTAAAAGTATAAGAGAATTAGCCTTAACGGCAAAAAGTTTAAATGTCAATATTCTAAATGAAAACCACGGTGCAGTTTCAAGCAATGGATTCTGGTTATCTACACTTTTAACAGAGCTAAAAGACGAAAATATAGGAAGTCTGCCAGATTTCAACAATTGGTGTCTCGCTCGAGAAAACGGTCAATTATGGGGTGCTCCATGTATTGAATATTATGATCCCTATCTTGGACTTGAAGAAATAATGCCTTTTGCAAAAGCATTAAGCGTTAAAGCTTTTGATTTTGACAAAGATGGAAATGAAACTTCTATGGACTATTTCCGTTTATTTGACATTGTTCGTTCACATAACTATAATGGGTATTTGGGAATAGAGTTTGAAGGCAAAACCCTTGATTCTGAAACCGGTATCCTCAAAACTAAAATTCTCGCTGAAAAGGCATGGAATGCCTACGAAAAGACAAAATAAGAATCAAAAACATCTCATTTTTATTGAATTTAAAGTAGAAAATATTTTAACACATAATAACATGAAAGATATACATCAGGAAGTCCAGGATTATTATGGGACGCAGCTTACAAAAAGTGAAGACCTAAAAACAAATGCTTGTTGTACGGTAAGCAAGCCACCCAAGTATATGCTTGAAGCTATAAAACTGATCGCAGACGAGGTACAAGCTAAATACTACGGCTGTGGTTTAACTATTCCCTCTGCTATCGAAGGTTTGAAAATTCTTGACTTTGGTTCTGGAAGTGGAAGAGACTGTTATATTGCAGGAAAACTGGTTGGCGAAAATGGATATGTGATTGGTGTAGATATGACTGAAGAACAACTTGATTTGGCAAATAAATATATTGACTATCACCAAGAAAAATTCGGATATAAATATTCGAATGTAAAATTTCTCAAGGGTAATATAGAAGAACTGGACAGTCTTAATTTGGAGGAAGGCAGTTTTGACCTGATTATTTCCAATTGTGTAGTTAATTTAGCCAAAGACAAATTAAAAGTACTCAGGGATGCTTATAAGCTATTAAAGCCTGGAGGAGAAATGTATTTTTCCGATGTCTATAGTGACAGACGTATTCCTACTGAACTGCAAAGCGATAGCATGTTGTGGGGAGAATGTCTAAGTGGTGCATTATACTGGAACGATTTTTTAAACTATTCCAAACAAGCAGGCTTCACTGATCCAAGGGCCGTAGAAGACAAACCAATTACAATTGAAAATGAAATAGTGATTGAACGTGTTAAGGACATTCAGTTCTACTCGGTTACCTATCGGCTTTTCAAGATAGAAGGATTGGAAAGTGACTGCGAGGATTATGGTCAAGCAGTAGAGTATATTGGTGGCATTAAAGAAAATGAAAATGCATTTTTATTGGATAACCACCATAACTTTCCTAAAGGAAAAATTATGTCCGTATGCGGCAATACTTACAAAATGCTATTTGATACCAGATTTAAAAAATATTTCAAATTTTATGGTAGCTGGGATACGCACTATGGCATATTTGAAGGTTGTGGTGGTAACATGCCTTTTACTACTTCAAATCCAGATACTTTAGGATCCAGTTGTTGTTAAAATATATTACTTTAATTCTATAATTTTGTATTATTCATATTATAATGCCAATATTCCTATTTGGTAAATATTGGCTAACGCCTATCGGAAAATCTTAAATATTTTATTTCATATTAAAAAAATTATTTATCTTAATTTTTTATTCGAATAACCAATTTTAAGAATTACATTTCAGAAGTTATGATGCCAAGCATTCAACTTAAGACACTAGGAATTGCTTTTATAATTTCCTTAGGTCTCTTAATCCCCTTTGAATATTATTGGGGACACGTTAAACATTGGCCTAAATCCTATGACAGCCAAGACCTTGATCTTTGGGCTGAATTAAGGGCACAGGTAGACGATCTTGATAGTACTGATGTTATTATTATGGGATCTTCAAGGGGACATTATGATATTAATATACACTTGTGGGACTCTATTACTGGCACACGCCCTTTGATGCTTGCTTATCCTGGTAGTTCTCCATTTTACCCCATTGAAGATATTGTAGAAAAATCAGATTTTAATGGTTTGCTTATTATCAGCACAGCACCTGGACTCTTTTATACATTAGGAGACAGTTGGGGCGCTGGTCGAGGTAAAGCTTTTGTAGATCACTACTACGATAGAACCTATGCTCAGCGGCTCAATCATTTCATCTACAAACAAATTGACCCATTATTCCATTATTCCGATCCAGAATTAAGCATAAAGGCTCTTGTCAATAGATTACCGTTTCCTAATCGAGACTCAGTCAAAAGTCCTAACATCTGGCCTCCAATGGTAAAAGTGGATAAATACAGGAATGTCAGAATGATTTCTCAAATGGAAACAGATACAGTTTTACAAAGAAAGCAAACCGACATTTGGTTTAGCCCAAACCGTAAGAACCCATATCCTGATAGTATTGACCTTGTAATCGGTCATTACAGTTCGCTCGTCAATAAATTTCAAGACAAAGGAGGGAGAGTAGCTTATATAAGACCTCCAGTAAGTGGTTTTTATTTAGAATACGAGCCTGTTGAATATCCTCGAGATAAATATTGGGATCGCCTATTAAATGAAAGTAATTGCTCCGGCTTTCACTATACTGATCATCCTGACACCAAAGACATGATCCCTCCTGAATGGTCTCATCTAAATAAGAGGGACGCTGACATTTATACAAAAACAATAATCAACTTACTTCGTCAAGAAGGGCTACTATAATCCAGAACTATGTTATTTAATACTACAGGCTTTATTGTCTTTCTCATCATTGTTCTTGCTTTATATTATTGGAAAGCATTAACATGGAAATCAAAAAAGCTTATGCTCCTAGGAGCCAGCTATATTTTTTATGGCCTATGGAATCCCCCACTCATTCTACTTTTATGGATATCCACTATTGTAGACTGGACAGCAGGAAAAAAATTATATAGCGAAGATAATGCAAGCAAACGAAAATATTGGCTGATCCTAAGTATACTTGTAAATTTGGGCTTCCTTTCATTCTTTAAGTATGGGAATTTTCTCATGGAGAATTTTCAATATATACTGGGATTTATTGGTATGGAATATTCACCACCGAAGTGGGATATATTGTTACCAATGGGAATTAGTTTTTATACATTTCAAACAATGTCCTATACGATTGATTTGTATAGGAAAAAGATCAAGCCAGCAAGAACGTTTCTGGATTTTGCCTTGTATGTAACTTTTTTTCCTCAACTTGTAGCCGGTCCAATAGTACGATCCAATGAACTAATTCCTCAATTCTACGAAGCTAAAAGAGCCAAGCGAGATCAATTTCTTCTGGGTTTACTAATTCTTACAATTGGTTTGTTTCAAAAAACAGTATTTGCTGATAGCATTTTTAGTCCTGTTGCTGACAGTGTATTCGGAAGTAAAGATGCTCTACTCGCTATTGATGCATGGACAGGTGTACTTGCATTCTCGGGACAAATATTCTTTGATTTTGCAGGATACTCATTGTGTGCTATTGGAATTGCGCACATGCTTGGTATGTTTCTTCCTGATAATTTCAGATACCCCTATGGTAGTATTGGTTTTTCCGAACTATGGGGTAAATGGCATATAACTCTTTCCTCATGGCTTAGAGATTACTTATACATTCCACTTGGTGGGAATAGAAAAGGATCAAGCAGAACTTATATTAACTTAATGCTCACGATGCTGATTGGAGGACTATGGCATGGTGCCGCTTGGACCTTCGTTGTCTGGGGAGCACTTCATGGTTTCTATTTGGTTATAGAAAGGTTTTGTAAACAAATATTTTCCATTTCTATAAAATCCACTTTAAGTAAACTATTACTTGCCTTTCTAACATTCAATTGCGTTAATATAACATGGGTATTTTTTAGGGCCAGTGACTTTAAAAATGCAGCTGACCTATTAAAATCTATGGTATTTATTCATGGCGAGAAAGCAGTTCTTACAACAAATCATATTGTGCTTGTTCAACTGTTGATGTTTCTCGTATTTATAGGCCATTTTCTTATGAGGGATAAATCCCTTGTTGGTATTATTCATAAAACTCCAGTTTGGTTGCTATCTATTATTTGGGGAATTATGATTTTCGGATTGATGATTGTGCAAACAAGTGGGGAACAGTTTATTTATTTCCAGTTTTAATAGACAATACCAATAACTACGATAGTCCAATAAATTGTACTAAATTGTTTGCAAACTTATTGCTACAAGGAAATAACAGGTATTTTCTGTAACTAATATTCCTTGTCATGTGTAGAACAATTATTGCGTATTACAGTTTAGTTTAATTATAACAAAATATAGAGTCAATAAAATATGAAAGCATCAAAATTAAAAATAGAAACATTTGCTATTAAAGATTGGAACGATCCTGTTTCAGGCGTTATCTTAGAAGAAAACAAAGATTGGATTCTTTTAAATGAGATTCCGACGGATTATGAAGTAGACGGTTTTGCTATTTTAAATAAAAAATTCATTACGGAAAGAATTTCTAAGAAGTTTGAAAAGAAAAATGCATTGGTATTGAGTCTTAAAAAATACTCCAAACCAAAAGTTAAAATCAAATTATCTTCATTAAAGTCTATTCTAAAAGCCATAGAAAAGAAATATGAAATTTTTCAATTTCAGGATCAATTGGAAAACTCTGTTGAAATTGGTGTCCTAGATGAAATCGAAAATGATGCTTTGCATTTAATTTACTTAAAAGCCAACGGTAAATTTGATAAAAAGTATACTTACGAATATGATGTCAATGACATAAGAAAAATAAACTTTGACACAAACTATCTCAATTCACTTAAATTATTGGTTAAACATAGTTATAAAAAGTAAACTTGCAATTGTCTTGATATAGGCTTGTTTAATCTAAATTCTTTGATTCAATATGCACATTTTATAATTTTGTGTAAGCAAAAAAATATGAAATGAGAATCATTGTTTGTTGTATTGTACTTTCTATAATATATTCTTGTTCGTCATCAGACAACGATGATATATGTGAATCATCAGGTGTAATAAACCTTAATAACGGGGTTTGTTTAAAATTCGAATCCAACGACTTAGAATCTGAAATACAGTCTCAGATCATTTCAATCACAGAAGATATTCTTCAAGACATTAACAATGTTATGCCTATAAGTGATATTGTGATCAGGTTTATTAATAATCCTAATAGTATTATTCCAGAAATTGGAATTGGGGGTTATAATCCTAGCAGTGATGAAATTATAATATATTACGATCCTAATCGTAATGAATTAGAATCTTCAATTGAACTAGAATTAGCATTTCAAATTTCTCATGAAATTCATCATGCAAAAAGACGACGAAGTGTCGGTTATGGTAATACATTATTAGAAGCTTTGGTATCAGAAGGGCTAGCGGATTGTTTTGCTATCGAAGTTACTGGGGCACCTAATCCTTTATGGTCAACAGCAGTTACTGGAAATGATCTTGACATCTGGATAGAAAACAATAGAAACAGTTGGAATCAAGGACCCTATAATCATAGTGATTGGTTTTTAGGAACCAACCCACAAATCCCAAGATGGCTTGGATATAGTATGGGTTTTAAGATAGTAAAAGACTATATTGCTAATAATCCAGGAAGCCTAGCTTCCCAACTGCACAATGAGCCAGCAACTTCATTTGAATAGTATTTATTAACAATTATACTTATGCATCATTTAAACTTAATCTTAGTTTGTCTACTACTGCTCTTTAGCTCTTGTGAAAATGATGAAAAGATTACATCTAATGCCCCTAGCTTTAGTGACATTAATGTGGTTGCAGGATTACACCTATTAGATGATAACCTTCATTCCTTGGGACAATGGCGATCTCCTAACAACAAACTACTAAGTATTCAGGTCTATCCTAATCCAAGCAACGGTAATATCAACGTTATTGGATTCAATGCTTTTGATAGAATTTGGTTGATTCCTGCTGATTGCCTCATAGATACAACTACAATAGACATTTATGATCAAACACAAAGCTTAGAGTATTCTACTGCTGATATAATTGCTTTACAGGTTAAAGACATCACATTAACATCGACAAGTAGAGGTATTGTTTTGGATTTTTCTGATGTCAATGCAGGATTTTATAGATTATTTTGAAGGTGGTTGTTTAGGAGTATTCTGTTACTTCCGTTAGACCTTTCTAGTACACTAATTAATTGGAGCAACTAAAGGCATAGTAGGTTCTAATTTGAAGTTACAAACTTCAAATAGCGGCAAACTTCAAATAGCGGCAAACTCCGATGAAACAATAGATGTCATAATTAAAATCGAAATATGAATTTAAACCAAGTAACCATTCCTTCCACTAATGTTGAAAAAGCAGTTATCTTTTATCAGTCCCTTGGCCTTCATCTAATCGTATATTCCATGCCGCATTATGCAAGGTTTGAATGTCAGGAAGGAGATTCTACCTTTTCCATTCACTTAGTAGAAAATATTCAAAATACTAACGGCGTATCTGTTTATTTTGAATGTATAAATCTTGATGAAAAAGTTGAAGAATTGATTGATTTAGGTATTAAGTTTGACGAACTTCCAACTGATAAACCTTATTTATGGAGGGAGGCGCGATTGAAAGATCTTGATGGCAATCAAATAGTTCTATACTATGCAGGCGATAACAGGAAAAATCCGCCTTGGCGTATAGATTAATAGTATTAACTTATTATGTAAACTGAATAAAATAAATGAAATGTTTATAAATTGATGATATTATAAATTATTTTAAAGTTATTAATTTGAATCGTATCTATAAATACACCATTCTAACTTAGTTAGACTATTAAAAAACTCTTAAATAAAGTCTCTAATGACAAATCAAAAATTAGACATGTTTCTTATGACAAATAGCAAATATTTTGAAAGCTATGATTTAATAAAATTAAGAAACGAACTTTCAGAAATGGAAGATTCTAAATGGAATAAATTACAAATCCTTCAATTTAAAGACCCGACAACTATGTTGATAATATCTCTATTAGGAGGACCACTTGGCATAGACAGATTCATGATTGGAGATACTGGATTGGGGATAGGCAAACTATTAACCTGCGGTGGATTAGGCATTTGGACAATAGTTGATCTATTTCTAATTATGGGTGCAACACGTGAAAAAAATATGTTTAAAATCTTAGAAGCGATATATTCATGACCATAAAAAAGAGTAATCTATACATACTAAGCTTTTCAGTCTGCCTGATTGGTTATCTGTATATTGCTTTTCAATTTAATCAGTACAATTCAGCTTCTGTTGGTCTAGATGTATGCATTTTTAAAAACCTGACTACTATTCCTTGCCCATCTTGTGGATCTACAAGAGCAATATTAGCACTGGTCAGCGGTGATGTATTAACGGCCATTTATTTAAATCCATTCAGCATATTGATAGTTGGTATAATGATCATTTTACCACTTTGGATATTGCTTGATGGAATTATGAACTCAAGTTCCTTTTATAAATATTATTGTAAAATTGAATCAATAATGCAAAAACCAAAATACGGTTTTTGTATTATCATATTGGTCATTTGTAATTGGACTTGGAACATAATTAAGATGACATGATCTATAAAACAGAATTTGATTATAAGCCAGATGAGCATGAAAATGAAAGAGCTTCCAATAGTTATATTATGTCTCTCGTTGCATTAATGGCAGGACTTCCACTTCCAATAATAAATCTCATTGCAACTTTAATATTTTATGTGGGCAATCTTAGAAGCACCTATTTTGTCCGATGGCATTGTATCCAAGCATTGCTTTCACAGGTTTCGGTATTGATCATGAATTCCTTCGCCTTTTGGTGGACCATATCGATCTTCTTTGGATCTGATCTTATCAATAATAACTACATCTCATACATTATGGTTGTTTTCCTATTTAATTTGACAGAATTTATAGCAACGGTTTATACTGCAATTCAAACAAGGAAAGGAATTCATGTAGAATGGTGGTTATATGGCAGGTTAGCCAATATTTTATGCAAATCTTAATTGATGAAAAATATAATTTCTGAAGCTTTTTTGACCGTATTACTATTTTTTGCAATTTGGTTTGGTTTGTCTAATATCAATTGGATGGAGATTCTTAAAGTAAAAGAACAGAAGGTTAAGACTGAAGAAAAACTAGGCACAATGATCCTAGATAATTTTTTTGATAGTTCAACAGAAATTAAAGAAGAGAATATTCTTAACTCTATCGATAGCATCTTTACCAAAATCTGTGATAAAAACAACATTGATAAAAACTCAATAAAATTACATGTTGTCAATAACGAAAAAATTAATGCCTTTGCCATTCCGGGACAACATATCGTTCTATTTTCAGGGCTAATTGAGGAATGTAATAATCCTGAAGAATTGAGCGGCGTTATATCACATGAACTTGCACATATTCAACTTAATCATGTTATGAAAAGGTTGATTAAAGAAATTGGCTTAAGTGTAATCGTTTCTTTAACAACAGGTAATGGAGGTACGGACATAGTTCCTGAAATCACCAAACTTTTATCTGCTTCTGCATTTGACAGAAAACTTGAAAATGATGCTGACTTAAAAGCAGTGGACTATCTTACGAAGGCTAAAATAAATCCCGAAGCTTTCGCAAATTTTCTTTATAAACTATCTTACGAAGATGATGACAAGCTTGATATTCTTACATGGGTGAGTACTCATGATGATTCAAAACTTCGTGCTGAAAATATTATTAATTACATGCCGAAAGACTCTACTGAATATCAAAAAGTAATTCATGAATATACATGGTCAGAATTAAAGGTTAGTCTACAAAACTGGGGTAATGACTGAGTGGACAATAGTAGTTTTAAAAATATTCGATTGTTCTGAGACTAATATCTTAGAATACAATTTTTATATTATCATTCCCAACTTTAATTTCTAAGATAACGTTATGAATAATAACTTCTTGATCTTCCTCATGTTTTTAGTTTACACTAAAATCAACTATGGGCAATGCAATAATAATTTAATACATAACGGAAGCTTTGAACCTGATTCAGTAGGAGAAAATATAGTTGGTATGTTCTGGGGTAGTCGTTTCGGTAGCCTAGATATCGATGATGCATCAGATGAATTTTGGAGGAATGATGTAGGAAAATTTGTTTATTTATCCTTCGACTCGACCTTTAACAAGCATTGGAACTCTTGATGGTTATTGTCAATAAAACTCCAAATTAGACCACCTACTCATTCTATACTATATAAGAAGTATTTCTAGTCATCTTTATTTATTGTAACGGTATTCGAAGTTGGTAATTAATATTTGATTGAAGTTACAAACTTCAATCGGAGTGGAGGTTCTAATTTGAAGTTACAAACTTCAAATAACGGGGTGCAAAATTCAAATAGTGGGAAAATTCAAGTAGCGGGTAAAGCAACTGAACAAAACCATTTAATTGGCTAACTTACGTTTCCAAAAATCTTCTACTTTATTGATTTAAAACAACCTTTTTTTATATGAAAGCTATAGTAACCATTCTGCTTATTGTAATAACTCATTTTATCATTGACGCTCAAACAATGACTCCAAGGATGCTCTGGGAGCTTAAAAGAGTATCTCCAGTGGGTATTTCCATTGATGGAAGTCAACTCATTTACAGAACAAGTGTTTTTAACATTGAAGAAAATTCCAACAGCTCCAATATATTTTCTGTGCCAATTGCTGGCGGTAAGCCGATTTCAATTGAAGATTTTTCCCAAATTGTAAATAATACAAACATATCACCAAATAAGAAATATGAGATAATAAGCAAGGAGGTGAAAGTTAAAAACATCACTGGAAATGACTTCTATCCAGATATGGACAAGTCTGATGTTTTTATTATAGACCAGCTAAACTATAGACACTGGGACAAGATGGAAGATGGTCTTTATGGTCATCTGTTTATTAAAGATTTAAGCAACCCAGGAGCTCCAATTATCGATATCATGTCAGATGAACCTTATGATACGCCAACTCAACCCTTTGGTGGCCCTGAAGACTATTGCTGGAATCATAATGCTACTGCAGTATATTATGTATGCAAAAAAGAATACGGAATCGCATATACAAGAAGCACTAATACAGACATCTATAAATATGATATAACAAAGAAGACAACGACTAATTTAACACAAGGGAATAAAGGCTATGACACACATCCATTGGTATCAAAATCAGGACTACTGGCCTATCTTCAAATGGAAGTAGCGGGTTACGAAGCAGACAAAAATGACATCATCCTAGTTCAAAATGGCATTAAACATAATCTGACCAAACATTGGGACGGTACTGTAAATAGTTTCGTTTGGGGAAATGATGAACAAACAATCTATTTCATCGCTCCAATAGGTGGAACAATCCAATTATTTTCACTTACAGGTATTGCAGGCAAAAATCCAAGAATTAATCAAATTACTGATGGCATCTTTGATGTGAGAAGCATTGTGGGTCAAGTAGGTAATAAATTAATTGTAACTAGGACCGACATGAATCATGCATCTGAAATATATAGTGCAAATATTGACGATGGCAACATGGTACAACTGACACATGAAAATGACAAGGTCTACAACAGCATAAAATTAAGTAAGGTTGAGAAAAGAGTAATTAAAACCACTGACAATAAAGATATGGTTACTTGGGTTATTTATCCACCTGATTTTGTTTCTTCAAAAAAATATCCTACGCTGCTTTATTGTCAAGGCGGACCTCAATCCCCTCTTTCTCAGTTCTATTCTTTCAGATGGAATTTTCAATTAATGGCTGCAAATGGGTACATTATTGTTGCACCAAATCGAAGAGGCATGCCAGGTCATGGTGTTGAATGGAATGAGCAAATAAGTGGAGATTGGGGAGGACAAAACATACTGGATTACTTGTCGGCCATTGATGAAGTCAGCAAAGAAAGTTATGTTGATAATACAAAGCTTGGAGCTGTTGGTGCAAGTTATGGTGGATATTCTGTTTTCTACCTTGCTGGTATTCATAACAAAAGATTTAAGTCGTTTATAGCTCATGATGGAATCTTTAATATGCAAAGCATGATAGGCACTACAGAAGAATTGTTTTTTGTTGAAAAGGATTTTGCTGGTGCTTATTGGGATAAACCAAAACCGAAAGCATACACTAAATTTAATCCTATAAACAAAGTAAAGGCTTGGGATACTCCTATATTAATTATTCAGGGAGGGAAAGATTATAGGGTTCCAATAGGACAAGGACTAGAAGCATTTCAGGCTGCACAAATGTTAGGTGTAAAAAGTAAGCTTTTGTTTTTCCCAGAAGAAAATCATTGGATATTATCTGCTCAGAATGGTATAATATGGCAGAAGGAATATTTCAAATGGTTAGATGAAACCTTGAAAAATATTAATGCAAGAAACTGAAGCCAATTCCAATAAATATGTATTATGAAAAAGGATAGGTATGAAAAATAACGCTGTATAATTATCTTAAATATTTAGCCATATTATGATTTTTGATTTGACGACAAGCATTAAGGTATTAGCGAAAACGCCAAAAGTGCTCACTACCCTTCTAGATCAATTGCCTGATTCTTGGACGAATGAAAACGAAGGGCCAGAAACTTGGAGTGCTTATGACATTATTGGACATCTAATTCATGGTGAAAAGACGGACTGGATTCCCAGATTAAAAATCATCTTATCAAGCAATGAAAGTAAAGAATTTGAAACGTTTGATAGATTTGCACAGTTTCAGAATAGCAAAGACAAAACCTTAAATGATCTTCTGATAGAGTTTTCTCTATGGAGAGAAAAAAACCTAAAGTCACTTAAATCTTTTAATCTTCAAGATATTCAATATAATCTAAAAGGTATTCATCCAGAGTTTGGCGAAGTAAGCTTAAAGCAATTGTTGGCTACTTGGGTAGTTCATGACCTTAATCATATTAATCAGTTATCACGTGTATTAGCAAAAGTATATAAGTCAGAAGTCGGTCCCTGGAACAAATATATTTCTGTATTAAATAAGTAATCTATGAACAATTATAAGTTTTCTTTTAAAAATATTCCTTGGGACACTACCACAACTGGTGCAATGCAAAAGTTAATTAGCCTAGAAAATCAAAATGTACGAAAGCTAAAACTAGATGACACATACGCCGAAAGGGGATGGTGCACGAATGCTCACATTGGATATGTCTTAAAAGGAGGTTTTGTTATCAGCTATAACGGCAATGCAATTCGATATGATAAAGGGGATTTATTTCATATTCCGGGTGGTGAAGGGCACAAGCACATGCCATAAATAGAATCTGGGAAAAAAGTAACCTTACTAATGATTGAACCCAAAAGGCAATAACTCCAAAGCAACATTTTTCAACATTATGCATCATTGCAAAATGAAATTAGTATTAAAAACACTTAGTAATTGATCGGTCTCCACGGTCAACAACACTGCAAACGCACAGGGTTATGGAAGCCAATTCCAAGAAAATCTGAAAGAACTCATTTAGATAAACGATGAAATTCAAACGGATGAATTTAAATTAACCAATCAATTTGAAATACTTTACCACTGGAAAAGGAGCTTAAATCCAGATACCGTTTTCAATACAGCATTCATAGTGAAATCTTGCATTTCTATCTTAACGGGAAAACTGATTGATCATAATATTACCAAAAGCGAATATGACCTGGTCGGAAACGATTTGCCGAATTGGGAGGATGGTTGTCGAAATAATGTGCAGATCAAACTATTAATAAGAATATCTGCAGGAATATTAAAAAAGTAAGTGGATGGAACCAAAATTCTTGGAAAAAGCAGCCAATTCAGTTGATATTGATTGAAACTTATGTCCTTGGTTGTTATAATTTATGGTTTCAGCCTGTTAATTCAGAAGTAAAAACTATACCAAGATAAAATTTATCATCCAATTGTCAGTTCTATATTTAACAAGCCTTGTGTATGTTTATATGAATTAATTACATTTGTCCAAACAATATTAAAATTTAGTAAAAAGAGCTAATGAACCCACTTGTTTTAATAATCATTTTATCCCTATCCCACCAAGTAAAAGAAGCTGTTGTATGGGTTGATGACTTTAATAGTACTCTAGATGATTCATGGAAAGGAAGGAACAATCACTATAAAGATATCTACAGCATTAAAAAGCAAAATGCTAAAAGTTTTTTAAATGCAAAATCTACAGATTCTGACAATTTTATTGTTAAAAAAATAAAAGTTGATATTGTTCAATACCCCTATCTAAACTGGAAATGGAGAGCACATAGTTTGCCTGTTAATGGTGATGAGGGCGTACGAGAATATTGTGATGTTGGCGCATCTATAGCTATTGCACTTAATGCCAGTAGGTTATTTCCTAAATCAATAAAATATTCCTGGTCAACGGAATTGCCTGAAGGCTCCATTACAAAGAGTCCATATGCTAAATGGCCATCGAAATGTGATATAAGAGTAATGGAAAGCGGATCCGACGCTTTAGGAGAATGGAAGACAGAGAAAGTTAATATCCTAGAAGACTATAAAACATTTTACAACAAGGCTAACCTTAAAACAAAGAAAGTATTTGCCATCGTTATTATGACAGATTCAGATAACACTTCCACCCTTTCTGAAGCGGATTATGATGACATCTACTTCTCAAAAACTTAAGAACGTACATACGATTTATTGGATAAGGCATAATTCTATTAACGCTTCATATAAATTGTTTTCCGATTTACAAACTCCACCATGCCATCTTTTGCCAATTCACGTCCATATCCAGATTTCTTTGTACCTCCAAATGGTAATCTTGGGTCAGATTTTACCAATTCGTTAATAAAATATGCACCATCACTCACTCTTTGAGAATATTCCAAGGCCTTGTCTGTATTTTTAGTACATACTGTTACGCCAAGACCATATTGAGAGTTTTCAGAAAGCTCAAACGCATGATCTATATTTTTTGCTTTGATCATGGCTGCCAATGGACCAAAAGTTTCTTCATCGAATGCAGCCATTCCGGGTACTACTTCACCTAAAATCGTGGGATCATGGTAACATCCATTTTGATTTCCTCCTAATAACAATATTGCGCCTTGTGCAATAGAATCATTTACCTGTTTGTTTAGCTCATTTGCCAGATCTAATCGAGCGAGAGGACCAATTGTTGTATTGTCATTCAATGGATCTCCTGATTTCAATTCTTTTACCGCATCGGTAAACTTCTGAACGAATTCCTCGTAGATGCTCTCCATTAAAATAAAGCGTTTTGCAGCAATGCAACTTTGTCCACAATTTAGCATTCTTGCTGTTAAAGCTATTCTAACACTCTTGTCTATATCTGCATCTTCCAAAACAATAAAGGCATTGTTTCCTCCGAGTTCCAAAACCGTTTTTTTGAGGTAATGCCCTGCGATTGATGCAATTGCAGAACCAGCCCTTTCACTTCCTGTTAATGTAACAGCTTTTACTGTATCGTTGGAAATTATAAATTCCGTTTGCTCGTGATTAATAATCAAGTTTTGAAAAACATAAGACGGAAATCCTGCTTTTATAAATACTTCTTCAATTTGTTTAGCGCAACCAAATACGTTTGAAGCGTGTTTTAATAAGCAAGTATTACCAGCAGTCAAAGTTGGGGCCAAATATCTGAAAACCTGCCAAAAAGGAAAATTCCAGGGCATAATTCCTAGTACAATTCCTATGGGATCATGTTGTACAAAACTCTTGTCAGCTTCTGTAGAAATAACTTCATCTGCAAGGAATGCTATTGCATTATCAGCATAATAATCGCAAACTAATGCACATTTGTTCACCTCTGCTCTCGATTCTACAATGGGTTTACCCATTTCTAAAGTAATCATCTTAGCATATTCTTCTATATTTTCACGAAGAACTTGACCTGCCTTTTTAATAAGCTTACAGCGATCCGTAAGTGAAACCTTTCTCCATGAATCAAATGCCTCATGACTTCTATTTAGCTTTTCAACCAAAGCTTCTTGAGATAGACCTATATGCAATCCAAATTGATTTCCATTATAGGGATTAATGCTTGTATATTCCATTTTAATACTTAATTGTCTGAAAAATAACTTGATTCCTAATTTTGTAAGTTCTAATTTCACAGCAAATTATAGCTGCCTTAGAGTACAATTATCAACAAAGTTCACTTAATTTTAAGTCCTTGTTAGGTTCGATTAGTTGTACACTAAATAAAAAATTAATTTCAATACATTATTTTGTTAAACTTCCAGTAAGAACGATTTTTTCTCTTTTGTCCTCAACAATTTGAGATACATATTTACGACGTATGGCATTAATCCATTTTTTCGCGCGAGCGTTTAATTTAAAATCATTCGTCATCATTCGACCTCTGGATACCAATATTCCCATATCTGCACCTTCATACAAATAATCTCCTTGTTTTGAAATATGGAGAAAAAACGCTTCGTTTTCAGATTCAACTGCTCTTCTGTGCGTATCCATTCTGTCATATTGTATGTGTCCATTGTCGAACATTTTCCAAATACCAGATCTTGGAGCTTCATGTATATACTCTATAGTATCCTCAGTATGCTTAATGATCAATTGGCTCCAGTCATCAATATTTTCTTGACGGATCCATCTGTCATTTAATTCTTTTACATTTAATTTATATTCTACATCCATCCATTCAAGAATATGAAATATAAAAAGAGGAGCATCTGCCAATGCAAAAACGGCATGATTGGTTATGGAACTTGCTCCTGTAACTCTAGGATTTAATTCTCCGAGATATACTTCACCACTATCCTGATCGATTAGAAAATCAAGTTCAAAATATCCGATATATCCTTCTTTTCTCAATTGGTTTCCAAAAAGTTCTGTGTATTTACTAGCCTCTTCTCTAATTTCTGGCGTGAAAGCATTTGGGTAAATTTCATTCCCGCACCAACCACCTTTGTATGGCGTTAAATCTTTAAATCCAACAAGTTCTGTCATCAATGGAGCTACAATTGTACCGTGTCTTGTTACACAAGCTTCGATTGCAGATCCTTTACAATTGATGCGTTTCATTATTTTGACTTCCTTTTCCTTAAGAATGTCTTCTGAATGTTTATTAAATTCTTCTTCATTGGATATGAAAAAAGTAGTATGACCAGAATCTCCAAAGGGTGTTTGAATAACCAATTCCTCACCCAATTTCTTAGAAATTTTTCTTAATTGTGTATAATCAGTTACCTGTGAGAGAACATAAGGAACACATGGTACTCCTGCTTTTTCAGCAATTCTATTTGTATTTACCTTATTATCCATAAGTGTTCTCATCTTGGAGGGCGGGAACATTATTTGCAATCCTAATTTCTTTGCAAGTTTCTCCGTTTTATCATCAAACATTAGAAACATTGCTTTGCCAGTTTTCCTTCCTTTTTTTCTTGATGTCAAAAAGTTTTTAACCTCAGGATGCTGCAGTAGATAATTGTTAATATCTTCTATACTTGTGAATTCGTCATGTGGTATTTCTACTTTGGGAGAGAATACATTTGGGTGTAAACCATCAAAACATTCAATATGACAAATAAACTTAAACCCTTTTATCCATTCATCTGCGCCAAGCATATTGAAATTCGTGGCACTTATAAAATAGAGAGGCGTTTCATTTTTATAGAAGAACCTTTTAATATCGGACACTCCATCTAGTATTTCAACTTTCGTTGTCTTCTTTGTGGGGCTTGTTTTTTTGCTAATTGTCTTTGGACTTTTTTTGGCGTCTAAGGATTTTTTACTAGTCATTTAAATATTTTCAAGGATTAAATTAATTATGAGTTCTTTTTTCCAACAAGCATCGCGCCCATTGAAGTAGTAATTTTATGTCTGTTCATTACTTTTTCTTTGAATACCCTTAGACCTAAATCATCGCGATAGCCATGAATTTCACTTACATCAAGCACTGTAAGAAAATTGATGATCTCATCACTAACAACCTGTCCAGGAACCAATACAGGGAAACCAGGTGGATAAGGAATTACAAATGTAGAAGCAACAAGTGTTCTTCCTTTTTTCATAACAGATAAACATTCATTTAATGGAACATATTCGAAGTTCTCTTCATCATAAGCTAAAAAATAAGCTTCACGCAAATTACCTCCTGGTACTCCAGGTACTGCCTGAAATGATTCATGGAAATAACTAAAATCTGGTAAAGGAGGAACTTCTTTGGTTAAGGAGTAAATTTTTCTTTTTCGAATTTCCTTTTCTTTTTCATTCAAGGCCTTTAATTCTTCATCCAATTCATCGGCGATCTTCAAAAGTGCATTAACAAGATAAGTAATACTACCCCTCGTGGTTCCAATGTTGGTCATAAACAAAACGGTGTTACGTGATGTCTTGTTTATTTGAATATTAAATTTATCCATTAGATACTTATTCTTAAAAGTATCGCCATCAACTCCCGTTTTGCCGACATATAATGTAATTTTGGTAGGATCCAGAACGAATTCATCTTTCTCCCATGCCTCACCCATACGGTTCCATCCTTCATCTTTACAGTAGTATTCTTTAAGTCCGGTTTTACGAAAATTATTAGGAATAAAATCACCGACAGTAAGTACTTCAAAGTATTTCTTTAATTGTGGATTGTCATGTACTTTTGCGCGAAGCACCATTGCCAATTCAATGCTTTTTTCTACCAATTCGAAACCTTCAAATTGTACCTGACGTCTACTCACATCAAGTGATGCCAACATTTGATAATTAGGAGATGTTGAAGTATGTGTCATATAAGCTTCTAGAAAGGTAGTTACTGTTTTTCTACGGAAATCTTCATCCCAAATATGAATCATGGAACCTTGTCTAAAGCTACTCAAGGTCTTATGTGTACTTTGGGTAGAATAAACCCTTATTAATACCTTATCAGGATCTGGTAATGAAGAATGCTCTCCTTCCCTTAAGTCAGCAAGATGTTTTTTATACTTAATTCGATAATTAGGACTTTTATATTTTTTATAAAGTTTTTTTGCAACGAACATGCCTGTTCTTTGTCTATAATTATAGTTAAATCCAGCAAAAGCAAACCAGGCTTCATCCCATAAAAAAACCATGTCCGGTTTAATCGCAAGAACTTCCTCCATTACCCTCTCAACGTTATAAACCAACCCATCAAATGTGCAATTGGTTAATAGTAACATCTTTACTTTTTCAAGCCTTCCTGCTTCTTTTAATTGAAGCAATTTTCTCTTAATTTGCTCCAATGGCACAGCCCCATACATAGAGTATTCCTCAATTGGATAAGAATCCAAATAAACGGGATAAGCACCCGCCAATACTAGTCCATAGTGATGCGATTTATGGCAATCTCGGTCAATAAGTACTACATCATGAGGCTGAACTAAAGCCTGCATAACTATCTTATTCGCAGTCGATGTTCCGTTGGTTACAAAGTATGTATCTAGTGCACCATAAGCATCACGTGCTTTTTCCTGAGCTTTCTTGATTGGACCCGTTGGTTGTAAGAGTGAATCAAGACCACCTGTTGTAGCTGATGTTTCGGCTAGAAACATATTCCTACCATAAAACTCACCAAAATCATTGATCCACCTGGACATGAATACTGAATTACCCCTAGCTATAGGCATTGCATGAAATACACCTGTGGGCTTTTGACTATATTCAACTAACGCAGAAAAGAAAGGAGTTCTGTATCGTTCGGCTATTCCTCTCATTATGGTCAGATGCAATTCTTGAATATCCTCTGTTTGATAAAAAATACGCCTAAAACCTTTGATAGTACTGTCTTTTAAGTATCCAAGTGATGTATCTGTAACATAATAAGCATCCAATTCTGGTCTGAATTGCTTAATTAATTCTCCAATGACAGGACCCAAATCGGTTTCAGCCTTAGATGAAAAATCAAGCTTTGTAACTTCTTCAATATAAGGTTTAATGAGAGGAGATATTAACTTCGAGTAATAAGGTGGTGCGTAACGTACGACGACAGCTTGTATATTGTGGTTAAAAAGCAATGCGATTATCGCGTCTTGAAATGAACGCTGGACAACTATGTTGTAACTAAAATTATCATTTTGCGTATGAAAAGATCTTAAGTCTTGTTTTAATTTTTTCTCTTCCTGTTCAGAAATATTGTCAATGAACAAAACCTCGAAATGATTTTTCCTTACATTGCTATTTTGCTCATGCTTTTCTACAGACACCATACTGTGTTCCTCAAAATCTATGAAGTCTGGATTGCTCTTATAGCTATCCTCTAACAGTTGTTTCGTTGTGTCAAAAACCATTTTTGATAAAGAAGCATATTCATCGCTTATAAAAGCATGTTCAAGTTTCCTTAAGCGCTCTTTTCCAGGGGAAGCAAAAAAACATTCTACATCTTTTAGATCTTTGATAATCTCATTAATTTTTTGCTTGGTTGCCTTTTCATTCGCAGACCCTTTATGGCAACGGACGATTTCTGAGGTTTCAATTTTTAATTTATTCCAGTAATCAACTCTTAGTTGGCCGATGTTATAGTAAGGTGCACTTTTTGTGTTATTCTTTGTCAAGTTTATTGTTTTGAGTGTAATGCAAGTTTGTTTCCTTGTGAGTCAATGAAAATCGCAAAATAACCTGCATCGTTGCTAATGAGCGTTTTTGGCATTACAATACGTCCGCCAGCCAATTCTACTTTATTTATAACATTATTGAGGTCATATCCTCCATTCAAATAAATCAATGGTCCTCTATCTGAAGGTATGGATCCTGGGCCTGCAATTATCGCCCCACCAATACCTGATGTTACAGGAAAATAGGCTATAGCATTCTCATTTGTAATTTTTTGTTGCATTTCAATACCAAAAATTTCGCTATAGAAATGTACTGCCTGATGAAAGTCTAGTGCAGGTATTTCAAACCAACTCACATAGTCTTTAATATCTCTAGCCTTATTTCTTTTATTCATTGGTAATCCACCCATAATTTAAATTTTATATTAATCCAATACGTTCTTGATTGATAGGCAAACGTTGTTGCTCCAAAGTATTTTCTTTAATCTTTAATTCCGTAAGTGTATCAAGTCGAGAAGGTTTAATAAGTGGTCCTAACGAATCTAGATAAGGTGTAGGTGTATTGGGCTGATAAATACTAAACTGAGTAGATTGTATATGATCTCGAAAGCTTTTAAGCGGTTGCCCTAACCTAAGAATACCTAATTCACGACTTCTCTTTGCTCTTTCTATATTAAGCTCCAGAGGGATAATTTCTTCTGTACCTTCTGACTGGTGTAATATTCTACCATCAGGTCCACAGATTATAGAACGTCCACATCCACCTGTATCCAATCCATTTACATCAAAGAAATAACATTGGTTAACGGAAGCCATTGCTCTCACAATCGATAGTTCTATATCACGATCGATAGTCCCTGACAAAGTTGGATGCATAATAACTTCAGCACCCATAGCCGTTAAAGTTCGAATAGTTTCTGGAAACCACATATCATAGCAAATGGAAACACCAAATCTTGCTACATCAGGCACATCAAATACACAAAAATCCTTGCCAGGAGTCACACCTGTTTCATAGGGATAAAATGGAAACATCTTACGGTAACGAGTTACTATTTCCCCGTTAGGATTAATAACAGTTGCTGTATTATAAATTTTGTCTCCACTTTTTTCAAATATAGAACCTGGAAGTAACCAAATTCCATATTTTTTTGCCATGGCTTGCATTTCGGCTTCAAAGTTATTTGGAATAGCTTGTGCTGTATGTGTTAGTGGTCCAAATGCACAAAGCTCACTAAACATAATCATTTCAATCCATGGATAAAGATTCATGGTAATATCAATCTTCAACTTCATCATTTCCACGTTGGAAGCGATGGCTGATACTTTCATTTGTATTCCTGCAATTGCGAATGGTTTCATATTATTATTTTGTTTCTTTTATGATTTCTTGTTCTAAAATTGACATACCCTTTTCCAATTGCTGCTGGGTGATAACCAAGGGTGATAATATACGAATAATATTTTTATGAGTCCCAGCACTCAACATAATCAATCCATTTTCCATACATCCCGTAACGATTTTCGAGCAGATTTCAGCGTCAGGCAGTGTAGGATCATTGTTTTTTACAAACTCAATAGCAATCATAGCGCCTATACCCCGAACATCACCAATCTCTGGACGTGTCTTCATTAAATTCTCAAGTCGTGACCTTATTATTCCCCCAACTTCCACAGCTTTTTGGTTAAGGTTAATCTCTTTCATATACTTGATGGTTGCCAAAGCCGCAGCACAACAAACCGGGTTACCAATATACGTCCCACCAATTGTTCCTGGTGCGGCAGCATCCATAACACTAGCTTTGCCTACAACTGCTGCAATAGGTAGACCTGAACCCATCGATTTGGCATAGGTGCTTATATCTGGCTGAACACCATAGTGTTGCCAACTAGCCCAATGTCCAGTCCTACAGAAACCGCTTTGCACTTCATCCATTATAAGCACAATACCATGCTCGTCACAAAAGGCTCTTAATCCTTCTAAATATTTCTGGGGTATAGGATTAAACCCACCTTCACCTTGGATCGGCTCAACAATTATAGCGGCGACACTTTTGATATCAACCAAATTAAGGGCACTTTCATGCAATTTTTTGAGTTCATCTTTAACAAAAGTCTCTTCATCTCTAGATCCCTTATACCTGTAAACATTTGGGAATGGAAGTCTGTATACTTCAGGTGCATAAGGACCACAATTGTATTTATAACTTATCTTACTTGTTAAAGTCATCGCCATCATGGTTCGTCCATGGTAAGCTCCAGAGTAACAAATAACCGCTGGTCTTTTAGTCGCTTGTCTAGCAATTTTAATAGCATTCTCCACTGCCTCAGCACCAGTGCTTACAAGCATTGCCTTAGTATCTTTGCCATGAGGCAAAATTTTGATCAACTCTTCACATAATTCAATATATGGTTCATAAGTAACCACATTAAAACTTGTATGTAGAAACTTTTTAGCTTGTTCTGTTATTGCTGCAACAACAGGTTCTGGACAGTGACCTGCATTTACAACACCAATACCACCTGCAAAATCAATAAGTTCTCTTCCATCTGCATCAATAATTATAGCACCTTTGGCTTCTTTTACCGTTGCATCATTAAAGACTCCCACTCCATTAGCTACAACATCCCTTCTTCGAATAAGGAGCTTTTGTGATTCATTCAAATTTTCTTTCATTCTAAAACTTCGGGTTATCTATAATTTTAATTTTATGAATTGTAGTTTATTATCGTTAAATACATCTTCCCATAATTATATTGTAACGATGAAAACGAATTATAAGTTTAATAATTTAATAGATCAATATACTTATTTAAAACTCGATTTATAAAAATGGAAGTTGCGATTCAAACAAGCAAATTGCAATGATACATTTAACTTAGAAGGTAAATTTAGGTATAATAAAAGCTGAGAAGAGTTACCTAAGTACCATTCAGCCTTTAATTTGCTAACATTGTAGAATAATGAAAATCAGGAAAGATGTTTTTCTTCAGCTATTGATAGCAGTATTTCAATATTTTTGACATCTATCTTCCTTCTACTAACAGAAATCGCTCCACATCTCTTCAGTTCTTGAATATGTCTACTTACAACAGATCTGGTTGTTCCAATAAGGCTAGCAATCTCTTCATTTGGAAGATTATTAATCAATTCAAGTTTGCGTGTTTCTCCATTAATATTTTTAAGGAGCAATGCAACGAGACGAATTAATGTATTATGTAAGGTAATATCTGTAGCAACATCCATGAGTTGTCTCATTCTTTCTCCTAGGTAATATAAAATCGCTTTATGAATTTCTGGATACTTCTTAATCCACAATCTCATTTCAGTCATTGAAATCTTCAATAGAACCATTTGCTCCAAAGCTTCCCAATAGACATCATGTGGCTTAGTATCTAGTAATGATAACACATCAAAAACATCACCTTTGGACAAGACAAACATTGTATGTTCTCGACCTGTGTCCAAATTAGATTTATATACCTTAAGTTTTCCTGAAATGATAAAGTAGAATGTAGATTCTACTTCTAAGCTGTTTTTGAAGCTTTTGGCTTCCCAATGCTCCTCTTTCATTTGATTTAAAAGACAATCTATAGATTCGTCACTAGATTCCTTTAAAAATGGGGACTGTTTAAGCGCATTAAAATAAATCTTATAATCAATATTTTTACGTATCATTTATTCAAGTTGCATTAAAATTAACCAAATTTAATAAGTACGATGATTCAAGGAATTCTCACCCTAAGTGCCATCAAACAATATCGTCTTCATTACAGAGATAATTTGAAAATAATCCTCAATACTCCAGTTATAATTTTGCATTAAAATGCAAAATAGAGTGAATAAAGAATAATTAACCTTTCATTAATAGTTAATTCTTTTGAAATGATTCTGGACAATCTTCTTTAGATAAATTCTAGAATCAGTGCATTCAAAATTTAGTGTATTGGTTATGTCAGAAAACAAAGGTGAACCACCTCCTAATAGGATAGGTATTATTGTTATTATCATTTCATGAATCAAATCCTCATTCAAAAAACTTTGAATCGTTTTGCCACCATCTATGTACAAATGATAGTATCCCCTATTATAAATATTATCTAAAATTTCATTTAATGTCCCATTGAGAAGTTCTGCCTTATCATTAAATTTAACCGGTATTTTTGTCAAAGAATTACTTAATACAAACACTGGCTTTTGATAGGGCCAGTCAATATCAAACCCGCATACTGTTTCAAAACTTGTTCGCCCCATAACTAATGCATCTATCTCTTCCATAAATTCTTCATACCCAAAATCAATATTGTCTGGATTTGGAATAGAAATCAGCCAGTCAATATTTCCTTGACGATCGGAAATATATCCATCCAAACTAGTGGCGATAAATACTTTATTCTTTTTTTTCATTTAGATCTCTCTACAATATAGTCGGTAACAAATATGAGCTAAATTACAGAAAATGATGATGAGAAAAATATCAAATCGCTTACCCAAATTTTGAATATAAGAGTACAAAATAAAAAGTATCGAATTAGGAATGCTTCTGATACTTAAAAGAATATTGTCGGCTGGGTCAATTTAAGCATTGCCACCATCAAGTTTTTTCACCACATGTCCGTCTCAGAATTACAATTGGGAATAACATATTGCAATCCTGTCAATTGGGGCCATACACATCACTTGATAAATATACATCAGCTTTTGGCTTATTCTGCATGTTATTAGTACACAAGTTGTTGGTTTATATTAAATTTTAATATTTCGTAATCTTAATGCATTTCCAATAACTGAAACCGAACTGAAGCTCATTGCTAATGCTGCAATCATAGGAGATAGTAATATTCCGAAAAACGGAAATAATACACCTGCTGCAACGGGTACACCCAAGGTATTATAGATGAGTGCAAAAAATAAGTTTTGCTTTATGTTTTTCATTACACCATCGCTTAAGTTTCTGGCTTTAACGATACCGTGTAAGTCACCTTTTATCAAGGTTATCATCGCACTTTCTATGGCCACATCGGTTCCTGTACCCATTGCTATACCCACATCACTTTTAGCTAGTGCTGGGGCATCGTTAATACCATCACCAGCCATAGCAACCACTTTTCCTTGTGCTTGCAATCTTTCTACTTCTTTAAGCTTATCTTCTGGCAACATACTGGCTTTAAAGTCTGCAAGGTTTAATGCTGAGGCTACTGCCTGTGCTGTATCATAATTATCACCTGTAAGCATTATTACCTCAATCCCTTTGTCTTGAAGTTCCTTGATTGCTTTAGCACTTGTATTTTTGATTTTATCGCCAATTACCACATAACCAACCACTGTGTTTTCAATCGATAAATAGGAAACTGTTTTCCCTTGTTTTTGATATGTTTTGACTTCTTCTTCCATTTTGGATAAAATTGTAGCATTTGCATATCTCATCATATCTGGATTTCCTAAAGTTACTTTCTTACCATTAATTTTACCCTCCACACCTTTACCTGTAACTGCACTGAATTCCTCAGATTTCAATACTTTAACATTTTGTTCATTGCTATACTTAACAGTAGCTTCGGCTAATGGATGTTCACTATTACTGTTTATCGAAGCGATGTATTGTAGTGCTTCATTCACGCTTAAATTATCGGTGAATGTACCTACTTTTTCTACTGTGGGTTTTCCTTCTGTGATTGTTCCTGTTTTATCAACAATTAGTGTATTAACTTTATCCATTTTCTCCAGTGCCTCGGCATTTTTGATCAACACTCCATTTTGAGCACCCCTGCCCACACCAACCATTACCGACATTGGTGTAGCTAAGCCTAGTGCACAAGGACATGCAATGATTAAAACAGCAATAGCATTTACCAGTGCAAAGACGTAAGCTGGATCTGGACCCCAAATTGCCCAAACAATGAATGTTACTGCAGAAATTAAAACCACAACAGGAACAAAATAGCCTGATACCTTATCCGCCAAATTTTGAATCGGTGCACGACTTCTACTGGCATCATTAACCATTTGAATGATTTGAGACAATAAAGTATCGCTCCCTACTTTTTCGGCTTTCATTAAAAATACTTGATTGCCATTGATTGTTCCACTGATTACTTTATCATTTACAGTCTTATTTTCTGGTATAGGTTCACCATTAATCATAGACTCGTCAATACTGGTGCTGCCCTCTGTGATAACGCCATCAACAGGAATTTTTTCACCAGGTTTTACTTTTAGAATATCGTTTAATTCTATCTTATCAATGCTAACTTCAACTTCTGTGTCACCTACTAGTTTTATGGCTTTATTAGGTGCTAGCTTCAATAACTCTTTTATTGCAGAATTGGTTTTACTATGAGCCCGTGCTTCTAATAATTGTCCCAATAAAACAAGAGTTAAAATAACTGTTGCGGCTTCAAAATACACATGAACTGCACCTGATTCGGTTTTAAACTGACCTGGAAAGAAGTCTGGAAAAAACATCCCAAATACACTGAATATCCATGCCACTCCAGCACCAATCCCAATAAGTGTGAACATATTGAGATTCCAAGTCATGATGCTTTTATAAGCACGTTCAAAAAACATCCAAGTGGCATAAAACACAACTGGAATAGATAGCACAAACTGAGTCCAATTCCAATGTTTTTGCGCCATAATATCAATTAGTGGATTATTTGAAATCATATCACTCATTGCAATTAAGAAAATGGGCAGTGTAAAAGCTACTGCTATCCAAAATTTCCTTAATAACTTTTGATAGGTTTTCTCTTCTGCAGAGAGATCCGCTTCCATTGGTACTAAATCCATCCCACAAATAGGACACGAGCCCGCTTCATCTTTGATTATTTCAGGATGCATTGGACAAGTCCATTGGGCTGTGCTGATGGTTGATAGGTTTTGTTCTTCAACTAAATGCATTCCACAGACAGGACAATCACCTGGCTTATCATAGGTTTTATTGTCCTCACAATGCATAGGGCAATAATATATTCCTGATCCCTTTCCCTTTAGCTTTTCTTCTTTCTTTTCTTTGTGATGGTGATGTTCCCCTAACTTATGTATGCTGTATCTTGCGCCATCCTTTTTTAAAGCCTTTTGAAAATTATCTATTGAAACGTGATATTCCATTTCAATAGTTGCTTCTTCCTTTTCTAAATCAACATTAACTTTAGAAACACCTTCGACTTTCGATAATATTTTTTCCACATGATTGCGACATCCGTCGCAAGTCATCCCCTGTATATGATATGTATTTTTCATAATTTATATGTTTTCATTATAAAATAAAGGTCGGGATTCTATAAGGAATATCTGTTACAATATTTTGGAAATGATTTGTAACATTTACAACTCATCTAATGGCTTACGTTTAATCGCACGTAATTTCTTGAAATGGCTCGGAGAGAGTCCTGTAACTTTTTTAAATTGCGTGCTTAAATAAGCTACGCTTGAATAATTGAATTGGAAAGCAATTTCACTCAAGGTGAGTTCATCATAAACTAGTAGTTCTTTTACTTTCTCAATTTTTTGAAGGATGTAATACTTTTCTATGGTTAATCCTTCCACTTCTGAAAACAGATTACTAAATGAGCTGTAATCTCTGTATAATTCTTGAGATAAATATTCAGAAAGATTAAGCTCAAGTTGGTTGTTTTTATTTTGCACTAAATCAGTAATCAGGTTTTTCACTTTTTCAATGGTTTGGGTTCTGTGGTCATCCAACAAATCAAAGCCAAAAGATTGAAGTTTTTGTTTGAGCTTTTCTTTTACAGCCGAAATGTCATTCTCTAGTAATTCAATTTCTCCCAATTCTATCTGGACTGGGTGAAGCCCCAAATCTTCGAGAGTTGATTTAACAACCATTTTACAACGGTTACATACCATGTTTTTGATGTAGATAGTCATATATGTTTCTACGCACAACGTCTTGCCAATAGCCATTTGTCTGAGCTTCTGTGAAAGTTATGGCTATAGGATGTTCTGCTTTCGTTCTAATTAATTTGAAATATTATTTTTAATTATCTCTTCAATTTTTACTTCTGTTCCATCTCCGTAGCCAACTTGTGTGAACAATATTTTCCCTTGTCTATCTATAAGATAGATTGTTGGATAACCAGAAACATGATAGTCTTTTGCAACATCTTTTCCCCCTAATAATACTGTATACGTAACACCTCGTTTTGCTAAAAAAGTATCTATTTCGTCTTTTTCTTTAGTATCATATGGATCTATCCCAATTACCTTTAGACCTTTTTCTGAATATTTTTCATGCAACCTTTGTAAAGCAGGTAATGCCAACATGCATGGATAACAAGATTTATAGAAAAAGTCAATCAGTAGTAGTTGGCCTTTGAAGTCTGACAAATTAATAATTTCATCCTCCAGTGAGCGTAATGACCAATTTGGTGCAATTGTATCCTTTGGCAATAATTCTGGACTTTTGTACGGTGTATAGTCTTTAAGATTAATGTATTTAGGAATGGACTCTAATTTTAATTGATTTTTATCATTGATCGTATTCAATTCATAATTTGACAATACATTTCTTTCAAATTGATACATGGTATCATTATTCATTACTAAATCAAAAGCAATCGAATATTGTATTGGTAAATAATCTTGTTTACTAATCCAGTAATTGCATTCTTTGCGTAATGTTTTCATACTGTCAGTACTGTCATTTTTGGGAATTGTGTTCATCCTGATATGGTAACAATTAATATTATTTATTATTTCTTCACCAATAAGGGAGAATATATTTTTATCATCAACAAAAGCACTATCATAAGGCATAGGATGGCTTTCTCTATCTATTAGAGGTGTGTAAAAAGTATAATTATGGCTGTATGCATCAATATCTTCCGCCCAAAGAGTTTTTGACATTATTACCCCCGAACTATCTTCAATGGAGTATCTTACAAAGTCTTCTCCAGTATACATTATATCTCCTAAATATCCTCCATCATATGATTTTTTATAATGAAAAGCAGATGAATAAAGACTATCATCTTGAAGTTTCTTAAAGTAGCAACTATAAACACTTGAGGAAGTGTCTTTACCAGACATATATTTCATGTAGTGTGTCATTTCATAGTGACCCGAATCTATTGATTGGCATTTTTGATACGCTTTGTTTAAAATAGCTTCCGCATTTTGCTTACTACATGATACAATTAATATGATTCCAAGTAAACCATACATACAAAGTACTTTTCTCATGGTTTTGATATTAATTAAATATTATTGAATAGATATTGTTTTTTTGTACCAAATTGAAGCAAACTCAACGGATGAATATATCGATCGTCTCTCTGAGGTACGAAGAGAAATAATCTGATATATATTATCGGCTTTATTTATTTAGTATTCAAATTTTATTAATTATTTCGTCGGTTTTGGCAATTACTTTTTTTATTTCTGTTTGATTCTCAACTATGTAAATCTCATTGTCTGGGTGTACTTCTTTAAATATTCCTAAGGATGGAGTATAGAAAACAATTTTTTTATCTAAGGGATTCCAGTTTACGTCATACTCTAAAAACGTAATTAGGTTTTCAGGTTTTTTATCTATTTCAATTATTTCAACAGATACGACTTCTCTTCTCGGTCCTAGTTGCACTGCTTGATTTTGCAATTCAATGTTTAAATTAATCCTTATTTCGTCGGGAAACCTCGTTAAGTCATCTAGATATTCATCGTAATAATATTCTATTTTTCCATCTTTGTATTTAGATCGTTTAATTTTATGAATTAATTTATTTGAAGAATTTCGCTCTGATGTCAGAATTGTAGTTTTTATATTATTTCCATAAATCATTTCTTTAAATTCCCCAAATTTAGTTGTAAGTATTTCTTTTTTATCTGCTCCAAAGGTTTTGATGGAATAGATTGTATCCATACGATAATTATAAATTTTGGATTTTTCTCCATTTCTATAATACTCAATAGTTTTCCCTTCTAATTTCTCATTTTTGTATCGTTCTATTCTATATTTTTTCCCATTTGGATAGCAATATTTCTTCTTGCATTCAATTTTATTATTCTTGTATGATAGTTCATGTTTTGAATCTCCACGATTTAAGATTTCATTATAAATGTCAATTCGCTTCATTTTGAATATTTCATGTAACCGATCCTCAATTCTAAATCCACTGTGTGGTGAACGATCAATAAAATTGTCTACAGTTGAGTATAATTTTGCCTGAAATCTTCTAAACTTAACTGACGAATTTTCAGTGGCCAAAATGATCCACTTTTGCCCAATTTTCACATTTGGATTTCCTGAAATTATTACATTTCTTAATGAAGTATTTCCAAATACTTTTAGTTTGGATTTGTGTTTTCCTTTGTATTGTCTAATCGTGCTTATTATTATTTTATCAAGGTAAATATTCTCGATTTCTATCAAAGCAATGTATTCATGTTGTTCTGCAAGTTTGTCAATATTATTCATGTTTACATTATAACCCCCTGATGCAATAGTATGAACTGCATTTAATAATAGAATTGCTATAATGGAAAGCTTCATAACTTAATTTTCATTTTCGCGTGTTTTTTAAAATCTTATTGTCGATAAACACCACTACAAAAGGTACACATAATTTTTATAAAAAGTAGAAATATTGTTTATTACACCAGTTAAACAATAATTTTAACATTTATCTTACGTTTAAGCTAACAACGAAAATTACATCTCATATTCACAACCATAACTGATAGATCATGGTTGACAGTACTCTAATTTGTTATCCTAAATGGCTATATTTGAGCAGTAAATGTATAATGGTATGCTGCGTCTTTCAACGAAGGAAAACATATTGCCATCACCTTCTGTTACTTGTCGTATTTAATTCATCCTATTGCCGCTTATTGAATATTTATTCAATTTGTATCTAATTCCAATGGTTATCAAACCACCTATATAAGGGGAAGTATGTATATGTTCTAGACCTGATATTGTTATGCACGCGCTTTGAAAAAAAAGGTAAACTGAAATAAAAAATAAAGCTAGAAATGAAGTGGAACATTGAAATAATATAGAAAGTAATCAAAGTAGTTTACTAACAACTAGATCCAACCAGCCAATTCACTTTAAATTTAGAGAAAGATAATTTGATTTCTCCTACTTCTGCCTGCGATATGGTTCAACACAAGATTCACGTTCGGTCGTTCCGACCACTTGAATCCTTATTTATTACCTATAGTCATTCACAGTTTTAACTTCTTGATAGTTTTCATATCCAAAAACATTTTACCGCTATTGGGAATTTTAACAAATCCAAAATGATGATAATAATTTTCAGCTTCTTCATCAAGTGGATCTACTATTACTGCAACAGATCCTAATTCTTGTTCAGCTACTGTCAAGCTTCTTTTTAAAGCATCTATTAGTATTCTACTTCCAAATCCTTGACCTTTTATCTGTTTGTCTAATGCTAATCTGCCTAATAATGTAACAGGGATGTAATCATATGATTGTGGATACTTCTTCTTAAAATTTTCTGGTACATCTTCATAAGGAATACTTCCATTTGATAGTGTATAGTAACCATCTACTGTTTTTTGATCCGAGTTTAATAGAACAAAGCATACAGCAAGCTGCTTCTTGATGTCTTGACTAACTTGAGTTTTGATGTAATCATTCAAGGATTGTTTTCCACAATCGAATTCTTTCCTAATAAATGACTTTTTAAGAGGTACAGTTAAATAATCCACAACTATTTAATAGATTTTTTAAATTCTTTAGTTGCCTTCTTAAGTGCTTCATTTGGTTCAGCAGTTTTTAATAGAGCTGAGAAAAATACTTGTTTATCTTTTTCAGAGGCAAGTATTGCTTTTTCTTTTTCGATTATTTTTTCAGCTTTTTCTATAGCAGCTTGCAATATGAAAGCACTTAAGGACCTATAGCCAGCAGGTTTGTACACTTGTTTCAAAAACATCTTGTATACTGCATTCAAGCGTATATCAAGTCTTGCTTCTTTTTTCGCTAATTCAGGTTTAATTTCTTTTGATAACTGTTCAATTGTAAGCATTTTAAGTTGTTTTATTATAAATGTACGTATAATACCTGTACATTTAAACTAATTAAAATGAGTTTTAGTTCAATAGATTCAATTTCTTTTCTATTGGATTATAGGTAACTATTAACACCACTAAAAAAAAATACACATAATTTTTATAAAAAAGAGAAATATCGTTAATAACACCAGTTAAACAATAATTTTAACATCTATCTTGCGTTCAAGCTAATATTAAAAATTACAACTTATAATAACAACTGTAACCCGATAGCTCATGGTTGATAGTGATCGAAATAGTTTTCCTGAAGGGAATTAAATTAGCTAATTAGCATTATTAATTAGGAAGTTATATTCCACTACCCTCTCCTACGCAGAGGTTTTCTTATTTCTGGATTTCCATTCTAGGATGGAAACAGCACCTATTTGGTGATCAGAATTATCATCTTTCATCAATTTTATAATCTCAGATACTGGAATGTTCTGAAATTCTTTTGCTAAAGAAAATATCTCCCTTTTAGGTATACTTCCTGAATATTCACAGTCACTTATTTTTAAAGTGTCAATTCTATTGCCGCAATTATTTAATGGAATTGGTGTTACGCATTGCTTTTGAATTCATTTGGTTCGTTTATATGTATTATCTAGGAAATAAACTTTATATTCCTATTTTAAGAAATTGTCCAAATTATTAACAAATTTGAACTACCCTATCCATTTATAAAAATTGAAATATTAACTTTAGATGCAAATAAGTACTATGGATTTAAGAATTAAATCATTTGAAGATTACAAGCAGATATACAATGAGAGTGTACAAGATCCCGAAAAATTCTGGAGCAATGTTGCTGACCAGTTTCACTGGAAAAAATCTTGGGATAAAGTCCTTGAATGGAATTTTGCTGAGCCATTCATTAAATGGTTTAATGGTGGTCAATTAAACATTACTGAAAACATGCTGGACGTTCATCTTGATAATAGTGGTGACAAAATAGCATTCTACTGGGAACCCAATGACCCAGAGGCCCATGATACAAATATAACTTACAAAGATCTCTATCATAAAGTCTGTAAAGCTGCCAATGCGCTTAAATCTCTTGGTATTAAAAAAGGCGATCGCGTTTGTATATACATGCCGATGACTTTGGAAGCCATCGTTTCAATAATTGCATGCGCAAGAATTGGAGCTGTTCATTCTATAGTATTTGCTGGTTTTTCTTCCAATGCACTTGCAGATAGGATTAATGATGCTTCAGCAAAATTGGTAATCACGGCTGACGGACTTCATAGGGGAAGCAAACAAGTGCCTCTAAAAGAAATGACAGATATCGCCTTATTGAATTGCACTTCAGTCGAACATGTGATTGTTTTGGATTGTATTCATAGCAAGCCAGAGATGAAAGAAGGAAGAGACCTTGATTATCATACACTGATTGCGAATATGCATAATGAATGTGAAGCCGAAACAATGGAATCAGAAGACCCATTGTTTATTTTATATACTTCTGGTTCAACAGGCAAACCCAAAGGGGTTGTTCATAGCTGTGCAGGTTTCATGATCTATACTGCTTACTCTTTTCAGAATGTCTTCCAATATGAAGAAGGTGATGTATTTTGGTGTACAGCAGATATTGGATGGATTACTGGTCACTCTTATATTGTATACGGTCCTTTGTTGTCAGGTGCCAGTTCTGTTCTCTTTGAAGGTGTACCAACATACCCTGATGCCTCAAGATTTTGGCAGATATGCGATAAATATAAAGTCAATCAATTTTATACAGCACCTACAGCCATACGTGCCTTAATGGCTCACGGACTGGATTATGTAAACAATTGCAATTTGAATAGTCTTAAAGTAATAGGTTCAGTGGGAGAACCAATCAATGAAGAAGCATGGAATTGGTATTATAAAAACATTGGAAAAAACAATTGCTCTATAGTGGATACATGGTGGCAAACAGAGACAGGAGGAATCATGCTTTCAGGTTTGGGAAATCTTTCTCCCATGAAACCAACCCATGCAGGATATCCGCTTCCTGGGATTCAAGCTGTTTTGTTAGACGAAGAAGGAAGTGAGATTACAAAAAACGAAAAAGAAGGACTCCTCTGTATTAAATTCCCATGGCCTTCAATAATAAGAACGACCTATGGTGATCATGAACGCTGTAGAATTACTTACTTCTCGGATTATAAGAATTACTATTTTACTGGTGATGGTGCCAAGAGAGATAAAGATGGCATGTATAGAATAATTGGAAGAGTGGATGACGTAATCAACGTTTCAGGACATCGATTTGGAACAGCCGAAATAGAAGATGCGATCAATACCAATAAATACGCCATTGAATCTGCTGTTGTTGGCTTTCCTCATGCAATAAAAGGCCAGGGCATATATGCTTTTGTAGTTTCAGAATCTGATGGAAGCGCGGATTCTGACGAATTAGTCGAATCAATTATGGGATCTGTAATCGAAGGAATTGGTAAAATTGCAAAACCCGATAAAGTGCTAATAGTACCAGGGCTTCCCAAAACCAGGTCAGGTAAAATAATGAGAAGAATTCTTAGAAAAATTGCTGAAGGTGAGAAATCTGAGTTTGGTGATATTTCAACTTTATTGAATCCTGATGTGGTCAAAGCAATAGCTGATAAAGCTTAGCGTAGAGATCCTTCTAGTATATTAAATAGCATATCCCGTAAATATGGCTTCAATTGGAAATGCAATCACAAGAATTAGAAAACTTAATCCATTTCCTAAACAAGGTATTATCTCACCACAATTTGTACAATATAGTCCAAACCAATATTTAAAAGCTGTTCTATTTTGTGGTGTGTGACCAAATTTTGCTGTCATATTATTTCTCACAATAAGGACTAGAAATATAACTTCTTTCCAAAAGAATTTCATTTGATTCTATATCTTATGTTTCATGGTCCACCATTCTGCTACTTCCATTAGAAGTTTGTATCATTTTTTTTTGCAAAAAAAAAGCATAGAAAGAGAGTCCAACATTTACTCCATTATTTTTCAATTTCGTCATTACAGATATTAATTATGCTTTGCTTTAATATTATGTTCATCGAATGGACATGTTGTAATAAATATTTGTCTGTTTATTCAATTTTTTACTTTTAAATTATTCTCTGTATCACGAATAATATTGTTTACTCTTTCTTTTTTATTAGTCGAGAAAAACAAAGGTAGAAAAACCAAAAATTCCCAATATTCAATCCTCATAAAAAGAAAATCGAATAATACAAATACACAAAGTAGAAGAGCCAGGACACGATCCCATTTCCTAGTGATAAATCCAATAGTAAAAGCCAACTGAATACCAATGGCACATAGGAAAAGTATGCTTGCTAAAGTAGGATGTCCAATGATATACTGTGCAATCAAAGAAACAAGATGATCAGGATAAAAATGAAACTGATCTATATGTTGATGTTGTAATATATAAACAAACTGATCCTTTTGGATGACAGAGCCTCTAAATATTTTCCACAAAGCCGAAGAGCTAAAAATAAATAGGACAAAGTACCTAAATACAGAAAAAAGCAATTTGTACGTCTTGTCATCTTTTGCCAAAAAAAGGATCGGTAAAAGCGTTAAACCCAAATACTTTTTAATAGAGAGTGTCGGATAGCTGAATACAACAAATAGATAAAAATTAAAGAGTAATAAATGTAAAAGCAAAAGCTTGTAATTTCGGTTTTTATTAATCGCCAATAACAAAATAATTATGACCAACAACGGCACCAAAATATCTAAGCTTATAGAAATCCATCTATGATTTATAACAAATTCAGGAATACCCGATGATATAAAAATCCAGGCAAGGGGATCTTCATGTGGTTCATAGAAATAGGGTTGCATGAGTTGAGTGATTGTCAATTCATCTATAAGCCTAAATATGTAAAACAATAAAAAGAGCAGACAGTAGTAAATCAAGAAGTTGTTATATTGACTTAATTTATTCACCAGCAATAATTTTGGAGTCAATCGCGGAAACGTTATGATCAGTGGTTAGAATATAATCTTGTTTTTTGATTGTGATAATTGATGATTCAGGAATGTCCAATAATCTATGCAACCAGGCAATTAGCTCTACTTCAGCTTCGCGATAATGATATGGTCCTTCGAGCCTTTTATCTAACCACTTTCCTGGAATCCGTTGCATTGTTTTTCTAAGTGTAGACGCTGCTGGATCAATATTTTCGTTGTTAATGATTCTGTCATATTTTTTAAGCGTGTTATAAAGTATAAGAAACTTCTTGTAGCGTAATTTCTTATAATCTAATACTTTCTGGTCTACTTCAATCGTATAGATACTGTAATCTTTTGGGCCTTGCTCTATAGTTAATGAGTACATACCAAACAAGCATAATGGATACAATTCTAACTTTGACAGATGCAATATTGAGTATAGCAGGAGGAGAGGAATCCACAGATATTTAGATTTCAGAACCAAGTAAGAGATCATTGTTTTTTAAATTATTGAAGTTGATAGAATTTGAGTTAGATATGGTAAATTATCAATTCTTTTTAGTTATGTAAATTGAGATGCTTCTCCTTTCATTCATTAAAATAGTCAAAATACTTTTGCTAGCTCAGTCTTTTAATCTTTTGTTCTAAGCTACATGATTTTATAACTGTGATCGAAGGTCCAAACCCCAATGGACAACTTTCAGTGAATATTATCGTACAGCATTCCAATGCTTTAGCTCCATTGGGAGATGTTTTGTTCAATCATTAATTAAGCACAGTGTTAAGATGACAGCTGAACAAAAATGGAAGATATAAGGAAGGGCCAGCGGTAAAATTCAGCAAAAACAAGTGATATATCAGTACTATTGTAATTCTAGAAACATACCTAAAGCCCGATTTATTAATTTACACCCTTATCATATAATCAGGCAAATACCCTTCGGATTTATTAAATCAATCGCTGATTCTGATCCCACGTTCACATTAACCAAGTATATTATTAAAAATTCTAAAGTTGCTGAGGAATGCAATTGTACGACAATAAGATATTGATTTTTAGTGATGAATTGGATGCTTCCACTAGTTATGTCATTGCTTATTTGCCAAAGATTCTTTTGTTAGAATAAACGATAGCAATTCATTAATATATAAGGGAGATGACCATTATTGTCCAAATCAAATGAAATGAAATTTTCAAATCTAATAGAATTATTTCGACTGCACTTCTGTCTTAAATAATCTAACCCCATTGTTAATAGATGATATAACTTGGTCATCCCCAAGAAAAGATCCTTTATCTAATACTGTGTTTAAAGGCTCATTATGGTTCGTTTTATTATATTCAATTAATTCGCCATTCGGGGGGTCAGCTTGCCGCCATTTAACACCAAGGTGGATATATTGGATTATATATTGAGCTTGATTCTTGTTTTAGCCACTTAAAGAAAAAGACATCATTACAACAAAATTTTAGTACTTAGGAGTATGAAAATCACAGAAAAAGGAACAATTTGAAATAAAAAATAGAGTTAGAAATGAAGAGGAACATTGCAATATTATAGAAAGCAATCAAGGTAGTTTACTAGCAACTAGATTCTACCAGCCAATCCACTTTTAATCTAGAGAAAGATAATTTGGTTTTTCTTACTCCTTGCTGTGATAGAGTTCAACACAAGATTCACGGTTGGTCGTTCCTACCACTTGAGTCCTTATATATTAGCGGCTGGCTTTTACTATTTTGACAAATTGTACTCTATCTTTCTCATCAATAATTTTTAAAAAATAAATCCCGTTCGAAGCAATATCTGTAATATTATAAGAATTTTCTGAAAATTTATCTATAGAAATTATTTCTCCATTAATATTAATCAATTGTACTTGTTTAATAATTTGATCAGAATTAACGTGAAAACTTCTCTCCGTAGGATTCGGATATACTTCTAGAGCAAGTTCATAAATTTCAATTGAGTTTGATAACAACATACATCCTATATTATCATTATTGTTGCAATAATTTCGCATCCCGTAACCCCAACCTGCATGAACCCATGTATGTGCTTTCATAAAGATTCCATTTTCATATCCAATTCCTTCAATAAATTTCAGGTCGTTTTGGTTATAATAAACTCTTCTTTCGAGACCATACATAAATTCAATAGTATCTTTAATTATTATTGTATTGCGCTCATACTGATCCAAATGGCAATTATTAATTGTATCTCCGATATTAATATTGAAATCAAAAAGTAATATTTCTTTTGTGTTATCAGTCCAATCAAACCCATCGCATTCCACAACATCAATTTCACCCCAATTATCAATATTTACTATTCCGTAGACTCTCTTCTTGTCTATTTCTTCTCTAACGTATCCATATAAATTTTTATTCGAGTATGTCAATGGGTCAGTAAGTTCAAAACCCAACTCATACATAAACATTTTTTGATAAATTACTGAATTTATAATAGTATCATCTTCAATTTTGTATGCGCGATACTCGGTTTCAGGATATTCTTCACTGTAGAAATTAATCCAAGTTGCTCCATTAGTGACGAATGGAGTATATTCCTGTGCACTTATTTTGGACACAAGTAAAAGGAAGAAGAATACTTTAATTTGTCCCATACTTTTGTGGATTAAGATAATCTTTTATAATTCCTATGCAAAATAATAAACGGCTTATAAATTTTCTAAGACAATCTTGCCGTTACCAGATGATTATATGTCCATTATCTGCGACGAAGGATAAGAAATGCTATCATATATAGTCACAGCTTTTTCTATTTTACAAATACTTCATATTTATAATTTATTTCTTTTGTCTCTCTAGCGTTAAGATCAATTACCCATTTTACTTTGCTAAAATAGTTTGGAGAATGAAAAGGTTGTTTTTGATTAATGACTTCCAATTCCGCGTTGTTTCCTTTTAGTTCCCCATTAATTTCCGAGTTTATGTGTAATTCTATTTTTTGTTTATTGTAGTTAATAATTTTAATAGTTCCGTGAATCTCCGCTTTATAATAATCTCGACCCCAGAATTCAATTTCTTGCTCTTGTCTTTTAACAATTTTTTCATTACTGCTAATTTCTATTTCATTATTCTCAGTTAATTTTACCGTACCTCGTGCTGACTCTGGAATAAATGTCATTTTTGATTGTGCAATTGGTCTACTGTTCTTTTTGATGTCATCGAATATGAACACTGAACCTTTACCTAATAATGAGTTAGTTGTATTTTCAATTTGAATGCTGTGAAAGACAATGTTTATTTCGTCATTGTTATTTATGTTATTGCTATTATATGACTTATTAAAATCTTGTGTTTGTAGTTCACATTCATAAATGTGTTTGTATGGGATTTCATACTCGAAAATATTGAATAATGCTCTAGAATTCTTTTCGAGATTTACATTGTTTAAATTGTAAATTTGAAAATCATGGAATTTTGATTCTGCTTTATTTTTTGAAATAATTACAACTTCATCTAACATCATCCCTGAGCTATAATAATTACTATTGTTTTTTGGTTTTTCGTAAAATGGATCCAAAGTATTATTGTAATCGATTAAATCAGTTAAATATTCATGATATTGAAAGTTGGGTTTTCCAACAATCAATTCCACATCCGCATCTTTAAGGTTGTCGATGTCATTAATAATTTCTGCTTGCAATCTTAAAATGGCTTTGTTGTTATCTTTTAAGTTTAATCTGTAATTGGGATTCCAGGAAATTCCTTTTTGCAAATAGGATAGGTGAATATTTTTTCTTCCATCGCTATCGAAGTGTAATATGATTTTTGCATTTCGATTATCATCCTTTATCCCCCTGCCATAATTATCATAGTTTTTTTTGATTGTTGATGGGTTTGGATTGACATCAAAATTAAGTTTATCTATGAATTTGAAAGAGAGAATATCTTCAATTTTAATTATAGTTTGTTGGTCAGAATTGATAATCAGATATCCTGGAATTACATTGAAAATAATTCCAATAAATGTTTCGTCATTCGTTTTTATTTCTATTCGTTTTCCCATATTATTTGACAGGACTGAATTTATACTTTTATTTAACGGATTTTCAATAGTTTCGATCTTTTTGGACGAAACATATTTCAAAGACTCATCTGATGCATTGATAAATAAAGTTCCAAATCTTGGAATTGGTAATTGATCTTTTTCAAGTGAGAAACTTTTATTACTAGTATTTATTATTCCTTCTTTAACTACGTATGAATTGCCATCAGTAAATATTAATAGCTTTTTGATTTCAATATTACTTTGAGAATTAGCTGCTAATGCAAAGAAAATTATAATTACAATGTATTTAGTTTTATTCATTTTCAATTTTTAGTTGTGACTAACGGTTAGTACATGCGGCGGTTGACAAAGGAAGCTGATCGTCATGTACATTGTTACCTATAGGACTTCATTGCCTTTATTTATCGTGTTAATAATAACTTTGATTATCAATTCTTTTTCTTCTGGTTTACTTAAAGCAACCATCAATGTCAGTGTGGCCAATGCATTATTTGCTATTCTTGCTTTTCCTGTTAGTGAGAAGAGATGCTCATTTTTATTTAAATACCAAATAAACAGCCAGGCTGCAATCCTCTTATTTCCATCGGTGAATGAGTGATTTTTCACAACAAAATATAATAAGTTGGCAGCTTTTTCTTCTATGCTTGTATATAAATCTTGTCCATCAAATGTCTGATCAATTGCAGCTATTGAACTCTTAAAGGATTCATCCTTTTCATTTCCAAATAGCTCCGAACCTCCAAATTTGGCTTTCAATTCCTTAATTGCTTTTTTCGCTTCTTCATAGCTTATTCTGTATTTAGCTTTTTGACTTATGGAACCAATTTCTAAATTTTGGTGGTCGTATCCATCTAATATATCTAAACCTAATGCAAATTCAGATAAAACATCAACAACTTCCTTTACCTGTTCGGAGTCTAACTGATTTATTCCGACGGTTGTTTGTATTAGTTTTACAGATTGTTGTAATTGACTTAGTCTATTTTTGTTAACAGAATATCCTTGTAAAATATGATTTCGAATTACCTGAGTTGCCCAAATTCTAAATTGAGTACCATTTTGGGATTTTACCCGATATCCAACGGAAATGATTACATCAAGATTATAGTATTTGGTTTTATATCTCTTGCCATCAGCTGCAGTTGTCAAGTATTCCTTGACAACTGAATTTTTATCTAATTCATTCTCTTTGAAGCAGTTATTGATGTGAAGGCTTATGTTTTGCTTAGTTCTTTTGAATAATTGCACCATCTGATTTTGGGTAAGCCAAACGGTTTCTTTCTCAACTATAACTTCAATTTTGGATTGCTTTTGTTCAAATTCATATAGTATTATTTCAGTACTATCCATGAATTAAAGATACATCTTTGACCTTGATAATGAGTTATTGTTCATATTTTTTTGTCTTATAGGTAACTATAAATACTACACCAAAATATACCCATTATTTTTATAAAAAAGAGAAATTGTGCGTATTACAATCATTAAACAATAAATTTAACATTTATCTTAAGAGTAAATTGACAACGAAATATTACAACTCATATTTGCAACCACAACCCGATAGCTCATGGTTGATTCAAGGCTAATCAGTATTAATATTTAGGATGTTATACTCCACTACCCCTCTCTTCTATTTTATCAGCACACATCATTACATCTTATTCTAGATTACAGGTAACTTCATATTATAAGCAGAGTATATGACCAAAGGGAATATTCCAGCTTATATAATTACAGACCGTTATTTTATGGTTTGAATCGCTTCAATTAAGATCGCGTACTGCTCATAGATTGATATGCTTCTATTTTTTAATTTCTCTACTAAAAGGTTATTAAATTCATTAAATTTAGGAAATCCTCTTCTCCCCATTAATTGGATTCGTTTTTCGATGATTTTCTTTTTAGTCTCTCCTAAATAATTTTCTTCGACGTAAAGGCAAAAAATTGAATGAGTCATATACTCATTGAAAATTGAGTATTCAGATGAGTAATTTTGTTGTACTTCTTTAGACGCCCAGTTATCCTTACTTGCAATTAACTTTTTGATTGCTTTGATGTTTTCTTTACTTGAAGGATTTACATAATTGTGATCTATTTCGGTAAATACGATTCCAGAAAATAAGCCTTCTTTTAGCCTTTCACTATACTCCATATTTGATTCAAGAGATTCAGAAGAATTAACAAACATTAGACATTCTTGATAAGCTGGATTAAAAGAATCACCCTTGTAGAATTGTTGAGTACTATGACTACCTATAATTAGAGGAGAAAATATGATCTTATAGTGATCATATCTTTGAGGAAATTCTTTTTCAATCCATTCCCACATTTTGTTAATGGGCTGTAATTTCAATTGCCTGTTTTCGAGCTTATGATAATAGTTTGTGTTAGTTTTATAGAAGGTTCGAAAGTCTGTCTTTTTAGCAAAATCTTGAGTTAAATATAGTAGATTTCGAAACTCTCCTCCTCTTACATGAGAGTTGTCCCACCATACATGTTTATATGGAGTTGTATATCTAAGTATATTTTCTTCATCGAATTCGAAGCATATGCTATTTTCTCGAAAGCCATAATACGTAGACCAATGGTTGTTGTTAGAACATTTATTAGTTAAGATTTGAATTAATGGGTGGCTTCGGAATCCATCAAAGTGCTCTTTTACTCTTTTAGAATAATCAGTATCTGTTGGATGATTTTGAGTAGACTGTGAGCAATCGGAAAGAAATAGAATAATGTTTGCAAGTTCGTAAACTTCTGGAATTTGAAGTGTTGAACTTCCAATATTTAGATTAATATAGCTTTGCGTAAAGACTGAATTTTGAGGATTGAATCTAAGGCGATATATTGCTGTATCTTTTGATGAAGCGATTGGAACAAACAACCATTGTTCATCAGGTGTATTAACATACGGTATATTCAAAGTATCGGTGTCAGTCCATATTTTCATAGCCATTCCTTCGTATCCATCTGTTCCAAGGTCAATTGTGTCGGACTCCATTGTTGAAAAAGACCATTCTTTGTCCCAGAATAATCCTTTTACATAAAAAGTATCGTTTTTAGCCCAAAGAGTATCAGGGTAAGTTATTCTATCTTGAATATGCTGGGCAAATACTCCTGATGATGTTATTATTATCAATATTGGTATTAGAATATTTTTCATTTACCTTTTGTTATCCATAATCAAAGGAATGTATCACCATCTCGCACCACCTTCTACAAGTTTCTAACTTGTCATGATTGGGATACATTTCAGTTGGACGAACCCTGTGATAGTTTGTCATAAGGAAAGTCATAACTCTGGTTGTTTTTCTTTTTGCCTTATTTTGCTTAGTAAGATATTAAGAATGATGTAAGTAGTGAAAAAAAATGGTGCAATAATCACTGTTATAGTTTGGAAGTAATAGTTTTCTGCCAAAATCTTGAAATATTCGTCTCGTGAAGCAAAGGACTATCAGTCCGATAGTTATCAGACAAGTGTTTTTGATGATATGTCCTATGGTCGAGAACGGGATCTTTGTTGTGGGTCGGGATGGTAATCCAGGTTTGTATCCATTGACGATGCGCATCTATTTTTTGAACTTCAAAATCATCATGATTGCATTGAGTACATTGTAGGGCTTACAGGCCCATCATAGCTTTGATAATTTGCATCACTGTTCGTACTGTGTTGCCATTGTTCTTGATGGTTTTGGGAAGTTCACATTGGTATTTTTTATATGTAGCAGAGGAATGCAGACCGTAGTATCTGCATTTTTGAAACTCCACTCTCTATCAATGACTTCGCAAAAAAGTTTGCGCATCGCAGAGTAAATATTATTCATCGATTGCCATCTGCCACCATGCTCATAATTCGTCACATTTTTTATAGTCAATTAATGTGACAAAATTAGTGTAATCAACTGTATGCCCTTGACTTATCTGTGAGGGGTTTGTTCAACGTGATTGTGTACGATTAGTTGCGTGTAAATATGCACGAACTTTTCGGATTACACTGACCTTTATTTTATATTTTCACTTTCGTTTAAACATTTAAACCGTTATTTTTTATATATGTTGTTGTGTTTTCGTACTTTTTTTTTCCTCAAACTTTCTAGTGTTGGCAAAGACATACTTCTTTTACAGTTTTGGCGGTGCGATGGCTGGTGCGAATTTCAAATGTGTATGGCTTTAAGCGTTGGCTTTTCCGTAATATTTTTTCCGCAACCAAAAGGAAACTCGAACTAATAAAATCAATGCAGGAACTTCAACTAAAGGACCAATTACTCCTGCAAATGCTTGTCCTGAATTAAGCCCGAAAACAGCAATTGCAACTGCAATCGCTAATTCAAAATTATTTCCTGCTGCTGTAAAAGCTACTGCTGCTGTTTTGTCGTATTCTGCACCCATTGCTTTGGTAACGAAAAAGCCAATGATAAACATTAATGCAAAATAGATAAGAAGCGGAACTGCGATAATTAAAACATCCATTGGAATTTCTACGATTAATTCGCCTTTTAACGAGAACATAATCACAATCGTAAATAAAAGTGCAATCAATGTCATTGGCGAAATAGTCGGAATAAACTTTTTAGTGTACCATTCTTCGCCTTTTAGTTTTACTAAAATTAGTCTGCTTAATATTCCCATCACGAAAGGAATACCTAAATAAATGGCGACACTTTCGGCAATAGTTCTGATTGAAATATCTACAATAGCTCCTTCAAATCCAAAATATGGCGGAAGAATAGTTATGAAAATCCAAGCATAAAAACTGTATGCGAACACTTGAAAAATACTGTTCAATGCTACCAAACCTGCACCATATTCGCTACTGCCTTCTGCGAGGTCGTTCCAAACCAAAACCATTGCGATACAACGAGCCAAACCAATTAGAATAAGTCCGACCATATATTCTGGGTAATCACGCAAAAATGTTATTGCCAAAACAAACATTAAAACAGGGCCAATTATCCAATTTAGAATAAGAGAAATGGATAGGATTTTTGTGTTTCTGAAAACTTTAGGCAAGAGCGAATAGTTGACCTTTGCCAAAGGTGGATACATCATTAATATCAACCCAATTGCAATTGGAATATTCGTTGTTCCGCTATTGAATGAGTTTATGATGTCAGGAAATGTTGGAATAAAATACCCAAGTCCAACTCCAATTGCCATTGCAACAAATATCCACAACGTTAGATTTTTGTCAAGAAAGCTTAATTTTTTTGTCGCCATTTTTTATTGATTTATTTGAGAGAAAACGTAAAATAATTCAGTTGCAATTTGCAGACTTCTTTCATTGTATTTTTCTGCTTGTTGTGGTGTGTTGTCTAAAGATTTTGGGTCTTCAAAGGTTATCGGAATACGTTTTTCTGCACCTGCAATAAATTGGCAACCACCATCAGCTTGTGAGCAAGTCATAATTGCGGCAAATTCAGACTTTGGGTTGAAATCGTCATCTACTTTTTTTGAAAATCCTATTATTGGATGCTCATTGTCAGAATATTTAATGCTATAAACAGGATTCTCGTTTTTTGAAATCGTTTTTATCTGAAAACCTGAATTTTGCAAAGTTTCTGCAATCATTGGAAAAAGTGCTGTTGCCTCTGTTCCCCCTGAATAACAACACACATTTTTAATATTAAAATAGTTAGCCATTGTTTGTGCCCAAACTTGTGATAAATGACTTCTGCGAGAATTATGAGTACAGATAAAATTGATTCTAATATCTTGATTACTTGAAACTTTTGACTGAATAAATTCCGTTAGCGGTTGTAAAACTGCTTTACGTTCATTCGTAATAGTTTGAGGATTTAATTCCTTGATTAATTTTCCTATTTCTAAAAATAGGGATGGCTTTATTGTTGTCATATTGGTTATCTGTTTATTGCGATTATACGATTAAAGAATTCAAAAAAAATTAACAGCAATCTTGCTTTTGAGTTAAGTCTTGATTTAGAAATTCAAACATTACGGTTTTCATTGCTGTCCAATTTTCTTTATGGATGCAGTAGCAAACACTTGTTCCTTCAACATTTCCTTTTATTAAACCTAAATGTTTAAGTTCTTTAAGATGTTGTGAAATAGTAGGTTGAGCCAATCCAATTTCGTTGACTAAATCTCCGCAATAGCAAGCGTCTATTTTAAAGAGTTGTTGTAAAATTGCCACTCTTGCAGGATGTCCGAAAACTTTAGCGAAAAGAGAAATTTCATTTTGATGGTCGGTAAACATTTCGGTTTTTGCTAATCCCATTTTTCTTCTTTATTAGTTCATTGCAATATTACGATTAATATTTGAGTGTTCAAAATTTTTCTTCGAGCGTTGGTAAAAAACAGCTCTTTTATTTTTTAAGAGTGGACTGTTGTAGTAGGAAAAAATAAATGTGCTGTTTGTGTGGCTGGTTTTCAACTTGTGAGTAACTACAAATACCACTACAAATACCACTACAAAAGATACTCGTTATTTTTATAAAAAAGAGAAATTGTGCGTATTACAATCATTAAACAATAAAATTAACATTTATCTTACGAGTAAACTGACAACGAAAAATTACAACTTATACTCACAACCGCAACCCGATAGCTCATAGTTGACTTAACCTTTATCAGAACTAATATTTAGAAAGTAAAGACACATTGCACTTTCTTCTATTTTATCACCCCATACCATAACAACTTAATTAAGAATTTTGTAACTTGATAAGATGATTAAGCGATTAATCCTTCTAACCACCTTTCTGATTGTAGCTGTAACTAGTTATTCACAATATGTCTATAAAACTGATACTGGTAAAAAATACCATAAAGAGAGTTGCCATCATTTGAAGTATTCTAAAGCAAAAATAACCTTGAGTGATGCAATTAATAAGTACAATCTAGAAGCTTGTAAAGTATGCAAACCACCAAAATCGAATAGTCAATTAATACCATATAATAATTCTGATTCGAAGAATTGCCCTACGGTCCAGTGCAAAGGAACTACCCAGAAAGGCTTAAGGTGCAAGAGAAAAACTAAGGAATGTAAAGGCTATTGTTATCAACACAAATAGATAATACGATATCATTCTGAAGAAAATGGCCTTTGTGAAGGCAAAAGTTTTTTCTATAAAAATTTAAGAATAAAAAAAGCCCTGAAATATTCAATTTCAAGGCTTTTTTTATACTTATAAAGTACCCGGGACGGGCTGCGTCCGACTTATAACAAAGCAATACTTTACTACAGGTTTATCCATAAGGTGGGCCGCGTCCGACTTATAACAAAGCAATACTTTACTACAGGTTTATCCATAAGGCGGGCTGCGTCCGACTTATAACAAAGCAATACTTTACTACAGGTTTATCCATAAGGCGGGCTGCGTCCGACTTATA
>JAJCYH010000023.1 GCA_029262995.1 Saprospiraceae bacterium | reverse complement strand
TGTCAAAGATATTGGCGTAAAACAATTGATGCCATTTTTTGGTGATCATATTTGCCAACAAGCAAAAATTAAAACAGATGGTTGGCGCTCGTACAAATCATTAAAGAATTCTTATCCTGGTATTACCCAGATAAAGTCAAGGGAGAGGAAACAATTTCACGTTTTAAAAAGATATAAAAGAGGACTTAAGGCTTGGTTTCATGGTATATTTGGAATGGTAAGGGACCTTCAGGCTTATTTGGATGAATACAATTTTAAATTTAACAGGCACAAGATGAAGGGTGAAATTATAAATGTAGTACTCCAAAGAATGCTTACACATCCTCCAAGAACGTATCAGGAAATTTTTAGTGTTTCTTAAATGCGCAATTCAATGTGGTTTATTAAAATAATTTATTTGGGAAGACATTGATGTGGCAATATCTGATGCTGCCGATTTAGCTGATGAATGTCTTAATGAATGTATTCAAAAGGCATTTAATTACCCAGAGGATAAATCCAGTTCAATGTATGTTGATTATCAATATAAAGGAACATTGGTGTTAGACGCTAAAAATGGTTTTATATCAGGTTTTGGTAGGATACATAATGATTCCACTCCCCATAATGATAACTTTATAAAGATGTTTGGAAATGATAATTAATTCGAAGCCACTAGTATCTTTTACAATTATTAGATTTGAGCGGTAAAAACATCAAAAAATAGAATAGTTATAGAATTATGTTTGTAATATTTTGGTTACAATGAGATATTGCAAATAAGCAAATCAAAATAAACCTATAGCATAGTATTATATGCGGCAAAAATGAATTTATGAAAGTAGATGAAATTGAAAATGTAGAATTAAGTTATCTGGAGTTAAATGATTATGAAGATCTTAAGCAAGCTATGATTTTATCATATCACTCCATTGAAAATTCATATTGGGAAAAGCATCATATTGAAACTCTTATTAAAAAATTTCCAGAAGGGCAGGTTAACATAAAGATCAACGGGGAACTTGCTGGATGTGCATTAGCAATAATTGTCGATTATGAGCTGTTGGATGTAAATCATACATATGCTGATATTACGAAGGGATATACTTTTGACTCTCACAATAATGAAGGTGATGTGCTATATGGGATTGATTTATTTATTAAGCCTGAATATAGGGGGCTAAGGTTAGGACGAAGGTTATATGATTTCAGAAAGGAATTGTGTGAAAAATTAAATTTGAAAGGCATTGCTTTCGGTGGTAGAATTCCAAATTATCATAAGTACAGCAGTGAACTGACACCTAAGCAATATATTGAAAAAGTAAAACACAAAGAAATTCATGATCCTGTGTTAAATTTTCAAATATCAAATGATTTTCACCCCGCTAAAATTTTAAAGGGTTATTTAAAGGGAGATAAGGACTCTAATGAGTTTGCTGTTCTTTTGGAGTGGGATAATATATACTATGAGAAGCCTAATAAAAAGGCTTCATCTAAGAAAAGTATTGTAAGGATTGGTCTAATCCAATGGCAAATGAGGCCTTATAAGAAATTGGAAGAAGTCTTACAACAAGCTGAATACTTTATAGATGCTGTTTCTGGATATCGTTGTGACTTTGCCTTGTTTCCAGAGTTTTTTAATGCTCCACTTATGGCGGAAAACAATCATCTACCTGAACCAGATGCTATCAGAGAGTTAGCAACTTATACTGATCGTATCGTTCAGCGATTTTCGGAATTGTCCATAAGCTATAACATCAATATAATTTCAGGAAGCATGCCTGAAATACGTGATGAAAAACTTTATAATGTTGGCTACCTGTGCAAGCGAGATGGGTCAATTGAAAGTTATGAAAAGCTACATGTAACTCCAGATGAAGCTAAAGTTTGGGGTATGCAAGGCGGAAACAAACTACAGGTATATGATACTGATTGCGGAAAAATAGGTATATTGATATGTTATGATTCTGAGTTTCCTGAATTAAGTAGATTATTGGCTGATGAAGGTATGGATATTCTTTTTATTCCTTTTTTGACCGATACGCAAAATGGATATTCAAGAGTTCGAAATTGTGCTCAAGCTAGGGCGATTGAAAATGAATGTTATGTTGCCATTGCAGGGTCTGTAGGTAATTTGCCTAATGTCCATAATATGGATATTCAATTTGCTCAATCTATGGTTTTTACACCTTGTGATTTTTCATTTCCTACCAATGGTATCAAAGCAGAAGCTACACCAAATACAGAAATGATACTTATAGCTGATGTAGACCTGGATTTACTTCGAGAACTGCATACTTTCGGTAGTGTGAGAAACTTGATTGACAGGAGAAAAGACATATTTCAGTTGAGTAGAAGATAGTTATAAATTACTTATAGCATTTTATGAATCAGAGGATTTCACACATTAGCTTGCTTGTATCTGATTATGATGAAGCGATTGAGTTTTATGTTAATCACTTAAATTTTGAATTGGTAGAAGACACTCAATTGGAAGATGGTAAGCGTTGGGTTTTGGTCAAACCAATAGGAAAGGATAACTTTTCATTGCTTCTCGCAAAAGCTAAAAACGACCATCAAAAAACAAGAATTGGCAATCAGACTGGCGGCAGAGTGTTTTTATTTCTTAACACTGATGACATAGAGCGTGATTTTGATAATTTAATTGAACACAATATTGAGATTGTGAGACCGCTTAAGGAGGAAGCCTACGGGAAAGTTCTTGTGTTTAAAGATTTGTATGGAAACCTCTGGGATTTAATAGAACCAGCCATTTCAAATCCGTGAAGATGTGAAATTCGAAGATAAAAAAGAGATTTATGAAGCATTCAATTAAAAACATGAATATTGTTTAGTTAACTGCTTAATTAACAAAATAAAACTACTGCTGAAAATGGATATTAAGAAAATATTTGAAAACAATAGGTCTTGGATAAACGAAAAGCTTAAAGCAGATGAGTCTTATTTTAGCAATTTGTCTAAAGGACAAAATCCTGAAATCTTATATATCGGTTGTTCCGATAGCCGGGTAACAGTTGAAGAAATCATGGGTGCTAACCCTGGTGATGTCTTTGTCCACAGGAATATTGCCAACATGGTGTCTAATATTGACCTAAGCTCTATGTCGGTAATTGATTATGCTGTAACTCATCTAAAAGTAAATCATGTGGTTGTTTGTGGACATTACTATTGTGGTGGGGTAAAGGCTGCAATGGAACCGGCAGATCTTGGAGTGCTTAATCCTTGGTTAAGAAATATCAGAGATGTTTATCGTTTGCATCAAACAGAGTTAGACTCAATTCTTAATGAAGATGAAAAGTATAAAAGATTAGTTGAACTAAATGTACAGGAGCAATGCGTTAATGTTATTAAAGCTGCTCAAGTTCAGAAAGCTTACAAAGATAGGAATCTAACTGTTCACGGTTGGGTTTTTGATATCCATTCTGGTAAATTAATAGACCTTAAAATAGATTTCCCAAAAATTATGGAGGACATAATGAGAATTTACAAACTTATTTAGGTTAAGTGACATTCTGATCATGATCTGCTTGGGAGATATAGATAGAGCTGTGATTTTGAATGTAAAATATTGTTCATAGTATTCTTGATTCAATAATTAATCTTTTAAACTATGATTCAGTTACTTTTTGCTTAATGGATGAAAGATTATTAATGTAAGAAGATAGATACGGTATATCAAAGTTGTATTAACCATATAATAGGCTTTTATGAAGGTGATACAATTAAATGAATAATAGCTTTGAAGCCTATAATGTTTAAAAAGGCATACTGGAAAATAAGGAAGGTGTAAAAATTTAACTTTGAAGGACAAATAATATTAATGGAAGTATAACGATATGCACACAATGTTAAATAAAAAAATAGAATTGTTTCTCCTGATGCTCCTATTGTAGTTCAAATATTGGATATCTCAGGGCTTATTGCTCGTTTCAATGAATAGATTATTTGATGTTGTCAAAGTCAAGTGGAAATTGTAGGATCGAACGGGTTTTATAACAAGACTCCTTAACTAAAGAATAGAAAAGATAAGTGAAAGTGAGGTTGATTAAATTACGTTTCTTTAGGCTTATTTCTTGATCTAATTTTTGAGAGCCTAATTCTTAATAATTTAAAGAAGAAGTAAATTTTACCTTTAAGTCTTAAAATGTTTATCATGCATTCAGAAAGAATACAATTGCTTGCATGCAATCGAGAATTAATCAAGGTCATTCTAACAGGTGAACCAGCACTAGCAAAACATCTTGGCATAAGGATTCCTGAACTTTGGACTGAATTTGGTACAGAGATGTATGATTAATCGCTTAAAATGATCGAGAGGGATGAAAGAAATTTAGATTGGGGTGCATACTTAATTATACATAAATCAGAATACGTTTTAATAGGCACTTGTGGATTTAAGGGAATACCTGATGAAAATAATTTTGTCGAGATAGGTTATGAGATTGCCAGGGATTATAGAAACCAAGAATTAGCAACTGAAGTAACTCAACTGTTGCTTTCCAAAGCTTTAGTAGACGAAAGTGTAGTTGGAATAATTGCACATACTCTTGCAGAGAAGAATGCGTCCACAAGAGTTTTAGAGAAAATGGGATTTTCATTTGAACGTGCAATAGAAGATGAAGAAAATGGAACGATATGGAAATGGGGACTTATTAAGTAGTATTTACTGTATCTAAAGAATGAGAGTATTAAAAAGTAGGAAGGACATTGAATTGTTAGTGGAAAGTTTTTACGAAAGTGTAAAAAATGATGAGCTAATAGCTTATTTTTTTACAGAAGTTGTAGAGCTGGACTGGAATCATCATATTCCTAGGATCTGCGATTTTTGGGAAAGTGTTATTTTGGGAACTAAATTTTTTGACGGTAATCCTATGATAAAGCATATCGAACTGAACCAAAAGTCTGCACTCAAAAAGCTGCACTTCAATAGATGGTTAAAACTATGGAATCAAACAGTGGATTCTAATTTCTCAGGTGAAATGGCAGATAAAGCTAAATCTAGTGCCTATAATATAGCTCAGCTCATGCAGCACAAAATTAAGACAAGCCAAGAGTTCAATTAAAATTTTATTCTGTTCTAACGACTCGGAATGATCCTGTGATTTCTGAAATGGATGGATTTCCATCACAAGCCGTTGCTGAAAATTCGCCTGCGATATCTTCTCCAATATTACCATACTCAAATACATTTACCTCGATGCCCGTATAAGTATCGCAGACTATCTCCACAGTCGATGCGCCATTGGAATCATAAGTGAACTTGTAAAATATCGCCTCATCCTCTATGTAAGTTCCTGTAGTTCTACCCCTAAAATTACACCTCACTCTTAAACTTGGATCGTCATACTTGATAAAGGTTGCAAATTGAGCAGTATCATAATTCATAACAGGATTGTTTGTAGAGAAACTTTCTCCATTATCTGCTAGATACTCGAAAAATGGAGTACTTTCTATCATTTCATTATCCGAACACGATAATAGAAAAAGGCATAATACACAAGCAAAGAAATATTTCATAATATAGCTTTTCTTATGTATAGGTCATATCAAAACAAAACGTTGCGTCAATCGATCAATAAACTTCTTCTTTTTTAATTGGCATTGGATATGAACTGATCAAATTTGTTTAAATAATCCCTTGGGTGTACCATTTGCGGAAAACAAGAAAAAAGAAAATAAATACTGGTGAATTGGCAATTATCTCTGTAGGAAAAACAAAGGAAATTAGAGCATTTATTAATTTCAATTGCAATAATGATAAGTATATTTTATACACAACATCAAATTTTTATGATAACATTTATGAGGATGAATTTAAAAAACTAGTTCCTGATATTGTAATTGATTTGAGCAGGAAAATAGATTGCCATTAATGAATATCTAACAACCTAAAATGACATGCTACAATAAATAAGGATTCAAATAGTCGGAACGACCAAACGTGAATCTTGTGTTGATCCGTATCACAAGGCAGGAGTAGGAAAAACAAAATTATCTTTCTCTATAATTAAGGTGAATTGGCTGGTTGGATCAAGGCGTTTGATGAATTCAGAAGAGCCAAAATTTTCTAAGCTCATTACGCCTAAGGCCGAATATTGCAGTATCCGATATTTCAGTTTGATTGGATTTTAATTCATTAATTATGCTTTAAAATTAGGGGCAATTTCAATCGAAAAAACTTTTGATGACATGCTTACTGAAATATAAATCTACTATTGAGTCAATAATATCAAGGATTTCGCTTCTTTGATTTTGAAATTAAATGGAAGGTGTCTTCTCGAATATATTTCCCCAAAAAAACCAAATAACATTCGATATACTCCATCTTCAGTAATGCAATAAGTATAGAAAGTTCATCCAAATTTATTATTTTAATACTCACAAATGATGGATCACTTTGGACATTACCATCTAACGGCGGTAGCTATGTATATATAAGCGTTGTAACAGATTAAATAGAATGACATGTCTCAAATAATAATAGATTTACTAATTGTACTTGTTGTGCTCATTTTGGTAAATATCTTATTCAATAATTTCGAAAAACATTTGTCCTATAAAAGACGAATTTTAAAGCACGGAGTGTTGTTTATTGTAATTGCTCTTATAAGAATGTTGATCGGTCAAGTATTTTTTCTAATTATATTAGGACTTTTATCATTGGGACCAGTCATTCTACACGCTTGGTGGTTCCCTAAGAATGGAGTCAATGGATTGACTGCAAAACCGTATGAGAAATACCTTACTTTAATTAAACAAATGAAATCTAATGGTCGAAGAAAAATTAAGAACTGGCTACTAAATAAGGATTCAAGTGGTCGAAACGATCGAAGGTGAATCTTGTGTTGAATTGTATCTCCGACAGGAGTAGGAAAGACTAAATTATTTGGCTCTGAATTTGACGTGGATTGGTTGGATCAAGGAATTTGAGGAATTCAGATGATTCAAAAATTTCTAAGACCATTAAACCTAAAGCTAGATATTGCGGTATCTGATATTTCAGGTTTGACTTGATTTTTAAAGTCATTAATGCGGTTTGCTTTAGCGTCATAGAGCCATCAGAATTATCCAAACTAGTTCATCTTAACTGTCGAAAGTCAGCTGAATAAATTGCATTTACGTTTAACTGTAATTACACTGACTGAGCCGACCAAAATAGATGCGATAACTTATCAATTCTTACACTGCACATAAAACAATTTTGGTAGCTAAAGTCCAAATATTTATCTTAATGTTTCAGTCGAATTAGATCTCGAATTTTTAAGTGAAGGGAAAATTAATTTGTAATTAATCCGATCGTAATTATGAAACAGGCATGTGGTAAAAAACTTAATGGTGGCAATATCAACATTGACCACGTCGACAATAATCAAATAAAAGCCTAAGCCAATACCGAATTCGATAATTTTTTATACAGCACTCTAATATTCTATATTTGGGTAAGGGATTTTTTTTCTTATCCTTTTCTGTAATTTACTTCATATTCATGACAGACATTTTTTACTAATGATAGATAAAATTAAATAAATTTGTTAAATTTGAATACATAAAATACTGAAATTCAAGATGCTTTAATCAGAAGTAGTATAATCAGAAAATAAACACAAGTGGAGTCCAGCTACCACTTAAAACGGGGCGTAACCGAAAAGCCATATGAGTAGGAGAATTAAATTTATTTACAATGGAAAATTTTGTAGTCAAAAATGAAAAAATTACTAAAAATGCCTTGCTTTTCAATTGGTTCTCATTATGTAAATTTTTAATATTATTATTTCTTCTAACTCTAACTAATTGCACTTCTAATGAAACATCCTCTGCAGAAGTTATTAGATCTGAAGCATCAGCATCAAATCAGAATATGTATGTAATTGAAAGAGAAATACCTGGTGCAGGTAGATTATCAAGTGCAGATCTACAAGGAATTTCACAAACATCTTGTGGAGTATTAGATGAAATGGGGTCAGAAATACAATGGTTGCATAGTTATGTGACAGGAGATAAAATTTATTGTGTCTATACCGCACCAAGCGAAGAAATGATTCTTGAGCACGCTAATCGAGGTGGGTTTCCTGCTAATTCTGTAAGTAAAGTAACTACAGTCATTGATCCTGCAACAGCGAACTAGAATCATTAATTCCAATAGAAAATTATAACGTTTATTTTTTTCAATTGATAAGAAGAACGAGCCCATAACGATTAAACTATTAGCAATATATGTCCATGGGAGCAAGGTCCCTTCATGATATTTTTGGTAATGTTATACATAACAATTATTGGGGATATTGGCACTTGGTAATTTCAATTGTCCAGTCGTGAATAATTATTTATTTCTCTTGGTATTTTTCAAGCTTCCTATTTGTAAAATTTTGATATAAGATGATCTATATTGTCATTTTTTTTCTTTGGTATCAGATTATGGTAACACGACTTTTATGATGAAGTAGTTTTCGATACTCGCAAACTAGCTACCTTGATTAAAATGATCATGAATTTATTTTTTAAAGAAAAAGACTTCAAGGACTTTTTGATATTGGATTGATTAGTTGGATCAAGGAATTTGAGGAATTCAGATGATACAAAAATTTCTGAGACCATTAAACCTAAAGATAGATATTGCGGTATCTGAAATTTCAGGTTTGACTTGATTTTTAAAGTCATTAATGCGGTTTGCTTTAGCGTCATAGAGCCATCAGAATTGTCCATACTAGTTCATCTTAACTGTCGAAAGTCAGCTGACATAATTGCATTGGCGTTTACCGGTATTTTAATGGTGTATACTTAATGTCCATAGTGGGTGTATCGGATTGAATTGCAATCGTATTAATGAGCGAATTATGAACTAATGGATTCTCCAAAATTCCAACTGCCAAACACTATATTTCTTGGCTTCGACTAGCTCCCAACAATGAAATAAATGGTGGAAGAACTATTCGTTCTAAAGTTCCTAGAGGTAGCAAAAGACTTAAAATTTCTCTGAGAAATATGGCATATTCAATTAGCAGACTTAAAGACAGTCCATTACACAAATTTTACAATAAGATTGCTTTCAAAAAGGAGGTATAGAAAAACAGCAACAGCACAAAAACCTGCAGTAATCATTTGGAACATGCTGACTAAAAAGATCCCTTATTACGCACAAAAAGAATTTATTATTCTTGGATTAAAAACGAAAACAGATAGTACTGATGAAAAAGAAAATTACTAAATTCGGCATTGATACGAATGATCTGGGGTCCTTTTCTCGGCCTGAATAGGCTTTGAAATTTGCTAAAAATAGCATGGGAAACATTGGCTTTACAGATCGTTAGTAAGAATTGCAGACGAAACTATTAAGCATTTCATAAACCAAACTGAAAAATAAGAATTGTGTTCGAACGTGCCTTAGACACCAAATGAAAACGGAATATAAAACACGCTATGGGAGAACATTATGGGAGAACGCTATGGGAGATAATTTTAATGGTTTTTAAAATATAGATTATGAAAAATAAAGTAGTTAATCTGTTTAGGCAGAACAGGACAATAATCCCTAATAATGGCGTTAAATATTCAGAATTGCTTGGGGAATTTATTAGTCCTTTTGAAAGGGATTTTAAAAATTATGAATATTTAGAAGATGTTTTTGAATTAGCCATAAATGCATGGAATCTAGCTAATCTGAATGTTCTATTACCAAATGAGGAATTTAAAAAAACAATGGCATCAATAGAATCAGGAGATTTTGAAATCTCATTACTAAAAAAAATGATAGCCCATAAGGAAGCAAATTACAAAGTGTATACCAATTTTATAATAAATTATGAAATAAAGGAGGCCAAAGCAGGCGAAGAACCTATATTAATTGTTATGACCCTTGACGAAGAAACTTATCTAGCCGATGTGCTAAATGCTATGGAAGAAGAAGATTATTTGTTCCCTCATGATGATTTTGAAGAAAACTTCATTAACCGTAGCGCAATTATTCTAAAACCATTAGAACCTTTTTTGGATTGGTGTTCCAAATTTTATCCTGATTGTAATTTTGAAGATGAGCTTAATGAAACCAATGTCTATTTAATTGATGATACAATTGATGATGTGGAAAATTGGCTTAAAAAGAAATTTGATAAGATTTTTATGATGGAATTAGATAGTTGGTGCTCCAATAAGAAAGAATGGCCACAAAAACGTAATTACAAAATGTTTAATCTTTGGTTTCAAGTTAGAATATCTGATATGATTTTCGACTTGGAAAAAGCACCAATTTTAAAATCCGAATAAACTTAAAAGTCTCCTGCAGAAATCACAGATAATAGCAAAGAAACAACACAATCAGCGAACATCCATTTAATTATTGAGAGGAAGAAATGATAATATGCAAATACCATTAAAAGAATTTGAGCAACTCATTGATGAAAAAATTCTCAAAAGAGGTATATCCTATTTTAATAATGACGCAATAACTGATTTTTCAGAAATCTCAAATGGAGAGTATGAAGCCATAGTATTGGGAACTGAAGAATATACAGTTCAATTGAAAATCAGCAACAATACCATTATTGAACACAATTGCGATTGCCCTTATGATATGGGCCCTGTCTGTAAGCACATTGTGGCAGTTATTTTTCATTTGAAGCAAAATGAGTTTGAACTTGATCTACGAACAACTGCGAAACCCACTGGAACCAAAAAGAAAAGGACAAAGTCTGTTTCTCAACAAGTAAAAGAATTGCTAAAAGTGATTTCACATGAAGAGTTAATCGATTTTGTACAGGAAAACACCAAAAGAGATAGGAAATTCAGAAATTATTTTTTAGCATCATATGGACATTTAATTCAAAATCAATCGAAAGGATTTTATCAAAAACAATTTCATTCCATATTACAAACTGCAGCAGGTAGAGACGGTTGGATTGGTTGGTCTGACATGAAATACGTTGTCCAAACCACAGAGCCATTTTTAAATCATGCCGAAAAGTATTTAGCGAATAATAATTTGGAAAATGTGTTTTTTATAAGCACAGCTCTATTGGAAGAAATGACAAAAGCATTTCAATATGGAGATGATAGTAATGGAGACTTAGGCTATTTTATCGAATCTGCAATGGAATTACTTTCGAAGGTAGCACATGAAAAACATACTCAAACCTTTAAACAAGAATTTTTTGATTACTGTATCACTTCTTTTAAACAAAAAATATTTGAAGGTTGGGAGTGGCATTTAGGTATAATAGAGATTGCTTGTGATATAATCGAAAAAGAAAGTGATGCCGATATTATAATGAATTGTTTGGATTTGGGTAATGGAAGATATGAAATTGAAAGAGCTCAATCTATTAAATTGGATTTGTTAAGAAAGTTTAAAGACGAAAAAGAAGTAGAAGAGTTTGTCAATAAACACATTTCAAATTCATCAATTAGAAAAACGGAGATAGAAAAAGCCTTTCAAATCAAAGACTATGAAAGGGTAATTAAGCTTTCAAAAGACGGAATTAAATGTGATGAAAAAGATAAATCTGGCTTGGTTAAGGTTTGGTACAATTGGTTGCTAAAAATTGCTCAAACCAAAAAAGACACATCTGAAATTATTAAGTATTCTCGATTCCTATTTATTGACAATTATCGTCCCGAACAAGATTACTATCAAATCTTAAAGGACAATATTGAAGATAAAAATTGGCATCCATTTTTAGAAGACATCATAAAAGAAATTACACCCAAAACCAGGTGGACTTATGCAGAATTAATTCGCAATATTTACATAAAAGAACAATGGTGGGATAGGTTGTTTTTAATGCTTAAGCAAAACCTTTCTTTGGAGAAAATTCAACAGAATGAAGCGTATTTAGAAAAGGATTATTCTTCTGAACTGGTTGAACTTTACAGCGAAAGAATTATAAATTATGTTGAAAAATATGTAGGGCGAAATTATTATCAAACAGCTTGTCGATATTTGCGTAGAATGAAAAAATTGGGAGGAAATGAACGAGTCAATGAGTTAATAGAATTGTTTAGAAAGCAATATCCACAACGCAAAGCTTTAATGGACGAATTAACCCGAGTATAAATTCCAAAACTAAAAGTCATAAATATTGCCAAGAATAAAATATAAAGCATTGCATTTTTTTGTTTCGATGTAGGTTTTTTTTTATAATTAAGAATAAATATCTTAATGTCATTCAAAATAAGATTTATTTGGTACTCGGAAATTCAGAATGCATAACTATAGAGTATTTGTTATTTTTTTGCAATTAAAATGATAGTTATAAGTAAATTTAATAAGAAAATGTGTTACGATATATTTTATCAGATTTGCCTATTGATTTATCAGTTGCATTATGCCAAACTTTTTTACTTTAGACCTATGAGGAATATAATATTAATATTATTTATTGGATTTGTTTATGTGTCTTGTGAAAATGCCAACCCAAATGTTGACTCTAAAGGTAAGGATGAACTGGTTTCATTAGAAGTTGAGCATCAGCCAATTGATGAAGAATTTGAATATCATGATATCGTTTATGTCCCGATTTACTCTGATATTTATGTAGATTCACAAAACCAGCGAAATCTTCTTTCTGCAACTCTGAGCATTAGGAATACCAGCTTTAATGATTCATTATTTATTTCTAAAATTGATTATTTTAATACAGGAGGACAAATTGTAAGGTCTTATCTTCAAAAGACGATTAGTTTACCGCCAATGGCGACTATTAATTATGTAATTGAAGAACATGATGAAGTAGGTGGTCCTGGTGCAAATTTTATTGTAGAACTTAGTTCTAGAAATTCCAAAACAAAGCCTATCATTCAGGCAGTAATGATAGGTCAATTGGGAAATAAAGCATTTTCCTTTGTTACGGATGCTCTTTCGATAAAGAACCAAGCTGGTAATTGAATAATTAAGCGAAATTAGAAGCATCAACTAATCCCTATTATCTTGGAATAACTTTTAATTGGATTTATAGAGATGTTGATTGAAAAATTTCTTTCAAATCTAAATATACTCTGTACCTTAATCGGTCATTATGAATAGGTTTTATTTTTCCCAGATAGTTATATTATTTAGTAGTGTCTGCAATTGTGCTTTAGCGCAAAACTGTATTGATTATGGTGAGTTTGATGAGCCACCTTGTTTATGTACCCCTCCAGGTTGGGATAGTGTATTAGGATCAGAAGAATTTGACGATGTAACCGCATATGGTCCATGTTATAGTCTTAGTGAAGAATCTCCATCAGGTGGAACAGCAGTTGCTTTAGATATAACTGGACCTGGATTTTCGGAAGGAATCTATACAACGGTTGATGGCTTAACGCCAAATATAGAATATACATTAATGTTTTGGTGGGCCAGTATAACGCTAGACTGTGGGGGTGGTGTGTTGATTTGTTGTGCTGATCTGTCTGTCGAAGTTGATGGACAGATTACTACATTTCCTTCAACAGAGGATTGGACACTTGCAGAAATATGTATCACCCCTGAAACCTCTTCAATCGAAATCGAATTATTGGGTATTCATAATGGAATTCAAGGCTTTATTGTAATTGATGATGCAGCATGTGAAGAAGCTACCTTGTCTTGTTGTGGCTTAGGATTGGAACTTGAAGATGCTGCTGAAGTTTGTCCAAATGAGGATTATCAAATTGAACCAGAAATTCTCAATGCTATGGGTAATGTCACTATTGAATGGACAGCTGATCCACCGGAAGCTATTAATTATCTTTCAGCAACTGATATTGAAAGTCCCGTTTTTAATTTCCCTTTTTCTGGTAATGAATTTGATGGACTTGTTATTACATATACAATGCTTGTAGAAGATGATGCTTGTGAAATTGAAAAGGATATTGAAATTGAGGTACTGGCCTATACCCCGGTGAACTTTAGCTTTTTGGACCTGCCATACTGTGAAATGGATAATGAAGTGTCTTTTCCAACAATTTCAGAGGAAGGCATATCAGGTACTTGGACTCCGGCATCAGTAGATGTAAGTGATTATGCTGGTGAAACAGTTGAGATCGTTTTTATTGCAAACGAAGGTGAAGTATTATGTCCTGTTGAATTTACTTATGAATTAGAAGTAGAAGTTTTTAATGAGCCAACTTTTAATTTTCCATTATTATACTGTAGGTCTGAACAGGATATTATAGAATTTCCAACTGAATCATTGGAAGATATTCAAGGCAGTTGGAATATAGAAGAGATAAATCTTAGTGACTGGTCAGATGGAGAAATTAATTTATTGTTCACTCCTGATGATTTATTTTGCACTATTGATGTTGAGTTTGAAATTGAAATTACATCAGGTGAGCCTTTGCAATTTTTGATAAATTCTCAGTATTGTAGGAATGACTCTATTTTTATTCTTGAAGATATTGACCTTAATGGCATCGGAGGGGTATGGGACAATTCAAGGATTGATCTTTCTATATCAGGAGTATTTGAAAGAACCTTTACGCCAACGATAGATGAAAAATGTTATGCACCATTTGTATTCAGTTATGAAGTGTTAGATCAGTTAGACTATAGCTTTGATATACACTCACCAATTTGTAAAAGTGATACCGTTATCGTCTTAGATTCAATGTCGTTAGAGGGAGTATTGGGAGCATGGAATATTCAGTCCTTTAACCCAGATACCATTGTCGCCGATTCAATAGTACTATTTTGGAATGCGGTTGAAAACCAAGGAAATTGCAATGGATCTGTTGAGTTGATATTTAACTTTACAACACTGGAAATGCCATTATTTAATCTACCGGATAGTTTATGTAAGAATGATGATACTTATGGGTTTGATACATTAAGTTTAAATGGACTATCAGGAGCTTGGACGATAGAACAGTTTGTGCCATCTGATGTTCAAGATGATTATATTGAGTCTATATTTATACCTGTTGATACAGTATGTGCTGAAGAAGTAAGTTTTAGAATTAACTTATATGACCTTGCAGTACCAGAGTTTGATTTTGCGTCAAGCATCTGTATTTTCGATATACCATATACTCTTCCTAGCATTTCGACCAACGGTATTGAAGGCAGTTGGTCTATTAATCCTGTTGAATTTATTGGGAACGGTACAATCAATTCAATATTTATTCCAAGTGACAATTGTGCGGAATGGTTGGATAATTCTTGGGATATTGACTTTGAGTCCGATGCTCTTTTCAGTATTCCTGAATATTTGTGTGTAGAATCATCGCCTTATATTTTGCCATCACAGAGTGATAATGGCATAACTGGAGTATGGAGTCATGAACAGATAGATCCTGCCCTGTATTCTGATGGTCTTGCCGAAATTTACTTTGTACCTGATGCTATCTTTTGCGCGGATACTGTTTTTAGGTCTTTAGATATAATTGAATTATTGCCGTTAGATTTTACTTTAGTAGAACCAAGTGGATGTAATACGAATGATGGATTAATTATTTTTGATTTTATTAACTCAGAGTTAGAGTACTCCTATAATGATGGTATGTCATGGATACAAGATAAAGAATTGACAGGCCTGACAGATGGAATATATAATATATTGTACCGGCTTATTGATAGAGAATTATGTATTGATCGTTTAAGTATTACAATAAATTCTATGAACATCCCTGTCCTCTTGAATTTGAATTATATGGATCAATCGAGTTGTCTTGAAGAAAATGCATGGATTTCAATTGAAGTTGAGGGAGATAACTTGCAATATTCTATTGATCAAGGAATGACTTGGCAAGCGGATGGCTTTTTTAATGGATTGAGTGAGGGTGATTACACAATAATAGTGCAAGAGCTGAATAGCTCAGATTGTAAGTTGGAGCATATGCTTACAATTGGTGGCCCTACATTTACTTCTATAAATGAAGTAAATGTAATGCAAATTTCAGATTGCCAGATGGATGATGCTGAAATAGAAGTAATTGCCACAGGGAATAATCTCGAATACTCTATTTATGACAATACTTGGCAATCAAGCAATATATTTCAAAGTTTATCTCCTGGAGATTATGTGCTTTCCGTTAGGTCGGTAGATCAAACGGACTGCCTTGATGAACTTATGATTTCGATTGACGAAATTATTTCACCGTCAATTGATGAATTAATAACTTCACCAGCAGGAGAATGTGATACTGATGTTGGTACAGTATTGGTGCTGGCAACTGGCAACGATCTTGAATACTCTATTGATAATGGTGCGAATTGGACTGCAAATCCGATGTTTGATATGTTACCATCAGGTGATTATGAGTTAATTGTTAGAGAAAAGCAATTTGTGAATTGCTTTGAAATTTCAGAGTTTAACATATCTTTGGTTGAAGAAAGCCTACAAAACATTGAATTGAATATTGACTCTATAAGTATGTGTGATTTGAGAGATGGAAAGATCGAAGTTATTGGTGGTAATACACCATTGGAGTATAGTCTAGACAATGGTTTATTTTGGCAGACGGATAATGTCTTTACAAACCTAGCTGTAGGAGAATATGACTTACTTGTTCAACAGATTGCATCAAATGGATGTGATACTATAATTCGTTTTGAGTTAATAGACCCTCAATGTCCTTGTATTGAATTGCAAACTGAATTTGAGATACGTCCGATAACATGCAATGAATTAGCAAATGGATCAATTGATCTTGTAGAGTTGACAACCCAGGTTTATGAGCTGGTTTGGAGCAATGGGGAAGAGTCAAATTTTATCGATGATCTTGATGCAGGTTGGTATTACGTAACTATAAGTTATGAGAATGATTGTATTTGGATTGATTCTGTATTTATGAGTGAATTTGATCCTATAAACTTTGGGATAATTGGACTAGACTCTGATTGCAAGGGTAGCAATAATGGCAGTTTGAGTATAATTGATGCAATAGGTGGTAGTGGTGTATATAATTATTCAATTAACGGGGAAGTGTATATTGATGATAATGTATTTTTCAATTTGTCTCCTAAAGAATACGAAGTTTTTGTGTTAGATGCAAATGATTGTCTTGCAAGTAATTATTATGAAATTGCAATAGCTAATGTGCTTGACTTTAAATTGGATTCAATTATCACGATTGAAGAAGGAGAAAGCATTTTTCTTAATCCACTGTTAATTGAAGGTGATATTGATAGCTTTGTCTGGAAAGCAAATAATTTAATCCTTCAAAACAATAGTTTATTTTTTGAAATTAGTCCATTAAAAACCACTACTTATCAACTTACAGTTTATTATGGTCCTTGTGTTCAATATTTTAATATTATTGTTGAAGTTAAAAAGGGAGATAGTATCTACTTGGGAAATGTCATTAATCCTGGCAGCACTGGTGTAAATGCAAGTCTGTACTTACAATCTAAGAGTGATTCTAAAATAGTTGTAAATGAATTTATCATTTACGATAGATGGGGAAATATGGTATTTCATAAATTGAATCCAAAACTTAATTTACCCGAAGATGGTTGGGATGGCTATTTTAATAATCAACGTGTCAATCTTGGTGTATTTGTTTATTATATCGAATATATATTAGATGGAGAAATTAAAACTATTGTAAACAATATTACCGTAATTCGCTAATCAAATTTTAATAAATGAATTTTCAGTATCTCGGGATTAAATTTTTCATAGCTATAGTTCTATTTACTTTATCAACAATTGCTTCATCTCAATCATTAAGTTTGAAATTAACGTTTGATGAAAGTCAATTTGAGCAGATTCCTAAAGAGGGTAGATTATTTTTGTTTGTCACAAAAGACGCTAGGGTTGAACCCAAAAGCCAAACATGGCCAAATCCTTATGTTTCGACACATATATTTGCCAAGAACCTAAACCTTGCGCCTATAAATGGAAGTACATTAAAGATGGATACTACTTGGTTAAGTTCTTCTGATCTTTCGATCGAAGACATATTGAATAGTGAGTACTATTTTCAAGCGGTATGGGATCATGATACATTGGAATCACGAATGGATGCACCTGGAAATATATACAGTAAAAAACAAAAGGCAATCTTATTGGATGGTGACGTTTTAGAGCTAGCTTTAAATCAAAGAAATGAAGAGAGAAAACTTGTAGAACATGAATTGCTTAGATATGTTGAATTCGTTAGTGATACTCTTTCTATTTGGTGGGACAAGCAGATACTGCTCAAAGCTTCTATTCTTCTTCCTAATAATTATAATTATAAAAAACCCGATGCCATAAGATATAATGTAGCAGGGTATGGGGGTAGATATGATAGGGCAAACAATTTGGTCAAGAGCAAAGGGTTTATGGATTGGTGGATGTCTGACGATGCGCCTCAAGTGATCAATGTGTTTTTAGATGGTGAAGGTCCTTTTGGAGATTCTTATCAAATGGATTCAGAGAACAGTGGTCCTTATGGATATGCATTGATCAATGAATTGATTCCGTATATAGAAAACAAATACAGAAATTCACATGATATGGCGTATCGCTTTGTAGATGGGTGTTCTACTGGAGGATGGGTGTCTTTGGGATTGCAGCTTTATTATCCAGATACATTCAATGGAGTCTTTTCATATAGCCCGGATCCTGTTGAATTTGAAAATTACCAGCTAATAAACATCTACAAGGATGAAAATGCTTTTATAAATGAATTCGGCTTGTACCATCCCGTAATGAGGGATGTTAGTGGTGAGCCGATGATTAAATTGAAGGATTTTATAATGAGGGAAAATATATTGGGAGTATCAGATTCTTATATAACATCTGGAGGTCAATTTAGTGCTCATACAGCTCTTTATAGTCCTATAGGTGATGATGGATTACCTAAACCATTGTTTGATCCTAAATCTGGAGAAATTGATCATTCTGTTGCTGATCATTGGAAGAAGTATGACTTTAAATTATATGCACAGGAGAATTGGAAAAATTTGGGGCCAAAGTTAGCAGGTAAAATATATGTTTGGATGGGTGATATGGATCACTTTTACCTGAATCATGCCACAAGAAAACTGTCAGAATTTTTCGAGTCTGCAAGCAATCCATCCTCAGATGCTAGATTTGAATTTGAAGCAATGAAAGGGCACTGTTCTAATTTTTCACATACTACAGTACTTAAGCAAATACAAGCTAGAATTGAAGAAATAGACAATTGATCGATCAAGCTTATATCTTGAATATTCGATGAACTTCTTGACCTAAATGAATAAAATAGGTTCCGCTTTGTAGATTTTCAATGTTAATCGAATTTATTTTCAGCAATGAACCCTTTGCTTGTAATCTACCTATAACATTATAGATGTTAAATTCAACGGCACGACTCAAATCTCCAGATATGTAGATGATATCATGGCATGGGTTAGGGTAGACGTGGAAGGATTTGTCTTCATTTGTAATTTGAAGAGTAGAACTGGTTACACCTTCTTCATAACCAGGTAGGAGGTTAAATTTGATATCAGATAAACTGGCACAATCACCATCTCCATGTGTACTGATAACGCTTAAAAGAATAAATTGGGCTTTGATGCCTTGAAGGTCAGGCCCAGAAAATCCAGGATAAACAAGATCTCCATTTGCTTTGGGGCAATAAAAATCATCCCAATAAGTCCAGTTGACTCCATCACTGGAATAATCCACTTTAATATCAGCAAAGCCTTGGCTAAGCTTTTTGGGGTCATTACAATTCCATATCCAGGATTTGGAAAGCAATCTGATCTCACCTAGATTATACATAATCCAATGTGATTGTCCGTAATCTGAATTTGGATTTGAGGATTGCTGACATGATTGCCAGGGATTTTGCCAAATTTTCTCATCTGGGGCAAAGCAATCTTGAGAAAACAAGATATTAACCGAAAGTGTAAATATTATAATGTATTTAATTTTTGGCATATTTTAGATTAGCTTTTCATAAAACCTATTGGCATGTTGCCTGAAAATACATCATAAAAATTGCCGAGGTTCGGAAAGATCGAAAGCAATTCACTTGGAGCAACACCATACCATAGTGCTAACTCTGAGAAATATTCATCTGTTGAAAGCTGGGGCAACAATATGCCTCCTTCTAGCATTTGGTCACTGTTAAGTGCCAACTGTGGATATTCTCCATAAATATTTTTACCATTTACCTGCCCTCCCATCACAATAACATTAGATCCCCAAGCATGGTCACTGCCATCACCATTAGAAGTAAGCGTTCTTCCAAAATCTGAAATTGTAAAACTTGTGACTTGATTTTCAACGTCTAACTCAAGTAGAGCTGCCTGAAATTCAGCTAATGCTTTACTAAATTCTTCAAGCATACCTTCTTGGAGATATAACAAGTCGTCGTGGTGATCCCATCCATCCATTTGAATGAAGAATGTTTGTCTTTTAACACCAAGTTGTTCCCTCACTTGAATTGTTCGGGCAACCATCTTTAGACTTTGGGAAAAAGTAGATTCAGAAAATTCGGTAGTAAGATTAGAGAATGCTACTGCTTCACTAAAGAGTTCGTGCGCATTTTGACTTGCTTTAACAATATCAGCATAACTCTGTTTGAATATGTCCTGATATTGATGCTCCATTAAACTGTTGACAATTGACGTCCTTAGTTGATCGAATGTAGAGTTTCCTCCAAATCCTGTAATTCCTACGCTACCATCACCTATTGGTAATATACCATACTCTGAAGTCATGTTTCCCAACTGAAAAACGTTTTTGCCAGAAAGAGAAATATTCATAGATATTTCTTGATTTAGATTAGCCGACTGTACAATATCAGCGAGTCGACCCGCCCAACCCGTTGGAGAACTGGTTTGGGGAACGGAAGTTTGCCAATGATGGGCTTGATCCGAATGCGAGAATAGGCCAGTGGGTAGTTGTGCACCATTAATAAAATCTGATTTGGAGGTAGGTTGCACCAAAGTGCCAATATTGCTGATCACGGCTAGTTTGCCGTCTTCAAATAGCTGGGAGATTTCAGGCATAGAGGGATGGAAGCCATAGGAACTACCATTCGAATTTGTAGGATTTACCATGATAAGATCCTCTCTCGGAATCGAAAGTACTGACCTTGAGTTTTGGTATTCTAAATAACTTGCATTATCGTGAGGTACCAGCATGTTAAAACCATCATTGCCTCCCCTTAGCATAATGCATACAAGAGCTTTATAATCATCATTATTTGAATATGGATTGGCGTTGAGAATTGAATAATTACTCATGCCTTGAAGGTTAAGAAGAGTTGAATAAAAGCTTAAAGAACCAATTGCACCACAACTTGCCGTCTTAATAAATTCTCTTCTATGTAGTTTTTTATAATTACGCATTGTTTTGTCTTCTATTTTAAAATGGCATAATCAGGTGAAATTAAAATAGCATAGATGGCTAGTTTTATTTGGTCATCGAAGGACTCTAGACCCTTTATTGCATTTGTTATAGTTTCTATTGTAAATGGGGTCAATAGTCCATTGGCTAATAAAATATTTAAGTGATTGACCAAAGCGTCTTCGTTATTTTCAAACAAATAGAGACTAGAATAATCCATTTTGTATAAGCTGATATCTTCTTGATAGAAAGTAGGCTCAAACATGCCGAAAATTCCGCATCCATCATCCATATAAATTCTGTCAACGGACCTTGTGTTTATATCATTGATTAACCCTATGGTATTGGGAGCTGAAAGAATCTGGAATTCTGGAGCGACGAGATCGCTTTGCCCGATGATGCCTTGGGGTTTATATTCTGTCGTAAAGAAATTAAAGACACTAGGTGCTTGGAGTGGTGCTTGTCCGATAGTAAATATTGGGCATCTTAAAAAATTCCAGTAATCCCCAAAAGTGTTTGTTGATAGAGGGAATGCTCTTAATAGATTCATTAACCTAAGCAATGGCTCTCTTAATTTTCCAAATGTATATTCTGGTGTTGCCTCACATTTTCTGGCTTCAGGATGTAGAAGTATTGCTTTAATGACATTTTCAAAATTATCTTCTTCGAATGGGTTAAAAACAGCAACTATGTCTTTTACATACTGTGGGCTTGGATTGGAAGTGGTAAACTTTTTTATTAGTGAAGAACAAATAAATGGTCCTGTATTGGGATGCATTGACAGATGATCGATCGTCTGTTCAATGTCATTCATCCCATCTTGGTTTGCAGGCAGTACTGTATTATTAAGAAGTACTTTCGAACTCGTATCATGGAATTCGTTATGCATCCCCATGGCTTCAGTCCAATTGCCAAAAAATATACCACCAAACGGCACATCTATATTGATTCCAAGTCCAGTAAATACCTGTGCAAACTCTTTGATGTTTTCATTGGTATAACTAGAAATGTAATTACCCATTACATCTATTTTACGACTACCATCCTGATTTAATTCCCATAATCCAATACTGAAAAGTTGCATTATTTCTCTAGCAAAATTTTCATCTGGATGTATATTGAGAAGCGTATCTTCCTTTGGATTGTTGTAATGGGATAGAAAATGTCCCATTTGGGGTGATAAAGCAATATCCTTTAACAGATTTCGATAATTGCTAAAACTGTTTTGTTGAAGGAAATCATAATAAGCTGCAAGTGGATGTAGGTCTGTTCTTTGAAAAACCATCATTGTATTTCCACTTAATACCATGATTTGGCTTAAATTAAATGTCATTCTTTGTCTGAGTAAATCAGGCGTTGTTAAAGTATTGGTCATCCAAGTAGATCCAAATAGTCTGTATCCAAATCCATATTTGTTTCTGGTCTGATTGATTTCTTCTTGATGAAATGATATATCGGGAAGATCAAACTGTTCTTGAAGCCACGCCTCATAACCCATGGAGGCAGCCATTTGTATTGTTGAATAGTCAGCGCCAAATGTACAATGTGCTAAGAACCTTGAGGCTTGTTTAAGTTGCTCATCATTACTTATTGGAAATCCATCGATAGTTGCCTCAGCTGATGTGAACTCAGTGGAACTGGCTTTTACTGACATTTTAATCGTATGACCTGCTCCCATAAAGTCTAAATGCCTAAAATCTTCCTGACTATGAGACAGGAAATACTGTATTAAAAAGAAGAAAAGGAATATATAGCGCACTAACATAAGATACTAAAGTGATATTATTATTTTAGCTATTGCTGATTTTTCAATGGTTAATACTATTAAGATATCTATTTTTTGGTAATGCCTAGAAGGAAGGAACCATAAATGTGCATATTATGTCAAGACAGATTAAATTTGCACTCAGTTTGAAGATTATAGTGAATGTCCAGTAATGACCAAATAAAGTTTGCAGCTGAATGCATCAGAGCAGGAAAGTTGGTTGCCTTTCCGACCGAGACTGTATATGGTTTAGGGGCCAATGCCTTGGATGCTATGGCTGTTGCAAAAATATTTTCTATAAAGGAACGACCTTCTTTCGATCCATTGATTGTGCATGTTTCGGATATGGATATGATATTAAAATTAACAATAGCCTATCATGATAAAGTTAGTTTGATTGCTGATCATTTCTGGCCTGGTCCATTGACCGTAATTTTGCCTAAAAGCGTATTAGTTCCAGATATTGTAACAGCAGGAATGGATACTGTTGGAATCCGTATACCAAATCACCCGGTTGCTTTGTCCTTAATACGGGAATCTGGATGTCCAATTGCGGCACCAAGCGCAAACAAATTTGGAAGGGTAAGCCCTACAGAAGTAAGACATGTGCTTAAACAATTGTCAAATGTTGAGTGTGTGCTTGATGGGGGAAGGACTTCAGTAGGGATCGAATCTACGATAATTACTCTTCATGAAGATGGTTTTGAAATTCTTCGGAGTGGTTTTATAACAAAGGAGGAATTGCTTAAGGTTCTACCATTATCAAGAGAAGATAGCAAAGAAAATATTCTAGCACCTGGAATGATAAAATCACACTATAGCCCTTCAAAACCGCTTTACTTGGATGATGGTAGCAGACAACTGGATATTGACAGAGTTGGGTACATTGCATTTTCTAGGGATCCAGGAATAAAGTACGGCAGAATAAGTTATTTGAGTAAATCAGGAAACCTTAAGGAAGCTGCGGTAAATTTATTTGCCACTATTCATGAAATGGAAGACGCCGATATAGATTATATCCTTGTCGAAAAATTACCAGAGGAAGGTGTAGGAATTGCGGTTATGGATCGTTTGCGTAAAGCAGAATATAAATTTCTTTAGACATTAAGACTTATGATAATTATTAATTTTAGTAATTATTGACTATAATTTTGCACTATGAAGTGGTTCCTTTATTTTTCTTTAATTCTGATTTTATATTCATGTCAAAAGGAATCTACCGTTTCTGAGCCTGATCCATCTGGATTTTTCTCAAAGTTAAAAGTAAATGTTTTCGATTGCAAAACAATACAATGTGATGAACTTGAAAGTGTTGTTGGTCTTAATGTAGAGCTTTATAAAACATATGATGATGCCAAAGACCAGGTTGACAGGGTTACTCAAGTACAAGTTTGTTTAGAGGGTCAATCTATTTTTACAGTATCCAATATTACTGAAGTTTACATCAGATTGAGGCATCCTACAAAAGGAGTTTATATATCCTCAGAAAGATTAAATCCACAAGTCCTAAATGCATTTCATGAGATTAGATTTGTTGCTAACTTTATTTACAATAATAATGATGAACTTCTCGTAAGGCAATCTCATATCAGCTTTGACTTTCCAGCTTATAGACAAGAAAGCCATTACGCTTATCATTTTCAAGAAGACACTTTAAACCTCTTAAAGCCATTGGCATATGAAAATGTTTCCCTAGTGATTTTATTAAAGCAACAAATATTAGAAAATGAATTTTTGGTTAGAGAAAAATTTAGTGTTGTACCAGAGTACTTAAACCAAGTTTATGAGAATGTTCATGAAAGTATTTGGACATTTAACTCCAATTCGATTTCAATTGAACCAGTTGTTGGAACAACTGTATCTTCACCTTTGTTTGGTATAGTTTCTAATACTACATCCGAGATGGATCCGTTGATTATTTCTTTAAATGCTTGTGAATCTCAGCCAGTCGATATTGAGAATTCTGAATATAACTCCATTGATTGGAAAGAATGCATGCATGTAGAGAGTTATAGCCTTAAGAATCAGGTATATGAGGACATTAGTTTATTTCATAAGAGAATCGATAATGAAATTGTAATTATTATCTTTTATTCTACAACTGATGGCGTATTAAGAAGTTTAGAGGCTAATTTGAATTCTAATTCTACTTACGGTTATGATCTGGTATTATAAATTTCAATAGACAATTTATTATGGATTGTTTGATTATATCTTCGTGAATAAAATTTATTATGAATTGTAAACCTATTTTATTGTTATTGATATTTGGAATCCTACCTATTGTGGGTAACAGCCAAAGCACTGGATCATTTATATCTGGAAGAATATTTAATATCGAATCTCAGCAACCAATTGTTTATGCCAATATTTATAATTACACATTGGGAATAGGTACTATTAGTAATAATGAAGGTTACTTTGAATTAAAAACAAATTCTGGTCTTGATTCTATTGTCATTAGTTACATCGGTTTTAATGATTATTCAATAAAGCTTGTAGATGGAAAAGGGAATTACAGTATTGGCATGGTGGATTCTCCGACGCTATTGGATGAAATCACGATAACGCCAGATGATGATAAATATTATATTGATTTGATTAAGTCGTGCAGAGATAAAAAGCAAATGGATGAAGCGTTTGCAAAGGCGTATTATTCGCTTAAAACATTTTATGATACAAGTCAGATTGAACTGGTTGAAGGCTATTACAATATAGGGTCAGAAGGTTATGATCTCCAATGGATGGATTTGAAAACAGGAAGGTTAGCATTGAAGCCATATAAAGATAGGTTTTTTACTTCTCTTGAAAGTTCATTGGCTTTTTCAATGATGCATCTAATGTCAAGAAGCTATTATTTTCCTGATCAACCATTCAATGTAAAAAAGCGGAAATTATCAAAATCATTCTTTTTTGCTCTGAATAAAAAGTATGTTGATTCAAAGGGTGATTCTATTTATGTTATTGATTTTGCACCTAAAAAGACAGGTAATGATTTGTTTTCTGGTAAAGTATGGATCAATATTACACATTCGTTGGTGGAGAAGATTGAAAAGTTCTGTAATTCCTGTAAAACACATCCATTTATTCCTTTGTTTCCTACTGATAAAATAAAGAGCGTGGATATGCGTATTACGAAGACCTTTGATATCGTTGATAATTCGGCTGCTTTTAAGCATATTGATTTTCTGTATAAAGTAAACTATTTAAGTAGATTTGGTCACACCAATGAAGTTGAATATAATGTTGAGACGAATGCTGTCTTGTATGCCTATGACTACAATAATTATTTTGCCATTCCTTATTTTTATTTTAATACTCTATCTAACGGTGATTTTAGAAAGTTAAATGCTATTCCTTACAATAGTTTTTTTTGGAAATTTAACGATGAATATAGCCTTTACGATAGCAAGGAAAAAAACAATAGATTTTTTAATTTCGAATCCACTGTTACCAATAGAAATATTTTTAGACAAAACGCATTTACAAAAGTTGGTATTTTCCAGCATCCATATGTCAAGTGGTCTCAAGATAGAGTATTATTCATGGATTTGGTGCCACAAGGAGATTCGTTTTTCTATGAAAAAGGATCTGAAAATTACGACTATAATCTATCCGTTAAAATATTCCTTGATGTAAATTCATATGCAGGAACAACTGATGTTTTGACAGCTACTATTTTTGATCCCTATGAAAGCTTTTATTATTTGGATATCAATAAAATAACACAATGCTTTATTAATATCTACTTTGATTTATGTGAAATAATGAGGAGAAAACTTCATCTAAGGGTTATGGATGCAAGAGGAGATGAAGCTTTAATAAATAATATATATCAAAAATTTTCAACAGAATTTGAAGAATTGAAAGCGAGTTTTCTTCAAGAGGTTGATAGAGGCAATAATAAGGACGCTATGCTTAAATGGAATGCATATATCAAGCAATATCTCGATATAGATAATGTCGAATTATTTAAGCCTTACCCTTGATAATTAATATTTGGATATTTAAGCTGAAATTAATCGTAACATCCTTCTCCTTCTTCTGCTAAAAGGTATTTCATCCCAAAGGTGCCCCAGAGATTTTTCTTTTGAGCAGTACCACTAAATTCTGAACTTCGTGTGTTAATTGAAAAGTTTAATTCTATCTTTTTAAACATCTGTAGTTTGAGACCAGCATATGCTTCATAAATAAATTTCTTAGTATCTGCGACAGAGATGTAATGATCATCTCTCCAGCCAAACCATCCACTTAAATTTGCATTATATAAAACAGCGCGTACTGCAGCACCACCGACTAAAGAAAAAGATAGGTTTTCGTTATTAACCACCAAGACACCTGGATTATTAGTGTCTGTATAAGATAAGTTATCAATAGTACGTTCGACGTTCATTACTTTACCAAAATCAACGCCTATCCCAATATTGGTATAGTACCCTAAATTTACTTCAGGCCTTACTTGTAGAATCACTTTTTTCAAAGGCCTCCATACGACAGCGTCTACGGATACAGAATACATAAATAAAGGCATTGGTGCAAAATTCACCTGTCCCGTTGGATAGGGCTTGCTTTCGTCTTCGTCCCATAAATTGGCATCTGGTCGATTTGCCCCAAAAAGGTTTTCAATTGCCTGAGATAGCCCAAAGCTGGCAAAACCAAAGGTAATAGAGGTATTAATGGACATATCCAACTGCTTAGCAGAATGAACAAACAATTTATTGCCTTCAAGCCTTCTAGTACTTCTAAACCCTGTAAAGGAGGCAAATGGTCTATCTTCTCTGAAATTATATCCCTCGTTTAACGCTGTTTGAAATTCTGGAGTCTCGTCTGAGATATGTCCTGGGGTAAAACCATTTATGGTAAACACGAAATTATGAGAGACTCTTTCTTCTCTGAATCCTGAGTTATAAAGCAGATTGTCAACTAAAAACCCATCTGCCAGTTGTCGAACATATGGCAATCCTAAATACACATGATTGGCTAAATCTCCATAAAACCCTAACCTTAAGGCAATGGTGTGATTATCGTCAATTTCAGTACTATCCCTAAGGAAGTCAGCGAAATAGTCTTGATCTATAGAGATTTCGAAACCACTCAGATCATATTCTTGAGCCTTAAGGTTTTTAATAGAAAGTAGAATTAGCCCAAGGGTAATTAAATGCTTAATTTTCATAGCTCAAAACTAATTAAGTTTTTGATTTTATATAATGCGTAATAGTTTAATCGCAGTATTATAGGAATTAACTTTTTATACAATGAAATAACGTTTTTTTACTTCTGTAAGTACTAATTAATGAATGAGATAATATTTATTAGAGAAAATGAGATGGATCAACTTGTTGAATTGTGTGCATTACATGCAGCATATGAAAAATGCGAATACAATAAAGAAGGGAAATCAGAACTTTTGCGCAAAGCAATATTTAACATTTCACCTGAACTATATTGTGTGGTAGCATGTGAAAATAAAAGCATACTTGGTTATACAAGTTATATGAAGCAATATTCAACATGGGATGCCAGCTATTATATGTATTTGGATTGCATTTTTTTAAAAGATAATGCAAGGGGAAAAGGTATTGGCGATGAATTGATGAAATTTGTAGGTCAAAAAAGTCTTAGGGAAGGTATTGAACTCCTGCAATGGCAGACACCGGACTTCAACGAAAGAGCAATTAAATTTTATCGGAGAATTGGAGCAGTTTCCTTGGCGAAAGAGAGATTCTTCTGGTCATTGAAGTAATAATTGGATTATTAAGGCTTGCCCATAGGATTTATATAGAATTAAAAATTGTATTCATTTATGAGTGATAAATGATCTCGTAATAATTTATTATTGAAGGTTGTATTGATTAACTTTTCCTGTTATAAGCTTATCTTTAAATTTCAAAGAAAATAATACCAAGTAATTATGAAGGAGATTTTTATAATTAAAAATAGATCTGATATTGGTGCTGGAACAAGAGGTTCTGATATGGGAATCGATGCCATAGAAATTGCGGCTATCAATTCTAACAATGATTACTTTGCTCGATTTAAGCATTTAGACCTTGATACTCATAATGAATCAGTGTACAATAAGGTAAAAGCAGTATTTGCTAAAAGAATTGCATTTGTATGTGAACAATGTGAACGCTTATGTATTGCGGTAAAAGATGTGCTGAATAGGGATATGTTTCCAATAGTTTTATCCGGTGATCACTCTTCAGCATTGGGTTCCATAAGTGGTATTAAAGCGGAATTTCCCGATAAAAGGTTAGGGGTAATCTGGATAGATGCACATGCAGATTTACATTCACCTTATACAACGCCTTCTGGAAACGTTCATGGTATGCCGTTAGCAGCTTCTTTAGGCTTCGATAATAAAGGTAAAGCTGTCAATGATGTGAGTGATGTGACGCTTGCTTCATGGCAAAAACTTAAGGATACCGGCATTAGTGGGAGTAAAGTTTTGCCTGAAGATTTAATTTTCTTTGGGGTAAGAGATACCGAAGACGCTGAGGATCATCTTATTGCAACTAATAATATTAAAAACTATACCGTGGCCGAATATAGATTTAGAGGTCCTGAAATCTGCCTTATGGAGGCAAAGCAACAGTTGTCATCATGTGATATGATCTACATCTCATTTGATGTAGACAGCCTTGATTGTGATCTTGTGTCTTATGGCACCGGAACACCTGTCTCTAAGGGATTCGATCCTGAGGAAGTGGAATATATAATAAAGAGTCTGTTTGATTCCAAGAAGGTAGTTTGTTTGGAGCTAACGGAAGTGAACCCACTATTAGATATGAAGGGAAACAAAATGGCCGAAACCGCCTTTAAAGTTCTTGATAATGTCACAAATTATTTACTTAAGTAAGTTTATTTTTCGAGACTTATAATACTTAGAGTTTAGTTTTGCGATGAGCAAAATACTTTGAATTGGATTACTGAAATGCAAGTATATTCAAGTTGCTAAGCAAGTCTATGAACTATATTGCAAGATTGGATTAATAAATTAGATAGCATTTATTTGTTAAGTCTTTTTGTTAATGGAAAGGATTTTTTTTGGAATAAAAAGCAATATCTCTACACATATGAAATAATTGTCTATCTTAAATTATCCTTATTTCAAAATGTATAAAAATAGATCATGAAAAACTTAATCTTATTTTCCTTCCTTTTTTTTACTAGTTTTAATTTATTCAGTCAGGATGAAGTTGATTCAGTTCCTTTTTCTTCTGGAACAATTTACCTGAACGGATCAAGTGGATTTAATTTATTTTTATCAGACGATTTACCAAAACTTTTACAAGTTGGCATGGGATACTTTGTAGCGGATAATTTTATGCTAGGAGCCAATTTTCAGTATGTCGATTTTGGTCAAGGATCAGATAGTTCATTAGAACTCGAAGCTAGGTACTATGTCATATCAAATTTATTTGGTGGTTTAAGCTATCAATTAGATGATCGAAAAATATTTTCATTTGCTTTAGGATACAATATATTTCTAAGTAAAACAGTATCTCTTGAGCCAGTATTTGAATATCCATTCTCTGATTTTTCTGATCCTACATTGGGAATACGTATTTCTGCTTTTTTCTAATGAGCTGAATTCTGAGCTGAATTCTGAGCTGAATTATTATCTTTAAGCACGGTTATTTGTGATTAGAATACTGTTCAATAAAATAAAATCTAAGAATATTTAAAGCATTCATGAATTTGCCTTATTATTAAAGGGCAATATCATTATTTGGATTAATTTTAAACCATGGAAAACATTGCTGTATTTTGTGGCTCGAGTGTAGGGGATAAACCACTTTATTATAACATTGCCTATGCACTTGGTGAATTTTTAGCAAGCCAAAAAATTGGACTTGTTTATGGTGCCGCTAAGATTGGCATCATGGGAGCCGTAGCCAAAGGCGCGCTTGATAATGCAGGTAAAGTGATAGGTGTCATTCCTGAATTTTTAACGGATAAAGAAGTTGTTCATACTAATCTATCAGAATTAATCGTACTGGATACTATGCATCAGCGCAAAGCAAAAATGAATGATCTTGCTGACGCATTCATTGTGTTGCCTGGAGGTTTTGGTACACTGGAAGAGTTTTTTGAAGTTCTAACATGGGCTCAATTGGGCTTACATTCGAAGCCGATAGGAATCCTAAATACCAATGGATATTATGATCACATTAGTCTGATGATCCAAAAAATGGTTGATGAAGGATTCCTAAACATAAAAAATAGAAACATGGTTTTAATATCGGACGACATTGGAGATTTGTTTGGAAAGTTAATTAGCTATAAAGCTCCTGTAGTTAAAAAATGGCTTAACAGCTCAAATAGTTAACGGAAGTATGAAGGGTTCGGTTGATAATATCAAAACGGTTTTTAATGATAATGCTGATATTTACGCGGATAAGTATATGTCTGTTGCAAAATACCAAAATGAACTGCAACAACTATGTAAACTGATTGTAGAGGATGAAGCAAGAATATTAGATATTGCATGCGGTCCTGGTAATCTGTCACAATATATGATATCCAGAAATCCAAAGTATAGAATTCTGGGAATTGATTTTGCTCTGGCCATGATTTCTAAGGCACGATCACTCGTAGCTAATGTAGAATTCCAGTTAATGGATGTCCGTGAAATAGGCCAATTGAATCAAAAGTTTGATGTAATAATATGTGGATTTGTAATGCCTTACCTAGAGGACGAAGATATTGAAAAGATGATGCTAGATATTAAAAAGCTACTTTGTCAAAATGGATTGCTTTATATAAGCACGATACTTGGAGAAAAAGATGAGCAAATTGCAAAAAAATCCAGTGATGGCAAAAATGATCTCATGATCCGATTATTTACCGAACAGACGTTAAGCGATACAGTATTCAAACATAATCTTACAATGGAATATCTTTCTGTATTAAAGAGTGCTCAGAGTGATGAGAATGCCAATGATGAGATTATTGTAATTGCTAGAAACCAGTGAGTGCGTGATTTAGAAATTTAAATTTTATTAATTGTTGAATTAAGGAAATATGTATTTAAGTAGCTTGAAGTTAAATGGTATAAAAGGATTAGCTCTTTTAATTGCACTTTGTGCTTTTTTCTCTTGTTCAAGACAAAAGAATTTACAAGACCCAATTCGAAAAATGAATTTTTCCGAGATTGAACATGCTATGATCATGTCTTCAGATTCTTCTAGCCCGATGCGCGTATTTAAAATTAGTGATAGGAAAGATTCTTTGTTGCTGCGTGAAAAGAGTACAGATGTGACCTTAAGCTTTAAAGATCCAACATTGGATCATTTTATAAGCCGTCTTTATAAAACAGTGCGAGATAGTATGTCACTCGGTGTAGGAATTGCCGCAGCTCAAGTTGGTATTTTGAAAAACATTATCTGGGTACAGCGATTTGATAAAGAAGATTTTCCATTTGAGGTCTATATCAATCCAAAAATTAAACAGTATTCTAAGAAGCTGATGACTAGGAGAGAAGGCTGCCTGTCAATTCCTGACAGAAGCGATACATTAAATTGTCGTTCTTATGCAATTTTAATAGAATATGACAAACGGGATAAAAGCCATCATGTTGAGATGGTGGAAGATTTTACAGCCATAATTTTTCAACATGAAATTGATCACCTTAATGGAATTTTATACATAGATCATTTGGAAAAGGAATTCAATGCAGGGCAATAATTTTATATTCAGATTTAGGGAAAATTAAGGCTAAATAATATTTATAAGAATTAAACACTAAATGGTTCTGTAGTGTTTATTGAGGAGCTTTTTTTAATCATATCTCTCATGCTTATTAAGAATTACTAAAGCAGCGATGACTCCTGGCACCCAGCCACATAGTGTTAACAAAAGTACAATAATAATTGAGCCACAGCCTTGATCTATAACGGCTAGTGGAGGGAAGACTATACTCAGAATTACTCTTATTAAACTCATTTTATCGTTTAACCATATCAATGCTATTCTTAGCTAAATCAGTTTCAATGATTATACAAGTCAGTATAATTAGTCGACAAATGTTACTTTTATAATTGCATAGACTCTTTTCTAGTGATTTCTTACATTAAATTATCTATGATCATTTTAAAAACCCAAAGATTGTTGTTAAGACCATTAAAGCAAAAAGATTGGCCTTCTATACAATATCTAAGGTCTGATGCAGATGTTAATAAATTTGTTGAAAGGCCTAGGGCAGCGTCACGTCAAGAAGCCCTTGACTTTATTGCTAAGATTCACAAGGCTTATTCAGACATGACTTCCTATTATTGGGTTATACAGTTGAAAGATGATGATAAAATGATTGGCTCAATTTGCTTATGGAATTTTTCTGAGAGCAGATTAAAAGCAGAAATCGGTTATGACTTGATGACAGCTTATCATAATAGAGGTATTATGACTGAAGCATTAGAGCAATTGATTGAATATTCATTTAATACACTGAGGATACAATCGCTTGAAGCTTTTACACAGTTTAATAATACGGCTTCTTTAAGTCTTTTGAATAAGTTTGGATTTGTAAAGCATCACGATAGAATTGATTCAGACAACAGTAAAAATGTGGTTTACGTATTATATAATCACAAACCATGAATATTAAGGGATTATTAAGGAAAATTGAACTTTCTAATGAGATTTCAGATGTATATTTATATAATGAAGAAAATAAAATATTTGATCTTTATTTCCGTGATGTTTCAGGCTTGTGGGTTTTCAGAAACACAAAGCAATTCAGGCATAGTTGACGGAAAGAAAGTGGTTGATAATGTAACTTTGACAGACAGGTTTGAAAAGCATATTGTAGCTTTTGAACTACAGGATTCTTTGAACGGTATAAATGAATTCTGTGTTCTCTTTACAGGCAGCTCTAGCATTCGGTTTTGGCCAGACTTAGAAGATGATATGAAAGGTATTAATGTTCTTAATCGAGCATTTGGGGAATCTACAATCCCTGAAGTTGAGTATTATGCCGATAGGTTTTTATTCAAGCATAAGCCAAAGCTTATAGTCTTTTATTGTGGTGAAAATGATATTGCAGAAGGGGCTAGCCCGGAACAGGTATTTCTAAGGTTTAAAAAGTTTTTCAATTATACGAATGAGAAACTCCCAGGTGTTAAATGGGTTTATATATCGATGAAGCCATCCGTTGCCAGATGGGCATTATGGAATAAATTCAAGATGGGAAATGAATTGATACAGCAGTATTTAAGAAGTTTCAGTAATGCTAAGTATATGGATTGTGGAACATTTATGATGGATAAAAACGGTGTTGTCAGAAGAGATCTATTTACTGAAGATGGGTTTCAAATGAACAAGCTTGGTTATATCCTTTGGGCTAAGCAATTAAAGCCAAGGATTGAATCTTTGATAGATGTATAATTAACTTATTTTAATAATTGGTAGTCTAAGTATTTAATTATGATAAGACCATTTCTAGATGCTGATGATTCAGAATTGCTAAAGTTGGTTGAGTTGAATTCCCCTAATTATTTTCATCCCAACGAGATTATCGACCTAATGGATCATAGATTATCTCATATCAGATCAAAGGAAAGATACAGAATAATAAGTGTCCGTACATCGCAGCATGCTTTTAAGTTTTATCAAAAATGTGGATTTGAACTTCAGAAGGTAGTAAAAGATTATTGGGCAGAAGCTTTTGATTTATATGAAATGAAAATGCATTTATAAATTATTTATTCGCAATACATGTGTAGAAAATTATTTATAGGAATCTTCACTTTAGTATTACTTAGCTTAAGTGTTCATGAGTCTTTTTCACAATTGGATCTATCTAACGATAGACCATTATGTGATACTTGTTCACATAATCTTTTATTCGAATTTTCTAGTGCTAACTTTATTAAGAACAATGAATATCCAAGTGCATTTGTTCAAGGGTCGACTGGTATTGGCTATTTTATTAAACCTGGATTTTCTTATTTCCCTAATAGTAGAACTAGGATCTTCACAGGGGTATTTCTACAACAGTATTCAGGTTTGAATGAATTTAGTAATGTGACACCCATCTTTAATGTTCGGTATAGGCCAACCAATTCAATAACGATCAACTTTGGCAGTATCAAAGGAAGTATTAATCATAGACTTGAGGAGCCTATATTTAGGTTTGATCGCTTCTATCAGAATCAGCTTGAATATGGAATACAGTTTATCTATAAAAGCAAATTATTATATAGTGATTCTTGGCTAAATTGGGAGCAGTTTATATTTAAGGAGGATGAGATTCAAGAGCAGTTTCAAGTCGGAAGCGTAAATGAACTTTGTTTATTTGATGGTAAAATAGGACTTAAAATTCCATTTCATTTTTTGTTTGATCACAAAGGGGGAGAGATCGATAACTCACCAGAAGGGGTTTCAAGTATCTTAAATGCTACAACAGGATTACGTTTATCATTTGAAATTGATGAGGGAAGCAAAATAAATATAGAGCCACTGTTTATAATTTATAACGCTTTTCAAATTCCGGAAACAGGGATCAATGCCCAGGCTTTTAATTCAGGAAGTGCATTTTATCTCAAAATGGCATATGAGACTCATAATTATTATGGCATGTTGGGGTATTGGAATGCTCGAAAATTTATTGCAACCAAAGGTGAATACTTGTTTCATAGTGTATCTGAGGATTCAAAGAGCATTATTGATGAAGAGAGGCATTTATTAACGGCTAAGTGGCAGTGGAAAAAGGAGATTTCTGAATCAATGCAATGGCAAGTAAGGTTGGATGGCTACTATGATTTAGATTCTAAAAAGATAAATCATGCGATAGGTGTTTATTTGCTTTTGGACATGAGTTTTGTGATAACTAATATTAAGCCGAAATAAAGTAATTTGGATATGATATTTAAAACAGAATGGATTGACAGTAAGTGGGATAAAAAGTGGTTGGATCGAATCGCTATGATACTTGGAATAATATTTATATTCTTAGCTTTTAACCCAATTTTTAAATGGTTGGATAATCCTTTGGCAGCTATTCTCATGTCTTCATTGTGGGTGTTTTATATTTATTATTCACTTAAAAGGCGCAAGCATTATAGGAAATTAGGAAAATTAGAATTGAACAATGATGGAATTGTGGTAATAGCTGATGACAAATCAATGATATATAATTGGGGAGTGCTTAAGCATGTTCAAATCATAAGAGGGTGCAGGAGTCCAGGATGGGATAGTATTCCTAATTATGTCCATTCGAATTATATTCGTTTTTTATTCAAAGAAGCAAATTATGAGTTTGAGTTCTCCATCAAAACGAAGAGTGATCATAAAGCCTTTGAAGTGTTGATACAATCGTTATTTGATCAGGGCATCAAATTAGATTATAAATCCATTTAATAGTGAAGTCGAAAGACTTCGAGCTACTGAGTACATCATGTGTTATCAACCATTATGATTGTGAAATAATTACGGATTTATTTTGAATAATTAGAATAAGTTTTTTGAAGGAACAATATTGGAACTGCGTTAGCAGTATTCTTCCAGGCCATAATTCTTTACCAGCTTTAATAGTGGTAATCAAGGGATGGCTTCAGCTGGTGTTATTGGACTAATATTAGGTATATTTTTATGTATATCAGGAAGAAACTTGCTCGTTGTAATGGTGGTTCTTGCTGTTCCTGATATTTAATCTATTATTGCCAGTTATCAAAGTCAGTAATGCAGTGAATAGTTGATAATATTAGCTTAATATCAGGTCTTGCTGGTTTCCGATTCCAATCCATTACTATGAAATATTGAGCAATTGACTCAATAATTTAAAATGTCATTTTAGATGAAATTGTTTGTGAGATCAAAAGCTCAACTAGTTGAAAAAGGCTATAATTTATTTTTTTTGAAAAAATATTGCATCTTGGATTAGTAAAATCGATGGATGCTATTATTTTTGAACATTTTAGAAACAAAGGAACTCTTAGTCCAACTTATTCAAGCAAAAAAATATGAAAAACATTTTAGTACCAACAGATTTTTCCGAATGTGCAAATTGTGCAAGTGCTTATGCAGTAAAGCTTGCTAGCAAATCAAATGCAAAGATTAATTTTTTGCACCTGCAGGATACCCCTGTAGATTGGGTTAGGTTATCAAAGGAAAAAGAAAGCCAGTATCCTGATACCCTTCATGAAATTGGTTTGGCTAAAAGCCTTCTTAGGGATTTGTCTAAAAAAGCAGATGATGCGAGAGTTAAGGCAGAGATAACAATGGTTTATGGTATGGGTAAAGAAGTCGTTCTTACCTATTTGCAAAATCATGATTATGATTTCATGGTTATGGGCTCTCATGGTGCAAAGGGATTGTCGGAAAAGCTAATAGGTTCAAATGCACAACATATGATAAGAAATGCAGAAGTACCGGTTCTTGTAATTAAGAATAGTATCGAAAGAGATATTAAGAAGATAATATTTGCTTCTGACTTTACTGATGTTTCTAATGATTCGTTCGCTAAAGTGGTTGCGTTTGCTGATGTATTGGGTGCACATATTGATATGTTGTTTGTCAAGACCCCAAAGCAAAAAATTGATGCTGAAAATGTTAAAAGCAATATGGGTAAACTAGCAGAATTGGTGATTGTAGCTGGAGGTTCTGTTGACATACATCAGGCTGAAGCTGAGACGGTTGAAACAGGAATACAGGCTTTTGCTAATGATAATGACACTGACCTTGTTGCGATTTGCACACATGGTAAATCGGGATTAAAGCAGTTGTTTTCTCCAAGTATTGCTGAGGCGGTAGCTAATCATTCTTATTTACCACTATTAAGTATCCGATTATAGGACTTTTGCGCAAAGCAATAAAATAACATACAGAAGCCTGAATAGCTGGTTCCTGCCAAATCCACTTTAAATCTAGAGAAAGATAATTTGGTTTATCCTACTCCAGTCTGCGATAGGGTTCAACACAAGATTCACGTTCGGTTGTTCTGAACACTTGAATTCTTATTTATTGGCAACTGTTATTATTTCCAATGTAGATTTTCGTACTCGCTTTGTTCTTCTCTGTTTTTTGGAATTGATGAGTTTCCATTTCGGACGTAGAAACTGTCTTTTCCTTCAAAATTCGCAAACACAGGTTTTCCACTTTTTAGGATTTTAACTTTGCAAATAGTCTTTTCGTCAATTATTGGGAATGTGATTTTTAGATACTTTTCAAAGTTTGAACCTAAATGTTTTTTTATGATGTTCCTTAAATGCAATTCAAATCCGTCAATGTCTTTTTTAGAAAAGGTTTCAATGTCTTTTTCAAGTCCTAAAGCATTTCCATTGTCATCAACTCCAATTATTAAAATTCCACCTTCGCTGTTTAAAAATGCAGAAACAGTTTTGGCAATAACATACTCTAAATTTTTATTTACAATGTTCTGTCTTAAATCGTAACGTAAAGTTGATTTCATTTCCAACTTTTCATTTTCTCCGATTAAGATTAATTCCTTTAATTCGGTATCTTCAACCTTTTCCGTGTTTGTAAATTCTATTCTGTTTTTTAAAGCATTATAAATAGAGGTAGCTCTCTTTTCTAAAAACACAGAATAATCATCGCTATGAATTCCAAAATCGTCAATATTATCAATTAAATGAGATTTTATAGATTTATGCAATTCCGCATTCTCGTCCAAGAAATCTTGAATATAAATTGATGGTGCTTTTGCTCGGATTTTACGCTTGTTTAAATCTGCACCGACCAAAGTAATATTCACAATACTATTTTCGTTTCCAATTCCTTGTTTTCTTAAATATGATTTTGGGAAAAAGTGATGATAGTTTTTGCTATTCGCCATTTTTAACCAAGAGTTGTCGAGGATAACTTTTCCATTATCTTGGAAGTCTTTTGGCTCAGAATAAGCCAACAAACAAAGAACTGCTTTACAATAACTATTTCCTGCACTAAAATTGGTGTCAATTAAATCTCTTGGTGAACTTAAAAAGACTTTTAATTCATCGTAGTTAGGTCGTTCTCCATTTAGAATTTGGTCAATTCTCTTAATATCTTGAGCGAGTTTAGATTCTGTTGAACTGGAATATCTATAAGATAACGAAATTCTCCAAAAGAACTCTTCTAAATATTTAATTTGTTCTCCTTTTGGTTTTTCTTTTTGGTAGTAGAAAACATAACTGAAAGGAATCAAAAGTGCATCGTAAGGTAATAAAGTTGATACAGGAATTCTATAAACTGAACGGAAATAGTCTATACTTTCTTTAAGTGCGGAAATTACATCGTCCCAAATGTCAATTATACTTTGCTTATCTAATTGTAAAATGACTTTTCGTTTACACTCTTTGTTTTTGCTTAATATTAGACCTAGAACATTTAAAATTACTGTACTTGAAATTGTTTCGTATTTACTGACTTCAAGTTGTTTGAGTAATTTTTGAAATCGGTCTTGCATATCGAATTTCTGTTCCTCGTCATAAGTTTTTGCAGACATTATCTCAAATAGAGTTAAAGTTTGTCCGCCTGTATTTATTCGAGTAAAGACTTCTATTGCAGAATCAATATCTTCTTTACGAAGTACGACTGTTGAGAAATCATAGGAAGTGAAAGTTTCCTTGTATTCCTGTATTTTGTCAATATCCTCGTTTGAATAATTTTCTCTTAAATCACTATATTTTGAATTTAGTAAATCTTTGAGAGAGATATTTTTATATTCGGGTTGTTCAGCTACTATTATTTGGTCATCGTTATTGTCAATATCGCCTTCTAAATCAACGAATATTGAACCATAATTCGTAATCTTTTTCTCTCCTACTTTTTGAATTGAAGCACCCAAAAATGCAGCGTACAAAGATGTAATTCGTTGTTGCCCATCTAAAACGTACTGAACTTTTATGTCGTCTGGAACAGGTGGCAATACAAGATTTCCAATATTTTTTATATCGTTTAATCGCTCGTTGGTTTCCCACAAAATGAAAGTTCCAATCGGATAGCCTTTTAAAATACTATCCAAAAGTTTTGCGGTTTTGTCAATACTCCAAACAAAATCCCGTTGGAATTTCGGGATTTTTATTTGTCCTTTTTGAATTTCGGATATCAAGTCCGTATATTTTTTTGAGTCTGGTTTTGGCTGTTTATTCATTAAGTTTAATTGTATTACTGGTGTTCGTTTTAATTGTGGGCAACGTATAGCAGATCCCCAACGAGTCCGCTGTCGCGTTGATGCGACAGGACGAAGTGTGCTCTCAGTGAAGATGCATTATGGGATCAAGATAATTAAATTAATCGAATAATTATGTTGACATATTGCATCCACTGAGATGGGTTGATCCAGCAATGTTATCAGTTACAGAGTGCGTGACTGAGGGAATGGTCTATCGTAATGGGTTGGACAACTCCCTGTATCGAAACGATTGGGTAGTGTATTGTAAGCAAGCTTTAATGGGAAGCAAAGGAGTTGTAGAATATCTTGCTCGGTACACTTACAAAACCGCCATTAGCAATCATCGTATCACACAGGCAAGCATTATCATACTGTTGTAATCCGCTACAAGGATTATAGACATGGAGGAAAATCAAAATATTTACATATTAGGAATAAAGAAATAATTGAGCATTAGAAGAGTATGATTTATCGTTGTGCTTTTTGTTTTGCAGCAGTAACCCTTCGGTTATGATTACCATTTCTTATGTAAATTATAGAGGACTTCAATATCGCATATCAGATTATATCTTGGTTATGCTGGATGCCAAACTTTCTAGTTGCATTTTTTATCGTAGGATCTATGGAATGCGTTAGCAGCCATGTACATATTGAAGTAGAGAATGGATATTGTCCAAGCTGTTGGGGAAGGCAGGAGTATCAATAAAAGTTTTATGATGCTTTAATAAGGCAAAAGATAGATCTAAACAGAATTAAACAAAGGAAAGGTTGGATTCAATACTAGGCAACTGAGCACTTAAGTGGTTTGAAATTATCAGACAATAATGGTCATTTACAATGCCAAAATTGTTTGTTAGAGTTTAAAGAAAAAAATATAATTTTATCACAGCAATTATGAATTATGGCGTTTAGTGATTTCGTGGCGGACAGGGTTAGGCAAAGATTATTAGGCACTCTAGACGTAGAAGAGAGAAAAATGATGGGAGGACTCATCTTTATGGTCAATGGTAAAATGTGTGTTGGCGTTGATATTGATAAAAAAACAAATTATGATAGATTAATGGTAAGAGTCGGTAAACTGCCTTATGAGGAATTGCTAAGTACAAGAGGTAGCCGTGAAATGAATTTTACGGGAAAGCCGATGAGGGGATTTTTATTTATTGACCCTAAAGGTTTTGATCTAGATAAAGATCTTGATTTTTGGATAGACAAAGCCTTACAATTTAATAAAATGCTATAATAGCATATTCAATAAAATTACATTATCTGATAATGAAATTTAGAATGTGGATTAAGAGCTTGATATTTATATCTATGTTATGCGCTTTTGTAAATGTTAATTCACAAGAGTCGTTTTCAATAATGAGTTATAATATTAGATATGATAATCCTCAAGATGGTGAAAATTCATGGGATAAAAGAAAGTTTGCACTAAAGTCTTTATTGCAAAAATATAATCCTTCAATTATTGGTTTGCAAGAAGTCTTGCATGGTCAAAAGGAATTTTTAACAAATGAATTAAATAAGTATTCTATTGTAGGAAAGGCTAGAGATGACGGAAATGAAAAGGGGGAATACAGCTGTATTATGTATGATACTTCAAAGTATGGGTTATTACATTCACATACGTTTTGGTTGTCTGAAGAGCCCAATAAAGTTTCAATTGGTTGGGATGCAGTATTGCCAAGGATTTGTACATATATTCATTTAAGCATATTGGGGACCGAAAAGGACTTACACGTTTTTAATGCACATTTTGACCATAAGGGGAAGTTGTCAAGGATTAATTCTGTTGAGTTGCTAAAAGGAAAGATTATTAGATTACTAGAAAGGGGAGAATCAGTCATCTTGCTTGGAGATTTTAATGCTACTGAATTGTCTAAAGAAATAATATCCCTTAAGTCTTTTCTAGATGATCCTATAGAAATTAATAGTGTAATATTTAATGGTCCAGCAGGAACATATAATGCATTTGATCATGCTGAAATTCCAGATGAACGGATTGATTATATATTTATAAAGAATATTGAAGCCACGAATTATATGCATATATATGAAAGGCGTACAGAAAAACTTTTTATTTCTGATCATTTTCCAGTTTATTTAGAATTTAAATTGTAAGTATTGTTTCTCTATATTGAAATTGATATATTAGATAAATGGAAGATCCTGAAGAAAATTATCTAGAGATCAATAGACAAACTTGGAACAAAAAAGTAATACCTCATCTCAACTCGGAGTTTTACAATATGCCAGCTTTCCTGAATGGAAAAACGTCATTAAAGAACATAGAGTTAGAACTTCTTGGTGATATATCAGGGCTTTCTATTTTGCATTTGCAATGCCATTTTGGTCAGGATTCCATAAGTTTATCTAGGATGGGAGCCAATGTGACAGCTATTGACTTGTCTGATGAGAGTATTCGTACTGCAAAAGAGCTTGCTATTAAAACATCTCAAAAAGTTAAATTTGTTAATTCAGGTGTTTACGATCTTCCCAATCATCTTGATGGTAAGTTTGATATGGTTTTTACAAGTTATGGGACCATTACTTGGTTACCAGATTTGGATAAATGGGCTAAGGTAATAAGTCACTTCCTTTCTGATAATGGAAGATTCCTGATAGTTGACTTTCATCCTTTTGTGTGGATGTTTGATGACGATTTTAAGTTTATCAAATACAATTATTTTAAGGACAAGGGTATTTCAGAAGTTGAAATTGGCACATATGCAGATAAGAATTCAAGGGAGAATTATGAATTCGTTAGCTGGAATCATAGTGTATCTGAACTACTCAGTGCATTAATTGACAATGGAATTGGGATCAACTCATTTCGTGAATATGATTATTCACCTTATAACTGTTTAAACGCTATGCTTGAAGTAGATGAATCAAAATATAGAATAGAGAAATTTGATAAAATGATTCCAATAACTTTTTCGTTGGATGCCTCGAAAGAGCGTATTAGCTTATAAAAATTAACCTTAAAAAATGTTTAAAGCTAGTCTTATTCATGATCAAAGTTATTATAAGGAAAGACGAATATTGTTCTTCTTAAGTGCGACTATGCTTGTAATCTTTGTGATAGTTTTTGTTGTGGGTATTTTACCTTTTTGGTCCAAATATTTTCTTGTTCTACTAATTGCTTTGATATTAATTGTTGAAATGAAATTTCAAAAAAGTGTGAATAAGAAAAAAGATCGTTTTTTCTTGCATTTGGATTTAAATAAAATTGAAATTGTAGATAGAGATAATGTCGTTATTGAGCAATTTCACCCGGAGCGTATAGAAAAAATAGAACTCAAAATACAATTTAGATTATTAGGGGAAAGTATCACTGAAGCAGTCTCAGAATTGAAAGGAAAAACTTATATGCAAAGACTTGATGTAGTAGAGAAAGGTAAGAAATATACCTATTTCTTTGAAATTAATTCACATTATATGATCGTTCAATTAAGAAAGATTGTTGACCATTGGAAAACACAACAAGTGAATTTTGATATGATTGAGTCTTAGATTTTTCTAATGGATATGTATCTATGAGACATAAGGTTTTGTCACCAGTTTTAATGTGAGAATTCAGTGAGTCTTTATTTTTTGTATCTTTGGACTCCATATGATTAACAATAATCAATTTATATAATCCATGAAAAGTGATTCTTCCAGTGTTCTTTTTGAAATGATAAGTGAATTATCCGAAGCTAGTTATAAAGATTTTCCCAATATTATTAAAAGTCATCCAATAGGGTATGATGATGTCAAAGAGTTAGCCTGTTGGGAAGAAGATGAGTACGCCAGAGTTTGCCTCTATCGAGATGATAAGTTTGAGGTTTTGTTGCTTTGCTGGATGCCTGGAGATAATACTCCAATACATGGTCATGATGGTCAACGGTGTTGGGTGTATCAAGTTTCAGGTGAGATTCAGGAATCAATCTATAAACTTGTAAATGAAAGGGCACAACTTGTTTCTAATACGAAAATATCGTCTGGTTGTCTGAGTTATATGGATGATAAAATGGGACTACATACTTTGAATAATAATTCAGATAAAAAAGCATTGACATTACATATCTATGCCTCTCCGATTGATTCGTGTTTGGTTTTTAACGAAGAAGAAGAGTGTTTTGAATCTAAAGAGTTATCATATGTTAATGAGCCATTGTACTCATTCTAATGATCTTATTTAGAGCTTTAGAAGCTCTGGCATGCAAGTAATACGCCTCATCCGATAAATATATTAAATTAATATATAATATATTTTTATAAGCATGTTTGCTTAAATTTGATTAACTTTACATCGTTTTTGAAAATCCTAATAATAGATTTTACTCATTAAGGCCATTTCTATTGTATTTGCTTCAAAGGCATATTAAGTAACTAAATAGATTATATGAGTAAGTCTCAACAAACGTTCAAAAAGAAAGAACGTGAGAAGAAAAAACAAAAAAAGCTTCAAGACAAGATAGAAAGAAAAGAACAGCGAAAAATTGAAAAAGCTGAAAAAGGAAAACTAACGCAAGAAGAACAATTTTCATATCTTGATCATAATGGAAATATCGTTTCCGAAAAACCAGATCCTGCCAATAAAATTGAAATTAAACTCGAAAATATTGTTTTGGGTGCTAGCCCTGGATTATTACGAGAAGAAGTAGCAAAAAGACAAGGTGTGGTGAAATTTTTTAACCATGAAAAAGCATTTGGCTTCATCATAGATGATATCAGCAAGCAAAATGTTTTTGTACATATCAATGAGTGTTATAAAGAAATAGATGAAGGGCACAGAGTTGAATATGACACTGAAAGAGGACCGAAAGGTGATCAGGCCATTGACGTCAAACAAATCAAGTAATCAATATACCAAGGCGACTGGCCTTTATTGATACAATCAAAAAAAAATATGAAATTTAGCGAACTCGGTCTCAATGAGGCCATATTAAGATCTGTAAACGAAATGTCTTATGATATTGCTACGGAAATACAGCAAAAATCTATTCCACTTATATTAAAAAATCGGGATGTTTTAGGAAATGCACAAACTGGCACAGGAAAGACTGCTGCATTTGCATTACCTATTTTACAATTATTATCAGGTAAAATTAATAGCCAAAGCAATAGAAGAAACCCCAAAGCTCTGATTGTAACACCTACTCGAGAGTTGGCAATTCAAATTGCAGAAAATATGGTTGCCTATTCTAAATACACAAACATTAAGACCTCGGTGATTTATGGTGGTGTCAAACAGACAAGACAGGTCAATAGAATAAGGCAAGGTGTAGATATATTAATAGCAACTCCTGGAAGATTACTGGATCTAGTCAATCAGCAGATATTTTCATTGTCTGAAGTTGAATATTTTGTTCTAGATGAGGCAGATCGTATGTTGGATATGGGCTTTATACACGATATTAAGCGCATGATAAAGCTACTGCCAAAAAGAAGGCAGAATTTGTTCTTTTCTGCGACAATGCCAAAGGATATTTTATCATTGTCAAAAACAATATTGAATAATCCTATTCAGGTTAAAGCAGATCCACCATCATCAACAGCAGAAACGCTTGAACAATTAAAGTATTATACAGATGGCACAAAGAAAAAGGATCTATTGTGTTACATCATAAAGAATCATAAAATTGATCAAGCTCTAGTCTTTACCAGAACAAAACGGAGAGCTGATAATTTGTGTAAATTCCTAAATCGTAGTGGCTTTTCTGCCGCTGCTATTCATGGCAATAAGAGTCAGAATCAAAGGCAATTGGCTTTATCAAACTTTAAAGAAAAGAAAATTAAATTACTAGTAGCCACAGATATAGCTGCCAGAGGTATTGATATTTCAAAATTGTCATTTGTAATAAATTTTGATATACCAAATATTTCTGAGACTTATGTTCATAGAATAGGAAGATCAGGGAGAGCAGGAGAAAAAGGAATTTCAATCTCTATAAGTGAGTATGAAGAAAATCAATACATCAGGAATATAGAGAAGTTGACCAATAAAAGAATGGAGCTGGTTAAGGAACATCCTTACTTGCAAAATGCCTAGATATATTTGCTTAAATTAATTTATTAGGAATATTTCAGTTTCCAATAGTCAATCAATTATTTAAGCAAGCCAAGCAAAATCATTAATTTCAAAGGTCTTTTAAATGACCCTTGAAATTTTTGATAGCTATGAAACGTAAGATATATTTACTTCTTAACCACAACAGGTACGTAATTGAGTTTATCTACACATTAATTGTAGTTAATGTGTTTGTCCTGATATTAGAATCTTTTGAAGAAATAAGTGTTCCCTATGGTCACTGGCTTCATTTGTTTGATCTTATATCCATCATTATATTTACGATTGAGTATGTCTTAAGGCTATGGACTTCTGATTGTAATGAACACCTACAAGGCAACTCACTTCGAAAACGCTTTAAGTTTGCAACTTCATTTTATGGCGTAGTTGACCTCTTAGCATTCCTCCCATTTTATATTCCTTATTTCGTTGTAATGGATTTGCGAATATTAAGAATATTGAGATTGTTTAGATTACTTAGGATATTCAAACTAGGTAGGGTCTCTCGCTCCATGAGGATGATTGCCCAAGTATTAAAAGAAACGAGGACAGAGCTTTTTGTCACCTTATTTAGCTGTACTGTTCTCATTATTTTTTCTTCTACCTTAATGTATTATATCGAAAATGATGCCCAACCAGAAAAGTTTCAAAATATTGGAAATTCGGTTTGGTGGGCCGTTGCAACCTTAACAACTGTTGGATATGGTGATATATATCCGATAACCCCGATAGGTAAGCTATTAGGGGCGATAACGGCTATTATAGGCATTGGATTTGTTGCCTTACCTTCAGGTATTATCAGCTCGGCATTCATATCTCATATTAATATGAAATCAAAATTTAAGCACAGTATTTGTACATGTCCGAAATGTGGAAATGAATTTAAGGTATAAGTAAAGATTTAATTTAATAGTTCTGGTTTAAAGAAATACATCTTCATTTTGCCTTTATTTTTAACATCTAGTTCTCCTCGAAATTCAAATTCGTAGTGTTCTTTCATGTCTTCATAAACACTTTCTGAAACATTAATTTGATTGGCTAGACTATTGCTTTCCATTCTTGAGGCAATATTTACTGTATCCCCCCAAATATCATATTGGAATTTAGAGCTACCGACAACTCCTGCTACTATTGGACCGTTATTGAGGCCAATTCTAATCTGAAAAGCTTTGATACCTTCAGGAGGGTTTTGGTAAGTCTTACTCACAAAGTGTACGATTTCAGCAGCGGCATTCAATGCGTTATGTAGGTTATTTTCGTCCTTTTTGGGAATGCCTCCAGCACACATATAGGCATCACCAATGGTTTTAATTTTTTCCAAATTATATTTTTTTATGATATCATCAAAATTCCTGAAGTAGTAATCAATAGTTTTGACAAGATCTTCCGGGGGCATATTTCCTGCGGTACCTGTAAAATTTACAAAGTCAGTAAATAATACTGTTGCATTATCATATTTTTGGGCTTTTACGAGACCATTATTTTTTAACTCGTCGGCAGTTTCTTCTGGAAGGATATTGAGTAGCAGTTTGTCCGACTTATTCCTCTCCTCAGTTATTATAAGATTGGTTTTTCTTGCATAGTTGTATTGATAGGCGACACCACCCACAACGACTACAAGCAGAACAGCAATTGCCATTAAGAAATTTCTAAATAGTTTTGCTCTAGCTATTTGCTCAGTCATTAATTGATTATTGGCTTTAAGTTTAACATTGTCGCCTTCTTTTCTTTCGATGTCAAATTGTAGTTGTAGGTTTTCAATTTGATTGTTCTTTTCAAGATTATAAATGGCGATTGTTGCATAGATCAGACTGTCTTGAAATCTAGTTGCATTCATAAAATCACCTTTCATTTTATAGGCATTGGTTAAACCTGTGTAAGTCTCCTTTAAGTCTTCAGTAATTCCTATTTCTTTTCCTATTTTATGGGCTTGATTATAGGCATAAATGGCTTTTTCAGGATTGTTCATTTTTAAATAAACATCTCCTGTTGCATTATGTGCTAGAGCTAAAGCAAGATTTGTTTCTTTATCTATAGCTATTTTTTTGGCTTCGTCTAAAGATTTAAGTGCTAATGCGTAATTGCCTCGTTCGGTTTCTATTTTACCAATCATTATTTTTGGAGTAGCGAGGTAATTGTCATTGGTTTTTGTAAAATACTCTGTAGCCATATTTAAATAATTCTCAGCAACATCATACTCCTCCATTTGCATGTAGATGTCACCGAGATTCAAAGCACTGGTCCCAATACCTTTATCATACTCCAATACTTTGCATATTTCTAGTGCCTGAATAAGATAAGATTCTGCCTTATCAAATTCTTTGGTGGATTCATAAACGGCACCTATGTTTTGCAAAACGGTGGCAACCCTAAAATCTTCACCAGCTTCCTCCGCAATTCGAAGTGATCTTAAATAATAGTCGATAGCCTTGGTATTATCACCTGTAGAATAATATACGGCTCCAATATTGCTTAATAGGTTACTAACACCTTTAGGATCGTTTGCATCTTCAAAGGCCTTTAGCGATTCTTCCCAATATTCTAAGACTCTTACAAAATCAGCTTTGTAGTAATATCCCAATCCAACATTCTTTAAAGATGTGCCTAATCTGATATAATCTTTTGTTTGCTTTGATAGATCGCTTGCTTGAGAAGCGTAATAAATAGATGTGTCAGGGTTTGAGCCTAAATAAGAGCTACTAATTGCATTAAATGCGTCTATTTTAGTGGTATCTGATTCTTCAGAGTTTATTATATTTAACAAACTGTCTACTTGGGCCGACACTTGTGTTGATATAAAACATAGTAGAAGAAGACAAATTGTACGGGTATTGAACTTCATAATTGTGTTATTCGTATTGCAAATGTAAAATATGCAATTTTTTCAATAGGAAATGGGACGATTGTGATAATAATTGGTCAATTCATGATATATAATGACAGGTAATTGCTTTTTTTTTTTTAGTATACGGTAGTATATTAGCCGCTGAAAACCAATTTATTAGTATAAATAATATTGCCGAGTTGATTTTCAATATAAATAATGATCAATTTTCATGAATTGAATTGTATGTTAATTCGGTTGTCATTAAAGGGATATTAGAATATTTCATGGATGATAAAGATTATCCTTTAATCAGTCACAAATTGAGGGTGTTAAAGCTTTAAATTTTAAAAAAAAACGAAAATGCGAAATCTCAATTTGAAATTTTACCAACTTAGTTTATTTATTCTGTTAGGCTTTGCCTTTCAACCACATTTGTATTCACAGTGCCCAAGCGTTGATGGAGTCTATGATTCTAGTGATGGCGTTAGCAATGGAGCTAATGCAGGGGGCTTAGCCGATGGCATCCTCACTGGTCAGATCGATAATTCTGACTATGTTATACTAACCTATGCATCTGTTGAACCAGGAGAACAAATTTGCGTAACTCTGGGATTTAATAATGCCAATGGTAAAGTTAAATTTGATTTAAACGGAGAAGATACTACAATAGATAACCCATCTGGAGAAAATAGTTATACTCTTCAAGAAATTTGTATTGATGTAGTTGATGCAGGGGAGCAAACTTTAGAAATTTCTGATGATGGTTCTGGAAAAATAAAAATAGATGGATCCTATGCCACCTCTTGTTATGATGGTCCGACTCAACAAGAATTAATAGACTCTTTAGAAGCAGATGATGCTTTTAAATATGTTATGCTTGCCGCAAAAAAGATTGATCTCAAAAAGACAACGGTACTTTCTGGAGGTATTGGTGTTTGGTTAAGTGATGAAGAAATTAAAATTGATGATGATTCAGAAATAAGCAGTTTTGCTAGAGCTGATGAAATAGATTCAGATAATGAAGGAGATTTTGCAAAAATTGTTAGCCCTGCACCAGTTGCAGAAGGCACAGTTCCACCTTATGTACAAGCAAGCAATAGACCTGATTTAACAATTTTAGAAGGACAGCCTGATACCACATTAATTGAGGGTTCAGATTATAAGAAACTTATAATAGAAAAAGATAATACTGTTCTTTTTTCTGGTCAGGATACTGTATATATTGAAGAATTTGATATAAAGACAGCAAGTAACAACAAGGAGATTTATATTCTTTTTGCACAGCCAACTGTTCTGATAATAAAGAAAAAATTCGACATTGGGAAGAAAGTGTTTTTCAATAATGACAAGCAAGAAAGTATAATTTGCTACTTGATTGAAGGAGATGTTAAGATAAAGGAAGAAGGGTATTTCAAGGGCTTGATTGACGCAAGAGATGGAAAGATTGATGTAAAAGGCAAAAGTGCTGACAAACCGACCGTTATGGAAGGTCAGTTCATCGCAGAAGAGTTTAATTCAGATAAATATGTGACCTGGAAATTAGACGTTGAAGTACCAGGGAACATCGTTCCAAGTTACGATTTGATTCCTGGAAACATCATACCGAATCAGGTCGGTAATATTATTGGATCAGAGTTGACATCAATTTTTGTTGCTGATCCAGAGCCTAATCCAAGTAACATTGTTTCAGACAATGTTTACACATTAGAAATCAATACAGTAAATAATGTCAATACAGTTACTGTATTGATAGAGGTAATAATAATTCCTTCAAAGTATGCTGCAGCACTTGCAGCTTTAGAAGCTATTGGACTTGTGTCTACTTCGCAATATCAGAATAGAGTGTCAGGGTTTTTACCAATTGAAAGTCTAGATGAATTAAATGCACTTGGATTTGGTGCTAATGCTTGCGTTCAATTTGCCAGACCAGTTTTCAGACCTATTTTAGATAAAGGCTTAACAACTACGCAAGGTGATAAAGCACAGCGATCTGACTTTGTTAGAAATGGTTATGATTTGTCTGGTGAAGGTGTCAAAATCGGAGTTATTTCAGACAGTTATAATGCACTAGGAAAAGCGGACTTGGATATACAAAATGGTGATTTACCAGAAGTAGGTGTACATGTTCTTTTTGATGGAGGTAGAATTCCTGGAGCTACAGATGAAGGAAGAGCGATGCTACAGTTGATTCATGATGTCGCACCTGGGACTGCACTAGCTTTTAAGACTGGATTTATTAGTCCAGGTGGTTTTGCGCAAGCAATATTAGATTTGGCGGACGATTTAAAAGGAAATTGTGATATAGTTTGTGATGATATAACTTATATCACAGAACCCTTTTTTGAAGACGGTATTGTTGCCAAAGCAGCGGAGCAGGTTGTAGCTAAAGGTGTAACATATGTTACTGCAGCTGGAAATTATGGAGAAAACACCTACAGTGGTACATTTAATCCAGTTCCAGCGCCATTTGGTATTCCTGGTATGGCACATAATTATGGAGGAGGCGATGTAATGCAAGCTATTCAGTTGGAGCCAGGAAAATACACTATGTCGTTACAGTGGGATGATAATTTTTATTCTTCAACAAAATTAGGTCCAGTTGGAGCTGCAATTGATTTGGATATCTACCTTATTGATAATAATGGAACTATTAGGTACAATAGAAACTTTAATAATATAGGCACTGACCCTATAGAAATAGTGGATTTTACCGTTAAGAGAAGTACCGCTTTTACCAATATAATGGTTGTCTATAACAATAGTGACGGATTGCCAGTGATTCCAGTAAATTTTAAATATATCTTTTTTAGAGGAGCAGGCTCAGTTGCATTTAATGAATTTGTTTCTGACAGATCTACAATTGTAGGGCAAGCAAATGCAGAAAATGTTATATCTGTTGGTGCTGTATTGTATAGCAATACGCCAAAATTTGGTTTGGAAATACCAACTGCTGCATCTTTTTCTTCAAGAGGAGGATTTAATATAGATGGTATTGGAAGATCTAAGCCTGATATTATGGCTCCTAATGGTGGTAATACAACAGTGGACCTTGGAGGTACTAATATTGATGGTGATGAATTTTTTAATTTCTTTGGAACTTCAGCAGCGGCACCTCATGCATCTGGTTCGATTGCTTTGATTATGGAGGGAAGGAAAAAATTTCTCAGTAAATCGACTACGCCACTGCAGGCAAAAGCACTGTTGCAATCAACGGCACTAGATATGGGAGAACCTGGCTATGATATTGAATCAGGTGCTGGCTTTATTCAACCACAAGAAGCTTTGAAGACTTTTGCAAACCCAACACCAGAACTGAGCAGCTATATATTGCCAGCAGGAATTGATGAAACAAATATTGGTGAAGAAGAATTTATGATAACAATAAATGGATTGTATCTTATTGATTCTACATGTGTAATGTTTGGTAATCAAATGTTAGAAACAACTGTAGTTGGTGATACAACAGTCACAGCTATTGTCCCAACTTTTGATCCAATGGACAGTACGATTGTAACGCTGTATAACCCACCAATTACCTCTTCATCTATTGATGGAGGTAACTCAAATGGCTTTGCATTTATTCAGCCTGTCAAAACAATTATAACCATAAAAGGTAAAGCACATTCTAAAAAATATGGGGAAGATAATCCTACATTTACCGCATCAATTTCAGGATTGCCAAGCGGTGTGACACTTGCAAGCTCAGGCTTGAATGCTTTAAATATTAATTATAATACGACAGCAAATACAACGAGTCCTCCAGGTTTATATAGAGTTGGATTATCCTTAGGTTCTGTACCTGATAGTATAAGGATTCTTTATGATTTTAGACTAATCGGTGGTGTTTTGGATATTGGTAAAATGCCATTATCAATTACGCCTGATTCAATTAATATAGTTTATGGAGATCAGATCCTAAGCAATCAAATTAGCTTTAATTATGACTTTGGGGGCTCTGTAGATAATACAACAGAAGTAAACTCTTTATACAGTAACTCCTTAGTAGATGGTATTGCTTTAGTAGATGGATTTGCCTTGGTTGATGCATTGAGAAATGCCTTAGCCTTAGTTGATGGTGTCTCTGTAGCTGATGCCTTAGCACTTGTCGACGGCTTGGCACTGGTTGATGCTTTGGCACTAGTTGATGCTTTGGCTTTAGTTGACTCAAATATTACAAACCTCACAGATGCTCTAGCACTTGTAGATGGTATGGTTATAACTGATGGTATTGCACTTGTAGATGGTATAGCCTTAGTAGATGCCTTAGCACTAGTAGATTCAAATATTACTAATATTACGGATGCTTTGGCATTGGTAGATCAATATGGCGTCATTGATGGCATTGCTTTAGTAGATGGACTTGCGTTGGTAGATGCTTTGGCTCTAGTAGATGGTATAGCCTTAGTTGATGCAATAGCTCTTGTAGATGCCCTTGCCTTAGTTGATGCCTTGGCACTAGTAGATGGACTAGCTCTTGTTAACGGCGTAGCCTTAGTGGATGCGTTAGCATTGGTAGATGGATCAACTCTTTTAGATGCATTGACATATGTAGATGGAATTGCTTTGGTAGATGGCTTTGCTTTAGTAGACGGAACTGCCTTGGTTAATGCGTTGGCATTGGTAGATGGATCTATTGGAAATTTGACAGATGCCTTGGCACTTGTAGATGGCTTGGCCTTGGTGGATGGTATAGCACTTGTAGATGCGCTTGCATTAGTGGATGCCTTAGCCTTAGTAGATGGATTAGCCTTAGTCGATGCCTTGGCACTTGTAGATGGTCTCGCCCTTGTAGATGGGACGGCATTGGTAGATGCTTTAGCTTTAGTTGATGGTTCAAGCCTAACGGATGCCTTAGCACTTGTAGATGGCTTGGCACTTGTAGACGGTTTGGCTTTGGTGGATGGAACAGCATTGGTAGATGCCTTGGCATTGGTAGATGCTACAGTAAATAATTTAACTGACGCTCTAGCGCTAGTCGATGGGGTAGCCTTAGTTGATGGAGTAGCACTTGTGGATGCATTAGATGTATTCTTGGATGGAACAGCCTTGGTAGATGCGACCGCATATGTAAATGGCTTGGCCTTGGTAGATGGTTTGGCATTAGTAGATGCACTAGCACTAGTTGATGGGACGGCCTTAGTAAATGCCCTTGCCTTAGTTGATGCTAGTATTGGAAACTTAACGGATGCCCTTGCTTTGGTAGATGGCATTGCTCTTGTCGACGGCTTGGCATTGGTAGACGGTTTGGCATTAGTAGATGCACTTGCTTTAGTAGATGGTGCCCAGATTACTGATGCACTTGCCTTGGTCAATGGATTAGCCTTAGTTGATGGATTCGCTTTGGTTGATGGATTAGCCTTAGTTGATGGATTGGCATTAGTAGATAAGAGTGGATCAATTAGTGAAGACGCCTTAGCAAATGCTTTAGCACTAGTAGATGGAACAGCCCTTGTAAATGGTCTTGCCTTAGTGGATGCTTTAGCATTAGTAGATGGTGTTGCCTTGGTAGATGGAACAGCCTTGGTTGATGCTTTAGCCTTGGTAGATGGAATAGCTTTAGTAGATGGATTAGCCTTAGTAGATGGATTAGCATTAGTTGATGGTGTTTCTGTAGTAGACGGAATAGCTTTAGTAGATGGATTTGCTTTAGTAAATGGATTAGCTCTAGTAGACGGATTACCAGTTGCATTGGCTGATGGAATAGCTTTAGTTAACGGTGTCGCTTTAGTGGATTCAGAAGATAATCAACCTACAAATGTTCTGGATGAGGCGATTGTAATTCTTTCTGATCAGCCGGAAGTAGATTCTATAAGATCTATTAATATACTTACAGGTTATAAAGCAGGATGTCATTGGATAGTCCCTGGGACTTTTTTCTCGGATAATTATGATGTTACTTATAATCCTGGTAAAGTATCGATTGATCCAAAACCGATACAAATTATTGTTAGAGATACATTTATTATTGAAGGGGAGCTTTTGCCAGAGTTTGTAGCCGATATAAATACATTGGTGCAAGGAGACCAATTAGATATAACTTTTGATGTGATTGCTTATACTGGTGATGTTGGATTTTATGATATTGTAGCGACAGCTTCTGATCCTAACTATATCATTACAATAGTTAATGGAACCCTGGAAGTAATTTGTGATACGCCTGTAGCTATGGTATGCCCTAGTGATATACAAGTAAACACTTCACCAGAATCATGTTCAGGAATTGCATTTTTCTCAGCTGAACCAACTGGAGGATGTGGACTTATAACAATAGAAGTAATTTCTGAAACGCCAGGAAGCGGAGATGCATTTAACGTTGGAGATACAGAGGTAACTCTTAGAGCAAAGGATGAAAACAATAGTATCGTAGATTGTATATTTACTGTATCTGTTATTGATAATGAAAATCCAGAAATCACCTGCCCTTCTAATATAATTGCTTCTGCAGAACCAGGATTGTGTGATGCCGTAGTTAGTTATTCCGCTGTTACTTCTGACAATTGTGGTATCGGTGGTGTTCAAGTTATTACAGGATTGACAAGTGGATCTAGATTTGGTTTTGGTACTACAAATGTGACTTTAAGAGCTACCGACAGCAATACAAATACAGCAGAATGTAGTTTTGATGTAACAATTGAAGATAACGAAGTCCCTGTAGCAATTTGTCCTCCTGATGTAACTACAGCCATTCCAAATGACCCTGGTCAATGTGGTGCCATTTATACCTATATTGCAGAGGCATCAGATAACTGTTTTGAACCTACTTTAGAATTAGTTTCAGGACCTGCAAGTGGCGATTTATTCTCAATAGGAATAAATACAGTAATCTACAGAGCTACAGATAACGCTGGCAATACCGATGAATGTTCATTTAATGTCGAAGTAGTAGATAATGAGGCGCCTCTCGTATTTACAGAGAGCAATACAATTATTTATAATTCTCCGACAAATAGTAACTTATGCAGTAATCCTGTTGATATTGATGTTGTAATTCCTGCAGGAGCTTATATTACAAATGTGAGTTTAGATTATACAGGACGTGATCAAGGTTGGGGAAATAAAACAACCCTTATATTATCTTATAATAACACAGCAGTAGGAAGTGACCAGACGCCAAGACCAACTGGAGTTACAGACTATTCTCTATATTCTGACGTAATAAACTATTCTGGTTTAATAGATGGATTTGTTCCTGGTGGACCACATGTGTTTAAACTCAGACCTCATAGATGCAATTTTGGTCATACTTTTATTGTGAGTCAGGGAGTACTTACTGTAGAATATTCCTATTGTCCTTCCGATATAACTGTGAATGCAGATATCGGCCAATGCGGTGCAACACTAACAACAGGTATTCCAGTATCTTTTGATAATTGTTCATCCACTGCTACCCAAACAGGGGGTTTAGCATCAGGCTCATTCTTTCCTCTTGGTGTAACGAATCAAGAATATCAGGCTACGGATGCTTCCAATAATTCAACAACATGCAGCTTTAATATTACGGTAGAAGATGCAGAATTGCCAGAAGCTGTATGTCAAGATGTGACAATTAATTTGGATAATACTGGTAATGTGCAATTAGCAGCTGCCAGCATAGATAACGGATCAAGTGATGATTGTGGATTGGATATATTAAATCTAAGTTATGGAATTGGAGGAGAATTTGTACAAAATGGAAGCTTTGATAGTGCATTGACAAACTGGACTTCTGTTGGTAATGATAACAATTCAGGAATCAAAACAACAGATGTAATCTCTGGACCTTACTATGCATTAAATGCTGCAGGAGAGGTATCAACTGATCCATATATTGAACAAGTAATAAATGGGCTTACACCAGGAAATACGTATACTTTTTCAATGGATTTCAAAAACTATACAACTTTATTCTCTTCACCAATAGGTACTCTGACTTTTGCAGTTGATATAGATAATGTAATACTCACTGAATTGGCTAATCCAGGATTAACTTGGACCAATGTGAATATTGATTTTGTTGCAACTTCTTCATCTCACTTATTAACGATTAGAGCTGAGACAAATGGTACAGATACTAATCTTGGTGTTGATAATATTTCTGTTACTGGAGATACCCCCAATGAAGATGAATTTCAGGATTTTGATTGTAATGACTTAGGTGTATCTGTTGTGACCTTGGTTGCAAGAGACTTAGTTGGAAATACTGCAACTTGTGAAGCTAATGTTACGGTTGTTGATAATATTGCTCCTGTGGCTGTTTGCCCTGCTGATATGACTGTAGCTACAGACTTAGGTGGCTGTACTGCATTAGTGTTTTACTCCGCTTCTGGAACAGATAACTGTGAAATAACTAACGTACAAGTTATTGATGGATTAGCTAGTGGTAATGAATTTAGTGAAGGCACATTAGGTGTTGGAATTAGGGTTACAGATTCTGCAGGATTACAAGATGAATGTTTCTTTAATGTGACCGTGGAAGATCAAGAGACTCCAGATGCTCAATGCCAAGATTTAGTTGTTGCGTTGGATGCAGTTGGTGATGCTTCAATAACGGCAGGAATGGTTGACAGCGGTTCTAGTGATAATTGTGGAATAAGTTCCTCCAGTTTAAGTGTTACAGATTTTGTTTGTGATGACTTAGAACAGACACCAGTTAACTTAACCAATGGACCATTTACAGGAGGAGCAGCGGATGTTATATCTATTACTGGATATGCAGGAGCTAGTAATTTTTATAATGATCTTGGGACAACGTGTGCGCAAGACTGGCGAGCACGTGGTACTTTATGTGATGGACCACAGTTTGCTAATGATCCTGACAACAGCTATAAAGTTGACCATAACTCAGGAGCGACTTGGGTGAATCCAACTCCAGGGACTTCATACGGATCTATTCTTATAGATCTTGGAGCTCAGGAAGTAATCAGTGATGTATCTGTATTTCAAATGACATTTTCAGACGGTAAAACTACAGAAATAGAAGGTTGGTATCATCCATCAGCAGTAGGTGCGCCACCTACAGATAATGATCCAGGATGGATACAGTTGTTTCCTTATAGCAGTGTGGGAGCGGGAATTGTTGTAAACAGTGATGTAATTTCTGGACCTTTAAAGCTTTCTTTTGATGCTGTACCAGCTCAATATGTTAAATTTCATGCAAAGAACGATGGATCTCTTGGTAATTCAGCATATATTGAAATACGAAGTATAAAATTATTTGGACCAGACAATTCGTCTATTTTAACGATAACTGATACTGCAGGAAATAAGGGTTATTGTGCATCTACGATTGACTTGCAATCTGGTGATGTTGATGCTCCTTCCTTACAATGCCCTGCAGATATTATTTCTGGATTGAATAATGATCTTGGACAATGTGGAGCTATTGTAGATTATGCAATGGATATCATTGTAAATGATAATTACTGTGGAATTCCACTTATTGAAGTAACGACAGGAGTTGAAAGTGGTGGTCTGTTTCCAGTAGGAGGAACTACAGTTACCTTACGTGCAACTGATGCAAACAACAATTTTAGTGAATGCACCTTTGATATTAGCGTTGATGATGCTGAAGCTCCAGTAATTAGTGGTTGTCCATCAGATGTAACAATTAATACAGTATTCGGGACATGTGCTGCGACTATTAATTATTCAGCACCTACCGCTACAGATAATTGTGATGTAGTTGTACCAGCTTTGATATCAGGTCCTGCTTCTGGCTCTAGCCAGTCAGTTGGGTCTTATGTTGTTTCTTATGATGCTGCAGATAACACCGGAAATTCTAATACTTGTATCTTTAATATAACTGTTGAAGATCAGCAGAATCCAGGCATACAATGTTTTGGAAACCAAACTCGAAATGCAGGGGATATGGATATTCAAACAGGTATATATTTCAATGTAGCTGATCATGTATCCTCTAATGGTCAATGGCAATCGTTTGAAGTAACGGAAGAAATTACTTTAAGTAAGATTTACCCTGACTTGGATAGATTTGGTGGTTCAGTTAATGATCCATTGGAGGCAAGCGTTTATGATGGAGTAGGTACAACTGGTACGCTATTATATACTGAATTATTGCCGACATATAGTAATGGATTTATTGACTTTAGTAATGCTGACCTGATATTGACAGCTGGATTTTACACACTTGAAATGTTTGGACCAGGTCAAAGTAATAATTATGTATGGAGAGGTTCTGAAGTTCAAGCTGGCGATCCAACGGGTTCTGTTACTTCTATTTTTAACAGTACATTTATTATGACTGTTGTTGGAAATCGTAATGGAGAATGTACTGCGCAAGTATTGTATTCTGCAAATGGTTTTGATAATTGTGGAATATCTTCAGTCACAACGACATCAGGTCAAAATTCAGGTTCTGAATTTAATTTGGGAGTTAATAATATTGTAATGACTGCAGAAGACAATTCTGGAAATACAATTGATTGTAATTTTAATATTACTGTTACAGATAATCAAGCTCCTGAAATGACATGCCCTACAGATATAACTGTTGAAACTTGTAGCGGGTCAATTGCAGTATCATATGTTACACCAACTGCGGTTGATAATTGCACAGCTCCTGCAATAGTAATTCAAAATACAGGACTAAGTAGTGGTTCTAATTATTCAATTGGTGTTACAACAAATTCGTTTAGTAGTACTGACGATGAAGGTAATGTAGGTTTATGTTCTTTTACTGTCACTGTTGAAGATGGTAGTACCATAGGAGGATTTTCTGGATGTGTATCTACAGTAAATAATATTGGCGTTACAACGGATGTAACTACAAATGGCACTTATGCAGGTAATGGACAGAATAATTTTACATGGCAATCTTTCGTTGTAAGCACTGGGGGAGATTTATATACCATTGATCCTGATATTTTCTCCTTTGGAGGTTCTTCAGATATGACATTTGAACTATATGATGGTGTGGGAATAAATGCAGCTAATTTAATTCTAAGTAAAAATGTTCCTGTTTTCAATAACGGAGATGTTATTGATTATAGTGGAGATGGAGTCTTTTTAACCGATGCAAGTAATTATACATTAAGAATTATTCAGAATAGTGCTAATTCAGTATATGCATGGGATATGGCATCCTTTCAGGCAGGAGATCCTACTGGGTCATTTACACCTAGTAATACGTTCTTTATGTCATACAGCACTGTCCAATGTTCTACAGAAATTCCGGAGGCAGTTCCACCGATAGCAGAGAACTGGGGACCTTCAGGTAATGCTTATGTCATTGATGGAAATGATGATTATGCACAGGACCCCAATTTGATATTGCCAAGTACTGCTTCATTTACATTATCAATATGGGCCAAACAATTAGCAGTCCAGACTGGTTATACAGAAGTTATTTCTCACGGTCGTCAATTCTATTTAGGACATACGCCAAGTACAGGTAATGCACAAAATCCTACTGCATATGAAATCAGAGTAGGAGACAGCTGGGCTACCGGAGTCATTTGGAATACAGATTTACAGTGGCATCATTATACTGTTGTTAAAGATGTGGAAAATAACAATACTCATCTTTATATCGATGGAGTACTTGCAAGTAGTAAAGGGTCAACTATAGGCAATATGAGTCAAAACGCAACCAATGGTTTAATCGTTGGTCAGCAGTTTGTTTTGGATCCAGGTTTTCCTGAAACCTTTGATGGTAAAGTTGATGAACTAAAAATTTGGGATAGAGCGCTTACTTCTGATGAAGTGCTATGTAATATGACCAGTCAACTTGATGGTACTGAAGGTAATTTGATCGCTTATTATAAGTTTGACGAAGCTGATGGTTCGCCAGAAGCTGCGAATTTAGCAAATCCAGCGAGGCCATTAGACATGTTTGATGGTCCCGATGCCAGTGGTATAGCATTCGAACCAAGTATTATTACTTATGGAGAATGGTTGTATAATTCTGCTACTCCAGTATTGTTTGTGCCAGAAAACTCATACGACATTAACGATATTCCTAGTGATATAACATGGTATTCTGAAGATTTTCAAGCGGGATCGCTCTGTTCAACAACTTTGACAGTTCCATTTGTTCCTGAGAATTGTATGCCATCTGGTATTGACCGCTCTGGAAATGAATATGGCTTCGGAATCGATCCTCAATTTGAATTGCGTTCGCAATCGGATGTAATCGATATGTTGGTTATTCCTAATCCTGCTTATGACAGAGTTAGGATAAATATTGATGGCTTAAACACTGATGCTGAATTAAGAATTTCTGACCTTAATGGAAAAAGAGTATATACCCAACCATTAAGTGCTGATAAGAGATTTGTCGAATTAGATATTACAGATGCTAAGTATCTTAGTGGCTTGTATTTAATTCAGCTTAAAACAGAAAAAGACCTGATTGTTAAAAGACTTCTAATTCAAAAGTATTAATTAGGTTTTAATTTTAAAAAAAAGGAATGCTGTAAAAAGTGTTCCTTTTTTTATTTCAAATGCAGTTTAAAGAATTCAATTGTTTTGCTCCACGAGAATTGTGCCGCTTCTTTATCATATCTAGGGGTTGTATCATTATGAAATCCATGATTGGCATCTTGGTAAAAGTGAACTGAATATTCTTTATTGTGCATTTTTAAATCAGATTCGTATTGAGACCATCCCTCATTAACCCGTTGGTCCAGTTCTGCAAAGTGAAGCAATAGAGGACACTGAATATCTTTGACGTATTCAGTAGGAGGTTGACCGCCATAATAGGGAATAGCAGCTTTCAATTCTGGAACCAGTGCTGCCATCATATTGCCTATATAACCACCAAAACAGAATCCTACTACACCAATATTTTCATTACATTCTTTATGAGCTCTTAAATATTTAAAGGCAGCTATAAAATTATTTAGCATCTCATCCTTATCTCTTGTTCTTTGCATTTCTTTACCTGTTTCATCATCACCTGGTTATCCACCTAAAGGAGATAGTGCATCTGGTGCACAGCTAATAAACCCTTCTAATGCAAGTCTTCTTCCTACATCTTCAAGATATGGATTTAAGCCTCTGTTTTTGTGTACCACAATTACACCTGGTCTTTATTGCTTTGGGTTCATTAATCTTGACAACTGTGCCTTAATAATGCCTCCACCATTTTGAGAGTTGTATTCAACGTATTCAGTTTTTAGCTTTGGGTGGTTTTTGTCTGTCTGTTTCAGTCTGTAGTTAGGAGATAAGTGTTGGAATAGTTTCAATACTTCTCCATACTTCTACAAGATAAAAGTGATATAGAAAATAGTAGCGTCATTAAATACAGCTTAAAATATTTAAATAATTTTCATCAATTCTAGTTATTTTTTATAAAAGATTCACTAGTACTTGAGCTTTCAATTGAAAATGGTGACTTTGGCCATAAAATAGATATTATATATTACAAAAAACTTGCTTCTGGAGACTCTGTCATTGAATTCCATAACAATTGGTTGGGAGAAGAAACGGTAATAGTAGCTGGACAAATTGTTTCTCAAAAATCCTCTTTTTTGGGAACGAAAAAACATTTTACTATTTTGGAATAGGGATAAAAGCAGAGATATGTACTAACATCAAAGACCAATGGTCCAATCCTACTTATATATTTATTGAAATATGGAATTATGCTGCATTAAAATGTTACAATTTCCTTGTCTTCCAATCCTGATGATAAGTTAAAAAAGGAAGTTATGAAGATGCTAAATGAGTATGATTTGGAAGATGCACTTGTAGATTTTAAGAAGGCACTGGATCTGAATCCAAATGACGAAGAAGTTTAATTCCATATGGCTTGCGCTTATTCTGTAGTGGAAAATATTGATAATGCTTTTGAATGTATTCAAAAATCAGCTTCCTTTGGTTTACAAGATCAAAGCATGATACTAAAGCATCCTATGCTAACTTTTATGAGAAAGCATTCTGGTTTTGAGTTGTTTTATGAGACAGGTTTTAAAGAATATGAGGTATAGCTTTTGAAATATAATTTTTTAATTTTAAATTTTTGAAGGATGTATATTAAACGTAATTATGGGTTTTGGATGACTTTCAATTGGTCAAAAAAACCTTTTTTATTCGGGTTCCTTTATTCTGCAATAGTAAGTTATGCAGCGTTTTATCTTAAACTTTCCTTTACAATACCTTGGCAGCCCATTAGTGTGATTGGTATAGCAGTGGCCTTTTATTTAGGTTTTAAAAACAATAGCTCTTATGACAGAACATGGGAAGCAAGAAAAATATGGGGAAGTATTGTAAATAATAGCAGGAGCTTTGGTGCTGCGGTAGTTTCATTTGTTGATGGTGATAATGACAAAGAGATAAAACGAGAATTGATTTATAGACATATAGCTTGGTTAACAGCTCTAAGACACCAGCTTAGGTTGAGTAGACCATGGGAGCATATCGAAAATAGATTAAACGGAATTTATTCTCCAACGGTATGCGAAGACTATACAACAAAACTTAAAAATGAACTATCTGAACTGATAGTCCAAACAGAACTTGAAGAACTTGAATCTTCGAGTAATATGGCAACTCAATTGTTACGTTTACAATCAATGAGACTGCAGAATTTGAGAAACTGTGGATATTTTGAGGACTTTCGTCATATGGAGTTTCATGCTTTAATACGTACTTTTTATGATGATCAAGGAAAATCAGAAAGGATTAAAAACTTTCCATTCCCTCGCCAATATGCTTCGACTGCTCTTTGGTTGACATTGGTGTTTTGTGCCTTTGTTCCTCTTGGTTTATTGGATGTTTTTAGCGAATTGAACCTTTGGACCGGTGCAATATGTTCATTTATGTCGGCGTTAATTATCTGGATATTTTTTTTGATGGAAAAAATCGGAGACTATTCTGAAAACCCATTTGAAGGGACTTACAATGATGTTCCAATTACTGCAATTTCTAGAGGAATTGAAATCGATATAAGAGAAATGATTTTCGATCAAAATATTCCTGCACCTGTAAAAGGAGAAAATGGTTTTTTAATGTAAATATGGAGAGTAAAATTAAAATTTTTAATAAAATAAAACTGTCTCTTGCTGCAAAAAATGCCATCAGCTATTTTGGCTTATTTCTCATTACCATTAGTCTGATCAGTTATATTATACTCAGAAATAGTTCAAAAGAAATTATCAAATCCTCTGAGAAGAATTTAATTCACTCTTCTGAACGTGTTGGTCTTATATTTTCCAAATACATAATCGATTTAAAATATGATATTACTCATATAAGTCAAAGTCCTTTGTTAGAATTATTCCTTGATAGCGGGTCTAATGATATAAAGTCATTGCTTGAGAAGGAGTATTTGAGTTTATTGAAATCAAAACCTCACTTTTCGCAAATCAGAATTATAGGTCTAGAAAATAATGGAAAAGAACTTGTAAGAGTTGAGAAAAAAGATGAAGAATTTGTAATAGTTGATATTAGTCAATTACAAGAAAAGGGTGATCGAGAGTATTTTAAGAATACAATCAGTTTACCTCCTGATTCTATTTATATATCGCCAATAGATCTTAATAAAGAATTTGGAGAAATAAGTATCCCATATACACCTACTATTAGGATGGCTTATCCACTTTACGTTAACAATGGAGTTGAAGCAATTGTTGTTATTAATGCAAACATATCTTCCCTAATTAATTCATTGTCAAAATTGGCTGACGCAAATGTTAGGGTTTCATTGTTAAATGGCGATGGCTATTACCTTTCTCATGAAGAACAAGCAAGAATGTTTGAATTTGAATTTGGTAATCCTTCTAGTTACTTAGAAACGTTTGGTAAACTGCCAGAAAATATGTTCGAAGTAAATTCATCTGTTATCAAAATTAAGGACTTTCTTTTAAGGTTTGAAAAACTGTATTATCCTAAAAACGACTATTCCGTTTATGTTATGGTATCTGCTGATCGAAGACTGTTATTGGCTAATTATTATGCATGGAGAAATAACAGTTTGATGATAATCCTAGGCTTTGGTATGTTGTCATTGATGATTGCAATGGCTATAATGAAAAGACAAGTTTCAGAATTAAAAAATATTTCACAAACAATAAAACAGTTTTCTGTAAGGCTAGAAGAGATTGAATTGCCTTCCCAACGTAATGATGAAATAGGTGTTTTAGCACAAAGTTTTAATTATATGACCAAATTGGTTCTCGAGAATATAAAAAAATTGAAACATTCCAAGTTGGAAGCAGAAACTGCTGTAATGGAAAAGCAGCAGTTTATAGAAAATATGAGTCATGAGATTCGTAATCCTATTCACACAATTATGGGGTTAAGTGATTTACTATACAAAAACAAGCATTTGCCACATCAGCTAAAATTGATTGAGAGCATTAGATTGAGCACACTTAATTTGCAAAGCCTCGTAAATGATGTATTGGATTATAAGAAAGTGCTTAAAAGAGAAATCACCCTTGAGCCTTCATGGATTGACTTAGCAGAATTTATGAATGACTTTATTAAGATTTTTGTTTTTTCAGCTTCATTGAAAAAAATTGAATTAAAGCTGGATATTGATGCCACATTTAGAGAGAGTGAGTTTTATCTGGATAGCGCAAGGCTTAGTCAGTTACTTACAAATTTGGTAAGCAATGCTATTAAATATACTGAAGAAAAGGGGAGGGTTGCCATTAGCTTGCAACGTCAGCAAGATAATGAATGGAATCATGAGATAATATTTAATGTAATTGACAATGGAAAGGGAATCGAAGAATCTGAAATTTTGGCTATAAGAAATAGATATTATACTGGAAATAAAGATTCTGTTCCTCGTGACAGTTTTGGAATTGGTCTCAGTATAGTTATCGCTTTATTGCAGCTACATAAGTCCGAATTAAAGATTAAATCTCAAGTTTTAAAAGGTTCTGAATTTTATTTTTCTTTAAAACTTCCAGAGCGAACAAAATCACATAGAGCAGAAGCTAAACGCAATTTGAATATCAATTCTGTTTTGAAGAGTAAGCGTATACTGATAATTGAAGATGACGTACAAATTATTGATTTATATAAATATCATTTTAAAGCATTGTTTGAAAAAGTTAGTTATGTAACTAAAGCTAATGAAGTAAAAGATTTGAATTTTTCATCCTTTGATATTTTAATTTGTGATTACAAAATTGGAAATATCAATCTACCTAATGTATTGAATAATAAAAGAGAGTATTTGCAATCTAAGAGTCTGATTTATATAGTTTCTGCAGTTGCAAGAGATGAAATTTATCTTGAAAATTTAAATTTTATTCATATTCAAAAGCCTTTTTCCGCCAAGGAATTAATTGATAGAATAAGTGAAGATATGTCGAGGCTTCTTTTTGAGGCTCCTGATTTTACCTCTATAGTAGATGATTACGATGGAAATATTGAAAAGATACATAATGCTTTGACTTTACTCTATGATGAGTGGAAATTAATGCAAGAAAGAAGCTCAAAGGCATTTAATAATTCTGATAAAGAAGCGTTAAGTTCACTTATCCATAAAATTATTACTTCTGTACGAAGGCTGAAACTTAATGATTTTGAAAACTTTTTATTAAGCTTAGAAAATATTTCTCAAGGAGATCTAAGTAATGAAGCCGTTCCATTTAACTTAAGAATGGAATATTATTTATTCAAGATTAAAGAGAATATTGAACTGCTTTAAGTTCCATCTAGTAATTGAAAGACTATCTCCTTGTATTGATTTCCGATTGGAATTTTATGTTTTGAAATAGAGATATTCTCTTTTGAAATTTCTGTAATTTGGTTAATATTTATAATATAGGATCTGTGAATTCTTTTGAAATTATCAGGCAAATCTTTTTCCAAATCTTTTAGGGTCATTAAACTTATTACCGATCTATTTATTGTTTGCCAGATAACATAATTGGAATCTGATTTGATAAACAATACATCATCTAAATTAATCTTAACCCATCTGATCCCATCTTTAACATAGTAGTGTTTATTTTCTTGAACTTTGGAAGGAATTTCTTGAGAAAATTTACCTATGGACTTAATAAAGCGGTCAAACTTAATAGGCTTTAGTAGGTAGTCTATAATCTGTGGGTAATTATAGGAATCAACAGCAAATTCACTGTTGGAAGTGATCATAACTACTTTGCTATTATCTTTCTTAATTTCCAAAATTGCCCTTCCATCTAATTCTGGCATATTATAATCAAGAAATAAAAGATCGAATTCCTGATTGCTAATCAGCTTTAATCCATCAACAGCATTATTGCAGCTGATGCAGTATTCGATTTGTGGTACTTTACTGCAAAAGTGTTCAATCAAATTAGTTATAGTAGGGTCATCGTCAATAATTAGACAACTTAATTTCTGATTGATTTTTTTCATTTAAAAAAAATATGTGCTAGTTCACATAATATATTGTTGGTTTCACATAATTGAAGCACTGAAATTAAAGAGGCACATTACTTTTAGTGTTTAACTAACAGCAATAATAATTGTTTTCCTTATCAATAACCAACTCTGATGAAGCTAAATTCAAAATTGCGACTGCTTTCCATTTGTATCGGATTGATATTTTTCTATTTCGGTTTTTTAAAAATGATACCAAATGCTAGTCCGGCAGAGGCACTTGGAATTGATACGGTAAGTAAGTTGTGTTGCGGGGTTTTATCGGAGTCATTTTGTATATACAGTTTGGCGATATTAGAAATGCTTATTGGTTTGTGTTTGTTTACCAACAAATTCAGAAAACTTGGCATTTGGGTTGGAACAGCACATCTTGTTTTTACCTTTTCACCTTTGATACTTTTTCCTGATTTAACATTTCAAGGATCACTATGGACACCAAGTATTTTGGGTCAATATATTTTTAAAAATATAATAATAATTGCTGCACTTTGGGTAATCTACCCCGATAGTTTGCAAAACAATCAGTCAACAAATAAAAATAGCACAAGTACTGAATCTCAAGGATTAAACCTTAACTAATTTTAATTTAATAAAAACTATTCTAATGTCAAAAAAGATAATTGTTCCAATAGCATTGGGCTCTATCGTACTTTTAGCTTCTCAGCTACCGATTAATATCGATCTGCATTTGCTACAATCACGTGGTGCAGTCGTTCAAGATTATGAAGAACCTGATTACGGCTTAGGTCCAAGTCATGTTGACTCACTTTTACCATTTCCTGATTTAGAAAAAGGAGACAGAACGCCTTTTGATTTATGGCGATATGCAGGAAAGGGTAAATCTTCGTTTATGGACCCAAACCTTCCAATGGAATGGGAAGAATGGCTTGCGTATAACTCTGATCGAAAGTCATTGGTAATGAATGAAGTAAGAGCTTATATGGAATCACGCTATGACTTTTTAGGCAAAACGCATGAAGGGAAATATATGTCTGGTGGACGTAAAGCTATCATGAAAGGACCAGTGTCAAGATTGCCAGAAGGAATTAAGTCATTTGAAGAACTTTGTGAGCTGTCTCCTGAAGAAATCAGACGGAAAAATATTTTTCCTTTTAAGCCGCTTGCGCATCCAATTGCAACCACAGCACATATGGTATTTCCAGATGAATGGAACAAGGTTCACCCTGAACATATTCGAATAGATTTAGATCATGATATTCCAGATCAATATTTGCCTGAGTTTCCTCCTCCAATGTTTTTATCTAACCATAAAGAGCTAGGAGATGTTACTAAAGGGGTAGAGGTTACTCTAAGTAACTATTATGAAATATTTAATGGATTGTTGACTCCAGAACAAATGGAAGGTTTAAAGGAATTGCTTAGACCAACTGCAACAACATGGTTTAACCATACAACGCATAGAATAACAGAAGAACCAAGTGCAGGCGTATCTTGTTTTTCATGCCACGTAAATGGGCACACAAATGGAGCTTTCGAATTAGGTCCTGACAGCAGACCAAATCTTGCTCGATTAAGAGTGGGAACACCTTCCATGAGAGGAAATTATAATTTGATGCAATTGTCATCAAAGCGTTCAATTAGGAGTATGGATCACTTTGCAGAAATTGAAGAATATTTTGATGGAGATCCTGGATTCATGCAAGCTATAGGACCAAGAGGACATCAAAAGACTGTTTCAAATCGAATGGGTGATTTTAATGCTATGCTTGATTTTCCCCCTGCTCCAAAATTGGGACCAAATGGAAAACTCATGGCAACCAAGGCTAATGAACAAGAGTTGTTTGGTGAAGAATTGTTTTTTGGTAAAGCACAATGCTCAAGTTGTCACTATGGTCCTGCCTTTGTTGATGACTATATGCATGATTTGCAAGTTGAAAGATTTTATATTGGTAGACCAGAAGGGCCCATTAAAACTTTTCCGCTGAGGGGAATTAAGGATTCACCACCTTACCTCCATGATGATAGATTGCTAACGTTAGATGATACTGTTGAGTTTTTTAATCTCATTTTGGAGCTTGGTTTAAATAAAGAGGAAAAAGAGGCTTTGACGGCCTATATGTTGTGTTTGTAATAAATTAATTTTAAAAATTAGTCAAATGTTAAGAACAACTTTCATAAGTATTATAAGTGTAATTTTTTGTATGAACCTTTCATATGCTCAAGGATGTGTAGCCATACGGGGCAATGGAGCATGTGGAGGTTCAATGTCAAATTTAATTGAGCTTTCTAAATCAGAAATTACTGTTTTTTCGTCATTTAGATATTTTAAATCATTTCGTCACTTTAGAGGTGATGTTGAAGAGCATGATAGAATTTTAAATGGAACACAAGTCATTAACATATCTAGCTTTTTAGATTTGGGTATTAGTTATGGAATATCGAATCGAGTATTTCTGACATCTGTTTTACCCATAGTATTCCATATTAGATCTTCAATGTATGAGCATGGTGGAAATCCTCCTAACGGACTTGGTGACCGAAATGAAACATCGTCAAGTGGTTTGTCTGATCTTAGATTTTCCATTAATTATTGGTTGTTAGAACCAGGGAGTAAGAACTATAACTATTCACTTGGTTTTGGCGTAAAGCTGCCTACCGGAGATTCAAATTATAAAGCTGATTTCTATAACCAAGGGCCTGATAAAAATGAAACTCTTAAAAGTGTAGTGGATCAATCTATTCAGCCTGGAGATGGAGGATTTGGTTTGACTTTAGACCTACAAACTTATCACTTGATAAATAATCACTTTGGCATAAATGGGAGTCTGTATTATCTGTTTAATATAGAAGAAACAAACGGAATATTGACCCGAAGTGGTAGTAGTGAATTTTCTTGTCCTGATCAATATGCCCTAAGGATAGGTAGTTTTTACAATTTTGATAATGGATTTAATCTCTATTTAGGTAGCAGATTAGAAGGCGTGCCTGCTGAGGATTTAATAGGAGGAAGTTCAGGTTACCGTAGACCAGGATATGCAGTTTCAATAGAGCCGGGAATAGGCTATAATGTCAACAACGTATCCGTAAACCTTAGTTTTCCTTTTGCGATGTATAGAAATAGAACACAAAGTGTTTCTGACAAAGAGCGAACAATTAGTACAGGAGTTTACCGACACGGTGATGCAGCGTTTGCAGATTATTTAATTAATTTTTCTGTAGGGTATCGCTTTGCTAAAGCAGGAAATCATGGTGACATGGAAGTAAAAGAAGTTTTTAAAAACATATAATGTTGATTTAACGCTTTGTAATATTATTGGGTTTAGTACATTGACTCTAAATCTCTTCTAGGATGCCGAAATGTTTTTTTATTAATTTCATTCAGTATTCAACTTCTAAAACCCAAATATAACTTATGAGAATTCTATGTTTATATCTTATTCTACAAATGAGTTTAGCACCGACGCTTTTTGCTCAGCAAGCTAATAATTACAGCAACAATAGGCTTGTTATGAAAATAAAAGGTACATCATTCCAGAATGAGAAGTCGAATAATTATAATTTAGAAGAGAAGATAACCTTTTTAAAGACTCAGGTACTAAATAAATATAGTGTTGATTTCAATTTCTTAGGAAATTACAATCATTCCCGAAATGTAATTCTTAAATTCTCAGAATCTATTGATTTAATAAGTGTTGCTGATAAATTAGTAAAGACTGGTTTATTGGAATATGTAGAACTAGATTATATTGGAACAAGCTCTGGAGTAAGTTCTGAAAGTATACTAGAACCTAATGACTTCTATTTTAATAGGCAGTTGGGATTAAAGAATGATGGTTCTTTAAATTTGTTTCAAGCAATATTTGATTCTGATGTAGATATGGATGAGGCATGGGAACTGGAGCAAGGGAGTGAATTTATAGTTGTTGCAATATTAGATTCTGGAGTAAGGACATCACATCCTGAATTTTCTGGCAGGATTTGGCAAAATGTAAATGAAAGTAATTCATTTGGAGATGATGACAATAATGGTTATTGTCGATGATGTTCTGGGCTGGGACTTTGTAAATAATGACAATGATCCATCGGATGACCACGGCCATGGCACTAATGTAGCAGGTATAGTAGGGGCTAATGCAAATAATTCAATTGGTTATAGTGGAGTTGACTGGAATTGTAAAATAATGACATGTAAAATAATAGATGAAAATAGTACTGGCTTCTATTCGAATTGGGCAAACGCAATATATTATGCTGTGGATAATGGTGCCCATGTAATTAATATGTCGGTTGGAGGAAGTGCGTATTCAAGGTTTCTTGAAGATGCAGTTGATTATGCTATTGAAAATACTTATATTAAATCCTCAGTGAAAGTTTATCCTAATCCTTCAGTCAGAGAATTAAATGTAAGTGTGAATAAAGGTGCAGTAACTTTCTATTTATATAATCAATTTGGAAAGTTAGTATTGCAAGGATACAATACAAAGGATTTTAAAATTGATACAACGACTTTACCAAATCGGTTTTATGTTTTAAAAGTTAAAGCAAAAGACCGTTCAAGAGAGCTTTATAAAATTCTCATTAACTAGTTAACTAATCTTGTATTTTATTGTAGGATTTGATGATGTACCTAAGAGCTTCAAGTTGTGCATGCTTTTTATCATCAGCATTTAGTATTATCCATGGGTTTTCTTTTGTGTTTGTTTTGTTAAGCATTTTTTTTTCATACTTTTTAAAATCGTTCCACAGTCGTTGGGCATTTCTATCTACCTCTGTCAATTCCCAGTATCTTAAAGGATTTTTTTTGACATTTTCTAAGCGTAAAGCTTGTTCCTTTTTACTGACCTTGAGGTACAGCTTAAATAAAGTGAGATTCTTATTGCCAATTAATTTTTCAAAGTAATTGACTTCTGACATGAAACCACTGTATTCTTCTTTAGAGCAAAATCCATTAACAGGTTCTAGCACAGCTCTGTTATACCAACTTCTGTCAAATATCACTATCTCACCTTTCTGTGGTAGTTGATTCACATACCTTCTGAAATACCACTGATGTTTTTCCAATACTGTTGGTTTAGGTAGTGCCACACTCCTAATTGATCTGGGATTTAAATGATCTGTAAGTACACGGATCAAGTCACTCTTTCCTGCAAACTCTCCTCCTTCAATTATTATTAATAATCGGTGACCTTTGTTAGCAATTTTACGTTGTACTTTGATTAGGTCGATTTGAAGACTTTCTAGTGCAGAATCATATTCCAGTTTAGACAGGACTCCATCGAAATTTATTTTTTTTTGCCCTAAAAGGTGTAATATTGCTTTTTTAGAATTTAGTATTGATAATTTACTTTTATTGTAATTCATTATTGTTAATCTAGATTTAGCATAGAACGATTGAATCTCTCAATGACATTTGGGTCTGGATATATATATGTCTTTGCTTCTTCTCTTCCTTCGTAATCAAACATTGAAAGTACATATCGAATCGATTCAAGTCTGGCCTTTCTCTTATCATTAGCTCGCACAATTATCCATGGTGCAATACTAGTGTGGGTCTTACTAAACATGGCTTCTTTGTGCTTTGTAAAATCATCCCACTTTTTTTGGGCCTTAAGGTCAACTGGGCTTAATTTCCATTGTTTCAGTTTTTTTTCTTTCCTTAATTTAAATCGTTTGGCTTGTTCTTCTTTCGAAATTGAAAACCAAAATTTGATTATGGTAACTCCATCTTCAAAAAGCATATGCTCAAATTCGGGTACCTGCCTCATGAATGTTGTATACTCTGAGGCATCACAAAACCCCATTACTGGTTCTACTACAGCTCTGTTATACCAAGAGCGGTCAAAAAAGACAATTTCTCCTGCATTTGGTAATTCCTTGACATGTCTTGAAAAGTACCATTGACCGCTTTCTATTTCTGTAGGCTTGTTTAAAGCAACTAGTCTCATTGATCTGGGATTTAAGTATCGTGCAAATCTCCTTATAGTGCCACCTTTGCCAGCTGCATCTCGGCCTTCGAAAATTATTACAATTCTTTTATGATTATTTAAGACCCAGTTTTGAAGTTTCAATAATTCCTCTTGTAGAAATTGTATTTCTTTTTCGTATTCTAACTTGTTTAGGATATCTGAATAGTTACAATCGCTTTTATCCAGTAGTTTAATTACGTCTTCTGGTGTTTTTAAATCGGGAATGTTTTCATTGTTTAAAATGAAAGAATTATTCTGCTTCGGCATTTGTTTTAAATCTAGCTTAAAATATAAAATTAATCATTTTAATACTTCTGATTCTTGTCCACATTAACCTACATAAATGTTTTGTTGATGTCTGTCAGTTTGCTACTGCCAGGACACAGGTCATTCTTAGATAACTTGTTCAGAGGAGTGGTAACAGTGTTGAGTTTTTTATGGAAACTTTCGGTTTCTGTGTCGATGTAGAATAAGCCTGTAAGAATCTGGCCATTTTCTTTTGATTCGTTTAAATATTTTTTGGCCAAAATTTTATTTCTTGGATCCCAATGTGATGAAATTTTGCTTAGAACAATTTTTGAACCATTAAATAATTCTAATTCTGCAGATGTACCGTCTTCATAATCTACTTTGATTTCTTCCTCAAATGGTACAAAATCCAATACAGAGGTGGCTTCAATGTGATCACGTACATAGGAGTAAGACTTTGTCGAACCTTGATTATTATTGAATGTAACGCAAGGAGAGATGACATCGATAAAAGCAAAACCAGGGTGCGAGAGTGCAGCTTTAATCATGGGAACCAATTGGCTTTTGTCACCTGAAAAACTCCTTCCAACAAAACCTGCATTAAGTTCAAGGGCAAGCCCAACAAGGTCAATAGCAGTGTATGGATTTTCGGATCCAGACTTGCTTATTGAGCCAAAGTCAGCAGTCGCCGAATCTTGTCCTTTTGTAAGACCATAACATCCATTATTCATTACGATATACACCATATTGATGTTTCTTCTTACTGCATGAACAAATTGTCCCATACCTATTGAAGCGGTATCGCCATCGCCTGAAATTCCCATATAGATAAGATCCCTATTGGCTAATCCCGCACCGGTTGCTACCGATGGCATTCTACCATGCACAGAGTTAAATCCATGGGAATTGCTGAGAAAGTATGCAGGGGTCTTAGAAGAACATCCAATGCCTGATAATTTAGCCAACCTGTGCGGTTCCAATGAAATTTCATAACAGGCATGCACAATGGCACTGCTTATAGAATCATGACCGCAACCAGCACAAAGCGTAGATATTACTCCCTCATAATCTGTTTTATAGTAACCTACCTTGTTCTTTTTTAATTCGGGATGGTGGAATTGTGGCTTTATATAAGACATGGGATATTAATTTTGAGTTGCAAGATCTAAAACCTTATGCGAAGAAATTTCTTTAAATATTTTGTCTGCGGTTATTGGCGTACCGTCATAATTTAAAACTGATATAAGTTTATGTGGATCTATGTTTAATTCATTAATCAATAAAGTTCTCATTTGTCCGTCTCTATTTTGGTCAACAACAAAAACAAAATCCAATTTATCAATTGTCTCTTTTACATTGTCTGAAAACGGGAATGCTTTTATTTCAATTTTAGTGATATGAATTCCATGATCGGTAAGCATATCGGTCGCTTCAGTTGAAGGATAAAAACTTGTGCCATAATAAAGCATTCCAATTTTTGTACTTTGATCTGAGGAATGAATTCGAGCAGAAGGAACTAGAGCTTTTATTGTGTCCCATTTTTTAGATAATCGATCCATGTTTTTTGCATAAACCTTTCCATCTTCGGTATACTTTGCATATTCATCTCTGGATGTTCCTCGAGTAAAATACGCACCTTTGGTTGGGTGAGTTCCGGGAATGGTCCTATATGGAATTCCATCATCATCGACATCAAGATATCTGCCAAACTTTTCCGTCATTCTTTCAAGCATTTCTTCATCAAGGACTTTCCCTCTGTCATATTCTTGAGTATCATCCCATGATAATTCGTCTGTAAGATGGTTATTCATTCCTAGATCAAGATCTGTTAGAAGAAATACAAGTGTTTGTGATCTTTCAGCAAGATCAAATGCTTTGGCGGTATATTCAAAACATTCTGTTGGAGTGCTTGGAATCAGCATAGGATGTTTGGTATCTCCATGCGAAGCATATGCACAAGAAATCACATCAGCCTGTTGGCTTCTGGTAGGCATTCCTGTAGAAGGACCTCCTCTTTGAACATTTATAAGTACTACTGGAATTTCTGCAAAATATGATAGGCCAATAAACTCATTCATCAATGATACACCTGGACCACTGGTTGCTGTAAATGCTCTGGCTCCATTCCAATTGGCTCCTATGACCATACCGATAGCAGCTAATTCATCTTCGGCTTGTATAAATGCATATTTGTTTTTTCCAGTTTCTGGATCTACTCGTAATTTTTTGCAATATTTTTCAAAAGCGCTCGCTACGGAAGTAGAAGGCGTGATAGGATACCATGCCATCATTGTGGCACCGGCATAAACAGCTCCTAAGCCAGTAGCGGTATTGCCGTCAATTATAATTTTTCCATCTGTCTTGTTTGATTTTTTAACACAATACTTGATTGGATAGTTGAGGTTTTCTCTTACATAATTAATGCCTAAATCAAGCGCTTTAAAATTAGGTGGAATGAGCTTTTCTTTAGACTTAAATTGTTCAGTTATTACTTCCTTAATAGTATCAATATCCATATTGATTAAGCAAGCCACTGCTCCAACATAAATGATGTTTTTGAAAAGTTGCTGATGTCTTGCTGAATTATAGTTCTGAGCTGACATCTCTATCATAGGAATGCCAATAAAATTAATATCTTCTCTTTTGTAATTATCATATAACAATTTACTGTTATCATAAATCAAGTAACCTCCACTTTTTACATCTTTTATATCTTGTTCCAGACTTTGTGGATTTACCGCAACGATAATATCTATGCCTTCTCGTCTTCCTAAATATCCTTTTTCACTAATCCGTACTTCATACCAGGTTGGAAGTCCTTGAATATTGGATGGGAATATATTCTTTGCAGTTACCGGTAAGCCCATTTTAAATAATGATTTGGCAAACATTTCATTGGCAGAGGCAGAGCCGGTTCCGTTTACGTTGGCAAACCGGATTACCATATCATTAAATAGTGACTCCTGCTCCATCTTGTTCATAGCTTTTGGTTACATTATACAAGTATTTTTTCATGTCCCAAGCAGCAGTAGGACATCTTTCGGCACATAAACCGCAATGGAGACATACGTCTTCATCTTTTACCATTACTCTTGCCGTTGGAAGTATATCGGACACGTATAAATCTTGCGATTTATTTAGTGCTGGTGCGTTAAGCCTTTCTCTTAATTCTAGTTCTTCTCCGTTTTCAGTAAATGTGATACAATCGGTCGGACAAACATCAACGCAGGCATCACATTCAATACACAGGTTTGTTGCGAAAACTGTTTGTACATCGCAATTAAGACATCGCATGGCTTCTTTAAAGCCAGTTTCTTTTCCAAAGCCTAATTCAACTTCTACCTTTCTGTCTTTTAGTGCTTTCTCATTATCTTCATGTGGCACGAGATATCTTAGGTCATCAGCAATATGATTGTCATAGGTCCACTCGTGGATTCCCATTTTCTGACTTATCAAATTAGTCATTGGTGCGGGCCTTTTGGCAAGGCTTTCTCCTTTGCAAAACAAGTCAATAGAAATTGCAGCTTGATGGCCGTGTGCTACAGCAGTAATTACATTTTCTGGTCCAAATGCAGCATCTCCTCCAAAAAATACTTTTGGTAATGTTGATTGAAATGTATTTCGGTCAAGTACGGGCAAATTCCATTTACCAAATTCAAGACCAAGGTCTCTTTCAATCCAAGGGAATGCGTTGTCTTGTCCAATGGCAAGTATCACATCTGTAGCCTCTATAAATAAATCCTCTTCACCGGTAGGAATTAATTTCCGTTTTCCATTATCATCATAAACAGCCTGTACATGTTCGAAGTGCATGCCAATAAATTTGCCATTCTCCATAACATAGGCTTTTGGAGGTAGGTTGTTTAATATATTAATGCCTTCTCTCTCTGCATCATCAATTTCCCAGGGTGAGGCTTTCATGTCTGCTTTTGGACTTCTTACGACAACATAAACATGATCCGCACCCAATCGCTTAGAGGTTCTGCAACAATCCATTGCAGTATTTCCACCACCAAGAACGATAACCTTTTTGCCAATCTCTTCAGTGTGTTCAAAAGCTACATTGGCAAGGAACTCTATTCCTATTTGTACATGCTGTTGGGCTTCTTTATAGCCAGGAAGATCTAATTGTCTTCCTCTTGGTGCTCCCGTACCTACAAAAATGGCGTCATAATCTTTACTTAGAATTTGAGCCATACTGTCTACGTAATGATTGAAATGTGTATGAATACCCATGTCGAGAATATAGTTTACTTCTTCATTGAGTACTTCTAAAGGAAGTCTAAAGGAGGGAATTTGTGTTCTCATCATTCCTCCACCGCTTTCCCATTCATCGTAAAGATGGATTTCATATCCAAGAGGAGCTAAATCTCTGGCGACAGTAAGTGATGCTGGACCACCACCGATAAGAGCTATTTTTTTACTATTTGATGGAAAAGGGCCTTGAGGCATAAATGGTTTAACATTTGACTTGTTATCTGCAGCTACTCTTTTTAGTCGGCAAATTGCGACGGGTTCCTCTTCTACTCGCACTCTTCTACAAGCGGGTTCACAAGGTCTATCACAAGTTCTGCCTAGGACTCCTGGAAACACATTAGATTCCCAATTAATCATATAGGCTTCTGTATATTTGCCTTGTGCAATGAGTCTAATATATTCTGGAACAGGAGTGTGTGCAGGACACGCATATTGGCAATCCACTACTTTATGAAAGTATTCCGGATCATTAATGTCTGTAGGTTTCACAATATTATACTTTTACATTATGGATATTGTAATCTCATTATGGATTCACAATTTATAATTAGCGTAATAATAAATATAGCAGTTCATATGAATAATCGTAGACAAATTTGGAATTTTCAGTAGATAAAACATTTCTATATCGAAAAAAGTATGTAATGTCTAATTATATTTTGATTATAAAAATTAGTTTTGTGCAAAACATATAACAAATAACATTAATAGATGAAAGTAGGTATTCCTAAAGAAGTCGTTTCTGGAGAATTCAGAGTAGGGGCAACACCCAAAACTGTAAAGCGCCTAAGAAAACAAGGCTTCGAAGTGTTGGTTCAGGATTCAGCCGGACAAAATGCCAGATTTTCAAATGAAGAATATGTTAATTCTGGAGCCTCTATAGTTGAGAATGCAGAAATCCTATATTCTGATTCTGATATTATATTAAAAGTTCAAGCTGTAAGACCCGAAGAAATAGATCTAATGCATTCTGGACAAGTAAGTCTAAGTTATTTGAATCCAGCTCAGAATTTGGAACTATTGCAATTATTAGCAGACAAAGGCGTAAATGCTGTCGCTATGGATACAATTCCAAGAATTTCACGTGCACAAAAAATGGATGTATTGTCTTCCATGGCAAATATAGCAGGCTATAGGTCCGTAATCGAAGCAGCAAATCACTTTGGCAGATTCTTAAATGGTCAGATCACGGCGGCAGGAAAAGTCGATCCTGCAAAAGTTCTCGTTATAGGCGCAGGTGTTGCAGGTTTGGCCGCAATTGGTACCGCCAAGTCTTTAGGTGCAATAGTAAGAGCCTTCGATACTCGAAAAGAAGTTGAAGAGCAGATTCTGTCAATGGGAGCTCAGTTTTTGGAAGTAGAAATTGATGAGGATGGAGCGACAGATTCAGGATATTCAAAAGTGATGAGTCAGGCTTTCATAGATGCGGAAATGGCGTTATTCAAAGAGCAAGCAAGAGAAGTCGATATAATAATTACTACAGCTCAAATTCCTGGAAGAGAAGCTCCTAAATTGGTTCTTGAAGATCATGTTGCGGTTATGAAACCAGGCTCTATAATCGTTGATCTTGCTGCCTCAAGTGGAGGCAATTGTGTACTTACAAGAAACAATGAAATTTACACTACAGAAAACGGGGTAACAATAATAGGTAAATTGGATCAATTGCCTTCTCAAGCCAGTCAATTGTATGGTAACAATCTCTGTCATTTACTTGATGATATGGGTAAAGCAGAAGGTTTTAATATCAACATGGATGACGATGTTGTTAAGAGAGCTATGGTTACCTACAATGGAAAGGTTAATTGGCCACCTGAGCCATTACCGGTAAGGTCTACTCCAAAAGTGAAACCCATTGAAACGATAGACCTAAAAGAGAAGGAAATAAGCGATAATAAGAAAAAGTCTAGAAGTACAGCAATTAGTTTGGTATTTATTGCTGCACTATTGTACCTCTTAGGCATGGTTGCGCCATCAGACTTTATGGGACATTTCACTGTCTTCGTACTATCTGTTTTTGTTGGATGGCAGGTTATTTGGAATGTTTCCCATTCATTACATACCCCTTTAATGGCTGTCACGAATGCTATTAGTGGTATCATTATAATTGGTGGTCTATTACAAACCAGTTCAAGCCTATCAGATCCTCTTACCATTTTAGCTTTTATTGCAATACTTGTAGCAAGTATAAATATTGTCGGCGGATTTTTAGTGACACATCGAATGTTAAAAATGTTTAGAAAGTAAAACTATGATATCATCACAAATACAGCTTGCATCATATTTATTTGCAAGCATCCTTTTTATATTAAGCCTTGGTGGTCTTTCCTCGCAGGAATCTGCTAAGCGAGGTGTATTGTACGGCATCATCGGTATGGTGATAGCAATTGCCTCTACAGTGTTAGGAGATAACGTAGAAGGCCACGTTTATATTATTGTAGCTATTGCTATTGCTTCTGTTATTGGTATGACTGTAGCTAGAAAAGTTGAGATGACTTCTATGCCTCAACTGGTTGCCATTCTTCACTCCTTTGTTGGGTTGGCTGCAGTGCTGGTTGGTTTTGGTTCCTATTTGGATCCGCACACACAAACATTAACTGGAGTTGATCATAACATACATTATGTAGAAGTATATATAGGTATTTTCATTGGGGCAATAACCTTTACTGGATCTATCGTTGCATGGGGGAAGTTGCAAGGCACCATTACAAGCAAAGCATTATTATACCCAGGAAGACATATTGTAAATTTAGTTTTATTACTGATTTGCATTGTTTTAGCCGTTTTGTTTACACAATCTGATGGGACATCTGGAATATTGTATTTATACATCATGACCGCAATTTCATTATTTATTGGTGTGATGTTGGTTATGGCGATTGGTGGTGCCGACATGCCAGTAGTTGTTTCTATGCTAAACTCTTATTCAGGATGGGCAGCAGCAGCAGCAGGATTTATGCTTGGCAATGATCTTTTGATTGTGACTGGTGCGTTGGTAGGTAGTTCTGGGGCAATATTGTCTATTATAATGTGCGAAGCTATGAATAGATCATTCTGGTCAGTAATATTTGGTGGATTTGGAACTACAGTATCGTCATCAAGCGAGGAAATTTCAGGATCTGTAAATTCAATGGATCACGAAGAAGTATCAGAAATGTTGCAAAACGCAGAATCTGTAGTAATTGTTCCAGGTTACGGTATGGCTGTAGCAAAGGCACAATATCCAGTATTTGAAATGCTTGAAGTTTTGCGTAAAGCAGGAAAGAATGTAAGATTTGGAATTCACCCAGTAGCTGGAAGGTTACCAGGACATATGAATGTTTTGTTGGCTGAAGCAAATGTACCTTATGATATTGTTTTAGAGATGGATGAAATCAATGATGATTTGCCTGAAACTGATGTTGTACTTGTGATTGGTGCTAATGACATTGTAAATCCAGGTGCTCAAGAGGACGCATCAAGTCCAATTTATGGTATGCCGGTTTTAGAAGTTTGGAAATCTGCACAAGTTGTAGTAATGAAACGTTCAATGGCTACAGGGTATGCTGGTGTGCAAAACCCTCTTTTTTATAAAGAAAATACTTTTATGTTATACGGAGACGCTAAAGATTCCGTTGATAAGATAAATCAGTTTATTAAAAAGTAGTTTGATATGAAGAATATAATTGGTGTTGTTTTATTTGCGTTGCTTTTAATAAGTTCAGAAGTATACGGTCAAGATGAATACAAAAAGGCTTATAATGGATTAAGTATTGATATTGATCTTTCAGATTCAGGCTTGAAATGTAACAAATTCCTGTTTGATGATTCAATGATTACCATCGAAAACAAGAAAAAGCCTTGCGTAGTAACTTTGCATTTCAATAAACTGGGCAAACAAAGTTTTAAACTTAGAGATGAAGAGTCAAACATCGTTAGAACATTCAATTATTATGTCGTTGAATTGCCTCACATATCTGCTAGGATCGGGCTATATGATTCTGGATACATATCGATTTCAGAATTGCTAGCCTATAAGTCATTAAGATTGGAGTGCAATAATCCAGACTTTAAAGAATCAATGAAAATTGAAACATTCAAGTTTGAACATTCTAGTAATGACAAGGAGCCAGTGAAGAGATTAAATATGAGAGACAAATTCAATACTGAAATATCTAATTTACTGCTTAGAGTAAAAGAGAAAGACAAGATCTTATTCTCTGATATTGAAATTCGAATTGGTGAATTTAATCCTATCGTTATTGATCCAGTCTCTCTCAGAGTTACTGATTAGGAAATTTACGTTCTCCTGTTGTCTTAGATTCTTTTTGGTCCAGCGACTACAATATTTGAATTGACGTTGGATTCAAATGCTTTGAAATTGTTGTTAAACAAGTCTACAAGTTTGTTTCTCGTTTTTTGGTATTCAGAATTCTCTTTCCAAGTATTTTCTGGATTCATTAATACTGTTGGTACACCGTGACACGATTGTGGAATCATAAATCCAAAAGCATCGTCTTTGATCATAACCTCATTCTCTAATGAACCGTTTTGAATAGCGTAAATAATTGCTCTCGTATAAGCTAGTTTGATTCTTGATCCAACACCGTAAGCTCCGCCTGTCCACCCTGTGTTAACCAACCATGCCTTTGCATTATGAGATTTTATTTTTTGAGCTAAAAGTTCTGCATATTTATTTGGGTGCCACATCATAAATGCTGCACCAAAGCAAGCGCTGAAAGTTGCTGAAGGTTCAGTTACACCCATTTCTGTACCTGCAACTTTAGCGGTGTATCCTGAAATGAAATGATAGCTGGCTTGATCTGGTGATAATTGGCTCACAGGTGGCAAGACACCAAAAGCATCACAGGTTAAAAAGATAACATGATTGGGATGACCAGCAACGCATGGCATTTGTATATTTTCAATGAAATGGATTGGATATGATGCTCTTGTATTTTCAGTAATTGATGTATCACTGTAATCTACTTTTCTGGAAACTTTATCATAAACGACATTTTCCAATACAGTACCAAATCGAATAGCCTTATAGATATCTGGCTCTTTTTCTTCAGATAAATCGATGGCTTTTGCATAACAGCCACCTTCTATATTAAAGACACCCGTATCTGTCCAGCAATGTTCATCATCACCGATTAATTTTCTGTTAGGGTCCGCACTTAAAGTTGTTTTACCAGTTCCTGAAAGACCAAATAGAACAGATACATCTCCTTCTTTACCAACATTAGCGGAGCAATGCATTGGAAGTACGTCTTGAAGGGGCATTAAGTAATTCATAACTGAAAAAACCCCTTTTTTCATTTCACCAGCATACTCGGTTCCAAGTATTACGATCTCCTTTTGTTCCAAATTCAAATCGATACTTGTTTTTGAGGTCATTTTTGAGGTGAATCTATTAGCTGGAAAACCACCACCATTGAAAATGACATAGTCAGGTTCTCCAAAATTAGTCAACTCTTCAGCTGTTGGCATGATCAACATATTTTGCATAAACAAGGCATGATAAGCTCTTGTACATATAATTCTAATCTTTTGTCTGTAAGTAGGATCCCAGCCTGCAAATGCATCAACAACGTATATGCGATCTCTTGTATTCAAAAAATCAATGGAACGTTCTCTATTGATCATAAAAACCTTTTCATCAAGGTCAATATTAACATCACCCCAATCAATGTTATTTTCTGATGCCTCATTTCTTACAATACGCTTGTCTTTTGGGCTTCTACCTGTTTTTTCACCAGAATACACCAGTAGAGCTCCAACGTCTGAAATTGCAGTTCCTTTTTCAGTGGACAATGCCAATTCATATAACAGAGATTTACTGGAATTATGATAAACCTCCTTTACTTCTACGCTATATTGTTTTAAATTTAGGCTCATAAATCTATTTTTTAGGTTCTATAAATTTGATGGCAAAGAAACTAAGAATTATCATAGAATTCTATGATTATAATTCTTAAAAAATGACTTTAAATCATTTTGCAGCTAGTTTAATGGAAGATTTAAGATTTTTGATAAAAATGTTTTTTTTTATGCTTGTAAACATGGATTTAGTTCATTAATAAATGTAAGTTAACGCCATTAAGCAATTTTCAAATCAAAATAATAATAGTGTCTGATCCTACCAATTTTGACAAATTCCTGAGTGACTTTAAGTCTAGTTTGAATCGTGAGTTTGAAGAAAGGAATGCCTGTGAGGAACAACTCACCCAGAGGGGTTTTACAAAACAGATTCTTCAAAAAATAATGGCCCATAAGCCACTTTCTGTTGCAGTGCCTTCTGAATATGGTGGTAGAGGAATGCATGTGAAGGAATGTTTGAGTATTCTTGAGGCTGCTTCTTATGAGTCTTTACCCTTGTCTCTGATCTTTGGAATCAATATCGCTTTGTTTTTGGAGCCATACGCAAAATATGGTGATGATGATTTGAAACCTATGGTGTTCGATAGATTCATCAATCATCAAGCTATGGGCGGATTGATGATCTCAGAGCCACTTCATGGTAGTGACGCTTTGAATATGCAAAGCTATTTTTTAAAAAAGGGCGATGAATATGAAATAAAAGGGACTAAACATTGGCAAGGGCTTACAGGCATGGCCGATTTTTGGCTAATTGCTTGTCGTGAAAAAAATGACGCTGGTAATCTTGGTAAAGATATTGGTTTGTTTTTGGCGGATGATGCAAGGGAAGAACAAAAAATTGTAGTTGAAGAATATTATTTAAACAACGGTCTTTATCCAATTCCCTACGGCAAAAACATTCTTGACATTAAGGTTCCTGCTAACTTTAAATTGACACCTGAAAGTTCAGGTATTAAAATGTTGATGGACGTATTGCATAGAAGCCGAATGCAATTTCCAGGGATGGCAATGGGATTCCTGAAAAGAATTCTAGAGGTCGCCACCAAACATTGTAGTAAAAGAATGATTAGAGGTAATTCCTTAATGCAATTTGATCAGGTGAATTATCATCTTGTTCAATTGCAAAGTGCCTTTACGATTTGTTCCGCGATGTGTCATAGAAGTATTAAAATTAGTGGGTATCAAAACAACCTGGCTACATCAGGGGTAGAAGCTAATATTATTAAAGCCTACGTTACAGAACTTATGCAGAATGCCTCCCAGATTCTCATTCAATTGCAGGGAGCTAATGGCTATAAAATAATGAGTTTAGGTTCAAGAGCAATAATGGATTCTAGGCCATTTCAAATTTTTGAGGGTCCAAATGAAATGTTGTTTTCGCAAATTTCTGAATCAGTGGTGAAGGATATGAAGCGTAAATCTTTTGATAACCTTTATGAATATTTCAAGGTAAATGACTTAAGCCTTTTTTCTGCAGAACGGTATAAGTCCTTATTGAATTTCAAAATTGACCATTCAATACCTCAAAGGAAACATGTCATATTAGGAGAAATTATTAGTAGAGTGGTTAGTGCCAATTATGTTATTGAACTTGATAATTCTGGTTTCAATAAGGCTTTGGTTAATGCCTCATTGGATTATCTGGGGCAGGAGATTTCATCTTTGCTAAATTCCTATGGTGTTCAAGAAAGCATTATGCCTGTAGACGACTTTGAGTCATCTTCTTCTTGGAATCTGTTGTAAATAAAATTTTCTTTATTAGATGTTGATGCTTCGCAATTGTCTTAGATTTAAAACCCTATAATATGAAATATATTTTTGGACTTTGTTTGCTAGTTTCAGTTTTTTCTTGCAAGAATAAATCCTCTGCTGATAAGAATTTGAAATTGGGTGAAATTACAATGGAGGTAACTGCCAAAGAAGAGGCTAAGCAAAGCTTTCACGAAGGCATGCTCTTATTGCATAGCTTTGAATTTGAAGATGCTGAAGAAAAGTTTTTAAATGCCCAGGAGATTGATCCTGAATTCGCCATGGCATATTGGGGACAAGCGATGTGCCAAAATCATCCACTTTGGAGGGAGCAAGATTTTAATAAAGCGGTAGAGATTCTAGCCAAATTAGGAGAAACCAAAGAAGAGCGCAGAGAAAAATTTAAAACGGATTTTGAAAAAGATATGTTTGATGCTATATCTGTTCTTTATGGAAAGGGGAGTAAGCGTCAGCGTGATGAAGCCTATTCTGAATATATGTCTGTGTTAAGTGATAAGTATCCAGACAATAATGAAGTCACGGCATTTCATGCACTATCAGTCTTAGGAGCTGTAAAAGGAGGTCGTGATTTTGAAGCTTACGCAAAAGGAGCAAGAATCGCTAAATCTATTCTTGAAGAAAACCCAAATCACCCGGGAGCATTGCATTACCTGATTCATTCTTATGATGATCCTCAGAATGCACACAAAGCACTTGAAGCGGCGAATAGTTATTCCCAAGTGGCACCAGATGCAGGTCATGCGCTACACATGCCATCGCATATTTACGTTGCGTTGGGAATGTGGGATGAAGTTATTTCGTCAAACATCAATTCTTGGAATGCAAGTAAAAAAAGGAAAGAAGCAAAGGGTTTGGATAATGATGCTTTAAATTATCATGGATTTAAGTGGTTAATGTATGCTTATCTCCAAAAGGGAGATTTGGATAATGCTAGGCGACTGGTAAAAGAAATGCAAGACTATTGTTATGAATATTCTACGCAACGATCAGTTTCTCACCTTGTAATGATGAAGGCTGCTTATTTCATAGAGTCCAATAATTGGAATGACAGTCTAGTCTATGATACAATAGACTATAGCAAGCATTCATTCTATACCAAAAATGCTCATCATTATTTAATGGGAATGAAGGCCTTTGCGGATAATGACGTTTCGTCGCTTCAGAAAAAAACATTAGCAATGGACACATTGTATAAAAGGCACACGCAAGAAGCGATGATAAGCGATGCACCACTTTGCAGTGGTTCTTATAATAGATATAGTGTCACAGAACTGGATCTTCAAAGGTCTAAAGTCATGAAGTTGGAATTAGAAGCATTAAAGTTAATATTGAAGGGAGATGCAGAAAATACTGAATCTTTAATGGTTGAGGCTGTCGAATTGGAGCGAAATACGAGCTATAATTATGGACCACCAGAAATCGTAAAACCATCAAATGAACTGTATGCGGAATGGTTGATTTCCCAAGAAAGATACGAAGAAGCAGAGAAGCAATTACAGTCAGTTTTAGAAAGGGCACCAGGCAGATATATAGTAATGAATCACTTAGCAAAAATGAAGAACAACTCTTAATTCGACATTTTCTAAAAGATCAGGTTTTAATGAAAAAAAAGCAACACCATGAAAGAAGTAGAATGTCAGACCGATATGACATCGATGCTTTAATAACTGCTTTACCTGAATTAAAAGAATATGTTATAAATGGTCCAAAGGGACTGACTATTGATTTTGCAAGTGCAAAAGCTGTGAGAGTTCTGAATCAAGCTTTGATGGCTTACCACTATCGTTTAAAGTATTGGGAAATTCCAAAATCTTACTTGATACCTCCAATTCCAGGAAGATTAGATTACATACATCACCTGGCTGACTTTCTTGCGAAAGATAACAAAGGAATTATTCCAAAGGGAAACAAATTAATAGGTCTAGATATTGGCTCTGGTTCTACTGCTATTTACTCAGTACTTGCCAATCTTGAATATGGCTGGATGATGAAGGGCTCAGAAATAGACAAAGAAGCTCTAGATTCCTCGATGAAAATTCTACGAAGCAATCGTCCATTAAGCAAATACATCAAACTGGTTCATCAGCCCAATAGTGCAAATTTTTTCAGAGATGTGATTGGAAAGGATGAACATTTTGATTTTACAATATGTAATCCTCCTTACTATAAAGATGAGGCAGAAGCTCTTGCTGCGAACATTAGGAAGACTCAAAATCTCTCTAAGTCAAAATCAAAATCAGTAAATAAAAACTTTGGTGGCGTAAATACCGAAATTGTTTATCCAGGCGGTGAAAAAGCTTTTTTAATTTCAATGATACAACAAAGTAGACCTTTTGGTAATAATGTATTGTGGTTTACTGCTTTGGTTTCTTCGCAAACATTATTAAATGTCGTTAAATCAAAATTTGCTGATGTTAAGACTACGGCTAATGAAATTATTGATGTCAGCCATGGAAATAAGAAAAGTAGAATCATTTGTTGGACATTTTTAACAGAGGCTCAAAGAAAGAATTGGATTAGAATTAAATGGAATTCTTGAATTAGATTTAACAATGGAAGAGAAACTTGTAAGTCTCAACAAATACATTAGTTCGACAGGATATTGTTCGAGGAGGGAAGCGGACGATCTGATTGAAGCTTTTAGAGTATATGTAAATGGCCAATGTGCTACTCAAGGGATGCGGGTGTCTTCTGATGTGAAAGTTACTATTGATGGTGAACCCTTAAAGACAAAAACGAAATCTGTTGTTATTGCTTTTTATAAACCTGTCGGTGTGACAAGCACTACTGATCTTAAAGACAAAACCAATATCATTTCTTTTATCGATCATCAAGAACGAATATTTCCAATAGGAAGACTTGATAAGGAGTCAAGTGGGTTAATATTGTTAACCAATAATGGTGATTTGGTCAACAGAATATTGCGAGAGGAGAATAATCATGAAAAAGAATATATCGTAGCAGTAAATAGACCCGTTGACAGGCTTTTTCTCAAATCTATGAGTAAGGGGGTTCCCATTTTAAGAACTAAGACCAAGCCATGTAAATGTTATCCTATTGCAAAGTATGCCTTTGGAATTACGCTAACGCAAGGTCTGAATAGACAAATTAGAAGAATGTGTCAGCACTTTGGTTATCGTGTAACTGCCTTGGAACGCGTTCGGATCATGGATATTCAATTGGGTAAACTCAAGCCTGGGATGTGGAGGAATTTAACACCAAAAGAAATACAAGAGTTAGAAAAGCGATTAAAATAGCTTAGTCAAATTTGTGTTTATTATGAAAATACCTTCAATTCTAAGAATATTAATTATAACAATTATTTGTTTCAGTTGTCTTAAAGCTCAAGATCAAACCTCGGATTCAAATAATAAAAATCTGTATTTAGGGGCCCAATATTCTATTGGATCTGAGCAATTATTCAATTGGAATCCCTATTCAAATGAATATTCAATAAATCTTATTGAAGTTGTTATCAGATATGATCTAAAGGTTAAGGACATCTGGAAGCTTCAACTTGTTGGGTTCCCACAATACAATACTACTAGCCTTAAATTAAAAAGTAATGATGTTGATTATGTGGAAGGATATTAGTTAGGAATTAACACGGGAATCTCTTCTAATTGGGTCTTTAAATTAATTGAACCTTATTTGATTCTTAGTGCTGGCCCTCATTATGTCTCTGATACTCCTGAAAGACAAGTTTCTGGCTTTATTTTTTCTGATAATTTAGAATTTGGCACATATGTCAATCTAAGTAAAGTTTTGCAATTGGGAATAAATATGGGATTTAGACATATTAGCAATGCTAGCTTCAAATCTCCGAATGGCGGTGTGAATAGTTTTATCTTTGGCGTGGGAATTCATTATAAAACTTGACTTAGCTTGTCTATAGTTCGAAAAATTAAAAAATTACAATGCCTAAAGTATTAATACTCTTCTTTTCATTATACTTGGTTTCTGCCCATAGTCAGAACGAAACTATCGAACTTTCAGGTGATATTGTACAATATGCATTGCCAACCATTGCAGCCATAAGTACAATATATTTGAAAGATGGAACTAAGCCTGGACTCCAATTTACAAAATCCCTAGCCACTGCTATTTTTGCAACACATGTCTTAAAATTTGGTATAGATAAAGAACGTCCAAATGGTGGCTCATTATCATTTCCATCAGGACATACTTCTGCAGCATTTTCTGGTGCAGCTTTTATTGAAAAAAGATATGGATTGAAGTGGGGTGTGCCATGTTATGTCCTTGCTTCATATGTTGGATGGACTAGAGTTGATGCTCTAAAGCATGATTGGGTAGATGTCAGTTTTGGAGCTGTTTTAGGTGTTTTAAGCGCATATACTTTTACCAAACCTTACAAAATCAATGATGCGGAATTGGAACTTAGCTATAATGCAAATCAATTTTGTTTGATGGTCAAATTTTAATACACAAGAGTTTTTTACACGAAATATAGATTATGAATTATGCGAGTACCAATTCAATTGTAAGCCTCAATAATGGAGTAGATATGCCCATATTAGGTTTAGGTGTTTATCTTTCCAAAGAGGGAAGAGAAGTAACTCAGGCCGTTCATTGGGCACTAGAAGCTGGTTACAGACATATTGATACAGCTTCTATTTATGATAATGAGAAGGGTGTTGGAAAAGCTGTGCTTGAAACTTCTATAGACAGGAAGGATTTGTTTATCGTTTCAAAAGTATGGAATTCAGATCAAGGATTTGATTCCACCTTAAAAGCCTATGATGAAAGTTTGAAAAGATTAAACCTTGACTACCTTGATTTATATTTGGTTCATTGGCCCGTCAAAGGAAAATATATTGAGACATGGAAGGCTCTGGAAAAACTTTATAATGAAGGACGTGTGCGAGCAATAGGTGTCAGTAACTTCATGAAGCATCACCTTGACAATTTAATTGAAAATTCAAAGATTGTCCCAATGGTAAATCAAATGGAATATCATCCTAAATTGACTCAAAATGATCTTCGTAATCATTGTAAGAATCTTAAAATACAATATGAAGCATGGTCACCACTGATGCAAGGCAAAATTTTTGCCAATGAAATACTAAAGTCAATGGCATTAAAGTATAATAAATCCATTGCGCAGCTTGTAATTAGATGGAATATTCAAAATAATGTAGTCACTATTCCTAAGTCAGTAAATAAGACCAGAATCATTGAGAATTATCAGGTTTTTGACTTTATGTTATCATCCACTGATATGGAATTGATCAATGCATTGGATGAGAATTATCGAGTTGGTCCGGACCCAGATAATTTTGACTTTTAATACAATCTATTAAGAATTATTTCAGTTAATTCTATTAATAAATGGTGAATACCTAAATTTTAAGATATTTGCATGCTTAAATAAAAAAATATATGATGCCACTAAGTAAATTAATTGCAATATTCTCATTGCTAATTTTGATTGGATGTGATTCCAAATCTAAGCAGGAAACTGTGAATTGGGAAAATGCAATCGAACATTATTTGAGAGGTAAGCAAGTAAGTATTAAATTACCAGAGTCATTTAAGGTTTCAAGTAGATACAGAATTAAGGAAGACCTTCCAGCATTAAACGATAATGAGGCACGCTCGATTGTTGTACAAAAAGCTCTGGAAAAATTTGAAAATTCAGATTCAGAAATTGACTTATATATTGATACCACTTCCCAGTACAGATTTTTTGTAATATTGGATTCCGATGAGAAAATCTCGATCGATAAAAGTGCTGCAGCTAAATTAGGGAGAGTTTTGATGGAAGATTATGAAAAGATGAATCTCAGTAAAAGAGGTATCGAAGTTAAAAAGCTGGTATCAACAATAAAGCAAAACAACATCCAGAAGATGGCGAAGTTTAAATTTGAAGTGCTTAACAAGCGCAAGAAAATGAAAACTTATGTTACAAGCTTCTTTATAACGAACTCTACCAGAACACTTATAATTCATGAATTCTCAGATTCAATTGAAGATATGGAGTACTATACCTGGTCAATAAATGAAAACTATTAAGGGTATTGGTTTTATTTCATCTAAAAATAACATTATGAAAACGGTTTTTTCAATTATCTTATTATTGTCATTTATTTCTTGTGGTTCAAAATATGATGATAGTTTGCTAGAAGGAAAATGGAAAACTGTTGAATGGATTAAATTAGATAACAATCAGCTTTTGACGAATCAAATGGATTTTGTTTTTGACAACAACGGCAGATATTCCCTAGATTATGGCTCTGCAACAGAGAAAGGGAAATTTTGGATCTCAGGGGAATACTTGCATACTATAGAAGACGAAAGAGCTGAAAAGAAAGTTAGAATAATTAACCTTACGACAGACTCTTTGGTTTTTGAAATGAATAGAGCTGGTTATCTTGAAAAAGTGAGTTTATTAAAAATGTAGCCAATCTTGTTTTATTGACATAAATGTTCAAGCCTCTGTTTCGTTTTTATTGTTTCGAGTTTTCTTATTTTTTTTCTATAGTCATAGTGATCATTGGGCTGGTATGATTTTATAAGAGAACTAGCTTTATTTAATTGTAATTTCTTATTTTAGTAAAAATAATATCATTATGCGTAATATTCTTTGGTTGGTAGCCGTCATTTGTATTGTCGTTTGGTTGTTGGGTATATTAGGCGTAGTTGCTGGAATGGCCACGGGTAAATTGATACATATTCTATTGGTTATAGCAATTATTTCAATTCTATATAATATCATTTCAGGAAGAAAACCTTTATAGGTTATGATCCTGAAATCGACATTTTTAAATTATTGTTTTCAAATTAATCTCTAAATTATGAAACGAGGAATAGCTATAGCATTAATAATATTAGCTGTTTATTTGGCATTTACTGGAATTTCTAAATTTTCAAACAGTAAAACTTCTGTTGATGTCGTTGGCATCGAGATAACTGCTGAAGACAAGCAAGGGACAGAAACTTCATTTCTATTCCTTGGATTAGCTATTTTGTCTGGACTTGGAGGTTTCTATTTATTAAAAAATAATAAATAGAAATATTTTAATGGGCTTTCTATTTGGATATTAAAGCCTCATTATCTATCCACATGGATGCATTATAGGACTATTTTGAATATTCCATGCTTAATCTATTTGATTTTAGCAATATTGATTTTTAAGTTTCAACCAATTTCGTTATAATTTGTTCCTTAGCTAATGTTACATTTTGTCAAATATGAATTACGTAAGGATGCGCCTTGGGTAACCTTTGTGCATGGCGCGGGTGGAAGTAGTTCTATATGGTTCAAGCAGATTAGAGACTTCAAGAAACACTTTAATGTTTTGTTGCTAGATCTTAGAGGACATGGCCTTTCCAAGAAGCCACTCTATGAAAAATTAAAGCAATATACATTTCAAGTCATTGGAGACGATATCATTGAAGTTTTGGATTATCTGAGAATTAAAAAATCTCATTTTGTTGGTATTTCACTTGGGACGATAATTATAAGAGAATTGGCAATCAGGCACCCTGAAAGAATTGATTCAATGGTGCTTGGAGGAGCCATTATGAAACTTAATATTAGAGGAAGATTTCTAATGCATTTGGGTGATATGTTGAAGTCGATTATTCCCTATCTACTTCTATATAGATTTTTGGCATTTATTATAATGCCAAGAAAGAAAAATAAAGAATCAAGGAATCTCTTTGTAAGGGAAGCAAAGAAGCTATATCAAAGAGAATTTAAGAGATGGTTCTCGTTGGTCTCACAAGTAAATCCTTTATTAAAGCTTTTTAGAATGAAGGACTGTGGTATTTCAACTTTGTACATCATGGGCTCTGAGGATTACATGTTTTTACCGTCAATATCAAAGTTGGTAGAGGACCATACTTATTCTCGGCTGTTTGTCATACCTGAATGCGGTCACGTCGTAAATGTTGAACAAGCTAATGTTTTTAACCTGCATGCCATCCAGTTTTTAAATACTGAATATAAAAATTAAATTCCCTAGACTTCAATTCTAGAATTCACTTATTAATAGGTCCTTAAATTACTGGTTTCTTCTGAGTGTCAACTCATCACTTATGAACTTATCAGAATAAGATTACTAAGTTGAAGTGAATTGTTTATGCAATAAAATACTTAAATTGATCAATAGTATGAATTAGTTAATTCAGGCATTTTAATATCAAATAGCCTCTATGCTCTATTTTAATATCTTATGTTCCTTTTTAAAGGATAAAGAATATCGAGACTTATTGTTTACAACATTTATTACATTAATTGTAGGAAGTGGTATTTACCATTACCTACAAGGATGGTCTAGGATTGATTCATTCTATTTTTCAATAATTACATTAACAACAATTGGTTATGGATATTTCTCTCCACAAAAAAATGCAGGTAAATTGTTTACGATATTCTATATTATTATAGGGATTGGTACAATATTGAGTTTTATAGATACCGTCTACAATCATTATTCGAACCAAAAGGCAGATTCAAGAAACTCTACTGACATTGACTATTATTCTAAATCATAAATAGTGCTTATGAAATTTATTATGTATTTATTTTTACTCTTTGCTTTGTTGCTTTCTTGCAATAACGAAAAGAAGTATAGTGAAAAAGAAAAAAATCAAAAAATCGTATATAACGTGTTGCTGGATGAGAATGGAGGTGACTATGAAGTGTTTTCTATGAATCTTGATGGTAGTGATAAGACTAATTTATCTACTTCTCCTTCTGTAGATTGGGCTTATTATACCTCTGGCAACAAAATTTATTTTATTTCAGACAGAGATACATGTGCATCTTGTTTTTATTTGTATAAAATGAATTCTGATGGTACTTCAAAGAAACGAATAACGGACTTCAAGTTAAGTGACAGTTGGCTAAGCAGTTGTAAGGACGGCGATGAATTGATCGTTAAACCTCATGCTTCTGTAGATTCAGTTTTTTATATTATTTCAAATGATGGAGATTTTATATCAAAGCTTGATGTAGGAATGGCCTACAGCAGTGACCCTTTGTATATAGATGATGGAAATAAGGTTGTATTCCGAGGTTCTGAGCATTATAGTAAGCAAGAAGAGGGATATATTGATGAATTGTATATGGTTAACCGTGATGGTTCTAATTTGAGACAATTGACACATTATCCAGCCAATGACACTACTGCAAAATGGTATAATTATCATGCTGGTCCACCACAGTGGTTTTCTGGTTGGAATGTAATTAGCTATATCTCATTTCAAAAAGGAAGTTATTCTATATTTACTATTGATACTTTAGGACAAGAAAATGAACAAATAAGCAGAGATGGATATAATCAAGGTTGGCACTCTTGGTCGGCTGATGGCATGCTCGTTTTTGATGGCTCAGATACCAGTTATAATGCAAACTATGATATATACTTATTGATGCAAGATAGTATACAGCCAATCCGGTTGACTTTTGACAGCCTCTATGAACAAGCACCAATGTTTGTAGAGAAATAAATGTGAAAATAATACTTATGAAACACTATATAATTTTCTTACTCTTCATAATTCCTATAGGCGTGATCTGTCAAAGTTCAAATCCCATAATGTTTATTTATGACGGAAGTGGATCTATGTGGGGAGAAATGGAGGGTAAAACCAAACATGAAATAGCGAGAGATGTGCTCTTGTCAACAGTAGAATCCTTTGATAAATCCCAAGGAATAGGATTGGTAGCTTATGGCCACAGGAATGAAAAAGATTGTGATGATGTTGAAGAATTGATACCCTTAGAGTCCATTAATAGAGTTGAGTTGATCAATGCAGTTAATACAATCAAACCAACAGGAAGAACGCCATTAGCTAGATCTGCTTCGATGGTTTTAAGCAAATTGGAAAGTAGTAACACTTCTGCAACCATAATCTTAATAACGGATGGTATTGAATCGTGTGATGGTAAAATTTGTGATGTTGTAAAAGAGGCAAAGGAAAAGGGTATAGAATTCAAATTGCATATAGTAGGCTTTGGTTTAAAGGGCGAAGATACTAGTGAACTACAATGTGCAGCATCTACTTCTGGAGGTGAATACTTCGATGCCGATAATTCTGATATGCTCAAAGAATACCTTAAAGTGGCAAGTGAGAAAAGAGTTGAAAGCCCAGTTCCGAATGCTTCATTTAATGTACTGAAAAATGGAAAGGGGATTGATGCTATTCTAAAGTTTTATGACAGAGTTGCGGATAAGCAAATTAACTCCCTAAGGACATATGGTAGACAGGCTCAAACATTTCTTGAATATGGGAATTATAGAGTTGAAGTTGAAGCATTAGAAAACACAGATCTAACTACTCTGTATATAGATAATATCTCTATTGTAGATGACAGTGCTAATGCTTTTGAATATTCATTTGATGCAGGTCATCTGTCTGTTATGTTAACCAATAACGGAGAAGGTTGGGATGGACTGGTTCATATTATTAATAAACACACAGGAAAGAATCATTCAAGTGGCAGAACTTATGGAAGAACCAAGTCATTTGAACTTGATCCAGGACTTTATAATCTTGAGTATAAACCTTTGAAAATTAGTGGATTAAATACTTCTCATTTTGTTGAGTCTATTTTAATTGAAGCCAATAAAACATTAGAGCTAAAGCATAACTTTAAATCTGTGGTATTTAACATTGAAGTAATCAATGGAAAAGATTTCATAAATTCAACTGTCCATATTAGTGATAGTGCTACGAATACACATGTTAAGGGAGGAAGAACCTATGCTTCTGAATCTTCAAACTCTAAAAGCTTTCTGCTTATGCCTGGACAGTATTCTGTAAAAATTAAACCACTAGATAAAAGTATTGGAGCAGAAAGAACTATTCAAGTTGATCTAACAGGTCTTGAACAATATGCGGAGACATTTAATTTTAAAAACTAAAAGTTTATGTTCAAAGATCTTGTGGTTGTAGAGTTTTCATCTGTGCTGGCAGGACCACTGGTTGGAAGTTTCTTTGCTGAATTGGGTGCTAAAGTTTATAAGATCGAAAATAAAAAAACAGAAGGAGATATTACAAGAAAATGGCGTCTGCCAAGTGAGAGCACCGAGAAATCAATCTCAGCATATTATGCTTCTGCCAATTATGGCAAGCAAGTGATTATGGCGGATTTGACACAGAAGAATGAATATGATGAAGTAGTTGAACTTGTTAGAGTGTCAGATATAGTTATTGTAAACTGTGGTGCTAAATCAGCACGAAAGCTAGCTATAGATTATGATATCATTAAAAGCATAAATCCAAAAATAATATATGCTTCATTGACTGGATATGGGGAAAACGTTGATAGGCCAGCTTATGATATGGTGTTACAAGCAGAAACAGGATATATTTCTATGACAGGTAGTGAAGATGGACCGCCTTGTAAAATTCCGATAGCCATGATTGACGTATTGGCAGCACATCATTTGAAAGAAGCTGTGTTATGTGCCCTTCTTCGTTTATATAAATTAGGTGAAGGCAGTTTTGTGTCTGTATCATTGTATGATGCTGCGATTGCTTCATTGGTAAATCAAGCAACAAATTATTTAATGAACGGACATGTTCCTAGGAGAATGGGTAGCAGGCATCCTAATATTGCACCTTATGGCGATATTTTTAGTACAAAAGATAGTGTTTCGTTGGCCTTGGCCATTGGTACTGATTATCAATTTGAAAATTTTGCGAAAGCTTTAAAAATTGATGGTAAGAATTTTGAGACAAACAAACAAAGATTAAAAAACCGAGAATTATTGTGTAAAACCATTCAGCGTGTATTTAGTAATTATATGTGTGATGCATTAATTGTTATCTTTGAATCTATGAATATCCCATTTTGTAGAATAAAAACGATTGAGGAAGTTTTTAATGAACCTGAAGCTAGAATGCGTTTGCTTACCTCTGAAATAGAAGGTACGCTAACGATTAGACCTAAAACAGCCTATATATAATGAAAAGCATTAGAATTAATCTCTTGGATGAGTGTGATGATTTAAAGTCGTATTTCTCGCCATTTATAGTCTCTGAAATTGAAGACATGTATGTTAAAGTAGCTAAGATAAAAGGAGATGATATCCCTTGGCATGCACATGAGAAAGAAGATGAATTATTTTTGATCATAGAAGGAGAGATGCTGATGGAAATTCATAAGGGTGAAAGTTTTGCTTTGCGCAAAAATGATCTCTTTATAGTACCAAAGGGTGTAATACATAAGGTATCAGCTAGAGAAGAATGTAGAATCATGTTAATAGAAAGAAAGACGACATCACACACAGGCAATGAGGAATGTTCTATTACCAAATCAATTGATCAGCAAAAAATAAAATAATATGAAAACGATCTACAAGTCATTTTTGTTAATTACAATGATAATATTTTCAATGATTTGCATTTATTCTTGCAATGATCCTAGTGTTGTAGAAACTAAAATAGAGAAACCAACTGTATCTAATTTTGACAAAAGATTGGAAGAAATGAATATTACACTTCCAAAGATTAGTTCGCCAATAGCAAACTATGTTAATTGTGTGCAAACAGGGAAATTGCTATTTCTTTCAGGAAAGGGACCTAAAGATGAACAAGGGAATTACATTAAAGGAAAGCTAGGCTTGGACGTTTCTGTCGAAAATGCCTATAAAGCGGCAAGGCAGACAGGCATTATGCAGCTTGCGGCCTTAAAAGACTGTCTTGGTGACCTTTCTAATGTAAAGAGAATTGTAAAGGTCACAGGTATGGTAAATGCCACTGAGGATTTTACGCAGCACCCAGAAGTTGTAAATGGCTTTTCGGATTTGATGGTCGAAGTTTTTGGTGAATCTGGTAGACATGCAAGAGCTGCTATAGGGATGAGTTCTCTGCCTCGCAACATGGTTTGTGAAATAGAAATGATTGTTGAAGTTAAATAATTAAGGTTTGATTAAACCTGTCACAGCTTTTAAGGTCTAAAATTCGTTGTTAATATAGAATTATAGTTTTATTATGGTTCCATTAATTTTTACATAATTGATTGGATTATATTATATTTATAATGCTCCCAATCGGTAATTAACCCATTCTAATAAAGTGAATACTATGAAAACACTTTTAGGCTTTGCTCTTCTTTTGTTCTTTATTCCAAAAATACATTCTCAATATTCGGATTATATAGGTGCCGGAAATGATGAAGGGATAATAATTCAATCTAGTGATGATCAAGCGGATGCTACATTATGTATTGATGGTTCGGGGCTTGACTTGGAGACCCAGGCGGCTTCTAGGTTTCTTGCCCATGCTACTTTAGGTGCTACAATAGAAGAAATCCAAATCCTTACAAATGTTGGGTATGAGGCATGGATAGACGAGCAATTAAATCTGGATCCAGCTGAATACACAGCTCAGACAATAGATATAATCCTTGAATTATATGATGCTTGCTTGACTAATCTTGGAGAGGATGAGTGCAATATGGTATTTAATTTAAATACTAGAATGTTCAGATATGCTTGGTGGAATAATACGATGCGTAGTCCAGATAAGTTAAGGCATCGAGTAGCATTGGCATTAAGTGAAATTCTTGTAATATCAGATAATTCAGAGCTAAATAATTATCCTCATGGCATCGCATACTATTATGATATTTTAAGCCAAAATGCCTTCGGTAATTATAAAGATCTAATGATGGATGTAACATTGAATCCTTCAATGGGCTTTTATTTGAGTCACCTAAATAATCCCAAGGCAATTGTTGAATTGAATATTCAGCCGGATGAAAACTATGCCAGAGAAATAATGCAATTATTTTCCATTGGTCTTTATGAATTGAATCAAGATGGTTCAAGAAAGATTGACCAGAATTCAGGACTTTGGATTCCTACTTATGATAATACCGATATAAAAGGCCTCGCTAAAGTTTTTACCGGCTTAAGTGGATCTAAGTGGGCTGATGAGTCAGACCAGCGACCAGTTCAATTTGGCAGAAACTTTAGAAGGTATTCACTGATTGACCCAATGGCAATGTATGAAGAATGGCATGAGCCAGGTCCCAAAACTATAGTAGGTGATTATGTTATAAATGGTGACAGTGGAATGAAAGACATTGAGTTAGCAATAGATCATTTATTCAATCATGATAATGTAGGTCCTTTTTTGTCCTATCGATTGATTCAAAGATTGATAAAATCTAATCCTAGTCCAGAGTATGTAGAACGTATTTCAAGTGTCTTTGCAGATAATGGATCTGGTGTGAGAGGTGACCTTAAGGCAGTTATAAAGGCAATCCTTTTAGATGATGAAGCGATGCAGTGTTATTGGTTTGGTGATGCCCTTAACGGCCAATTAAGGCCTCCTATATTAAGGTATACACAATTGCTGATCGGTTTGAAAGCAGAAACACGTAGTGATGTATTTTGGAATTCTGGATTTTTCTTTCAAGAATTTACGGGACAGCACCCCATGTCTTCGCCTACCGTGTTTAATTTTTACAAGCCAGATTATGTTCCTGATTCGGAATTTGCCTATAATGATATAGTTGGTCCTGAATTTCAAATTCTAAATTCTTCAACGGCTTCTAATTATGTGAACTTCATGTTGATAGCGTTGATGCGTGAATATCTTGATGATCGTTATGCTATCCGTTTACCAGATATTCTTAATGAGTCATTTCTCATCCCCTATGTCCGTGAAAATTCGATCTATGAAGCTAAGCTAGCGGATCCCTTATGGATGGATTTAGCTTATGAGCCGGAACAGCTTGTTGATTATCTGGACATATTATTGGCTAATGGACAATTGTCTGTGGAGACCAAAACTGCGATAATCAATTCAATTATACCAGACAATATTTTTGATCCTTTGGATAAAGCTAATTACGCCTTGTTTATGCTAATGATTCATCCTGATTACGTTGTTCAAAAATAATTATCTAAAAGAATTAAAAACTATGAGTAAACATAAAATAAGTAGACGTGGATTTATAGGAACAATGCCATGTATGGCATTGGGGACAACGACATTGTTTTCTTCGTTAATAAATCTTAAGGGGATTCATTCTATGATCGCTGGCTCTAGTGTATTGGGAGGTGATTATAAAGCCCTTGTGTGTATCTTGCTATCTGGAGGAAATGACTCTTATAACATGTTGGTGCCCCGGAGTCCCAATGAATATAATGAATACGCTACAACGAGATCTAATCAAGCCATTGCCTTAAATCAACTGTTGCCTATTAATCCTACAGTTTCTGATGGACGAGAATATGGGTTGCATCCTTCGCTCGTGAATCTGCAACAGATGTTTGAAGATTCTAAAGTTGCATTTATAAGTAATGTGGGTACATTAATTGAGCCTACAGCTAAAAGTTCTATAATAAATAATACGGCCAAATTGCCATTGGGACTGTTTTCTCACTCCGATCAGCAAATGCATTGGCAAACGGCTTTCCCTCAAGACAGAACCAGTACAGGATGGGGAGGTAAAGTTGCTGATATTTTAAAAAGCATGAATAGTGATAGCGATGTATCGATGAATATTTCACTTGGTGGAAATAACATATTCCAAAGAGGCGAAACAATTGTAGAGTATGCCATTAATAATGAAGGAGGTGTTGCTATTGAAGGATGGAATAATCCAGAACCATTCTTGGCCTTAATGACAGAGGATATTACGGATATGGTCAACAGGGAATATGAAGATATTTTTAAAAACTCGTATAAAGGTGTGTTGAAAAGGTCTATCGAAAGCAATGAAATATTTAATGAAGCTATTGCAGGCGTTCAGGATTTAAGCACTGTATTTTCTGACACTAACCTTTCTCAAAATCTAAGAATGATAGCGCAAACAATTGCTGCTAGAGATACATTGGGAGCAAAGCGCCAGATCTTTTTTGTTGACATTGGAGGATTTGATAATCATGATGAGTTATTAAATAATCATGGTCAGTTAATGAGTACACTTGATAATGCATTGTCAGAATTTTATTCAGCAACTGAAGAATTGGGTGTAAGTGATTGTGTTACTAGTTTTACAATTTCTGATTTTGCAAGAACATTAAATTCAAATGGAAATGGAACTGACCATGCATGGGGAGGTAACTCTATTGTTATGGGTGGAGCTGTAAAAGGAAAGCATATGTATGGCGATTACCCTGTTCTTAGCTTAAACAGTTCACTTGAATTAGGTGGTGGTGTATTATTGCCAACCACTAGTGCAGATGAATATTTTGCAGAGCTCGCATTATGGTTCGGGGTATCTCCAAACGATTTAGCTCAAGTATTACCAAATATTGGAAATTTTTATTCTATAGGATCAGGGAATGCTCCATTAGGTTTCCTTCTTTAATTAAAGACATTAAGCTATGAAAATAAATATACTTTTATTCAGCGTGTTAATGCTATTTTCTATCTACTCTAACGCTCAGTGCTTAGAAGATACTCATAGTAGTTTTAAATCCCAATCATGGTTGTCCTGTAACACAAAAGCAAATCCAGTTGAATCGAGGGGAGAGTCTCATTGGTTGTCTTTGGACTTGGTCTATGAATATCAAATTGACTCTTTATGGATATGGAATCATAATGTTTGGGGAGAAACGGGAAATGGCATAAAAGAAATTATTATTGATTATTCTTCAGATGCTATAAACTGGAATACTATAGGTCCTTTCACTTTGGATAAAGCCCCAGGGTCATGGAAGTATAATAGTCCTTCTCTACTAAATCTTGGCAATATTTCAGCGCGATATATTGTCTTAACAGTAATACAAACTTGGGACCCTTTGGCTACCTGTGCAGGCATTGCAGAAATGAAAATTAATGTCAATTTTTCTACAAGCACTGTTAATATTCCTGAATTAACAGAATTGGTATTGTCTCCTAATCCTACATCTTCAAAAATAAGTATTGAAGCAAAGCAAAATTTAGGAAGGTGCAATGTTCTGATTTATAACTCATTAGGACAATTGGTTAAAGAATTACAGGAGGAATCTTTTAAACGCTTGGATTTAGATATTATGGATTTTGAGGACGGAATATATTTTATTAACGTTCAAAGTCAAGATTTTATAATTACCAAATCATTTGTTAAGACTTCAAGATAGCAAGTATTCAGCTTGTAATTTAACTTGGTAGGTTCTAGCAATTGTATTAATTTTAATCCAAAACAGTCAACTATGAATCCACTCTTAAAAAATATTCTAGCAATTCTAGCTGGTCTTGTTCTTGGCACAGTTGTCAATCTAGGTCTAATAATGATTGGTTCTTCAATTATTCCAGCTCCTGCAGGAGTAGATCCTATGGATATTGAGTCTATTAAAGCCAATATGGATGCCTTTGAGACCAAACATCTTATTTTCCCATTTCTTGCTCATGCACTTGGTACCTTAGCTGGTGCTTTTGCTGCAACTAAGATTGCTGCTAATAACAAACTATTATTTGCTTTGGTAATTGGAGCTTGGTTTTTAGTAGGTGGAATTATGATGATGATGCAAGTGCCTGGACCAATGTGGTTTAATATTCTTGACCTTGTAGGTGCATATATACCAATGGCTTTTTGGGGACATAAGCTGGCCACCAAGTAGAGATCCTAACACCAATCTTTCCTTATTATTTTGCCTAAACACAAATGGCTGTTTAGTGTTACTAATCTATGCAATCTAATCATAGCATTGAAGTTTTATACAGTATCAATAATATAGCTATAGAGGATAGAACGAACTTTGACGATAATAGATAAAATTCGATCATACAAAGTACTAGTCTTGAACCTAAAGCGTTAAGAGCTTTAGACAAGCAATTGAAATCGTTGCAGAGCTCGTGTACAGTACCGACAAGACAAGCATTTGAGGATAAGATCCAGCGAATTAATATGATTCAGATTTAAGCACAAAGACTGATTATATGATTTCGCATTTCTAAAAAGAAGTATTAATTACAAATTGCTATTTTTAAAGCTCATTAATTTCATGATAACAAATTTGTATGGAAGCTTCCTCAATGATTACGCAAGAGACCAATAAATCAGAAATATTAAGAATTCTAGAACTTCAAAGAGCTAATAAGCAAATTATTGCAGATTGGTCTGCAAAAGAGCGCAGTAGTAAACTTAAAAAACTGCAACAAGTAATTATAAAGTATAAGCTTGAAATTAGAGATGCCGTTTTTAATGATTGTCGACGTCATGGCAGTGAAGTAGATATGACCGAAACCTATCCAGTTATCGCTGAAATTAAGCATGCTCGAGCGGAAATACATAGATGGATGAAAGACAAATATGTAGGAACACCATTTGCACTATTTGGATCTAGTTCAAGAATTAAATATGAACCCAAAGGAAATGTATTAATCATCTCTCCCTGGAACTTTCCGTTTAATTTATGTTTATCGCCCTTGGTATCTGCGATTGCAGCTGGAAATACAGTAATTATTAAGCCATCTGAATTTACACCTCATTGCACTCAAATGATTAAAGTCATAATTGATGAATGCTTCGATGAATCTGAAGTAACTGTTGCTGAAGGTGGCGCAGAAACATCAAAATTCTTGCTTGAGCAAAAATTCGATCACATCTTCTTTACAGGATCTCCTGAAATTGGGAAAATTGTTATGAAGGCTGCCGCTGAGCATTTATGTTCTGTTACGCTTGAATTAGGAGGTAAGTCGCCTACCATTGTAGATCAGACAGCTAATCTATCACAAGCAGCGAAAAGGATAGCGATGGGAAAATTTGTAAACAATGGCCAGATTTGTATTGCACCAGACTACATTCTAGTCCATCATTCTATAGAAGAAGAGTTTTGCGATAAGCTAAAGCAATATATCAATGAATTTTATGGAGATGCAAAGTATAGCGAATCCTATTCCAGAATTATCGATGAGAGGCACTTTGACCGAATGCATGATTTGTTGAAGTCTGTTAAGGAAAGTAGTTCGGAAATTATTTGTGGGGGAGTGACGGATCGAGAACAATGTTATATTTCACCAACGGTTATTAGAAGGGTAGAATTGAATTCAGAAATTATGAATGAAGAAATATTTGGTCCATTGCTGCCAGTAATTTCTTATAAAGATCTAAATGAAGTCATTGAAATAATTGATTCAAAAGAGAAGCCTTTGGCTTTGTATATCTTTTCAAACGATAACAAAACAATTGAATATATTCTGGACAACACAAGATCCGGAGCGTCTTGTATAAACCATACTGGCGTACATTTCTATAACTGTAATCTGCCTTTTGGTGGTGTTAACAACAGTGGTATTGGCAAGTCGCATGGAAAATATGGGTTTATGGAATTTTCGAACGCTAAAGCCATATTCAGGCAACATATACCAAATGCCTTAGATCTTCTTACACCACCGTATAATAATTTTAAGCAAAAACTTATTGACCTAACGCTAAAGTATTTTTAATTAAACTCCAGAGCAGTTTTTTGTAATACATCACCTTTAATGGAGTAGAGTATTGCATTTACTATTGCTTTATTCTCAATCCATTCTATTTCGAGGGCACCAAAGTTCTTAACACCAAATAAATCACCTACTCTATGTTGGTTATATTCGTCAGCTTTCTTATAGCTATGGGTAAGACCTGAAGAAGTGATGTCATATAAAGGGTAGGGTAGTCCATCAATATTTTCAGCACTAATTTCTGCGATATGTCTATCGCCGCTTAGGAATAGGACTTTGTTTGAGCCGTATAAGCTCAATAGATTATACATTCTCTCTTTAGCTCGTGGAAAGTTGCTCCACTTTTCAAATTTATGATCTTTTGAAATGAGTTGAATGCTGCTGATAATAATCGTTAGAGGTGAATTGTCGGATTTTAATTCTTGCTCTAACCAGGTCCATTGTTCTTCTCCTAGAATGTCTTCTTCCGAGGGGAGGTATCGTGTTTCTTTTGTGGGATTGGGGATGAGCTCATCTTGAAAACTTCTTGTGTCAAGCAAAATGACTTTAAAGTTTTTAGGATATTTTCCGATGGTATAGCTCATATAGACACCATCATGTTTGCGTACAAAAGAAGTATCAGGTACGTTGAGGAAATTAAGCATTAAGTTTTTGCTTTCTTCCTTGAAAGCATATCTTTTGTTCCCGTCATTAACGCCATAATCATGGTCATCCCATGTGCCTATTACGGGAGTTTTATTTATAAATTTCTGATAGGTCTTAGATTGCTTTTGAAGCTTGTATTTTTGTTTGAGTATAGACATGTCATCACTGTCTCCATAAATATTGTCACCCATCCATATCCAAAGCTGAGGATTTAAGGCTTCAATTGATTTCCAATAGTCTTGGTTTTGATCTTCATCGTTGCATGAACCAAATGCGATTAGCGTTGGTGTATCAATTTGTCTGAGTCTTTCTTCATTGGAGAGTTGTGATATATTTTGCTTACAAGCAAAAAAAAGACATATTGAAGGAATGTATAAAAAAAGGAAATACCGCATAGTGATTCGTTTGATTAAAGATACACTATGAAATATTTCCTTAAGATTAAATATCTTGATTTTAACAGGATCTTATTCCTTACCACTCATTTTAGCATCATAGGTCCATATTTCATCATATGAATTAGTTACGACTTGATCCATTTGCTTGCTAAAAGCAGGAAATGAGCCTTCACCATGGATTTTTTCAAATGCAGGCACAAAAGCCCAGTTGTCATCCATTTCCGCCCATTTGTCCATACCGCTAACTGATATAACATGCCTTCCTGTTTTGTATCCTTGTCTTAATTGATTATCATAGACTGCCCAGGAATTGACTTTGTCCATACTTTTCATAGTGGCACCTATTTTTGACATTAATTCATCAAATCGGTAACCCTCAGATTTACTGATCTCATGAAATCTTATGAAATACATAGCGTGCTGTTTAGGCGTTGTTTTTTTGGAGATTTCGTTGTCTCTTTTCCAGTACTCACCATGCTCTACATTATTTAAAAGTGGAACAACATTGGTGGCCCAATCTTCGTCATGACCATCTGTAGAAGGTCTATTGTCTAAGTCTCCCCATGAACTTAATGGTCCCATCATCCATATCAATTTACCAGCATTAGGTCCTGAAGAAATATGATATACATAGGCTTCGTATGGTGTATCTGCTTTATGATACTTCGCATTATGAGCGGCCATGTTTGCAGTAAGTTTGTTGACATGTGCAGGGTTAGGCGTTAAAATGATGGATTCAAACATTCTGTCTGGCATTTCATCAGTAGCATCTTGAGAGAAAGCACTAATGCTAAAAAAAGCAAAAAGGATTAAAAGTAAATTTTTCATAATTTGTTTTGTTTTTTGTTAAAAAAAGAGACTTGTCTATAATTTGGGAACAAATATAGATTTTACTCAATAAGGTCAATCCTAATTTACTGAATTTCAATTGATTTTGATAATATTTTGAAGGATATTTTAATTACAGAAGCTACAATGTTGCATAAAATCTTAAATAGTCCTTAATTTGCACTCGTTAAAATGGCCAAGTAGCTTCCTGATGAATTCTTCGAATCATCAGGACGGGTCCCGCTGAATTCTTGCAAATAATCGGGGCTCCGTGGAAAGTATATGAGGAAATGTATTATAATTTATGGCCAAGTAGCTTCCTGATGAATTCTTGCAAATAATCGGGGCTATTTGGAAAGTAATTGAGGAAATGTATCATATTTTTTGGCCAAGTAGCTTCCCGATGAATTCTAGCAAATAATCGGGACAAGCATTTCGCTACTTGGAAATTAATTGAGGAAATGTATTATAGTTTATTGGCCAAGTAGCTTCCCGATGAATTCTAGCAAATAATCGGGGCTACTTGGAAAGTAATTGAGGAAATGTTAAATAATTTATTGGCCAAGTAGCTTCCTGATGAATTCTTCGAATCATCAGGACGGGTCCCGATGAATTCTAGCGAATAATCGGGACACGCATTTCGCTACTTGGAAAGTAATTGAGGAGATGTTAAATAATTTATTGGCCAAGTAGCTCAATTGGATAGAGTACCTGATTACGGCTCAGGAGGTTGAGGGTTCGACTCCTTCCTTGGTCACATTAATCCCTTGTAAATCATTGATTTGCAGGGGATATTTATTTTAATGTCAAACATTTGTCAAACAAATACATATCAAAATAATGCTTTTGTATAAGATCAACACTTAATAGGCGTTACAAATATTAAATATTACAAAATGAATGATTGATAGCTTACTACACTCAATCTGTTTTCCTGATATAGGCATTAGTATTACATTAAACAATTGGTTAAGTAACACTCATTTTTTAATTTTTTAAGTACCTTTTGTTTGAATGAATTTCTATTTTGTGACGTACAGTAAGGCCTTAGCTGGCACCTTGAGTTATGGCAGAGTAAAGCACCGTAAGGTGTGATCTGCGCTACATACGAAGCATGCTTGTGACTGGAGGGAAAGCTGGCCAGCAGATTAATTGAAGCTGCGATGGATTTTCATTGAGTGCTAGCGAGAAGGAAAGACAGTAAAGCAGCTGGATAAGGAGGTTGACTGAGGTGAAAACCTTGACAACTTCGACGAAGAAGACTCATGTTTTGAAAGAAATACTCTTGACTAACGTCCTGCCCCAGAAGATATTTACTTGGTAAGTAATTCTTTTATAGTATTCTTATCTGAAGTAAATTGCTGAATGCTTAAATCCCGATTTAATATTATGAAAAAAGGTAGTTTGTCTATTGACCACTCATCTTTAAGTACTTCAGTTAAACTGCTATGCGCAAAATAATGTTGAAAATTATCTCTAAGATCATGTTTGTCTAAAGAATTTTGCCAATTCTCTTTCTCGCTCCAAAAATTTATTACGGCGACCTTCGTATTTAAATTACTCGAATCTGGAAGAGATTTCAAAAATTCTATGCATGGTCTACACCAAGTCGCCCAAAAGTAAAGAGCTACTGTATCGCTGTTTTTAAAAAGTTCAGAAATGAAAATTGAATCAGACTTTATTGTTTCAAAACAATAGTCTTCCACTGAGTTGAGGTTAAATCGATTCTTCTTTTTCTTAAGATCAGAGTATATGTAATAAAATGCATTTGCTTGAGATGTATTATACTTTTTATCATATTCGGAAATCAGATATTCTGCAAAAGCCAATTGTGATTCATTTTTAGCTAAGTATAGTGCTGAACTTGAAAGTCCTACTAAAAATACTTTAAGTAAATCGGTTGAAAATGCCAGATTCTCAATCCTTGTGCTTTGAATCTTATTCATTTTTATGAAATAGTTCTCTGATTGATTTTGGGACAAGCCATTACGTACTTTTAACGACATAAAACCATTTAGGGAATTAATGTAATACCTTGACCTCGTTTCATTAATTTTTTGAATATTAAATAATGATCTAATAATTTCTCTTAATTCAGTACTCAAGGAATCTATAGCTGTTGTATCAGAAGCAAGTTTATAAGCTTTATTATAGATGTTATAATACCTGATGCCAATACATTCAGCTTTAACAAATTTTGAAAAGTCAGCGGAAAAAGTTGATTGCTCAAGGTCATTTTTAATAACGCTTACTAAGTTATCTAGCTTTGATAAATAATTGGAATCAAGTTCCTCATTGTAGAATTTGAGGCGAGGACGATTTACTAAATTTAGACTGTGATCAAGTAAGAAATAGTTTTCTTGAATTCTGTCTCCTTTAAACTCTATATAATCCTTGGACATAGATATAAAAATAGTATCTCCAGGTACAGCATATATTTTATATCTTACAGAGTGATCTGAGATTGTAAGAATAAAAATTTGTGGCTCGTTTAATTCAAAATCAAAGCTCACTTGATTTTCTATACCTACTTCTTTTTTAATTCTATTTCGCGGTTCTAACTCTACCAGCATATTTATATAATATCCCACTTTAACGTATTGTATACGATCTGAAGGGGAAACATTAATAATAAGCTTAGTAACCGAGGATGCTTTTATTATTGTGGAGGATAAGAGCAGTGTAATAAAAAACAGCCAGTATACTTGATTGAACTTCATATTATCTTTAAAGATAGTAATTTTGTTTTATATCACTCCTGCATCTTCGCAGCTATAGTAGGTGGGTTCTGAAATAAAAAGATGATTAACCACTTTTTTACCTAAAAATTTGGCTCAATCAATAAACCTATGCGCAATAGATTTATTTGTATTGGAAGGAATTATTTTTTAATCTTTGTGATGATGCTCATCTTTGAAAAGCAAGAATCAAAGGATGTTTAATATAAATAATCTATGGATTGTATTATTTAATTTCTATTGTTTATTTAAAGGATCATGATCAACACTTTGAGACAATACCCCTATCAACTCATTTACATTGCTTTATTGTCTGTGGTTTATGTCTCCTCTTTAAACAATGCCTTCTTTTGGGATACTGTTCAACTGGGTTCTAAGCATGCTAATTTTTACTTTTCAACTAATTTTTCTTCTTTGTGGTTACCTGAACGTTTTGATAGTGGGCATATTCCCACATTTGGAATTTACCTTGCTTATTGTTGGAAAATATTTGGTCGTACTCTTATAGTTAGTCATTTGGCTATGATGCCATTCATTATTGGAATTGTATGGCAACTTATGCTATTGTTAAAGAGATTTTTCCAAGTCGAATATAGAGGTATTGCATTGTTGTTAGTAGGTTTGGATTCTACATTATTGGGTCAAATAACCTTGGTTTCTCCTGACGTAACGCTTGTGTTCTTTTTCCTTGTGGGCTTAAATTGTGTGATGGCAAATCGTAGGCTTATGCTTGCCATAGCTATTTTAGGACTTTTTTTGACAAGCATGAGAGGAATGATGACTTCTGTGTGTTTGTTAATCATCGATGTGTTAATCAATATCAATTTCAAAAGAGATGTAATTCAAACTGGTCGATCTTTACTCAAGAGAAGTCTTATTTATTGGCCAGCTTTCTTATTGTTCTTAACATATTCGATAGGACATTATTATAATTCGGAGTGGATAGCTTATCATCCCAATTCTCCATGGGCAGAAAGTTTTGAATTAGTGGGTATAAGAGGTGTGCTATACAATATTGGAATTCTATTTTGGAGATTGATTGATTTTGGGCGAATTATCATATGGTTGATTATAGTTTTTTTAAGTATAAGATATTGGGATAGAGTTAAATCCGAAAAGACACTAAGTAAAGTATTGTTAATTGCTATCTGTTTTCTGATAATTATTCCTATTAATATGTTATGGGCAAAGGGTCTTATGGGACATAGGTATTTACTACCTATTTTTTTATTGATAGCTCTCTATGGAGCAAAACTTCTTTTTACAGCCCCTCTAGGTACAAAATTCCGAAATGCAATTGCAATGGTTTGGGTTATTGTTTTGCTTACGGGTAATCTGTGGGTTTATCCAACTACTATTTCGCAAGGTTGGGATTCTTCATTGGCACATTTGCCTTATTATAACTTGAGACTGGAAGCGTTGTCTTATTTAGATGAGAATAAAATACCATTGGATCAAGTTGAAAGCTTTTTTCCAAATCTCGCTACACTTGATGAAATAGATCTTAGTAAAGACCTAAGATCTTTTAAGCCATATGAGGGAAGCGCAGAGTATGTATTTTATTCTAATATTTATAATATAGATGATGATGCATATGAGAGTCTCAATTCAGATTACACTATTGCTATGGAGGTTAAAAAGTTTGGTGTATTTATTAGAATCTTACATAATAACAATTTTAACTAAAGCTATAAAATAGCCGAGATTAAAAGAGGCCACAATATTATTTGCGACCTCTTGATATCAGTTTTCACCTTTCACTTATCAGTTATCAGTTTTCAGTTATCAGTTTTCAGTTTTCAGTTATCACTTTTCACTTATCACTTATCACTTATCACTTATCAGTTATCAGTTATCACTTTTCACCTTTTTTCGTATTTAGGACGTTCTGGAATTTTGTATTTACCCGTTTTTAATTGGCGCATTGCTTCCTTAATTCCTGCTTCTAGCTGAACATCACTTCCGTTTGCCAGTTTTTGAAAATCTTCAAATACTTCTATGTCTGCATCAACGCCATGACCTTCTTTGAACCACTCACCATTGGGGTCATACATTCGGAATGTCGGCATCGTAATCGCTCCATTATCTACTAAGTTAGGTCCTCCTGTAATGCCGATTAAACCTCCCCATGTTCTAGTCCCAATTAAAGGTCCGAGATTTCTTTTTCTAAAATAATCAGGAAAAGCATCTCCACCTGATCCACTGAACCCATTAATAAGCATAACCTTTGGACCAAAATTACCTGCTGGTGGCCATGCCCAATCTTCTCCATCTCGAACTGCCCAAAAGGCTAAAGGCTTTCGATCAAGCAGTTCAATAAACCTGTCAGGGATCTGACCACCACTGTTAAAGCGCTCATCAATGACTAATCCTTTCTTATTTAATTGTGCATAAAACTGTCTTATAAGTTCATTCTGACCATCAATGCCAGTACTTCTTACGTAGATATATCCAAGTTCACCATTACTTGCTTCGTCAACTCGTTGGCGGTTGGATTCTATCCATTCCAAATGCCTAAGACGGGTTTCAGATCTCATCATTTGAACGACGACCTGACGAGCCTCTTCCAAAGTTGGCGTAGAATTTACAGTTAACTCTACTGTTTCATTGGCTAGACCTTGGAATGAAGCAGAGATATCTTTGCTAGCATCAATAGACATTCCGTTTACAGCTAGTATAAAATCACCTTCATTTACATCAATGCCTGGCTTCGATAAAGCTGATTTGGCTTCTGCATCCCATGTTGCCCCTTGTAGAATTTTATCAATTTTATAAAAACCATTATCAATGGAAAGATCTGCACCAAGGTATCCTACATTGATGAAATCTGCTTGTTCAACATCTCCTCCTCCTGTATATGTATGAGAAGCATTTAGTTCAGCAATAAGATCCCCTAAAACAATGTTGACATCATTTCTTGTATTGCATTGTTTGATCAGACTACCGTATCGAGATTTCATGTCGTTCCAATCCACACCGTGCATGTTAGGATCATAGAAATAGTCCCTTTCGAATCGCCAAACATCATTAAATATTTGCTGCCATTCTTCCATTGGAATAACGTGCATCATCATGTTTTCTGTAGGAACCTTTTTGTCAATTTTCTGATCTGCAGCACAGTCAATAACAGCAAGCGTATTGCCTTGGCTAACCAATATTTTTTTACCCTTAGCGGAAGGTTCGTAGCTCCCAACTTCTTCAATAATACTTTTCACTTCTCTCTCTTCAATATCATAATAGTGTAGGGTAGGAGAACCGCCATTGGTGCCAGAATTTGGAAATCGAACAAACAATAACTTTCCTTCAACAGCCATTAATCTTGTAAGATTACCAGGGTCTATATCAAGCAATTCAATGCGTGATTCAAAAGACTCAACATCAAAAGTTATCGACTCCTTTGCCTCATCTTCATCATCTTCTTTTTCATCACCCGCCTCATCCTCATCTGCATCGTTGTCGTCTTTATCATCATCATCATCTAATTCTACGGCGTCATTTTTTACATGTATTATAGATTTAGTATTTTCTTCTAGACTACCTACAGCTACCATTGTATTGTTTGGATATATGAAAGTATTGTCTACGCCAGAATAAACGGGTTGAAATGATCTTCCTGTAGTATAGAATAAATATTTGCCGTCAGCACTGAAGCATGGCTGTGTATCACTGTAATAACCTGAAGTAAGCTGTGAAGCTTTATTATCTTGAGTGTCATAAACATATATGGCAGTGCTTAGCCTGTTTCCATTTGACTTGGAATAGCTAATATATCTGCTATCAGGAGACCAGCTAGCAGTAAAGTTTCGCAGGTTACCTTCAAACATGAATTTGCCTTTGTCAATCTTAGTAACTTCTCCAGTTTCTACATTCATCAGATTGATTGACATGGTCTGATCTACATACACAATGCTTTTACTGTCAGGTGACCAGTGTATATCATAGTTAAATCCACTTTTAAAATCGCTGATTTTTCTACCAGCACTCTTTTTGGTCAAGTCCTTTAATGTTAGTTGATATTCTCCAGAGGCATCACTCCAATAAGCAAGTGTCTTTCCATCAGGAGACCAGGCAGGAGAGCGCTCAGCCGAACTAGAGCTATTGGTAATATTAGCGACATAGCCCTCTGTTGCAGGTAGATTAAAAAGATCACCTCTTGCTTCGACAACAATACGCTTACCATCAGGCGATATACTTGCATTTTGAATGTACTTTGATACTTTTTGAGCCTTAGGCATCATGGCAATTTGATCTGAAACAACGTTTATCTTTATCTCATTGGATTTATTCGAGTCTAAGTTTAAAAGATACAGTTTTCCTCCTGCTTCGAAAACAATATTATTGCCACCAATTTCAGGGAAAGTAATATCGTAATTTTTAAATTTGGTCAGCTGCTTGTGCGTTTTATTCGCTATATTATATTGCCAAATATTGTTTCTTTTTTCACTTCCATTGTCAGACATGTAATAAATGGAATTTCCTTTCCACATTGGAAGTTCATCATTTGCATTATTGTTGGTAATATTTTCAGTTGCATAGGTAGTAAGATTAAAAATGTGAATATCCGGTGCAGTACCCCCACGATATCTTTTCCAATTTCTATTTACTCTAGACCGATCTGTAAAAGCAATCTTTTTTCCATCGTCAGAAAAACAAGCAAATTCACCATAGGGAACAGGTAATTTATTAGCCATTCCTCCATTCTTATGGACCGTATAGAATTGACTGTATCTTTGCCTTCCGCTTTCTCGCCCTGAACTAAATAAAATTGAATTACCATCAGGTGTCCATCCTAGTACTCTGTCGAACATTCCATGAAAGGTTAATCTTTTTGGAATCCCTCCATTTACGGATATGGTATAAACATCGCTGTTGCCTTGGTAGTTGGCTGTATATGCGATTGTATTACCATCTGGTGAAAACCTAGGATGACTTTCCGTTCCTTCAGGAGAACTTAAGCGAATTGCTTGACCACCTGTTATGTCACAAACCCACACATCGTCTCCATAGACAAAACATATATGTTTATCCGAGACATCTGGATGTTGCATGAGCGAAGCATTTATTTGTCCACTTGCAAGGAATGAAAATGAAATATTTAGTATTAGAATTGGGAGAATTGTTTTGATCATTGTTTAAATGTGTTTATTAGATAATAGATAATTAGCATGTTGAATAATGGGGAAATTCATTAATTCAAATAGGAAAATAGTAAAATATGGACAGCTTGCTGGTCAAATTCGACCAATATCAGATATATTAAGATGTCAAGGTGTTTTCCAATATAGCGCATGAACTGTGATGGGGGTGATCCTGCATTATTATCTCATGTTATTTATCAGTTTCAGGTTTAGGACCATAGAATTCATACAATTCATGAGTATAAGCAAGTTTGCTATTCTCTTCATAATTTGGAGTTTTAATTATCATCATTGAAATCATACCATGAACTCCGATATATTTTTCTTTATCCATTAAATCCAATTGATTATCAGTAATCAATTCAATCATTTCTAATGCTTGATTTCTAGCATCCTTTTCAACATGTCTCAGTTTTGGTATCTTAACTAATATTAATGCTTTGTTATCTACTATTTTAGTCAAATATTCGAATTGAGATGAGTTGATGTCATCAACTGCAAAATTATCGAAGATTTGTTTTATTTTAAATGAGATTGAATCCTTTTCCATTGTAGGATTTGAAATCATAGACCTTATATCGCTTTGAAGTAACTCATTTCTTGGATCCACGTCTGCAGTAGATATAATTAATATTATAAACAATACGAACAGACTAAATAGTCCTAAACCAAACCAGTGCCAAATTGGTCTCTTTGTCTTTGACCTATTTGCGTCATACAATTTGACTAGTTTTAATGGAAATTCTTTAAGTTGAATAGTTCTCTTGCAATGTTTGCATTCTGCAATAACTTTCTTACCTATAGGGAAAATTGGAATCCAGAATATATGTGCATATTTCCCCAGTACAGAAATTCTTTGACTGCTTTCTTGTTTGCAATAATTACATTTAGTATTTGGAATATCAAAGTTTCCAATATTGCTTGTCTTTCCTCCAAAAATTATCATTATTAAATATTTCGTTTTTAATTCAGGTTTAGTTTTTGCTATTTATCCGAGATAACGGAGTTTGATAAGTGATGTACCCAAAGAGCATGGGCATCTTTTCAATTGTGTGCAGTTATTCTAGCTCAATAATAATTCATTACTGAATCTTTTGTGTATTTGTGACACTAAATTTATCAAATTATTTAATTCAGTTTGATTTTGGTCTAATTCTTTTAGCTTTTGAAACGGAATCTCAATATGAACTTTGTATTGGTTTAGCCTCCAATTAATCAGACTAATTACGATAAGTTAAAAATAGTGATAAAGCTACTAAATTTTGTGTTAGCTGGAGGCAACCAAGGATACCTAGGCGGGAAGGTCCGTATGTACGGTGATCATGCCTTTCGGCAGATAAATGTTAGGGGTGAACTCCGCTTAAACTTAGGTTGGAGCGGAGCCATCTACTCGATTCTATGCCGTTTTTATTAGTCTTTCAGCCCTTCCTTTTCCATTAGTTCAAGTCCATAATTTCGTATTGTTTCTATAATAGGAATAGTGGTCAGTCCTTTTTCTGTTATAGAATATTCCACTTTAGGTGGCACGACTGCATACACTTTTCTATTGACAAAACCTTCGCTTTCCAATTGCCTTAATTGTGATGTTAACATTTTATCCGTTATGTGCGGAATATCTTTTTTTAATTCTCCAAAACGAAATATTTTTTCCTTCAATCTCCATAGAATGGGCATTTTCCAAGTTCCACCTATTCTGTCCATTGCGAACTCTACAGGATTATAATAAACTTTGTTGTTATAAATAAAGTCTGGCATAACTCATTGATTTACATATCACTTTCTAAAAGGTAAGTACCACTCAATTTAGTAAGTATATAGGCAAAGGTAAGTAATGTCCATAAATTTGCAATAATAAATAACTAAAAAATAAGACAATGAATAAAAAATCAATTCTAATACTACTGTTAGCCGTTTTCTCTCTAACAGCTTGTAATTCACAACAATCAAATAATAACAATTCAAAAAATGAAAAAATGAAATCAAAAGTTAAAGAAGCAACACAGTACGTTCATTCACACGGTATGCCATTTAAAGGTAAAATTTTAATGGTTGCGAGTAGTCCTTCTATTTCTAAACAAACAGGATGGCCAATTGGATTTTGGGCAGCAGAGTTAACCCATCCTTTACATATTTTTCAAGAAGCTGGGTATGAAGTAGAATTAGCTTCTACTGAAGGTGGTAAAATTGTAATGGATGGCTACTCAAACCCTACTGACGAAAGTGGTTATTCAGCACACGATATAATTTCATTAGGTTATATGCAACAAGATTGGTTTAACCAAATGTTGGAAAACACCAAACATTTAACAGAAGTGAACGCAGCAGATTATGATGCTATCTTTTTAGTTGGAGGTCAAGGGCCTATGTACACATTTAAAGGAAATAAAGATTTACAAAAACTATTTGCAACATTTTACGAAGATGGCAAACCAAGTGCAGCCGTTTGCCATTCCGCTACATTATTATTAGAAGCAAAAAAATCGAATAGTGAACTCATTGTCAAAAATAAAACTTGGACAGGATTCGCCAATGCGGAAGAAGAATATGCGGATAAAGCAGTTGGAATGAAAATACAACCTTACAGAATTGAGGATGAAGCTAATAAATTATCAAATACCAATTTTAAGGTAGCAGCTCCATTTTCTTCCTATGCCATAACCGATGGTAATCTGATTACAGGACAGCAACAAAATTCAGGTGCAGCTGCGGCAAAAATGGTTGTAGAGTTATTAAACAATTAAACGATAAATGGAAATTTGAAGGACGAATTTCAAATTTCGCTCTTCTTTAATTTGGTTTAGCTAAAATATGATCTACAAATCATTTCTTTTTTTCATTTTGCTCTTTTTATCATCAAAAGTTTCTGCACAAAGCTTTGAAACTATGTTCGGCACAAAGCGAATTTTTATTGATGCACAATACTTAAAGTTTTTTGATGAAGGAAAGAAAATCTCTCTTTTCAGCAGGGCAAGAGCTACAGCTGAATATGACAGCCAAAATACCAATCTGTTTACAGGTGCTTACTTAAACTATACTACAAAACTCGGTATAGGTGTTACCGTTTTGGGGCGCATTTCTACATTTGGTTCAGGGGTAGATGCAGGTGTTCACTACTTTAAAGCCAATAAGAAATTTATGATTTACGCCTTACCGTCTATCAATCTTAATCAAGAATTAGGTTACAGCTGGTTTTCAATAATCAGATATACACCTGAAATTAAACACAACTGGAAATTATATACAAGTTTAGAGTTATTTTCTGCTTTTGATAATAATGGTCATACCAATAGTGTACAACGAATTAGGTTAGGTTCAGATTTTAAAGGTTATCAATTTGGATTGGCTCTTAATGTCGGTCAAACAGGAAGCAATTGGTCAAATTCAAATTCAAATCCTGGGGTGTTTCTCCGTAAACAATTTAAATAAAAAATGAAATTAGCATTTATAGGTATTGGCAATGTAGGCTTTGCATTAGCCAATAATTTACAGAAAAAAAATCACGAAATATTTATCGCTCATAACGATACTAAAAGTGAAAGTGTTATTAATGCACAAAAAAGAAACAGTACCTTCAAGGCCTTACCAATTCAAGAAGCAATTGAAGTGGCAGATGTCATATTTTTAGCAACACCATTTAAAGCCAATGAAGAGATATTGAAACCTTTAAATTTTAAAAGAAAAACTTTAGTTGATTGCACAAATCCTGTAGGGGGAGGTATTTCTCACGGATTAGAAAGTAAAGTTTCGGGTGCAGAGAAAGTCCAAGATTGGTCCGCAAATGCAAACGTGGTAAAGTCATTTACTATTTATGGTTTTGAAAATTTAGAGAATTCAACATTCCCAAATTATAATGTAAAACCTATAATGATGATTGCTGGAAATAATGATGACAGTAAAAAACAAGTTGGCTTGTTAAATTCAGATTTAGGTTTTGATACTCTGGATACAGGAAATTTATCGCAGTCGCTACATTTAGAACATATGACTTTGCTTTGGGTAAAAATGGTTCGAGCAAATGGTCATCATCCAAATTTCACTTGGGCTTATTTGGAACGGTAGGTCTGTTCAAATGGCATAGAACGTTGAATGCATGCGGAGCAATCCCGACATTTATCGTCGGGTGAGTGCCGTCGCAGTTGACTGAACGAATTCTGAAAATTAAGATAGTCATTTTTCTTGAATGTTGTTAACAAGATTGTCGCTTGAGATGCCGTCATGCATATTGTGTGTGCCTAGCATGGGCATCTTTTTCGTATAAAAATATGGATTAATAACTACCGACTTGGTAATATTTATACAAAGCTAAAGAAGGTAGATGAGTGGCTGAGAAATCGTTTGCGCTACTGTATCTGGCATGATTGGAAAAAGCCTGAGCGTAAACGTAAGAATCTCATTAGCTTGGGGGTCAAGAACTGGATGGCTTATGCATGGAGTAGAAGCAAAATGGGAGGCTGGGCAATAGCCCAAAGTCCTATTCTTGGTACTACTAATACAGTATCATTACTCAAACGTAAAGGCTATATATCCTTGACTGATCACTACTCTAAAGTTGGATTTTCGATTTAGTGAACTGCCGTAGCGCCTATGCTGAAGCTTCGGCGTAAGCATATACAGCCTGTCCCGCTGAGCGGGAAGGTCCGAACGTACGATGGTCATGCCTTTCGGCAGATAAATGTGAGAGGGCTGAGGTAGTTAACATTGACTACCTCACTCTCCTCGATTCTCATCAGTTAATTAATTCATATTCCCTAATTAATGTTTGAGCTGAAATTCCTAGTTTTTCATTTAATTTTCTAATCATACTAAGGCTTAATTTTCTTTTTCCTGTAAGAATTTCACTAACTCTACTTCTAGATCCAAGAATTCTATTCAATTCACTTTTTTTCATTCCGAGTTGTTCAATTCTAAATAATATTGCATCAATAGGATTTGGTGGTTCGATAGGAAAATGATCTTTTTCATAGGCTTCAATAAGAATACTTATGACTTCAAGTTCATCTGATTGAAGAGAATTTGGCTTTAATTCACTTTGCATCAATTCAAAAGCTCTATTTAAATATTTCTTATGTTCCTTATTTGTCTTTATTGGCTTTAGCATATTTTACAGTTTTCGCATCTATTAAATCATATTCTTTATGAGTTCCAAACCAAACAATAAATATTATTTGAAGTCTATATTCAATATCTATGATTAGCCTAAAATTGTTTCCACTAATATTAAAAACTACTCGTTTTCCTGTTATTATTGAGGCACTCTGGAATTGATCTTTTAAATGTTGAGGGGAAGTCCATTGGGCTTTTTGGACTTCTTGCAACCAAGCTTTAATCTGTTGCTCGCATTTAGGATATCTCTTGATGAATTCCAACAATGTATTAGTGGCAATTATTCTCATAAACGTAATAAAGATACGAAAATGTTCCCAAAGTGGTTACTTTATTTATTCTTTATTTTCTATGGATGAGAACGTCTGGCAGATCCCCAACGAGTCCGTCGTTGCGTGATAGCGACAGGACGAAGTGTCGTCTCGGGCTTACAGACAAGATGTTCAAGTTACTAAATTTATCTAAATGACTATGTTAAATATTACGATTGCCTGAGATGGGGTGATCCTGCGATGTTGTGTGCAGTTATTTCATATTGTATTGGATTATATTATCAAAAATCTTGTAGACGAAAGCTGACTTTAAATATTCTTCTGAGCCAAATCTGAATTCCTCAGAACTAATCCCGCAATCAATTAATTCTCCGTGTATTGATTTACAATAGAATGACATTATGGCTTCGTCAGAGAGGAATAAATTTTTACCGTCAAATACCCATGAACCTTTTAACTTATCAATCCAAACAAATTTTCTTTCAAAAGGCTCCTTTAATTCTTTAAATGAAATAAACTCAGATCTGGTATAGGTTCCATCTTCTAGGAATATAATTTTGTTCTCATGCTCAGGATTAAAATCATCAGACCAGTTTTGATTAGTGATAAAATACTCCTTAGAAAATTCTATTGGTATTATAATATTATTTTGGCTAGTACAATTTGATAGCAAAGAAGTCGAAAATATAATTTGAAAAATTAATTGTTTCATTTTTTACGATATCAAACGTTAGTTGCTCTAATGAAATTGCACACAACTCTATATCCTCCTAACTCTCTTAAGTATAGCAATCTGCCCAAGGTGGTAATGTGTATGTTCAATCAAGCCAGTAATATTTCTAAAGTAGCTTCCATATTTTGAATCTACAAAATCTTTAGATAATTGATTGTCATCCAACTTAGTGATTAAGGAGCAAATCTCTTTAACTTCAAAATACATTTTTTCTTGAAGTTGTGTCCACTACTTTTCTGATTGAATTGTTGGATGGTCAAAACTAAATTTATCCCTTGATTCTAATGGACCTCCTTTTAATACGCCTAAAATAGCCGTAACGTAATAACCAATGTGAAAGCTTAATGCTGCTATTGTATTGCAATTACCAATCTTTGCAGTTGCCATTTTAAAATTCACATTGCCCAATTGTTCTGTGAGATTAGATGCAGTCCAGTTGCCTCCAAAAAGGACTTGAAGCAAATTATCACTTAGTTGCTTGCTAATATTACAATTTGGCTCGACCATTACGATAAGCTTTAGTTTTCATTGTTTAAGGTATATTCAAAACTTATTTCAGATGTCTTTTCTAAGGTTTTTGCCACCGAACAATATTTTTCAATTGACATTTCTATAGCTTTTTGAAGCTTTGCCTCTTTTATTTCACCCTTTAAATGAAACCGCATGTGGATATGGCTATATTCCTTATAGTCATCTACTTTTTTTACATCGGCGGTTACATCTATCTTTAGGTCGTCTATCTTCTGCTTCATTTTGTTCAAAATCATAACGACATCAATAGCACTACAACCAGCTAGAGCCATAAGCAATGCTTCCATGGGACTTACCCCGTTGTTAATGCCACCCAAACTAGCAGACCCATCCATAAGCATAGATTGTCCCTTTGAGTTGGTAGCTTTAAAATTGACAGCATCATTAATACGGTTAAGTGAAATTTGTGTTTTCATTGTATTGGGTTTAATTAAAAATGACCCATCGATTCTGATAAGCCATTTTTATATTTTTATTGTCGTTTAGAATCAATTAATTATTGAAACAAATTAGTGCATCTACAAGTTTTCATATTCTAAGAATCTCTAAGATTTTTTATTTAATTAACTTCAAAGATGTATGGATAATCTCCTGGCCAATTTTCATAAAAACCTTTTAATTCAACACGTCCTTTGGCATTGTCAAGATACTTAACCAATTGATCAACGTTGTTTACTTGCTTGTTGTTTATGGAAGTGATAATATAGCTTGGATCCATGTTAGTTGCACTTATTTTTGTATCTCTAATAACCGAAACCACCAAAGCACCATTTGTTTTTAATCTCATTTTTTCACCTGAATCTAAATCTCGGAGTTCAAAACCCAAGTCGGTTAGAACTTTGTCCTTTCTGACAGCAATGAAGTCCGTCGTGTTTATTTGATTTTTCAGAACAGCGGAACATGTTTTTAACTGACCATTGCGATAAAATTCAACGATAACTTTATCGCCAGGACTATATCTGCTGATTGTTTCAAGGAACTCAGGAACAGAAAGCGTTTTTCTTTCATCTATTTTTACAATTACATCTTCTGAGTGTAATCCAGCCATTGCTGCGGCGCCATCTTTTTCAACAATATCAACCATAGCACCACCAACAAAATCCAAGGATAAAGACTTGGATAAATCATAACTTACCTCTCTGACACTCAATCCAAGCCAAGCTCTTTGCACCGCACCATAGGACCTTATATCTTCTACTACCTTCTTGACTATGCTGCTAGGTATTGCAAAGGAAAATCCCTCATATTTCCCACTGTAGGTAAGAATTGCAGTATTGATACCTACGAGGTAACCTTTGGTGTTGATAAGTGCTCCACCACTGTTACCCGCATTAATTGCAGCATCAGTCTGTATGAATGATTCAATGCCTTGTCTGTTGAAGATGTCAATGTTTCTTGCCTTGGCACTTACGATGCCTGCTGTCACCGAGGATTGTAGTTTGAATGGATTACCAACGGCCAAAACCCACTCACCGACTTCAAGGTCACTGCTGTCGCCAAATTGCAAATAATCTAAGCCGCTTGCTTCTATTTTTAAAACCGCAATATCCGTAGATCTGTCAAAACCAATCAACTTAGCGTCAAACTCTCTTTTGTCTTCAGAAGTGCAAACAATAACATCAGCATCTTCAATGACATGATAATTGGTTACTATGAAACCTGAAGCGTCAATAATGACCCCTGATCCATTTGATCTAGAATAGCTATCTTTTTTCCAGCTGTTCCCTTTAACTTGTACAGCTTTTATAGCCACAACAGCATTTCTTGCATAACTTGCAGCTTCAATAAAACTTTGTGATTCGATAGTATTAATTGCATCTAATCTAGTAATAAAGTCATCTTGAGAATTCTCTGAAACCAATTTGGCATAATTATTCTCCATTCTGATAATCTGATCTTTGTGCCAAGTATGGTAGATCATCACAACAGTAAGGCATGTGATTGAAGAAATTACGATTGTTTTTAAATAAGATTTCATATTACAAATATAGTATATATGTAATTAGCTATTTTTATAAACGAATTAAACTCAACTTAAAGTTTAGTTAATAATAAAAAAAAATACACTTTGTCGCTCACATCAGTTAAAAAGTATAATGAAGAGTCAAAATTCAAATAACTTGGTATCCATAATCATTATTATGAAAGTTAGTTTCTTTTTTCTATTGCTCCTATTTTTTCCTATCATTAGCTATAGTCAATATTTTGATACGTTCGAGTGTCAAGTTAGTAAAGATGGTAAGATATTGTCATTTCCTTTTACTGGAGGGTTTGATTCTCCTCAATTTACCGAAACTGACATCAATAATGATGGTCTTTTAGATATTTATGTTTTTGATCGAAATGGATCAGTTTCTTCCGTATTTTTGAGAGAAAACAACAATAGCCTTTATCCATATCGTTTCACTAAAGAGTTCAATATTGACTTTCCTAAATCTTTGGCAGGATTTAGTACAATAATAGATTTTAATGGTGATGGATTGCTGGACATATTTTCGTCTGCAGCTCCATTTGGTGCAGCTGGGGTCGTACTTTTTCAGGCGCAATCAACGAATGATGGTTTGAGTTATACTTTAAGAAGGATGGGGAGACCACAGGGTGATTTAGAAATTCTTTGGAATAATTTTCCCGCAGGGCAGGTTTATAATGCTTCGACAGATATACCAGCCATTGTTGATGTCGACTCTGATGGGGACTTGGATATATTGACTTTTGATGAAGCGGGTAGCTATGTATATTTCTGCAAAAATAGTCAAGTTGAAAAAGCACTTCCTTCAGATACTATGGATTTTATGATTGAAGATTATTGCTTTGGTAAATTTCTTGAAAGTGGATTGTCACAGAGTATAAGTTTAAGTTCTGATCCTCTGCTTTGCGCAAATTCTTTTAAGGAAGAAGATTCTGAATTCGATAAATCTAGCGGTGCACATTCTGGTTCTTCTCTTTTGGCATTTGACCCCGATTTAGACAATGATTATGATTTGTTGATAGGTGATTTAACGTATAATGGATTGGTATTTCTTGAGAATGGAGGAACACAAACTATGGCCTTTATGACTAAAAAGGACAATGCATTTCCTTCCTATGATACTTCTGTTGATATGCCTATTTTCTTGTCTGCATTTAAAGTAGATGTTGATAACGATGGTCTTCAGGATATTTTGGTTTCGCCTAACGGGCAAGGCTCCATTCGTAATGTGGATAATATTTGGTATTACAAAAATACTGGCGATGCAGATGAACCTTTTGCATTTATGCAAAAAGATTACTTAGCTGAAGAAACCTTGGATTTTGGAAGTTACTCTGTTCCATCTGTTGTGGATTATAATTCTGATGGATTGATGGATATTATTATTGGTGCGGGGGGACCTTTTGATGGCATAGAAACTGTAATGCAACTTGTGCTTTTGGAAAATATTGGAAGCTCTTCTGATCCAAAATTCAAATTGGTTGACGAAGACTATTTGAAATTTTCTGATTTTGCGAGTACATCATCAAATCCGGCACCATGTTTTGGAGATCTTGATTCCGACAATGATTTGGACATGCTTATTGGTGATGAAAGTGGAAAGCTTTATTATTTTGAGAATATCGCTGGACCAGGAAACACTTTTGAGTTTGCTCAACCAATTTATAACTGGATGGGAATATCCTCTGGACAAAGAATAAGACCCCAATTATTTGACTTTAACAAAGATGGCCTTTTGGATTTAATTATTGGAGAAAGGAATACCAATGGTTATACAGATCCAGTAACCAACGAATTTGTAAAGGGGAATTTGAACTATTATCAAAATCAAGGAACATCAAGTGATCCAATGTTTGATCCTGACGTTAATAATTTACCTAATAATCCAGCCTTGGCTAAAATATTGGTGAGTTTTTCCGAATCTTCTAGTGCAAAGGGTGGAGCCAGTCCAAATTTTTATTCTTTAGCTGATAAAACTTATGCTTTGGTAGGATCTATTTCAGGGAGAATATCCTTTTACGAAATACCATCAGCAGATCCTTCAGTCGAAGCAATACTAATTGATGATAGATTTGGTGGGCTGGTTGAAGGGTTTTATTCAGCTCCAGTTTTAAATGACTTAAACAATGATGGAATATTTGAAATGCTTATAGGCAATAGTAGGGGAGGAATTGGCTTATTTACAACTAAGTTGTTAACCGACTTTAGTTCTGATGTTGTAGAACTAAGGGAGCAATTTTATAAGGTATTCCCAAATCCTAGCGACGGTTTAATAAAGATTTCAAGTGTGAATGCTGATATAAAAAGACTAAGACTAATTGATCTAAGTGGGGTAGTGTTGTATGAAGTTTTTGAAAATAAGGAAATTGACTTATCTGCTTTTGAATCAGGTATATATCTGTTAGAAATTACAGGTCAAGATAAAGAAAGGACTTTGAAAAAGATTATATTAATGAGATAGGTGAAAGCCTTTATCTGCTTCCAAAAAGCAATGAACCGATTCTAACCATTGTTGAACCTTGCTCCAAAGCAATGGTATAATCACCGGACATTCCCATTGATATTTCTTTAAAGGATTTTGTATGATTGAAATGTTGATCTTTTAATAATTTAAAGATCTCTTTTAATTTGCTAAATTCATTTCTGGTTACTTTTGAGTCATCAGTAAAAGTTCCCATACCCATAACTCCACAAATTTCAATATTGCTTAATTCTTTTAATGCTTCAATTTGCTTTATTAAGTCATTGGCATCATAACCATATTTGCTGTCTTCCTGAGCAATTTTAATTTGTAATAAAACATCAATTTTTCTGTTGCTTTTAACAGCTTCTTTGTTAATCGTCTTTGCTAGTTTTAAATTGTCAACTGATTGTATGAGATGAACAAAGTCTACAATGTACTTTACTTTGTTTCTTTGGAGATGTCCTATGAAATGCCATTTGATATCTTTAGGTAATGTAGATTGTTTTTCAAGTATTTCCTGCACTCTGTTTTCTCCAAAATCCCTTTGTCCTTGATGATATAAGCTTAAGATAACAGTATTAGGTTTTGATTTTGAAACAGCTATAAGCTTAGCGTTCTTTTGAGCCAGGAGCTCTATTAATTCTTGATACTTAGACATATGTTTTTTCGGTAAACTCAAAAAAGCCCAAAAAGTTTAGAATCAATTTTTTCAAGGATATTTCCAAAGTCTTCTTTATTGCTTTTGAAATCTGTCTGATCAGCATCTATAATTAATAATTTGCCTATATCATAACCGGCTATCCAATTTTCATACTTTTCATTAAGCCTTTTAAGGTAATCCAGGCTTATGCTTCCTTCATATTCCCTTCCTCTCTTTTGGATATGTTCAACAAGTTTTGGAATGCTTGCCTTTAAAAAGATTAATAGGTCCGGTGGTTCCACTTGAGAAGTCATTAATTCGAATAATGTCCAATAATTTTCCATGTCTCTTTTTGACATCAAGCCCATCTCATGCAAATTGGGTGCAAAAATGGAAGCATCTTCATAAATCGTTCTGTCTTGAATTACAACTTTATCTCCATTTCTAATGTCCAGGATTTGCTTGTATCTGCTGTTTAAAAAATATATTTGTAGATTGAAAGACCATCGATGCATGTCTTCATAAAAATCACTTAGATATGGATTTGTATTGGTATCTTCATAATGTACTTCCCAGCCGTAATGAGCACCTAACATTTCTGAGAGTGTAGTTTTGCCAGCTCCAATATTACCCGAAACAGCGATGTGTTTTATTTTCGAATCTGAGTCCTTCATTCTATTGTTGGTTTTCTATAAGAGATTTTGATTGACCAAAATAGTCATTTCGACGGAGATCAATAAGGGAACATCTAAAATAATCTCTTGAATGCAGATAATAATATAATTTCAATTATTGTGTCTAATTTACTGACGAAGATTATTAAATGTAGTTTAAGGAGATAGCATTTTATTTTGAATATTTAATTTATAACAAGCCAGTTTGTTGACGAAATTTAGGTACCAAAGAATTAAAAATTGTAGATTAAACAAGAATGCTTTTCAAAATTTTGAAAAATAGTGATATGAAAAAAGAAATTATCAGGATCGAGAATCTGAAGAAAATATATGTAATGGGAACCGAAAAGGTATACGCATTAAATGGAGTTAGCCTGAATATTTCTAGAAATGAATATGTTGCCTTAATGGGACCATCTGGATCAGGTAAATCTACTTTGATGAATCTTCTTGGTTTATTGGATTCACCTACTTCAGGAGATTATTACTTTAATGATGCACACGTAAGTGATATGTCAGATTCTGAACTGGCCAATTTCAGAAATACTGAGGTTGGATTTGTATTTCAAACGTTTAATCTATTACCTCGCCTAACGGCATTAGATAATGTTGCCTTACCTTTAGTATATTCAGGTACAGGAAAGCAAGCTCGACTTAAGAGATCGAGAGAGGTATTAACCAATGTCGGCTTGGGAGATAGAGTAGATCATAAGCCTAATGAACTTTCAGGAGGTCAGAGGCAAAGAGTTGCTATTGCTAGAGCATTGGTTAATAGTCCTAGTATAATTTTGGCCGATGAGCCAACAGGAAATTTAGATACTAAGACATCCATTGAGATAATGGCTATTCTTGAAAAGCTGCACAATCTTGGGAATACAATTATTGTGGTTACTCACGAGCAAGAAATTGCTAATCATGCACACAGGATTATTAGACTTAGAGATGGACTATTGGAGTCTGACGAAATCAATACTAACATAATTACTACTTCAGATCCTGAGCGTTTGTATAAAACAAACTGATTGATGCTCAGTACTAGATTCTGCTTGTTAATCAAATTATATATACTTTCGTTGTGATAAATTTTTAAAATGAAAGTTTATACTAAAGCTGGTGATAAAGGCGTGACTTCATTGTTTGGAGGCACCAAAATCCACAAAGACGATATTAAGATTGAGGCCTATGGCACTGTTGATGAACTTAACAGTCAGCTTGGTGTCTTGCTGAGTATGATTCCTGAAAATGAAATAAACAATTTTATATTAAAATTACAGAATGTTTTATTCGATGTTGGTAGTCATTTGGCATCTGATGGTAGTGCAGATAAATTTCTTCCTGAACTTAAAGTTAGTATTGTAGAATCTCTAGAGTCTGAAATGGATAAAATGACTGCTGCACTTCCAGAATTAAAAAGCTTCATTCTTCCTAGAGGCAATTTAAGAATTGCTACGACACATGTTTGTAGAACAGTTTGTCGCAGAGCAGAAAGAAGAGTAGTCAGCTTAAGCAGAAAGCAAGAGATCCCAGATTTTATAATCGTATTTTTGAACAGACTTTCAGATTATTTTTTTGTGCTTGCAAGATTCCTTGGACAATCGGATGGCATTGATGAAGAAAAATGGGTTACCAAATAATTAATGCTTAATTATAATAGTGGAACAAAATTTAAATAATTATAATTTCAGTTGGAATGACCTTCCAAAGCTCTTGGTAATCATACTTGGGATCAGCATTATCTGTTCTATTTTTCCTTCGAATAATTATGTTCAGTATTCTTATCAGATTGGATCAGAATGGGCCTATGATGACTTGTATTCAGAAAGAGATTTTACTGCAGTAATTGAAATAAGACAGGGAATAGATAATGATAGTGTAATACAATCTAAAGTATTGTACAAAAAAGACGGATTGATAGTTTCAAATGGTCAATACGTTACACAAGCACTTTCTCAAACCCTTGAACAATATCTTTCAGACCGACACCATCAAGATGCTTGGTTCAGCCCTCAGAGATTGGTTTATTTCCTTGGGTATTTTATACTAACTACCTTAATAATAGGCGCGTTAATTTTATATGCATTCAAATATTTTCCCGAGTCATGCAGGACATTGCAAGGAGTGATTTTTTTAATAATGTGGCCAGTTCTATTTAGTGTTCTTGTTTCATTTGTAAGCAATAAAGAAGGTTTGAGTCCTTATTTAATCCCATTTTGTATAACACCAATCGTCGTATTGAATTTTTATAATGGTAGACTGGGATTGGTTGTTCATATTGTAGTTGTTCTAATCGCTAGTTTTATTAGCAATCTTGGGTACGAATTTACATTTCTTCAAATTCTAGCTGGAATAGTCACTGTATTGGTGATGACAGAAACCAGGTTTTGGAATAAGTTCTTTATTGCTATTCTCATTATTCTTCTTACCTATCTGTTGGCTTACTTGGGCCTGGCTATTATCAATTCAGGAACCATAATACCATCAGAGGGAAGTGTTTTTGGTTGGTTATCCATTAATGCTTTGTTGTTGTTGCTGGCCTACCCATTCATTCCAATGCTGGAAAAGGTTTTTGGGTTTACTTCGAATATTACGCTTGCGGAATTAGCAGATATGAACAAGCCACTTTTGAAAGACCTTTCGTTAAGGACTCCAGGAACTTTGCAGCATAGCCTTCAAGTGGCTAACCTTTCTGAAGCTGCCGCAAAAGAAATCGGCGCTAACGCCTTGTTGGTTAAAACGGCAGCTCTTTACCATGATATAGGAAAGACATTAAACCCTTTTTTCTATATTGAAAATTCTATGGGAGATAATCCACATGACGAAATTTCAAATTTTGAAAGTGCAAAAATCATTATTGACCATGTAATAGAGGGTGAAAAGATGGCAAAAAAGGCCAAGCTACCTAAAGTATTAATTGATTTTATCAAAACGCACCATGGGACAACCAGGGTTGAGTATTTTTATAGGAACCAATTGCAAGAGGAACCATCGAGAGAGTTTGATGAAACTTTGTTTTTATACCCTGGCCCAAAACCTACGACTAAAGAGCAAACTATCTTAATGCTTGCAGATTCAATAGAGGCTGCTGCCAAAAGTTTGAAGGCACCTACTGGTCAAGATATTGATCTAATGATACATAAAATCGTGGATTTTAAAATTGATGAAGGCCAGCTAACGGATTCGGAACTGAGTTTTATTGAATTGAAAAAATGCGTTAACGTGTTTAAATCAATATTGCGATCAATCTATCATGTAAGAATTGAATACCCAGAAAAGTAAAGATAATTTGACTTATGCTTTTTCGAAGCTAGGCGATTTGGCATTCACCAATTCGATTCCAAACACAAAAACACCAATAAATACAAGATTTCCGATTAGTGTATTTATAAAAAATGGTATAGCTGCAACAAAACATGCTAGCAATCCCGCGAAGTCCTTTGGATAAATGACTCCTGACATCCAGGTGCCAAGGTTTGTTATCAAAAAGAAAAGTAAACTTGACAAAAGGGTCCCGCTTACAATTAATTTAAGCCCTCGAGTAGATTTAAGTAGACTTCCTAATACTACAGTGAGTCCAAATGCGATATATGTATATAACATATAGTCATCCCAAAGAATAATTCCTTCGGAACCTTCAAAAAATATTCTATTAATCGTATTGTTTAAAATGAGATCAGAAAAGAAAAGAGTTACGAACGGAATGATGTAGGCTAAATATTTTCTGCCGATGTATAATCCTCCCATTAATGCCATTGCTGCAATTGGTGTCATATTGTGAGGGTGAGGCAACAGACGTAATATAGCTCCTATACAAATGAAGAGTGTGGCAACTTTAAATTTTAAATTCATTATTCTTTACTTTTTCTTTATTTGCACAAAGATATAGATTAAATAGGAAAATTGAAGATTATAACATTTCTGATATTTTAACTCATTTAAATAATCAATCCTTAATTTTGCACGCTATTAAATAAAGTATAAAAAGAATTTATGTTTTTTAAAAAAGCTCAACATGGTTTAAATCATTGGTGGCGATATATCGTTGTAATACTCGCTATCATGGCAGGTTATACGATTGGGCAAATCCCTATGTATCTTGCAATAGGGCGAGCTATAGCAGAAAACACTGATCTCACTTCAGCGGCATTGCTGGAATTTAGTGATAATCCTGACTTTTCAATTTTTGGAATTAATAGAAATATGGGATTTACCTTGCTTCTTGTCATGTTTCTAGGAGCTTTTGCAGCATTTTATTTCATATTTAAGGCAATTCATCAAAGAGAATTCCGAACGCTGATTACACCTTCATCTAGAATTAATTGGAATAAGATATTTTTTGGTTTTGGAATTTGGCTATTCTTTTCATTAGTAGTAGAGGTCGGAGCTTATCTGATGGCCCCTGAACACTATACTTTTCAATTTCAATACAACACATTTATTCCATTGGTAATCCTTTCTGTCTTACTGCTTCCAGTACAGACCAGTATGGAAGAATTCCTTTTTAGAGGATATTTGATGCAAGGTATTGGAAACTCAAAATTATTGATGAACAGTAGGTTTAATTCTAAACTAATCCCTTTAGTCATCAGCTCCATCCTTTTTGGCTTAATACATTCAATGAATCCAGAAATAAATGAATTCGGATTTGGTATTATGCAGAGTTATTACATTACTGCTGGTTTGGTTCTAGGCATTATGACCTTAATGGACGATGGCTTGGAATTGGCCTTAGGCGTTCATGCAGCTACCAATTTCACAGGAGCTGTATTCGTTGGTTATGATGGTGCTGCGATTCAAACAGATGCATTATTCGTGACAAAAGAACTCAATCCTTTGTATATGCTTTTCGCATTTATTATCATTTCCATACTTTTCATTTTACTTTGTAAGTATAGATATAACTGGGGTTCATTTAATAAAATAGTCTCTAAAGTAGAAGAACCTTCATTCGAAACCGTTTAAAATAAAATATTTATGAAACTTGTTTTATTCATGATATTAGGCATGGGGAATATGTTGATTTCAAATGCTCAAACGAACTATTGGCAGCAGCATGTAAACTATGAGATGTTTATAGATTTCAATGTCGATACTCATCGGTTTAAAGGAAACCAAATATTGGCTTACACCAATAACTCACCAGATACGATATCTCAAGTATTCTACCATCTCTATTTTAATGCTTTTCAGCCTGGGAGTATGATGGACTTGAAGAATCAAAACATAAAGGACCCAGATTTTCGCTTGTCTAAAATTTCAACTCTTAAAGATGCTGAGATTGGATACCATAAAATCTCTGAGTTGTTAATGGAAGGAATGAAATGTCAATATAGTGTTGAAGGGACAATTTTAGAAGTAAATCTTCCTAAGAAAATATTGCCTGGAGAAACTGTCACTTTCAAAATGAAATTTGAATCTCAGGTTCCAGTACAAATTAGGAGAAATGGAAGAGATAATGCAGAAGGAATCAGTTATTCCATGGCACAATGGTATCCAAAACTATGTGAGTATGATGTGCAAGGATGGCATGCTAACCCATACATCAGCAGAGAGTTTTATGGTGTATGGGGTGATTACAAGGTACATATTGAAATTGATAGAAAATATACGGTAGCCGCTGGAGGGCTTGTTGAAAACCCTGAAAAGATGGGGCATGGATATTCAGAAAAAGATACAAAGACTCGTCCGTTTCTAGGAAAGAAAAAGCTGTGTTGGACATTTATCGCTAATAATGTACACGACTTTGTGTGGGCCGCTGATCCAGATTATCGTCATTTAATTTATAAGACTGACTTAGGAACGGAGTTGCACTATTTTTTCGATATAAATTCAGCTAATATTGAAAATTGGGAAGACCTGCATGCGGCAATGAATGTTGCTGAAAAATTCATGAATAAAAGGTATGGCATATATCCTTATCCCGTTTATCATTTCATACAGGGTGGTGATGGAGGAATGGAATACCCTTTAGCAACATTAATTACTGGAAATCGAAATTATTCATCTTTAGTTGGGGTAAGTATTCACGAGTGGATGCACAGTTGGTATCAGATGATGTTGGGTACAAATGAAAGTCTGTATTCTTGGATGGATGAAGGATTCACATCCTTTGCGACAGCAGAAGTAATGAATCATTTGAGAAAAGAAAATATTATACCAGGCAAGTATACTCCATTTCCAGCAAAATCTAATCTCAGAAAATATGCAATGTTTTCACAAAGTGGTTATGAGGAAGCTTTGTCTATTCATTCAGATCATTTTGTCACAAATCAGGCCTATGGTGCTGCTGCTTATACCAAAGGAAATGTCTTCCTAGCTCATCTTGAATATATCGTAGGTGTTGAGAATTTTGCTATTGCCTTGAAGCGTTATTTTAATGATTGGAAATTTAAACACCCAACTCCGAATGATTTGATAAGAGTGTTTGAAAAGACATCTAAGCTTCAGTTGGATTGGTTTAAGGAGTACATGGTTTACACGACACATACTATCGATTACGGAATAGGAAAAGTATCTGGATTCAATAATTCTAAGAGTGTTATAGAGCTAAATAAAATTGGACGTATGCCTATGCCGGTTGACCTAAGAGTTACAACATCAGATGGAAAGACGTATGACTACAACATTCCACTTAGAATTATGAGAGGAAGCAAGACAGGAGATATTTTTAAAGGTGAATTATGTAAGGATTGGCCGTGGACACATCCAAATTATGCTTTGGAAGTGAATATTCCTTACGATCAAATTGAATCGGTTAGTTTAGATCCTGACTTAAGGATGGCAGATATAGATTTACAAAATAACTCTTGGACCAAGCCACAAAAAAAGGAAGCCAAATAATAGCTTCCCTTATTATATTTATAAAAATATCGCTCTTTTAAGCTTTATTGTTTTTCCGCTTTGTTTTTTTTACGCCTTTTGTTTTTTCGGCTAATTTTACGGCACCTTCTACATTAACAACACCACCTGAAACACTTAATTCGCTGAAAGGAACCAATGTTGATCTATCACCTGGGACAAAAACTTCGTGTGTTTGTTTAATGGAGGATTCCATAATTATATTCTTAACCTGCACCGCTGAAAGTGAAGGAAAATAGGATCTAAGGACTGCAGCTACTCCTGCAACAACAGGTGCAGCCATACTCGTTCCTTGAGCTGGTTCATACATATCATCTGGTATAGTAGAATAAATGGCCATTCCTGGAGCAAAAACATCTACATTGCCCTTTCCATAGTTTGAAAATGGAGCAGCTAAATTTTCGTCTACTTGGTAGCTAAGAGCACCGATTTCTAACCAGTTCTCGAAGTTTTTTTGTTTTCCTTTAAAAAATAAAAATCCTTTCTTTTTATATAAGTCATTTGGAAAATTATCAGTCACATCATTGTCTTGGCTACTATTTCCAGCGGCATGTACAAGAAGAACATCATTCTTTTCTGCATGTTTAATTGCATCTTCTACAATTTTTTCATTCCACGAAAAACCCTTACCAAAAGACATATTTATTATACTTGCCCCATTGTCAACAGCATAACGAATAGCATTAGCAACATCCTTATCTCTTTCATCGCCATCAGGGACAGCTCTTACCGACATGATTCTAACATTGTCAGCAACACCATCTATGCCCAATTCATTGTTTCTAATGGCACCGATAATACCCGCTACATGAGTACCATGAAAGGCATCTGGGCCTTCTACATCATTATTCCCATAATATTTTTCAGTAGCATCTAAATAGTTGTCTCCAACGATTTTTCTAGAGTCAAAATCAGGATTGTAAGCATATTGAATTTTGTTCTCATAATACTCTCTTGCATCTGCCATATCGTTTTTAACCAATATTTTTAACGAATCGATAGGGATCAATTCTTCACCTCTTGCGATAAAATCAAGTAGGATATTTTTGCCCATTGCAAGAACGGCATCATCTCCAGATTCAATTTCCTGAAGCGTTTCCAAAGTTAATTCTTTACCTTTTGTTGCCTTCTCAATTGCATTTAACCCACTAATCAGGCGATCTTCTGTTGATGCAATTCGATCAAGCCCTTTTGTCGCTTTTTCAATTTCTTTATCAACTTCTGTCTTGTAAACCAAAAACTGTTCATATTCTTTCTTGTCCTTTTTGGAAAGCATTGTAACATCCGCATTTTCATATTTATAACGCAAGCTTCCATAAAGCCTAGTTACTTCATAAGTGTCAGGACCAACGTTACCATAGGGACCACCAATAAAATTCCATCCATTTACGTCATCTATATAACCATTGTTATCGTCATCAATGCCATTGTCAGGGATTTCATCCTCATTAATCCAGACATTAGCCTGTAGGTCTTCGTGTTCTACGTCTACGCCTGAATCAATGACAGCGACAATCACAGTCTCAGAAGCTCTACCTTTGAGCAATTCAGAATATAAATTAGCTGCAGATATGCCAATTGAAGATTCAGAATCTGCTTTGCCTAAATGCCATCCAGCTTCTTGTGTGAAAATGGTAGTGCTTAATAGCAGTAATACACCAATAATGGTGGTTGAATATATTTTCATACTGATAATTTTGATTTATTATTATACATACAAGTTGCGAATATAATGTGATTTTATCAATATTTTTGGTATCCTGTGGTCTCCATCAGAACATTCCAGTCTTCAAGTAAAACTGAGTTTACATAGACCAATAATATTTCATTATATATGGAATCGAATAAATTTAGATTCATTTTACATTTTCTTTATCAATGCCTTATTCATGGAAGATCATTTTCATAAGATTTTAAATAAGTATTGGGGGTATAAACACTTTCGTGATAATCAGCTTGAAGTGATTAAAACGATCGTGAAAGGTATTGATGCTTTAGCGGTAATGGCTACTGGATCTGGCAAATCCCTTTGCTATCAGATACCTGCATTGATAATGCCAGGGAAATGTATAGTTGTTACGCCCTTGATTGCATTGATGAATGATCAAATTGAGTCCTTAAAAAAGAGATCTATTAAAGCAATAGGAATTCATAGTGGACAAAGTTCAAGAGAGCAAGATATCCTCTTTGACAATATGGTGTACGGAGATGCAAAGTTTCTGTTTATATCTCCTGAGCGTATTGAAACACTAATTTTTCAAGAACGAGCAAAGAAAATGAATATTTCATTGATTGCTATTGATGAAGCCCATTGCATTTCAGAATGGGGTCATGATTTTCGACCCGCCTATAGAAATATAGTTGAACTCAGAGAAATTTTACCAGGTGCTACATTTATTGCACTTACAGCAACAGCAAATAAAAAAGTACAAGAAGACATCATTAATAGCCTAAAGTTTAAAAATTATCAACTTTTCAATCAAAGCCCTTTAAGGGTCAATTTATCCTATAGAACAGTTTATTCTGAAAACAAGAAGATAGATTTATTACAGTTAGTTAAGAATAGCAATCAATCCACTATTATCTATGTCAACCGAAGGTTTTTAACGGTTGAACTTCAAAACTATCTGTATGAACGAGGCATAGATGCGTCAGTATTTCATGCTGGGATATCACCAAAAATCAGAGAGGAGATAATAAATAAGTGGAATAATAATCAGATATCGTGTATTATCGCAACCAATGCCTTTGGTATGGGAATGGATAAGCCTGATGTTCGTCTAGTTATGCATTATAATATACCTCAGTCATTAGAGGCTTATGTACAAGAAGCAGGAAGAGCTGGACGAGATGGTAATCCTGCCGATGCCATTCTAATTTGGAATAATAATGATATCATTCAAATGGATGAATCAATCAAGAAATATTTTCCCCCAATACCTGAACTACAAAAGTTATATAAAAAATTATCTGTATTTATTGGTATCGCTTCAGGACGGGTAAATGATGAATGGCTAGATTTTGATCTTGATAAGTTTTGTAAACGGAATAGTTATTATGCTTCATTTGTTTTAAATGCATTAAAGCTTCTTGAAGAAGCTGAGTTGATAATTCTTTCGGAAAAATTTACACATCCATCTCGGTTGACATTAAATGAGGACAAAATAAAAAACTATGTTAACTCTAAGGGTGTATCTGATAGTATGAAAAGCTTTATCAAATCTATATTAAGAAGTTACGAAGGAGTGTTTTGGGACTACAGAACAATTGATGAGCATAGCCTAGCTTCCAAAAACCACCAAAAAGTGGAACTTGTGATAAAGGCTCTTGAATTAATGAATAAGTTAGAATTAGGAGACTATCAAGCTAGTTTTATTGGATATAAATTGCAGTTCAAGTCTATGCGTTTAAGGCACAGTGAAATTTCACTTCCAGATAAGATTTATACAGCACGTATAAATAGGATAAAAGATAAGGCTAATAGTATGATCTCCTATCTTAGGTCTAATGAATGTAGGCAATATCTTATTAATTCTTATTTTGCATTTGATGAATCACTGATTTGTGGGATATGCGATAATTGTGAGACTGAACTTGAGCTTGAAGAGATAGAAAGGTTAATTCGTAATTACGCTAAAGACAAAAGTGTTTTAGATAAAAGTCTAATCGGCTATAATGAACATAATAAGAAAAGCATTCTAGATCAAATTGAAAGAATGAAAGCAGAAGAGTTGCTTGAGGTGAAAGCTGGTGTAATTATTATAAAAGAATGAAAGATAGTAAGCCACATATTATCTTTTGCTCTTCATCCTATTGTGAGTTTGATAGGCGAATGAATCGGATTATTGAATGTTTGCATTCAGAATTTCAAACCAGCTGGTTGTCTCGTAGGTATAAAAGTGAGGAATATGCCAAACATTATGTATCTCATCTTCCACTAAAAATGCTCTTCAAGTCTGGAGTATTGTTTTATACAGAATTGAATTTAAAGATATTTATCAAACTGCTTTTCGCAAAATGTGATATGGTATCTGCAGTTGATTTGGATACTCTAGTTTCAGCCTATCTTGCCTGTTTGATTAGAAGAAAAAAACTAATTTTTGATTCTCACGAAATATTCCATGAAGTTCCAGAGCTAATGCATAAGCCTTTTAGACAAAAACTATGGTTTGCATTGTCAAAATTGCTCTTCAATAAAATAAACTATAAGTATACCGTTAATATTTCATTAAAAAACTATTTCAAGGAACATTTTGATTCAAATTTTGGAGTAATTAGAAATGTACCTAAATTGATCAAGCGTGATCAACTGCCAATATTTAAAAACAAGGCTCTTTGTTATTTAGGTGCTGTAAATCTTGGTAGGGGAGTGGAGTTAGCTATAGAATCATTGCATATTCTAAAAGACTATAGTCTTGTGGTTATAGGAGATGGCGATTGCTTTGATGAAATGAAAGAAAAGGCAAAAATTGAAAATCTTGAAGATAGAATATTGTTTTTGGGATATGTAGATCCAGAGTTGATTTTTTTTCATATGTTGAATTGCAGTATTGCCTTAAACCTTCTTGATCCACATAGCGATAATTACCATTATTCCTTAGCGAATAAATTCTTTGATTACATTCATGCAGCTTTACCCTCCCTTAATATGCGATTTCCAGAGTATGAAGCTATAAATGAAGAGTATAATGTTAGTGTTCTTGTGAACGATTATACAGTTGAAGCATTGTGTGAAGGTGTAACTAGACTAGCAAATCCAGAATTGTATAATTCAATCCAGAAAAATTGCATTACAGCCAGAGAAGTCTTTAATTGGCAAAAAGAAAAAGCTAAACTTCTAAATTTCTACAAGTGAATTCTAAATCAGTCCTCACTCCTCACTCCTCACTCCTCAGTCCTCAGTCCTCAGTCCTCACTCCTCACTCCTCAGTTTTCAGTCCTCATTCATCACTCCTCAGTCCTCATTCATCACTCCTCAGTCCTCAGTCATCAGTCCTCATTCATCACTCCTCACTCCTCACTCCTCACTCCTCACTCCTCACTCCTCAGTTTTCACTTTACCTGCCAAGTCTAATAAGAAGGAATACTCCAATGCGGTTTCTCTATATCTCTGAAACCTTCCTGATTTGCCGCCATGACCGGCACTCATGTCTGTGTGAAGGAGTAGAGGATTATTATCTTTTTTCATGTCTCTCAGTTTAGCCACCCATTTGGCTGGTTCCCAATACTGTACTTGACTATCAAAAAAGCCAGTAGTAACCAGCAAAGCCGGATATTCTTTAGATTCGACATTGTCATAAGGTGAATAGGATTTCATGTAATGATAATACGCTTCATTTTTAGGATTGCCCCATTCATCAAATTCACCTGTCGTTAACGGGATCGATTCATCAAGCATGGTTGTAACGACATCAACAAATGGCACGGCAGCAACTGCCCCTTTCCATAATTCAGGAGCCATATTAATTACCGCCCCTATTAAAAGTCCACCTGCACTTCCTCCCATACAAAATAATTTATCACTGGCGGTATATTTTTCGGATACAAGAAATTCTCCAGCATCAATGAAGTCAGTGAAGGTGTTAATCTTTTTGAGTAGTTTGCCGTTTTCATACCACATCCTTCCCATTTCCTGACCTCCTCGAATATGGGCAATAGCAAAAATAAAGCCTCTGTCCAATAGAGAAAGTCGTACTGAACTGAAATAGGGATCTGTACTTGAACCATAAGAGCCATAAGCATAGAGTAGCAAGGGTGCATTACCATCTTTTTTCAGATCTTTTCGATATACGAGGCTGACAGGAACCTTTTCTCCATCCCTTGCATCAGCCATTATCCTTTCGGAAACGTAATTCGATGGATCAAAATCACCTACGACTTCTTGTCTTTTCCTCATCTCCATATTCCTGTTTTGCATATTGTAATCGTATGTCGTTGCAGGAGTGGTTAAAGAACTAAAAAATATTCTTAAAACCTCAGTGTCAAACTCTGGATTTGTTGAACTTGTCGCAAAATATGTTTCTTCATTAAAATCAATAAAGTGACTATTGTTGACATCATCCCAAGGCATCACTCGTATTTTGGAAATGCCACCAATACGTTGATTGATGACCAGGTAATCTTTGAAAATTTCTATATTTGAAATCAAAGAACTTTCATCGTGTGGAATAAATTCTTGCCAATCCGAGTTTTGTGTTTGTCTAAGAGAACATTGCATTAGTTTGAAATTATAAGCATTATCTTTATTCGTCAAGATATACCAATGATCTTGGTAGTGATTGATGGAATATTCAAGCTTTCTTTCTCTTTTATCAAATAGAATGAAATCTCCGTTTGGATTGTTTGCATCTAAATATCTATACTCATTTGACAATGTAGCAAATGAGCCTATCATGATATATTTTTCAGACTTGGATTTATAAACGTAACAGGAAAAGGTTTCGTCTTTTTCATGGTAAATCTCAACATCATTCTCTGATGGTGTTCCAAGAGTATGTCTAAATATTTTATAAGCTCTAAGGGCATCATCCTTTCGTGTGTAAAAAACTGTTTTATTATCGTTTGCCCAAGTGACGGACCCTGTGGTATTAAGGATTACATCATCATAATAATCACCTGTTTCCAGATTTAAAAATTTTACACTATATATTCTTCTCGATAATGTATCCTCTCCATAAGCAAGAATTTTATTGTCAGGTGAAACGGTCAAACCAACAGCAGAGTAAAATTCATAGGGTTCAGCTAGTTTGTTTACATCGAGAAGCATTTGCTCCTCATTAGCTAGATCGCCTTTTTTTCTGGTATAAATGGCGTACTCTTTTGCTTCTTCGTATCTTGTAATATAGTAATATCCATTTTTATAGTAAGGCACTGATATATCCGTTTGCTTAATCCTTCCTACGATCTCTTCATATAGTTTCTCTTGAAATGGCTTCAGATGGGCAGTCATCTTTTCTGTGTATGCATTTTCAGAATCTAAGTATTCGATAACATCTAGGGTTTGTGAATCCTTCTGTGTAGCATTTTTTTGATCATCAGATAATTTCATCCAATAATAATTATCAATTCTTTTATCACCATGAGTTATGAGCTCAGTAGCGACTTTTTTTACCGTAGGTGCATTTATGTCAGATCGATTAATCATCATAGATTGTGGCTTATTTACTTGTTTGTTTTGACAGGAAAGGAGAATAATTGAAGCTGCTAAAAGCAGAGAAATATAGATATTAGGCATGATTGTTATAAATTGAACATAAATATATGAATAAGATGTATATAAGATAATTGGATATGACCGAAAGATTTATATTTGCAGCCGCGTGAAACTAAAAAGACTAGACATAAAGGGATTTAAGAGCTTTGCCAACGACACAAGCATCCACTTTAATGATGAAATCATTGGCATTGTCGGACCTAATGGTTCGGGTAAGTCTAATATTGTAGATGCTATTCGTTGGGTGCTTGGAGAACAAAAAAGCAAGGATTTAAGACTGGAGAAGATGGTTGATGTCATCTTTAATGGAACCAAATCAAAACGGAAGGCCAGTATGGCTCAGGTGTCTATGACATTTGAAAATTCACAGAAGCTGATTCCATTAGATTATGAGACGGTAACCGTTTCTAGAATTCTTTACGATACTAATGAAAGTGAGTATAGGCTCAATAATGTCCCTTGCAGATTAAGAGATATTAGAGATTTGTTTCTGGATACAGGGATTGGCTCCAACAGTTATGCTATCATTGAACTTGGAATGGTTGATGATATTCTTATGGATAAGGATCATGCGAGACGTAAAATGTTTGAGCAAGCTGCTGGAATATCAAAATATAAAGTTCGTAAGAAAGAAACCTTATCAAAGTTAAACAGCACTCAAAATGATTTGGATAGAATTGAAGATATCTTGTTTGAACTTCAATCCAACCTAAAGTCATTAGAGCGTCAAGCTAAAAGGACCAAGAAGTATTATGAGTTCAAAGAGGAGTATAAAGAATTAAGCATTCAAAAAACATCTATTGGACAAAAGCAAGCTATAGTTAAAGAGCAAGAATTCAAGTTGAAGATTGCTGATGCCAATGAGAAATACAATGAGCTTAACGCAAAAAGTCATGAGTTAGAAGCTGATATCGAAAAGATGAAAGCCGAGAACCTTGATGGCGAAAAGCAATTGAGCGAAAAGCAAAAGTTGTTTAACGATATCATAGAAAAACTGCGTAAGACAGAAAGTCAGATAGAAATAAAAAAGCAGAACAATAGCTTTTTAAAACAAAATGTCCAACGTGTAGAAAATAACAAAGAGGAATTTATTAAAAACCAGGGCTCCATCCAAGTTATGTTGGATGAGATGTATGGCAAACTTGAATTACTCAATGAAAAGTCTGAACCAATCAAAGAAGAGTTTCTGAAGTGGAAGGAAACATTTGAAAAAATAGATAACGAAAGACTTCAGATTCAAGGAGAAAACAATTCTCAGCTAGAAGAACTCAAGCAATTGGAAGGATTACGATTTGAGTTGGAAAAAGAACTGGTTGAATTGCGTAGCAATTATAAGAACAAAATCAATAACCAAGGGAATACCTCTGAGGAGATAAAAGTTTATAATGAAAAGCTGAGTCAATTCGAATCTCAAAAAGCAATAGTTCAAAAACGAATTGATGAAGAAGCAGGATATTTAAATGACTTTCAATTTAAATTGGAAAATCTCGAACAAGAAAGAAACAAGATTTCAAATCAATTGCAGGCCGAAAAGGATAGTCTTGTAATTGCCAATAGAAAACTCGATGCCTTAAGCAATGAACATGGCCTACTTAAGGATATGATTGACAACCTTGAAGGATTTCCCGAGTCAGCAAAATTTCTTTCTCGAAATTGGAAAAAATCTAAACCTGTTTTATCAGATATAATTGAATGTGAAGATAAATACAGATCTGCAATTGAGGCATATCTTGAACCTTATCTATCTTATTTTATCCTAGATAGTGTTGAGGAAGCAAGAGAATCTATTGAACTTTTGCGTAAAGCACAAAAAGGAAAATCACAATTTTTTATATTATCTAGCTTTCAAGATTATAAGGTTAACGTAATAAACCTTTCTCAATACGGTAAGGCAGCAGTAAATGCCGTAAAGACTGAGCAAAAACATGAATCTCTTGTCTACTTTTTATTGTCAAAAGTTGTTATCGTTGATGATGAAGAATTATTGAAAGAAGTCATGCCCGATGATGAATTGATATATCTTTCAGTTACTGGGTTTGCCAACAGAACAAGACATGTCATCTCTGGAGGCTCAATCGGATTGTTTGATGGTAAGAGAATAGGACGTCAAAAGGAAATAAAAAAACTAAAAGCTAGAATAGCTGAAACAGAAAAGGAGATAGAACAAATTGAATCAGCAATCCGTGTTAGTGAAGAAAAACTAGCTTCTCTGGTTATTGAGGAACTTATATCAGATATACGAACTAAATCAGCTCTTCTAAATCAATTGGAAATACGAAAAGTTGAATTCGAAACCAGGATTCAAAACAATCAGAATTCAATCGATGCTCTTGCTGCAAAAAATAAAACTATTGAACTTTCGCTTTCTGAAGAAATGTTTACTATTCAAGAAACGGAAAAGGCAGTAGCTGAAATTGTAGCAAAAGTTGAAGAGAAGAGTCAAGTCGTTGCAGATCAATCGGGGAAAATTGAAAACCTATCTCAAAACTATTCGTATATAAACTCACAATTTACAGAGGCACAGTTAAATTGGGTTAGACATCAAAATGAAATTGAAAGTCTAGAGAAAGAGATTCAATTTAGAAGTCAGCAAATCAATGAATTACATTCCAAGCTGAATCTCGCTAATGCTGATCTAACAAGACTTAAAATGGAGAGTGAGGAAAATCTAGTATTGATCAATAGTCTTGAAGAACAATTGTTTACGGAAGCCAAAGAGCGTGATAAAAAACAAAAAGAATTAAATGCTACGGAACAAGTGTTTTTTAGCAGCAGGTCCGTTATAAGAGAAAAAGAAGATGTCCAAAAGACTCTCAATAAATCAATTCAGAATCAACAATTTATCATAAATGAATTAAAGGATAAATTGACAGGCATCGAGTTTGAATTGAGGTCAGCTATTGAAAGATTGAAAATTGAATTCAACATAGATATCAAGTCACTTGAAGTTGAGATCATAGAAGATCCTGAATTGGTTGAAGAAATGGAACTTCGCTATGAAAAAGTAAAGCGAAAACTTGAAAATTATGGGGAAATCAACCCGATGGCTGTTGAAGCTTATGATGAAATGATGAGCAGATTTGAAACGATGGAATCCCAGAGGAATGACATACTTGAAGCTCGAGATTCTCTTCACAAAACAATTGGAGAAATCGATTCAGAAGCAACCAAAATGTTTTTGGACGCATTCCATAAAGTGAAAGAAAACTTTAAAGAAGTGTTCAGGAGTTTATTCTCTTCTGAAGATGATTGTGATCTGGTCCTCTTTAATCCTGAAAACCCGTTGGAATCTGACATTGAAATTGTTGCAAAACCGAAAGGTAAAAGACCGAAAGTTCTATCTCAACTTTCAGGAGGAGAGAAAACCCTTACAGCAACTGCCCTTTTATTTTCATTATATCTTTTGAAGCCAGCACCATTCTGCATCTTTGATGAGGTAGATGCTCCACTAGATGATATCAATATTCAAAAATTTAGTCGCCTAATTAGAAAATTTTCTGACGCTTCACAATTTGTTATAATAACTCATAATAAATCTACTATGGCTTCTTTGGATATCCTATATGGTGTGTATATGCAAGAGCAAGGCGTTTCAGGTATAACTCAAGTGGACTTTAGAGAGTATGAGCATAATGAATTGTTCAAAACTGTTAGTTTGAATAAAAAAGAGTCTACAAATTAAATTGCAGACTCTTTTATCATTTGGTTTTAACAGTTACAGGATTAACTAACAAGTAGTTGATTACTCAAAAGTCAAATACTGTGCCAACTAAAATAATGGTATACCTAAATTAAAAATCAATCTACTCGGTCTATCGTCAAATGAAAATTCCTGTCCTGCAATATTGATATGATCACCAAAATCAGAGAAGTTTCCTTCGTATTCCATTCCTAGTTCTATATTCCCAAGGGAAACGCAGAAACCAGCACGAAAACCGTAAGATGCAGCATCAAATCTGTCATCATAACCACTTAAGTCAAATAGGTCAGAAGTAGAGTTTAGGTTTAAGTGCGCTACAGGACCAATCACTGCACTAACAAATAAAACATCGAACCCAAATAATACAGGTATATCAAGATTTGTAAATGATTCATTTACGACATTATCGATAATGCCTCCATTTTCACCATTTAAACTATACTCAACACTTGTAGAATGGAGCATAATTCTTGGTTCAAGAAATACTTTACCTATATCAAAACGGGTATAGATACCGCCTTGAAATCCAAGTTTTGCGTCTTTAAAGGAAATTGACTCATTGTTAGGAAGTACAATATCCTTGGGATTGGAAAGGTCAAAGGAATGAAATCCCATTTTTACTCCGAAATTAACCTGTGCCATCAAGCTACTTACAGTGACAACAAACAGGACTATTAGTATGCTTTGCTTCCTCATATTATTGATTTTATTTAAGAACGATAAGTATAAATCAAAAGATGCACCAAAACTGAGTTTTTAGTCTTCTTTATGAAAAAAAATAAAATTCTGCTAAAAAGAAAGTGCATTTGAATTAGTTAGATCAATTTTCAGTAAAATTCTACCAAGTTTATCTATTATTGTAAAACTTAATTAATAGTCAATTAAATGGCCATTTTAATCCCATTTAGAGTAAGTAATGATCATACGAGATATTGAATTTGTAGGGAGTTTTGAGCGTGAATCACAGTGTCCGGTGACAGATAAACCGGAATATGCTTTTATTGGACGATCCAATGTTGGTAAATCATCACTGATAAATGCATTATCTGGAAAAAAAGGACTCGCTCATATTTCTTCGACGCCAGGTAAGACACAAACCATCAATTGCTTTAAAGTAAACGAAGATGAATGGTACCTCATTGATTTGCCTGGCTATGGGTATGCAAAGATTTCCAAATCTAAAAGGAAGAAGTGGAAACAAATGATTGATCGCTATTTGCAAGTAAGATCTAATCTTTTTTGTATTTTTCTATTGATCGATAGTAGACTTAAACTACAAGATATTGATGTTGAGTTTATGAATTGGCTAGGGGAGCACCACATTCCTTTTGTTATCGCATTCACGAAAATTGATAAATTAAATAAAGCTGATCAGGTCAAGAATATTGAAATGATTAAAAGTCAGTTAAAAGAACACTGGGATCCCATTCCTCAATGCTTTGTCACAAGTGCAGAAAAGAAGCGTGGTTTAGATGAGATTCTCAATTTTATTGATCATACAAACAAAGGTCTAAGTTATGGTGGTCAAGAATAATTCAAAATCCTATGAACATATTATTCCTTCAATACAGGAATGGCCAATAACTCACTTTTCTAATGACAGAGATGCATTTCTTGAACGCTTGATTGAATTTACAATGGAACGGCTGAAGTCTTCCAACCATGAAGTAAATGATCTGTTAAGCAAGTCCATTTACCTAGAGCGACAACGTGTAAAAAATAATCCATGGAGTGTAGATCCAGGAGATGAAAAGATGTACTGGAAGTCGATGGTAAAAGAATTAGATGCTACTGAAACCTTAGATAATCCAGAAATAGCAAGACATAAATTACTTAGAAGGATTGTAAATAGATATTCAGAAGAAATTACTGGATTCTTTGCTCCAAAGACTTTTAGATTTGCTCGCCATTTTCTCAATGCTTTTTTTAAAAGACTTTTTAACAATGGGTGGGGTAGAGGACATAAAGGCATCTGGGGTTCCAGATCAGAACTAAGGTCTAAGATTAAAGTAGATGGATATGTAGATGAGATAAGAGAATTATTCAAACATGGAACGGTAGTAGTTGTTCCAACCCATTTTAGCAATTTGGACTCTATAATGATTGGATTTGGAATTGACTCAAATGTTGGAATTCCAGCTTTTTCATATGGTGCAGGACTTAATTTATATGACTATGAAATTCTAGCTTATTTCATGAATAGGTTAGGAGCATATAGAGTAGATAGAAGAAAGAAAAACCCAATTTATCTTGAAACGCTAAAAAGTATGGCTAGTCTGTCTTTAGTAGAAGGGTTGAATCATATATTCTTTCCTGGAGGTACCAGGTCGCGAAGTGGAGCAATCGAAGATAAATTGAAATTAGGCTTACTAAATTCTGTTATTGATGCGCAGCGTTATTGTATTTTGAATGACATTCAACAAAAGATATTTGTTGTGCCGGTGACTTTAGGGTATCATTTCGTCCTAGAAGCGGGAAGCCTTATAGATCAACATCTTAGGCAAGAAGGAAGGGATAAATACCATAGAAATAATACAAAGACATCTATGTTCAGGATTGTTTGGGGATTTTTAAGGTCTTTAAGAAAGAATGACTCTGAGGTATATCTGTCTTTTGGCTGTCCAATGGATGTGTTGGGAAATAATGTAGATAGAAATGGAAACAGCTTTGATGATAGACAATCACCTGTTGATATCAAAAAGTATTTTTCAAAGGAAAATATACCTAATGCTGATGCGCAAAGAGAATCCGTTTATACCAGAATATTGGCTGATCGCATTGTATCTAGTTTTAAGAAAGAAAATATTGTTCTATCCAGTCATCTATGTGCATATTCAGCATTCAAATTTTTGCAGGAGAAAAATCCAGAAATGGATTTATATGAAGTATTGAGAGTTCCTGTTAAAAATTTTAACATTAAATATTCAGGCTTCAAGGACAAATGCCAAGCAGTGATCAATGAATTACAGGGGATAACAGAGATGGATGTTAAATTTTCAGAAGTATTTGATCAAACAATAGATGAAATAATTGATGATGGTATTAAAAATCTTGGCGTTTATCATCAGAAGAAAGTATTAAAATGGACCGACAAGGAAATAATTGGATCTGAAGACTTTAAACTTCTCTATTATTATCATAACAAATTGACACATTATGAATTATCTTCCAATAAGTAGATCCTCCTATCTTGCTTAATTTTATGCCTACAAATTTTATCATATACGATTTGGAAGCCACTTGTTGGTTAGGTCGACCACCAAAAGGGTACAACGAGATAATCGAAATTGGTGCTGTAAGAATAAATGAATATGGAGACTTTTTAGGGTCTTTTGAAAAATTTGTCAAACCAACAATTAATCCTCTGCTATCTGGGTTTTGCAAGAAATTGACATCTATTGATCAGGAGAAAGTTGATAGAGCTCAAGATTTTCCAAAAGTACTTGATGAATTCAAGGAATGGGGTGATATGAATGATGAGGATTATTTTGTTTGTTCTTGGGGGAATAATGACAAAAAGTTATTTTTAGAGGAGTGTATTATTCATGACCTCGATTCTGATTGGTTGGATAATTACGTTAACCTGAAAAATCAGTTTGATCAAATAAAAGGAGGAAGTGTTAAAGGCACATTGAAGAAGATCATTCAAAGAGAGGGTTTTGATTTTACTGGAATTCAACACAGAGCAATATCAGACGCAGAAAATCTTGCCAAATTATTTTTAAAATATTTTGATGAATGGAGTTTCATTTAATAAGAAAAGCTGATCATTTTCACAATGATCAGCTTTTGGTTTTATTATAACAATGAATAAATTAAAATCCCATTCCGCCGCCCATGGCACCCATGGATTGCTGAAATTCGTCAAAACTCATCTTAGTGTAACCTGTAGTATTTAATACAAAAGTTGAAGTGTCGAGTTTATCCAATAATTCAACGGTTGTAAAAGTCATTGACATTTGTTCTGAATCCATAACCATTTCCAGTGGAAACCCCTTAAGTTCATAGGCCTGAAGGCCTTGTATCATTTTGTTGCTTGCTAAAATGTCGGGACTAACATACATGTAAAAGTTCATTGGGATTTGACCATCTTCACTTTCAATTTTTGCTTTAATGCATTTGTATCCTAGAATTTCTTTAGTATCATTCTCGTCATAGACGATTTTTACGTTTGCAGCAGCTTCATTTTGTTCTGCTTCCATATCAGATCGTTCTGATTTGGTTGATTCTACCATCATTTTTTGCCCCATAGCATCAAACAATAATGTCAAATGCTCATCAGCATTATTAAACAAATAAGACATTTTAATCATTCCACCCATCATACTTGAGCTTACCAATGATTTGTCTTTATTGAAGTAGTATTCGGTTTGAGTACCCTTCATCATTTCAAGTTGAGCAGCAACCTGAGGGTTGTCTGAGCTTACCTCTGTGATTTCCATTTTAATCATTCCTTCACTAAGGTTTTTTTGCGCGTTTAAGCTTAACAATGAGCCTAAAACAAAAGCGAAAAGTAGTACGCTAAATTTTTTCATTTAATTATTAGAATTAGTTTTTTAAATAATAGATACAATGCATAATGCAAATGTTTATCAAAGGGTTCAAAGATCATGCAATATTCGATCAAAGCAATGATATTTTATGCAAATTAAGTTTAATTTAAGTTTATCGACATTTTACAATAAGGATTTAATACAACGGATATAGTCTAGCATAAGGTTCTCAACATTATACCGATTGATTGACTTCTTTAAATCAAGATGATCTATCGTAAGCTTATCTTCTAATATAGATATTGATTTATTGAAATACTCTTCCTTATTTGAATAAAATACGGAACGGTTTTTTTCTATATTAAAGTGTTCTTCGTAGACGTAACCCACTGGAAGAAGAGGAGTAACGCCCATATAAATAGCCTCTAAGACGCTGATTCCAAAAAAATCATGCCCTGGACTTACGGGCATCAAGCTGCATTTGGAAATAGTTGATATATAATCTTCATAACTATTTATATACCTGCAAGATATGATTCTATTATTAAAGTATTTCTTTATATAATTTAAATACTGATTTGAACTTCTATTTTGCTCTGTAAGTAGCAAGGAAAACTTTATATTGCTGCGGTCCAATAGCTTTAATAAGTCAAGAAAATATTTTGGGTTTTTATCTTCATCCCATCTATGATTCCAAAGAATTGATGGAGGAAAATGTTTTTCTTTATTTTCAGTTTGAATGAGCTGATCTAATCTAAGTATATCAATACCAACCGGGATTATTTTTGATTTATTAAAAATAGTCTTTAGCGTTTCAATATTTTTTAACTCGGGCATTTTCAACAAAATAGAGCGACAAGCATCGATGAATACTTTACGATGATATTGGGAGTTAAAAATAACTAAGTCCGAAGCTAGGCATGATTTGTAGTTCATATAGCCATAGCTCAAATCAAAGTGTTTTTCTTTATCTGCTTCAGCCAAAGGATAGGTCAATTGATTTTCATGCATGTAATAGATGCAAGGCGTGTTGGAATATCGATTTGAAATTAAAGCTTTGAAAAAGGAGAGATCAATCATATCACTGACTATAAAGATCTCAAAGGTTTCAGGATGATCAAGTATTTCCTTGGCGAACACGGGTGCGGATCCTTGCATACGCCATTTCCAGTGTCTGGCAGGCAGACTGAATAGAGATACATCGTATGGTAAGCCTTCAATCAGATTATCGGCCCAATATTTATGAGATCCACCATAATAGCTTTCTATGAGTGCAATTTTTATTTCACCCATTAAATAGGGGGTTTAGTAAACAGTCTATTTAACATAATATAAATTATAGGCAAAATAGTACTAGCAACTTGTATCAAATCCCGACTTGATTTTAGATATTGTAGTTTCAATAAATTCTGGCAGTAAAGATTGTGAAATATTATGTGTTTTCTTAATTCGAATACAACCTTTGCCACAATCAAAATCTGCTAACATTCTTTTGTCAGGATCAATTTTGTCAATACTGCCTACATAAAGACCTACAAAGTTTTTCTGAGCGTTTAGGTGAAAAGCATTTACATTGACAAGTTTGTAGGACAACATTTTATAATCTATAGCTTCTTTAATGTCTGGTGCAGAGATTAAAATTAAATCTCTGATTTCCAGTAATGTTGATTTACGCCAGTCGTTTTGAAGTGCATCTAGGTATTCTGAAGGTGTTGCCACATCGTATTGCATGTAATGTAAGTTGTTTAGGTTCAAAAAAAAACTAGTGCCGGTTGAGCAACCTGACACTAGCCAATCATTATAGAACAACTTCCATTAGTATTTCAAATATATTAATCTCTTTTAAATTATCAAAAATAATAGAATAAGAAATTGTAAATATTTTTCATTTAATACAAACTATATAGCTTACAATCACCTTTTTTAATATTTAACAGCCCTAGTTTCTGCTTTTTATTGATTAATTCCAAGGTCAATTGAGCATCTGTAATTGTCCAACTATTTATTTGTTGATACCATTTATTATGCCTTTTTAATGCTCTTAATTCAGATTTTGCGACAAGCGCTTTCAGAAACTTTTTATAAGTGGAAACACTAATACTACTCCCCTTTTCTAAAATACTGATCATAAAGGCATTGCAATTTATAGTGTGCAAGTCTTCTTCAATGTCTTCAATGTCATCATTAATTTCTGTAACAAGATCAAATAATCGCCAGTCGCTTAATTTGTGGGACACTCTTAAGTTTTTGCATTTGTCAAATAGAATTTCCCTCATTAAGCGAACATCACATGACTTATAGTAATAAAAGTACTCTTGGTTTAATCTCATTGGAAATTTCAATTCCCTCAACTGAGTTTCATGTAATTGATATCTTCTAATATGAGAACACATTTGAAAAGCGTTAGATCTGTCATATCCTAATTTCTCAATTTTATTATAAATATCTTCCCAGTACTTATCCAAATCACTCTGCCTTAAATTCCAATTGCATTCAAGGTAACAGTCTAATTCGTATATGGATTTTTGCAGTTCAATTAAGCTGCTTAAAATTTTCTTTCTATCTGACTTAGAAAAGAATTCAATCAAGTAAGGCAATTTTCGATACTCAAATAATTGTATTATCTTTTCATTAGCCATCAAGATTTTATTTTATAGAAATTTTAAAAGACTCAAACTTATGAAAAATCCTATTGTTTGGATAGAAATTCCTGTCGTTGATATGTCGAGAGCGATTAATTTTTATAGTGCTGTTTTCCAATGGGAATTAAGTTCTTTTCCTATGGGGCCATTGTTAATGGCAATGCTTCCTTCAGAACCAACAGGAGCCGGTGTATCAGGTGCTTTAGTATATCATGCTAACGGATATTATAAAGTAGCGTCTGATCAATCTGGTCCAGTCGTTTATCTTGCATGTGAACAAATTGATGAAACCCTTGAAAAGGTCAAATCAAGTGGAGGACAAGTCATTCAGGCAAGGAAATTGATTTCAGAAGACCATGGTAGTATGGCTTTGTTTTATGACACTGAAGGCAATAGGATGGCTTTATACTCCAAAGAACGCTAAGACAACAGAAGTTTGTTTTTTTGATCCTCTAGCTCATTAAGATGCTTTTCGCAAACTGCGTATTCTTTTCTTAAACCTAGCAAGATTCGATGAACATGGTCATAGGTTGATTCAATACTGCTAATTGTGCTTTTGATTTTTTGCTGAACTATCCAGTCACTGATTAAATTGTCAAAGAAAAAATCAGTAAACTGATTAAAATGACTATGATTCAGTTTTAGATTCAAGTTTTTTCTGCCAATATCATTTAGCTCTTGTGCAAATAGATCTAGTTGGAATTGTGCTCTGCTTATATTTTTTATTGCCTTATCTATTGCAGAATGTTTTTGAAGCTCCATTTTTTTGTGGCTTTTCTTATCCCAGCGCCCCCAATCTCTAGCTTTTTTTAGATACGATAAAACAACATTTAGCATTTTTTCGCTTTTCTCACCTTCTTCAATCGCATCTAAGATTTCCTTTCTAAGAATTATAGATGAATCCTGCTTGTCAATTATCTCAATAAGCCTTAGTCTTAGTGCTGTATCATTTGACAGAAGTTCTTTTTCTCTTAAAGCTTTAAGTCTATCAATCTCATTTTTCATCAAGGGCAATTGATGGAGCTTTTTTTGTAAAAGTTCTTTTTCATACTCCATTAATTCAACGGCACTTTTAAATTCTTTATATTTAAGAGAAGCTTCAAGAAAATCTTGACGTTCTTTATCAAGTTGTTCATCTTTGTTACCTAAAACCTTATGAAATACAGAGGTAATACCTATGGATTCAAGCTTTTCTATATCCTTTAATTCATCATCAAGCACATTGTCAAGATTCTCTAATGTCTTGTAGGCTTCTGAAAGTTTTTTATTAATGCCATTGATGTGCCTGTCTATGCGAGATAATTTCTCATACTTTTCCAAAGCATCCTTAATCTGCAACTGAATATTTGAAAGGGAACTCAAATCTTTATTTTTATATTAATAAGAATGACATTAATCGAATTGATTAGCTTATAGTAATATAGTTTTTTTATCTTAACTAAAGCTTTGAAATTGTAAAGCTAGCATTTGAGAAAGTATTAAAAATAAAAATTATAAAAAGATGGGATTTCTAAGTGAATTAAAGAGGTTGTTCTTCGGTGCAAGCTCTGTAGCTAAACATACAGGAGAGAAAACAAGCAAGTACATAAAGGAAGAGGCTGATGAATTTGTAGATACAACTAAAGCCAAGTTTTCGCAGATTTCTGATGACGTATCAGAAAGGACTTCCGGATTAAAGCAATCTATTGAAGAAAACTCAAAGGAACTATACGAAAAAGCTAAGCATCAAATTGAAGAAATTGGAGATTCTCCAGCTGTTAAAAAAGCTGCGGAAGTTAGTGAAAAGGTAGGTGATGAGATTCTGACAGCTGGTGAGGCAATTGTTGAAAAAGGAAAAACGGTAAGTGAAGACCTAGGGTCCAAAATTCTGGACATCAAAGACGACATGGTTGATAAAGCGAAAGATACGGCCAGTAAACTAGGTGATAAGTTAAGTGAGACAATGGATAAGGCCGATAAATGGGCTGAAGCTGAAAAAGCAAAGCCTAAAAAGGATTTTGCCGATGATGATTTAGCTGTTGGAGGAAGTCTTTTGGATGGGGAAGATGACTTTTTTTCCAAAGCTTCTCAATATGCTGATGGGAAGTATGATTCTTTTTCAGAGGGTAAAATTACCATTAAAGAGTCTGAAGAAAAGAAAACAACAGACAATCGTAAAGCTACTGGATTTACGGATAATGATGGTGATGGCAACGAAATTATTGATGATGCCATTATAGATGATGAAAACCCTGAAGATAAGAAAGAATAATCGCTTATATTAGTAATTGAACGACGCTTTCTGTATCCAAGTGTAATTAAACTTGGGATTCAGGCAGCAAAATTGTATTTTATTGTATCTATTAAGTTATTGAGAATTATGTCGCCTTTAAGTTTGAACAGCATTACAGAAAAAGAACTTGTGGCCCTTTGTTTGAAGGGAGACAGGATATCCTGCAAGCAACTGTTTGAACTGCACTCTGGTAAAATGATGGCATTATGTTATCGATTTGCTAGAGATAAAAACGAAGCTGAGGATATTTTGCAAGAAGGATTCATACGAATTTTCAATAAGCTGGATTTATATAGTGGCGAAGGTGTTCTTGAAGCATGGATGCGTAGAGTAATGATAAATACAGCTTTAAAATATAAGCAAAAAAATGTCACTAAACATAATTACTCTGACATAGATGATAAACATGTTTTTGATCCTACGCCAACGATTATTGAAGAAATGTCAAAAGATGAGATTCTTCGCTTGGTTCAGAATTTACCTGATGGATATAGAACCGTATTTAACATGTATGTCATTGAAGGATATTCTCATAAAGAAATTGCAGATTCATTGGGTATTGGTGAAAGTACTTCCAGGTCTCAATTGGTGAAAGCAAGAACTTTATTGAAAACACAATTACTTAACTTAATCAGATTAGCAGGTTGAAAAATTTTGATGAAAAAATAAGAGATAAGTTGTTCAATGCCGAAATGCCTGTTTCTTCTGGGTTATGGGACGCTATTGAACAAAACTTGGATCGCAAAGACAAAAGGCCTAAAGTTTGGTTTTTATTGATGAGCCTACTCATTGGTCTCCCTTTATTATTCTTTGCGTATTACTACCCTATTTCAGTTGATAGTAAGGAAAAGCCTAGCTTGGAAAATACAGACGATAAATACTTTGCAGAGAATTCAGTACTATCTGACAGATTTGAAAATTTTGTAGATACGGAAAATTTAGTTTCTGATAATTCAATGAAGTTAAATCAAACACTAAGTATTGAAAAGATTCCTTCATTGAGTTACAATTCTATAGGGTCATTTAAAAATTCACCTCAAAATCTTAGTTTTCAAATTGCCTCTGGGAATAAGCAAAGAAAACTCACTCCTTTTACACAAATTGGACTGGCTGGTTTGAATAAAGAAATTATATTCCAACTAAATCAAGAAGAAGATATTTTATTGTTTCCAAGATTATTTAATTCAGGAAACGACTGCCCAGATTTTAAAAGAAAGTGGCCTGGATTATATCTATACTCTCAATTGGGTTCTTACTACCCTTTTCAATCATTGTCTAGTGATGGATCAGAAATGTCTAGTTTGATTTCCGAAAGGGATTTAACAGAATCTGGTGTGCCTTCATTTTCTTTTGAGACTGGACTGGGATACGATTTTTACAATGGTTTATTTGTCCAAACAGGAATATCGTATAATCAGATCAATATTAAATTTTATCATAGACAAGAGGATATAATTAACAACATCACTTCAATAATTATTGATACATTGTTTAACCCTCAAGGTGAAGTTGTTTCTATTAATAAAGACACGAGTGTTTACCAGGAAATTGGAGTACAAGAACTTACTGTAAACAATTCTTTTAAAATGCTCGACATTCCTATTTCAGTAGGTTATTCATATCCTTTGACTGATAAAATCCATCTTCGTGCATCTGCAGGTTTAATATTTAACATGCGAACAAGAAGTAGAGGTTATATGGTTGATAGTAACGGAGAGCCTTATGAATATGGACGTAATGATAATGATTTGTTTAAAACCAAATGGGGATTATCCTATAGTGGTGCGTTAGATCTTGAAACAATAATTAACGATAAGTTTAGTTTCAATGCGGGTCTTAATATGCGTTATTTCTCAAAAAACATAAACGTTAGTACCAATGCTGTAGATCAGCGTTTTTTCAATTTAGGCATTGTTGCTGGAGTTAAATATAGAATTTAGAAAATTTACAATACAATTAATACGAGATAATGAAAAAGTTGATACCTGGAGTTTTACTTGTACTGTTAGTTTCTTGTGTTGAGGATAGCGATATCTTCATTCCTACTGAAACCTCAGGACCGATCTCAGAACTCAAATTCCTAATCCCAAGCCAATCAATGTTGGCTAATCTCAAAGCCGATAATCCCCATGTTTTGAGTACTGACAATAATGCTATTGTTACTGTTCCTTCAAATGTACTTTATGGTTATACTGGCGAAGAGTATACCATTAACTTCATTGAAATGAACTCATTTCAAGATTTTTTTCTTCATAATGTAGATCACTTTTCAGAGCGGGGAGCAATAAGTTCAATTTATAGTTTCTATGTTTCTATTGAAGCAGAAGCATTCATTAATAAACTGGATACGGATAAATTTATTGAAGTAAAGTTTCCTTATGAAAAATTGTCAGACGAAATACTAGTAGGTATAGGAGATTTTGAATCTGGGAACCTAAGTTGGCAGTATGACGATGTTGACTTGAATAATAGACTCAATTATGGGACTTGGGAAGTAAATGCAAGTGATGGTTCATTAAAGACTGAAAATGGATATTCGGTAAAGGTTAATAAGTCTGGATGGTATAATGTTGTAAGTGTTCCAGTTGATAATTACATCTATGATGATATTTGTTTGAAGTATGAAAGTAATTTTTCATTGGAGAACACCTCCAGTTATTTAATATCTAGTGACAATAATTATGTTACTACAGTGAGAACTAATAATTCGGAAAGTAATAGTATTTGCTCTTTTAATATTCCATTTTTATCTCAAACAACTTATACGATTGTTGTTATTTCAACTTTGGATGAACGGTTTTATTTCTACAAAGGGATAGCATCAGTTGGAGATTCTGTACATAATATTATTCTGGAGCAGATCAATCAATCCGAGCTCCTCTATGAATTAGAAAAATTATAGAAAGAGTATAAAATATAAATTTCAAATTCGATCTTTAAGATTTGCTGGTCTGTAATTGATAGACTTTAATACTTTTCCATCATTGGTTCGGTAAACAAGATAAAAGTCTTTCTTTTTCTCAATTCTTGATTGGGTTCCATCTTTTTGCTGATAATGTTTTTGGGTAAGGATTGCTTCTTCTTCAGTCGAACAGGTTTTACTCATATTTGAAGAATGCACTTCATCAAACATTTCCTTAAATTTAGTGCCAAGTCCAAACTCAAGGATTGCTCCTGATAAGACATATTGTATATCGCAAAAAGCATCAATAACTTCTACTAAATCATTTTGTATAATAGCTTCTTTTAATTCTTTAAGTTCTTCTTCCAAAAGATTGATTCTTAATTTACACCGTTCCTCAGAAGGAATAACCGGATTCTCAATAATTGGGAGATTAAAGGTGTCATGAAATTCTGCTACATCATTTAGAGCGTTTGCTTCATTATATTTCATATATCAATCTTTATTTAAAAGTGATTCAAATTTATTCAATACCCTTCTGGCTAATGCTTTTTCTTCAAAGTTTTTTTCAATAAATGCTTTTGCATTTGCGCCAACCATTTCGATCTTGCTTGAATTAACATTGTACATTAAAATCTGATCAACAAAGTCTTGTGCAGATGTTACAATATCTGCCTCAACCCCATTCTTGACAGTAATGCCTTCAAATCCCTTTGGGGTAGATATAACTGGTTTGCTCATCGCCATACTTTCCAATATTTTGACTCGTATTCCGCTTCCTGAAAATAGTGGAACTATTACAATATCTAAAGAAGACAAGAAATCTTTGGCTGAATCAATTTCTCCGTGAAAAATGTATTTTTGAGCCTTAATTTCTTTTATTTCTTGCACGGGATTTCTGCCAGCAAGATGAAATTCAATATTATTTGATTTTGCAATAACTTGTGGCCATACCGTTTTAAAGAACCAAAGTAGACCTTCAATGTTAGGCATCCAGTCCAAAGAGCCGAGATATCCAATTTTCAAATTGTTAGAATTGTTTGAGTAAGTAGTTTTGTATTTAGATAAATCAATTCCTACAGGAATCAATAAAAGTTTTTTCTCTTCTAAGATATTTTGGTAAGTGAAATAATCCTCTTTGCTTATTGGCATTACCAGATCAAATCTATCAATACAGTCTAATTCATAATTTTTTAGCCTTTTTGCGCAAAGCGAATAGTACCACTTGAGGAATATGTTTTTTGAATGTATGGACATATCTTGCCAGATCTGGTACTCTAGATTGTGCGATCTCATTACAACAATTGCATCTGTATTACTTTTAATTATGTCTAAATATGGAGCCATATATAGGGATTCCAGTTGGATGAAATCGTATCTAGTGGATGTTATTTTGTCCAAAAGTTTATGCTCAAAATCTTTGTTTATGAATCTTTGAATATTATATGATTTAAAGCCAAATAGATTTACAAATGCAGCAAAGTAGTTTATTGAATTGTCTAGATAGACGGAAATGATATTATTGTAAGAATGCTTATAATTTCTAAAGTCATGTTCTTCTATTAAATGTTTTTTTGTGTTAAAAGACAGTAAGTCGATAGCTGCCCCATGAGCTAAATATCCATTAGCAAGTGCTAGTACGGCTACTCCTTCGCCATCTTTGGGCGGTATTGGAATCTTCTTACACAATTGAAGGATTTTCATTAACGGCTAGAAAGTTAGATGCAAAAAACGAATGTATTAAAATTAATTCTGCAATTACAATAGTTGTCAATTAGCTTTACTAAAATGCAGTATAATATCTCAAATGTTTAACTCAGATATCTAGTGTTCACGTTATGCATTAAAAGTTTTTATTAGTCCAAATTTCCATTATAGTAAATGCATTTTGAAGTTGATTAAAGCTTAAGCAAATATTGCTCTTGAAGAAAGCCCGTTACTTGGTGAAAATTTAATAGTTTTAGGCCATGTTAATAGCAAAGGATATATATAAATCATACGATAAATTAAAAGTACTTAAAGGTGTAAGTATTGAAATTGATAAAGCCACTATTACAAGTATTGTTGGCAAGTCTGGTACTGGAAAGAGTACATTACTTCATATTCTTGGCACATTGGATAAGCCTGATCAAGGAGAGGTGATTATGAAGGGAGAGAATGTATTTGCTCTCAATGATAAACGGTTGGCTAAATTCAGGAATGGAATGATAGGCTTTATTTTTCAATTTCATCACCTCATTCCTGAGTTCACTGCCCTGGAAAATGTAATGATTCCTGCGTTGATTTATAATACTTCAAGAATTGAGTCAAATAAAATGGCAAAGGAATTACTTGGGTATTTAGGACTTAATGATAGATTGGAACATAAGCCTTCACAATTGTCTGGGGGAGAACAACAAAGGGTTGCTGTTGCCAGAGCTTTAATTAATAAACCAGGAATTATATTTGCTGATGAACCAACAGGGAATTTGGATACCCAAACTTCTTATGAGCTCCACCAACTCTTAGTAAAGTTGAAAGAAGACTTTGATCAGGCCTTTGTAATAGTGACACATAATAAAGAGTTAGCAGGATTAAGTGATCGATGTTTTGAAATGATTGACGGTCAGTTGCAACAAATGCCATAAAATGTTTGTTTCATTAAGATCTAGACTATCTGTATTGATGTTTATTCAATACTTTGTCTGGGGCTCTTGGTATGTTACGGCTGGTACTTACATGTTACAAACATTACACTTTTCAGGGAGAGAAGTTGGACTTGTATATGGGACTACGGCTATTTCTGCGAGTCTTTCACCTTTTCTTATGGGTTATATAGCTGATAAGTATTTTTCAGTGGAAAAATTGCTTGTGGTGTTACAGTTTAGTGGTGCTATTCTTCTTTATATTCTTTCAGAGCTTGTAAATTTTAGCTATTTCTACCCTATTATTCTTTTATATATGCTGATATTTCTTCCAGCGTTTTCATTGACTAATTCTGTTTGTTTTCATCACCTTAAAGACACAAGAACTGAGTTTCCCAGAATTAGAGTATGGGGAACAATTGCATGGATCATGTCAGGGTTGCTTATCGGATTCCTAAATATAGAAAGTGATGATATGCCTTTAAAGATTGCGGCAGTAGTTTCATTTATATTAGGATGCTACAGTCTTACATTACCCGTTAGTAAACCGTTGATTAAGCTATCTAAAAGCTTCAGAGAAATATTTTGGGGTGAAGAAATAAGGACATTATTTAAAGACAGAGGGTTTAGAACGCTGATGATCAGTTTGTCTTTAATCTGTATCCCAGCCGCTTATTATTATAGCTTTGTAAATGCTTTTTTAAATGAACAAGATGTAAGTAATGCAGCCGGGAAAATGGCTGTAGGTCAGGTAACTGAAATATTTGTGATGTTGGCATTACCTTTTTTATTCAGAACATTCAAATTGAAATATTTGGTTTTTACTGGCTTGATATGTTGGGGCGTTCGTTACTTGTTATTAAGTTTAGGACTATATTATGAATCTGAATGGTATTATATGCTCGCAATTACTTTGCACGGACCTGCCTATGTTTTAGCAATTTTGAGTATACAAATAATATTAGATATCAGAGTTCCAAATGAAATGAGGAGTTCTGCACAAGGATTCTTTTCAATGCTAACTTTGGGTTTGGGAGCATTCATAGGAACTTATTTTGCTGGAGAAACGGTAAGCTTATATAGCATTTCTGATTCCACGCATCTCTGGGGCACGATTTGGCTAATACCAGGTGTTTTTGGAACTTTGGTAGCGGTATATTTTCTGCTGAGATTTAAAAAGATGGACTTTTAGATAATCAGTTCCAGTTTTTAATGTGTATACAAGGAGGAACATAATTAAATGATCTATACCATTCTGAATTACTGGAATTAAATGGATTATGCAGTGATTCTAAAGGTGCATTTTCTAATTCTGGAACCCAGTGTTTGATATACTTACCATTGGGATCATATTTTTTGGCCTGACTTGCAATGTTAAAAGATCTGTCATCTTTTGGGTTGGTGCCTATACCTGCGATGTTATTCCAATTGCCATAATTGCTACATGGATCATAGTCAATCAACATAGATTCAAAGTACTCTGCTCCTAATATCCAATTCAGCTTTAAGTCGTTAATCAGAAAGCTTGCGACATTTTGTCGACCTCGATTTGACATAAATCCAGTACTGTTTAATTCACGCATATTAGCATCGATAAATGGGATACCAGTACATCCTTGTTTCCATTTTTCAAACAACTCTGGACGCTCGAGTGAAATTGGTTTTCCGGCTTGTTTGATTCCCGAAGGTTTGAATATATTGTTTCCATGTTTTTTAGCCATAAACCTAAAGAAATCTCTCCATAACAATTCTAAAAAAAGCCAATAAGTAGATTTGTTCTTGATTTTCGCCTCTTCGTAGTTTTTGAGTTCTGAGTATATTTTTTTCGGGGAAAGACAGCCTTGAGCGAGGTATGCTGAAAACTTGGAAGAGAAATTTCTTCCCAATAGCTCGTTTCTTGTTTCATTATAGGTACTTATGAGATCACTTTCCCACAAATAGTAATGAAGCTCTTTTAATGCAGACGATTCTCCACCTTTTAAATAGTATTCATTATGTTCAGTTTGATCCGTCCAATTGTAATCACTTGGTAAAGGAATAATTCCTGCATCAAGATTAATGGGAGGAGGGTTAATAGATGTTTTTGCTAGGTCCAGAGGAGGTCTTATCGGGATGTATTTCTCCACTTCCTTTCTAAATTGAGTGAATATATCTGGGCAATGAGATATTGGGAATGGTAAATCTGAGGTGTGGTAAAGCATTTTACCTCGCGAATATCTTACTTCCTGTCCAATTTGCCATAAATGATACTCTAGAGCATCTTGTACATTAACTTCTTCTTGTGTCCTTTCTCTGTTACAATAGACAAATCTTGTTTTTTGCTCTAGAGCAATATTGTATATAACCTCTTCAGGCTTACCTTTTCTTACAATAAGTTCCGAGCCAAGCTTCCTTAAGTTTTTTCTAAGGTCGTGAACAGTTTCGATAATGAAATTGCTTCTAAATTTATTTGTTTTTGGGAAACCAAGGTTTGTAGTATTAGAAAAAATACGATCATCAAAAATATAAATCGGAATAATTTCATCATTTTCATTCAATGCATCATTTAAAGCTTCATTATCATGAAGCCTTAAATCATTCCTAAACCATATAATAGATCGTTTCATTAAACCGTAGCTCTAAAGTTTTTAGAATTAATTGTCTTTTGCTTTAAGCTAAATAAGATCACTAACCGAATAAAGTGTTTAAATTTGGAACAAATTTTAATTACTATAGTTGAGTAAATATGAGATTAATTTTATTCTTATTTATTGTTGGTCTGATTCAATGCAAATCTGATCAAACCAATCCCGAAGTTGACAAGCTTTACAAGGAAGTAATGATTGTTCATGATGAGGTGATGCCCGAAACAGCTACTATTCATAATTTAAAAAAGAGTATTAAAGCTTTGTCAGAAATTGACTCCTTTGGTCTTGCTTTAATTCTAGAGTTGGATGCAGCAGATGAAGATATGATGGGTTGGATGGCTGATTTTTCAAAATATAAGGAAATTACCGATTCCAGTGATTCGGTTAAAATTGAATATTTAAAAACTGAAATTGAGAAAATATCTGATGTAAGTAAGGGTATGAAATCATCAATTGCAAGAACTAAAAAGTATTTAGCAAGTAAACAATAATTACAATGTATAAAAGTCTTTTCTATTTTCTCATCATATTCCTATTTGCTTGTGGTTCAACAGAAAAGCCATTGCCAATTATTGGGCATTATGATATTGTTGAAGGAGATACTATTTACCATTCAATACCTGATTTTAAATTCATTAATCAAGATAGTCAAGTTGTAGTGAACAATGACCTTGCAGATCAGTTGTATGTCGCTGACTTCTTCTTTACGTCTTGCCCGTCAATCTGTCCAATCGTAAAGAAGCAAATGCTAAGAATTTACAAAGAGTTTGAAGATAACGATAAAATCAGATTGGTAAGTCACACGATTGACCCAAAAAGAGATACGCCAGAACGACTTAAAAGATATGCAGCAGAGCTAAATGTAGACACAGATAAGTGGATATTTTTGACTGGAGATAAAGATTCTTTGTTGGAGATGGCCAATGAATATTTTGTGGCAGCACTTGAAGACTCTGAAGCTCCGGGAGGGTTCGATCACTCTGGAAAGATATTGCTTGTAGATACCAAAAGGCATATAAGATCATTTGCTGACGGTACCGAAGCAGATGAAGTAACGCGTTTGTTAGGCGATATCAATAATTTGTTAAAAGAATATGAGAATAAATAGATTTATCATTTTGCTTATTATTGCTTTATATACGATTTCTTGTGATCATGTTAATTATCAGCAAGGTAAAATACTATATGATACAAATTGCTCAACCTGTCATATGAAAGATGGGTCCGGAGTGGCAAAGTTATATCCAGCTTTAAATAAATTTGATCGTTCACAAATTGATATTGAAATGTTGCCTTGCATCATTAGATACGGTCAGAATAAAGATAAATATTCACTTGAAATGGTTGGCATTAAAAGCTTGACCAGTATTGAAATCAATAATATCATCAATTACATTTTGAATGATATGAATCAGCTAAATGTTGAATACAGAATTGATCAAACAAGAGCACAACTAGATAACTGTCAAGGTATAGAATGAAGCGACAGATAGTATCTAGTGCTATGATCAATAAAAAGGCAAGTGCAATTATCGAAGCATTACTAGACGCAGATCAATTAAAAGAATGGTGGGGTGTTTCAAGCAGTTTCATCCAGAAGAAAGATGGTGGATTGTATGCACTCACGTGGATCAAATCAGAAACGGGTATAAAATTTATCCAGACTTCAAAGATTCATTTGCTTAATATAAGATCACATTTACATTTGGAAGATGTTCTTTATATCAATGCAGAAAAAGGTATAATTGGGCCGTTTACGATAAAGTTTGATATTGAAGAATTCAATACAGATAGCACTGTAACAATTACACAAAGTGGTTTTGTTAAAGGTAAAGAACAGGAATGGTATTATAATTTGATGCTAGATTCTTGGCCTCAAGTTTTGTTTTTTCTAAAAGAATATTTAGAACTTCATTAAGTTGTATATCTTTTTTTCCGGGTCCAAGAGAATAGGAAACCTAGAAGAATTACAAGTATTGGAGGAATAACAAGATTAATTACTTGCCATTTTAATGTATTATTCCTTAACGCAACCTGATCCAATAACCTTAGTTCAAAATTCTTGCTTCTTGACTCCACTAAACCAAAATCATCCAACATATAGTCAATTGCATTAATAATGAAATCTTTATTGCCTTTGTAGGTGTATCGTTCCCACTTATTGAATCCGATTGGACTTATACGGTTATTTGTGGCATCATAGAGGTTTTTAATGATATCTCCATCGGCAATAAATAGCTGACTTGTTGTTGAGCTATTTTCCTTGAAATCTGTATTGATTTGCTTTAAACCATTAAGCATTTCTTTAGATACTCGATTTTTAAAGAATGATTCAAATTCACCCTCCAAGAGGACAGCAACGGGTAAGTAGGGTTTATTATAGGCTTCGGGTCTTTGCTCAATCCTCATTATTTCAAAAGAAATATTGATTGATGGATAGACTTGAAAACGACTATATTTTGAACTGGTCAATAAGACAGAAGACTCAATAGATTCTTTTTCATTTAGAATTTCAATTGAACTGGGAAACGTAGAATAGACTCTATCTATGTTTTTTACAATTGGATTTTCCATATTAGCTTGAAGCAATGGATGAAATACCCAAGGAAATAGTTGTTGTTGTACTTTATTGCCAGCAACACCAAAAACTTGAGGAATTTTGGAATTTTCGAGATCTAAAATGACATTGTTTTTAATTCTAATTCCATACTTAAAAAACAAATCATCAAGACCATGTTCAATCGGTCTAGGGATATAAACTTTGTTATTGCTAATACTGTCTAAATTTACAAAAAATTGATCGATCAACCATATGACTTTTCCTCCATTCATAATATATTGATCGAGGATGAATTGGTTTCGTAAACTAACTACTGATTCAGGTTTAGCAACAATTAGTAAATCTACCTCAGGATCAATACGATATGTACTGTCAAGATTAATTCTGCCAGTGCTCATTGTCTTCCTAAGTAGAGTTTCTAGCATTGCTGTCTGATCGCCAGAAAGCTCTCCGTTGCCTTCCGTAAACATGATGATGGGGGCATTCTTTTTAATAAGTTTAGCTATGGTACTAGCTAGTTTATATTCTAAAAGCATCGATGAACGATTTATGGCTTCTTCTTCAGATTCTCCTTGTCCTATAGGTTCTAAAAGGTTGACAGGAATCCTTCTATCTCCATAATTTATAATAGCAAAAGGATAAATTAATTTTTCTACACGCTGATCATTTTCTACAATAAAAAGTGTTGCAGGAACTATTCCATCTTGCCTCAAATTTTCCCTCCTCATGTTAATGTCTTGAACATTTCCTTTAGAAGGGTTAGAGAACTTGAATTCAATGTTAGGGTTTAAGCTTTTAAATTGACCTAGAATTTCTTTTGTTCTTTCTTGTAGTTTAACAAAACTGGAATTAAGGTTTCCTTCAAGTAAAACATCTATAAGTATTACGTCATCGATCTCATCTATTAATTTAATGGTAGAGTCTTCAAGGGTAAATCTTTTATCTTCTGTAAGATCAATGTAGAAATACCAATTTTGTGAAATCAAATTGACCAGTATCAGTAGACTGATTAAAAGAATAAGTTGAATTGCTATTTGTGTTGATTTGCTCTTCATCACCATTTTCTTCTTCCTAATGAGATAACTGTTAAGTATATAAAAAGCGCTATGATTGAAAGGAAGTAAATTATATCTCTTGAGTCTACCCTACCTTTGCTAATGTTGTCGTAATGATATTCTATACCAAGGCTTTTTATTAAATTGTCGGCTTTCCCATACGCTAGAGGAAGAGTACTTATGAAATCAAATACCCAAAACATGCTGAAGCATGCAAAAGCAGTGATAATAAATGCTACAATTTGATTGGCATTAAAGCTAGAGATAAAAAGACCAATCGAGGCAAATATATTCCCCAATAAAAACAGTCCGATATAGGAACCAAGTACAGCTCCAGAGTCTATGTTTCCGGGAGGAGAACCTAAGGCATATAATGAAAAGTAATATACTAAAGTAGGAAGTAGAGAAAGAATAATAAGGCATGAAGTGGCCAAATATTTCCCCAGAACAATGTTCCAGTCACCTATTGGCTTGGTTATTAAAAACTCTAATGTTCCCCTTTGATTTTCATCGGCAAAACTTTGCATTGTAATTGCCGGAATTAAAAACATAAAGGCGATAGGACCTATTGCAAACAATTGACCTAAACTTGCATAATTGTAATTGAAGACACTTGTGCTAGAAAATATCCAGATAAATGATCCTGTTAACAATAGGAAAACAATCAAAACAATATATCCTGTTAATGAACTAAAGAAGTATGCTATTTCCTTTTTGAAAATACTAATCATTTCCAGAAATTTTTGTTAATGTTTTGAACACATTTTCTAAGGAAGTATGTTGAGATTTCAATTCCAAAATTTTGTTGTTATTTTGAACTGCAAAATCAAAAAGTCTTTCACGAATATCTTCAGAACTTGAAGAACTGATACTATATTTAGTATCAGAGATCTTTTCTAACTGGATATTATTTATGCTTGACATTAGCAATTCTGGACTTACTGATTTAGTGAATTCTATAACTGTTTTCTGATGGTTTAATAAGCTGTTGGAAAGATTTGACATTTTTTCATTTGCGACTATTTTGCCTCCGTCTAGGATCACCACACTGTCACAAATTGACTCTACTTCTTGTAAAATATGAGATGAAAATATGATTGTTTTATTGTACTTCAATCTTTGAATAAGTTCTCTGATTTCTATTATTTGATTTGGGTCCAATCCAGAAATTGGCTCGTCTAATATAAGGACTTTAGGATCATGAATAATTGCCTGAGCAATACCGACTCTTTGTCTGTATCCTTTAGATAAGTCTTGTATCTTTTTATTGCTTTCATAGCTTAGTCCTGTAAGCTCAATTAGTTCATCTATTCTATTTTTCTTATCGCTAATTTTATGGATATCAGAAACGAATGATAAATACTCTCTAATATACATATTGCCATATAGAGGATTATGCTCGGGCAAATACCCAAGTATCTTTTTTATCTCAAATTCTTTGGATTGGGTACTGAGTCCATAAACATGTGCTTCACCACTTGATGATGGAATGAAACAACTTAAAATTTTCATAGTAGTGGTTTTACCAGCACCATTAGGTCCTAAGAGTCCAAGAATTTGACCTTCATTGGCTTCAAAAGATATGTTATCCAGAGCTAGTTGCCCATTGTAATTTTTACTAATATTTTTAACTATTATACTCAAGTTGTTCAAGTTTAGAACAGAATTCTTCAACGCCAATTGCTCTTTCAATATTATATTTAGCTATCGAAGTTCTTATTAAGCCATAAAGATAGGCTCTTGTATTTAATTTATATCCCAAATCACGGGCGAAAGCACGAATATAGGTTCCTTTACCACAGTTAATAGAAATCTGACAGAATGGTTTACTATAGACACATTTGGAGATGTTTAAAAATTCTACTTCTTTGACCTTAGGCTCAAATGATTTTCCTTCTCTTGCCAATTGATACATTGCTTTACCTTTTATTTTAGTGGCGGAATAAATAGGGATCTCTTGAATTTGCTTTCCAAGAAATGAAGCGGCAGCACTATTGATTTTTTCTTCTGTCAGATGATCGATTTCTCCAAAAACATTTTCAGCACCTTCTCTGTCTAACGTATCCGTAGATGCGCCAAACTTTATGTTAGCATCATAGGATTTATCATGATTTTCTTCCAATGGTATACGTTTGGTGTATTTTCCTGTAAATATCATTAACAATCCTGTGGCCAAAGGATCAAGAGTGCCATTGTGACCCACTTTTATCTTCTTTATCCCATGATATCTCTTTAACTGATATCTTATTTTGTTGACAACATCAAAAGAAGTCCAGTTTAATGGTTTGTCAATGAGAATTACTCTTCCTTCAAGAAAGTTTATTTGATCATTAATTGGAGAATTTATGTCTATTATATTCATTGGTTAATAACCGATATTAGGATAGTGGCAATACCTATGATTAGGCAATATAGACTGAACCAATAGAGTCTTGATGATTTTACTATTTTAATCATTGTAGTGCAAGCCCAAGCTCCAGAGAAAAAGGCAGCGATAAACCCCAAGATTAAATAAATCCAGTCAGGAGTGGCAGCAACCATGTCACCTGAAAGCAAATCTTTTGCCACTTTACCAAAGATCAATGGTACCACCATTAAAAAAGAGAATCTTGCAGCCTGTTCTTTTTCGATACCAAGCAAAAGAGAGCAGGCTATAGTTGCCCCACTTCTAGAGACTCCAGGTAAGATCGCAATGGCCTGACCAATGCCTATAAGAAATGAATTCTTCAAATTAATATTTTTGGAAGTAGAGCTTAACCGCTCTGAAATCCACAGCAAGAATGCAGTAAACAGTAAGCTAAGGCCTACAAGTAAAAGATTTTCATTAAATAAAGATTCAATGATCTCTTCAAAATATAGCCCTACAAAAACGGCGGGAACCATGCTTATCATTATGTAAACGATAAATTGTTTTTGATGTGTGTCCTTGGAGTCAAAAACACCTTTCAGGATTTTTAATATATCTGATCTGAAAACAAAGATAGTAGCTAAAGCCGTAGCAAAATGAAGCATAACGGTAGTCAAAAGGCTACTCTCTCCTACTGAATCTGTTCCTAAGAGGAATTTGAAAATTTCCAGGTGACCTGAACTTGATACAGGTAGAAATTCTGTTAGACCTTGAACGATGCCAAGAATTATAGCTTCAAGGATATCAGACATCTATATTTCTATTTGAATAGAGCGTAAATATTTACAACTAAGCCAGCTAAGATTACCACTGAAGCTAAAAAGGTTCTCCTGAAACTGTAAAGTTGGCTTTCGTCAAATACATTAGGATTTTCATTGAACCCTCCTATCATTAATAACATACCTACAAATATTAATGCTATTCCAACACCTATCCATTTATAGGTTTCTTTACCGAATACCAAAGTTCTTTCATTAGATTTCTGAACGCTCTCTCTTGGAGATCGAGCTGCTGAGGAAATGATTACTTTTTTCTTTTTTGATGCCATAATTTAAATAGACTTTAAATATTTGTCCACTTTCCATAAAAGGATAAAGCTATGTAATCCAAACAAAATAATGCTTGGAATTAATATGGACTTAAATACATTAACTATGCTAAGGTCAGTAATATTTAACTGAAAGCATTGTTTTATTAGATATATAGTAGTGAAATAAAGAATTAAGGAAAGAATAAATGCGACTAAAAAATTAAGGATAGCATTTTTTCTGAAAACTGCTGCAAGTTTGGAATGATGGGCACCTGCCAAGATTAAGCTCTCAATAAGCTTTTTATTAGACGATAAATTACTATGTGCTGCTCCTTGTAGGATATATAGAAATAATATAATCAAAACAGTCAGTAGTGGAATAAATAAAATATAAACAATTGCAGAATTTTGTGATCTAGAACTTGAATGACTAGAGTTAATGTTTTCTAACCTAATAAATGATTCATAATCCGAAAGCAGACGTGACTTGGTTGCAGAAAGCATTTTTTTACTCAGATTAAGAATAATAATGTTGTTCAATGGATTAGCAGAGAATTCCAAATTGTAATCTTTAGAAAGCTTTTCCCATGCTTGCTCTTTGTCTCTATATTCAACACTTTCTACGGCATTGTCTAAATACTTCTTTTTGAGAACATTTTCAAACTCTTCCAAATGACTCTTATCCCAATTTTCATTTAACTCAATTGCATAACTAAATCTCTGAGTATCAGTAGATATATTCGGAATGGAATCAAACAAGAAAGAGAAGAACATATAACAGATGTAAAGCAATAACCCAAGAGAAAGGATGACATATTTATTTGATGCTTTATGTATATAAATTCCAGACATAGCCAGCACAAACATATAAACAATCAGATTAATATATTTCTAATTTTTACTTTTTTATTTCTCATTTTCAATTTTCTAAGATTTGGAGGGATAAATTTTGATGTTTGCCATTCTGTTTTTCTATAACTTATCAAGAAATTCAGTTGATTTGAAAGCGTATTTTTAAAGCTGGATAATTCTTTTCTAAACATTGGTATCAATACTAAAGCTTTGCAATTACAAAAGAAAATAGACATCGACGTTCAGGGGCATAGAGGCGCTAGAGGATTATTTCCTGAAAACACAATTCCAGCATTCAAACATGCTCTTAAATTAGGCGTAAATACACTCGAATTAGATGTGGTAATATCAAAAGATCATAAGCTAATCGTTTCCCACGAACCTTACATGTCTTCAAAGATTTGTTTAACGCCCGATGGTATGGAAATTCCAGAGGATCAAGAGAAAAGTTTTAACATTTATAAGATGACTTATGAACAAATCAAAATGTTTGATTGTGGTTCACTTTATATAAGTCGATTCCCAGATCAAATAAAACTTAGGGTTCATAAGCCTTCGTTAAAAGATATGGTTGAGGAAGTTGAACGCCTTTCAGCAGAACATTTCTATAATATTGAGATCAAAAGAATAAAGGGAAATGATCTTATATTTCATCCAGAATATAGAGTCTTTGCTGATTTACTAATAAGTGAATTAACAGAGTTAAAAGTTTTGGAACGAACGACAATTCAATGTTTTGACATTGAAACTTTGCAATATATCAATGATCAATACCCATTAATTAGACTTGTTTATTTGATTGAAAATAAAGAACCAATTGAGATTAATATTTCAAACCTTGGGTTTGTCCCATTTGTCTATAGTCCTGACTATAGGCTCATTGATAGTTCTGTCATCGAATATTGTAAAAGCAGTTCGATAAGACTAATACCTTGGACAGTCAATGATCCTAATGATATGCATACCATGATTTTAATGGGTGTAGATGGAATAATAACCGATTATCCAAATATCCTATTAGAATACTTATCTAAGGCGTCAGAATAGGATTATTGTCACTTCGAGACCTTATATTCGCAGTTTTAAATTGAAGTCTTCATTCAAAAGAAATCCAATGGAATTTAACTTTAAGGATATTGAGAAAAAGTGGAAAGAGAAATGGGATCTAGATCAACTTTACAAGGTTGATATCGATGCATCAAAACCTAAGTATTATGTCTTGGATATGTTCCCGTATCCTTCGGGAGCAGGTTTACATGTAGGCCATCCACTTGGTTATATTGCCTCAGATATATATTCCAGATTCAAGCGATTGCATGGTTACAATGTATTGCATCCTATGGGTTTTGATTCTTTTGGATTACCAGCCGAGGAATATGCTATTGCTTCAGGTGTACATCCTGCAATTTCAACCAAAGAAAACATAAATAGGTACAAAGAACAATTGTCAAATCTTGGATTCAGTTATGATTGGAGTAGACAAGTAATTACATGTGAGCCAAAATATTATAAATGGACTCAATGGATATTTTCTTTGTTGTTTCAAAATTACTACGATTTAGATGCTAATAAAGCAGTGCCCATTGAAACTCTTATTTCAAATTTTTCAAAAAATGGAACTGATGATATAAATGCCTATTGTTCTGAAGATTTAAAATTTAGTGCAGAAGAATGGAATTCATGGTCAAGAGTTGAAAAGAGCGATATCTTATCATCATATAGGTTGGCCTATAGAAGAATAGGATATGTTAATTGGTGTGAAGCATTGGGAACTGTTCTAGCCAACGATCAAATAAAGGATGGTATATCCGAAAGAGGAGGACATTCGGTCGAGAGAAAAGCCATGACACAATGGTACTTGAGGATTACTGCATATGCGGAGAGATTGTTATCTGGGCTTGATGATTTAGAATGGTCCAATGCCCTAAAAACCATGCAAACCAATTGGATTGGTAAATCTAATGGGGCACGGATGTTTTTTGAAATAGACGAATTTGACCAATCACTTGAAATTTTTACAACTAGGCCGGATACAATATTTGGTGCAACATTTATGGTATTGGCACCTGAACATCCTTATGTAGATCAAATTACTAAGCCAGAGTATATTGATAAAATATCTGCTTACAAAGAATATGTTAGAACTCGATCTGAAAGGGATAGGATGTCTGATGTTAAAGAAGTTTCAGGTGAATTTACAGGAGCGTATGCAATCCATCCGTTCACTAGAGATAAAATACCTGTTTGGATTGGAGAGTATGTTTTGATGGATTATGGCACTGGAGCAATTATGGCAGTCCCTTCAGACGATGAGAGAGATTATTTATTTGCGAGTAAATTTAATATCCCAATTAACGAGATAATTGATCGAGGAGATAATGAAAATGCCAAAAGAGGTGATAAGTCCGGAGTATTAATCAATTCTGATTTTATTACCGGGATGAGTATAAATGAAGCCATTGAAAATGTTATTCAAAGACTGGAATCCGAGAAAATTGGAAATAGGACGATCAACTATAAGATGAGAGATGCCAACTTTAGCAGGCAGAGATATTGGGGTGAGCCGTTTCCGATATTATTTGACAATGAAGGTGTGCCAGAAATCGTAGATCTGGACGAACTACCAGTAGTACTGCCGGATACTGATGACTTTAAGCCAACCAAAGATGGTCAATCCCCTGTGAGTAGGGTTAAAGATTGGGTTAACCATGGGGATAAAACCAGAGAAACTGATACCATGCCTGCTGTTGCTGGATCATCATGGTATTTTTTAAGATATATGGATCCTGACAATAATGATTCTTTCGCTTCCAATGAAGCTTTAACATATTGGGATTCTGTAGATCTTTATATTGGAGGTGCTGAGCATGCCGTTTCTCATCTTTTATATGCAAGATTTTGGCATAAGTTTTTATTTGACCTAGGTTATGTGCCAAGCGAAGAGCCGTTTAAAAAGTTGATTAACCAAGGAATGATTCAAGGGGTAATTGAATATATGGCTTTGGTTAAAGATGGCGATAAAAACATTTTCATATGTGCGGATAATCTTGATGATTATAAAAGTTTTTCTAGGATTCCAGTTCATATTGATTTTGTAAGCCAATATGGTCAAACTGATTCCCACTTAAACATTGAAGGGATAAAGCAGTTCCTAAATTGGAGACCCGAATATAGGAATGCCTCCTATATTATTGGCAAGAAGTACTTTACAGGTGAAGAATTGATGGGTACTAGCAATGAGACAATTAAAATGTATACTATATCAGAGGTTGGTAAAATGTCTAAACGGTATTATAATGTTGTAAATCCTGATGATGTAGTTGCAGAATATGGAGCTGATTCATTTAGAATGTATGAGATGTTTCTAGGACCGATTGAACAATCAAAACCATGGGATACAAAGGGAATTGAAGGTGTTTCAAAATTCGTTAGGAAAGTATGGAGCTTGTTCTATGAAGCAGATAATAATATTGTTACGGATGAAAAGCCAACCAACGCTGATTATAAAGCACTTCATCAAGCTATTAAAAAAGTAAAGGAAGATGTTGAGGCGTTTTCCTTTAATACAGCAATTAGTGCCATGATGATTTGTGTGAATGAATTGAGAAAAAATTCATGTAGTAAGAAAATAATTCTTTCAGACTTCGTAAAATTACTTTCACCATTCGCTCCCTTTTTATGTGAAGAATTGTGGAGTTGTTTGGGTTATAAGAATTCAGTTCATTTAACTAAATATCCGGAATACAATGAAAGTTATTTAGTCGAGGATGAAATTGAATACCCGATTTGTGTAAATGGCAAAAAAAGGTTCACCATGACTTATCCTGCAGATTCAAATAAGGATTACTTACAGTCGGCAGTATTAGAATTAGATGAATTGAGTAAATGGGTTGAGGGTAAAGAGATTTTGAAAGTTATTGTTGTACCTGACAGAATGATCAATATTGTCGTGAAGTAATTAATCTGAGTAGCATAGTAATAGCTAAATACTTTAAATTTTGGTAATTTTAAGATACCATGGCTTGGATATGTTCTGATCTGTTTTTTAGTAAACTAAGGTGTTTGTTGCTTTGTTTACTCATTCCATTTACCTGCTCTTCGGCACTTGCTCAAGATTGCAATATTCCATTTTTAAGTCGTTTCGATGATGCCAACACTTCTGGCTTTACGATGCATTGGGACGATACCAACTTTGATCCTGTATACTGGGAAATTGAGTTTGGTCCAAAAGGTTTTATCAAAGATCAGGTCGCAGATTTAAGCAATATTCAGGATCGATTTTATGAATTTAGTGGCTTAATGTCAGGGTTTACTTACGAAATATATCTTCGGGCAGTCTGCGATGATGATCAGATAAGTGACTGGAATGGTCCGTATTTCTATAGTACCGTAATAGACAATGATACTGCATGCGGTTTAAATCTTGGCATTCAAGATAATAATTGCCCATCAGAAAATCAATTTTCCATACTTGTTGAAGGGTTTGATAATACATACATTTCTTCTGAAATGATACTTGATTTTGTAGCAATTAATATTACGCATAGTTGGCCACCAGACTTAAATATAAGCATCATATCGCCATCAGGGAAACGAGCAATTCTTGCTTCACATGTAGGAAATGGAATTGACAATTTTGGTGATCCACAATCTCCCTTATGTTCAAAGGCAGTTAAATTCACATATAGTTCATGCACTGCTATTCAAGATGCAATTCCTCCACTTATGGACGAGTATTTGCCAGTAGAGGATATAAATGAAATATTTAATGGAGAGTTGATTAATGGGATTTGGAAGATTGCTATCTGTGATAAAGCTTTAGGTGATGTTGGTTCCTTAAACTATGTGCATCTTGATTTTAGTGAACAAGAATGTCCTCAAGTGAGAAACTTTAAAATTGTTGATATTGAAGCAGATCACTTAGTTATTAAATGGGACAATACTTTAACTTGTAATGATGTTAGGCTAGAATATAGAAAAAAAGAAGCCCCATTAACAGAAACTTTCATTGAATATGTTCCTTGCAACAGAGAAGAGTTCATAATACCAGATTTAGAATCTAATTCAGATTATATTCTCCATGTATTCAGTGAATGTTCTGAAGAACTTGAATCATTGCCTATATGTGAAATTTCATTTAGAACTACATGCAACAATAGTAGCTTTTCTGCTGATTTTGAGTCCAACAATATCTGTTCGCCACATTGCGAAGAATCTTGTCTAAATGATTCTGTTTGGCATAATTTGATCGAGGAAGATGATAACAATTGGCAGGTCTTTAGTGGGCCCACGCAAAGTGCATTTACTGGCCCTTTAAGATCATTAAGAGATTGTGGTAATTATTTATATGCGGAAAGCTCCCTTGAATGCAATTCAAATTCTCCAACCTTAGCGATACTTGAAAGTAATTGCCTACAAATTATTGAACAAACGGTATGTCACGTATCTTTTCATTACAGTGCAAGAGCTGATAAAAACTCTTTTTTGTCACTTGAAATAAGTAATAATAACAGCAATTGGAAGGAAGTTTGGAAAATTAATGGAAGCAATATTGGAGAATGGCAATTTGAGCAAATTGAATTAGAAGACCAACTGTCAAATTTTAGATTGAGATTTATTTCGAATGAAATAGGAACCAAAGGGATGGCTGATTTTGCTCTTGATCAAATAAAATTAATCGGCATTGATACTATATCATTCAGCAAGTTCTACTTGGATGAAGATCAAGATGGATATGGAAGTGTATTAGATAGTATTTACGTTTGTTCAAATATTCCACCACAGGGTTACAGTGACAATTCTCAAGATTGTGACGATAGCAATAATTTAACAAATCCTATGTCCATAGAGATTGGATGTAACGGGATTGACGATAATTGTAATGGTAGCCTAGATGACGTGAGTTTTGATCTATTAAGATATTCAGTATCCGAAATTGGCAATACAAGTTGTGAAGGAAAGCTGGATGGGTATATTGATATAGAAATAGAGTCAGCTCTACTAGATATCACTTTCTTGTGGTCAAACGGATTAATGACAGAAGACATTTCGGGACTCGCTTCTGGATTTTATTTTTGTACAATTAGTACTGGGGTGGGTTGCACAATTATTACAGATCCAATACAAGTTGAAGCGACACAAAGTATAGAATATGGAATCGAATCAATCCTTGAACCCAATTGTAGTGAAACCACAGATGGAAGTATTTCATTAGCCATAGAGGGAGGAGTTACTCCTTATTCAATCAGTTGGTCCAATGGAATGCAAGGTCAAGTTATCACCAATCTGGAAGCAGGAAGCTATTTTGCGACTATTACAGATGATAGTAACTGTGTTATTATAACTGATGAGATTGTTCTTGCTAACGAACAAGTACTTACAGTAGGTGTAATATCTCTAAAAAACTTGAGTTGTTTTAATTCTGGAGATGGATTGATAAGAATCGGAGCGTTTGGAGGTGCTTCCCCATATCAATTCTTATGGCAAGACGGTGTTTCTGGTTCTCTCAGGAATCAACTAGATGCGGGAATTTATAATGTGACTATTACAGATGCAAATAATTGTAAGGCAATAATAAAAAACATTGTCATTGAAGAGCCCGAAAACATATCAATTGAAATTTTAAGTATAGATCATGTCACTTGTTTTGGAGGGTATGATTCATATATAGATGTATCTGTAAAAGGAGGTACACTACCCTATTCATTTATATGGTCCGATGGAAGTTCTGACGAAGATTTGTTAAATAAAAAGGCAGGTATTTACAGTTTGACTGTTACTGATATAAATTCTTGTTCCTCTGCTGATGCAAATGTTGTAGTTAGAGAAACAGAACCAATATCTATCGTATTAGACAGTATTAATAACCTTCGTTGTATAGGAAGTGACAATGGATATATTTCTGTTGATGTTAGCGATGGTAATCCTCCATATAGATATAATTGGAATATAGACGATGGTGAATCTACTGATGATAATTTCATTGAGAAGTTGAAGTCAGGTAGATATTCACTAACAGTTGAGGATTCATATGGATGTAAATCAAAAATTAAAAACTATGATGTCATTAATAATAATCAGGCAATAAATATATCATTACTTGTTGGTGATTCTTTAAGCTGTTATGATGATGCTAACGGAACTTTAATAGCTGTTAGCAATAATGGCATGTTGCCCTTGGACTATAATTGGAGTGCAGGCAGGCAAGTTGTTCGTTCTATGTTTTCTGATACCATTGACAATTTAGTATTTGGGAAATATAATTTAACAATCACTGACAGTGAGGGTTGTGTCGGTGTTAGTGATTCTATTTTATTGGAAAATCCTGCTGAATTGAGGTTTGAATTGGAGAAAAGAACAGATGTTACATGTTTCAATCAAGATGATGGCCTTATAGAGTTGGAAATATTTGGAGGCGTAACACCATATAGTATTTTATGGTCCAATGGAATGTTTGGAAACGAAATTAGTAATTTAGAACCTGGTCGATATGGCGCAACTATTATAGACAACAATGACTGTTTGATATTCACCAATGAATTTTTTATTACACAACCCGATTCATTATCAATTTCTGTCGTAGTGATAAATGATAATGGTATGATGAATGGAGAAATACATTTGGATGTTTTAGGAGGAATTTCACCTTATACATTTTTGTGGAATGAAAACAACGGAGGTATATATAATGATTCTATAGCAAGTAATCTTTCACCAGGTGATTATATGGTTACAATACTTGATCGTAATCTTTGCGAAAAGCAGTTGGAGATTACAGTGGATATAATGAATTCTGTCAATTATAATTTACAACTGCATCAACTCAATATTTATCCAAACCCAACAATAGGTATAGTCAATTTTAATTTTCCTGAAAGTTGGCATTTAAGAAATTTGAAATTATTTGATATAGATGGTCAATTGTTAATGGATAACACTGAAGATAGTTTATCCAAACATCTGGACTTAACACAGGATAATAATATAAGAGAAGGCTTATATATTTTTCAATTCAATTTTGGTCGTTTTACAGTTACTCGTAAAGTTCTATTCCTCGAGAGCTTCTAATCCTGAAATTGTGCCAGCTATAGTTGCTAAACTTGGAGCAATGAAGGCACCGACTATAGGAATAAACAAAAGGAATAAAAAGATTGAGCCATTGGCAACAGCTAAGCCCTTGTGAAGAGATATGAAATTTCTGGATTCTTTTGTCGTGAAGTATCGTTCCATAAAAAAGTCCAAGTTTCCAAAACCTGCATAATAGGCTTGTATAATAAAAATCAAAGGTGTAGTAAAAATGGCAAATCCAGGTATGAAACTTAGAGTAATTAGTACAATGGTAATACTCAATTCTCTTCCTAAATTCGATATCGCTAGTCTAATGCCTCGAGCCATAAGATAGAGTTGATTTAGAATATTGAGATTTTGGGCAACAGCTTTTCCTGTTTCGTAATATTCTATCTTTTCAGACAATACACTCATGATTGGTGCAACAATGATAAGTACGATGTATTTAAAGATGAAGAGGACTAATATCCAAAGGACAAGAACAGACAGGATACTTATCATTTTCGTAATTATATCAGAAGTAAAACTTGAACCAAAGATCCTTTCGACCATAGAAACCCCAAGATCATCACCCCATTTATAAATGGCGGTCATTACTATTGCAAAGATAGAAAGACTAATTACCCCCGATAGTAATAGATATTTAAGAGCAAATGGTTGTAACAAATACTTTAAAGCCTTAAAGTATGCATTGAATCCTCTGATTAAGCCTGTGATCACAATTGTATTTTACGAGAATATCAGAACAAATCTATTGAAAAGTCTATTTTTTAGACTAGCTCTTAGGCTTTCTCTTCGTTTTGAAGAGTTCTACGATCTCTTTTTCAGTCATAAAGCCATATTCTACAAAACTGCTTCTTACAAATTTCTTTATTTCTTGATATTCTTTACTTCTTTTGTCGATGAAATGCTTAAGACATTTTCTAATAAACTTAAGGCTAAGACCCTTTAATTCCTGATTGAATTTTTGGTTGCTGAATATGTCCATATAAACAACGAATGTTTTGTTTATCTCAAAGTATTCATTGTATTCTTCAGGGCTGATATTACTCATAAAGCTTCTAAGCTTTGCAAAAATGGATCTTCTGATGGCTTCATTTTCAACCGAGAGGCCTTCATTTTTGTAATAATATTCCCTAACTGCAGCTATTGCATCCTCATGAATATAACCGACAGTGTTAATTTTGTCCAAAACACTGAAGTAGTTGGTTACAATATCACTTACAGATCGATCAATATAGTGAGCCATATTCCTTTCAGCTTCCTGCGAGATACCATTAACTGAATCACTATGATGGTTTAAAAAGCTCATGAAGTGATTTCCAGATTGATCAAGATTTTGTCTGATTATTGTGCTATCCTCCTTTAACAACTTAGTACCTTCATCATCTAAATTATAATAGAGAGCCAAAATGATACAAATTTCATATAAATCGATGCTGGATCTCAAAGATTTATTTCCAAGCAATTGATTGATAGCTGGCAGTACGTTTTTGTTATCGTAGTTTCCTTTGGCTCTATAAATCAGAAAATCCTTAATTGATTCAGCCTCAAGCGTAAATTCTGAAAGTGTGTCAGGAAATACTGCTGTTTCAAAATTTAGACTTTGAAATTGCTTTCTATATTTAACCAATGCTGAATTCCTAATTTTTTCATCAAGGTATTTATGCATTTTCTGACTTGCAAGAAAAGCTTTTACTCGCTTGTTAACGACTCTGTCGATCGTATTTGTAATCCAAATGTCACTTGATAGTGCAAATCCAATTTGAATAGATTGACCAACTCTTTGTTTGATTTGTTCAAAGTTTGAAGAATTGATAATAAATTCTAGTACTTCAGCAAAGTGCTCCTGAGGTCTATAGTATTTGACGCTGTTGTTAACCCTTCCCCTTAAGACAGAATATCCAAGTATTTTAGGCAAATAAAGACCCTCAAATTGTTCGTCTAATAAATATCTCTCCAATGCAATAAGTTGCAAGGGATTAACGGCAGCTACTTGATCATAAACTTCATGAATGGAATTTTCAAAGGTTGAAACCAAAGCCTTGTATTCTTCGGTTTCTTCTTCTTCCAGGTATGATTTTAATTCCTCTGAAAGTTGAATGTTTGATTTAATATTATCAAGCACTGTCATGTATTTTTTGTCTAGCTCAATCATAATAGAGATATTTTTATAAATTAAAACCTAGTAAAACAACAGCTTTACTAGGTTTAATATTTTAGATTTTTGATTAGATTCTGCTATAAATATAATGATTATTCTTTAGAAGAATCATCCTCAGCTTTATCTTTATTTTCTTCTTCTACTTCTGGAGTTTTTTCTACTGCAGCCGGGGTCTCCTCAGCCGCTGCTTTAGGAGTTGCTTCTACTGGAGCTTCTACTTTAGGAGCTTCCTCTACCACAGCCTCCTCTTCTTTAGAAACCTCTTCTACTGGAGCTTCTGTTTTAGAAGCTTTATCTACTTCAACTTCTGCCGCTGGAGCCTCTTCGCTAGTCTTTTCAGCAGTTTTTCGAAAAGCTTCACCTGCACTTTTGTCAGCAGCTTTTACTACAGGTTTAATCTCTCCTGAAACCATTTTCCAGAAATCTTCTTTCTTCTTTTGTACTTCTGCCACTTTAGATTCGATTTTTGAATCTTTTTCATCTATCCAAGCTTGATACATTTCTGCAGCTTTTTCTTCTGTCAAAGCTCCTTTAGCAACACCTCTTAATAGGTGTTTTTTGTAGTATACTCCTTTTAATTTTAGAATTGCTCTAGCAGTTTCAGTAGGTTGAGCACCTTTTTGCAGCCATTCGAGAGCTTTGTCTCTATCCAATTCTATAGTTGCTGGAACAGTCATGGGATTGTATGACCCCAAGTTTTCAATGTATTTACCATCTCTGGGAGCTCTTGCATCGGCTACAACCACGTGGTAATAAGGGTTTTTTTTTCGACCTCTACGGGCCAATCTGATTTTTACAGGCATAAGTTAAAATTTCTATGGTAATTAATAAGTCCATCCCTGATTCCCTCGCCTATCGAGCGTCAGGATTTAACGCCGCAAATATATGTTTTTTATTTTATAAAATTCAAGAGGTAAATTTTAAGATGAATAAGCATTTTTATACATTTCCTAAATTTTAATATCAATAACTTAGACCTACATTTGTATTTATAAAATTCGAAATTGTCTTCAACAAAAAAGAAATCCAAGTCAAATACCAAGGTAACGCCTTTAATGAAGCAGTACTTCGAGGTAAAGCAAAAGCATCCAGATGCAATATTGCTTTTTAGGGTAGGTGATTTTTATGAAACATTTGGAGAGGATGCGGTAAAAGCTTCACAAATCCTTGGAATAGTCTTGACCAGTAGGAATAATGGCGGTTCTGATGTAGAACTGGCCGGCTTTCCTTATCATTCTGTTGAAGTTTATTTACCTAAATTGGTCAAAGCGGGATATAGGGTAGCCATTTGTGAGCAAATGGAAAAACCTTCAAAGGAGAAAAAAATTGTCAGGAGAGATGTAACAGAGGTAGTAACACCTGGAGTTACTACGCATTCCAACTTGCTCGATTCAAATAAGAACAACTTTTTATGTTCAGTGATCATAAGGAATGACAAAATTGGGATGGCTTTTTTGGATATCTCTACCGGTGAATTTCTTGTACACGAAGGTGACGCTAATTCTTCAGAAAAGCTCCTGCAAAGTTTTCCTGTAAATGAATTGATATACACAAAGGGTCAGAAAGCTAAAATTCAAGAGATTTTTCCAGATGAATTATTCTCTCATGGACTGGATGATTGGTTCTATGAATATGATTATAATCATGATTTATTGCTAAAGCATTTTGAGGTCAACTCATTAAAAGGGTTTGGCATCGATTCTAATGAACTAGGTCAAATCGCAGCTGGAAGTATCATCCATTACCTTTCTACTATCCAACAAAAAAAGATTTCGCATATCAATAAAATTGTCAGAATAGAATCTGACAAATATATGTGGCTTGACAAATTTACAATACGAAACCTAGAATTGGTAAGAAGTAATCATGAGTCTGGACGATCATTACTTCAGGTTTTAGATAAGACTTTAACTCCTATGGGAGCAAGACTTCTTAGCAGATGGATTGTTTTGCCTTTAAAAGGCATTGAAATGATAAAATCAAGGCAAAGCTGTGTAGGTGTTTTGTTGAAGAATCCTGCTTTGAAAGAAATTCTTATTGAGAAAATGAAATCCATCGGAGATTTGGAGCGATTAAGTTCAAAAGTGCCATTAAGAAAGGTTAACCCAAAGGAACTGCTTGTTATTAAGTCTGCCTTGGACAAAATCTATATTGTAAAGACTGAGTTGGAAAAGCAATCAACTGGATCATTTTCAGATCTTGCAAACCGATTAAATGCATGTGAGCCATTATCGAACCGTATCAACAATACACTTCATTCCGATGCTGGCTTTAAATTGTCTCAGGGAAATGTAATAAAAGATGGATGGAATGAATCACTTGATGAATGGCGTTCCATTTCACGTAATTCCAAAGAAATACTTCTGGACCTTCAGGTAAGAGAAGTTGAAAGAACCGGTATTACTGGATTAAAGGTTGGGTTTAATAATGTGTTTGGCTATTACTTTGAGGTTACCAATAAATACAAAGATCAAGACTTGATTCCAGCGGATTGGGTTCGAAAGCAGACCTTGAAAGGCGCAGAGCGTTATATCAATGATGAGCTTAAACTTATTGAAACCAAAATTTTACAGGCTGAAGATAAGATTACAGAACTCGAAGAAGAATTGTTTAATGAGCTAGTGGAAGTCACAGATAATTACGTGCCTACCCTTTTGCAAAACTCACAATGCCTTGCGGAAATAGATTGTTATATCTCTTTTGCAGAATCTGCATTGGAAAACGATTATAACGCTCCGGATATAGATGATTCATATGTTTTAGATATTAAACAAGGAAGACATCCTGTAATAGAGACACAATTGTCAGTTGAAGACCCTTATGTTCCCAATGATGTGTATCTAGATTTGGATAGTCAACAAATAATAATGATCACTGGTCCAAATATGTCAGGTAAGTCTGCAGTATTAAGGCAAACCGCCTTAATTAGTTTGATGGCACATATTGGGTCCTATGTTCCCGCAAAGGAAGCTAGAATAGGAATTATCGACAAGATTTTTACTCGTGTTGGAGCTTCTGATAATATTTCTAGTGGTGAATCCACTTTTATGGTTGAGATGAATGAAACATCTAGTATTCTTAATAATCTCTCCAAGAGAAGCTTAATTATCCTCGATGAGATAGGAAGAGGTACAAGTACTTACGATGGTATATCTATCGCTTGGGCAATTGCAGAGTACTTGCATGACGGTCCTTCTTTCCATCCTAAGACGTTATTCGCTACTCATTATCATGAGCTTAGTGATTTAGAAAAATGTTTTGAGAGGGTAAAGAATTACAATGTTGCTACTAAAGAATATAAAGAGAAGGTCATATTTTTAAGAAAGCTGGTTAAAGGTGCATGCGGGGCAAGTTTCGGTATTCATGTTGCTCAACTTGCTGGAATGCCAAGAGAAGTGGTCCTAAAAGCCAAGACATTACTCAAGCAACTCGAATCAAAGACCTTGGAGCAAAAACAGCACATCGAAGAAAGCTTTAATACAATTCAAAGTCAATCCCAATTCCAAATGAATCTTTTTGAAGCAAAAGATCCACAATGGATTAAACTAAAAGAAGAACTTGAGCATCTTGATTTACCATCAATGACTCCAATAGAGTGTATGCTTAAGCTAAAGGAGATCAAAGAGAGGTTTCAGATATGATATGGCTTTATTGGTATACAATTACTATAGCTTATAATAGTTATCTTGAATCTTCTCAACCGTTAGAAAAGTTATAATCGGATAATAACTCAATACTTAGTAAACTCAATGAAACCCTTTCATATTTGGCATATTGCCCATTAGTTGCTGCATGCCTTTTCCTTTAGACATCATGTGCATCATCTTACGCATTTGATCAAATTGCTTGATGAACATGTTGATTTCATTGATGTTTCTACCACAACCCTTTGCGATTCTTTTCTTCCTATTCATATTAAGCAACTCGGGATTGGTTCTTTCTTTAGGCGTCATTGAAAGTATTATTGACTCAACTTTATCAAAAGAATTGTCATCTATATCGACGTCTTTTAGTTTTGACATGCCCGGTATCATTCCCATAAGAGATTTGATGTCACCCATTTTTTTGATTTGAGCCATCTGACCTAGGAAGTCATTAAAGTCAAACTTGTTCTTCTTGATTTTCTTTTCAAGACGTTTGGCTTCTTTTTCATCAAACTGATCCTGTGCCTTTTCAACAAAGGAAACAATATCACCCATTCCCAGTATACGCTGTGCCATTCTATCTGGATGAAATACATCTAGGGCATCCATTTTTTCTCCTGTAGAAACGAATTTAATTGGCTTGCCGACAGTATATTTAACCGATAATGCTGCTCCTCCTCTTGTGTCGCCGTCTAATTTGGTCAGTACTACCCCATCATAATCAATACGGTCATTAAAGCTAGCTGCTGTATTAACAGCATCTTGACCGGTCATAGCGTCGACAACAAATAAAGTTTCTGAAGGGCTTATGGTATCTTTAATAGCAGCAATTTCATCCATCATCTCCTGATCTACAGACAATCGACCGGCCGTATCAATGATTAGTACTCCATAATTATTCTTTTTGGCGTAAGCCACTGCATTTCCTGAAATTTCAACTGGGTTTTTGTTATCAATTTCTTTATAAATATCAACGCCAACCTGTTCAGAAAGAACGGTCAATTGTTCTATAGCCGCAGGTCGGTAGACATCACATGCTGCAACTAGTACTTTTTGATTCTTTTTTTCCTTGAGGTACTTTGCTAGCTTGCCGGTAAAAGTAGTTTTACCTGACCCTTGGAGTCCCGCAATAAGAATAACACCAGGAGTTCCCGTTGTATTAATACCGACAGATTGTCCACCCATCAACTGGATCATTTCATCCATCACGATTTTGACCATCAACTCTCCAGGCCTTACTGCATTTAAGACATTCCGAATTCCTAAAGCCTGATCTTTTACCTTATCGGTAAATTCTTTTGCAATTTTATAGTTAACGTCTGCAGCAACAAGTGCTCTTCGAATTTCTTTAATTGATTGGGCAATATTAATTTCTGTCAATTTGCCCTCACCAGATAGATTCTTAAACGCGGACTCTAATTTATCACTTAGTGTATCAAACATTCTCTTTTATTTATATGCTCGGCAAATTTATAAAATGTATAATCAATATGTAGACATATTAAATCAGAAATCTGTGGATATGTGAAATTCGATTAAATTTTGATCGTTATACTGTTTTCAGATTTGAAAGTGTTATGCTAGATTTGCCATGGAATTGAAAATTTTAAAACTTTACAGGCCCAGATGCTTATAAACACACACATTAAATTATTGCTTGTTCTATTACTAGGACATTTACCCCTGTTAAATAATAACAATAGTGCATTCATTGAATCTTCTTCTCCAACAAAAGAGAATAGATTTAAAATAGGTGAGCTTATAGATGTATATAACAAGGTACCCGTATATTATAATGGGAAACGCTCTAATGTATTGGGAAGAAATATTACAGAAGATGGATATAATCTAGGTCTCAAATATCAATGCGTTGAATTTGTTAAAAGATATTATTATATAATTTACAACCATAAAATGCCAGATGCCTTTGGGAATGCAAAAGATCTTTATAATAAAGAGATCCAAGATGGGCTGGTTAATCCACAAAGAGGATTGATTCAATATACCAATGGATCAAAAGAAAGACCTTTACCAGGTGATATCTTAATTTTTGGCCCAAGCCATAATAATAAATTTGGTCATACTGGAATTGTTTGTTATTCAAAAGGGCAGGTTATTGAAATCATTCAACAAAATGTAGGTCATCATTCTCGTTCATCTTATTCTCTCGTCTATTATGAAGGTCTTTATTATGTTTCTGACAAAAGTATTTTAGGATGGTTGAGAAAATGATAGGATGGCGATAGATTTAATTTATATAGGTAAAAGTTCAAAAAATATATATTCAGAAGCTGAGTGTGAATTTACCAAAAGGATAAAGCGATATACTCGATTTGAAATTAATCAAATCAACCCCCTTAAACTTTCTAATTCATTGCCTAAAGATGAAATGCTAAAAGCAGAATATAAGCTTTTTCAATGCAAATTAAAAGAAGGAAGCTATATCATTTTATTAGATGAGACAGGAAAGGCCTATGACTCTAGAGGTTTTTCCAAACATCTCGAAAGTCTAATGACCACAAGAAATAACATAAGTTTTGTAATTGGTGGAGCTTATGGCTTCAGTGATGATTTCAAATCCTCGAGTCAGGAGCTAATTTCATTGTCAAAGATGACTTTGCCTCATCATATGGCTAGACTTGTATTATTGGAACAAATTTACAGGGCATTTAGCATAATGAAAAATGAACCTTACCATAATGATTAATAGATTTAGAATGGTTTTATTAAATGTATTATTTCAAGTACTTTTAACCAATTCAATAAATTATGACCATTACACTTGCTATTATAATCATCACTGGATTAATCTCCTATCAAGGATTTAATAATTACAATATAATTAATTCTCTCAAACACCACCCTTATTCGGAGCACCACAATAAACAATACTACCGTCTTCTCAGTAGTGGATTTGTTCATGGCAACCTTTCTCACTTATTGATCAACTTGTTTGTTTTATACATGTTTGGTCAATATATAGAGTCAAGTTTTGGTGTTCTATATGGAGAAGCTTTGGGGTCTTTGTATTTTCTATTTCTTTATCTAAGTTCAATTGTTGTAGCAGATTTACCTACGCATTTCAGACATAAAAACAATAGTTCATATGCAGCTGTTGGGGCATCAGGCGCAACTTCCGCTTTGGTCTTGATTTATTGCCTTTTGGATCCATGGAATTGGTTTTTATATCCACCTGTTCCCGCAATCGTTTTTGCCCTAGGTTATATTTTTTATTCGCATTGGTCAGATAAAAAGAATAGGTCAGATGGAATAGGACATAGTGCCCATTTATATGGTGCTCTTTATGGAATTATATTCCTTATCGTAACGAAACCAATGGTTCTAAGAATTTTTTCTGAAAGAATAATAGAAGGCCCAATGTGGCCTCCCCCATTCTTTTAATTCTTTTATTCCTCTGAGTGAAAACTATAACGATAATCAACGGGAGCAGCAAAGGTCTCTTTGATCGTCCTTGGAGATAACCATCTATAAAGGTTCAGAACTGATCCTGCTTTGTCATTGGTTCCAGAAGCTCTTGCGCCTCCAAATGGCTGTTGGCCAACGACAGCACCAGTTGGCTTATCATTGATGTAATAGTTGCCAGAAGCATTTCTAAGGGCGTAAGATGCTTCTTTAATAACAGCTCTGTCTCTTGCGAACAATGATCCTGTCAAAGAATATGGTGATGTGTTATCTACCAATTTCAAGATTTCATTGAATTCATGATCTTCATAAACATAAATGGTTAGAACAGGTCCAAATATTTCTTCGCACATAGTTTTGAACTTTGGATTGTTCGCAACAACTACGGTTGGTTCAATAAAGTAACCTTTAGACTTATCGTAATTTCCACCAGCGATTATAGATGCATCAGATGAAGCCTTGATGTCATCAATGTAGTTTGAAATTTTATCGAATGATTTTTCATCAATAACAGCATTGACATAATTTGAAAAATCTTCTACAGGCCCCACTTTAATACTTTCAATATCTTTAATCATTGCTGCTTTTATCTCTGGCCATAAAGATTTAGGAATATATGCTCTTGAAGCAGCAGAACATTTTTGACCTTGGTATTCGAATGCACCTCTTGTTAAAGCAGTGGAAACTTGTTTAGGATTTGCTGAAGGGTGAGCTACAACAAAATCTTTACCTCCAGTCTCTCCAACAATCCTAGGAAATCCTCTGTACATTTCTAGGTTATTGGCAATTGTTTGCCATATGGATTTAAATACACCGGTACTGCCAGTAAAATGTAGCCCTGCAAATTCAGGGTGAGAAAAAATAACATCACCTGTAGTAGGTCCATCAACGTAAATTAAATTTATTACACCATCAGGAAGTCCTGCTTCCTTGAATATTTTCATAATATAATGAGCTGAATATATTTGTGATTCAGCTGGCTTCCATACTACAGTATTGCCAAGAAGTGCGGGAGTAGCTGGTAAGTTTCCAGCAATAGCAGTAAAATTAAATGGGGTTAAGGCAAATACGAATCCTTCCAGAGGTCTGTATTCTGTTCTGTTCCAAACTCCGGCTGAACTCATAGGTTGCTGCTTGTAGATATCGGTCATAAATTGCACATTAAACCTGAGGAAATCAGCAAATTCACAAATAGAATCAATTTCTGCTTGGTAAGCGTTTTTTGATTGGCAGAGCATGGTTGCTGCATTAAATTCTGCTCTGTAAGGGCCAGTGATTAAATCAGCAGCTTTAAGAAAAATAGCTGCTCGATCTTGCCATGGCATTTTCTCCCACGAATCTTTAGCTTTCAAAGCTGCGTTTATCGCATTTTGCACGTGCTCTTTTCCACCTCTGCTAAATTCACCAAGCTTGTGATGAATATCATGAGGAGGAGCAATAGATTTCCTATTGTCTGTGTAAACATCTTCACCGTTAATGACCATCGGGATTGAAATTTCTTTAGATCTAAGCTGTTCAATAGCCTTTTTTAAGGACTTTCTTTCTGGGCTTGAAGGAGCATACGAATATACTGGCTCATTTTGAGCCTGTGGAACGGTGTAAATAGCGTTTGACATATTTAGTTTTTATAATAATTGTTTTTTAAATCCATGTGTATTTTTTCAGGCACAAAAGGACTAACGTCACCTTGCCCCTTTATAATCTCTCGGACTATACTACTACTAATGTGGCTAAATGCTGGATGAGAAATAAAGAAGACAGTTTCCAGGCCTTCACCCACAATATGATTGAGTTGAGAAATTGTTTTTTCATAATCAAAGTCAGAAGCATTCCTTAGACCTCTTAATAGATACTTGGCATTAAACTCTTTAGCAAAATGAGCAGTTAAACCTTTGTAACTTAAAACGTTAACATTGTCCATTTCTTTGGCTACATCATATAGCCATTTGAGGCGTTGTTCGAGTGTGAATAATGTGTTTTTATTGGCGTTTTCCCCAACGGCTAAATATATCTTATCAAAAATCAATGCACCTCTTCGGATTATATCAACGTGACCTAGAGTTATCGGGTCAAATGAACCTGGGAATATTGCTATTTTGTCTGCCACTTATTTACTTAAGTTATTTCAAGCGAATATAGATTATTTTCTTTTTGATTTTAAAAATTACATTTAACATATACATTCTACAACCACTTAACACAATTAATATACAATTGAGTATACAAGATTGTTTCAATAATATTGTTGTCTGATTAATCTTTTTTGGAGCTTTAGTTTTTATGAATTTATAAATTCTGCTTCAAAGGATCGATTAATTTTAGCTTTCGGAAAATTCCTTATGGTTTCAGAACTTTAAATTAAGCTAAGTCAAACCAATTGTGTTCAAAGCAAGGTAGCTTTGAATTATAGTAGTCAAATATGAATTTGATCTACATACGCATTAAACAAGACTTAGACATTTGTCATATATTTGCGCAAAATTTTATACAGATATGAATTTTGATTTAATTGTATTGGGTAGTGGTCCTGGAGGATATGTAGCAGCCATAAGAGCTGCTCAATTGGGAATGAATGTAGCGATCGTCGAAAGAGAGAGTTTAGGAGGTATCTGCTTGAATTGGGGATGTATTCCAACAAAGGCATTGTTGAAATCAGCTCAGGTATTTAATTATATCTCTCATGCAGAGGATTATGGAATTACAGTTTCGAAAGCAGCTGCAAATTTTGATAAAATGATTCAACGAAGTAGAGGGGTTGCAAATGGCATGAGCAAAGGAATCAGCTTTTTGATGAAAAAGAACAAGATTACAGTACTCGAAGGTAACGGCATCTTAGCAAGGGGTAAAAAAGTTGTTGTTACGGATGCCAATGGAGCTCGTAAAGAGTATTCCGCGGACCATATCATTGTAGCAACAGGCGCAAGATCTAAAGCATTGCCAAATATCCCTATAGATGGTGAGAAAATCATTGACTATAGAAAGGCAATGATTTTGGAATCTCTTCCTAAACGGATGGTAGTTATAGGTGCAGGAGCAATAGGTGTTGAGTTCGCTTACTTTTATCAGTCCATTGGGTCTGAAGTAACAGTTGTCGAATTTATGGAAAATGGATTGCTTCCTAGAGAAGATGATGATGTTTCCAAGGAATTGGGAAAGGTTTTCAAAAAAAGTGGGATGAAAGTATTAGCTAATACTTCGGTCGAATCTGTTGATACAAAATCTAAGACAATAAAGGTCAATGTAAAAAACAGAAAAAGTGGTGCAACAGATACAATTGAATGTGATGTTGTTTTAAGTGCTGCTGGAATCATGCCTAACACAGAAAATATTGGCATTGAAGCTTTAGGGATAGAGACGGATAAAGGAGGCAGAATTGTTGTAGATGAATATTACAATACAAATGTACCGGGTATATATGCTATTGGGGATGTGTTGGATACGCCAGCCTTAGCACACGTAGCAAGTGCCGAAGGTATTTTATGTGTGGAGAGAATAAAAGGTATGGATGTCCAACCCATAAACTATAAAGTAATTCCTTCTTGTACTTACTGCGTTCCCGAGGTCGCTTCTGTAGGCATGACTGAAACGATGGCTAAGGAAGCAGGATATGAATTAAAGGTTGGCAAATTCCCTTTTTCAGCCTCTGGTAAAGCGAGTGCTGCGGGAGCAAAAGATGGTTTTGTAAAGATTATTTATGATGCAAAATATGGTGAGCTATTGGGTGCTCATATGATCGGATACAATGTAACAGAAATGATTGCTGAAATCGTTGTTGCCATGAATCTTGAAACCACAGGTCATGAGATAATTAAATCAATTCACCCACACCCTACAATGAGTGAAGCAATTATGGAAGCATCCGCTGCTGCTTTTGGAGAAGTTATTCACTTGTAGATTACTAGCATTAATGAAATAGAAAAAGGCTTAATGAGATTCATTAAGCCTTTTTTGTTAATTATTAGATTGTTCTTTTCTCTTTATTAATAGATATAAAAACTTTTCAAATTATAGCCACCGAAAATACCTAAGCCGTTCCTGATATTAGAATGGATGATAATAGGATCGGCAAAACTAGAATTTATGATTTCACTTCTTTTGTATTGCTGATAAGTTCTTAGATAATCATATAAATCAGAAGAAACTGCCATAATCTTAAGTTCGAATAGAGGTACTCTTTCTTCTTCTATGGTACCAGACTCATTTATCACATAATTGTCATTAATGGATGATATTAATGAACTGGCCAAGATTAGTTTATTAGCTATCTTACCTGCTTTTACATCGGATTCTGAAAAGAAGGAAGGATCATTTAAACTCTTGCTTTGATATTCACTATCATCTTGAAGAGTGTTAAAGCTGAAAATATCTCCAGCCGTTAGCGTGCCATTGGTATTACCTATATTTCCAGGGTTGATTCCTCCGCCATCAGTATCGATTGGATCTTCAGGTGTTACGTTGTCAACAGGTTCTTCTTCATATTTAGTTGAAATAGGTGCTGCTTTGGTTTCGTTAAAATACTTTGGATCAACTTCAAGCAATTCCCACACATAGTAATTTTCTTCATTTGGGTTATCGGTTATCTCCAACCCAATTTCAATATTTTCATTCCCATTTTCATCAATTACTAGATTTGAAACAACATCGACTTCTAATACACTAGGAACATAAGTAATCGCATGGATTTCTTGTCTTGACGGTATATTTACATTTATTTCATATTCATGTCCCTCAACAGGATTGAGATCACGAGTGTAATTTCCAGTTTTCTTTGTATCAAGAAAAAAGCTTTGACCATTTGACAAGTCTTTAATTTTGACAGAGGCATTATTAATTTGTTCAAAATCCGTGTCATCAAAGATGGATTTTGTATAACTCAAATTGATATTCCAGATCGAGTCTGTTGAAATGATAGCGTTGAGAACAATTTCTTTCTCAAAGTCATTGACTTCAAATTCACGTCTATCTTCACAGGAATAGATAAGAATTAAAGTTAATATGCCAAAAAGTGCTTTTTGCATTCGTCCTGTAAGTTAGGACTTATTTGGAAAGTTTACAAATAATTATAGGAGGCTACCATATATAGCTAATGTTAAATTGGGGTAATATAGGATATATCGAAACTTTAATCAACTCAGGAGAGCCTTGAGGTGTGTCTTGTGAGAGGTATTCATAAAAGGCATTCAGGCGATTATATATATTGTAAATGCCTATATCATAAATAAGTCTTCCGCCCTTTAGCTTCTTTTCCAGACGATAGTGTATGTCCAAATGATGAAAATCTGGAAGCCTGAAATTATTTCTGGAAGAAGGTATCAACACGGGTTCTCCATCTGTACCTAATCTTTGTGTGTCTAGTAGCGTGTATGCAGTGCCTGAAGCAAATTGCCAATTAAGCACCAATGAATTATGATTATTTACTCTATACTTGATCTGAGCTGAAATATTATGAGGACTATCAAATTTATAAGGAAAGGCAGAGCCACCATCTATGCTGCCAATAACTCTAAGAGTTCTTGTATAAGCATAATTAACATTTAGATCAAATGAACCTATTGTGCCTTGTGCAAAAGACTCAAAACCAAAGGCATGACCCTTGCCAAAACTGATTCTACTTTCCCAACTGCTATTGTCGACCTCCACTTGGTACAACTCATTATTTATAATAAGCGAATAAATGATAATAGAAGGATTTGAATACTCAATGATATTATCAAAAGTTTTATACCATAGAGATAGACCAAAGGATCTATTTTGTTTTTTTCTATAATAGTCTATGGAGAATATATTGCTAATTTCAGGAGGCACGTTCGATGTGCTTGGCACCCAAAGGTCCGAAGGTAAACCAAGGCCTGGATTTGAAAGTAAATGGATAAATTGACTTACTCTGGAATAAGAAAAATTCAATTGATGATTTTCGTGTTCATAGGAAAGTAAAAGTCTAGGCTCCAAGAAGAAATAGTTGCTTTCGTTGGTCGTATATAAACTTCCTCTTATCCCTGTAGTAAAGTTTACCTTACTTGACAATGGAAATTTGTTTTGGACAAATAAAGCCAATTCATCCGCTACATAACTTGTGTCCGTAATAACAGGATCTTCTGCTTCATTTACAAAAGTTCTTGATTCTATAATAGTAGGTGAATTACTATGGTTGGTGTAGTTTATTCCAAACTTGTATTGTCCTGTGTTAGGGGAGTAATAATCCAACTCTACATTGGCTACATAATTACGCAATTCAGAAATCGACAATATATCAAAAGCATTAAATGCAATAGTGTCCATATCTAAGTAACTTCTGTTGAAAGATCCTCTACTACGGTAGTTATAATCTGACCTTCCAATATTGGTTTGCAAATGCCACTTTTCATTAAGTAGTTTGTCCCATTTTAATGAAATAAATCTATTGCCCCAAGAGATACGATTATAGTCCTGAAACCCTATATTATCGTCATCAAATTCACTGCGTGCTGTTTTAACAAGGTCATCACCCCAATAGGCACTTAAGCTCAATTTGCTAGTGTTGGTAAACCAATGCGTAATCTTTGAGTAACTGTCATTATATCTGAAGCTGAGATCTTGCACATTTGTAATCGCTTTAACAAATGGACTTGCAATTGCAGAAAACCAACTGGCTCTTAAATTAAGATTTACAGAAGTGTTTGTTCCAATGGGACCGTCAATATGACCAGTAATTCCTTCGAGACCAAGTGATAATTCACGTGAATAATTGTTTTTGTTTCCGTCTTTTAATCTAACATCAAGAACACTTGATAATCGACCTCCATACCTAGCAGGGAATGCTGACTTGATAAATCTAGTACTTTTAATAGAGCTGGGTAGGAATATAGACGATAGGCCTCCGAGGTGGCTAGACTCATAGATTGGCATATCATCTATTAAGATAAGATTTTGATGGGGTCCTCCACCTCGAACGTTAAAACCATTTTGTCCTTCTGCTCCTGAAGAAACACCGGGACTAAATTTTATTTGCTGAACCAAGTCATTGGTTCCTGCTGTTCCAAAATGATTATTGATATTGCCAAGGTCTATATACTCATTTGTATTAATTAGATGATCTTTTTCTGGAGTGATAATAATATTAAGATCAAGTTTGGGAATAAGTGTAATAATCAAGCTGTCTGATTCATAGGGATTCGCTACATAAACCCTTTGGTTATATCCTATGTTGTAGATTGTGATTAATGGTTTGTTATAGTCCAGGTTTACATTAAAGTATCCATTATTATTTGTGCTGGCTATAAATTTATGATCAGCTAATATCATTGCACCAATTAAGCATTCTCCAGATATAGAATCAAGGACAAAAGCACTAATGTTAAAAGTTGCAGGAGGAAGTATAACTATTCTTTTTAGAATTTCATTTATATCTATACTTACATTGGATTGCTCTTCAATACTAGCAATTATGTCTTTTAAGGAGTTTTGTGTTCCTGCAATCTTTAGTTTTTTATTTAAAGGAATTTGCTGGGGATTATAACTAAAGTTATAGTCTGTTTGTGATTCAATTATTAGCAGAAGTTCACTAACTGTTAGAGATGAATTAGGAAGGTCAAGAATTGAGTTGGTTTGTTGTGAATCAAGTTGTAAGTTGATACACGAGCTTAATAGAATAGATAGTATGATACATCTTATTGACAACTTAAATAATCAATCATTATACCTTCAGAAGTATTGCTGAATTTCATGTTCCATATCTTAACTAACTCTTCTAGGATGGAGTCTAATGACTGATTTTTGTACTTTGCATATAGACTACAGTTAGCATAATTAATTTCATCATTTATCTGAATATTAATATGGAAATGATTTTCAAGATCTTTGATTACATCAGGAAAGGATGTGTTGTCAAACAATAATTCGTCAGTTTTCCATGAAGATGCGTTGAAGTCTCTGTCTTTTAACTTTACGTATGAACCGTTAACTCTTGTGATTCTATCCCCTTGCTCCAGATTAATGATACGATTTAAAGCATGAAGTTCTAACTTACCAGTATATAGTATCAAATCAAAATTACTTGCATCATTAACCAGTTTAAAGCTAGTGCCAATAACTTTGATAAACTCGTTATTATTTAGTTCGATTATAAAAGGATTAGCAGTATTGTGCTCAATTTCGAAAAATGCTTCTCCCTCCAAGGAAACCATTCTGGAAATCTCAAAATCTTCTAAATGAGCCAATAGCGAGTTGTTGTTTAGCCAAACTTCAGAATTATCTTGAAGTACAAAATGATTTACCTTTTCATCGGACTGAAAGACCGGTAGACTTTTGCTTTGACCATTAAAGTAGTATAAGCTTATAATAATGGCAATAAAGGCTGCACTTGCTAGGATCCATTTTAATGATTTAGAAAAATTAATGAACCCAAGTCTAGCTGATACTTTGTTCCAAGCATTTTTTACGTTGTATTTTGTATATTCTGTTTCGTCGGATTTCATGTTCAATAGTTCTAAAAGTGCAATATTACTTTCTGATTCTTGCTTCCAAGCTTCTAGGGTTTCAAATTCTTCTAGGCTATTGGATTTATTTAATAATTTAAGTATCAGTTTATCGATATTCATTCAAATTCCCTTTTCAGTTTGTCAATAAAGTTCTAAGAATTTTTATGGCCTTTAACATATGATTTTCTACGGTTTTAATCGAGATATTATTTATCTCTGCAATTTCGCTGTAAGTTAAGCCTTTAAACTTGTGCATTTCAAATACAAGCCGGCATTTGGTAGGCAAATGTCGTAGCGATTGATTAATTTTTTCAAGCTTGAGCAAACTTTCAGCGAGTTGGTCTTCGTCAGCACTTAAATCTTGATTCCCATTGAAGTTTTGCAAATGTTTTTCATAAGCTTTATCCTTTCTAAGGTATTCAAAAAGCTTGTGTTTAGAAGCTTGGAAAAGCAAAGATTTAATATCCGTATCCTGGTTATATTGTTGCCTTGTTTTCCACAAATGCAAAAAGACATCTTGTACTACATCCTCAGCCAATGTGTTGTCATTTCCAAGCCTCTTTATAAAATTACATAATGGGTTGTAATAGGCTTCAAACACGGATTTAAATTCTGCCTTATTTCTAAACAACACGATTTAAGTTTAAATGATTTGCTAGAAGTGAAAATAACAATAGATATTAACAAAATATCATTCTAGTATTACAATTCGTTAATTACAAAAATACTTTCGAAGAGTATTGCATGGCTTCAATGAATGCAGCATGATCAATTTGAAACTCATTTGATATCTCATTAAAATAGGAAATCAAATTTTCGGTTGGCATATTTCCTGTCAGTTCGTCTTTTGCCATCGGGCATCCACCATAGCCTTTTAGAGCACCATCAAATCGCCTACAACCATTGTTGTAGGCAGCTTCTACTTTTTCTTTCCAATTATCTGCTCTGGTATGAAGATGAGCACCGAATTCAACATCGGGGTACGGAGGAATCAGATTCTCAAATAAGTAAGAGATGCTATTAGGATCTGCTACGCCAATGGTATCGGATAGAGCAATATGCTTAATTTCCTTAGCAGCAAGTTTATTTACCCATTCCTGGCATATGTCAACATTCCAAGGGTCACTATATGGATTGCCAAATCCCATTGAAATATAAATCACAAGTTCTTTATTGTGTTTCTTACAGTAACTTTGAATATCTTCTACCCTTTCTAAGGATTCAAGAATTGTAGCATTTGTATTTCTTAATTGAAATGTTTCTGAGATTGAAAATGGATAGCCTAAATATGAAATTTCTTCAAATTCACAAGCGTTTTTAGCTCCTCTGGCATTTGCGACTATCGCCAATAGTTTTGTTTTGGAATTGGATAGGTTCAGTCCTTTTAAAACCTCCGCTGTATCCCTCATTTGAGGAATGGCTTTAGGAGAAACAAAGCTTCCGAAATCGATGGTATGAAAGCCAACCTTAAGTAAATGATTTATGTAATTAATCTTTAATGAACTCGGAATGTACTCGACGATTCCTTGCATAGCATCTCTTGGACATTCGATTAATTTGATCATTTAGCTTATCCCTGTAGTAAAGTGAATGAAATGAAAATTTTCATGCAAAATACAGCCCATTAAATTATATTGCAAACTTCCTTGGCGATTTGCTGTCAAGCCCACAAAAAATATAATTGATGACTAAGAAAAATATTTTTACTATTATTGGCTTTCTGCTTTTTTTCTTTGGCTTTATGTCAATGATCTTATATTTGTTTGGAGGTGGACTTAGGTTTACTTTCCTCAGCTTTATTGACAATTTTGGTTCTGTGCCAGCATTTGTTATTCGACTTGTTATGATCTTTGGAGGTATGGTAATTTTTTACATCAGTAGAACAGACAACTCAATTGATTAAGAGAAAGCCTGCTCCATCTTATATAATCAAGCAGGCTTTAGAGAATTATTAGTCGTATTATTTTTTCACAAATCCACCTTTTACAGTTTTAACAACTACAGATGCCACTTTGTATGGATCAGCATTTGAGGCAGGTCTTCTATCCTCTAACCAGCCTTTCCATCCATTTTCTACAGCAGCGATAGGAATCCTAATGGATGCTCCTCGATCGGAGACACCATATGAAAACTTATCTATGGCTTGTGTTTCATGATTGCCTGTCAATCGCTTATCGTTATCAGCTCCATATACAAGAATAGCGGCTTCTATCGCTTTTTTAGGTCTAAAATATTCACATATTTCCTCAAATTTTGCTTTATCCCCCGATGTCCTTAATACTGTGTTAGAAAAGTTAGCATGCATTCCTGAGCCATTCCAGTCACCTTGTACAGGTTTAGGGTCCAAGTTTATTCTTACACCATATTCTTCTCCTACCCTTTCCATGATATATCTTGCAACCCAAGTCTGGTCTCCTGCTTCTTTTGCACCTTTTGCAAATATCTGATACTCCCATTGTCCTTTCATTACTTCCGCATTAACACCCTCGATATTAATGTCAGCGTCAATGCAAAGATCGAGGTGGCGATCTGCCATTTCTCTACCGACTGTAAATTCAGCACCTACAGAACAATAATATGGTCCTTGAGGAGGTGGGTAATAGCCACTCGCTGGAAATCCAAGAGGTGTGTGATGATCTAGGTCCCAAAAAGTATACTCTTGCTCAAATCCAAACCAAAAGTCATTATCATTATCGTCAATTGTTGCTCTTCCGTTGGTTGGATGAGGAGTACCATCTGCATTTAGTACTTCACACATTACCAATAGACTATATGATCTAAAAGGATCTGTAAATACTCTTACAGGCTTAAGGAGGCAATCAGAAGAACTCCCAGATGCTTGATTGGTAGATGAACCATCAAATGACCATAGTGGCAAATCGTCAGGACTTCCTTTGTATTTGTCAGCATCTATTACTTTAGTTTTGCTTCTCATCATCTGTGTTGGTTTTCCACCATCCAACCAGATGTATTCCAATTTTAATTTTTTAGCCATTTCTTTATTTTTCAACAAAAAAAGCTGAATTCTAACATATTAAAAATTATTATAATTGAATTATGTTATATCTAGAGTGTATATTTAGTCTATAATTATTTGTATATCAATATTTAATGTGCCTAAATTATGTTATGCCTATATCGAAATCTAAAAGTCTAATATTATTAATCAAACGTCTTTCCAAACCAGAAAAGCGTCATTTTTCCCTGTATTTCAATAGGCTGGAGAGTAATAATGATAGTAAGACTTTGCTATTATTTAAACTTATAGAGTCAAAAAATGAAATAAATGATATCGAATTACAAAAAAGAATGCGGTTTACTAATGCTCAACAATTCAGCAATTTAAAAAGACATCTTTTTTCTCAAATATTGATAAGTCTAAGGTTGCTTTACGCAAAAAAACTAGATGAAATTGAATTAAGGGAGTATATGGACTTTGCAGAAATATTACGAATTAAAGCACTTTATAATGAAAGTTTACAATTGCTAAATAAATGTCATAATTATAATACAGAAGAAAATCATCAAATGAAATATTTGATAGAAGAAAAGGCAAGTAAGATTCAATGGGAGTCACAAATTTTTGAAGACTACACGCCAATTGATGATTTATCAGGATTTAATCAATCTGCTGCTGGTTATTTCATCAGTGGATATGATTTGACCAAACAAGAATTTCTTGAAATCGGCTATTCCAAAAACAATAGAGAAAAATATCTGCGCAGTTTAGTTATGAAGGAAAGATTGAAAATAAATGATGTTATCCCACAATCAGCTTTAGATAGTTACAATATTAACTATCAGCTTGCCCTTCATAATCATGCATGTTTTAAAGATCGTTTGGCTTACAGATATAGCCTTTGGGCTTATGAAAATTTAAAAGACAGTAAAACTGTATCTACAGCAGTAAGAGAATATGATTTATTTGAATTAATACTTAGAATTTGCAAAGCCCTGAATGATATCTCACGTATGCAATATTGGCTTGAGACATATGAAAAAAGATTAGGCAACTATTCCAATTCAGAAAGTATAAATGACATGTTCTTACGAATTAGGTTTTATGAATTGTATAGAGTTCAACTATTTATCTTTCAGAATAAACTTAAACAAGCGTATGAACTTGTAACAGAATTGATGTATCAATATAATGCTATAGATTCAATGAGTGATTCACAATTAAGAGCTCAGCTGTGGTTTACAAAAGCATGTATATGTTCTGATCAAGGGCAGTATGATGAAGCCATTGAATATTGCCATAAATTAATGCAATACACTGTCGACATTAAAAACAAGGGTTTAATCCTGTATGCTAGATTATTGCATTTAATGAGTCACTACAGATTGAATAATCTAATGTATGTTGAGAATAACATAGTTAATGTAAGGAATGCGTTTTTGGCACAAGATAGCATGACTAGGTCGGTTGAAATCCTGTTGGTCTTTTTACGGAAAGGAGTTAGGGCACATAATTTTGGGCTTAAAGATGACATTTCAGAATTGGTAGATAAATTTGAACTGTTGCGCAGGACTCCATATGAAAAAGTCACTTTCTACTATTATGATTTTAGCAAATGGATGAACAGCTTGAAATTTAATATATCTGTAGAAAGATATCTTGAAATTAAAGAAAATGATTCGTGAATGAAGTTTGCAAAATGATACACTGGCTTGGCTTACTTATATTATTAACAAGTTCATTGGATGGTTTTGCTCAGACGTTTTCTTCAATAACTAATGAACTGCTTGATGATAAATTAAATGATGATATCATAGCTTCCGATTTATTAATTCTAAACGAAAGTCTTGAGTCCTATTATAGTTTTCCGCTGGACTTAAATAAAGCAGGCCATGAAGATCTAGAAGAAATTGGCATTTTCACGGATCTTCAGATTTCAGAAATGTTACAACATATTCATGATTTTGGACCCCTCATCAGCATCGAAGAATTACAATCTATTAATAGCTTTAGCCTTAATGATATTCAGAAAATAAGAAATTTTGTTGTTGTAAATGAAAGTATAGCTAAGCCTCATACCATTAGCAACATGCTTCGTGAAGGGAAAAATGAAATATATCTTAAGTGGTCCCGTGGTTTAGAAAAACAAAGAGGATTCTTGAGTCAGAACAATAGTCCTCCATCATACTTAGGAGATTCGAATAAGTTTTTTGTAAAGTTTAGGCATTCCTATCAAAATAAAATGCAGCTAGGCTTTATTTTAGAAAAGGATGCGGGAGAGAAGTTTGGCAATAATTTTAAAAGTTTAGGTTTTGACTACCAAAGTTTTCATATGCATCTTAAAAATTATTCGAATAGAATTAAAGACCTAATTGTAGGTGACTTTTCAATAAGTGCTGGTCAAGGTCTTATTTATCATTCAGACTTTTCAACAGGAAAGAGTTCAATTGTAAATAATGTAATCAAGGGAGGAAGATATATAAAGGCTTATAATTCAATAAATGAGAATGCCAATTATAGAGGAGTAGCTACAAGCATTAGCCTGAATAGATTTATGGAATACAGTGCGTTTGTAAGTAAGTCTAATCGTGATGGAAACATTTTGTATGATTCTTCTCAAGTGAATATAACCAATGAATTTGTTAGCAGTTTCCAAAACACAGGCAATCATAGAACAGTGGAAGAGTTGGCGGATAAAAAATCATTAGTCTTATTGGCGTATGGATCACGACTGAAGTTTATTGGATCTCAATACCACGTAGCATTAAATGCTGTTCATCATAAATTTAATCCTGGTCTAGCACGCAAAGAAAATATATATAATCTATTTAGATTTAGTGGAACAGATTTGAGCAATGTGTCCATTGATTATAATGTTCGCCTGAATAACCTTAATTTATTTGGAGAAACGGCTTATTCCTTAAAGTACGGTATGGCAAATATTGCTGGGTTATTAATAAGCATTGACAAAGATGCTACCATAAGTGTGCTTCACAGATATTATGCAAGAAACTATAATGCCTTGATGCCTAATGCTCATGGCGAAACGACTGGTGTCAATAACGAGAAAGGTATTTATTTAGGTTTCTCGTTGTCCTTAAATAACTATTTGTCGATGAATGGTTATGCCGATTTCTGGAGACATCCATGGATTAGAAGTACTGTTTCTCAATTATCAGGAGGAAAAGAATTTCTCTTAAAATGCAATTACAATGTTAAACGGAAAATAAACATTTACATACAGTATTTGTACGAGGAAAAATTGGAGAATATGTCATTGGCAAAAAATCCAATTGTGAAAGTTCAGTCACAGTCTCGACATAAGTTACGACTGAATGTACGTCACTACCCTACTAAATCATTTGAATCAAGAACAAGGCTAGAGTTAATATCATTTTCCAATAGTCAAAAAACGTCTTTTGGGATTTTAATATTTCAGGATTTTATCTACAGAAACATTACATCGCCTGTTTCCTTTACTTCAAGAATCGCCCTTTTTGATACTGATGATTTTGACAGCAGAATATATGCTTATGAAAATTCACTGCTGAACGAATTCTCAATTCCAGCTTATTCTGGTCAAGGGTTTCGTTATTATTTAAACCTTAGGTTCAAGCTTAACTTATCTATAATGATTGAATTCCGTTTGTCACGAACACATTTAATAGATAGGGATTTTTTTGGATCTGCAAACAGTCATATTGATAGTGACACGAAAACGGATGTGTCACTTCAGTTAAGATTTCAGTTTTAATGCTCTGGATAGAGCAGATATTTTTTTCGTATCTCCTTAAATTTTGCAAGGTCTACTTGCCAGCTGTTTTTGATTTCTTCCTCGCTTTTACCTAGCAACAATTGACGTCTCAATTGATCACTTCCTGCTAGAAGATCAAAGAATCTTTCATTCGTAAAGAAAGGTAAATTTGAGTCCTTGCTAATTTGATAGTACTTGATTAACCAAGCAAGATTCAATCCCTTTTCATTTGCGGATGTATGCCTAAGATCAATGCCATAGCATACTGTGTCTTTATGTTTTGGGGATCGAGCACCAGGGCTAGAAATTGGTGTAAAGCTGAATTCGTGGTCAAGAAGTGATGGATGCCCTAATACTTCGAATGGCATGTTTGTCCCTCTTCCAATGGAATAGGTTGTGGGTTCAAAAAAACATAGACTTGGATAATGAAGAATTGAGTTTTGATTGGTTAAATTAGGAGAAGGTTTTACAGGTAAAATATATTTACTTGCTCGATTGTAATTTGTACAAGGGATAACTTCAATAATAAGATTGCTAGAGCTTTCAATCCATTTTTCTCCTTTTATCATCATGCCATATTCGCCAATTGTCATACCATATACAACAGGTATATTATGCATTCCAACAAAACTCTTAAAGGAATCCTGGAGTACGGGCCCGTCAATATAGTGGATATTTGGATTCGGTCGATCTAGAATGATAACTGGAATTTCATTGTCATTAGCCGTTTGTAATATAAAGTGTAATGTAGAAATGTATGTATAGAACCTCACACCTACATCTTGAATGTCAAAGACGATGATGTCGATTTGATTTAAGTCTTCCTTTGATGGTGCCTTTTTTGCCCCGTAAAGACTAATTAAAGGAATCCCTGTTTTTGGATCAATGGTGTTATCTACTTTTTGACCGGCGTCTGCTTCTCCTCTAAAACCATGTTCAGGTGAAAATATTTTGGTGATATTGATATCAAGGCATAATAAGGTATCTACCAAGTGATTTTGATCAATCCTACTGGATTGATTCACAACTAGGGCCACTCTTTTTGATTTCAAGAGAGGTAAGTACAGGTCTAGATTATTTGCTCCCGGAAGAATTGAACTTGAGATTTGATTTATTGATTTATCCTTGAAGTTTTTTTGGCAAAGGCCAAACAAAGAAATAAACAGCAAATAAAAAAGTACTTTCATAATTGTTAATTTTATAGGCATCAATTCGCAATTGAATATATAAATTTAAATTATAATATGTTTCCATGTAGATTGAATACATGAACTTATTGTTATTGGCATTTTTAATCGAGTTATGAAACATAGATATGCTGTAGTTGATTTAGAAACAACAGGAGGTATTCCTAAACGGGATAAGATTATTGAAATAGGTATTGTCGTTTTTGATGGGAAAGAAATTGTAGGCTCTTTTCAATCCTTAATCAACCCTGAGAGAACGATACCTGCTAATATTACTAGGATCACGGGTATTACTAATGAAATGGTTGAAGATGCTCCTAAGTTTTATGAAGTAGCAAAAAAAGTGATTGAGATGACTGAGTCATGCATTTTTGTTGCGCACAATGTAAGATTTGATTATGGCTTTTTAATACATGAATTTAAAAGTTTGGGATTTACGTATACAAGAAGAAATTTATGTACGGTTAAATTGAGTAGAAAAACATTTCCTAGCTTGAGCTCCTATAGTCTAGGAAACTTAATCCAGTATTTTGGGATAGAAGTGAATAATCGTCATAGAGCTTATGATGATGCGTATGCAACAGCTATAATTCTTGCTAAAGTGTTTGAAATGGCCGATTCTCAGAATGTCATTGATGAATTGGTTGCAGACACATTAAAGTTGACAAAATTACCGGATGGATTAAAACCAGAAAGTATACTAGAATTGCCTCAGGAATGTGGCGTTTATTATTTTCTTAATGAAGAAAAGGATATCATTTATATAGGAAAAAGTAAGAATATACAGAAGCGCGTTAAACAGCATTTTTCAAAGAGTACTAAAAAAACAGATCGTTTGTTTAGAACTGTAAAAGACATAGATTTTGAAATTACTGGGAGTGAGTTGGTATCTCTTTTAAAAGAATCCAAAGAGATTAAAAATCACCAACCATCTGTAAATAAGATTCAAAAAACGCGTAATTATTCTTATGTAGTTGTTCTTACTCAGGATAAGTCAGGATATTTCCGACTTGAGGCGAAAAATAAAAATGCAAAAGAGAAAGCATTATCATTCTACGGTACGAAAAGAAGTGCCTTGGAACATATTGAGCAAATAAGTGAGGAATTTCAACTTTGCCATAAGATTAATGGACTTGAAAAGAATCAACACGCCTGTTTTAATTATGGCATTAATAAATGCCTTGGAGCATGCATTGGTAATGAGATGGTTTTTGATTATAATCAAAGGTTTATGAAGGCCATTCCTTTTATTAATCGCCTTTTTGATGAAAATTTTCTTGTCATTGAAAATGGAAAAGGAGACGAAGAGAAAGCTTTAATACTTGTTGAAAATGGTCATTTCCAAGGTTATGGTTTTGTCGATTTTACAAATGGCTCTACAGATGTTGAATCTCTCAAGGAATATGTAAAACCAGAACCCTTTAATCCAGAAGCTGACTTAATTATCAGGAACTATATTTGGTCAAAGCCGGAACTACAAATTATCTATTTTTGAAATAAAACAATAAAAATGCTTAATCATTCTATAAAGTTTGTTGCACTTATAATCTTCTGTTTAATCTTTAATAGCACGAATTTGAAATCACAAAAAGAAATTGATTCGGGTACTTTACCTTACCATTCAATTGGGGAGTATCCCGCTGAGCATAATGCTTCAAATATTATGAAAAGGTTGGTTGATGGATTGGGTTACAGATATTACTGGGCTACAGAAGACCTTAAGCAATCTGATTTAGACTATAAGCCAAGTGAAGATGGTCGTTCTACTTATGAAACATTAGAACATATTTATAATTTATCAAGAACAATTAGGTTATTCTCAGAGGATAAAGCTATTGAGCGTTCAAGTGAAGACGACTCTTTGAGTTGGGATAGCCTAAGGAAAAAGACCTTAAATAATATTAAAACAGCTTCTGAAATGTTTTCGAGTTTATCAGAGGAAGAATTGTTTTCTCTTTCGGTTAAATTCAAACGTGGAGAGAGAGAATCATCATTTGATTTTTGGCATATTGTCAATGGACAAATATCGGATGCTATCTATCACGTTGGGCAGATAGTTAGTAACAGGAGAAGTTCTGGAAATCCCCTGGATCCATCTGTAAATGTTTTTATGGGAAAGAGTAGATAATTTAAAAACCCAAAGCCATGTCATTACACTACTTTGGGTTTATGTCAACACTAGAATTATTATTCTTTTAATATTGCTCAAGCAAATAATTGATTACGTCTGTTGTGGTCACTATCCCTGCAAGTTTTTCATTTTCAATAACTGGTAATGCATGGTATTTCCCTCTAGCCAATAAATCAGCGGCATCTCGGATTTGATCATCGCTTTGAATGGTTTCTAACTGTTTGGTCATAACCTGTTCAAGATCTAACATCTTATACACTGCGGTATTAGCCTGTTCGCCATTAGAATCAGTAACAAAAGATATTCTTTCAATATCAGATTTACTAATCATCCCAACTAATTTATCGCCTGAAACAACAGGTATATGATGAATGTTCCTTTCCTTAAATATCTGTACTACATCAGAAATATTATGGCTTGAATTGACACTGATTACATCTTTGGTCATAATCTTTGATACAGGAGTTCTTTTCTTCATTATTTCATTTGTTTAACACAAATTTGATATGCTTTAGCATGACTTTATTTGATTGAAGTCAGTTAAGTAAATGATTCTGGTCAACACTGCTAATTGTTGGCCCTTTACCCTTTTTATTCATAGGTTTATAGATCATTTTACTCACTGACCTAAATCATAATTCTTTGCTTCAGATATTATTACTTTTGTTGAGGACAAGGATATATATGAAAGATCAAAGCATTAAAACAATTATGAGTGATAAGTTGGTCACTTTGCACCCAAAAGATAAGTTGCAAAGAGCCAAGGATATTTTCAAAACCTATGACCTTCACCATATTCCTATTGTAGTTATGAATAAAGTTGTTGGTATTCTCAGCAAGGGTGATATATTATATCTTGAAAGTATAGTAACCAATAGCTTTGACAAGTTTATTCAGGATCATAAGTTTAGGATTGACTCGGTAGAAGAAGTGATGACCAGAGATCCCTATTGCAAGGAATCAAGTTCAAGTATAGCTGATGTATTAAATCTTATGATTTCAAAAAGAGTTAATGCAGTTCCTATAACAGAAAGTGGAGAATTGATAGGACTTGTAACCAGTTTTGATTTTTTAAAATTGGTAGATAAGCATTTTAACGAATAGGCATATTGTGATTGGTTGCTTTTTTCAAAAGTTAGGAACCAAAAGCACAGGTTAAGTTTTGTGCTTTTTTAAGATTGAATGCCTCTGGAGTCTAGAATTTGTGACATTTCCTGTTGCAATTTTATGGCATTGTTTCTTGCTGCTTGCGCAAAATTTAGGTCATTTGATGCGTAGATGATTCCTCTTGAGGAGTTGACGATCAACCCGACTTTGTTATTCATTGCGTATTTGCATACAGAGGCAAGATCTCCGCCTTGAGCACCTACTCCAGGAACAAGTAAGAAATGATCAGGGATTATTGATCTTATTTTTTCAATGTAGTCTGCTTGGGTAGCACCAACAACAAACATGGTATTTTCAATTGAACCATATTCTGAAGAAGTCTTGATTATTGCTTCAAAAAGCTCTCGACCATCTGTAAGTTTAAGGTGTTGGAAGTCAATGCTTCCTGCATTGGATGTCAATCCAAGAATGATAACCCATTTGCCTTCATAAGCTAAAAATGGTTTGACAGAATCAAAGCCCATGTAAGGTGCTACAGTAATGGCATCAGCCTTATATTCATCGAAGAAGCTTGCGGCATACATGTTTGAAGTATTACCGATATCGCCTCTTTTAGCATCCGCAATTACAAGTATATCATCAGGAATATATGCGATTGTTTTCTTTAGGCTTTCCATACCTTTCGGTCCATAGCACTCATAGAAGGCGGTATTTGGCTTATAGGCTATCACCAAATCCTTAGTGGCATCAATAATAGCTTTGTTGAATTCATAAATGGGATCATCGCTAGTAAGAAGGTGCTTTGGGATTTTAGCTAAATCGGTATCAAGGCCGACACAAAGAAATGATTTCTTTTGTTCTATGGAATTATAAATATCATTGAGCTTCATATCTTATTCCATTCACTGCAACGACAGATTTGATTTTTGGAAATTTAGATTTAAGGCTTTGTTCTACACCAGCTTTCATTGTCATTGCTGACATTGAGCAATTTATACAATTGCCAATCCATTTGATTTTGACAGTAAAGTCTTCGGTAACATCAACTACTTCAATATCTCCACCATCAACTTTTAAGTGTGGTCTTAGTGAATCAAGCGTAGAATCTATCTCCTTGATGAATTTTATTTTTTCATTCTCAGACATGATGCAAAGTTAATTATTATTTAGACAAAATAAAGATTGTTACGTATTGACACCTACAATTTGCGTTGGCGCTAGAACTTCATTTCGAATAGCGATTTGTTGTGCTGTTTTTTTGGCCATTTCAAGATAATATTCCTTAGCAATGCTATCTTCTTGGAGAATAATCGGTTGACCTGCATCGCTGGCCTCTCTTATTGCTGTTATTAAAGGCAATTGAGCAAGAAGAACGGCGTTTGATTTTTTAGCTAAAAGCTTTCCTCCACCTTCACCAAAAATCTTATACTTTTTATCTGGAGCGTCTTCGGGGATAAACCATGACATGTTTTCAACAACACCAATGATTGGAACATTAATGTTTTCCATTCTGAACATATTCATGGCTTTTATGGCATCTGAAACGGCAACTTCCTGAGGCGTTGTCACTAAAATTGCAGCAGTTACGGGTACTGTTTGGACTAGAGTTAATTGAATGTCACCTGTTCCCGGAGGTAAATCTATGATCAAATAATCCAATTCGGGCCATAGCACTTCATTGATGAATTGCTTAATGATGCCACCTAACCGAGGGCCCCTTAAGACAACTGCTTTTTCTGCTTCAACAATATTGCCTATGGAAATCGTCTGGAGACCATATTTTTCAATTGGCACTATTCTATGCCTGCCATACATTTCCTTAATTTCAGGCTTCTTTTCTTTTATTCCTAACATTGTAGGTATTGAAGGCCCATATAAGTCAGCATCTATCAATCCAACTTTTGCGCCAAGCTCTTTAAGGCCTAGCGCAAGATTAACAGAAACGGTTGACTTCCCTACTCCTCCTTTCCCAGAGGCTACTGCAATAATGTTTTTAACTTGTCCAAGTGGTCTCTTAGCTTCATTTTTATTGACAAAGTGAATATCGACTTTAGATTCAGGAAATTCCTTTGAGATAGAACTATGAATGTTGTCATGAAGTTGAAACTTATCTGTCTCCTTAAGACCTGCTGTGTTGACAGAAAACGATATATTGTTCTCATGAATTTTCAAGTTTTCAATGAGCTTCATCGTAATCAGATCGCTACCGCTTTGAGGGTCAACGATTGATCTGAAAATTTTAACGAGTTTGTTATTATCTATTGCCATGACTATTAAACAATTTTTAATTCTTGTTGGTTTAAATAAGCTATGATTATTATTGATCTAGACTTAATAAATTCTTTATATTTAAGAAATCTTTAATATATCCTATGTACTTTTGCAAATATAAGATAAGATAGGAAATGCGTGTTTTTAAGGGCTTAAGTGAATTACCGGATATTTCTGATTCAGTGATAACAATTGGATCATTTGATGGAGTTCATGCTGGGCATCAAAAAATTATTGACCGACTCAAACAACTTTCTTCTCAGGTCGGTTGTGAAAATTATATAATTACTTTTCATCCCCATCCGAGAAGTATTATTTACCCAAAGGATAAATCGCTTAAGCTGTTGTCTAGTCTTGAAGAGAAGATTAAACTCTTTGACAATTATGGAGTAGATAATTTGGTCATTGTACCATTTACGATAGAATTTTCGCAGATATCGGCCTTAGAGTATATTGATAAATTTCTGGTTGGAAAATTTAATCCCAGATACCTTGTCATAGGATATGATCATCGATTTGGAATTAACAGAACAGGGGATATTAATTTGCTGAGACAGGTTAAGGATACTTACAACTTTAATATAGTTGAGATACCTGCACAAGAAATGGATGAGTTAACGATAAGCTCTTCAAAAATTAGATTAGCATTGCAAAATGGTGATTTGTACCAAGCCAATAATTTATTAAACCATCCGTATCAAATTTCTGGTAAGGTTATAAGAGGTCGAAAATTAGGAACTGAAATAGGTTTCCCAACTGCCAATTTGGAACTTGAAGATTCCAAAAAGCTGGTTCCAATGGATGGTATTTATGCTTGTAAGGTAAACACAAACAAGGGAGAATATAATGGAATGCTCTATATAGGTGACGTTCCAACAGTTGGGCTTGACCATCGAAAATCCATAGAGATAAATATATTTGATTTTAATGATGATATATATGATGAACGTATATCTGTAGAAATACTCCATTTTATCAGGCATGAGCAAAAGTTTGATGGCATTGAATCATTGAAGCAGCAATTGCATAAGGATAGAGATTCTGCATTGGAATATTTTAGTGATTGTGCACAAAGACCCAAGGCGAAAGTTTGCATTGCCATCCTTAATTACAATACACAGCATTTGCTTGAAGATTTTCTTCCTTCCATAAGTTACAGTAGTGATGAAGAATTTGATGTTGTATTAATAGACAATGCCAGTTCTGATCATTCTGTGGAGTACGTGAATAAATGGTTTCCTGAAATCAAGGTCATTCAGATGTCTAAAAACTATGGATTTGCAGAAGCATATAATCGTGCGATGGATATGATCAATTCAGAATACATTGTGATGTTAAATTCTGATGTTATGGTAAACGAAAATTGGTTAGATCCTATTACCAAATTTCTTGAAGAAAATAAAGATTATGCCGTCGCAATGCCTAAGGTTTTATCCTATGAAGAACAAGATTCTTTTGAGTATGCTGGTGCCAGTGGTGGTTATATAGATGCTTTGGCATATCCGTTCTGCAGAGGAAGAATATTTGACACCGTAGAACAAGATGAAGGACAGTATGATTCTGTTGAGTCTGTTTTTTGGGCCACTGGAGCAGCATTTGTAATTAGGAAAGAATTGTATGTTGAAATGGGAGGATTCGATAATGATTTCTTTGCGCATCATGAAGAGATTGATCTTTGCTGGAGACTTCGAAATGCAGGCTATAGAATTGCGGTTATTCCAGAATCTGTAGTGTATCATCTAGGTGGAGGCACATTGGAATATGACAACAAACGAAAAATATACTTAAACTTTCGCAATAACCTATTTACTCTTTTTAAGAACGAAAGCTTTTTCTCATTGCTATGGAAACTTCCTTCAAGATTAGTTATGGATGGTATTGCTGGACTAAACTTTATGTTTCAACTGAAGTTTAATGGTGTATTAGCGATATTATTGGCTCACTTCTCATTTTACAAAAATATATTCAAGTTGATCAATAAAAGAAGAATCACTACTTCGGTTATTAATAAATATAGAATCTATGAACCTAATTTAGAAGGTCGATTCCAAGGATCTATTGTGTTCCAATATTTTATACTTTGTAAAAAAAGATTTTCTCAACTATCATTCCCTAAATAATGAAACCTCTTCGTTGGAAAATCATTTTTGAAGATGACTATATCATAGTAGTCGACAAACCTGCTGGATACCTCTCCATCCCAGATCGTTATGATGAGACAATTCCAAACATGTATACTTCTTTAAGTGCCTATAGAGATGAGATTTTTGTGAATCACAGACTGGATAAGGACACTAGTGGTATTATGTTATTTACAAAAAGTGAAGAAGCGCATAAGCGGTTCTCTAGAATGTTTGAAAACAGGAAAATTGACAAGCATTACTTCGCTTTGGTTCACAATAAGCCTATTGAAGATGTTGGATTGATTGAATTGAATTTAGCTCAAGCTAAGTCCAAGTCAAAAGGCATGCTGATTGATCATGAGGGAAAACAAGCCATAAGTAAGTACAGGATTGTAAAGACCTGGCACCAGTTTTCTTTGGTTGAAGTTAAGTTGATTACAGGTAGGATGCATCAGATTAGAGTGCATATGAAAGCTATTAACTGTCCAGTAATATGCGATACATTATATGGAAACGGTGAACCATTCTATTTATCTAGTTTTAAGAAAAAATACAGAAGAAATAATAATCAAGAAGAGCGACCATTATTAAACAGGCAGGCACTGCATGCTGCTCAGCTACATTTCGAACATGCTTTCACAGGAGAAAAGGTATTGTTGGAAACAGAGATGCCCAAAGATATGAGAGCATCGATAAATCAAATGGATAAAAATTTATTGTTCTAGATTAATAACCAACTGGTCCCATTTGGTATTTTGCTTGGTCAAGGATTCCTCAAGTTGTTTTAATTCTTTAACGGCTTTCGGACCATCATCTGAATTGAAGAATTCTGGGTCGTAAAGTTTTTCTTGAATGGATTTTATTTTAGCTTCTATATCTTCAATTCTCTTTTCAGTATTTGATAATTGACGGTTAAGTTGCTTCTGTTCTTGATAGGATAGTTTAGAATCATTGTTTGTCTGTGCATTAGATTTAACTGCAAGACTATGCGTTTCAAAACTTCTTATATCATCTTGTTTTCTTTTATTTAAAACATAATCCAAATCACCTAAATGTTGGTGAATTTCACCCTCTTTAAATTCATAGGTAATATCAATAATACCTCTTAATATATCTCTATCGTGTGATACGATGATCAGAGTGCCAGGGTAATTGGCTATTGCCTGCTTCAATCTAGCTTTGGATTGGATGTCCAAATGATTGGTCGGTTCATCTAATAAAAGGAAGTTTGATTTTTGAGAAACCATACAAGCCATTGCCAACCTAGACTTTTCTCCCCCGCTAAGAACAGATACTTTCTTGTAAACATCTTCTCCTGAAAAAGCAAAAGCACCAAGTGTTTTTCTGGCATAGGGAGCAAATTCAACATCTGCATGCAGTTCAAGGGATTCTAATACATCCAGTTTGTTGTCAAATATTTCTGATTGATTCTGGGCAAAATAGGAAACGATAACGTTGTGCCCTAGTTCAATTATTCCGGAGTCCGCTTTTAGTTTGTCTGCTATTAATTTGACCAATGTTGATTTGCCTTGCCCATTTTGACCTACAAAAGCAATTTTTAAATCTCGTTCGATTTCCATATTAAGGTCGGCAATGACATTTTTGTCACCGAAAGATTTATATAAAGATTTCACATTCAATACACGCTTACCGCTTTGTGGTGTTGGCGGAAATTGAATATTAATATTTGTTATATCTTCTGATTCTAACTCAATTCTTTCAACCTTATCCAGTTGTTTTTTCATGGATTGTGCCATCTTTGTCTTGGTCGCTTTGGCCATGAAACGATTAATAGTTTTTTCCTTTTGCTTTATTTCCTTTTGTTGATTGGTAAATGCCTGTTCTTCTTTTTCCAATCTAAGTGCCTTTGATTCAAGGTACTTTCTGTAATTACTTTTGTAGTCGGAAATCTTTCTATTGGATAATTCCAGAATTCTGTTGGCCGTATTGGACATGAATTCTACATCATGAGATATAAACAATACAGCTCCTGGATAATTGATGATATATTTTTCAAACCAAATTAAAGCTTCGATATCCAAGTGATTGTCTGGTTCATCCAACAAAAGAAGATCTGGTTTAAGAAGTAAGAGTTTGGCTATTTGTACACGCATCTTCCAGCCTCCAGATAGATCGGTGACCGGTTTGTCGAATTGGTCTTCTGTAAATCCTAATCCTTTAAGGATCTTTGCAATATCGGCAAGAGGGTTTGTTCCTACTGCGGCCTGGATTTTAATATTTAGCTCATCAAGTTTCTCTAGGATCTCTATCATCCTTTTCTCACTAGGGTTATGGCCAAGTTCTTCTGATAATTTAATGACCATATCTTCCATATCAAAGTATTCCTTGAATACTTCCATGCATATTTCCTGTAAGCCCTTTGTATCATCAAAATCAAAGTGCTGAGAAAGGTAACCAATTTTAAAATCTCCGGGTATGGCTATTTGCCCTGAATCTGGAGAAATCTCATTGGTTATGATTTTAAACAAAGTGGTTTTCCCTGCTCCGTTTTTACCAATTAGGGCAATCTTTTCTCCTGGAGAAATTACAAAGTTGATAGAATCAAGCAAATGATTACTACCAAAGTAAAGATTGATATTTTGAAGACTGACCAATTAATTTAAGCTTATTGAGTTTGGCATTTGTGCAATAACAGAATACCTGTCACCTTTATTGGTCATTGTTTGTTTCCAAAGCTGTCTAGATGGAGATTTGAATATATAATTGGGATCAATTTTTGAAACGACCCAACTTCCTGTTTTGAGTTCTTCTTCTAGCTGCCCTGCGCTCCATCCTGTATAGCCTATGTAGAATCTGATATTACTTGGTTTGATCATTTCAGAGTTAATAAGGAATTTTAGCTTTTCAAAATCACCACCCCAGAAAACTCCTCTACTAACTTGAATACTGTCTTCTATCAGATCACCAACGTTATGGATGTAATGTATAGTATCCACGGCGACTGGTCCACCATAATAAATATCAAAGACTTCTTCTGTACTAATTTCTTGAATTAACTCAGAAAGTCTGGTGTTCATTTTTCGGTTTAAGATAAAGCCTACGGTGCCATCTACTTTATGGTGGTCACATATGCAGATCACACTCCTTTTGAAGTTACCATCTTCCATAAATGGTTCAGCGATAAGAATATTTCCTTTTTTAAGCTTCATACAGTTGTTCAGAAATTTTGAGTTTCTAGTGAACGGTCATAACGTTTGATAAATCCACTTAGCACTTTGGCACCAAATTCAGCATAGCTCTTATGGCCATCTTCTACCATAGAATGCATTGATTGTGTCCAACGTACAGAACTTGTTAATTGTTTAACCAAGTTTTGCTTAATGATTTCTGCATCATTCTCAGCTTTCGCACTTATATTCTGATAAATGGGGACATGAGGTGTATGAAATGGCGTATTCATTATCGCTTCACGCAGGCTATCTTGAGCTGAAGCCATCAGTGGTGAATGAAAAGCGCCATCGACATTTAAAACCAATGCTCTCCTTGCTCCTGCTTCTTTAGCCCTTTCAACCAAAGACTCTACTGCTGAAATTTCTCCTGATACGACAAGTTGGCCTGGACAATTGTAATTGGCGGCAACTACAATTCCTTCTGAAGATTCACACAAGTCTTCAACTATATTATCCTCTAAGCCAAGAATGGCGGCCATAGTTCCTTGTGTATTGTTGCAGGCTTCTTGCATGGCCATTGCCCTTTTATAAACCAAGGAAATGCCATCTTCGAACTTCAATACACCATTTGCGATAAGCGCAGTAAATTCACCTAGTGAATGTCCTGCAACAGCAGACATTTCTACTTTAGATTCGTTGATTTTAAAATTCACATAGGCATTAAGGAAAACTGCTGGTTGAGTAACACTTGTTTTTTTGAGGTCGTCCTCAGTGCCTTCAAACATTATTTTTGACAGACTAAAACCCAGAATTTCATCAGCTTGAGAAAACCATTGGTGAGAAACAGGTTGATTGTCGTAAATTTGTTTTCCCATCCCTACATATTGGGATCCTTGACCGGGAAATAATAATACAGCCATTTAAAAGTACTTGGATTAATTAATTGAATGATAAAGGTACAAATGTGCTTGGATTAATGTCCTATTAGCCTCAGAAATTCGCTTCTAGTTTCCATTTCTTTAAAAACACCGGTAAATGCAGATGTGGTTGTCATAGAGTTTTGCTTTTCAACACCTCGCATCATCATACACATATGCGCTGCTTCAATAACTACAGCTACGCCCATTGGATTTATTGCGTCATTTATAGCATTGAGGATTTGGCTTGTAAGCCTTTCTTGTACCTGCAATCTTCGGGCAAATACATCAACGACTCTTGGTATTTTACTTAAACCAATAATATAGCCATCAGGGATATAAGCTACATGAACTTTTCCATAGAAAGGTAGAATATGATGTTCGCACAAGGAGTAAAGTTCAATGTTTTTAACCAATACCATATTGCTTGTATCTTCCTTGAACATGGCTGACTTAAGTATCTTTTCAGCGTCCATCTGATACCCCTGCGTAAGGAATTGCAACGCCTTTGATGCTCTTTCAGGGGTTTTAAGCAAACCTTCGCGTTTAACATCTTCTCCTATCGTAGATAAAATCGATTCGTAGTTATTCTTGATTGTTTCAGTTGTTTCCTCTTGGTAAGATTCTGTTCTCTTGAATACCATTTGCAAATATTATGATTGAATGTAACACCAAAATTAAACCAATAATATCTATTATAGTTCAACATAGCATCAATGATAATAAAAATGGCTATGGTCTAAGCTATATATGGTTTTGTCTAAACGACTAGACTTAACGAAGGTATAAATACTACATTTACATAGTGAATTTGGTAGATTTTAAGAACATGAACCGGGATCTAGTAAAATCCAAAGGCTTTTTGCATTTCAGCTTTTGGCTGTTGTTGTATTTCTTTCTCGTGTTAATCGATAAATGGGATTACCCTACCTGGTTTATCATGCTGAGACACCTTATAGATCTCAGTTTCTATGTGATTATCGTCTACTTTAATATTCTTTATTTAATCCCAACTTATCTACAACGCAAAAAACCAATTGCTTATCTATTGGCATTAGGATTGTTTGTTCTTCTATTAAGCCCAATTCATGTGTTTTCTTTATTGATGATCTTTAAGCAAAGACCTGACGATGCAGAATACATTTTAAACAATAAAGAAATTATTAGTTTGATCAACCTGTTTGTTGCACTTGCATCAACATTATATAAGATACTAACGGATTGGCTGATTCATCAAAATGAAAAAATGGCTCTTCAAAGCCAAAATCTTCAGTCTGAATTAAAGTTTTTAAAATCACAAATCAATCCTCACTTTTTCTTTAACACGCTTAATAATCTTTATGCACTTACACTCAAAAAGTCAGATTTGGCTCCTGAGATCGTATTGCGATTGTCAGAGATGATGCGTTATATGCTTTATGAAAGCAACGAAAAGATGGTTCCCCTTGAAAAGGAAATTAATTATGTAAAGAACTATCTAGAGTTGGAAAAACTTCGTCAGGGCGAAAAATTCAAAATTGATTTTAATATTAAAGGAAATCTTGGCGATCAAAAAATTGCTCCTTTGATGTTTATCCCTTTTCTAGAGAATAGCTTCAAGCATGGTCTAGATAATCAGATTAAATCGGGATTTGTTAATATAGATCTTAATCTTCAAGATGAATTTATTGAGTTGGTTATTGAAAATTCGAAACCACCTTCAATTCCGATCAAGAAATCAGATAAAAAGTCAGGAGGAATAGGCCTTGAAAATGTTAAAAGACGGCTTAAGTTGATCTATCCAAAAAAACACAAATTGCAAATTATTGAAAAACCACACTCATTTAGAGTATTTTTAAACATAAAACTAAACTAAAATGATTCGAGTACTAATCATTGATGATGAGCCTTTGGCATTAGATATATTGGAAAACTATATCGACAGAGTTCCTGATCTTGAGCTTATCGCAAAATGTGATAATGCTATCGATGCCAATGAAATTATACAAAAGGAGCAACCAGATCTCGTATTTCTAGACATTCAAATGCCACAAATGACAGGGATTGAATTGATTAAATCCTTGCCATCACCACCCAAATTTGTGTTCACTACGGCTTTTGCTGAATATGCTCTGGATGGGTTTGAGCTAGCAGCGTTAGATTATCTGTTAAAGCCAATAGCTTTTGATCGCTTTCTTAAAGCTGTAAACAAATACAAAGAATCCAAGGATTCAAAATCCAATCATAGCAACGCCAACGCTGATGATTTCTTTTTTGTTAAAGCAGATAAGAAACTTATTAAGATCCATTTCAACGAAATTTTATACATCGAAGGTCTTAAGGATTATGTTATCATCAAAAAAGAAGTTGGTAGAGTTATAGCCTTACAAACAATGAAGAGTTTGGAAAGCAAGTTACCTTCTAATATGTTTATGCGAGTACATCGCTCTTATATCGTAAATATTAATAAAATAAAGGCGGTAGTTGGCAATGCCATTGAAATTACGGAAAGCGGACAATCCAAACATATCCCTATTGGCAAAAACTACAAAGATGACCTATTGGCTATAGTGGAAAGCAATAAGCTATAATATGTTGCTGTGATTGATGAAGCCATTAGCTTAATCGAAAAAACCAATAATGTATCTGTTTCCAGCTATGAATGTCTTTCAACAGGAGCTACGCAATCTTGTTATAAACTAAATATTGGTTCAGCTTTTTGGTTTATGAAGCTAAATACAAGTTCATCTCACCCTGAGATTATAAATGCAGAAGTTGAAGCTATAGAATGCTTTATATACAATGGCATTAAAGTGCCAAAGCTCATTTTCTATGACTACCAAAAGCAATTCTCACTTTTGGTTACAGAGCACATCAATGCAACCGAAAGTTGGACGAGCCAGAGTATTCATGCTTTTGCAGATAATCTTGTCAAACTGCATTCTATTGCCCATGACAAATACGGCTGGGGAATAAATAATTATATCGGTAGCCTAATACAGAACAATGGTTGGTATGATGATTTTTCTGAGTACTACTGGGAATCTAGATTATTGCCTCAATTGGAATTGGCTGTTTACACTAGGTTGTTAGATGATATTGACCATTTCTATTTTATAAAGCAGATTTTGAGTCAATTTCCGAAATCTAAAGCATGCTTAATTCATGGAGATCTTTGGTCTGGGAATCACCTCGAGGACAATGATGGAAATTCTTATCTTATAGATGCAAGTATACAGTATGGCTGTCGTGAAATGGATTTAGCTATGATGTTGTTGTTTGGTGGTTTTCCCAAAGAGGTCTTCGAGATTTATTTAATCAAATTCCCACTGGATAAATCTTGGCGCGAAAGAATTGATGTCTTCCAGTTGTACTACCTTTTGGTACACCTTAATATTTTTGGCTTGTCATACCTAGACCAAGCCAAGAGATGTGTCTCAAGAATTAAAGAAAATTTTCATAACTGAATAGAAGTAGGAATACCCACTAAAGATAATCTTGCCAGAATTTAGTAGTCTAGCTTTTGGACTTTCTCAGTGAAGACCTTCCCATTGACATGCACTCTGATAAAATAAATGCCTTGTTGCAGAGAACTAAGATCGATGTCTGTTTGATAGTCTAAATAAGGTTTATCTAAAGCAACAGCTCTGCCCAGTGCATCATAGATTTCAACGCGATCAATACTAAATCTTTCTGACTGAATCTTTATGAAATCAGAACTAGGATTAGGGAATATCGTTATCTGATCTGCCAGGTTGAAATCTTCCTTGATCGTGTTTTCAACAGCTACATTAATCTCAGCAACTTGATCTGGATGCTTCTTAAATTCACCATATTCATTGACAGAAATAATATTATTCATTGTAATCTGCTGTGCAACATAACCGGAAAGACCTTGCTCTTTAAGACCATCAAATTCATCTTCTACAATGAAGCCTAAGGTTCCAATGATACCTATACCATCTGTGGATTGATTGTTAATACGAGATACAGCTAAATCTACCTTTCCATCAGTAGGCACAACTGTAAGATCATATAATGGACTGTTGTAAGCCAACCAACTGTCTTCTGACAATACGAATTCTACTGAAGCAGAATCCATGATATCAGGATTGATATTAAAGCTCAATGCAAGCCCATACATATCCAATGCTGCTTGACTTGCATTACCAGCATATATATCTATAAATAGCCATTCTCCAGAATCAAGCTCTGTACTTTGCGGTACGAAAGTAATCGGTACTATGGATAATGTTCCTACTTCATTTGGAACAAAGTTGTGCACCTTGCCATAATTTTCTTCCAGTTCAATAAAATCTTCATAGTCTATATAGCCATTGCCATCAGCATCAGTAGATTTAAGATCCTTTAAGCTGTTCAGTTGGTAATAGTCCCAATCCGTACTTTCTTGTCCTGTCCAGAAAAGATCAAAATCATTTTGTCTTATAAGGCCGCCTTCACCAAGGTTTAGCGCTAAATCTAATGCGTCTTTATTATTGACAACGCCGTCGTTGTTGATGTCACCTTCATAAACACAGTTGGACAGACACAAACAATCTGTGTAGTTAGAACTAAGAACATCAACATTAATGCCTAGAGTTTCACAAATTCCTGTTGTGGTACAAAATTCAATATCAAACTGATCTGCACCACTAAAATCTGTGTCAGGAATATAAATGACACTATGATTTCCAGAAATGACATCACAAGCAAGTGTTTGAGAACCTGTATCATCTATTACGATGACTACTCCATTCTGTGGGGCAAGGGATAGATTAAAGTAATAATCACTTATAGGTGCTTCATGTTGAATAACCAGATCGTGATTATTTAGGATAGTGAAGCTATAGTTATAATTGTCTGAAGGTGCGAAATCATCAACATGAATGATGATGTCACCGGTATGAAACTGAAATCCAGCATATATTTTATAGAAGTAAACCAAATCTCCGGTGAAATCTGCTGGTGCATCAAATTGAAAATCACCATTTCCCAGATAAGTTAGTTCAGAAGAATAATCTATAATGTTGAAGTTGTCTAAATAATCATTATCAAAAACATTAAACGCAATACTTCCATTGGTTGCTAAAAAATATTTATCATCAACCACAAAAGAGCGGTTGTCCATTTTATTTAAGACATTAATTGTGTATGAGATAGACCCCCCATTGGGGCTTGTAAATGTTATATTATCAATGCCCGTAAAACCAGCATTTGGGACGTATGTCCAAATATGTCCATTTTGACTAAGAGCACCACTTGAAGGAAGCTGACTGACTTGATAGTTTAGTGAATTCAAATACAAATTGATATCACTTAACTGATCCAAATATAAAATTCGGTCTTCAACCAATTGATCATCTTCATAGGTCAAATACAAGCTAGACGCTTCAATATTGGATGTTGTATCACTGGTAAAATATCTTACATAGCCTGAAGTGGCACTGGCATCTGGCGTAAATGAGATTTTGTTGTTGCCAATACTTGCTGTTCCACCTTCTGTATAAGCAATTCTTACTACAGATAGTGTATCATCGGTTGTACTATCATTTGCTAAGACATCTACTTCTATGGTAGTACCTGAATCAATTAAAGCAAAGTCTTCTGAGCAATCCAGTTTTGAATCCTCAATTCGATAATGTAAAGTTGTATAATTGGGTAGATTGAAGCCTGGAATGGAAGTCGCTTGATAATATTGTATGGTTAATTTGGTATCACTTCTAAAATCAACTACAGGAACAAAGGTAAATTCATATAGACCTCCACCCAAAGGTGCAAAACCTAAGGAATCATAGGAACTAGGAAATACGACAACTGAAGGGCCCGTAAATCCTTGAGAAGATAGTTCAATTGTAACAGCTTCGCTTTGCTTGCCGTTGATATATATGTCCTTAGGGTTAAGCTGTGCGCTCATCCCAACAGATAAGAAAAGAAAAATTAAGGCTAGTAAAATTCTCACTATGTAAATCTAAGTTTTGGTCGTTTACAAATATATCTCAAATAGCTAAAAATTGCATTTTAATAAACACATATTTTTCGATGCTATGCGTAATTGACTAAGTAATTGTATGTCAGGGGATTGGGTGTAATTTGCAGGAATAATAAAAACAAAGATATATAAAATTCTTAGTTTTATAAACAATTATAAATCTATAAGTTATATATACTCGATAAACTTTATAATATGTCTTTTGAAAACACTAGAATTTTCAAGTTAATGAAAAATCTTGAAACGATCAAACTAAATCGTTTTTCAAAATTCATTCATTCGCCATATTTCAACAAAAATACGAAAATATCTCAATTATTCGATCAACTGCATAACGATATAAGACAAGGAAACGCTGCTCCGTCTAAAGAGGAATTATGGCAAATTTCAGGCTTTGAAGATGAATACAATGATTTGAAGTTCAGGAAGCTATGCAATGACCTAGTCGAACGTTACGAAAGATTCATTGCGGTGGAGTATATGCAAGAAGACAAATTGCTTTTATCAAACCTGTTGGTAAATGCTGTTAAATCTTCTGACAATGAAGAGTTAATCGAAAAACATATCCAAAAAGCGAGTACTGTCTTTGAAAGAAGTCCAGATCATTCTTCTGATTATTTTTTACAGAAATATCTACATGATAAGACTTTGCAAAACCTAAAATCCAACTATGAGAAGAAAGAAGACATTAAAAACTTCATAAATGACGCCTCTTATCAAAATCTATCTACACAATTGGATGCCTATTATGTCATCGAAAAACTGAGACAAGCGATTGATGTAATAACCTGGAGCAAACAATATAAAATGAGCATAAACATAGATTTAGGAATGGCACAAGGTCTATTAAATGAAGAAAGAATTAGCAGCATTGTATCTGTAAAAGTATATTGGCTGATTTTTCAAATTTTAACAATTGATGAAAGCAAAAACCTGTATTATGAATTAAAAGAACTGGCTCGTAAAGAAATAAATTCCTTTCCAAAAGTCGAGCAGGCTGAAATCTTTGATGCGTTATTTAGCTATTGCGTAAGAAAAGGAAATGAGGGCAGTACTGAGTTTCAAAATGAATATATGGATTTACATGAATGGGGCATTCAGGAGGAATTTATACTTAAGAATGGAGTACTTTCTCCTACTTCTTTTAGAAACTATGTGTTTGCAGGATTGCGTTTAGGAGAATATAAAAGAGTAGAAGAATACATTGAAAAACATATTAATTTGCTAGAGGGGTTTAGACAAGAAAATGCTCTCAGTTTTAATAAGGCCAGGGTGGCATGGTATAAGAAGGATTTTGATAATGTTTTAACTTATCTTAATCAAGTCAATTACGATGATGTATGGTACAATATCAATTCCAAGATTATGCTTCTGGCTTCCTACTACGAATTGGATGAAATTGATCCATTGTACTCTTTAATGGATAGTTATACCGCATTCCTAAGACGTGAGAAATCATTAGATAGTAAGCGTAAGAAAAGGCATTTCCAATTTATTAGTTACTTGAAAAAAATTGTTAATAATCCAGATAACAAAAACCAGATGATTCAGCTTAAAGAAGAAATCATAAAAGATAAAGAAGTTACTAGTAAAGATTGGCTACTTGAGAAGATAGATGAGCTGACTTAAAATTCATTTACTGCCATTTTGTATGTGCTTAAGCAACGCTCCCTGGCTTCTTTATGATCCACTATCGGGGAAGGGTATTTGTCACTGCCCCACTCAGGAATCCACTCTTTGATGTATTGGAACTCTTTATCAAATTTAACCTGCTGGGATGTTGGATTAAATATTCTAAAATATGGTGCCGCATCTGTTCCTGATCCGGCAGCCCATTGCCAGCCTCCATTATTGCTAGAGAGATCGTAGTCCAATAATTTTTCAGCGAAATAAGCTTCTCCCCATCTCCAATCAATAAGTAAGTGTTTGGTTAAAAAACTTGCGGTGATCATCCTTATTCTATTGTGCATGAAACCTGTGGTATTCAATTCTCTCATTCCTGCATCAACCATTGGGTATCCCGTTATGCCTTTGCGCCAAGCATCAAATTCGTCCTCATTGTTTCTCCATTCTATCCTGTCATACTTGGACCTGAAGGATGATTTTTCAACATAAGGAAAATGCGCTAAAATCTGACTGTAGAAATCTCTCCATATCAATTCAGACAAAAACACATCGGAGAGCTTCATGCTCATTCTTGCTTTCTTTCTAATTGATATTGTACCAAACCTAAAATGAATGCCTAATCTAGAACTACCTTCAATGGCTGGATAATTTCTTTTTTCGCTATATTCTTTGATCGTTTTCTGAGTAACTTTCCTAGTGGGGATGACAATATTGCTACGTTTAAACCCCATCTTTTCTAAAGACAATAAACCATAGCTAATTGATGTTTTAGAATTTAAATTACTGAAATACTTTTCTGTTGGATAGCTTTTTAGATAATAGTGCTTTTCGAGTTTGGATGAATGTAGCTTTTCTAGCCATTTCATTTTATAAGGCGTAAAAACGGTATAAGGTGTGCCATCTGATTTAAGTATTTCATCTTTTTCAAAGATGACATGATCTTTAAAAGTCCTTAATTCTATAGATTTGGTATTAGCGTATTCTTTTAACCATGTATCCCTTTCAAGGGCATAGGATTCATAATCTCTATTGAAATAAATATTGTCAATGTTATTTGTCTCGATGAGATCCTTCCATATTTGCTTTGGCTTCCCATATAGGACCCAAAGGTCACTTCCCATCTCGTTGAGTTGTTTTTTTAGGGTAGATATAGCGTCATAAATGAAACTGACACGTGCATCCCTATGATCACTCAATTTGTCAAGTATTTCTCGATCAAAGATGAAAATGCACTGTACTGCCTTGTTTTCTTTCAAAGCATGATAAAGTGCAGAATTATCTTCTAATCTAAGATCTCTTCTAAACCAAAATAGGCTTATTTTCTTCTTTGATGTCATTTATAAAGCTATATAGAAACTAAAGCAAAATCTCAGGGCAAATGTTTACAATATGTTCTTATTTTTGCAGTCTTATTTTCATTTGTTTAAAATTTGAAAAATACACCTTATGAAGTTTAGTCAATTGATATTAGCATTCGGATTAGCAACTGCTGTGTTGTTTAATGCATGTAAAACAGACAGTGGTGAGAAATCCATATTTGTGAATCATCCACAATTAGATACATTAAAGTCGATGTATGATGAAAAGCAGGATGTTCAATCTGCCAATGAGCTTCTTCGAGGACTGCAGACAGCGCTGTCCAACCCACAATTAGAAGAGGATCAAATGATTCCATTTCTCACTTATGGCTATGAGGTTGCTTCGAATCAGAATATGACCAGTCGGATGGCGAGTTTCTTATTTCCTTTGATCAAAGAGGATTATGATAACCCATCTACGCCGGATCGGATTTATCAGCTTATTGAAATCATGGGCAAATTAAAAAAGGAATCCGTTGCTATCATTTTATCTCAAGGTTTGCAACAGAGTTTTCCTACTTATGAAAAACTATCAAATCTGAATTACCCATTGCCAGAGGGTGTACCTAATGTAGATGCTTATGTAAAGCAATTGGGAACTTTAATATTTGACAATCCAGGCAACACAGGAATTAACAGGAAGGCTTCTTTGGCCTATGTAGATGCATGCGAAGCTTATGCCTTAGGTTTTCCACAGGATGAAAATACTGCTGATAATTTGTTTAAAGCTGCGGAAGTCGCTAAATCATTAAGGACATACACTAAGTCTTTGAGTCTTTATGATTGGGTTATTGAAAAATATCCTAGCTATGAGAAAGCTCCAACGGCATTGTTTCTAAAAGGTTTTATAATAGAAAATAACATTGGTGATGACGAAAAGGCTAGAGAAATTTATAATGACTTTATTGCCAAGTATCCTCAGCATGAGTTGGCGGATGATGTTCAGTTTTTAATTGAAAATCTAGGTAAAACAGATGAAGAAATCCTTCAGATGATAGAGCAACGAAGGAAAGAAAACCAGGAAGCAGACAGTTAAGAGAATAATATTTCCGATTTGAAGATAGGGTGCAATTTGGTTCCTCGGATAAAAGCAGTTGCTTCAAGTCTATAGCTTGAATCTACTCTTTTAATTTTTTTGGCAATCCAAATAAATGGCCTGCTGAATATGTTGGCTTCTTCCAATTTGTCTATATCGGATTTCATTTCTTCAAAAACCAAATCAAATTCTAATTCCTTTGTTTGTCCACTTACTAAATCAAGATCTAATTGAAGATCTAGAGAGCCCAATAGGTATTCATTGATAAGAGTTTCTTCACCTCTACCTCGTTTGTATTTTTCATAGAGGCAGATTTGTAGTCTTTCGACAAATTGTTCTGACTGAGAAGATAGAATTATTTTCCCAGATACGACTTTAGATTTAAGCTCATACCTTTCTTCTAGGATGATCTCCAATTTGACACCCTCAATACCCAATATGTCTTTTATTTTTTTGAACATAGTTTTTATATGATGATTTATGCATCAGACTCTAAGAAGCTGTAACGGGTAAGTATTTTTTATGCCAACTGAATTTGATCGGCACAATCCAATGCTGAATAAACTCTTTTTTGGTTTTAACCAAATTGTTAAAGATCAAATAATCTTCATTGATAACTTCTGTTTCTATTGCTTTCGCAAAATCTGAATGATGAATGCTTTCTATATTTTCATTATTAAAGTAAAGGAAGTTAAGCCTATCAAAAAAGTCTAGATTGTATTTAGTACCCAGGTTTTGGATAAAACGTACGCTTGAGTCGATAGAACAGCCACTGACATGGTTTGTCTCATCAGCAACAAACACTAAAAAGCGGTGATGAAAGATATGTCCATAAGATTCAACAGCTCTACCGTGAGAGGTCCATTCTTTAGTAAACCCGATGACTTCGTTTTGAATGTCAGCTAACAAATGATCAGAAATTCTAATTGTGGATTGATATATCCATACTTTAGAATGATCAGGAAGGGCTATAAGGTCTCTACGCATATTACCAATTGTTTGCTTGTATGATCAATTCAGATATATCATAGACTTTAACATTTTCATCTTGCTCTTTGTTCTTTAAACCATCATCCATCATTAAAGTGCAAAATGGGCAATTAACGGCAATGATATCAGGGGAGGATTCTAGAAGCTCTTCTACCCTTTCGACATTTACCTTTTTATCTCCAGGTTCTTCCTCTTTAAACATTTGAGCGCCGCCCGCACCGCAGCAAAGGCCATTATTGCGATTCCTTCTAGGTTCAGAAATTTCAGCGTCCAATTGATTAAGAATATTTCGAGGGGCTTCATATACACCATTCATTCTTCCTAGATAACAAGAGTCATGATAAGCAATCTTTTTACCATTAAAAGCACCTCCTTCTATGCTTATTCGTTTTTCTTGAATTAGGCTTTGAATCAATTGAGTGTGATGCACAATGTCATAATTGCCACCAAGGGCAGGATATTCGTTTTTCAAGGTATTGAAGCAATGAGGGCATGCAGTAACCATTTTCTTTATGTTATGCATTTTGAATGTTTCAATGTTTTGAAGGGCTAACAATTGGAAAACAAATTCGTTTCCTGAGCGCCGAGCTGGATCGCCTGTGCATGTTTCGTCGTTACCTAGAACAGCAAATCCAATTTTCGCATGATGAAGAATCTTTGCTAAAGCCAAAGTGATCTTTTGAGCTCGCGAATCAAAGCTTCCGGCACAACCCACCCAAAATACAATTTCTGGATCTTTGCCTTGTGATGATTTGAATTCTTCGATAGTATATATTTTCACAATTCTGTTTTCTAGTTATCAGATAATTCCTTTGCCCAATCAAAACGTTGTCCTGGCATTTGCCACACTGCGCCATTGTTTTCTAAGGCGTTAAACATTGGCATCCATTCCGATGGACCTTTGGATTCAGTCAATAATTTGTACCTTCTTAATTCAATTATAGGCTCTAAAGGGTTAATCATAATCGGACAAGCTTCAACGCAAGCATTGCAACTTGTGCAGGCAAATATTTCTTCTTCGGAAATATAGTCGAACAAACTTTTGCCGTCATCATGATCAGTTCCGTTTTTGATAATACCTTCCTGTACCTCAGTTGCTCTGTCCCTTATATCCATCATGATTTTACGAGGAGATAATTTCTTACCGGTCATGTTTGCTGGGCAGACGGAAGTACATCTCCCACACTCGGTGCAACTGAATGCATCAAGGATGTTTTTCCAATATAAATCACCGATGTCATTGGCTCCAAATTCAGGTATTTCACCATTATCGTCAGATTCAGTATTTGTTTCAAGACCCATCATAGATTTGACTTCATTTGTAATTACTGGCATGTTATCGATTTCTCCACTTGGTTTAAGTCTTGCGAAATAGACATTTGGAAATGCAAGCATGATGTGTAAATGTTTAGATATCGGAAGATATAATAAGAACCCAAACACAACACATAAGTGAAGCCACCATCCAAAACGTTCAAGTATATAGAGTGATGATACTGACATGCCACTAAGGAATTGCTCACCAATCCAGCCACTGATTAAAAGAGTGCCGGTATCGGGGTAATGACTAGAATCTAAGGATTGCAACAATGTATCAGCACTATTAAACGAAAAAATTCCTATAATCAGAATTAATTCACCTAGTAGAATATAATTGGCATCAAGTTTTGGCCAGCCGTTCATTTCGGAACTTTGAAATCTTGGTATCTTTAAAAGATTTCTTCTCCACAGAAAGATAATTGTTGAAACAAAAGCGAAAAGGGATAGGAACTCAATTGTATTGATGATCAGAGGATAAAGCAGACCAATTTTATCAGCAAATATTCTGTGTGTTCCAGTTATCCCATCAATAATGATTTCAATCAATTCCACTTGAGTAAATAGAAATGCGATATAGATGCTAAGGTGAAGAAATGCTGGAATAAGTCTTTTAAACATTTTCTTTTGCCCAAAGGCAACCAATAAAACATTCTTTAATCTTTGCGGCCTATCGGCTTTAAGATCAATGGTCTTACCAAGCATGATTGTCTTGTATATTTTAGAATAAGACTTGTAAGCAAGGTAGGAAACCAGGGCAAACAGTAATATAAATGCAATTTGTTGAATGGCCATGAATTCATTTTGTACTGGGTAAATTTAATGAATATGAAGCGAATCTACTGTTCAATTCTTATATTTATCATTCTATAGTAAGAAATGAAAATACTGGATAACAAACAACTGGATCAAAAACTTGAGCGATTAGCGTATCAAATATTGGAAAACAATCTTGAAGAAGATAATATCTTCTTTTTAGGCATAAATAAAAACGGACTTAGGTTTGCCAAATACCTGCTGACAACGTATACCAAGCTCACTTCACAGTCTGCTGAATTAGGAAATATTATGCTTAATGCTGCCAACCCTGTAAAAGATGAGGTAAGCATAGATATTCCTTTGAAAAGGTTAACCAATGCATCAGTAATTGTTGTAGACGATGTTGCAAATACTGGTAGAACTATATTTTATGCTACTAAACCTTTGATGGAGATTTTACCAAAAAAAGTAGAAGCTGCGGTTCTTATTGATAGAAAGCACAAGAGTTTTCCAATAAAAGTTGATTATGTAGGATTATCATTGGCTACAACACTCAAAGAAAACATCCGGGTTGACTTGTTAAAGAAAACCCAGAAGTCTGTTTTCCTGGAGTAATAAATCTTATTGTTTCAGTATTTTTTCTACGTAAAGGCCCTCTTCTGAATTGATCTGGATATAATAAATCCCTTGATGTAAATCTTGAAGATTAATTGTATCGTTCGATTTTTCCACCTTCAACAGTTGTCCATTTACGTTGAATATTTGCACTGAGTTAATTTTAAGTTCAGTGTCGATGTTAATAATGTCACTTACTGGATTAGGGTAAATGGTAAAATATGGTTTTAATAGTTGATTTACGCCTAAGTAAGGATCAAAATCTTCAACTCTAACTGGGAATAATTGATAGCCTTCATCTCGAGGTTCTGAACTATCGAACTGGCCAACGATTCCTGTAACAAATGAAAAACCATCAGGGATAGAAGCATTGAATAGTTCGGTATCAGCATCAATTCTAATAGTCTGTTCTACCCCATTTACATTAAGAAAGTCGATATTAAAACCACTTCCACCTGCGGACCAATCAGATTCATCAACCCATCCTGTCATTTGCATCATTACAAGAGAACCTTCATTAGATTCTTCCATCATTTCAATTTGCTTAGGAATAACAAGAGTATTGCCTTGAGATATAACGAACAAACTATCAGGATTAATTTGGGTCAATCCGTTGAATTGACCTATTTTTCCTTTTATGATAAGTTCGTCTCCTGCCGCAAAATTATAGTTAAAGGCATTCGATGTGCTAAAAATGGCAAGGCCAACATTGTTTTCATTTATAATGGTAAATTGAAGGCCAGAAGGTCTAAAATTTATGCCATGTGTAATTCCAGATACTTCTACATTGTCATCTAATCTGACAGCATTTCCATTTTCATCTACTTCTCTTGCTTGCTCCAATGTTATAGCTTCGTAGTCAATTCCTGTATTGCCACCCGTATCATAGGGATCTATATCCATAACTGAACGCGGAAAAATTTGGTAGCCTGAAGTATAAGGTGCGCTGTTGTCAAATTGACCGCCAATACCAACGACGGAAAATACGCCTTTAGGTGCAGGCATTCCTGCGATATCTGTATCACCATCGATTCTCATCTGGAACACAGTGATACCATTGGTAATATCAACATTGAAATTGGCAGCTCCCCATTGTGATTCATCAACAAGACTAACATTTTCTATTTTGAACAGATTTGCTTCGGTCATTTCACCCATTTCTGTAACTGTTAAAGGCTCTGGTATTGGATTTCCAGTACTTAAAATTTCAATAGATTCAGGAATGATTTCCGCTAGTCCGTTAAATTCGTCTAATTCACCGATTACTTTTAATTCATCTCCATCGGTAACAGAATAGCCAACATCATTATTGAAGGCGAATACAGTAATTCCAAGGTTAGCACTTGTGTCGTATAGAACCCATGTTTGTCCTCCAGACCTAAAGTTAGGTCCAATAGCGATTCCTGTTAACTCAACATTTGCTCCCAGTCTGGTTAGAGATCCTTCTGCATCTATTTCACGAGCTTCAGTAATTGTAATGACATCTTGTCCAATAATTGAAGTAGAGAAAATCAATGCTAAAAATAGTAAGGGATAGTGTAGATATTTTTTCATGTTGTTTTTCTTTAAAAATAAGAAAATGGTACAAAAAAAAGAAGCCCCGATAAATTATCAAGGCTTCAATTTATTATTTTTAGAAATATCGATTAATTAGAACGAGTATCTAGCAGATAAATTCCAAGTTCTTGTTTTACCAAACTGAACTCTGTTGGATTTGTTAATACCATTCCAGTTTTCGTCTGCAGTAGCACTTGCTTCATCTGATGTAGAAGCTGAAGAAATATATTCTTCTCCAAGTATGTTATAAACATTAGCTCTTAATGTTAGTAATTGACCATTTGAAAGATTGAAAACATAATTCAATCCTAGATCAAGCAATCCAAAGGAAGGTAACTTTAACTCCTCTGTATTAGCTCCTAAGTTAGAGTAAAGATTTGCATAGTAGTTGTAGTTAATATCTAATCTAAGGTTATCTATAAGTGTATAATCTACACCTAATCCGAATGAGGTTTGTGCTGCACCTCCTACTTTTACACCATCAATGTCTATGTCAGGAGAAGAATCCAATAAAGTTCTTTCAACATTATCTTCATAAACATCCCTTGTAACTATGCCTTCATACACCCAATCTCCGATTGAAGTATAACCTTTGATTGAAAAGTCACTGTTTACTTTATAAGCAAAATCTAATTCGACTCCAGAATGTAATTGATTCAATCCAGCGTTATTGATGAAACCTCCAGCAGCTAAAATTGTTGGAACTCCATTAATTGTTACTTCTTCACCTGGCTCAATTGAAGAAGTCGTTACACGACCTTTCCAAGATGTTCTATAGAGGTTAAGGTTTGCAACAAAGTTTCTTCCTTGGTATTTATAACCTAGCTCAAGACCTAAAATGTCCTCTGGCACTGTCACTGGGTTAATTGTATTGCTGAAATTCAAGAATTGGTTATCAAAGAATGGTTGTCTTTGATAGTAACCTGTATTGAAAAATACACTATGGTTATTATCAATCAAGTAAGATAAACCTGCTTTAATGTTATATCCTAGTTCATTAATTTTTTCAGACTCTTTGTTCGCTTCAGTCTCATTGAAAAGTTCATATCTTACACTACCTTGGTTAGAAACAGAACCTTGGAAATAAGTTGAGATATTATCATTAGAATACTCTAATTGACCAAATACACCACTATAAGTAATCGTCTCATCATTGTTATATGCAACTCTTTCACCAGCAGGAGCTTCGCCAGCGAAATCGTTTACTGCCTTCCATGGGTTAGGGTCAAATGTATTTGTTACAAGATAACCGCTAGGGAATCTGTCACGTCCGCTTTGTGCGTAACCTGATGCACCTAATAGATCTGTAATTTGTCTAAAGTGAGATCCAGTATATCTTCTTCCGTCAAAACCAAAGCTTACTGTAACGTTGTCAGAAAGACTTTTTTCTAAGTTAGAAACGATTCCAAACCATTGGTGATTGTTAACAGATGCTCTTCTTACATAAACATTTCTACCTGGACCTGTTTCGTTTGCTATATTATTTGCAACAGCAGCATCAAAGTCGATTAAACCTTCTTCTGTTCTTGGTCTGTTGCTGAAGCTTCCCAAACCTCCGGTTCCACCACCTCTACCCCAAGAAGCGTAAAGAACAGTTGATAATTTAGTTGATTCATTAATGGTGAAATCCCAGTTGATGTTAGCAACAGGTTTGTGGTAGTAATTTCTTCTTTCTGTGAAATATTCACCATTAAGTGTACCATAGTTATTGTTAAACTTGATATCAAATTCTCCACTTTGGAAATGATCACTAATTCTCTTTGAGAAGTTTTGATCATGCCATTGTGGTGCTCCTGTGACTAAAAAATTTATTTCGTGATTGTCATTTGGTTTCCAACCAGCAGAAATAAAATAACTCTGACCTTGACCTTTGGTTCCTTTGGCCCAACCATCACCTTGCCAGTGAGTCATCAAAACAGAAAGGCCGAAATTGCTATCTCCCATTCCTGTATTGTACATTACTGTTGCTTTGTTGTAGTTGTCATTTCCTCTAAGGAAACTAACGTAACCGCCTTGCTTTTGAGCAGTAGGTCTCATAATTACGTTAACCGTACCTCCAACTGAAGAAATGGCCAATTTAGAAGAACCTAATCCTCTTTGTATTTGTACAGCGGTAGCCACATCAGTCATTCCAGACCAGTTAGACCAATACATCTTACCATCTTCCATACCGTTGATAGGTTGGCCATTCAATAAAAATGCAGTGTTAGTTTGATCAAATCCTCTCGTAAATACTTGAGAATCACCATATCCACCTGATTGATTAGCTACATAAATTGATGGTGTGTTTTTCATTAATTCTGGAAATTCCACATTACCAGAATGTGCTTGAATTTCTCTTACGCCAATAGTCGATACTGCGACAGGAGTCCTTCTGTCTTTTACAATATCCATTGTACCTGTTATAACAACAGATTCAAGATTAATTCCACCGACATTCATTGAAATTTCACCTAAATCTACATTTCCTGCAGTTGTGGTTACTCTAATTTCTTTGTCCTCATATCCAACATAAGAGGCCATTAATTTGTAAGAACCTTCAGCAAGGCCTTCGAGTTTGAAGTTCCCATCTATATCAGATAGAGCTCCTTTTGCTGTTCCTTTAACAGATATAGAGGCACCGATTAACGCATCTCCATTTGAACTATCTACCAGCTTTCCTGAAACCGAACTCTGGGCCATTAGGTTAGCGGTGAATAGTACAGCAAAGATTAGTACTAGATTTTTCATAATAAGGTTGATTTTGTAATTGAGTAGCATCACTGCTATTTCAATTAGGTTGTTAAGCAAATATTAAAATTCCGAAACAAATGTAAGTTTTATATATATATTATTAATGGATATATATTAATTTAATTTAAACAATTTGCGTACAGAATGTGAATAAGTATGCAGAACTTACATCGGTTTGAATATTTCTGTAAGCATACATCGTACACTTCCTCCTCCAATTCCTTCTATTACAGGTATGTTTATAGGTAAAAGTTTGCTGTATTGTCCTATGGCATCGAGTTGGTAACCATTTAGACTTTTTAAAGCTGTTTCGGACAATATCGTAACATTTTTGCCAGATTTATCGGTCAATTGAAGCATGTTTCCTGCAAAATGTTCCATCTGAATCATATCAATTTCTATAATCTCAAAGCCATTTTTATTCAATGTGCTTTTTATATTACTCCGTTCGGTATCATTAGGAACACTTTCAAGACATAATATGGCGAAACCATCACCTAATGCCATCATTACATTTGTGTGATATATTGCTCTATTGTTAGAATCGAAAGCGTAGAATATTATCTTCATATAACCCATTAACACTGCAAATTTATCCATAACCTGAATATTAGTTCGAGGCCCAAGACAAGAAAAGGCTACCTTATTAATGCGGTCCAAAACCATGCTACCAGTACTTTCAAGAAATTGATTATTCTCTTCCAGATATTCAAATCCATACCGCTTGTCAAAACCATATTTTTCTGTTAAAAGATCAAGAATATCAACACGCCTTTCTAGTCTTCGGTTTGGTGAAAATAAGGGATATGTTGTAAGACTGCCTTCGGAATGAGTACTCAACCAGTTGTTAGAGAATACAGCATCGTATTTAGGAGGATACTCAGTATCTTCTACAATGAGTACCTCTATATCATTTATCCTAAGGGTTTCGGCCATATTATTGAATTCTTTAATAGCCAGTTCTTGGATATCTTCTTGTGATAATTCTAGACTTGGCTTTTGAAAATGATTATTTATGGCTGTGTCTGGGTTAAACCCAAAATTTTTGGGTCTGATCATCATTACAGTATCTGTAAAATTTCTTTTCATAAATTTTAATAATATTAAATGGCGGCTTCTTCTTTTAATTGATCTGCCAACTTCTCTCCGAGGTAATTGTCAATAAGATAGTGTGCAAGATAGATTACTGGCGTAAGGGCCAATGCCATAATAAACTTGTAGATATAATTAACACTTCCAATAGCAAGAACTCGAACCAATTCCCAATCGGAACCAACATAAAAAGCAATAATTAATACTAAATAGGAATCGATAAATTGGGAGACTACGGTTGATCCCGTAGCTCTTAGCCATACTTTCTTTTCGCCAGTCCATTCTCTAATTTTATGGAAGATCAATACATCAAGTAATTGTGATACCATGAATGCTATTAATGATCCTACAATTATCCATAGGCCTTGTCCAAAAATTCTTTTAAAAGCCAAATTCATATTGCTTAGAGACATCTCAGTATTATCATGTTGGCCACTCTGAAAGGCCCACCATTCATTTGGAACGAGTATGATGGCCAGAGAAATCATTAACATCGCATACAATATTAAGAATACGGTCATGTAGCTTAGATAGCGAACGCCCTTCTGTCCATAATATTCATTGATAATGTCTGTCATGACGAAAACAACGGGCCATAGCAAGACGCCTGCAGTAAGATTAAAGCCTAATCCCTCAACGCCAAAGAGTGTCCAGTTTAATTCATTAAAACCAAGAGTCGCTTCTAAAGAGAATATTTTAGTGCCTATCATTTGAGCTACTAAGGCATTTGTAACAAAGAAGCCTCCAAGTACTAGAAATAATATAAGCGTCTTATTTTTGAACATTTATTGGACTATTTCTTTATCAAAGAAAGAGATTGCAAAATATAAAAAATCTATGGCGAAGATATCAATTAACATTAAGTCAGGAGAGCTAGAAGCTAATGAAATTATCGTCGGCATTGATTTAGGGACTACCAATAGTCTTGTCGCCTACCTTAATGATGGCAAGCCAATAATTGTTCGTGACGAAACTGGAAAACATAGCCTTGTACCTTCAATTGTATATTTTGGAGATAAGGATGAAATTATCGTCGGTAATGTAGCAAAGGACCATCTTGTTAGCGAAGCTAATCGAACAATATATAGTGTGAAAAGGCTACTTGGAAAATCCTATGAAGATCTATCCGCATATTCTGATCAGCTGGCTTATAAGATCATTGATGAAGAGGATCAGCTGGTGAAGGTTCAAATTGGCGACAAGTTTTATTCTCCAATTAGCCTGTCGGCAGAGATTTTAAAATATCTAAAAAATCGTATTGAAAATCATGTGGGAAAATCCATTTCAAAAGCGGTAATAACTGTTCCTGCATATTTCAATGATGCGCAAAGACAAGCTACTAGAGACGCGGGCAAATTGGCTGGATTAGATGTGTTGAGGATTGTAAACGAACCAACTGCAGCGGCGTTGGCATATGGGTTTGGTAAAAAACAAGAAAAGCCAGAGAACGTAGCCGTCTATGACTTGGGTGGAGGAACTTTCGATGTTTCAATATTGAGAATTGAAGGTGGAATATTTGATGTGCTTGCCACCAAAGGGGATACTTTTTTGGGAGGAGATGATTTTGATAAAGCGATCAGAGACTTTTGGATAAAAAAATATGATTTAAATGGTGAGGTGTTTAGTCAATCGATGAAACAGATGCTTCGATTACGTGCAGAAGATGCCAAGAAAATTCTTTCTGTTCAGGAAGAATACATTTCTGAGGATGGTAGTTTTGCGATAAGCAGATTAGAGTTTAATGATTTGATCCGTCCTTTTATTCAGCAAACAATAAGCTTAGTTGAAGAGGCATTAAAAGATGCGAATTTGTTAAGCAGTCAAATTGACAAAGTATTACTTGTTGGTGGTTCAACACGCGTTCCAATGGTCAAAAGTGAACTTGAGCACTTGTTTGATGGGCCAATCATGAATGACATTGATCCTGATGAAGTAGTTGCACTAGGTGCTTCTATCCAAGCAGATATTCTTGCAGGTAATACAACTGAATATCTTTTGATTGATGTAACGCCCTTATCTCTTGGCATAGAGACAGTCGGTGGATTGATGGATGTGATTATACCAAGAAATTCTAAAGTACCAATGGGCGCTGGACGTCAATATACGACCTCTGTAGATGGACAGAAGAATTTAAAGATTTCTGTTTATCAAGGAGAAAGAGAATTAGTGGAATACAATAGAAAATTGGGTGAGTTTGTTTTATCAGATATACCACCGATGGCTGCTGGAATGCCAAAAATAGAAGTACAATTTGTAATCGATGCAGATGGAATATTAAGTGTCCGAGCAAAAGAACTTAGATCTGGGAAGTCAACAGAAATTAGAATTAAATCTCAGTATGGAATTTCTGAAAAAGAAATGGGTAAAATGTTATTGGAGTCGATAAAAAATGCTGAAAGTGATATGGCGGTAAAGTCACTGTTGGAAGCAACCAATGAAGCAAACTCTATTATTCTATCGACAGATAAATTTATTACTCAGAATAAGGAAATATTAAATGCTGAAGAAAGTGCAATGCTAATAAATTTAAAATCTGATTTAGTAACAGCAGTAGATCTGAAAGATAAGGATAACATAAACACAGCCATCCAAAAATTAAATGAATTTTCAAGACCCCTTGCAGAAAGAGCAATGGATCATAATATAGCTAAAGCACTTTCTGGTAATAAGCTATAAGTTTAAGAAGCCTTTTTCTACAGGAAGGTCTCTGTTGATAAGTTTAATGACTAGTGAGATTGTTTCTGCTTTTTGATTTACAGCGTCCAATGCGACTGATATAGCATTTAATATCAAATCATGTTCACCTTTAATAAAAGTGCTCATGCTATGTGTATAGACTTCTAATGCCTTGTTTTCCTTTAGTTTGTCAATAAATAGGAAGACATTGTTTTCGAAGTCTTCAGTAAGTGGATATAAACTTAATTCAGCGGTTGCTTTCAATTATTTTTTAAATTCAGTGCGAAAAATTTTATCCCAGATTGCAGAACTAACGCCATAGCCATTGTCAGGATCTTGAAAATGGTGACGCATATGGTGTTGTTTAAGCTTAGTAAACCACTCTGTTTTAATGAAATGAGCATGATGTGTTGCATAATGTAGCATATCATAGCATAAATAACCAAAAATAAAGCCAGCAAACAATGGGGCATGATACTGCCCAAAAGCAAAATAAAAGAAGATAAAAAAGCCAGTTGATAGTGGAAAACTTAAGGCAGGAGGCATAACCAGTCTTAATGAGTCATTTGGATAAGCATGATGGACGCCATGCATCATAAAATGCAATTTCTTACCCAATTTACTGCTTGGCTCATAATGAAAGATAAACCTATGGAATAAGTACTCAACAACAGTCCATATAGCTAAGCCACCAATAAAATAGCCTATAGTCGATGATATTGAAAATCCGAAATTTACAATACTGGAGTATGTAAAATAAGCTACTACGGGAACAAAAAAGATAAGTGGAACAAACCAATAGACTCTAGAGAATATATCTAATAATTTGGACTTAAATAAAGGTACTGATTCATCTTTTGTCGAAATAATTTCGTGACCTTCTGGCATTATTACATTCATTCCTAAATTTTTTACAAAGTTATACATAATTCAGTGGATTGTCGAGTTTAAGTTTATGATTAACAGCTTTAAGCTTTATCTTTCTCCTCAGCTTATTAAAGAAGAAATTATTGAAAAAAATAGCTATTACTGGAGGGATTGGGTCGGGTAAGACTTTTGTATCTGAACTATTTAAATGCATTGGGATTCCAGTTTATTCAGCGGACTCCAATGCTAAAAGATTAATGTTAGTTGACAAGCAGTTAAAAAAGGGAATTAAAAACTTGTTGGGTGATGAAAGTTATTATAAGAATGGCAGACCCAATAGAGACTATATTGCGCATAAAATCTTTAACAAGAAGAGCTTATTGAAGAAAATGAATGCCTTGATTCATCCTGCAGTTAGGAATCACTTTGAATTATGGGCAAGCAATCAAGATGCTCCTTATGTGTTAGAAGAATCTGCAATTGTCTATGAAGCTGGCTTGGAATCTTACTTCGATGCAGTAATTTTGATCATAGCTGATGAAAAGCTTAGAATTGAAAGAGTTAAAAAAAGAGATGCCCTTGATGAGAAAAGTATTAAAGAAAGAATAACGAATCAAATTTCTGACAGAATCAAATCAAAACGAGCAGATTTTATAATTTTGAACGATGGCAGCATTAGTTTAATCAAACAAGTTAATGAGGTCCATAATAAAATTTTAAACCTTAGAAATTAAGATCATGACAGTAGATACTATGTTAAATTCAACAGAATTAATGAATTTGGAAGATAAGTATGGAGCACATAACTATCATCCTTTACCTGTGGTACTGTCAAGAGGAGAAGGCGTTTTTGTTTGGGACGTTGAAGGAAAGATGTATTATGATTTTTTGAGTGCCTATTCTGCAGTGAATCAAGGGCATTGTCATCCACATATCATAAATGCCCTTAAAGAGCAATCAGAGAAATTGACACTAACATCTAGAGCCTTCTATAATGATATGTTGGGTCCTTATGAAAAATTTATTACTGAATATTTTCATTATGACAAAGTGCTTCCAATGAATACAGGCGTTGAGGCGGTTGAAACTGCGTTAAAGCTTTGTCGCAAATGGGCATATGTCATAAAAGGGATTGAAACCAATAAAGCTAAAATTGTATTTGCTTCAGGAAATTTTCATGGAAGAACACTAGCTGTTATTTCTGCCTCTGTAGATCCAGATAGTCGAGTCGGTTATGGACCGTATATGCCAGGGTTTGAGGTTGTTGATTACAATAATCTTGAAGCTCTTGAAAAAGCATTGAATGATGAAAATATTGCAGGTTTTATTGTTGAACCTATACAAGGTGAAGCCGGTGTTATAGTACCAGATGAGGGATACTTAAAAGGGGCTAAAGCACTTTGTGAAAAGTACAACTGTCTTTTTATTGCTGATGAAGTGCAAACAGGTATCGCCAGAACGGGAAGACTGTTGGCAACTTGTGGGGATTGCGATTGCGGTTCAAGATGTATGAATACTCCTGAAGTTAAGCCTGATATTCTGATACTTGGCAAAGCAATGTCAGGAGGAGTATTCCCTGTTTCGGCAGTGCTTGCGAACGACGAAATCATGCTTTGTATTAAGCCTGGTGAACACGGTAGTACTTTTGGAGGTAATCCTTTAGCATGTGCTGTTGCTATTGCAGCACTTGAAGTGGTAGAAGATGAAAACCTTTCCGAAAATGCTGAGAAAATGGGTATAATATTCCGCCAGAAAATGCAAAACCTTGTTGATAAGTCAGACTTGATTTCTTTGGTAAGAGGTAAAGGTTTGTTAAATGCTATTGTAATCAATGACGTTGAAAACAGTAAAACGGCATGGAATATTTGTATTGCTTTAAAGGAAAATGGACTTTTAGCAAAACCCACGCATGGCAATATCATTAGGTTTGCGCCACCATTAGTCATAAATTTGGAACAACTTCATGAGTGTTGTAATATTATCGAAAAAACAATATTGGATTTTGAATTATAAACTTAAAAAGAAGCTATAGGATATTCATAAGAATATAGGTTTCTTTTATTCTCATATGTAAAATTTATTTAATATCATTGCGTTATACTTAGTTTAAGTGTAATATTTACAAGGACTTACGCATTATTAAATTAGCTTATGAGTATATCGAAATTTGTTCTATTACCAGCAATTTACATGCTGATCGTTCTTGTCCCACTCTGTGGTCAAGAAAGTCAATATATAATAAACAATAATTATCATTTTCCTGGACCTAAGGATTACAATGAAATTGAACTTTATGGTATTTCACTTAATCAATCGGAAGCACTGCCATTTGAAGATGATGTCATTAATCTTCAAGCTCAAAATTCTTTTGTATTAGATGAAACCAGATCCATTGATTTATTATTAGAAACGATTGCTAGAAGTGTTGATGATTCTCAAGATTCGGAAGTTTATTTTGCTATAGCAAGCAAATATTTTGACAAACGTGATTATAGTACATCAAAGTCTTATTGGAAAGAAATTGAAACTTTTGACCTAAGTCTTGAACGTAGAGCTGAAATGCAATTCAAACTAGCATACTGTTATCTTGTTGAAAAAGACTTTCAGACTGCTTTCGGTCTTTTTCAGAGTGTAGAAAATACCAATAATATCTTATCCCCCCATGCTAGTTATTATGCAGGCATTTGTGCATTTTATCTTGGGGATCGTGACAAAGCACTTGTGTCTTTTAAGAAGGTAGAAAATCATCGTAAGTACAACAATTTAGTTCCTTTCTATCTATCACAAATTTATTTTAAAGATGAGGATTATATTGAGGCTATAAAATATGCTCAGAGTAGAATCTCTAATGCTGGGTCAAATAAATATCTTCTTGAACGTATCCTGGGTATGTCCTATGTAGCTTTAGAAGATTATAATAAGGCTTTACCACATTTAGAAAATTATGCAGCTTCAGCAGATAAACTAACAGAAAATGATGCCTATCAAATAGGAATTGCACACTATAAATTAGGACAATATTCAAAAGCACAGGAGTACTTTAAAGAATTAAGTTACCAAGAATCGCCGATTGGTCAAATGAGCAACTTTTTACTTGCTTCCACAAGTATTGAAAAAGGAGAAAAGAAAAATGCACAATCTGCTTTTAAACAAGCAGGCAAATTGGATTATTTTCTGGATATTAAGGAAGAATCTAACTATCTATACTATAAAGTTTCTGCTGATCTTGGAGATGAACGTATAGCTATTAATGGATTGTCTGGAATAAATAGTAATTCAATTTATTATTCAGCTTCTCAGCAGTTGCTTTCTCAACTACTAATCAATTCCACCGATACCGAAAACTCAATCAATGTGATTGAAAATATTGAACTTAAATCACAGGAAATTAATAATACGTACAAAGTATTAACCTATGAGAATGGATTGCAAAAGCTTAAGGATGGAGATGTAGAAATAGCTATTCGGCAATTTGAAAAAGCCCTAAACACAAATAGTAAAAGCATTCCTAACTCCGAAATTCAATTTAGGCTAGCTCAGTCCTTTCAAGCCAAAGGTGATATCAACACAAGTAGGAAGTGGTATGAGTCATATCTCGAAAATGATGATCATGAACACCGCTTTGAAAGTCATTATGCCCTTTCTTATATTGAGATGGAAGATCAAAATTATTCGAAAGCTATTGGACAGCTGGAGAATGCTCTGGAAAACTTTAATATCGAGGAAGATCAAAAGAACTTATTTGATGATGTTTTGGTCAGGCTCGCCGATTTGGAGTTGGTAAATAATAATTATGCATCTGCCTTGGAATATTATGAATTAGCAATTAGGAATAATGCTGAGGAGTCTGATTATATATTGTATCAAAAGTCAATGATCTATGGTGTAAATAATCAAATCATAGAAAAGCTTACCAGTCTAGAGAAATTGCTAAAGCATTATCCTAAATCAAATTATAGGGATGATGCTTTATTTCAACTTGCAGAAACACTCGTTCAGTTGGGTAAGAACAACCAAGCTTATCAAGTTTACAATACTATAATAATTGAATTTGGAAATGCCTCAGAATATAGTGCTATCAGTTATATGAGGCAAGGACTGATCAGCTACAATCAAGGAGATCTATATGCAGCACTAAATTCATACAAACAAGGAATTGATATTTGCCAAGATAAGGATGAGAAGCGAAGAGCTCTAAAGGCTGTTGAAGATATATATCTGTATGACTTAAATGAAGCCAATGATTTTTTCAAATATCAAGAGTCTCTTACAGGTGTGCAAATAGGTGATATTGAGAAAGATTCTATTGTATTTGCAATCGCCAGTGATGTTTACAAAAATGCAGAGTATGAAAAAGCGATTACCAAATTTGAAGAATACCTTAAGTCCTATTCTCATGGTTTTTATGTTTTGGACGCCAATTATTATTTAGCAGAATCCTATCTCGTATTAAAATCTTATTCCAAGGCTCTAGAATACTATAAAAAGGTATTAAAAGAAGAAAATGGTAAATATTATGAATCTGCACTAAAGAAATCTGCTGTAATATCATATAACTATGCTCAAGATTTTAAGACCAGCTTTGAATTGTATGACAAACTGATTGATATGCAGAATACCAATCCTTCCTTGGAAAATCTTGAAGCGGCATTGTATTCTGCTTTTATTATTGAGAATAAGAATGCTGTCTTAAAATATGGAGAGTTGGTTTCAAATCATAGTTCTGTATCGATCGAGTCTAAATCTGCTGCGCATTTCTATATGGCAAAAGTATTTTACCAGAGGAAGGAACTTGATAGTGCCTACAATCAATTTGAACGCGTAAGTCGACTGTCTAAAAATAATCAAGCAGCGGAGTCTTCATACTATATGGCAAAGATTCACTTTGATCAAAACAATCTTCAAAAGGCAGAAAAACAAGCTTTTTTAACAGCTACTGAAGGATCTAATTATGCCATTTGGGTTTCTAAAAGCATTATGCTAATTGCTGACATCTACGTTCTTAAGAAAGATTATCTAAATGCTACTGCAGCCTATGAATCTGTCATTGAAAATTTTAAGGAAAATGAAGACATTTTGCGTGAAGCAAAAAATAAATTAGCTGACTTGGAAAAACTTATTAAGACTGAAAGTAGAATTTCAGACGAAAATGATCTTGAGTTTATTCCAATTGATTCAACATCGCAAAACAAATAGGAAATGAAAATCTATACACATATATTAACCATCGTTTTCCTTGCTTCTTCCATTCTGGTTTCGGCACAGGATACAACTTCAATTGCCACCGAAAAAGTGGAAGTTATAAAAAACTATGAAGCAATTATACAGCAAGCTTCTATCAAGAAAATTCCGATTAACGGTATCGTAAAAGAGCAAGTTAAAATTAACTACAATTATGACTTACAAACAAAAGTTGACCTTGATTTTGACAGGCCGAAAGAAATAATCAGACCGCTGAGTTTTACAGAAGAAAAACAAACTTCCACCGATCTTAAGGATGGTCAAATTTATGGCTCTTATGGAAATTATAAGACTTTAAGCTTAGGTGCGGCATATCATTATTATATTGAAGATTGGCTAGATGCAGGCTTTAAGATCGATCACTTTTCTGCAAGTGATGACACTCTGCCCCATCAGAAATACAACAGAACAAATGCAAAGTTTTATGCTTCGTATTTTCTTAGTAAACACACGAAGGCTGGAGCAGAAGTTAACTACAGTAGATTTGATCATTACTCTCCTTTATTGATTAATCAAGATAGTCTTATAGCAACGGAACAAGCTTTTAACTCTATTGGAGGTACATTATCTCTTTCAAGTACGGCTTTTGAAAGTGCAGGCATCTCTTTAAGATCAAGATTTAGTTTTGATAAACTTGAACAAAGTGCAGATTCTACTAACGAGACGTTGATGAAGGTTGAATTAAATGGGATTAAGCGAATTTCGGATCACTTAAGTTTGGAAATACCTTTTGAATATCATAGAACTAAATTTGATGTAAATGATTTAGCAGATATTAGTTTTAACGACCTTTTATTTCGTCCACAAATAAGATTTAGCCAAGAGTCTTTTTCCGCTCGTGTGGGTGTTGAGTATATTAAAGCAGATACAACTAATTTTATTTTTCCGATTGTTGATTTGGTAATTAAAAACTTGTATCATGATTTTAAACTTCGCTTTTATACAAAAAGTAGCTATGATAGGAACAGTATGCATTATTTATCAGGCATCAATCCTTATTATAGGACAGATTTGACTCAGTTATCTGTTAATTATCTTAGAAGCTATGCCATACAGTTTGAAATGCCGTATAGGAATTTTATTGTTAATTTAGACTTGTCTTATAATGATTATGAAGGTGATGATCTACATTTGGACAGAGCAGATACAAATAGAGCAATCGTTAATTCTATTGACAGGTCTGAATGGCGTTTAACACCTTCAATAAAATATAAAAATTCTAATTTTGATCTATTGCTACAATATGAATACAATATCTTTTTAGGCGATAATAAGACAGCATTATTGTACAGACCTAAATCAAGATTTGTGGCCATTGGAAGCCAGCGCATCTTTAACAGCAATATAAAATTTACACAGGAGTTGTCATACGCTTCAGCTCGAAGACATACTCACTTAAGTGATGATGATAGAATGTTGGATTCTTATCTGGATTTAAGTTTGGGCGTTGATCTTAATTTGAGCAAAAGCATTATTCTATATGCAAAAGCTAGTAATGTCTTAGGAAATGAATATCAATACTGGTTTAATCATCCGGTATTTGAAAGACAAATATGGGCAGGATTAAAGATTAATATTTAAGAATTTTTAAAACCAATGCTTTCTTTTCTGAAAAGGTCAGAATCACTGTTTGCTGATAGATGCCTGAGGTCTTCTACTTCTAATAGCTTTGATTCGCTTATTGGATGATTTGTATTGTGAGCTAAGCGTAAGTTTTGGTTTTTGATAATATCAAGAACAATTTTCCTTACTTCTCGAGCATTTCCAAAATATTTATTTCTTCCTGAATGCAAATCTGTAATTACATCAAACAATTCATCAAGTGCTTTCTTACTTAATCGATAACCATTTTGCATTACCATAGATTCAGCAATGTTCAAAAGTTCTTGCACAGAATAGTCTTTGAAGTTTAATACCTTATCAAATCTAGACCTTAATCCAGGGTTGGCCTTTAGGAATATTTCCATATTGTCAGGATAACCTGCTGCAAACACAAAAAATTCGCCTCGGTCATCTTCCATCCTTTTCAATATCGTTTGAATGGATTCATTGCCATAATCACCTTGCGCTCCATTAAAATTACTAAGTGCATAAGCCTCGTCAATAAACAAAACGCCACCATAGGCCTCATTGATTCTTTCGTTGGTTTTAATAGCTGTTTGTCCTAGATAACCAGCTACCAGTCCTTGTCTATCTGTTTCTACGATATGCCCTCTTTCAAGTAAGCCAAGTGCCTTGTATATTTTAGCCAGAATTCTGGCTACTGTAGTTTTGCCTGTTCCTGGATTGCCAATAAATAATGTATGAAGGAAGAAGTTATTCAAGACATCTTTGCCTGTGGTTGTATGAAAATTAACAATATCCACCAGTTCATGAATCTCCTTTTTAATATTATCCATACCGATCAATTGATCCAATTCAGCCAATGAATTTGCCAGTAATATTTTATCTATAGGTATAAATGGTTTACTTTTTTTATCGCGTAAATTAATCTCATTTACATCATCTAGAATAATTTGATTAAGCATACGGTCAGGCAGGTTAAAGGGTTCTTCAAGATTCATTACGCGTAGACCTAAGTTAACTTTTGCCTTTTCTACCAAGTCAAATACGAATCTTGCATTTCCGAAGTTGGTTCCCCTACTACGGAATGCTTCCACAATCAATTCATTCAGTTTGAGCTTGGCTGCTTTGGTTAGATAAACACCGTATTGCTTGGAAGCATAGTTTGCAATTTCAATTAACTCTTGTGGCAAATAATCAGGAAATTCAAAGAAATGCTTAAATCTGGATTTAAGACCAGGATTTGAATTGATGAAATGATCCATTTCTTTTGGGTAACCTGCAACGATAATAGCTAAGTCACCTTTTTTACTTGACATTTCTTTTACAAGAATTTCAATGGCCTCTCTACCAAAATCCTTACTGTCATCGTTTGTTCTTGCTAATGCATACGCTTCATCGATAAATAAAACACCTCCTTGTGCTTTTGCAATGGCTTTTTTAACTTTAGGAGCCGTCTGACCAATATACTCTCCAACAATATCACTTCTGTCTACCTCATGAACATGTCCTTTGCTCAAAAGCCCCATGTTTTTATATATAGCACCCATCATTTTAGCGACGGTGGTTTTACCTGTTCCCGGATTTCCTGTAAACACTGAATGGATGTTAATTTCGTCTTCTTCTTTAAGACCTCTTTTTTTTCTTAATTGCAGGTATTTTATATATCTAGAATGTTCATCTATTTGTCTCTTTATTGAGTCTAAACCGATAAGACTACTGAAGTTTTCCAATACGGTATCATTACTCTGTTCTATGGATAAATCTGGATCAATAAATATGGGTCCAGAACTTTTAAACAACTGGAGATTTTCAGTACCCTCAATATTTTCGTATTCTAATTCAAATGGCAGTGTAGCCAAGAGTTTATCTAAGACTATGAGTTCTGCTGTATATTTGCCAACTCTCCAAGAGCCTTTAATGTTGCTGCCCCAACCAGCACTGACGGTTAGAGTCTCTTCTCCGCTTTTAAGATTAATGATTTTAGAAACTTCGCCCTTCAGTTCACGAGCCTGATTATAGAATTTAAGGAATAATTCAACATTGAAATCTTGCTTCCTGTCATTATTCTTAAATATTAGTTCAGAGTAGATGTATCTGGTTTCTTGAGCACTAAAGGTCTTGAGGTATATTCTTTTGTCTAATTCTTCATCTTCAAAGGAAGATTCATATAGTTTCATGGACAAAAGTGACATTCTTTCCTCTTCAAAACTTTCTGGATCTGAGCTATAATCTTCAACATAGAAGTATTTGGTGGTAATTTTTATATCATCTATCCATGCTTCCCAGTAATAAGTCCCTTTTTTCCAGAAAGAACCTTCCTTTTTATTGCCCCAGCCTTCTCTGATATAGGCGACGTTATCGTTCTTGCTAACCTTTTTATTGAACTCTAATGAGCATACTTTCTTCCTTTTTAATGATTCAAAGCAATTTAACTTAACATTTATCGTCCAGTTTGCTTCGTCATATTTCTTATTATAAAAGGATAATTCAGCATAGATATAGCTTGTTTCCTCAGAATAGAAAACCTGTCTGTAGCGTTTGGAATTATTTGCCAACCATTCTGTCGAAGAATAAATGTTAAGCTCTTTAAAGTTGTAATTCGTGGGATTGAGATCTAGTGGTGTCTTGTCCATTTGAAATTTTATAACAGCAATCGACTGGAATCTTAATTTGAAATTTAATGAAATTTATCATAATAACCAGAGCAATTAAAGGAATATTACTTAAATCCAATAAGCTTTCTATTTTTGCATGCTCATTTGAAAGCAGTTATTTTAAAATAATACCGATTCTGATTGAACCAAAGCTGATGATAAATGGTATTGTTTTATTGAATTGTAAGAATTAAAACTATAATGGCTAAAATAACCTTCAGGTTTGAAGATAAAGATATAAAGGATAAAGTAATTGACGATGTATCGGCAGGTTTTACTATTCAGGAAGTTACTGAAGATAACGATATTCATCTAAACCATAACTGTGGCTGTGTATGTGCATGTTCAACATGTCATGTCTATGTTGAAAAGGGTGAGGAATTCCTAAAGGAAATCTCTGATAGGGAGGAAGATTTCATTGATCGTGCCATTAATCCTAGAATTGAGTCAAGACTTGGTTGCCAATGTGTTATCTTAAAAGAGGATGCGGAATTGGAAGTGATAATACCAGATCAAAAATTAATAATTGGTCACGAACATTAAATATAGAAAATGAATTTTAAGGATATTGACAACTTACCTATTGCCTGGAATGACCATGAAGATATTGCTATAGGACTATATGACAAATTTGGTGATGAATTTGGTGAAAGCAAGATATATCGTATCCGTTTTACCGATTTGATAGAATGGGTTTTGGACTTGCCTAACTTTGAAGGTAAAAGAGAGGATTGCAGTGAAGGTCATCTTGAAATGATCCAAGCCAAATGGGTCTATGAATGGCGAGACAATAACAAGTAATGTCTCCCATCTTTTCTGCATTAAGACCATTAAACCTCTTATTGATATTATTATCTCAACTCGTTTTATATTTCTTTGTACTCTATCCAGTATTTGCTTATACAACAATCAAATTGCAATTTGCAAATGGGCATTTTTTTCTTCTTAGTCTTGTAACCATAATTATATGTTCTGCAGGATATCTAATCAATGATTATTTTGATTTTGCCTTGGATTCTCATACGCTTAAAAAAAGTCAATTAAAGTCAAGGGTTCATTACCTCATTTTATATTATGCACTATTTATAATTGGACTCTTTATGTCTTATTATTTGGCTAACTATATTGGGCAATTTAACTTTATTTTCATCTATATTTTCGCCTTTATCGTTTTGTTCCTCTATTCATCATGGCTCAAATCAACTGTTTTAATTGGTAACATTGTTATCGGTTTGTTTACTTCTGGAGTAGTATTGATTTTATTGCTGGCTGAATATAAGGCAATTGGGGAATTAGGAGAGTTGGATTCATCAGGACAAACGGAGTTATTATCAATATTTTCCTTTTATGCCATTTTTGCATTATTAGTCAATGTGTTTCGAGAAATCGTTAAGGATGTTGAGGATCAAGAAAATGATTGTAATTTCAATATAATTACATTAGCTACTAACTGTTCATTAAAGGGTATAAAGTCAATTTTATTCCTGATACTTTTGCTTATAGCAAGTTTGGTTACATACTGGCTTGTCACTATTCTTGATTCAAGTTTATTGAATAAACTGATTGGAATGGTACTCCTTTTAATCCCTAATTTAATAATGTGTGCAAAGTTATATACTGCCAGCGATCAAAAAGATTATCAGACTATTTCAATTTTATCAAAAGTTTATATGTTTACAGGTTTGTTGTTCATAGTACTATATAAATGGATTTAGAAGAATACGATATACTGTTAGCTTCAGGATCGCCAAGAAGGAAAGAGCTCTTAAAATTAGCAGGTCTAAATTTTACTGTAGTTAAAAATGATGTTGAAGAATCCTATCCTAAAGATTTATCGGTGAATAAAGTTGCTGAATTTCTTGCGGTTAAAAAGTCTTTGGCCTTTAAACTGGATAATGATAAAAATGAAATTCTAATTACGGCAGATACTATTGTTGAGTTAGAAGGCAAAGAGTACGGAAAGCCAGAATCTAAAGAGGACTGTATTGAAATGTTAATGAAGTTAAGCAATAAAGTCCATAATGTTTTTACTGGTGTTTGTTTGCGTTCAGTAAATTACAAGAATAGTTTCACTTGCCAAAGCATCGTAAAGTTTTCAACTATTGACAAGAAAGAAGCCGAATGGTATTTTGACACTAATAACCCAATGGACAAGGCGGGTTCATATGGAATTCAAGACTGGATAGGAATGTGTAAAGTTGAATCGATTAATGGATCCTACACTAATATTCTTGGATTGCCATTAGCACAAACACTTGAACAATTGAATTTATTTATTAAAAATAAATAGGCACCACTCCCCTTTTGTTCTTTCTTCGATTAGTGTAAATCCTGTTTCCTCATATAGATTTACAATTAATTCTCTGTCCATTTGCATAATACCAGAGATAAGCAGAGTTCCTTTTTTATCTAGAAGATTATATAGTTTATTATGATTTAAGCTTAATATATTTCTGTTAATGTTTGCGATAATTACATCATAGTTCAATAGTGTTAAAACATCAAGATCGCCTTGTAGTATAGTATAGTTGCGATCCTTCATCAGATTTATCTCCAAATGTTCCAAGGTATTCTCAATCGCTTCCAACTGAATGTCGATACCGACTACTTTGCTCGCGCCTTTTAAAAAGGACATAATGCAAAGAATTCCTGTGCCACATCCATAATCGAGAATATTTTTGCCGCTCAAGTTTTGTGACTGTAAGTAAGAAATCATCATACTCGTTGTTTCATGATGACCTGTTCCAAATGCCATTTTAGGGCTTATTACTATTTCTGTTAGGTCTTTAATCTTCGGATGAAAAGATGCACGAATATAGATGTCATCAATGTGGATAGGAGAAAAGCTGGATTCCCATAATGCATTCCAATTTTGATTTGGTACTTCAAATATTGAATAGCGTAGTTCAGGAACTTTCTCCAAAAGCACTTGAACGATTTCTGTTTGCTTGGCTGTCAGAAAATAAGCTTCAATATCTAGGACATTTTCAACTATGGAATCTACACCAGCAAAATGAAGCCAAGCACATAAAATTTCTTTATCCCTGATATTAATATTATCAATAACCATTCTGCTCCAATTCATTAGGAAGGCATTCGATATTTCTTAAAGGCTTTTAAAGTGTTGAGCATAAGACTACAAACCGTCATTGGTCCAACTCCCCCTGGTACTGGCGTAATATAGGAACACAACGGAGCTACACCATTAAAGTCAACGTCTCCCACTAATCTAGATCCAGATTTTTTTGATAGGTCATCAATACGGTTAATACCAACATCAATGACTACTGCTCCCTGTTTAACCATATCTGCAGTGATGAAAAATGGTTTGCCCAATGCAGAAATCACAATATCAGATTGCTTACAAATTTCTTTAATGTTTGATGTCCTGGAATGTGCAAGCGTGACAGTAGAATTTCCAGGATTTGATTTTCTACTTAACAAAATGCTGATTGGTGTTCCAACGATATTGCTTCTTCCTAGTACCAGAACTTTCTTTCCAGAAGTATCAATATTATAGCGCTCAAGTATCAACATTATCCCATAAGGTGTCGCTGGTAAAAAAGCATCTAAACCTTGAGCCATACTTCCGAAATTGAAGGGGTGAAATCCATCAACGTCTTTTTTAGGGTCTATTTTTAAAAGTACCTTGTTATCATCTATGTGATCAGGTAGAGGCAATTGTACGATAAAGCCATCGATGTGATCATCGTTATTGAGTTGATTTACTAAGTCCAAAATTTCTTCTTCACTTGCTTCAACGGGTCTTCGGATAAGGTCTGAACTAAATCCTACTTGTTCACATGATCTTACCTTATTCTTCATATAAGCTTCACTTGCAGGATTGTTACCAACAAGAATTGCAGACAAATGTGGAGCTCTGAAGCCCTTGCTAAGTAGCTGATCAACCTCTGCTTTTATTTCCAGTTTTATTTCAGTGGATAAAGCTTTACCATCTAATAACTTATATGACATTCTCAAGATTTTTTTGATTATAATACATATTATACATCCAGCAATAAAATTGGAAACTCATCCACCCGATGATATTTCCCAAAATACTTCCTGCCAGAATATCCGAAGGGTAATGTACGCCAACATATATTTGTGCAAAGCCAATAATCCCAGCCCAAAAAAATAACAACCACCGGTAATCCCAAAACGGAAAAAGCATAAATAAAAATGCTGATATAGCAAAGTGGTTCGTTGCATGAGATGATGTAAAGCTAAAGCCATTAGAGCATGGAATTCTAGCAACCGCATTTAAATGTTCAATATGGCATGGTCTTTCTCTTTGAATGCTGTTTTTAATTAGATTACTAGATGTAAAATCTGATAGTCCAACTGATAATCCTAATGAAATGAATATTAGCCACTTGCTTTTATTGAAATTTGAATAGATAAAAAGAAGGAGAAATAAGTAGACAGGCACCCAGAACAACTTGTGTCTTAAAGGGATTAAGGTATTATCCAAGAATCCGGATGATAAACCTATATTGATGGCTTTAAAGAGCGATTCATCAATATTTAATAATGTTTCCAAGGATTAGAATTTGTGACGCCAAAGTAAATTGAAATCATTGTTTTCACCAAATTATGCATTGAGAAGTTAAACAATATTATTCGCTTTGATAATTTGCTTCTGGAAAGCACTAATATTGAGTAAAATTCGAATATTTTTAATTGACAATAGAATTTTAGTTTTGTAAAAAAATATCCATTGACTTTATTAAAAAAGATATCTGGTATCAGAGGTACCATTGGAGGGAAAGCAGGTACTGCTTTAACACCCGTTGATGTAGTAGAAATGACTGCAGCCTATGGTGCCATGTTGCATCAGAAAAAGTTGAATAAAAAGGTAGTTGTTGGTCGAGATGCTAGAATATCTGGCTCAATTGTAAGCAGTTTGGCCATTGCTACATTACAATCCATGGGGTTTGATGTAATAGACCTAGGATTATCTACGACACCAACTGTAGAAATGGCTGTTTTATTTGAGAATGCAGCAGGTGGGATAATCTTTACTGCTAGTCACAACCCAAAAGAATGGAATGCCTTAAAGCTTTTGAATGAGAATGGTGAATTTATTTCAGAAGCAGATGGCATAAGGCTTTTAAAAATTGCTGAAGAAAGATCTTACATATTCTCTAATGTTGAAAACCTTGGTTCATACGCTTCAAATAAAGGATTACTGCAGAAGCATATTTCAAAGATTCTTGAATTGCAATTTCTAGATATTGCTAAGATTAAAGACTGTCATTTTAAGATTGTTGTTGATTGTATCAATTCTACTGGCGCCTTATCTATACCACCACTTTTAGATTTGTTGAATTGTGAATATGTATTAATCAATGCTGAAATGTCAGGTGACTTCAATCATGACCCTGAGCCACTTCCTGAAAACTTAAGGCAACTTTCAGAAAATGTAAAGCTTCAATCCGCAGACCTTGGAATCGCAGTAGATCCAGATGTTGATCGTCTGGTTTTTGTGTGCGAGGATGGTACTATGTTTGGTGAGGAATATACCATAGTTGCCGCTGCTGACTTCTTATTGTCTAAAAAACCAGGCCCAACAGTTTCCAATATGTCCTCTAGCCGAGCCTTAGCTGATATAGCCCATAAATACAAGCAAGAACATTTTGCTTCTGCGGTAGGAGAAGTTAATGTGGTTGAAAAAATGAAATCGGTGAATGCCACCATTGGTGGAGAAGGTAACGGTGGAGTAATTATTCCTGATCTGCACTACGGTAGAGATGCACTTGTGGGTATTGTATTAGTTTTGAACCTTTTGGCTGAAAGGAAAACTACAATGTCTCAGTTAAAGGCTACTTATCCCAGTTATAAAATCATTAAAAGAAAGTTTGAAATAGATCCTGATCTAGAAATAGATAATCTATTGAATAAAATAAAGAATAACTATCTTCAATTCAAGATCAATGAAGAAGATGGGCTTAGAATAGATTTTGAGAATTCCTGGGTACATCTTAGGAAATCAAATACAGAACCTGTAATTAGGTTAATTGCAGAAGCATTAACCACTGAGAAAGCTGAAAGTATTATTGAAGAATTTAATCATCAAATTAATAGCTTGTAATGTTGGAGGAATCTTTAAAGAAGCAAGGAAATTCTCTTGAAGAATATTTTAAGTCATTTAAGAATAAGGTTATTGGTGAAGACCTTATCTTTAATACGCCCTATGGTCAAAAGCGCATGATATATGCTGATTGGGTTGCTAGTGGAAGAATGTATAGACCAATTGAAGACTTGTTTGTTAATGAAGTGGCACCATTTGTTGCTAATACCCACACAGAAACTACAAGCTCAGGATGTTGCATGACATTAGCTTATATGAGATCTAGAGAAATTATTAAAAAGCATGTCAATGCTAATGACGATGATGTTTTGATCTCCTCTAATTCAGGCATGACAGGTGTTGTAAATAAATTACAACGTATATTAGGACTACGTTTGCATGAAAAGTTCAAAGATAAGATTACGATTGAAGACAAACCATTGGTTATATGTACACATATGGAACATCATAGTAACCAAACAAGCTGGTTGGAAACAATTGCCGATGTTCGAGTAATCGAGCCTTGTCCTTTAGGAATGGTTAGTTGTGAAAGTCTTGAGCGGATTCTAGAAGCAAACAAACATCGAAAGTTAATCATTGCTGCTGTTACCTCATGTTCCAATGTTACAGGTGTCTTTACACCTTACTATGAGATGGCAGAACTTGTACATCAATATGGAGGATATTGTTTTGTTGATTTTGCATGTTCAGCACCATACATAGATATTGATATGCATCCAAGTGATAGGCCAAATGCAAATCTGGATGCAATTTACTTTTCTCCTCATAAATTTCTAGGTGGACCAGGTAGTGCTGGAATTCTTCTATTTAATAAAGTTCTTTACGAAAATCGAATCCCTGACAACCCCGGGGGAGGAACTGTAGATTGGACAAATCCTTGGGGAGAGCATAAATATTATGATAAAATAGAAGCAAGAGAAGATGGAGGCACGCCTGCTTTTCTTCAGACAATGAGAGTAGCATTTGCCATTCAGTTGAAAGATCAAATCGGTGTTGACAATATCAAGGCGAGAGAAAAGCAAATGCTAGATCTTATTTGGCCTAAGCTTTCTGCGATTCCGAAGCTAGAGATTTTAGCTAATAATGTAAAGGAGCGGTTATCTGTTATATCATTTTACTTTCAGGATATACATTTTAATCTTGTCGTTAAATTGTTAAATGACAGGTTTGGAATTCAAACAAGAGGAGGTTGTTCTTGTGCAGGAACATATGGACATTACCTCCTTAAAGTTTCTGAAGAACTATCTAAAACAATAACCCATAAGATAAATTCTGGAGATTTAACAATGAAGCCAGGCTGGATCCGTCTTTCTCTTCATCCAATAATGTCAGATGAGGAAGTTTTATTTATAGGAGACGCTTTAAGACAAATTGGTGAAAATCATAAGGAATGGTCCCAAGACTACATTTATCATAACTCAATTAATGAATTTGTACATAAAGATTGTGGAGTGATGGAAACTGAAATTATTGGAAATTGGTTTAATAAAGACTTTAAAGATTGAAAAGAATATATTTTGACAATGCTTCCACAACGCCTTTGATCGAAGAAGTGAAAGCCCAAATGATTTCTATTATTAGCGATAATTTTGGGAACCCTTCGTCAATACATCATTTTGGCAGACAAGCCAAAATAATAGTTGAAGATTCACGAAGCATTATTGCTAAAGGTCTATGTGCATCGACGGGAGAAATTTTCTTTACTTCTGGTGCCACCGAATCTAATAATATGGCTTTATTATGTTCTATTAGAGATCTCGGTATTCAAAAAATAATTTCTTCGCCTATAGAGCACCATTGTATCTTGCACACTTTAGAATACATTCAGAAAAATAATCTTGCCGAAGTGCATTTTCTAAAGGTAGACCATCAAGGACATATTGATTATAATGAACTTGAAAATTATCTTTCAAAGTCTGATAAGAAAATTATGGTTTCATTAATGCATGCTAATAATGAGATTGGAACCATTCATGATATTGAAAAACTAAGCCATTTGTGTAAGGATTACAAAGTATTGTTCCATACCGATACAGCACAAACAATTGGAAAAAAAGCTATTGATGTAAGCGAAATTAACATATCCTTCCTAAGCGGATCCGCTCATAAGTTTTTCGGACCTAAAGGGTCAGGATTTGTTTACATCAATTTGAATAATATGATCAAACCTCTTTTTCATGGTGGAGATCAAGAAAGAGGGATAAGGTCTGGAACCGAGAATATTTATGGAATTTCAGGAATGGCGGCAGCATTTAAGTCAGCAGTAGAGAACATGAATGCGAGAAATGAAATTAATCTTAAATTAAGAAACTATTGTCTTCAGCGCATGCAAGACGAGTTAAGTGACATAGCGATTAATGGATCGACAACAGATTATTTATCGAATATATTATCTGTTTCATTTCCACCTTCCGATAAAGTTGATATGTTAATGATGAATCTGGATATTAATGGCATCTGTGCTTCATCTGGAAGTGCTTGCAGCTCTGGTGTTGAGAATGATTCTCATGTTTTAAACTTTATAGGTCACCCACCAGAACGGAAAACTATTCGATTTTCTTTTTCACATCTAAATAGTAAATTGGAAATTGATCAGTTGATTGATGTTCTTAAAAAATTAACACCTATAAAATAGTTTTTGGCAGTGCACCATAAATATATGAAAAGATGTTTTGAACTTGCGCGTCAAGCATCTAATAATGTAAAGACTAATCCAAATGTTGGCGCTTTATTGGTATATAATAATCATATTATTTCTGAGGGATATCACGAGCGTTTTGGTGGTAATCATGCAGAACGTAATGCTATTGACAATGTATCTGTTTCCGACAGACAATTTATTAAAGACTCAACTTTATATGTGTCATTAGAGCCTTGTCAGATTCATTCAAAAACACCTCCATGTAGCGACCTTATTATAAAATCGGGTATTAAAAAATTAGTTGTTTCTGTTTCTGATCCGAATCCTAAGATGCAAGGTAAGTCATTGCGTCATTTAAAAAATTCTGGAATCGAAGTTATTGAAAACATACTTCCTATTCAAGGGACAAGGCTTATCCAGCCGTTCAAAACTCAATTAACGGGAAGGCCATATATTGTATTGAAATTTGCTCAATCAAGCGACGCATACATCGGAAATGAGGACAGACGCATTCAGTTGAGCAATGCCATTGCAAATACAAAAGTGCATTTATGGAGATCTCAAGTAGATGGTATATTAATTGGTTATAACACAGCATTAATTGATAATCCAAGTTTAACAACTCGTTTGGTGCCTGGGAATAATCCCCTAAGAGTAATATTGGACAAAGACCTTTCACTTCCCAGAACACATACTTTATGGACAGATCAAGAACAATGCCTATTTATAACCAATAAAGACAATCATTATGTGTCGGATAATAGCCTTAAAAGGCTAATTCAGATGAATTCAGATGAAAATTTCTTGGAAAATCTACTAAAATCACTTTTTGAGATAGGCATTTATAGATTAATGGTTGAAGGTGGAGCGAAAACACTGAAAAGTTTCATCAATAAATCGCTTTGGAATGAGACGAGGATTATTCATACGCCAATTATCATGGGCAGTGGCGTGAGAGCTCCTTTTATTACAAAAGTACCTGAAAGAGAAGAGATTTCACATAATAATAAAATTACTTATCATTTCAATGATCAGCTATAGCTAGCTATAAATGTTAAAGATATTTTAATTGTTCAATTCAGCTCATACGAATCTTTGACATTGTTGTTACATTACTGTTTCTTTGAGTATAATATTTAATATTAAGTGGAATGAGGATTTTTGTAATGATGATATTTAGTTGTTTCATGGTGATGACTCTGTCTTCACAGGCACATGTGAAATGGCTAAGCTGGGAGGATGCACTTCAACGTAATCAAAAGGAGAAAAGGAAGATATTGGTAGATGTGTACACCAATTGGTGTGGGTGGTGCAAAAAAATGGACAAAACAACTTTCTCTGATGAGAAAATCGCTGAGTATGTAAATGCAAATTATTATCCTGTTAAATTTAATGCAGAGCAAAGAGAGGATATAATTTTTAACAATAAGATATACAAGTACGTTGGAAGTTTTGGTCGCAAAGGCTATCATGAACTTGCATTTGAAATCATGCGAGGTAAGTTGAGCTATCCAACCGCTGTATTTATTGATGAAAACTTAAGTGTTATTCAGCCAATATCGGGATTTCAAGATGCCTTGAAATTTGAAATGATTATGATTTTTTTTGCTGAGAACTACTACAAAACTGTTCCATGGAACAAGTTTGTAATTGCCTTTCAAAAAGGCAATCTAATCAATTCTAACGATCCGAAGTCAGTTCAACCTAAAGTTCAAACCGTAAAGAACTGATCTAATATTTTCCTTTATTCCAGTAAAATACTCTCTTTTGGTACCTTTCGTCTGGAATTGGCCACAATGAAGAATCAAAATGCCTTTCACATTGATCTTCATCCTTATTATTTTTATAATACTCAGAAAAGAAGTCCATTTGTAATTCTTGTTCTAATTCATCTATGCTTAGCGCAAAATGATATAGGGATAAATCGGTAATCTCATGGGAGACCAAAAAAGCAATAGATTCATTTTTTAGTGGATCAAGTATGGCTTTATAAAATGCATGGGGAACACCAACCCCATTTGTGCCAATTCTTTCTATTTTATCGTCAAAGAAATAAGGTCCCGTACATACTACCAATAGTTCTCTATTGTATGCCCAGTCCCTAACATTTTGCTCTAGCTCATTCCATACTCCTCCATTAAAACACCTAATCTGAGGGGCCATATTACTCATGTAGAAGCTTTCTCTCATAGCAAGCGTATCAAATGCCATATCAGCTGCAGGAACCAAATGACCTCTGCTATAATCATATCCTTTGTAATCATAATAATTGGCAGAACCAGTTGTGACCAATAAGTCTTCTCCGTACCAATTCGTTCTTTTAACATTAGGAGCTTGTAGAGACTGTTTGGTTAATTCGTATGCAACCCAAAAGGCTATTTCAAGATCTTCATCGTAGCCTAGTGAATAATGAACATGGTCAATACGAGAACCTTTATAAAACTTGGGAATGTATTTTCTCTCTTCAATTATGTGTTCTTCAATTTTGCCATTTTGTAATTTATTAGCATTTGATGTTTGCTTTTCTTCTGGAGAATTCATTATTAATTGTCCTCCTAGGACAATTAAGACAACTAAGAAAATGACAATGAAGAGACCCCTGATGACATATCCTGGTTTGCGATTAGTTGAATGATGAGATTGTCTAAATTTTGCCATTGCTTAAAAAGTGAGGTGCAAATTTAACATGTAATAAAGGAGGACAATAATTCAAATTAACTAAAGTGCAATTTTATTATGTGGTTAAGAAAAAATTATTTGCTATTAGTATTCATTGTAATCCTCCCATTTATAAATTTAGCTCAACGAAACATTCAGAACTTTTCTGGAGCTAGGAGTATTGCATTGGGAAACATCAAAAGCTCTTTAGATGGAGCTGATGCGATTATTCATAACTTTTCGCAAATCAGTTTTTCAACTGATAAGATTCATTATTTGTTGGGTTCTGAACAAAGATATAATCTAAAAGAACTAAGCAATATATTCGCAGGAATGCATTATTCAAGGCCAGGATATGGATCCTTCGGTCTTAGTTTTTCTAAATATGGTTTTAAGGATTTTAATGAAGCAAAGTATGGATTATCTTACGCTAGAAAAGTCAGTTTAAATTTATCGATATCACTCAATATTGACTTAAATACATTCTCAATTACTGATTATGGAAGGAGAAATAGAATGGCATTTGGTTTAGGTTTATCTGGCTTAATTACTGACCATTTGGCTTATTCATTTCAGTTTTATAATCTTGAGAAAATTACAATTGCCTTAAACTCTGAAGCAAGAGGCTTTATTCGGTTTGGATTTAGATATCAATTGTCTGATATAACAACCATACATGCTGAAGTTGAAAAATTAATAGATGAATCAATTACAATTAGGTTTGGCTTTGAATATGAAGTATTTGATAATATTATAATTAGAGGAGGATTTAACACAAACCCTGGAGCAATTACTTTTGGATTTGCTTATAAAGTATCATCAATTATTATCATAGAAGGTGGATCACAATATAATATGCAACTAGGTGTACTGCCTTCTGTTTCTTTAAAATATTCAAAGGCTTAATGTTTAATGATATTTTAAAGGACAAATTGAATATTAATTTCGTTTTGTTTTAGGAAGGAACACTATTATTTCATTATTTTATAAAATTACAATAGTGTATTTGCTTTATTTAGATATTGGTTCCAACTGCAAATAAAAGTAGATTAAGAACTAGTATATTAGTGGACTAAACTTGAGATTTAATGATGAGAGGATCATTTCTAATTATGCTGATATTAAGCATACAAAGCGTAATAATAACTGCACAAGACAATTCGGCTTCCATAATTCCGACAATGGAAGAGCAATTGACAACCTCAGGAGTCTACCCTGTTCAAATTGATGACCAATCTATTGTGAAGTCATTAAATAATAAATCAGGAACCATAGAACTTCCGTTTTTGTCTTCAGTGAAAAACTTTAAGTTTAAGGAATTTTCAATTTATGGAAACAATAAAAATCCATTTCCTGAAATTAAGACATACAAGATTTACAATAATGAAAACGTTGGGTTAACAGGAAGAATTACTGCAGGACCTGTGGGAATAAGTATTATCTATTTGACAGGTGGCCAAATGATCAGGATTTATAACCCTGAACCATCGAAAACCAAGAATATTGAATATGTTCAGGAGATTGGCATTAATCCGTATGATAAGCAATTGCACAATTGTCAAACTCATGATGACTTTTCAAGACTAGAAGAAGAATCAAGTACTATAGATGTAATTCCTGATCGTAAATCTTCCCAAAAGAGAAACGGATCTACAAAAAGAATATATCGGGCTGCAATTATGTGCACAGGGGAATATTTTGTCAACAATGGAGGTGGAAACTTTAATATTCAAAACTTAATTATATCTAACCTTAATGATATCTCTGCCATTTTTGAAAAGGATATTGGAGTTGAAATGGTGATGGCCAATGGATCTCCTCGATTACAAACAGACATAAACAACGATCCATTTGATCCAAATGGCGGATCAAGAACATCTCAAGCACAAAGTGCAATTTCGGCAGTATTTAATAAAAGGAATTATGATGTAGGGCATGTTTTTCATAATCATACTACGGGAGATGGATGGGCAACAGGTGGTGTTGCTCGACTTGGAGCGATCTGTAATGATAATGGTAAGGCTTCAGGTTGGTCAGGTTCATTTAACAACACAACCAATGGTTGGATTCAATTGGCAGCGCATGAATTTGGTCATATGTATAATGCCACTCACACTTTCAACGGGAGTGGTGATGCCAATTGTACACCAAATATTTCGGCAGTTTCAAATATAGAAATTGGTTCAGGCACAACCATCATGTCTTATAATGGACTTTGTGATTCTGAACAAAATATACCAGCCAGCGGTGTTCCAGATAACTATTTTCATGTTAACAGTCTTGATCGAATGGTTTCATTTATGGAAAATTTTGCAGAATGCAATACAGATAATTGGATTGAAGATAATAATCAAGAACCAGAAGCTACAGCAAATCCATGTGGTGCTTTATATGTTATGCCTAAAAGGACACCATTTATGCTAAAAGGAGAAGGATTTGATCCTGATGGAGACAATATGACTTATTGCTGGGAACAATATGATGAAGATGGACCTAGTTCAATATCAACTATTGGTCTAATCGGAAATGCAGCAGCAGCTAATAATATCTGTCCATTATATAGATCATATCCACCTACGCCGAACCCTGTTCGATACATCCCAAATTTAAACGATATAAGAAATAACACCAATTCACCTTTTGAGGTTCTTACTAACAGGAAAAGATCCATAAAATTTAGACTGACAGTAAGAGACAATAATCCGAACGGAGGTGCGATTGATTGGGATCAGATTCAGTTAAACACTATGAATTCTGGACCACTTTCAGTATTGACACCAGGACCTGGAGAAATCGTCCAAGCTGGGACAGTAATGGAGGTTACATGGAACACCAACGTAAGATTTAATGAAGATCTATGTGACAAAGCAGTGATTAAACTATCCACTGATGGTGGTCTAACTTTTCCACTGATACTTGCAAAAGATGTTGATTATGATGCTGGTTCTGCCATGATTAATATTCCAGCAAGTTATCCTAATACTGAAGCAGCCAGAATTATGGTAGCCTGTGATGATTATGAATGTTTTGCATTTTTTGACATGTCAAATTCAGATTTCACTATTGAATCAAATTGCTTTGCTCCAGCAAACCTATTGTGCAATACAGAAGATGAAGTTCATGATTTTGGTGACCCAGGTCTAAATTTAGATTTGGCCTCTATTCAAGGAACAAGTATGACTTCTTTATTGGGCCCAATTGGATCTGGATCAGGATCAATGTCACCAGCTGTTAATGATGCAAGCGGTTCCTGCACAAGAATTACTCAGATTCCTAACAACCCCTTTCTTGAAACCAGATTTTCTGTTACTGAATCAGGCACATATGTTTTTTCAATAGACAATAATATAAATGATAATGTTACTGCATACACCATCTTTGATGCTTCAACTTTTAATCCAACAGACGCTTGCTCATCTTTTATTGAGTCCAATGCAACATTTATAAATTCATACACTTTCATCTTAAACCTTACGGCTGAATTGGAGGCGTGTAAAGAGTATATTCTTGTTTCACACGTAACCAATACGACATCCCAAAATCTTGCGATTACTAATATAACTGGTCCAGGACAAGTTATTAGATCTGATAATTCAGATGATTATGAAAGCACATTTATAGCAGTCAATGTAAATACCGACGAAATAATACAACAAAGTGTTGATGCTGATTTTAGATTATTGCCAGTTGGAGAGTATTATGTGGTTTCCGCCTATTACAAAGCTGGTGGTGCCGCACCACCAGCAGATGTTGATCCCGATAATTGGATTGGTCAAACTGTAGATGATTTACTTGGAAGTTTAGATTGCTTTAGAATGAGTGACAACTCTAAGCAATTGACAGTACTTCAAAGTTGTTTTGTTTTTGATATTGAATTAGGTAATCAAACTTCTTGTCTTCCTGAATCAAATACTTATAGTCAAACAATCAGTTTTAAGGTTGATATGGGTCCTGCATCTGGTTCTGTTGAAATAAATGGTCAATCATTTATGCTTGATAGTGACGAACTTACTGTAACATTAACAGATTTGGTGGCCAATGGAAATTTTGTTGATCTTGAGTTTGTCTTTTCAGATGACGAAGGATGTAATCAAGTATTTGAAGACATTTTTGTTTCAGCCGCCAATTGTTGTCCTATAGAGATAGACCTTGGTGGAGACCAAATATATTGTCAAGGAGACACAATTCAATTAGATGCTGGTGATCAGTCAGTAAGTTATTTATGGTTTAAAGACGATGAACAATTATCGGAAAACGGTAGATTCTTAACTGTAAGTACATCAGGTGTTTATTCTGCTCGGGTTGAGCACAGTTCTGGCTGCATTAATGAGGACGAAGCAAATATCCAATTCGAATTGTTAGCTCAGATAACCTTGGACAAAAATATAGTACTTGTCTGTGAAGGAGATTTAGTCGTAGTTAATGCTTTTATTTCGAACAATACAGGAGATATTAGCTGGACCAAAGATGGTGAGTTATTGCCCAATACTGGTTCAAGTATAGAAGTAACTGAAACTGGAATTTATGAGATAATGGTGGAAACAGCTAATAGTTGTATAAGTACTGCATCTGTCTCTGCGGAGTTTGCAGATTCTCCTGATCCTGATTTAGGGCCTGACATTTTAAATTGTATTGGAGCTATTACAACTTTAGACGCTGGTGATGAAGGGATATCTTTTGAATGGCGAAGAAATGCTTTTCCAATATCAGGAGATGAATCGACTATTGATATTACAACTTTTGGAACCTATACTGTAATTGTCGAAAACTTAAATGGATGTGTAAGTATTGATACGATAAATGTAGATTATAAACCACTACCAGAATTTGATTTTGGAAGAGATGTTACAAGATGTTTCGGTAATTTTTATACAATAGAAGCAGAGGTATCGGCTTTTGAAATAGAATGGTATCTAAATGGTGAACTTATTCCAGGTGAAAATGAAATAAACTATACGGCATTAGAAAATGGTGAATATGTTGGTCAGATTTCACATAATGGTCAATGCTTTGAATCAGATACAATCGAAGTGGAATATTTGTCAGTTCCGAATGTTGATTTGCCTGAAGTGATATCAGCTTGTCCTGGAGAACTAATTGAATTAGTAGTTGATGACCCAAATGCTGTTTTTACCTGGTCTTCAGAATCTATGGGCGTATTGCCTGAGACCTCTGGAACACTTGTAGTTGCTACCGCAGATACGTATTATCTTTCAGCTAGAAGCACCACAACTTTTTGCATTATAAGAGATACCGTTGAAGTTAACTTCATAAATATACCATCTCTTGATTTAGGTCCTGATATTAATGCTTGTGATGGCGAAGTTGTTACAATCGGCAGTCCAACTAGTGGATTTGTAGCGGAATGGTTTAAAGATGGAGAAATCATTGAAAATGAAATTGGAGAGGAAATTTCTGTAACAGAAAGCGGACTATATTCCATGACAATAACATCAGGAGTTGCATGTTCAAGTGAAGATGAAATAATCGTTAGTTTTTCTGTTTCTCCTACAGTTGAGTTAGGAGATGATATATCTACTTGTCCAGATGAGTCAGTTGTACTTGATGCAGGTGACCCAGCCAACAGTTTTATATGGCAATTGGATGGACAAGATCTTTCTGAGTCTGGGAATACACTTGAAGTAAGTACCAGTGGTATATATTCTGTTACTGCCACTAACAGTGGTGACTGTAGTACTTCAGATTTAATTGAAGTAAGTTTTACTGAGTTACCTGAATTAAATTTAGGTGATGATGTAAAAAATTGCGAAGGAGATATTTACACAATTTTTGCAAATGCAGGAGGATTTGCTGTTGAATGGTATTATAATCAAGAATTAATAATCAACAACTCTTCTGACCAAATAATTGCAGATCAAAGTGGTGAATATATTGCTCGTGTCAATGCAGGAGAAAATTGTTCAATTAGCGACACTATTAACGTAGAATATTTTCCATTCCCAGTTATTGAATTAGGTGGTAACCAAGATGCATGCCCTGGAGAAAATATTGTACTTGAGTTAGATGATATGAATTATAACTTTGTGTGGTCAACGGAGAGTCAAGGGATTTTAAGTGAATCTAGCAATGTACTTACAGTAACCGAAAGCAATACTTATTATGTTGAAGTAAGCAACGAAGCGAATTGTATCACAAGAGATACTGTGACGATCACATTTGCTAATCTCCCTATATTAGATTTAGGAACGGAGCTTAATCTGTGTGAAGGAGAAGCTACAGACCTGACAATTATATCTAATGGATTTGAAATAGAATGGTATAGAGATGGTAATATCATTTCAGGAGCAACAGCTGAAAATATTAATATACAAGAAACAGGAAATTATAGTGTCATCGTTTCAGCAGATGATAATTGCTCTGTTACAGATGAGATAAGTATAACATTTAATGCCTTACCTGAAGTAAATTTAGGTGAAGATAGAGCAGCGTGTCCAGGAGATGCTGTTTTCCTTGACGGTGGCGATAATACAAATACTTTTACATGGTCCTCAGCGTCGGCAGGCGTTTTAAGTGAAACTTCAAATCAACTTGCTGTTAGTGAGTCTGATACCTTTTATGTAGAGGTTATTAATGAGTTCAATTGTATTACAAGAGATACTGTCAGCATTTCATTTGCAGAACTTCCATCTCTAGACTTAGGTCCTGATTTAGAATTGTGTAGTGGTGAAGAGTTGACACTTGAGGTTGAATCTAATGGGTTTACCGTTGATTGGTTGTTCAATGGTGAAATAATTACTAGCGGCCTTCAAGAAACATTGTCCATTCCAGAATCGGGTAATTATACGGTACGAATATCTGCAAATGAAGATTGTTCGATCGAGGATGAAATAAGTATAACATTTAATGCTTTACCTGAAGTAAATTTAGGTGAAGATAGAGCAGCCTGTCTTGGAGATGCTGTTTTCCTTGACGGTGGTGATAATACAAATACTTTTACATGGTCCTCAGCTTCGGCGGGCGTTTTAAGTGAAACTTCAAATCAACTTGCTGTTAGTGAGTCTGATACCTTTTATGTAGAGGTTATTAATGAGTTCAATTGTATTACAAGAGATACTGTCAGCATTTCATTTGTAGAACTTCCATCTCTAAACTTAGGTCCTGATTTAGAATTGTGTAGTGGTGAAGAATTGACACTTGAGGTTGAGTCTAACGGGTTTATTGTTGATTGGTTGTTCAATGGTGAAATAATCATTAGCGGTCTTCAAGAAACATTGTCCATTCCAGAATCGGGTAACTATACAGTACGAATATCTGCAAATGATGATTGTTCGATCGAAGATGAAATAAGAATTGACTTTTTTGATGCTCCAGAAGTAGATCTAGGAAATGATAGAGCAGCCTGTCCTAATGAGCTTGTAGAGCTTATTGCTGGTGATAATACCAATACCTATGCTTGGACTTCAGAAAGTCTTGGTCTATTGGGAGAAACAGGAAATACGCTTAGCGTAACAGAAAGTGACGTATACTCAGTTGTTGTTACAAATGCTCAAAACTGCATTAGCTTTGATACTGTAGTCATCACTTTTACAGAATTGCCAATTCTTGATTTAGGAGAAGACATTTCTTCACTCTGTGAAGGAGATGAATTTATATTGAGTGCTGACGCTGGAGGTTTTGAGATTGAATGGCAGTTGGACGGGATGACTATAGATAACGAATCTAACGAAGAGCTTACGGTTACTCAATCTGGAACTTATTTAATAATTGCATCTGCAGGTCAAAATTGCTCGGTAAGTGATGAAGTTGAAATAAGTTTTAATGCATTACCTGAGATTGATGAATTATCTGATCAGATTGCATGTAGCGGAGAATCAGTAGACCTTTTTGCAGGAGCTGACGGGAGCTTCCAATATATATGGTCTGATGAAAGCGGAGTTATACAAGAAAGTGATATAGGTATCTTAACGGTTACTGAAACTGGTATTTACACAGTTGAAGCGATTGATGCAAATAATTGCTCCTCTGTTAAATCTGCTGAGATCACTTTTATCGATGCTCCGATTGTTGAGTTGGAAGATGAATTATCCTTTTGTGAAGGCACGGAATTATCAATTGAAGCAACATCAAATGTCACAGTAGTTGAATGGTATGTTAATGGTGCGGTAATTTCTGGTCAAGTACAAACAACTTTAGTAGTTACTGAGCCTGGTCAATATATTGCAATTGTAGGTCCAGGAACACAATGCGAAGATAGAGATACCATAACCGTAAATGAAATTGCAGCTCCTAACATAGATTTCTTGAGTGATACAGAATTATGTGCTGATGCATTGCCATATGAACTAGAGATTTCGACTGAAGCTAATGTATCAATTCAGTGGGCGTTGAATGGTCAAGACTTGTCTGGAGAAAATCAAAATATTTTGACAATAAATGAAGAAGGAAACTATTCAGTGTTAGTTACAAGCCAAACAGGATGTGCCAACACAGAGTCATTTGAGATTACTGTAGAGCGTTTAAGTAGTAATACCTTAGAATCGATTCCTATTCTGTGTGAAGGTGATGTTTTTGTAATGAATGCTTCCAGTGATGGAGAATCCTTTGAATGGCAATTTAATGGCAACACCATTATAGGTGAAGAAGGATTACAACTTGAGATTAAGGAATCAGGGGATTATTCATTTATAAGTTTCAATAATTTGGGTTGTCCGACTCAAACTGATTTCAATATTAATTTTAACACTTTGCCAATTGTTGATCTTGGGCCTAATGCGGTTAATGCATGTGACGGAGAAACTGTTTTAATCACTACAGATGATAATGCCAATACTTCCTTTGAATGGTTTTTTGATGGGGTAACGATAAGTGGTCAAAATTCAAATGAACTGACAGTTACTGAGCCTGGAAATTATTCAGTAATAGCAACCAATCAATTTGGATGTAATTCTACTGATGAACAAAATGTACAGTTTTTTGCAATCCCTACCATTAGTGTATCCTCTAATACAAGTTATTGTGAGGGATCTAGTGTTGAATTAAGCATTCAAACCAATGCTTCGGATATTCAATGGTCTTTAAACGGGCAAGCTTTAGTACAAAATGTAACGTCAATAGATGCTTCTTCTCCAGGAGTATATGATATAGAAGTCACCTCAGGTGATGGTTGCTCCGCAGCAGGACAAATCACTGTAGTTGAAAATGCAAATCCTCAGATAGAAATTCAAGATGTAGAACTCTGTCCAGGTGAGATGCAAATCATCAGTGTGTCTAGTGAATTTGATGAATATATCTGGACTGGAGTAACTGCCACTGGAAATGAATTATCGTTGACACATCAACCTGTTAATGATGTCACCACCACGAATGCTTCACTGGAAGTTATTGATGCTAACGGCTGCAGAGCAATTGATCAATTTCAAATAACTTTCAATCCCGAACTAAACGCCCAGGTAATATCTGATAAAATTAATATATGTGAAGGACAAACTGCCAATTTAGAGGTTTTGGGCGGATTGTTTTATGAGTGGATTGATCCAAGCGGTACCCTAAGTGCAATCGACATACCAAATCCTGTAGCAAGTCCTAGTTCTTCAACGATATACACGGTTAACGTATCTGATAATTGCCCTAGTAATTTTGCGAGTTTTGATATAGATGTAACAGTTAATGAGAATCCAAATGTAGATGCTGGTAGAGATACATGTACATTGAATAATGTAGAATTGCAATTAACTGCAACTGGTGGCGTGCAATATATATGGGATAATTCAGATCTGATAATAGGTTCTTCAAATCAAGCAAGTATTTTAGTGAATCTGGAATTGCCTGCAGTATTTAATGTGACAGCAATTGATCAAAATGGTTGTAGAGGTGTTGATAGTGTATCAGTTTGCATAATAGAAGATCCATTAGAAGTCTTAACTGCTGTAACTTTAATAACCCCTAACGGTGACTTTATTAATGATCAATTGGAATTCAAAGGGCTTGACGCATTTCCTGAAAACAAGCTTACAATATTCAATAGGTGGGGAAATGTCATTTTTAAGAAAACAGGATATCAAAACGATATGGTTAGATGGGATGGTACAAGAGATGGACAGGCACTTCCTGCGGACACCTATTATTATATACTAGAATTTTCAAGTTTTAAAATTAAGAAAAGCATTACTCTATTAAGAGACTAACTATGAAGAAGCTATTCTATCTATTTATATTTATGTTGTGCAGCTGGTCCATTTTTGGTCAGCAAATACCTCATACAACCCCGCTGCAAGAATTGCAACACTTGTGGAATCCTGCGTTTACTGCGCCTGGTACTAATCTGGAAGCAACGGGTTATTTTAGGAAACAATGGGTAGGATTTGATAATGCGCCAAGCACTGCTTTTGCATCATTGCAATATCCCTTTGTTGATATGAATATGAGTACCGGAGCAATTATAATCAGCGATAAAACAGGGCCTGTTTCAAAGTTGGGTTTGCAGTTGAACTATTCCTATAAGTTGCGAGAAATTTTCAAAGATGACGATCATCTAGCCTTTGGCATAAATGGATATTTTTATCAATACAGATTCAATCCAAAGGACGAATTGGTAAATCAACAAAATGATCCTTTGTTAAATGGTAGCACACAATCTAAATTCAATCCAAGTTTAGGTTTTGGATTTGCCTATTTTTCTTATACGGAAGAATTCAGGCGAGAAAATATCTTTTATATTGGAGCATCTACATTACAAATTTTGCCATCTGAATTGGCACTAGAGTCTGGATCAGCTCCACGAGAAAGACATTACTTTTTTAATGTAGGGACAAAGTTCTTTAATTATGATTATTACATCGAGCCAAGTGTACAGGTAAATTATGTAAACCCAGAATTAATTAACATCTTACTTGGAGTAAAGTATGAAATGGAAGAAACATTCTGGGCTGGACTAAATTATTCATCAACAAATGACATTAACCTTTTTGGTGGTGTAATCCTTAACGAAGTAGGTGGCAGATATTCTTCATTACGTCTTGGTTTTCTAGCAGGCTTTAATGCAGGGCCTGTATTTTCTGCAGGACCGGGATTTGAGTTTTATATCGGCTACCGTTTTGACATGGATTAAGCACCTTGTACGAAATTGTTGATCCTTTATCTGATAATTTTTAACACTAGTCCTTTTTAACAAATCCATAAGGTTTATTCTTTATTATCTTTACGCAAAACAAATATCGTGTTAATAATTGTATTTCTTTTTATATCCTATATTCTCTTAAGCATATCACTATATATGCTATTCCCAAAAGCTGACTTACCAGCAATTGATGGGATTATTCCTGGAAAAAATTTCACGCAATGGTGTACAATAATTGGACGTCCCAAATGGTGGGCTTTACTTTTGTTAATACCCATAGTAAATATTTTCATTTTTGCTGGAATGGCTGTTAACATGGTAAGATCATTTAGACAATACCGATTCATCCATAGCGCAGCGGCAGTTATTTATGCTCCTTTTGCATTTATGTGGATTGCTAAGAATAATGATGCTAAATATGACGGTCCCAATTTTGTCAAGGAAAACGACTATCTGGAAGAGTTAAGAGCCGCTCAAAAGGCTGGAGATAAACGTAAGGTGGAGAGATTACTGCAAAAAAGTCCTTATAAGAAATCTTTTTTCAGAGAATGGACAGAATCAATAGTCTTTGCAGTTTTTGCAGCTGCTTTTATTAGAATGTTTCTAATTGAAGCTTTTGTAATTCCAACACCGTCAATGGAAGGTTCATTATTGGTAGGTGATTTTTTGTTCGTTTCAAAAGCTAGCTATGGAATCAGAACACCAATGACTATTGCTATGTTGCCTTTGCTTCATAACAGAATTCCTGTGATTGGAGGGGAATCATATTTTAAAAAACCTAGTCTAAAGTATCATAGACTGCCTAGTCTTGAAGATATTAAAAGAAACAAACCTATAGTTTTTAATTGGCCTGTTGGTGATAGTGTTTATATTACAAGCCAGCGTTCTTATACCGTAGATCAGGCAAGAAGAGCTAAAGGCAATATTGACGACAGAGAACTATGGCAAAAGGTTAAGAAAAAGGAATTTGTAGTAAGACCAATTGACAAAAAAGACCATTACATCAAACGCTGTGTTGCTTTGCCTGGAGATTCGATTCAAATTATTAACAGACAAGTATATGTTAATGGAGAAATAGCTAAGAATCCCAAGGAAATGCAGTTTGGGTATTTCATTAGACCACCAAAATCAGGTATTTCTTCAGCATTTTTGAAAAAATGGAAAATTGCTGACACCTATGCTGATGTTCGTCAAGACAGAAGAGGTCAAGCCATTTATTTTCTTGATAGCATTCAGGTCTCTGAATTAAAATCACTAGGAGACGGGATTGAAGTTCTGCCAATTTCACATAGCTCTCAAGGAAATCAATTATTTCCACATGATCAAGAAAATTATCCATCTTGGACAGTTGATGATTATGGTCCAGTTTGGATTCCTAAGAAAGGAGCTACAATAAAACTGGACAAAACCAATTTGTCTATGTTTAGAAGAGTTATTGATGTTTATGAAAATAATAATCTTCAAGTAAAAGGAAATAAAATTATCATCAATGGAGAAGAATCGAATAGTTATACTTTTAAGCAGGATTACTATTGGGCAATGGGTGATAATAGACATAATAGTGAAGACTCAAGAGCTTGGGGTTATGTTCCTTTTGATCATATTGTAGGTAAGCCACTATTTATTTGGTTTTCAACCAAAAATGCATCCCTCAAGGATGGTATTCGATTTAATAGAATGTTTAAATCTGCAGATGTTGATTAAAATATTACCAATATTACTTATTATATCAGGCTTCTTGTCAGCTCAAGAACAATTGCCTACATGCAATATTTATCATTTTAATCTCACCAAGCATTCGAATAATTATTCTATAAAGTCGCCAAAGTTTTTAACCCAGTTCAATATTAGTGGATATAACAATCAGCCCTACTTTTTTGATGATCAATTAGTCTATTTTACGACTGATTATTACGGTGGAAACCAGACTGATATTGCAAGCATGGACTTGTTTGACTATACACTTAGAAGAATTACCTATACAAAAGAAAGCGAGTACTCCCCTATTCCTATTCCAGCAAGCGAAAGCTTTTCCTGTGTCAGAGTAGAACTTGATCAGAAAACTCAGAGTCTTAGCGTCTATCCCAGAGATGGCATTGGCTTTGCAAAACGCATAGTCAATAACTCCAATAATATTGGATACTATGGATGGATTAATGAGGACCTTGTCGCTTTATTTTTAATTGATGAAAAATTGCACTCATTGGCTATATCCGAAGTAATCAGTGAACGTAGGAAAATAATATTGGATAAAATTGGAAGAACTCTAAAGGTGGACAATGATGAAATCCTTTTCTTTGTCCACAAATTTATAGAAGATGACTGGCTAATAAAGTCATTCAATAATAAGCAGAATAAAATCAGATTGATAGGTAAGACTTTAGATGGCGTTGAAGATTTCGAACTTTTAGCAGATGGAAAATTATTAAGCGGAAAAGGGTCAAAATTATACATTCTTGACCCAGAATCCAGTTCATCTTGGCAAGAGTTGGCAAATCTCAAAACTTATGGTATTAACAACATAACTAGAATTGTAGCCTACAAAAGTAATTTGTTAGTTGTCAATGCTAAATAGCTAAATGGTAGCTTGTAGCGACATTTGTAGTTAATTCTTATTCTACTCATTTACTTTGTCTCTATTTATATGGAATTTTAACTTTAACAGTCAGATTACAATATTGCTTTTATATACCTTTAAGTTATCAACCAATTAAATTGCCAGTGGATAAAATTTTAATCTTAATTCTCTCTTTGACTTTTTCGGCAATTAATGCTCAACATGCTGATTGGTTGGTGCAATATAAAAGCCACGTATCTATAAACTTAAAGGCGTCAAATCATTCCTTTATTAAATCAGCGGAAAAAATAAGTGATGATCTAAACATTTGGAGAGTTCAAACAAATGCTGATTGCTCTCATTTTGAATTGAAAAGTAAATTATCACACTCCAAAAGCATCAAATCGATTTCACCAAATCTTCCTCTGGAAAAAAGAACTAGAGAACCTAATGATTTTTTCTATAATGAACAATGGAATCTAAAGCGAATAGCTGTTAATCTAGCATGGGATCAAACAACAGGAGGCACTGATCTTAGCGGAAATGACATTGTAATTGCAATTCTTGACGATGGATTTGATTTGTATCATGAAGATTTACGGCAGAATTATTGGGTTAATGTTAAAGAAATACCAGAGGATAACATTGATAATGACAATAACGGTTACATAGATGATGTATTGGGTGTAAACATACAAAATGGGACTGGTATACATGCAGGAGTCAAACATGGAACTCAAGTTTCTGGAATCATGTGCGCCAAAGGAGATAATGATATTGGAATTGCTGGTATTGTTTGGAATTCTAAAATTTTATTGATTAGTGGTGTTTCTAATATTGCAGAAGTTATAAAAGGTATGGATTATCTATATCAACTGAAGTTGAAGTTTATTATGTCTGGAGGAACAGAAGGTGCCAATATTGTTGTCAATAATTTTTCAGGTGGCCTAAACCGGATATTCCCTTCAGATTTTCCTTCTTGGTGTGAAGCTTATGATTTGTTAGGCTCTGTTGGGATTTTGTCAGTAAGTGCTGTAGCAAATGTGAATTACAATGTTGAAGAGGAAGGCGATATGCCTACATTATGCGATAGTGACTATTTACTAACTGTAACTAATACCAATATAGCAGATAAAAAGGTACTGGATGCAGCATTCGGACCTATTTCAGTAGATTTAGGAGCTCCTGGTGAAAATATTATTAGCGCTAGTATTGGTAATGATTATGAAACAATCAGTGGGACATCAGCATCAGCACCACATGTTGCCGGAGCTATAGGATTATTGTACTCTCTACCATGTCAACAATTGCAGAATTTATCTGAGTCTAACCCTTCTCAAGCCGCACTTTTAATTCGTGAATCAATTCTTTCTAGTACTGAAATAAAGGAAACATTGGAGTTGACAACTTCAGGTGGGCGGCTTAATATATTTAATGCTATGCTGACCCTTAGAGAGACATGTGGTAATCCTGAAGCAATTGAGCTTGACTTCAATGTCGTTCCTAATCGTTTTTTGGCTGTTCAAAATCCAGAATTCATAAAAGTAGCCTATAGTTCTGAAAACTTAGACAATCATCAACTCACGATTTATGATATGAATGGGAAGGTCATATATTTAACTAGATTTACACCTCCACTTTTTGAAAATGGGTTAATTGAAATTCCAACAGCAGGTATACATTTTTCTCGCGGCTTCTATATAGTGCAGATACGAAATGCCATCACAAGCATTAGTCATAAACTATTGGTTCTTTAATTATAAGTATAGATCACTCACTAATCTTTCATACTCCATTGTTTTAGTTCTAATGTCATCTGTATAGAGTGTCAAAGTTTCAGTTTTTCTGTCCTGTGTATAGTGTTTCTTAAATGTCAATATTTTCCGTATTGCACTCTTCCCTTTTCGACTGATAACGATTAGCTCCTTTTCAACCATCCAATTTGACTTTATCAATAATGCTTCAAGTTCATTACAAAAATCATAGGGATAAATAATTGAGAATCTTCCATCAGATTTCAATAAATTTCCTATAACTATTTCTAGGTCTTTTATATTGAAGGTCAGATTATGTTTGGCAGATGACAATTTTTTAGATTTAGGCAAACTTGAATTATTGTAAAATGGAGGATTGCTGACGATATGGTCATATGTTACATTGTTTGCATTACAGAAACTTCTTATGTCTTCACATACGATCTTTATGTCTTCAAATCTATTTAAACGAAAATTATAGGATGCTTCCTTTGCTGAAAGTTCGTCAATTTCCACTGCAGTAATTTCCAAATGCGGATACCTATATTTAAGTATCAATGGGATAACACCTGTCCCTGTACCAATGTCTAAGACTTTTTCAAATTCTGAAAATGACAGCCATACAGCTAGTAATACGCCATCTGTATTGATTTTAAAAGCAGAATCTTCGTTTTTTAAGCTAAAATTTTTAAACTTAAAAAAGCTCATATATGAAATATTATCTATTCAACTATAAGTTTGTGTGTATATATTCTATTATCGGCTTTAAGCATTACAAAGTACAGACCTGCATTCAAATTACTAATGTCAAAATTATGTCTAACAAAATCACTTTGATTCCTAAGTACTGTTGCCCTAAGTAATTTGCCTTCAAAAGAATGTAATGCGATAGTTACATCAACTTTACTTTCTAATGCGAATTCAAGGTTTATAAAATCTGAGGATGGGTTCGGGTAAACTAGCAATGCACTTAAAGTTTCATTTATATCATCTAAATTTGTAGTGCAAGAACTTCCACCTTGTGCTTCACACCATCTGGCTTCAAACTCTTGTTTGAATATATTAGTCACGGCTTCATCGAAAATAATAAGAGTATTTTCATCATTTCTTGTCTCAGCTCCTGCAGACCAATTATGAGACCCTGTAATCACTAAGGGAGTATTGGCTCCTGGATCAGAATCAAAAATGCAATATTTATGATGTGTACTCCTCGTTGTAAAATCTTCCGAAACATTAACACCTCTATCTGTAAGAAATTGATATTCAGATCCAGTATCTGAAATATTATCGATTATCCCTCTGACATTAACTCCTCTTTGATGTGCATTAAAAACTGAACTTCCCAAAGTATTATTCGTGAATGTGAGCAAGGCAAAGCTAAGATCGTTTTCTGCTTCATTAATGCGTTTGGCAATATTTGCAGTAGTATTATCACTTGGAGAAAAGTAGGATTCAATTCTGACACCATTTACCATAAAGGTATGTGGCGTATTATCCGATTTGTCTGATCCAAATTTTACATTAAAAATCCCAGGTGCATCTCCATTGGAACCCCACATTTCTTCAAATTCAAGTCTGTAGGTTTTTGCTAAAGCTTGATCTTGAATTGCCAACATGTTATTGAAGTCATTTGCAATGTTTTGCTCAGTAAAATTCATAGAACCAGTTAAAAGCCAAGAATCATTCACTGAATCTGCATCTATTGCGAGGAATTTATTATGCATTAAACCATCACTGTTGCCCCTAATAATTGTAAAAGGTGGTTTAGGATCTGATAATGCCAAATTAGCTGTCTCATTATCAGAGATAAATCGTACTCTCACTCCCCTGTTATGAGCGTTTGTTAATGCAGCAATAAGAGGAACTCTATTACTATTGTACATGCTAATATCAATTGTGGAAATCGCATTGTTAATATAGTTGATAATCTGATTTTCAACCTCTGCAGGTGATGTAGCACTTGGATAAAATCCTGCACTAAAATTTGCATCTACTGTATTGTTAAAATAAACATGAATTGTACCTGTAGATGTTGAAGCTGTAGAATAATATCCTTTTGGAGATTCCACAACTGAATTACCACTATCTGAAACGACCTGAACATAGTAAAATTCTCCTGCATCCAATCCGTCAATCATGACCATATGATCGGTTCCTGTAGTATTGTCAATTAACTCTGATCCCAAATTTTGCGTTAAGCCATACCTTACAATTGCGTTCCCTGGTGCATTTGTAGACCATTGCATGCTGAACCCATTTGAAGTAATATCATTTTGAATAGGAGTGGAATTTATAAAGAAATTATCTACAATAATGATATCATTTTCATCACGTGGCAATACTTGATAAATCGTATTAAATTGTGAGACAATACCCACTATATTAACTGTTGCTAGAGGAATATCCATTCCTACTAAAGGGTGATTTGATCTTATATAAATTTCTGAAGAACCACTCGTTGTTGTAAAACTATAATTCCCTACCCCAAATACAGATCCTCTATCATCAAATAATGCTGATTCAATTGATACAAGTTGACCCTCAACTGATTCATCTATATCTTGGCTGCTGATCAACTTTGGGCTTGGTAACGTATTTCCGCTACTTATAATCGCATATTCCAGAACCGGATCAATTTCTAATAATTCATTAAAAACTTTTAGTGTTCCTCTAACTCTAATGGAATCTCCTCTATTTACGTCTCCTGGAAAATCTCCTACAGATCCAGTACCGGGGTAAACAGCAATACCTGCAGTAGTATCTTGGATATATCGTATTATTCCCAATTCCGATCCATTGGTGACTACACCCTCTACTATCACTTCCTCTCCAAGCATAGTTGCTCTGGCATCTGATATGTTAATTTGTCCACTTAAAGTTGATAGTGCTAATAATAGAAAAGCACCGAATAGTAAAACTGTTTTACGCATTAGTTATTATTAAAAATTAGCTTGAAGAGACATCGTCCACCTTCTACCCTGACCGAAGAACACTGATGCTGACTTTGCGTCAAAATCTCTAAAAGCAGGTGAGTTAAAATCATCATTATTGGTCGCATCCGTAATATAATAGCTGTCAAAGACATTCAATAAATTAAAACGAATATTCCATTTGATGTCTTTTGCATTAAATGTATAGCCGGTATGAAATGTAGATATTGTATAAGAAGGAATTCTCCAAGAATCTCTCCCTCCGTCTGAACCCTGAAGCGTTTCGGGTTGAAAGTTTGCATAATTGTCATCAAAATAGGTAGAACGAAAAGTTATATATAATTTTTGTATTGGCTCATATCTGACTTGTCCACCAATTTGCAATTGTGCAGCATCTCCAACATGCACCCCTTTTGCATCGAATTCATATTCATAGGCTACACCGTTAGGGAGTACTCCTTTTACGATTTGACCTGAATCCCATTTCCAATCTCCAATAGAGCTTAATCCTTCTATTGTTATTTTATTTGTTGGTTTGAAAGCAAAATCAAATTCAATGCCCTTATGAAGTGCATCTATACCAGGAATATTAACAGGTATTCTATTAGATTCAGGATCTCCTACATCTTCTGCAATAGTTGGAAGTCTGTCTAGAGGTTTGTTTCCCCAAATAGTATAATAAGCGTTCAAATTCATAGAAAACTTACTGCTGCTAAAACTATAACCCAATTCTACAGCTTTAATATCTTCATTTTCGTAGGTATTGGCAACTTGTCCATCTATATCGTTTGTCCAAAAATTTGTAATGATTACATTGCTGTATCTCTGTGCTCTACTAAGCCAGCCCGTATTAATAAACAAACTGCTATGATCGGTTAAATTATAATTTGCTCCAAGTTTTATTGTTCCGGTTTGAACACCAACATCTTCTAGTTCAAAATTTGTAAAATTATTTTTAAATCCATATTGAGTTCTTGCTGCAGAAGCATTTAAAAAGCTGGACCATTTATTCTTTTTGTATTCCATTAGAGCAAATGTTCCAATTTGATTAACCGTACCAGTATAGAAGTAATCAAACTTATCACCAACTTGAAGGCTTTCTGTTCTGAATCCAGTACCACCCAATAAATCATAGACTTCTCTATAATGATCTCCTTTATATGATCGAGCATCTAAGCCACCAGAGAATGACCAAGAATCATCAAAGTCATGTTTAAGTGTAGAAAGTAATCCATACCAAAAATGATTATTTACGCTTGCTCTTATAATTGTATTTGACAAACCATGCGGATTAAAAACTGTTGGCTGATTTCTTTCAAATGCTTTACCGAAGTCTATTTGGTTATTCTCATCACGTTCAAAACTAGCTCCATCTGGCGCAGTACCTCCTCCATTACCTATTGAGAGGTATAATACATTTGAAAGAAATGTGCGTTCATTTGCTTGGTAACTATGGCGAATTGAAAATTGAGGTTTATGATAATAATTTTCTCTAGTTGAAAACACCTCACCATCTTTGTATCCCCAATGACTGTTGTATCTTCTGCCTAAATTGTAAAGATTGTATTCTTCCAATGCCGACTCTGGTACTGCTTGTTCTCTAGCAAATTGTTCATCGACTTGAGCGATTGGTGCAGAGAAAGGTCTTTGACCATGTTTTTGAGGAGCGCCAAATCCAGAAAAACTAATCAAGTTTTTACCAAATTGTTTGTCAATTCTTAAATAATAAAATAAGCCTTCAGTATAATTGCCATCAACCCAGCCATTTCCTCTTTTATAGGAGAGTGCAGTAGATATTCCCCAACCATGATTCAATCTGCCACTATTATAACCTAAGGTTGATCTTAAATATCCATTATTACCAACTTCTTGTCTAAACCGTAAATTTTTAGTTGACTCAATCCCTTGTGTTAGAATATTGACTGTTCCTCCAACTGAAGGAACAGATATTTTGGAAGCTCCTAATCCCCGTTGTACTTGTATAGTCTGCGTAACTAGGTCAAGACCAAACCAATTGGACCAAAAAACTCTTCCATTTTCCATGTCATTAACAGGAATACCATCTAACATTACAGCTATGTTTCTCTGGTCAAAGCCTCGGATTGAAATCCTAGCATCTCCATCGCCGCCTCCAGATTCTGTTGCATACGCACCAGGAGTAGTATTTAGTATCATTGGAATATCTTGTGCTGCTAGTTCTTCTTCTAACTTTACTGTTGGTATGTTGGAAAATGCAATTGGGGTTTCTCTTTCAATAGCGATATCTGCGGTTATAGTTATTTCTGAAAGTATAGCCTCTGATTCCATTGCAATATTCAAAGTGCTATTTTGACCTACTTGTATCGTTAGGGTTTTACTTTTATAACCTACATAAGAAAATTCAATTGAATGCTCACCAATAGGCAAACTAAAAGAATAAAAACCAGCAATATCACTAGTAGTTCCTGTGCCTCCAGCTTTGACTGTCGCTCCAATTAAGGGTTCATTGTTTATCACGTCGGTTATTCTTCCGCTTAAAATGGCATCTTGGCCTACACATGATAGAGAAACCAACAATAAAGCTGATATAAAAATGGCTTTAATCATGAAACAAAGTCATTGTATTTAACTTAATAATGAGTAGTATTCTTACTGAACCATAAGTTTCGTAATCGACCATTGGTTATTTCCAAAAGTAATCTTTAGGAAGTACATTCCTTTTTCAAAAGTCCCTAGGTTTAATTCAGCAGTCTTCATTGAATTCACGCTTTTGGTTAAAACTTTAGCTCCAACAATATTGTAAACTTCAACACCAGTAATTGACTCTTCTGAAATTACATTAAGATTACCTTGGCTAACTGGATTAGGATATACTTTAAACTCTATCAAGCTAGTTTCAAAAACATTAGTAATTGGACCTTCAGAACAAGAATACCGATCTGGTGTTTCTAAGTTATTGCATGTACTGTTATGTATGCCAAGAAATTCAAAACTATTATTTCTATAGCTATTCCATTCGTCACCAGTAAAAGTACCATCTAAAGCATAGACAATATCATTTAAATTGTTCCTTCCTGAACTCACTTCTCTTTTTCTTACAAGTGTTCTGTTCTTGGTAAGCCAAAACCCATCTTCATCTACCCAAGCATCTTCCATAATCGTATCTTCAGGGTCTTCTCCTATTACTCCAATTACGTCAAGGATATTATCACCATTTTGAGAAATTTGATCCCCTTTAATAAGTATCACAGCATCATTGCCATTAAAATACATAGTATTGTTTATTTCATATTCAGGACAAAGAAATGCATCTGCTTTACATTGAAGATCATAAGCCTCATTGTATTCATCACCAAATAATGCAGAGCCATTTTCACTGTATTGAGGGCCGAATATAACATTGCCTAAAGTATCTACTATTGCTTCACCTGTGACACCATCAAATAAAGTATCTATAAGGTTATAACCATTCCACGCAGGTTTGTCAAATTGAGAATCCCACAATGAAGTATCCCTTAAATCAACAACAACTACAAATACATCATTCGACTCTAGCATTACATTTGGCAATGAGATAATTTGATCTGAAGCTGGAGCAGTGGAACCATTACTCGCTCTGGCGATTGAGTAGTCAGATAGGTTGACGGCCTGTCCGGTAGGATTATAAATTTCTAAAGCTTTATTGTTAGAATAGCCTTCAACGTACTCTGAAAAAAACAAGTCATCACATTGTGATGATAAAAAATTGATAGAAAAGATTGAAACGACAAACAGTAGAATTATTCTCATGTGTAAAATTGTTTATTGATTAGATTCTCAAATGTAGCGAAATAGCACATTTTATCTGAATAAAAGTTAATATATGTTTAATTCAAATACATTGGAATGAACTGAACTTCAAAAATTTATTTAATCAAATTTTATATCGACCCAAACCAATAGATGGTCAGAAGCAATTCCATTTTTTATCAAATCATAGGCATCTTCAGAACTTGAAGGCCAAAACACACCTGATTGGATAGGCTTTAAATCTCTCGATGGCAATACATAGTCTACCCGCAAGCCAAAGAAAGAAGTATCAAAAGCAGGATCTCCTTGATTTCCTGAACTTTGATTATGCTCCGTTCCGCCATTACTACTAGGAATTAGACTTCCTTTTGCAACGTCTTGGTGTACTCTCTCATGGTTTAAGAGCTGTGATACTGCATTGTTATGCGAATCGCCATCGACAGGATCCGCATTTAGGTCTCCAAATACAATAAACGATGCATCATTACTAAGACCACCCGCATTCCCATTGTCATCAATAAGATAAGCTTCATAAGAAATATAGTCCGCCCACAGTTTTATTTCATCATGATTTCTCTTTCCGTTCCTGTCTTCAGTACCATCAAAAACAGGTGGAGTTGGGTGAGAAATTAAAGCGTGGATTATTTTATTATTGGGCAAAACGATTGGTAGGTCAACATGATTTTTGGATGATACTCTGAAAACTTCTAATGCTTCATCAGAATAATAAGAGCTGCCATCTGAATTGATAGGTAATTCAGCATCTGGCATAGAAGTCCATAATAATTTTTGAAATGATCTAATATTATTATCATCAAATGGATATTTCGATAAAATGGCAGATGCATATTGCCCCTCAAAAACACCAAAACCAAATGCATCACCTGGAACTTCGATCCTATTGTTTTCATCTATGTCAACACCACTATTCAATCCTGTATTTGATGTAAACTGCATCATATAAGGATAATCAATGGCTTCATCTTGAGCTTGAGCAACATTTAAGAGTTGTTCGTTGAAGTTTTTCAAAGATTGCCCTGTTGAATCAAAGTCAAATTCCATCAGAACAAGCACATCCGGTCTTACCTTCTGTATGATAGCAGCAATTCTCTTATACCTTGTATATTGATTTGCATTTTCCATTTGCTCTGCAATTTGACCTTCAGTATTACCAGACATTGACACATTAAATGAAGCAAACCTTAAGGTGTCCTCATATAATTCCTCCATTGGTTCATTTTCAGTTGGATTCGTTATCTCACCATTATCTGTACATGATAAAGTTAAAACCAATACACCAAACAAATATATCATCCTAATCATAATAGAGCTTTTGCTTATAAAGATAAGTCAGTCTAGCTTAATTTAAGATTAATGTCATATGAATTATATTTGAATTAATTTGCAATCGTGCTAGATAGAGAACCAATACAGATCAATCAAGAATTTAATGCCATTCTGGACCTTATAGGCAGTGGTGAGAATTTGTTTATTACTGGTAGAGCAGGTACAGGTAAATCCACATTGCTAAATGTCGTTAAAAAAACTGTTAAAAAAAATGCTGTCGTATTGGCCCCTACAGGAATTGCCGCTTTGAATGTTGGTGGGCAAACCATTCATTCCTTTTTTAAGTTTCCACCTAAAATGATAGATCCTAAGGAGCTTACCAAAAGAAAAAATCATAAATTTTATAAAAAATTAAAGCTTTTAATCATTGATGAGATCTCTATGGTGAGAGCTGATATGATGGACTGTATTGATATATTCCTCAGAAATAACATTGAAGATCCACGACCTTTTGGGGGTGTCCAATTGGTAGTATTTGGCGATTTATTTCAACTTCCACCTGTGGTAGCCTCTCCATTTGAGAGACAATATTTAACTGAACGGTATGGTAGTGCCTATTTTTTTTCTGCCGCTGTGTTTCAGGAAGAATTTGAATTGCGTATGATAGAACTACAGACTGTTTACAGACAAAAAGAAAGAGGCTTTATAAGACTATTGGATAATATTCGAACACGCCAGTTTGATTATGAAGATTTAGAAGAGCTAAACAAAAGACATGTGACTGAAAGTGACTCTGATGGCTTTACTATTACTCTTTGCTCAACAAATAAAAAGGTTAGCACTATTAATACTGAAAAGCTAAAACAAATTGCTTCTCCTACTTTTGAATTTAATGCTCGCGTAACAGGAAACTTTACCACTTCGAATTTTCCAACAGATCAACATCTTTGGCTTAAGAAGAATGCTCAGGTAATGTTTGTAAAGAATGATCTTGAAGGCAGATATGTTAATGGAACTTTAGGTAAAATTACTGATCTTGGTCAAGATAGCATTAAAGTTGAACTTTCTGAAAGAGATGAGAAAAAAGAGATTTCTATCGATGTGGAAGAGTGGGAACTTATAAAATACGAAATAGATAAGGAAAATCCTGATACATTTAAAACTACTGTTAGCGGTACTTTCAAGCAATATCCTATCAAGCTGGCTTGGGCAATTACTATTCACAAATCTCAGGGCAAAACATTTGATAATATAGATATTGATTTAGGTTCTGGCGCTTTTGATTACGGACAGACTTACGTTGCCTTAAGCCGTTGTAGAACTTTAGAAGGCATAATATTAAAACAAAAAATTAGGCCTAGAGATATCATTGTTGATGAAAAAATTATTGAATATTATGAACACAAAAAACGTCATTGGTAAATTTATTATGCTATGGAAACATTTAGATTTATAATACTTGTTACTGCAATTACTTTTTTGATTATTGCTTGTAAAGAATCTCAAACTTCAGAGTATTCCAATCAATTAAAAGAAAAAATCCAAGTAAAGGAATTATCTCAAGCGGCAAAAGACCTCGCCCACTTTAATGCTCAACTTAGCCCGATGGATTCTCCTTACAAGAATAAAAGTAGAGCAAATTTATTTCTGAATCAGGCAGCAAACACAAGTTCTGTTCAAAAGTTTAATTTGGAAATGCGCGGAGCCTATGAATACCTATTGGCCGGAAGAACAAAAGAGGCTATTGGTATATTTCTCAGACTAAAACAAATTCTTGTAAATGCTAATATCAATCAAAATAATGAGGCAATAAATATGATAGATCAATTCCTGGCTGTATCCTATCTAAGGTTAGGTGAACAAGCGAACTGCATAAACTATCATTCTTCGGGCTCTTGCATTATTCCTTTGGATGATGACTCAAAACATCAAATAAAAGAAGGATCACAAAAGGCGATTGAACAAATAAGTTTAATGCTTAATAAAGGCTATGACGATGAAAACTATATTTATCTATTAAACATTGCCTATATGACGCTTGGACAATACCCCGATGGGGTTCCAAAGAAATGGTTGCGAAATTTAATGAATAAAGAAAAGCCCCTTATCCCAAAATTTCAAAATAAAGCATCTTCTCTAAACTTAGATGATAACAGATTATCAGGTGGTGTTGTTATAGATGATTTTAATAATGACTACATTCCAGATGTTGTATTGACATCTTGGTCACTTGATGATAAAATACGCATATTCTTTGGTAGAGAAAATGGCCAATTTGAAGAATCAAATGATCACAACCTAAGGGGAATAAATGGAGGGTTGAACTTAACACACACGGATTATAACAACGATGGATATTTAGATCTTTATATACTTAGAGGTGCTTGGTTAAAGAATAGTCCAGTCAATTCACTTTTAAGAAATAATGGAGATGAAACCTTTACGGATGTAACACATGGGGCAGGTTTGGCAACTAAACATCCAACACAGGCCTGTACGTGGGCAGATTACAATAGTGATGGTTATGTAGATTTGTTTATTGCAAACGAATCCTCACTGGATGCAGTACATTCTTGTGAGCTTTTTATCAATCAAAAAGATGGCACCTTCAAAGATGAAGCAGTCCTAAGTTCTATTGACCTTAAAATTTTTGCAAAAGGTGTTAGTTCTGCTGATTACGATCTAGACGGAGACGTTGATATCTTCATATCAAATTTAAAAGGAAAAAATGCATTAATGCAAAATCAACTGATAGAATCCGGGCAAATGAGATTTATTAACATTGCTTCTTTTGCGGGAGTTGAAGAACCAATGGAGAGTTTTCCGACTTGGTTTTTTGATTTGAATAATGATGGCTGGGAAGACCTGTTTGTCTCAGGCTATTCTGAAAGTGCTTATAATAATTTTGCTCAAGAGTGGTCTTCATATTTGAACTTCAAAAAGTTTAATGCCTCAGCTCCAAAAGTATATATTAACAATAAGAATGGACAGTTTATCGATATGACTTCTTCCTATAACTTTAACTCTCCATGCTTTGCGATGGGGGCCAATTATGGTGACATTAACAATGATTCCTATCTTGATATTTATCTTGCTACTGGAGAGCCAGACTTCAAAGCTATTATCCCCAACCGAATGTTCCTTAACATCAAAGGGAACAAGTTTGAGGAGGTTACCACACAAGGAGGATTTGGTTCAATTCAAAAAGGACATGCAGTATCTATATCTGACATCGATAATGATGGTGATGAAGATATCTACTGTGTCTTAGGAGGTGCTTATGAAGGTGATATCTTTTTTAATGCCCTATTTGAAAACCCCATCGTAAATAAGAAATGGAAAAAGCTAAAATTAATAGGTACAAAGTCCAATAAAGCGGCTATTGGTGCTAGAGTAATGTTCAATTGTAGTTATGATAATAAGCAAACTTGTTATTATAGAACTATCTCAAACAGCTCAAGCTTTGGAGAAAATTCATTTACAATTAATTTCTCTATTCCAGAAAACCAAAATCTTGAAAAAATAGTTGTTTACTGGCCTTCAGGGAATATCCAGGAAATCATCGATTTACCCTTAAACAATTTGACTCTTGTAACTGAAATGGATGACCAATTGAATCATATCAATCTTAAAAGTTTCAAGATCCCAAATTCACAGCATAAGCATCATCATGATTGAAATCATTCCTAGGTTTTAGTGAAATTATTTAGCAGTATTTATATATTAGATACTTTAAAAAGAAATAATTATGTCAAATTCAAGAAGAAAAAGAAGGTCCAGTGTCAAAGGGAGAAAACAAGAGAAAAAGTTCTTTGTTGTAAGCTTTATTGTAACTGTAGTGCTGTTGATTTTGCTTTATGTCATGTTCATGATGAATAACTAGTCGTTGAAATCAAAATGAAATTAACACTAGAACTAGCATCCGAAAGCAAAAAGCACTGGATTGATGCGGTTATGAATGATTTTGATCAATTTCTCCAAGATCATGCAGATTGTGAACGTAAAGCCTCAGCAATGGCTATGAGTTTTGTCGCAAAATACCCAGATCGAAAAGAAATAATCCCAGAACTCATTGAGACCGGCATAGAAGAACTTGAGCATTTTCAAATGGTCTATAAAATTATGGCGGAAAGGGGTATCCCTTTATCCCACTCCATTGGAGAAGACCTCTATCTAAAAGCATTGTTAAAGCTGTGTCATTCAGGCAGGAACGAGCGATTTATGGACAGATTGCTGATTGCTTCACTTGTTGAAACAAGAGGTGCTGAGCGGTTTAAAATGGTTGCAGATGCGCAAACCGATGCTGAAATGGCGAAATTTTATAAGATGCTCTGGGTTTCTGAAGCAAAACATGGGCATATCTATGTCAAGATGGCTCTTAATTACTTTAAAGAGGATGAAGTTTACGCCAGATTAGCCTGGTGGGTAAAAAATGAGGCTGAAATATTGGATAATCTTGAAATCAGACCGGCGTTGCATTAATCTCTATTAAGCAATTGCAAATCATATTTCCTCAGCATTAAAAGATTATCATACTTAGTATCTCCCCTAGGTAGATCCAGTTTATTAAATAGATAATCAATACAGTCATTTATAGGAAAATCTTTATATTTCGATTCTCTCATAAAATGCAAATATTTCATCAACATAAAGGCGTCAAACCATTGAAAAAAGCGCTTCGTAAAAGTTTCTTTTGTAGTTGTATTTCTTAGAATATCAGAAACCTTATTATTCACACTAAAACTGTCTAGAAATCCCTTAAAATGATCATTATCAATACTAAGGCATGAATCTACTCCGTATTGCAGCTTCTCATAAGAATTAAACACCAGATTAATCCACTGAGCCAAAATCTCAAAAGAGACATAACTATAAGATGTATAATCGTGATCTGAATCTATTATATCCCATACGGCTTTACCGGTACCAAACGGCACTCGATGAGATAGCCGGCTGGATGGATACACTGTAGCAGTATTAATCTCTCCAAGTGTGTTGTTTTTACTGTATTTGTGCAGGAAGTAAAAATCTTCTCCAGCTTGTTTTTTTGGCATGCCTCCTTCTTTGGCATACGCATCCGATCTAACTACCATAGCACTCCCTACTGTCTGAAAAGCGAATGGTAGACCACATAATCGTTGCATATTGATATAATATCTTAGATGCAATTCATAATCAACAATAGCTCTATTAATTTTTTCATCCTCATGAATTCGATGTTCAAAAGAAATGCTTGCCGCTTCAATATTTTCATTTTGTGAAAAGTAATTCGCAATGCTTGTGAAATAGTTACTTGATACAAGAGTATCGGCATCCAAATTAATAATCAAACCCATTTTGCCTTGAGCATCAAATTTGCGTAAAGCACAATCCATTAAGCATTTTCTTGCCAATCCTACGCCACCCTTGGTATCCAAGAATTCCAATTGGAATACATCCATTGAGAAACCATAGGACTTTGATATTAATTCATTGTATAATTGACTTGATTGTTCTTTTATTAAGATTTCATCAGATTTCTTGAAATTGACCAAGACCATAATATGAATTCTAACATCCCCCTTGTTTTGATAGGCAATATCAATAGAATTCAAAGTATCCTCTATAGTTTCTAATGATTCATCGTAACTAGGAATAACAATTATAATATCATTTTCATCAGAATATTTACTTTCTAGTTGTTTGTCACAAAATTTATTTATATATCGATCTAGATAGTCCAATGAAATAATTTAGTTAAGTAATGCGAATATATTTAATAAGTTACTATAATTGACTCGAATAAGCATTATGCAGAATTTAGTTATAAGTCCTATATCCATTTTTGGTCCAATAGAAAAATATGTTCTTCTTTCTAGAATGAACGGTTTCATTGAAGTGCATGAAAATTTTCAGAAGAGATCATTTAGGAACAGAACACTTATACTTGGAACCAATGGCATTCTGCGATTGAGTATTCCATTGGAAAAGGGGAAAACGAATAAGCCTATCAAAGAAGTTAAAATTTCCTATGCTGAAAATTGGATCAAAGACTATTTAGAAGGAATCCGTTCTGCCTATGGCAATTCCCCATACTTTGAGTTTTACTTTGATCAAATAGAGCAGATCATATTGGCAAAACCACTCTATCTGTTTGACCTTTTTGAAAATTCTTTTCAATTTATTACCAAATACATTGTCATTAATCAATGGCATTACACCGATAAATACCAGAAACTTTACAATGATGCTATAGATTTAAGAACTAATAATCCATCATTATATGTTAATACTCTTGTGTACGATCAAGTATTCGGTGATAAATATAATTTTACAAAAGCATTAAGCATATTAGATTTGTTATTCAATCTTGGCCCTGAAAGCCAAAGGGTAATTTCTAAGTCTGTCATCCTTGACAATAAGTAATAATTCATAATGAAATTAAGTAAGAGCCACGAACCATTTAAAAAATCACTAAGAATTCAGTTTGATTCCCTCAATCAATTGATAGTCAGGCTTGGTAATGACGAACTGTCTACAACAAGTAAAGACTTGCTAACATCTATTGATGACCCCTATATGTTTGTTATCGTTGGAGAAGTAAAATCAGGTAAGAGTAGTTTTATTAATGCACTGTTGGACACAGGGAAAGAAATATGTAAGGTAGCACCTTCGCCAATGACAGATTGTATTCAGCAAATTGTCTACGGAGAAAGTGAATCTGAAGTTCAAATAAGCCCCTACATTAAGAGGATATATCAAAATGTAGATATTCTTAAACATATTGCCATCGTTGATACGCCGGGCACGAATACAATTATTGAGCATCACCAAGAAGTCACAGAAAGCTTTATTCCTTCTTCTGATCTAATCGTTTTTGTCTTTGAAGCGAAGAATCCTTATCGCCAATCAGCCTGGGAGTTTTTTGATTTCATCCACAGTGAATGGCATAAGAAAATTATCTTCATCCTACAGCAAAAAGACTTATTGAATGAAGAGGATTTGAGTATAAACATCCAAGGCGTCATACAACAGGCAAGAAGTAAGGGGATCATGGAAGCCAATGTCTTTGCCGTGTCTGCTATCGATGAATTGAATAACAAGCGTGATATAAGTGGCTTCAAACCGCTTAAAGAATATATATACAAGAATGTAACTGGAGCATCAGCTGCTTTTCAAAAACTTGTTAATCTCATCTCTACTTCAGAGCAGATTACAAACAAGATTATCAAGGGCCTTGGTCTAAGAAAAAAACAACTTGATTATGATATATCTTTTAGAGCTGATATCCAACAAAAATTAGACGATCAAGTAAAAAAGTCAAATCGTTATTCTGAAATGCTGGTCGAAAATCTAATCGCTTGTTATGAAAGAGTAATGACTACAAGGAAAGAAATTCTTAAAGAGAATATTGGTTTTTTCAGTTTGCTCAAAAGGTCTTTTGGTACCATTTTTAGTTCTGAATCCAATCTCAAGAAGTGGTTGGAAGAATTTAATTCGGAAATCGAAACTACATTGAATAAGGAATTCAAGACCAGGCTGGATGATGGTATTGTAGATATTTCGGTAAGTATTCAGGATATGGCCAAACTGGTTGATGTGAAATTAAGAACCAGTGAAACGATACTAAAAGACAATCATGAAATATTTTCTGATATAGCTGAAAAGCGATCATTGGTAATGCAGGATCTGCAAAAGACATTTAAATCATTTTTAGAGAACTCTGAAAATTTCTATACAGAAGAAGTTGGTCATAAGACCCGATCAATTATTCCGGATATCGCTAAGGGAAGTGGATTGGCCATAATCGGTATCATTATAACAACAATTACGAATACTGCTGTTTTTGATATTACTGGTGGTGTAATCACTGCAATTGGATTCAGTTTTGCAGGGATAAGTCTTGGCTTGAGCAAAAAGAATATTCTAAAATCCTTTCAGAATGCAGTTGACGAAGGGCGAGCTAAGATTGAGAAGGAGCTAAGCTTTGAGTTATCACAATATGCAGGCAAGATTAAGGACAAGATTGTTGATAATTTCTCCTCCTTTGACAAACATATTCAGCAAGAAACAAATGAAGTAAAAGCTTTGGAAGATGAAATTTCAAAAATTTCATCTTCCTTAAGCAATATTAAAAGCGATATTCAAAAAGAGATTTATCGCATTATATCTTAATAAACCGTCTAGAATTTGATTTAAGTCCTGATTGAATCTTTATGTGATAAAACCCTGGTAACAAGCCGCTTATGTCAAGATCAGTGTTTTTGTCATACAATTTCTTCTCATACATGATCTGCCCCATTTGATCAAAGATGTATAATTTGGTTTCCAGTGCTGGCATCTCTTCTAATAGAATGCTTACGTTATCTAATGATGGGTTTGGAGAGATGGTGAAATCACGAACAAAACTTTGATTGTTCAGGTCATTATCCTCAATATTGTTATTTGTATCAATACAGCCTATTGAATCTGATTTAATAACCAATATTGGGTTAGATATCTCAAAACAGCCTGAAGTCTTATCTATATGATCATCTATTCCTAAGTAGCCATCCCAACTTATATTGAAAATATAGATTGAATCGGGATATGATTCTTCAACTTTAATTGGTAATTCACTATCTTGAAACTTATCTACATAGTCACCTCTGGTATTAGACAGATACCATCTTGATCCAGGACCATCTACAAGTTTGATAATATCAATATAATCTGGTATACTATCGGAACTACAAACAGTTATTTCCTCTAATCCGTCCAATGTTCTAATAACTGGTGTTACTAATCCTTCTGAGCACTCAGAATTTAATTTGATGTTATCTAAGTCCCAAGCAGTAACCATAGCATCATTTCCTACAAGACAGTATGCCAAAAGTTCAAAATCAAAGACAGTGGGTTCTGTTATATAAAAATCAAAAGAATCGGTAAAGTTGAATTCTTGTAATGTCCAATTGGCATTGGTCGGAATATCAGTTTCTCTATATATTTCATCACCATTCTTCAATATTCTGATGCCATACATGGTTGGATAATTGTTTGGACCATCAGCTCCATTAATCCAGTTGAATTCTTCTGGCGCTTGCTCGTAGAAACTTAATTTGTTTAATGAGCCCATACCATTATAATCAGGCATCATTAAAACACTAAATCTAACTGCTAATTCACTATCCGTAATAAATTCGCAAGTATCCATTGAGCTCACACAGACAGCTGAGTTCTCATAACCTTCAGTACAAGAATGCCAATTGACCCAGGCGTTGTCTCGATATAAATTGTTTTGAAGCAAATCAAATGTTGTACAAGAATCATCGTTCATGATCATTGGTTCAAACTCTGAATAATCCATATTGGAATCATCCTTTGTATCGGCATAGCAATCGTCCATGTCAAACAATAACATTGAGCTATAATACTTAGGTTCTTCATATTCACCTGGAAAAAATGAAATGTTATTTGAAATATCAAAACAGCCTACTATTTCATCAAGGTGATTACCAATTTTTAATCCAGATATATTAGAATCATAGCATATTCGCCTTATCGAAGTTGATCTACGACCAATTCCTGGGAAATCTAAATTCAATGGTAGGGATGTTTGGATGTCTTGAATTATCCTATTTTGATTGGTAAATATCCAAGCAGAAAGACAATTATTACTTCCTCCTATTAATTCAGGCATAAAAAAATCATCAATCCCATCACCTCCACATATACCAAATGTTCCAAATTCTCTTATATGACCTGCATCTTTAATTGTTTTTTCAATATAAATGGCATTGGTAAAGGCATAGCACCCTACCAAATCGCCTATACTCTCTCCTATTGAAAGTCCAGATAGACCATTTTGATAGCTAATACTTCTTACAATACATACACCTTCTATATTGTCATCGAAATCAATACTCAGACTATCAGATATACTCGTTATAATCCCTAGGCTATCCGTTATTACCAACATTGTATTTTCGCCTTCGCTACCAGTGACAGAAAAGTCTATTATATCTGGACTACCATCCGCTGCGCAAATCGATATCGTATCACCACCTGAACTGCTTAATATTCCAGACTGTACCTTAATAGCATTTACATAAATACTATTAGAGAAATCATAACAACCAATAAGCTCAGAAATATTAATTCCTACTGCTAAATTCTGGAAGCCATCTATATAGGAAATACTCCATACCAAATAGTTCTCTGTTAGATTATTATCCAAATTAAATGGACTTGGTCCTAGCAAAGAAAGAATTTCACCTGTAAGATTAGTTTTCAGCCATCGTGAGCTATCTCCAATATTCCCATTGACATTAAATTCAATTAAATCACCTATACCGTCACCAGAACAAATAGAGATAGTATCTCCATATACCGTACTGACAATACCACCTTCAGCACCATTCTTTCTTATGGATATTGAATTGGATAAATCATAACAACCAAATATCTGAGACACATTATTGCCAACAACCAAGCCGGATATCGCATTTCCAAAAGCAAGATTCCATACCAGACAATGACCGACTGTAATACTAGAAATATCCAAAACATTGGTATTTGGTAAGGCTAAGATATTTCCTGCTATATCTGTAATAACTAATTGATTAGAATTTCCTGTACTACCAGATAATGTAACAGTAATCAATTCAAAAGAATCGGATAAACAAAAACTTATATCATCCCCTAGGTTACTCGTGATAATGCCACCATCAACATTTTGTTTGATTACTCTTATAGAATTTGATAAGGCATAACAGTTTTGCAACAGACTGATATTAGTACCAATGACAAGATTTAATAAAGAATCATTATAACTGATATGTCTGACAAAACATGTATCTGCTAATCCAGTTGAAAACAAAAGATTATTGGATTGACTAAGGTCAAGGATGTCTCCGTTGTCTGTAGTTATTATCCAACTTCCATTTATACCAGTAGCATTGTTTATATCAAACAGGATGGTATCTACCCTATTCATGTCCTGGCATAAGTAAATATTATTGCCTCTATCACTTGTAATTGAGCCACCTTCAATAATTTCATTATAAATAACAATGGAATCCGATAAGGCGAAACAAGCATCAATGCTATTGATATTAGCACCAGCAATAAACAAATCAAGGTTTTCTTCTGAGCTTACATTCCAGACATAGACAATCGACTGATATTGAACATTTACTCCCACTAGAGTGTCATTTGAAAAGTGTGGTATGATTAATCCCGATGTATCGGTAACAATGAATTTGTTATTAAGTCCAGAATTTCCAGATACCGCCACGTCAATCCCTATATAGGTAATATCGCACTGTCTTATTTCATTGCCAAAAGAACTAGTAATATTTCCTCCATCATCAGAGCGTTTGATAACTGTAATGGCATTAGATAAATCAAAGCATCCTTGAATTTGATTAATATTGTTGCCAGGCAGTATGCCCATAATATTATGACTAAAACTCAAATGTCTAATCTGACATACTCCCGAAGGTACACCAGTTAAGTCAATTGGAGGGTTTGAAAGGAATTTAATGATCATTCCTGACGTATCGGTTAGCAGCCATACTGAGCTCATGCCTAAATTGTCATATAGTCTAACATTGATCGGATCTGAGGCAATTTCACTATTGCATAAATCAATATTGTCACCAAGGTCAGAACTGATCGTTCCTCCCTCAACAAAGGCTACAGTAATTATAACTTTATTTGAAAACGCAAAACAGTCTCCAGTAATAGTGGTAATTGACTCACCCAAATTGATGCCTGCGACAGTTCCACTATAAGATAAATGACGAATATTAAATGCACCTGAACCAAAAGCTGTCAGATCAATAGGTGTAAAATTACTTAGTCCTAAAATTCTATCGTTGCTATCAGTAATAATCCAGGAAGAAAAATCGCCTGTATCACCATTGAGTAAAAAATCAAAGACTACCATTTCTCCCGCTGAAGCACAAACATTATATTCAGTTGTTCCTTGTAGTGTGCTTATGTTTCCTCCGTTTATTAATGATTTATTAATAAGTATGGTATTAGATAAGTCATAACATCCAGATAGAGCATCTATGTTCATTCCTTCAACTAGAGAAACTGTCAAGTCAAAATAACTCAATCGATAAACAAGACATTGGGAGCCAGAAAAGTTTTGAATATTAATATTATCTCCTGTTTGTATGGAAAGTATTTGTCCCCCTAAGTCAGTAATAAGATAGACATTAGAACTGGCATCAATATTTCCTTGATTGCTAATAAGGATTGAAGTTCCGAACTGCAAGTCTGTACATAAACTTATTTCCGTTTCTCCATTTATATTTATAATGCCTGCTTCAACAAACCTTTTGTTTATGACCAATGCGTTAGAAACAGATTTACATTCATCATTAGCCTCAAGTATAAAGTCACCCTGAGAAAAGCCATGAGCACTATCATTGTACCCTATTGCGTATATCTTGTAAATTCCAGGAGGCAGGCTGCTTAACTCCAAGGGCAAATTAGCATCTAAAAAGAGTATAATATCTTGCTCATTGGTTATTACCCAAATTAATGAATCAAAACTATGGTTACTTATCTCAGGAACAAAACTATTCCATAAGCTGTTGTCATTACAAGATGTCAGAGTAGTTAAACCTTGATATGATATAACGAGCTGTTCTGCAGAAGTTTTATTGACTAATATGGAATTGGAAAAATCCAAACATCCTTCTATATCACTAACATTTGCGCCAAGCATCAAGCCTGACAAATTACCTTCAAATGACAAATACCAAATCAAACATTGTGATTGACTGAGACTTGATACATCTAAAGGAAGAGACATGCTCATTTTTAATATATCACCTGACAAGGTAGTGACTAGCCACAATCCTCCAGAACCAATATTCCCATTAAGGAGAGGATTGACCAAGACCGGATTTGAATCATTAACACAATAGCTCACAACGGTATTACCATCTATACTAATATCACCTCCATCAGCGTATTGTCTGTTGACCTGTATGCTGTTGGATAAGGCATAACAGCCTTGGATTTGAGATATGTTCGCATTGATAAATAAGCCACTCAAACTGCCAATATAAGATACACTATAGATAAAGCTAGTGCTTGTATATGAGACATCAAAAACAAATGGAGGCCCAACAGGAAAATCTAATATAATACCAGACCCATCTGTGATGATCCAAAAACAGTTCTGCGTTTGACTTCCACTTACTGCAACATCAACCCTAAAGTTAGCTTGATTATTCAAACAGTAATTAACAATATTTTGTCCTGTCAAACTATTTATCGTCTTAGCCTGAACGCCATTGTGATTAATAATTAAAGCATTTGAAATATCTATACATCCTTGAATGTTAAAAATGCTTTGCCCATTTGAAAACCCAGTAATTAAGCCTTCATAGGCAATATGCCACAATTTGCATGTTTCAATTCCCAAACCATCAAAATCGATATTTGATGTTGAATCTGAGGTAAGAATTATATTGTTTTGGTCAGTAACTACCCATAAAGACTTTGAACTGTTAGCGTCAGATACTTCAATGTCCAAATAATCTGGATCTCCATCTGTTCCACAAATGTTTGTGATCGTATCACCGTTTGCAAAAGTGATTCTTCCAGCTCTCAGAACATCGGTAGAACAGGTTACCGAAATGAGAATCTCATCAATATCCCAAGCTGAAACACTTGAAGAATTACCTATTAAGCAGTAAGGCAATATTTCAAATGAAAAGACGGAAGCTTCAGAAATCGTAAATAGATCAAGACTATCAAATTCAAAATTTTGTAAAGACCATATATTGGAACTGAGGTTTTCAGAATTTCTATATATTTCTATTCCATTCTTTAAAATTCTTAAACCATACAATTGTGGATAATTATTTAAGCCATTTGGGCCATCTATCCAAGTATATTCTTCTGGCCCTTGTTCATAAAATGAGAGATTGCTTAACTGAGTAATACCATTTGCGCCTGGAGTGACTAAGATGTTAAATCGTAAAGCTTTTTCATGATCAGAGATGTAATTACAAGCTTCATAAGAATCAATACACATAGCAAGATTTCCATTAACCCCTTCTGTGCAAGAATGCTTGTTTATATAAGGAGTCTGTCGATACACACTTGATAGAGGAGTTATTTCTGCACAATTATCATCATTATCTACGATTGCTGTAAATTCTGAATAGTCACTGACTGTACCTGCAATGACATAGGCTTCACAACTATCAAGGCTATAATATGCCGTTGAGACAGAGAATCCTGTTCCTGGATCGTCAAGAGCAAATAAGCTTGAAGAGAATAAAATAAACAGGATACAAGATTTAAGCCTAATGAGATAGTACATAACTCTAAATTGGTTGTTAACAATTAAGTTGTTTCAAATATAAATAATATGTCAAGCGTTTCATCACTTGATAATATCTATATATGAATATTATGTTACAAGAATTTAGGAAGTAGTATCTCGGTGAAACAACAGATTTGTTGTTCGCTTATAAAGTTAGCAAAATATCTTTACTTTTAGGCGATTGTAACCCTTTTTTAATCATAATAACTTCAATTTACTCACTTATGAAAATTAAATTTCTCTTTGGATTTTTACTATTAATTGGTATCAATTTCATTCAAGCACAAGAAAAACAGGCTAGCCAGTATGATTTTGGTAGAATGTGGACCTTTGAGAACCCACCAATTAACCTATTTGAAAAGGAATATAACCTTAATCTCGATCAGGCATGGTTTGATGATGTAAGAAAATCTTCACTTAAATTTGCTTCTTGGTGTTCAGCATCTTTCGTGTCACCTAACGGTTTGATAATGACAAATCATCATTGCTCTAGAGATGTTGCCATTTCAGTTCAATCAGATAGAGAAAATTTTGACAATAGTGGCTTTTATGCAGAGCAAATGGCTGATGAAAGAAGAGTTGAAGGGCTGTTTGTTGAGCAACTCATTCAAGTCGCAGATATAACGGACCAAGTTAAAAATAAGCTTACTTCTGCCAGAGATATGAGTGATGATGATAAAGCTAAAATGACACAACAAGCACTTGAAGAAATCAAAGCAGAATATTCCACGAAAAAAGACTGGAAAGGTCTGAGATTACAAACAGTAAGCTATTACTCAGGAGGCAAATATTCCGTTTATGGCTACAAGAAATTTGACGATATCAGGTTGGTATTAATACCTGAAAATGACCTTGGTTTTTATGGAGGTGATCCAGATAATTTTACTTTCCCAAGATATAATTTAGACTTTACTTTTTGGAGAGCTTATGATCAAGATGGTAAGCCTCTTAATACATCAAAGCACTTTTATCAATTCAATCCAGATGGAATAAAGGAGAACATGCCTGTATTTGTAGTAGGTAATCCTGGTAGCACGGAAAGATATAGAACTGTAGCACAGCTGCAATATGACAGAGATCATAGGTTCAAATACCTTCTTAGATGGTTAACCAACAGAAGGGATATGATGCAAAACGAATATGATATAATTTCAAAAAACAAAGATAAAGAAAGAGAAGCGCAAGAATTGATGGGGACGATCAACAACTTATCTAACTCGATTAAGGCATATACAGGAATTATGAAAGGTCTTCATAATGAACATTTTATGGACAGGAAACGTCAAATTGAAGAGCAAATAAAATCTGAATCTCCAGGCATTAAATATTGGTCCGAACTTGAAAATGAATACACCAAGTTAAATCCTCACAGTTGGGCGATATCGCACCTTTCGCCTTCTCCACTTAGAGGACAAGTATTCCTAATGATTCATCAATTGGCACAGCTAAAAGAAGCAAGCATAGAAGGAAAAGCTACTGATGAGGAATTAATGGAATTAAAATCATCTATTTCTGGAATGGCAGGCAACCTTGACATCAAGAAAGAAAAGAAGTTAATGAAAGTTCTATTGCAAGAGATCAAAACAGATATTTATCAAGGGGACAATACTTTAAACAGACTTTTGGATGGTAAAAGTATTGAAAGCTATGTGAATGAATTATTCAATAAATCTAAAATCTTAAAGTCTGAAGAAGAGGCAATGAAATGTATCTCGAAGGATAAGAATATTACAAAATCAAAAGATCCTTTGTTGAAAGCTTCAGATATCTTGGTGAGTCGTTATCAAGAAGCTAATATGGCCTTTTCCAGTTCCTCTTCTAAGCGAAGAGGTTTAGAAGCTAAAATTGCCAATCAAGCATTTAAGGTTTTCGGTACTTCATTACCGCCGGATGCAACTTTTACTTTGAGGATTTCTGACGGTCGTGTCAAAGCATATGAATATAATGGAACTGTTGCGCCTATAATTACAACCTTTTTTGGTCTGTATGACAGACATTATAGTCACATGCAAAAATTCCCATGGGATTTACCAGAGAGATGGAAGAATCCTCCAATGGAGCTATTAAAATCTCCTTTAAATTTAGTATCTACCAATGATATTATAGGCGGTAATTCAGGGAGTGCATTAATCAATCAGAAAGGTGAAGCCATAGGCCTTATTTTTGATGGAAACATTGAATCACTGCCAGGCAATTTCATATATGATGATGAACATAACAGAACGGTTTCTGTTCATGCCGGAGGAATCCAAGCTGCGCTCAAACATATTTATAAAGCAAAGCGTTTAATTAAGGAATTGAATAATAAATAATATTTGAGTAACAAGCATATTATCTACATCGACGGAGATTGTATCATATGTAATAAAATGATCTCTTTCTTATTAAAAAGAGATAGGCAGTTGAAATACATGTATTGTCCGCTTCAGTCGGATTATGCAAAATCTCAACTTCCAAACCATCTATTAATTAAAGATGAATTGGAGACTGTTGTATTGCAAGATAATAGAGGCAATATATACACTCACGCAGAAGCTATTATCAAAATTATTTCTGGCTTGGGTGGATTATGGCGTTTGGTATCGATTTTTAGGATTGTACCCCAAAAAGTAAGCAATTATATTTACAGCTGGTTTGCTCGCAGAAGGTACTTATTTGGAAGTATGACTGTTTGCGATTTACCAGATAGCTCCTTGTCTTCAAGAATCATATCCTAGAAAAACAAAAGGGATGCTCCTTAATAGGAACATCCCTTTTTTATTACTAATCTAATAAAGCTTACTTGTCTTCTACTTCTTCAAATTCTACATCTGTAACCTCCTCACTTTCATCTTTTGAGTCAGTGCTTTCTGCAGAACTGGAAGTGTCACTGCCATTAGCCTCCTGACTAGCCTGATATAAGTCTTGACTTGCAGCTTGCCATGCCGTATTCATTTTATTCATGGCTTCATCAATTTTATCCAAATCTTGCAACTTATGAGCTTCTTTCAATTCCAATAGCGCTTCCTCAATAACTGCTTTCTTATCTTCAGGAACTTTGTCACCATATTCACTCATTTGCTTTTCTGTTTGGAAAATCAAGTTATCCGCTGTATTGATTTTGTCTACCTTTTCACGTGCCTTTTTATCTTCATCTGCGTTTGCTGCTGCTTCATTCTTCATCTTTTCAATCTCTTCTTTAGATAAACCTGTAGAAGCTTCAATCCTGATGTTTTGCTCTTTTCCAGTTCCCTTATCTTTTGCTGTAATATTAAGAATACCGTTAGCATCAATATCAAAAGTCACTTCCACTTGAGGAACGCCTCTTGGTGCAGGTGGAATGCCATCTAGAATAAATCGACCGACAGATCTGTTATCCTTGGCCATCGGTCTTTCCCCTTGAAGAATATGAATTTCAACACTAGGTTGATTGTCTGCTGCAGTAGAATATACTTTAGATTTTTTAGTAGGTATGGTTGAGTTTGCTTCGATGACAACATCATAAACACCTCCCATTGTTTCTATCCCTAATGAAAGAGGTGAAACATCTAATAGAAGTACATCCTGTACATCACCACTCAAAACACCTCCTTGGATACTTGCTCCAATTGCTACTACTTCATCAGGATTAACGCCTTTATTTGGTTTTTTACCAAAAAACTTCTCAACAGCTTCTTGGATTTTAGGGATTCTAGTAGAACCTCCAACAAGAATAACCTCATCGATATCAGAATTGGAAAGACCTGCGTCTTTCATCGCTGCAACACAAGGCTTAAGCGACCTTTCGACCAATACATCGGCCATTTGCTCAAACTTAGCTCTTGACAATTTAGTGACCAAGTGCTTAGGAACGCCGTCAGCTGCTGTAATATAAGGTAAGTTAATATCTGCCTCATTTGATGCGGATAATTCAATTTTAGCCTTCTCAGCAGCATCCTTCAATCTTTGAAGAGCCATCGGATCCTTTCTTAAATCCATGTTTTCTTGACTCTTGAATTCCTCAGCTAGCCAATCAATGATTAACTGATCAAAATCATCACCACCAAGGTGTGTATCACCATTTGTAGATTTTACTTCAAAAACACCATCACCTAATTCAAGGATAGAGACATCGAAGGTACCACCACCTAAGTCATAAACAACGATGGTCATATCCTGATCTTTTTTATCTAGTCCGAATGCTAATGCAGCTGCAGTAGGTTCATTAATAATTCTAGATACTTTCAAACCGGCAATCTCACCAGCTTCCTTAGTAGCCTGTCTTTGTGAATCATTAAAGTATGCTGGAACTGTGATTACAGCTTCGGTTACTTCTTGACCTAAAAAGTCTTCTGCGGTTTTCTTCATTTTCTGAAGTATCATTGCAGAAATTTCTTGAGCCGTATATTTTCGTCCATCAATTTCTATTCTGACAGTATTGTTATCTCCTTTAATCACCTTGTAAGCAGATCTCTTAATTTCTGTTTCCACTTCACCAAACCTGTGTCCCATAAATCTTTTAATGGACGAAACAGTTCTAGTTGGATTGGTAATCGCTTGTCTTTTGGCAGGATCACCGACCTTTCTTTCTCCATTGTCAAGAAAAGCCACCACGGAAGGCGTTGTTCTTCTTCCCTCTTCATTTGGAATGACAACTGGCTCATTACCCTCCATTACAGCTACTACAGAATTTGTAGTACCTAAATCAATTCCTATAATTTTACCCATTACTATATATTAAACTTAAATAAATGAATTTCTCGATTAATTATTAATCAATAGATATGCCATGCCATTTTCCTGACAAAATGTTATGAGAATAGCTCATATTATCTGCCAGAAATCACATTTTGTATGTGACAATATGTCAGAGTGTCAGTATTGATTCAGAAAAGTATTAGTTTGAGAAGTTCAGAGCTTTTGTAAGCATTCCATTTTTGAGAGAATCAATAGTCATGTTGGATAATGATATTTTATCCAGTATGACAGTATTGGTTGAAGAAAAAATACCTTGTCCTCCAGGAATATTTGAAAAAACAGGAACATCTTGTGTAGACGTGATGCCTAGATTTGCTGAGGTTATATTTACAAACTCTTTAATTTCTTCGCCTCCAGAAGTAACGATCATATCCATATCTTCAAATCGTCTCTCGACGTCAGACTCTTCTTCTAATGCGCCTTTCAGGAAAGTATAAAAATTAATGCCGTCAACCTCTACATCTACACGAGCGTCTTCTTCTTTATAATTCCTTACAGCGTACCATAAAACCGATTTTGAAACAAATTGACCATTGGTTTGCGGTGATCTTTCTCTGTAATTGAATCGAAAAACAAGGTCATGTATTCTTGCATCATCACTGGCTTTCCAAATGAAAAGATTTCTATCGATATAATCAAAATCAATGGTTACGGCAACGGTTGCATCTGGCGTTTTAATGGAAGTCTGCCCCAACAGTTTAGTTGTTGCTTCAACCAAAGGATAGTTTTCTCCTCTATCTATGACAAGAGAATAAGACTCACCTCCTGTAAGGTTAATATTGGAACTTTTAATTTTGTATAGATAATTAGGAGATTGAGCAAAGATGCCTTCTTCTCTTTCATATCCTTCTAGATTTCCGTCTACTCTTTCCAATGAAAACCTCTGCCCAGAAGAATTTCTTACTAACTCAACAGATATTTCTGGATAATATATAGAATCAGGATTTTGAGCCAATTCAAGTGCAGAAGTATTTTCATCCACAAAAGCTCTTTCCACTCTTATGTATTGAGCGGTATCTGATAATGATAAAAATCCATAGACTACAGGAATATCTTTTTCCTCCTCAATAATGTCAAATTCATTACCACAGGCAAATAGAAAAGATAGTATTAGTATATATAAATAAGGTTTCATTATTTTATTTTCTTTTGCTTGCGCAAAACTAACTCAATTATTCTTTCCAACTTATTTATAAATGTATTTTATATCTTGCTTTTAGAAATTAAAAAATCAAATGTCAGCAGTAAGTAAAGAGGCCAAAAGAGTTACTACTCATATTCTTCAAAAAATGAAGAGTAACCATGAAAAAATTTCAATGTTAACTGCTTATGATTTCAGCATGGCAAGGATCATAGATAATGCAGGAATTGATGTGATTTTGGTAGGAGATTCAGCCTCTAATGTTATGGCGGGTCATGAAACCACGCTACCAATTACTTTGGATCAGATGATTTATCATGCTTCCTCAGTCATAAGAGGGGTTAAAAAAGCCCTTGTAGTCGTAGATCTACCATTTGGAACTTATCAAGGCAATAGCAAGAATGCACTCGATTCAGCTATTCGAATAATGAAAGAATCAGGAGCTCATGGCGTTAAACTTGAAGGCGGCATCAAAATAAAGGAATCGGTAGAAAGAATTTTAACAGCAGGAGTTCCTGTGATGGGACATTTAGGATTAACACCACAATCAATATATAAATTTGGAACCTACTCTGTGCGAGCTAGAAAAGAAGAAGAAGCTGAACAGTTACTTAGAGATGCTAAATTGTTAGAAGAAATTGGATGCTTTGCTATAGTTCTAGAAAAAATACCCGCTGATTTCGCTGCTGAAGTAAGTAAAAGCATTGGAATTCCAACTATTGGAATTGGTGCAGGCAATGGTTGTGATGGTCAAGTTTTGGTCAGTCATGATTTATTTGGCATAACTCAAGATTTTGCTCCCAGATTCCTAAGAAGGTACATGAACTTATTTGAAGATATGCAGACTGCCGTTAAAGCTTATATCAAAGATGTAAAATCAATGGACTTTCCAAATGATTCAGAACAATATTAAAGTATGAGGAAGTGGATACTCACCGCTTGTATAGTTATATTTTTAGGTGCTTTGATTATTGGAGTCAAGGGTTATATGATCATTAAAGGTCCAAATGTCCAAAACGATAATAATGAAAAGCTTTTATTGATTCCAAGCAGTGCCGATTTTGATGATCTAATCGATTCTTTGTCCAAGTATCATTTTCTAAAGAATAGTCAAGACTTTGTGTTTCTTTCTGATTGGATGAAATTTGATAAACCCAAACCTGGAAGATACAGGCTTCAGAATGGTTGGAGTAACCTTGATTTAATTAGGCATTTAAGATCTGGGAATCAAGAAGCCAAGGATTTGACATTTAATAATTTAAGAACTATTGAAGACTTGTGTGGTGTATTTGGTAGGGAACTTGAATCTGACTCTTTGAGCTTTTTATCGCACTTCAAAAAGGACAGTACATTGTCACAATTAAATTTGAATGAACATCAATTATTAAGTTTATTTCTTCCTAATACGTACAAAATATTTTGGAACACTTCTCCGGACGGTTTATTAAATCGTATGAAAGCAGAAAACGATAAATTCTGGAATTCAGACAGACTACAAAAATTGAAGAAATTAGACTTGACAAAAGCAGAAGCTTACACGCTAGCCTCAATAGTACAAAAGGAAAGTAACTCAAATGCAGAAAAGCCAAGAATAGCGGGTGTATATTTAAACAGGTTGAGAAGAAATATGTTATTGCAAGCAGATCCAACAGTAATCTATGCTGTTGGAGATTTTACCATACGGAGAGTTCTAAACAGTCATCTTGAAACAGATTCTCCATACAACACCTACAAGTATCTTGGACTTCCTCCAGGGCCTATCTATATGCCTGACATAAGCTCTATTGATGCAGTTCTAAATGCCGAAAGCCACAACTACCTTTACTTTTGTGTTAAACCTGGAAATGTATTAGAACATGCATTTGCCTCCACACTTTCACAACACAATGCTAATGCAAGAAGGTATCAACGTTGGTTAAACCAAAATAGAATCTTTAATTAGACTTTGTCCTAATCTTATCGTTGACACGCATGAGTTTCATTTGAATGGCATTGTCTTTATAAGTAGCTGTGCCAACTAATACCATCACATCTCCAACCGCTTTAACTGTCCATTCCTGAGGTTTCATTGATGAATCATTATCAACCATAAGCAGCTCTCCCCTTTCAAAATGATAACTAAAACGACCGGATCCTTGCAACTCTGAATATTTGCCATATTCATAAGTGCCATCTTTTAAGAAATCAATCCAAGTGCCAGTATACTCTCCAGGCTTTGACATTTCGCCATTATAGACAAACTCATATTCCCAAATATCCGCTTCAATAATTGCATACGAATTAGTGTCTTTTTCAGCTCTATAATTTAATATTGAAATAGCCTGAGCCCTTAAAGCAGGAACATTGATATTCTTACTTTTCTTTTTCATTTCTTCAATACGCTCTCTCTTTAAAGGGTTCTCTTCATATTCAGTGTTTTCCTTTATCAAAGGAGTAGGACGCTCTGGAACGTCATTTTTGCAAGAAATAATTACTATTGCTAAACAAATCAGAAAATATCTACATAAATTCAAGGCTTTCTATTTTAACAACAAATATATTGCTTAAGCGCTTTTTAAAACATATTAAAGAAGAAAATTTCTTTGGACAGAACAAATCAGTACTTCTAGCCATAAGTGGAGGTATTGATTCTATGTGCCTATTTCATCTTATGCTTAATAGCAAAATTCAGTTTTCTGTTGCTCATTTTGATCATCATACACGATCTGGTGAATCCTTGAAGGATGCTGAATTTGTCAAAACCATATGTGCTACTTACAATATAAAGTTTCACCTTTCCTCAATGGACGATAATTACAAACTAAATAATTTTCAGGCAGAAGCTCGAAGACAAAGGTATCTATTCTTTAATTCCTTGAACTATGATGTAATTGTAACAGCTCATCACTATGACGATGATACAGAAACTATTTTGATGAATTTCCTACAAGGAAAATCCTTAAATGGCATTAATGCTAAGTCATTAAATCTGGTAAGACCATTATTGGATTTTACCAAACAAGAAATTGAAGACTATGTTTGTTCAGAAAAAATTGAATTTCGTCAAGATGAGAGCAATTTTAACAACAAGTATTTAAGAAATGTAGTAAGAAATAAAGTCACGCCTATCTTATATGGCAGTTTGCCCGAATTTGCATCACGAATTAAGGCATTATCCAAAAGGATAAATAAGCAAAGAAATCTTTTGATTACTCTTGTAATTGATGTCCTAAAACCAAATCATTCCAATGGCAATATATTTTTGGAAAAGAAAAACTTAGAAAATAAAAACATATCGGGAAGTGAATTGCTTGAAATATATCTAAACTTTTTTGATTTCAATGACAGCCAAGCTAAAGACATATATTCAAGTCGTGACTCGGTTGGTGCTTCATTTCGATCTCACAGTCATGAATTAATTGTTGACAGGGACGATCTCATTTTAAGGCCTTTAAAAGAAAATCAAACAGAAGTATACCATGTTGAATCTAGTCACCATTTTCCTTTGGAATTTAAAATGGGAGATTACCTATTTACTTTTTCAATAAATAAAGAAGGAGTATTTGATAAATCTAATTGCGTTTTTCAGTGCAACTTAGAAAAAGTAAAATTTCCTTTAAAGTTAAGATATTGGGAAAACGGAGATAAATTTCAACCATTAGGCATGAATGGAAAAACAAAATCTCTTAAAAAGTTATTTACAGACTTAAAATTAAATCTATTTGATAAGCAATCTCAGCCAATACTTTGTAATGGAGATGGAGAAATAATGTGGGTTTGTAACATCAGACAAGACGAACGATTCAAGATAGATGAGAACGCTAAATCAAGCCTAAGGGTAACTTGTATCAAATCAAGCTAAAATTGAATTATTGACCGAAAATATTCTTCTTTTTATCCAATACAGGCTTAGGTCTAGGCGCGTTGTTTTCACCATAACTATGGTTATAAAGCTTCGAGATGTATTGCCATTTACCATCAACCAACTCAAATCCTTCGTAAGTGCCATCTGGTATCAGAGTAGGACCTTGTCCTTGTAACTTGCCCATTCTAGGCGTAAGGTGATCTAGAACTATCATATCCAAGCCAGGGTTATAATTGAGGTTTACCGAGGCATCAGCAGAATACTTTATTAAGAGGCGTTGCATGTACAGACCTTCCTCTTCTCTATCTTCAAACACTTCTGCACCTAATCTAACAGTATTGTTATCTACAACAAGGTAGTCTGCAACCTTCACGTGATCATATTGTCCATAACCATTATAACCAAAAATAAGATATTCGGTATCGCTTACTTTTTTAATGTTATAATACAAAGCACCATACCACTCTGAAATATCAACATCCATATATTGAATACTTTCACTTAATTCTCCTTTGTCCATGAATTCTGCGTAAGAGCCATCTGGAAAAACAACAAAGGCATGATAAGTAAATACAAAAGAAGTTTTTTCTATTTGCCAACTAATCAATTTAAACTTTGCATCCTCTGTATTAATTACTGAAATCGTTTGAAAAGAACTCAAATCTTCTTCAAATAGGTTTTTGGAATCTATATAAATTTTAAAACTAGAATAGAACTGATCTCCTGCAATAGTTCTGTTATCAGCATCAAGTGCACTTACCATTACGTCGCCAAAAAACTTTAATTTTTCGAGATTGGTATTTAAGCCGTCTTGTGACTGAAGATTAGAAGAAAATAATAATAGTAAGCAAAATGATAATACTCGCATTTCAAAAGATTTATTGTTAAACGAAAAAAAGCAACCCATCATTGCGAATTGTCAACGCAAGATTGAATCATATTATCATAATCAGGTTTGTCGGAAATGTTTTTATGGATGTAACTTTGGATAACCTTACCTTCTTTGAGAATAAAGATTCCTGGCATTTGAAAGCTATCTCCAATTTGATCTACAGAATAACTTATACCTTTCTTTTTTAATTCGAAGCCTCTCATCCAAATAGAAAGTCCAAATAATTGACCAAAGCTGCCTTTGGTTAATCCAAAATGAGCATAAAGCTGGCAAGTTGGATCTGAAATATGTATTACGTCCTTTAAGCCGTACTCTTCAAAAAACTTCTCAGCGACGTCATTCGCTGCCATGTGAACAAAAATTAGTTCAATTTTATTGTCAATTATTTCTTGCCGTTTGTCAGAAATATCATCTAGGGCCTCTCTGCAAAAAATACATCCAAAATGTCTTAAAAAAACAATCATCACAGGCTTTTTGTTTGAAAGCTCCTCTAGCGATTCATGGGTATTCGTAAAGACATTTTGGATGTCTATTAACATATCTAAATTAAACTAGTTTCATTTTTTTGAAGGAATCAATTACTGAACCTACTGCTTTAGCTGATCGTTTTAACGATTTTTTCTCCTCAGGGTTCAATTTCAATTTCAATATTTTCTTCACACCTTCTTTTCCCAATTGGACAGGTACTCCTAAAAACATATTCTTAACACCATATTCTCCATTCAACATAACGGAACATGGGAAAATACGACCATCATCCTTCACGATAGACTCAACCATCTGAGCAGCTGCAGCACCAGGAGCATACCAAGCAGAAGTTCCCATCAGCTTCACAAGTTCTCCTCCACCATTCTGTGTTCGTTGAACAATCTTATTCAATTTAGCTTTAGTAATCATATCTGTTACAGGAATTCCAGCCACTGTTGTAAATCTAGGCAAGGGTACCATAGTATCTCCATGACCTCCCATTAAGACTGCTTGAATATCTTTTGGAGAAATCTCTAACTCCGTAGCAAGGAATGCTCTATATCTAGCAGTATCCAAGATTCCAGCCATTCCAATTACTTTCTTAGGACTCAATTTAGCAGCTTTCAAACAAGCATAAGCCATTACATCCAGTGGATTAGAAACAATTATAAAAATTGGATCTTTAGAATATTTAAGAATTGACTTGGTTACAGAAACGACAATTTTCGCATTGGTAGAAATCAGATCATCTCTACTCATACCAGGTTTTCTTGGAATACCAGCGGTAATAACAACTATGTCAGAATCTTTTGTGTCCGCATAGTCACCTGTTCCAACAATATTAGTGCTGTAATAATCAATTGGTGCTTGTTGCCAGCTATCCAATGCCTTACCTTTTGCAAAGTCATCTTTGATGTCAATCAAAACAACTTCATTAACAATATCTTTGTGAGCTAAAACATTGGCTACTGTTGCTCCAACATTCCCTGCTCCAACTACAGTTACTTTACTCATATTAATATCTATTTTATTTGTTTTATTATTGCGCTGCAAAAGTAAAAAAATATTAAACCTATGTCACTTAAATGTATTGAAGAAGTATAAGTTTAATACAGTTTGTTCTTACATTTGGAAAAAATTATAGTTATGAAGTGTTTTATCGCAAGTTTATTCCTCTTTTTCATAGGAGTTCAAGGCTTGGTATCCCAGAGCGAAGGATGTATCACTGATCAGAATGATACATTTTTCAAAAGACTGGAATCCAATTTAAAAAGATCGAACGAAACTGTAGAAAAAGGTTTCGTAACGAGATTCGTTCCTATTAATTTCTTTATTGTTGAAGACACTGATGGATCTAACAGTATGGATGACACCAAGATCATTAATGACTTATGTAAACTAAATGAACGATACTTAGAAGCAGACATCCTTTTTTACATAGATGACATAACATATATCAACAATACCAACCTTAACCATAGACCTCGTTTGACGACAAGTGTAAACTTGATGAGGCAAATGCGTAACAATAAAGCAATGAACATTTTCTTGGTTACAGAAATATTGCAGAATAATGGTACTCCTTCAGGTGCAGCTGGATATTATTCTGGAGGTAACAACGATTTTGTCGTAATGCTCAAAAACCAATTAGGAAATGAGAGTTTTACAATTGAACATGAAATCGGTCACTTCTTTTCATTAGCACATCCACATGTTGGTTGGGAAGGTGACATCTCTCAAGGGTCTACCAATGGGGGATACCATCCAATGACACATGGTGATACTGTTAGAATTCAAATCATCACAGGCTCAACACAAGCAGGTTCAGTTGAAGTTGAACTTGTTGACAGATCCAATTGCACAACTGCTGCTGATAGAATATGTGACACTCCTCCTGATTATGGTTTTGGACAATCATGTGGCTGTTGTACCATGGTGTATGATGTTTGGGATAGAAATGGTGATAAAATAGAGCCTATGATTGACAATGTGATGTCCTATTCAAATGGTTGTGATCCTTTTTTATTCTCTGCAGAGCAAATAATTACAATGCAATCTGATTTCGATTCTCCTTCAAGAGCTTATTTGAGAACTGGAGAAGTGGCTGAATTCAATCCAATATCCAGTTCGGTTAATATAATTAGCCCGGTAAATGATCAGATATTTGAAAATTTTAATGGTGTGCTTTTAGAGTGGGAACCAATTGCAGAAGCAGAAGAATATAGAGTTTTTATCTCGGTATCTCAACAATTAGAATTTACTACCACTGACAATGAATTATATTTGACTAATCTGCAGCCTAATAAATTTTACTTTGTAGATGTATTCGCAATAAATAAATTTGGGACAGGATGTCACCCAATAACAAGAAGATTATTTCAGACAGGCAGTGGTTCTACTTCCGTAAATGAAACTAGCAGTATCAATGAAATAAATGTATTTCCAAACCCTGTTTACAAAGGACAGGATCTAACTGTTAATTATAACTCACAGGGTAATTTTAGTTCTACAGTTAAATTAATTTCCATTAACGGACAGCTTGTATGGAATAAGCAAACTCAAATTATTCGAGGCGAAAACAAAATGATCATTTCTTCAAATGGTTTAAATACAGGACTTTACTTTTTAGAATTGCACACTACTGAAGGTGTCATTATTGAAAAAATAATTATAGAATAGAAATATCATTTAGGAATGGATTTACACGAATATCAAGCAAAAGAAATTATACATAGTTATGGGGTTCCTATCCAAAATGGAATCATGGCTGAAAATTTGGAGGAGGCAATTAAAGCTTATGAAACCATCTCTAAGGAAAGCAACTCAAGTGTAGCGATCGTAAAAGCACAAATTCATGCAGGTGGAAGAGGCAAAGGTGGTGGAGTCAAACTTGTAAAAAACAAGGAAGAACTAAAAGAGCAAGCCTCTAATATACTAGGCATGATGCTTAAAACCCCGCAGACACCTGGCGGTATGGAAGGTCCGGGTAAAAAGGTAAATAAAATTTTGGTTGCTGAAGATGCATACGCTCCAGATTTTGATGCTTGCAAAGAATTATATATGTCTATTCTTATGGACAGAGATAAAAAATGTAATGTCATCATTTATTCCACTGAAGGAGGTATGGATATCGAACAAGTTGCAGAAGAAACACCACACCTTGTATTTAAAGAGTGGATTGATCCTGAACTAGGAATTCAAGGCTTTCAGCTACGAAAAATTGCATTCAACTTAGGTCTTGAAGGTGCTGCGTATAAAGCAATGACAAAATTTGTTGCTTCACTTTACAAGTCTTTTATAGGATCTGATGCTTCCTTAATAGAGATTAATCCTACCGTATTAACTGGTGACGATCGAATTATTGCTGTTGACACTAAATTGAGTCTCGATGATAATGCATTATACAGACATCCTGCTCTAAGCGCACTTAGAGATGAGTCTGAAGAAGATCCAACAGAAGTTGAAGCGAAAAAAGTTGGGCTTAATTATGTCAAACTAGATGGAAACGTTGGTTGCATGGTAAATGGTGCAGGCTTGGCCATGGCTACTATGGATATTATCAAACTTTCTGGCGGCTCTCCTGCTAACTTTCTTGATGTTGGAGGTACTGCAGATGCTCAAAGAGTAGAGGCAGCTTTCAAGATTATCCTGAAAGACCCAAATGTAAAAGCAATACTGATTAATATTTTTGGTGGCATCGTAAGATGCGATCGTGTAGCTCAAGGCGTTGTAGATGCATATAAGAATATGGGTAACATCAACGTACCTATTATTGTTCGATTACAAGGCACAAATGCAGATATCGCTAAAGAACTAATTGACAATAGTGGATTAGAAGTCCGTTCAGCAACCTTATTGAAAGAAGCTGCTGATATAGTCAAAGAAGTATTAAGTTAAGAGATTAATTTACTTACAAACTCTGGATTGCCAGCAAGTGTTCTATGAACTGGACATTTGTTGGCAATTTCTTTTAACCTCTCTTTTTGTTTCGCATCTAAATTTCCTTCAAACTCCAATTCACTGCTGAACAGATCTATTTTTTTGTCACTCTCGATACAGTCTTCACAGTCCTCTTTATAATTTTTATCATACGAAATATGAACTTTAACGGATTGAAGATCCCATTTTTTGCGTCTTGCATACATTTGCATAGTCATAGCCTTGCATGCCGCTAAAGCTGACAGCAAAAGTTCATAAGGAGTAGGTCCAAAGGCATTACCCCCTACTTGCTTAGGTTCATCAGCTGTCAAACTGTGTAAACCGGCCTTTATTTCTGTTGTATAAGTATCGTCATCATCCAACCGAGCGATTACCTGGCGGCTTGTTTTAAGGACTTCTTTCTCGCCTATATTTATATAACGTTTTACCCATGAAGAAATTACTTCTCCAGCATAATGAGCATCATTGGCTTCAGATAACATATGATCAGCACCATCAAGTGTTACAAAACTTTTAGGATGATGTGCTGCTTGATAAATCTTAGCAGCATTTTCAATTTCCACGATCTCATCCTGTGGAGAATGCATAATCAGAATTGCTTTTCTTAGAGCCTTTATTTTATCCAACATCTTCTTGTTGTATAAATCGTCAACAAAATGTTTTTTTATTGTAAAACGCCGTCCTCCTATTGTTACTTCTGCAAATCCCCTTTTAATAATATCTTCCAATTTACAACCCAATAAATGCATGACATGCTCTGGTTCAGAAGGAGTTCCTATCATCGCAACTGCTTTTATAGACTCTAAATTATGTGCAGCAAACAATGATGAGGCACCGCCTAAACTTTGTCCGACAAGAATACTTGGTGCTTTATAATTTTCAACCAAAAAATCATGTGCTGCATGGATGTCTTCAATATTACTGCTAAAATTAGTTTCGGAGAAATCACCTTCACTATCTCCCAATCCAGTGAAGTCGAATCGTAAAACTGCAAAACCATTATTCCTTAATGCTTTACTGATGTATTTTGCTGCAATTAAGTTTTTATGACCAGTGAAAACATGTACAAAGATTACATAAGCCAACGGTACTTGGTCCACTGGAAACTCAATTTTCCCTGCTAGTTTTACGCCTTTATTATTCTGAAATGATACCTTTTGATATGACATAAAATTTTGGTTATAGTTCTTTAAAAAGGTCGTTAAGAAATGTTCTATCTATTCGATGACCTCCTTCAAATTTTACAAAATCGACCTTTAGTCCCAATTGTAATACACGTTCCTTTAACACCATAATTCGATCACTACTGAAATACTGATCTTTTGATCCATAAATATAATAGAGGTTTTTATTATTTAAGTAATTAAGGTCGTATTGTGTATCCAAAGGAATATCACCTGACCAATTGATAAAGTATTTAAAATCAGGTTTGCAGTTGTTAATAAACCTCCACATTGTTGTTCCTCCTTGTGAAAAGCCAAATAAGTTATGATTTGCCTTATTGTTAAGCGATCCAATTACGTCATTCAAATAAATGGAGTAATCATCAATTTCATCGAGCCTAAATCTGCTTGTCATCCAAGAAGCAACTGGCTCCTCTACCCCATCTTTTTTCCAATAAAAACATGACAACGCTTCAGGAGCAATAAAGTAATTATTCTCTAAATCTAATCTATCAAATTTATTTAAGATTTGATCTGCTCTCATGGCATAACCATGTGCTATTATCCAAGCTTTTAGCGCAACAGGATTCCCCAATTCAAATAGATGAGCAGTTTTTTGAATTGCCTTGGTAATCAGTTTAATTTCTTTTGACATCTTGATCTGGTAAAATATAATTGTAAAAAGTATTAATTTCCTTAAACTTACGATTATAAATTATGTTGAGAATTCCATAATGATTGATGAACGAAATTATCTCATACATCCAAGCTATATAGCAATGATTTTGCTTTTGGCAGGGATATCTGCTTTGTTCTTCGGATTTAGTGCTGCATATATTTACAGCAGATTTCAGCATAATTTACCACCGATACAAATGCCTATTGCTTTTGCCTATAACACTGTTATGCTGATTTTAGCTAGCTACTGTTTGAAAAAGGCCTTAGATTTCTACAAGTCTGATCAAACGCAAAAGTATCAATGGAGTCTCGCTTTAACATTGCTACTAACTGTTGGCTTTTTACTAAGTCAGATATATGCGTGGAAACAATTATATAACTTAGGAATTTTTGTTAACCATAGCAATATGGCATCCTATCTTTATATTATATCAATCATCCATTTTGCTCATGTTATTACAGGAATTCCATTTCTGGGAATATTTCTATATCATTCGATTGTACATATGAAAGAGCCTGTTTCAGTACTTGTCTACTTTTCTGATCCCGATAAAAAACGTAAATTGAAGTTGCTAACCATTTATTGGCATTTTCTAGATATACTTTGGGTATATCTGGTTTTATTTTTTCTTGTAAATCAACTCATCTGAATTAGTTACCTTACAATGATGTCCTTTACTTTTTTGTAGTTTAAGTTGTTGTTCAACTTTAGGATAATAGACGGCTTGTTTAGGTTTATTTCCTCCTTAAGTGGTGAAGAATTAATGTAAAGTGTAAGAATTTCATTTTTATAAATAACCTTTGTTGTGTAAGATGAAATAACATCTCCGAACACAGATCGCCAAACCTCTTCAACGGTATACTGATTATAGCTTTTGGACAATCTATTATTTTTACTAAAGATTGTATCAATTACATTTTTAATTTTATTTCCTTCAGACATCACTTATTATCTTTGCGTTATCTACGTGCAAATGCTTGTGTTCAAGACCCATTTCACTTAAACCATCTATCACTCTATTGGCGTCAGTATCGCTAATGAAAATTTGAGCATTTAACTCATTAGCACAAATATTAATTAAATTTTCCACCCTAGCTCTATCTAGCTTATCAAAAATATCGTCTAGCAAAATTAGAGGTGCAATATCTTTAATGGACTTTACCCACTCCACCTGTGCAATTTTAATAGCTATTATTGCTGATTTCAATTGACCTTGTGATCCTATTTTTCTTATATCCAAATCATCTAAGAAAATACTTAGATCATCACGATGTATACCTTCGTTGGTTTTGCCCGTCAGAAAATCCTTCTGTCTTGACTCATTCATTAGTTCTTCAAAGGACTTTATATGTAACTTGGACTTGTAAGTTAAGCTAATATTTTCCTTTCCAGAAGCTAATTTAAAGTAATAGTCATTAATAATGGGACCAATTGAAGTTGTGTAAGAGCTTCTTTTCTCATAAATATATCTGGCAGGCTCTTCCATTTTTTTGTCAAATGCATCGAGCATTAAAGAATCTGAATGACCTCGTTTAAGGAAATTCTTTAGTGCAGCATTTCGAAGTTTCAATAATTTGTTATACAAAAGTAAATGAGTCAAATACAACTTATCTACATGAGATATTGTTCTATCAATTAACTTCCTTCGCTCAACGCTGCTCTCAATCAAAATCAGAATGTCCTTAGGCGCTATCATAAAAGCAGGAAATCTTCCAACAAATTCAGACAAACTTTTGACCGAAGAGTCATCAACTAAGATTTGTTTGCCCTTCTCTACAGAAGAAAGTACTGAAATTTCATACTTCTCATTGCCTATCCTATGTGAAGAATGAATGTTGAAAAATCGATCTCCTTTTTTATAAATATAGGAATCAAGATGACTAAAAAAACTTTTGCCATTAGAAAGATAATAGATAGCATCTAAAATGGATGTTTTGCCAGCACCGTTTAAACCAGTGATGACATTTATATGTTCATTAAATGAACAATGAAGATTTTCGTAATTTCGAAAATTGTTTAATCTCAAACTGTCTATAGTAATACGGTCCAATTGATTATTTTTGTAAACTTTAGGTAAAAATATCGGAAATACTTTAATTAGAAAGCTTATGCCTCCAACTACTGATAAAAAAACGAATGCTGCCAAGAAAACAGTTCAAAAGTCAAAATATAGTAAAGAAACATTTCTAAACTGGTATGAAATCATGCTGAGAATCAGAAGATTCGAAGAAGCCACCCTAAAAGCCTATAGTCTACAGAAGATCAGAGGATTTCTTCATGTATATATTGGACAGGAAGCAATTGCCGCAGGATTGGTATCAGCCATTGGCAAAGATGACAAGATTATTACGGGCTACAGACAGCATGGCATTGCCTTAAGCAGAGGTTTGACCTCTAGGGCTTGTATGGCAGAGCTTTTTGGTAAATCGACTGGTGCAGTAAAGGGGAAAGGTGGTTCTATGCACTTTTCTTCAGCTGAACATAACTATGTCGGTGGCAATGGTATCGTGGGTGCTCAAATTCCAATTGGAACAGGAATTGCCCTTGCCGAGAAATACAGAGGTACTAAAAACCTTTGTGTTACAATGTTTGGTGACGGTGCCTCAAGACAAGGTGCATTGCATGAAGCATTTAATATGGCAATGACTTGGGAATTACCTGTATTGTACATTTGTGAAAATAATCAATATGCCATGGGTACTTCGGTAAAAAGAACAACTAATGTCCAGGATCTTTACAAATTAGGCCTATCCTACGAAATGCCTAGTGAGTCTGTCGATGGGATGGATCCAATAGCAGTGCACGAAGCTCTTGAAAAAGCCGCTAAGCATATAAGATCAGGTAAAGGACCCTATTTCCTAGAAATTAAAACCTACAGATATAGAGGTCATTCTGTATCGGATCCAGGCAAATACAGATCTAAGGAAGAACTTAATAGTTTCAAAGACAGAGATCCCATTAAAGAGCTTGAAGAGAAAATTCTAAAGGACAAAATAGCTACAACAAAAGAAATAGAGTCTATTAAAAGTAAAATAGAAGCTGAAATCGAAGATGCTGTAAACTTTGCAGAGACTTCTGAATATCCTCTTGGCTCAGAATTGTATGATGACAATTATGTTCAGCCAGACTATCCATTTATTATGGATTGATAACAAGCACCACGGAATCATTTTTTATTAACAGAAAAGCGATAATTAAAGCTTAATACAAAGAGTTTGCTTATTTTTGCGCAAATTTTTTCAACTATATTGATATGGCAAAGAGAAAGAAATCAAGCAATGACGAAACTTTAGTAGACGTTGTTGAAGTAAAATTACATGCGCAGGATTACTTTGAAAAGCATAAAAATGCCATAACTGGTATTGTTGCATTATTGTTTATTGTAATCGGTGGATATTTAGTTAATAAATACCTAATTCAACAACCGAAGGAAAAGAATGCTAAATTGGCAATCTTCAAAGCAGAGCAACAATTTCAAAGAGACTCATTTGCTTTAGCACTAGAAAATCCAGGTGGAGGATATGAGGGGTTTTTAGATATCATAGAAAATTATAGCGGAACTGAAACAGCTAATATTGCTTCATTGTATGCTGGAATCAGCTATTTAAACGTAGGAAGATATGATGATGCTGTTTCTTTTCTTGAAGCCTATAATCCTAGCGGAATTTTTGGACCTATTATGAAATATGGTAATCTTGGAGATGCCTATTCTGAACTTCAGGATTTTGATAAGGCTATAAGCTTTTATACAAAGGCTACAACTTCATCTCATGATGCATTGCTTACGCCTTACTATCTTTATAAATTAGGTTTACTGTCAGAAAGATTGGGCAACAAAGAGGCCGCAACGAAAGCCTACAATAGAATCAAAAGTGAGTTTCCTAATTCAGAGGAAGGTCCAAAAGTTGATAAATTGATTGCTGCAATTAATCAATAGAATTCTTTTGAGTTCTAAAGATCAAAATCTGACTAAGGTAAATTCTTCCGGTCTTCCGAAAGGAAAGAATTTCAAAATTCATATTGCTGTTTCTGAATGGAATTCAGAAATCACCATGAGTCTGTTATCCGCTTGTAAGAGAGAATTGATTGAGAATAGTGTATCTATAGATAACATAATAGTGGTTAAAGTACCGGGCTCGTTCGAATTGCCTTTTGCGGCTAAGCAGTTAATCAAACAAAAGAAGCCTGATGCAGTAATTTGTTTAGGTTGTGTGATTAAAGGAGAAACACAACATGATGAATATATTAATACCTCTATTGCTAATGGTATTACCAATCTTTCCTTAACAACTGATATCCCCGTTATTTTTGGGGTATTAACCGTTAATAACAAACAACAGGCTTTGGACCGTGCAGGAGGTGTACATGGCAATAAAGGTGTGGAATCTGCCCAGACGGCACTTAAGATGATTCAATTGAAAATTGATTTAGGCAAACAAAAGTCATCAATAGGCTTTTAATTTCCATGAAATAAAAGTCGTCTTCCTGATTTTTCTCCTGTCAAATTACCATTTTTAAATACCCATTTCCCATTGCACATCGTTGATTCAACAATCCCCTTTAATTTATAGCCACTAAGAGGTGACCAACCACATTTATAAAGTAACGAAGATGATTTTACTGTCCAATCTCTATTAAGGTCTACAATTGCAATGTCAGCAAAATATCCTTCCTCTAAATAACCTCTGCCATTGATATGAAATAACTCAGCAGGGCTATGACACATTTTGTCTATGATAAATTCCAAACTTAATTCTCCTCTATGGTAAAAATATAGCATCATAGGTAGGCTATGTTGAATGAGAGGCAAACCAGAAGGTGCGTCAATATAAGGGTTTGATTTTTCCTCTATCGTATGAGGTGCATGATCTGTTGCTATTACATCAAAATACCCATCTTTCAAGGCTTGAAGAAGTGCGGCTTTATCTTTGGCAGATTTAATGGCAGGATTACACTTGATTTTTGTACCTAGAATATCATAATCACTTTCATCAAAGAAAAGATGATGAACACATACTTCCGAGGTTATTCTCTTTTGCTCAAGCGGTAAAGTGTTATCGAATAGTGCAATCTCATCCTCTGTTGATATATGCAACACATGTAATCTAGTATTATATTTTTTTGCTAAATCTATGGCTAAAGAAGAAGAGAGATAACAGCCTTCCCTACTTCTAATTTGTGGGTGCAAGGCTATTGGAATAGCATCCCCATACTTTGATTTAGCCAATTCAAAGTTTCGACGTATTGTACCTTCATCTTCACAATGACAAGCAATTAGCAATTCGATTTTCGAGAAAAGATTATTTAGTGTCTCTACATTATCAACCAACATATTCCCTGTGCTGGATCCCATAAATATCTTTATTCCACAAACTTTTTCTTTGTCCGTTTTTAGTACTTCTTCAATGTTGTCATTCGATGCTCCCATATAAAAGGAATAATTAATGGGAGAGGATTGATGTGCTATATCGTATTTTTTCTGAAGTTCCTCCTGAGTCAATGCAGGTGGTTTGGTATTGGGCATTTCCATAAAAGAGGTTACTCCTCCGGCTGCTGCAGCTCGAGATTCCGAAGCAATATTTGCCTTATGTGTTAAACCAGGTTCTCTAAAATGTACCTGATCATCAATAATTCCAGGAATAATATGTTTCCCAGTGCAATTCACTTCATTAGCATTTTCAACTTGGATATTAGGGTCTATTCTTTCAATTCTATCATTTACAACCAATATATCAGATTCAATAATTTTGCCTTTGTTTACAATAGTTGCGTCTTTGAACAGTACTTTAGACATAAATCTTTTCAATTTTGAGTAAAATAAATTTAATTGCTTTTTAGAAGCTATCGAATATAAAATACATTTGCAATAAAATTAAGCTATCAAAAAATTAAGTGAAATAAAAATTGGAGTCTTAGGTGGAGGACAATTGGGTAGAATGCTATTACAAGAAGCATCTACGCTAGATCTAGACATCTATTTCTTGGATAAAGCTAAAGATTATCCAGCATTGCAATTGACTGAAAAATATACTTTGGGGGATTTCAATGACTATCATGATGTTCTTGCTTTCGCAAAATCTATGGATATCATAACGATTGAAATTGAAAATGTGAACGTTGCCGCTCTAAAGGAAATAGAAAAGTCTGGTGTTAAAGTTATACCTTCTTCAAAATGTATAGAAACCATTAAGGATAAAGGACTCCAGAAATCATTTTATCTCAACCACAATATTCCAAGTTCTAAATTTGATTTGTATCAAAACAAACAAGAAATAATAACTGCTTTTGAAAACAATAAGATTTCATTACCGTTTGTACAAAAATCAAGAACCGAAGGATATGATGGCAAAGGCGTTCAAATAATTAAGAGAAAGGAAGATTTAGAGGGATTATTGGATACAGCTTCAGTGATAGAAGAACTTGTTGACATTAAAAAAGAGACGGCTTTAATTGCCGCAAAAAATGCCTCTGGTGAAATTCAGTTTTTTAATCCTGTAGAAATGGTATTTGAAGGAGAAGCAAACCTACTGGACTATTTGTTGTGTCCTGCAGAAATTGATGCATCCCAAATCGATGAAATGAAAGAGATCGCAAGAGAACTATTGCATCATTTAGATTTTATAGGATTGCTTGCCATAGAATTTTTTATTGATCAAAATGACAATATATATATCAACGAGATTGCACCAAGAACTCATAATTCTGGACACCATACTATTGATGCCTGTATCAATTCACAATTCAACATACAACTTAGATGCTTATTGAATTTATCCTTGGGCAATAGTTCATTAAAGTTTAACTATGCAGGAATAGTAAATTTACTTGGTGATGCACAATGTAATGAGGGTCCTGTAAAGTACTATGGTTTAGATGAAATAATGTCTATAAATGGGGTTTACCCACATATCTATGGCAAGAAAACAGTGAAGCCATACAGGAAAATGGGACATGTTAATATCTGTGCTGATACAAAGGAACAATTGTTAGAGAATATTAGATTTATTAAAAATAACATAAAGGTTACATCATGAACAAAGCTAGAGTTGGAATTATTATGGGGTCAGACAGTGACTTGAACGTAATGCAAGCAGCAGCAGATATTTTGACTGAATTTGGTATTGAATACCACATGACTGTTGTTTCAGCTCACAGGACTCCTGAAAGAATGTACGACTATGCATCAACAGCTCAAGCAAATGGTTTGAAAGTTATTATAGCTGGTGCTGGAGGAGCTGCTCACTTACCTGGAATGGTGGCTTCGATTAGCAATTTACCTGTTATTGGTGTACCAATTAAATCTTCGAACTCTATAGATGGGTGGGATTCTATACTTTCTATATTGCAGATGCCAAATGGGATACCGGTTGCAACTGTTGCTTTAAATGGTGCAAAAAATGCCGGTTTGCTTGCCGCAAAAATACTAGCTACTTGTGATGAAACTCTTCAAAAGAAACTGCTTGATTATAAAGAAGATCTTAAGAATCAAGTTTTGGAAAAAGCAAAAAAAGTGGAATCTAAACATTAGACTCCACTTTCAAAATATCTTTATCTTGGTCTAAGGTTAAACTCTACCCTTCTATTTAATTCTCTTCCGGTAAGACTATTGTTATTTGCTATAGGCTGTGTTGCTCCATAACCATTGTAACTCATTCTATCCGAACTCGTTCCTTTCCTAATGAGGTAATCAAAACAAGCTTTAGCTCTGTTTTCAGAAAGAACTTGATTCTTCGCTGCACTACCAACATTGTCAGTATGGCCTTCTATAATCAAATTATAATTAGGATATCTCACCATTATATTAGCAATCTGATTCAATACAGGATAAGAACTGACTTTAAGTGTCGCTTTGCCAGTATCAAACTGGACGGACCTCATTGCTGTTTCAAGTACAGTCAAATCAGATTGTGAAATACCAGGACAACCATTGGCGTCAACGGTACCTTTTGTATTTGGACATTTATCTCGGCTGTCATCAATACCATCTCCATCGGAATCAGGGCATCCATTCATTAGCTTTAAGCCTGGCAAGTCAGGACATTTATCGTTGTAGTCAGCAATTCCATCTCCATCAGCATCAGGACATCCACTAGCAGTTGGGCTACCTTTTGTATTAGGACAGCTGTCTTCTGCATCACTGACACCATCTCCATCACTATCCATTTTATTGGCTTCTGGACAACCATTATTGCTAGCACTACCCTTTAATTCAGGGCATTCGTCTTGATTGTCTGGAATACCATCCATATCCTTATCATCTTCAGGACAACCATTGTTGGCTTTTACTCCTGGTAGGTTTGGACATTCATCATCATTATCCGATATGCCATCTTGATCAGTATCGGGACATCCTTTAAACACTGCTAAGCCAGCTATTGATGGACAGTTATCTCGATAATCAGGAATTCCATCATCATCTCTATCAGGGCATCCTTTCAATTCTTTCGGTCCGAATATTTGAGGGCACAAATCAATATCATCTTCTAAACCATCATTATCACTATCAATCATGGCTTCTTCTTCCATTTCAACCATTTTTTCAATTTCTTTTTTACCGCCTATGAGAAATGTGAAACCAATACCGTGATGTAGATTGTTTCGATCTTCTTCTAAAGAATATCTAAATTCAGATTGCCAGTTGATATATGCATTATCTGCCATTTTAAATTGAAGGCCAACGCCAAATGGAACTTGAATGTTGAATTTATCACCATCTTCATTTACAGCTCCTACACCAGTCATTACATAAGGCGTTACAATTGCATTTTCTTTAACAAATTGATACTGAATCTGTGCATCCAAGCCATATATGAGTTTGTTCTTAAACGAGCTTTCGTCCTGATTGGCTTTTACAACGCCATATTTGAATGGAACAACTATGTTTAGATTCTGATTAATGCTTTTCTGAGCACTGATTTCAAAGCCATGATGATAAGCTCCAAAATTACTAATATCACCTCCATTTTGAGACTGATAATCCATGAATAAGTTCTTAATGCTTAAGCCAAATGGATAGGTAGGGCTTTGTCCAAATATTGAACCTGAAAAAATGGTAACAAATAATGCTGTAAATAATATATTCTTTTTCATAGATATAGATATAAATATCGCTTTCGCTTGTAAAGGTAATACTTATCTGGTTAATTTTTCATCCCTAAAGTTGGTATATTAAATTTTAATTGCATCTATTTTAGATTGTTAATCAAGAACTTATGAAAATCCTTAAATTAAAGATTCAAAATATCCTGTCTTTAGGTTCTTTTTAACCTCGTTCCAGTTAAAATAACGTCCATTCATAGCAATATATACACCTGGTGACAAAGATTGAACAAAAGCAAGAGCACTACCCAGATTAAAAAATCCATCTGAAGATGTTCCAAAGGCAATAGGAATCATAGCTCCCGTTAAAACAATTGTCTTATCGGTTAATTTAGCATTCGCAAGTACAGAAGCAGTTTCAACCATTTTATCGGTTCCATGGGTAATTAATATTTTATTGGAATTTGATCTGGTACAATTATGAAGAACGATCTGCCTGTCATCAATAGTCATTTGCAAACTATCAACCATCATCAAGGTCTTGATATCAAGGTTTAGTATTGACCTACCTTGTTCAAACATTTCATTTAGGTGGGTATTTTTAAAAAACAATTCACCTGTAATGAAGTCGTATTCCTTATCAAATGTTCCACCTGTTACAAATACCTGAATTTTATCGCTCATAATTATTATTGACAAAGTAAACTGCAAATTAATAAATCAAAGAATCGGGGTTTATAAAAACAAAAAATTAATTTTGGTCCGTAAATTAAAAGACATGTCTGAAAGTCACCTATCAATAAAGATAAGCTCCATGGCGGAATCAGAAACGCTAATGATGGCTAAGAAAGCAAGAGCGTTAAAAGCACAAGGCGTTGAAGTTATCGCTCTAAGCCTAGGAGAACCAGATTTTGATACTCCAGATTACATAAAAGAAGCTGCTAAACAGGCGTTGGATCAGGGCTACACAAAGTATACACCTGTAGAAGGACTATTAGAACTTAGAGAGGCGATATGTCACAAATTATTAAGGGATAATCAATTGGAATATAATGTTAATGAAATAATTGTTTCCAATGGCGCCAAGCAGTGTATTGCGAATGTTTGTCTGTCCCTACTAAACCCTACAGATGAAGTGATCATATTTACGCCTTATTGGGTTTCCTATTTCCATATTGTTGAATTTGCTGGAGCAAAACCAATAAAACTCTATGCAGGAATAGATCAAGATTTTAAAGTAAAACCAGAACAATTAGAGGCTGCAATTACCGAGAACACTAAACTTATAATTTATTCTTCCCCAAGCAATCCAACCGGTAGCGTTTATTCAAAAGAAGAGCTATCTGCACTGGCAGAAGTCATTACACATCATGAAGGTCTTTATGTTATGGCAGATGAGATCTATGAATATATTAATTTCAATGAGACCCCTCCAAGTATCGCTACATTTGCAGGAATGAAGGAAAGAACGATAACGGTTAACGGTATGTCAAAAGGCTTTTCAATGACTGGATGGCGATTAGGATATATGGCAGCACCAAAATGGATAGTTGATGCTTGCAGTAAAGTGCAGGGGCAATTTACTTCTGGTGCTAACGCCTTTGGACAAAAGGCAGCGGTTACTGCACTTATGCAAGATCCTTCATTACAATCCTATATGAAAGACAAATATCTTGAGCGTAAGAAACTTGTAAAACCGTTGTTAGAAACTATAGATGGCATTCGAACAAATGATCCCGAAGGTGCATTTTATTTCTTTCCTGATGTTTCTTCGTTTTTCGGCAAATCAAATGGTAAAAACACAATCAAGAATGCTGACGACTTTGTTGAAATAATGCTTACAGAAGCTCATGTTGCGTTGGTTTCAGGATCCGCATTTGGAGATGCAAATTGCTTCAGACTATCTTACGCAACTTCCAACGATCTGCTTATAGAAGCAATTACCAGAATGAAAAGTGTGCTTGATACTTATAATTAAATTATTATTGATCAGAACTTTCTTTTTCTTCGGACTTTATTTTTATCAATTCTTCGAATACTCTTTCGAGTTGATCAGCACCTATATTTTTCATAATAATCTCTCGGTTTTTGTCAAGAATATATAGCTTGGGTGTAGAATCAACATTATATTTTAATTTAAAGTCTGACTGATTGAATTCATCTGCTCCATTAATAAATCCAGACATATTCTTTTCTTTAACATATTCCCAACATCCTTTTACTTTATCTCGATACTTCGTGCATATTGCAAAAGTTTTTATTCCCTTATCCTTATACTTCTCATTGAATTCAATAAATCCAGGCATAGACTTTTTGCAATGACCACAGTCAGGCGCCCAGAACAACAAAATCAGATACTCATAATCAATATCAGAAATTGAAATCGCATTCCCTTCTTCATCAAAAACTCTGATATCCTCACCGATTTGACCCAGCAATACAGGTTTTAATTTTTTAGCTCTATCCAAAATTTTAAGTATCGTTTCTTCCTGTGCCCAAGTAGCCTTTCCTTTTCCATAATAATTCTCAGCCAAATGAACATAGACAGCATCATAACCAACAATTTTTGCTTGTGCATATTTATTTAAGTAATGACTTAGATAGTACATATAAGTTTCTTGTGAAGGAGCCATCCAATTCAAAATAGAATCTAGTCCAACAGATATGCTGTCTGGATGATTAGCTGTTAGCTTTTCAAGATAATAAGTAACACGTTGGAATAAAAATGGAGTTCTTAATAATTTGGGATCTCCAAGATCTATATTATCAAAATAATGAGTTTTGTAATATCTGAATTGAGCCATTCTACCTTCTTCTGTTGAATCGAATATGGGCAACTCTATCTCTCTTCCTGACTTTATCAAAACCGTGCTTAAAAAATCTGGGAAGGCATTGATTAGACTGTCTTGATAATTTGCAATATTTTTGTTTAAATCTGCCAATTGAAGTTCTTCGTTTTTATAATTAATTCCACTCTCTTTATTGGCAGAAATGATTTCTCTTAGGGAGTCTGCAACCGGTCTAATGGTGTTAATCAAACTGACATAAGACTGAAAATTTTGGTTGTCTACAGAACCCTCATAACTTATCTTGGATTTGTTGATATAATCACTAAACATTGTAAATTTCCTATCTAAATCTGTAACAAGAAATTGTAAAAACTGTTTATCTGGTAAAGTCAGCATTAGATATACACCTGTTTCAAGGGTATCCTTTAAAATAAATTGACCAACTTCCTCTGCATACAAAGTATCATATACCAATTGCTTGTCCATAATATAATTCCCTATTACCAAGGTATCACTCTCGTAATTGTCGATTGAAAACCTAATTTCATGTTGACAAATAATTGATGTATTTAGGACAAGAAAAATTAAAATGGATAATATTAATTTAGCGTTATTCATAGTTGATTAAACAATTTTATAGGGGAAAACTGTTTTGATAAAACAGAATTTAAGATTTTTTTAATGTAGATTATCTTTATCACCGCGCTGATTAGCAAGTAAAAACAAAACGGCCATTCTGATTGCTACGCCATTTTCAACCTGTTGCAAAATAATAGAATGTTCAGAATCAGCCACATCACTTGATATTTCAACACCACGATTAATCGGTCCTGGGTGCATAATTACAATTTCCTTATCCAATTGATCAAGCATCTGCTTGTTTATGCCATAATAGAGAGAATACTCTCGAAGTGAAGGAATGTAATTGATCTCTTGTCTTTCCAACTGTATTCTTAGAATATTAGCGATATCACACCACTGCAAACTCTCTTGCACGTTATATGATTTTTCAATGCCAAGGCTCTCAATGTTCTTAGGAATTAAGGTAGGTGGTCCACAAACTCTTACTTTTGCGCCAAGCTTTAACAAACAAAATATATTACTCAGAGCTACTCTAGAGTGAAGTACATCACCAAAGATGCATATCTTTTTTCCTTTCAGCTGTCCTACTTTCTCACGCATTGAAAAAGCGTCCAGTAAAGCCTGAGTAGGGTGTTCATGTGTTCCATCACCAGCATTCACTATCTGGGCATCAATATGGTTGGCTAAAAAAGCATGTGCTCCAGGTGCGGGATGACGCATTACAATCATATCCACTTTCATGGAAAGTATATTGTTAACCGTATCAAGCAGGGTCTCTCCTTTTTTGACAGAACTTGATGACGAAGAAAAATTGATTATGTCAGCCGATAATCGCTTCTCAGCAAGTTCAAAAGATAGCTTCGTTCTGGTTGAATTTTCAAAAAATAAATTGGCAATTGTAACATCTCTTAAAGAAGGTACTTTTTTGATTGGTCTATTGATTACTTCTTTGAACTGCTCAGCAGTTTCAAAAATCAAACGGATATCTTCAGCAGATATATCCTTTATTCCGAGTAAATGTTTAGTACTTAATCTTCCTCTGTTCATTTAACCTTCCGCTTAGGGGCTGAATAAATAAGAATTTTGTCTTCTCCGTCAAGGTGTTCCCATTCCACTTTCACATAGGCTTCATCTAAGCTGTCCACCTGGATACCCGTGTAGTCTGACTTTATCGGCAAATGTCTGTTGAATCTCCTATCCACCATGGACAACAGTTCAATTTTATCCACACGTCCCAAATCTTGTAGTGCAGACATCGCCGCATGAATTGTTCTTCCAGTATATAAAACATCATCGATAAGTAGAATTCGTTGACCTTCAATATCAAAATCGATTTGAGTTGCACTGGCCTTAAGGGGTTTGGACCTTAACCTAAAATCATCTCTATAAAAGGTAATATCCAATTTGCCAAAGTGAATTTTTCTCTTTCGATTTTTATCCTTAATAATTTGAATTAGACGTTCTGCAAGTACTACACCCTTTTCTTGAATTCCTATGATGAAAATATCTTGGTCGATTGGGTAATTCTCAATTACCTGATGCGCTAAACGCGTCAAGGTTATTTTGAATCTCTGAGGACTAACAATTTGCCTTCCTTTTTGCATAGACTACAAAGATATTTAATGCCATGAAAAATCTAAGCAAATGCTAAAGCATCTTAATAATTCGTTTCTCAATTGGTCTGTTTTTATCCCAAACGTAGAAAATAAGCATTAGAATCACCAAAATTGAAGTAATATGAGAAATCATTGTCCCTGCTTTTAAGCTTTCTGGCTCAAATTCAAATACAATCTCATGATTACCAGGAGGTATTAGCATTGCTCTTAAAACATAATTGGTTCTCACATGATCCATTTCCTTCCCATCAATATAAGCCTTCCATCCTTTTCCTGGTCCGTACCATATTTCTGAGAACACAGCAAATTGTTCAGAATTTGAATTTGACTTATATTTTAACCTATTTGGAGCGTACTCTGTTAATTGTATTGAACCATTTTTATCAAAACTTTTATCCCCAATATAACTGGCAAATTCTTTATGAACAAAAGCTATTCCTAATGGATCAAAACTATTTAAAGCTTCAATTTCTTCTTCATTGCTGTTAACTGTTTTAACGCTAGAAACAAACCATGCATTTCCAAGGCTTGCCGTATTCCTTTGAAATCTTTCCCTTCCATCATCAGTTGGGGTAATAATATATTTGGTATTAAGCATATTCATTACATCCATATTATTTTTACTGATGTGATAGTCAATCAGATCTTGATATCTCACTAATTTAGCAGGATGGTATCCTCCTATAGATTTATGAAAGTATGAAGTAAACGCTGATTCAAAGGTAGGTACGCTTAAGTCTAGAACTCTATAATATAGATCAGGGTCTTTTAATATCTCCTTATCTACATCCCTTGGTTGATATGTTCTTTTAAGCGCACTATCGGAAATATAGTCGGTTGGTTTGACATACTTGAAATTAGTACTTGCAAGGTCAATAAAACTTAAGATTCCAATTGCAGCAATAGCATAAATATTTTTGATTTTCCCTTTTAAAGCAAAAAATAACAACAGACACGTTAATCCCATATAAATAGCAGATCTCAACCCACTTGAAAATGCATATTCAGCTCTGTCGTCCATTAACGATGTTATATCGATGCCATTCTGAGCATATCGACTATCATAGGCACCAGTCATATCAAATAGAGAAGGTGCAAGGATTCCATAAGCCAAACAAAACCCTGCGAATGCTAAACCAGGATAAACGACTTTTTTCCATTCAGGCTTGTTCTCAAGTATTTTATAAAGACCATAAAAGGCTAGGATCGGCATAAAAATCGTTGTAACCGATAAAACCGAGTTAGGGGTTCTAAATTTGTTAAAGAATGGTACAAAATCGTAGAAAAACCTATTGAATATTTCAAAATTACTGCCTAATGATAACAATGAGGTCATTACCACGCCAGAGAAAAGCCACCATTTCATTTTGCCTTTGAGCACAAACATCGATATCAAGAATAGACAACATACTACTGCTCCAAAATAAATTGGACCTGAAGTAGAAGGCAATCCACCCCAATACAATGGCGCTTGAATACCGCTACGAGTATTTGCGCCAAGCTTTCTTAATTCTTTTGCAAATGCACTATCACTTGGAAGCATTTCTGAAGTTGATCCCCCAAGGCTATGAGGCATAACGCCCTGTAAGAGGTCTATCCATCCATTGCTCCAGCTCATTGCATAATCCCATGAAAGTCCATCCACAGCACTGCTGCTGAAACTTGATTTATTGTTCTTTAGCACTGCATCTCCCCTCATTGTATCTTCAGTATATTCCTTCACAGGAAGTAGTTTGGACGCAGTAGTACCGACCGAAAACAATAAGCCTCCAAGCAATAGAGCCATTAAAATTGAAAATTCTTTGATCTCTTTTCTTTTGAGAAAATCAAAGAAATAAATAAGTACCATTGGAATCAATGACAGTCCTAAATAGTATGTCATCTGAGGGTGATCGTTTTTAATATTGATACTCATTCCAACAATAAAGATCAAAGTTCCAAGAAGATATGATTTCCTAAAGGCAAGTATTAATCCAGCCAGTAAAAGAGGAGCACTAAGAATGGTTCGCAATTTGGTAAAGTGCCCTGTATCCAACAGAATCATATTATTCGTAGCAAAGGCAAAAGATATTGAAGCAAAGATGGCGACTATGGGCGAAACATTTAAAACCATCATAAGAATATAAAAGAACAGCATTCCCATAACAAAATTCCCAGCTTCCTTCGGTAAAAATAGTCCAGAAGACCTTCTTATATATTCAATGGCGTCTTTCGGAGATTTCGCTAATATATAGTATGTAGGCATACCTGAAAACATGGCATTTGTCCACCTAGTAATTTCGCCAGTCTTCTTTTCATGATCCAACATTTCCTTGGACATCCCTTGGTTTCTCTCTGCAAAATTTAATTGCTTTCCTTCAAAAACAGGATAAAAGTGGAATACACTAATCAAAATAAACGTGATTAATGCAATCAAATGAAGTTTGTTTTTTTTAATTATATCCAGCATGAATAATTGTACTTAATTAAATAGTAAATATTGATATTTAAACAATTTCCTAGCGAAAGGAATTTTAAATCAAGACATTACAAATATATTTTTTTTATATAGAATGAGCCTTATTCCCTTTAATCTTCTTTATATATTCCAATATATTTTTTAAAATTGTTTACATAGCCCCTATACATACCTTCAGTATTAAATGGCATTGTAACATTTCCCTCTTTATCAAGTGCTATCAATCCGCCTGCACCACCAACCTCTTTAAGTTTTAAATTAATTATTTCTTCTGCGGCATCCGAAAGAGATTTTCCACCATAAATCATTCTAGCAGAGACGTCATGCGCCACTGCATATCTGATAAAATATTCACCGTGACCAGTACACGATACACCGCAGCTTGCGTTGTTGGCATAAGTGCCAGCTCCAATAACAGGAGAGTCCCCTATTCTACCGTAACGCTTGTTGGTCATCCCTCCTGTAGAAGTACCAGCCACGATATTACCTGTCTTGTCCAATGCCACGGCTCCGACGGTACCAAATTTACTGTCTGCCATATCCGTGATGTTCATTCCTATTTCCTGTTCTTTTTCCAAAATACTTTGCAAACTGTTCCATCTTTTTTCGGTGTGAAAATAGGAAGGATCGATACTTTCTAATTTTTGCTTTTCAGCAAATTCTTCAGCCCCTTCACCAGATAAGAACACATGGTTAGATTGTGTCATTACAGCATATGCTGCCTTTATAGGGTTTTTGATCGTTTTTATACCTCCGACTGCACCCGCTTCTAAATCGCTGCCTCTCATAATGGAGGCATCCATTTCATTTGTTCCTGCATGTGTAAAAACGGATCCTTTCCCAGCATTGAATAGAGGAGAATCCTCCATAAATGCAATTGTGTTAATCACGGCTTCCTCGCTTGAACCACCGCTTTTGAGAATTTCATTTCCAATATCTAAGGCTTTGTTCAAGGCATCTCTATAAGCAGCTTCAAGTTCTTCCGTCATATTCTCTTTTAATATAGTTCCAGCTCCTCCATGGATGACCATTGCATATTCGACATTATTATTTTCCATTTGTTCAGTACTTGTATGTTTCATATCAGAATTTACAGAATCCGATTTGCAAGAAATTGCAAAAAACACATAAAACCCAAAAACACATGTAATTACTTTCCTCGTACAATCTTTCATAGAATTCATTTAAGTTATGGTTGAAGTTATACATTTGTTATGAAAATCATCTTCATAGTGATTCAAAATAAAGATAGTGGCAGGTCAAAATAAAATACTATTGGTCATCGCAGGTCCTACTGCTGTTGGAAAAACCAAACTATCTTTTGAACTACAGACACGGCTTAACTCCAATATCATTTCTGCGGATTCTAGGCAGGTTTATAAGGAACTTTCGATAGGAACGGCCAAACCAAGTCTACAAGAAATTGAAAAATATAGAATCCGACTGTGTGACTATGTAAGTATTCATGATAAATATAATGCTGGTATTTTTGAAGAGCACGCTTTAGATGAAATCAAAAATCAATTTGAGTCCTCCTCCATAGCTCTTGCCTGCGGAGGCACTGGGCTTTATATTTCAGCGATGGTGAATGGATTGAATAAATTTCCAGAAGTAGATAATGCAATAACTGAAAAATGGAATGCAATTCTGGGTTCAGAGGGTATTGCGTATTTACAAACCGAGATTAAGAGGCTAGATCCAGAATATGCTTCAATACTTGACTTAAAAAATCCACATAGATTAATAAGAGCACTAACTGTGATTGAAGCTGAAAATAAGCCTTACAGCTACTATCTAAATCAAGAAAAGACACTTAGAGATTTTAAGACTCAATATCTCATACTTGACAGACCTCGCAAGGAATTATACAAACGTATTGACAACAGAGTATTAGAAATGGTTAAAATTGGGCTTTTTGACGAATGTCAATCATTAATTGAACACAGATCATTAAAAGCCATAAAAACGGTAGGTTATTCAGAGGCTTTTGATTATCTAGAAGGAAAGACAGGTCGAGATGAAGCCATTGAGCTAATTCAGAGACACTCTCGGCAATATGCGAAAAGACAGATTACATGGTTTAAGAAATACACGCCAGGAAAGTGGTTTCATCCAGAAGAATCCGAAAGTATTTTAGATTATCTGAATGACGGCTTGAAGCTATAGTATTTCTAATACTTTTTCTGGAGGTCTGCCTAATGCTGCTTTGTCTCCATTGATTACAATTGGTCTTTCTATTAGTTTGGGATATTCAATCATTGCCTCAATCCACTCATCATCACTTAATGACTTTCCTTTGTACTTCTCTTTATAAATGGTTTCACTTTTTCTTACCAGCTGTTCTGCATTTAGTCCTAATTTTTTGAGGACTTGCTTCAGTAAGGCTTTCGTTAATTTTTCGTCCAAATAGAGGAAAATATCAGGATCGCATGATTTTTCATATAATAAAGCTAAGGTCTCTCTACTTTTTTGGCATCTGGGGTTGTGAAATATTTGCATAGATTTAATTTAAAATATATTTGTCAATTCATAAATACAAATATCGAAATTATGATTTGGAAAAACAGTCCAAGTTTAGAAGGTTTAAATAACTTATCTAAAAATACAATTAACGAAAATATTGGCATTGAGTTTATTGAGATTGGAAATGATTATATCGTAGCCAAAATGCCTGTTGATCAAAGAACCAAGCAACCCATGGGTCTTCTCCATGGTGGAGCATCTCTAGTATTAGCTGAAACACTGGGTTCCATTGCATCTGTTTTATTGATTGATGACTTGACTAAAGAGGCTGCAGTAGGCATAGAAATCAATGCAAATCACTTGAATTCCACCAAAAATGGATACGTATTTGGGACAGTTAGACCAATTAAAACAGGAAGAAGAATTCATGTTTGGGAAATTAAAATAAAAGATGAAAGCAATAAACCAATCTGTGTGTCTAGGTTAACAACTATGATTATACAAAATAGCGTTGCATATGTCAAACAAAATAACTAGCAATTTGATCTGTTTCTAACTATTGGACTATCTTTATCCGCTGGATTTTTAATAAAAAGGAATAATAAGAATGAACAAAACCCTACTTTATTTAGGCCTTGCCTTTATGGTATTTCAGGCTCAATCTCAAGATAATTTTAATATAGAACTCATCAGTAATGTTTCAGTCAATGAAAGAGGTAATGATGTTTGGGGATATGTTGATTCTACAGGCACTGAATATGCAATAATGGGCAGCCTTTCAAATACCTGGATTTGGTCTTTAGAGGATCCTGCCAATCCAATTGAAAGAGCTCAGATACCTGGTGATGGTTCTACATGGAGAGATATTAAATCTTGGAAGGACCATCTATATGTGACTGCTGATAGTGGTGATGACGGTTTGCTTGTAATCGATATGAGCATGGCACCTGATAGCATTCGATTTCAGTATATCAAACCTGATATTATTGTTCATTCAGATACAACAGCATTAGGGCCTTGTCATAATTTATATATCGACGAAAATGGCTATTGCTATTTGGCTGGCTGCAGAATAACTGGCGCAAGGAAGGCTATTGTTTTTGATTTGAATGTTGACAAATGGAATCCACCGGTTGTTGGCATGCATGGAAACGTACCAAATGGAGGCGAATATGCCCATGACGTTTATGTGAAAAATAATATCCTGTATGCTTCAGAGATCAATCAAGGGCAGTTAGGCATTTATGATGTTTCACGAAAAGACAGTTTGGTCCTTATGGGAAGTCAGAAAACAGGATTTAATTTCACGCACAATGCTTGGACATCTACGGATCAAAATTATGTATTTACAACCGATGAAAGAGCTAATGCTTTTGTTGAGGCCTATGACATTTCTGATCCTGCTGATATTAAATTTTTGGATAGATTTCAGCCTTTAGAGACTCAAGGGAAAGGTGTTATTCCTCACAACGTCCATTATTATGATGGGTTCATTGTCACCTCTTTTTATACAGATGGAGTAGTCATAACAGATGTAAGCCAACCAAATAATATGATTAAGGTCGGCAGTTATGACACTTACTTAGGTCCAGATGGAGGTTTTAGTGGTTGTTGGGGAGCTTATCCATTTCTGCCATCAGGATTACTGTTGGCAAGTGATATCAATACAGGGCTCTATGTTCTACAAGCTAGTTATGTTAGAGCAGCTAGGCTTGAGGGAACTATTACTGATGTATTAACGGGTAATGCTATTAACAATGCTGAATTGATAATAAATACGAAACAAATGAATTACGCTTCATCTGCTGCTGATGGAACCTATAAAACGGGAATAGAAGATGGAGGAGATTTTGTAATCACAGTCACTCATCCAGAATATGAGTCATTTACTACATCGGCTACTCTTGTCAATGGAGAAACTACGGAATTGCATATTCAATTGAATGAAATTGAAAAAGCAGAGTTTAGAATTACAGTAACTGATGCCATAACTGGAGAATTAGTACCTAATGCGAATATCTTATTAACAGAAAATAACGTAAGTACATCCTATTATACCAATGAATTTGGTGAAGTGGTAGAGTTGCTTCCGATTAAAACTTATATGCTAGAAATTGGTTCTTGGGGTCATCTACCACAAAGCTTTGAAGTAGATGGCAATTTAAGTACTGCCATTAATATTGTACTTGAGCAAGGTTATTTAGATGATTTCAATCAGGACCTTGGTTGGATATCTGCTGGTAATGCAAGAACGGGATTATGGGAACGAGGGATTCCAAATGGAACTGTTTTTAATGGACAGTTTCTTTCTCCTCCTGTTGACATTGGAACTGATGTGGGTGAGTATTGCTATGTTACTGGCAATCTAGAAACTACAGTTGGAACCGATGATGACGTAGACGATGGCTATGTTCAATTGTTTTCACCTTCATTTGATGTTAGCGATTTTATAGATCCTGCAATACAGTTTAATGTTTGGTTTAACGTCGGTGTTAACAATACACCACCCGATGATACATTATTTGTTTATCTCCATGAGAATGGTGACAGCATTGAAATCATGCGATTTGATCAAGCTATGGTTGGTTGGAACGATCAGTCAGAAATATCAATAAAAGACCTAATTCAGGAGGGTGTTGATTTGAGGGTCAGTTTTTATGTTGAAGATAAGCCAGAATCGGGTCATCCAGTGGAAGCTGGCGTTGATGCTATTAGAATTGTTGACAATAATCCAACAAGTTCAACTATAGAAGTAGAGAACATTAGTTACAAAATTGGTCCAAATCCATTTAATAATGAGCTAAACTTAAGGTTTGAGACAAGTAAAATGAGAAAAATTCAGATTGTCAACGAAATTGGAAATTTGATCTGGAGTACAAGATCAGAAAGACAAGTGCTTGATATTCAATTGGTAGAACCTGCAGGGATTTATTTCTTAAGCATTACTGATGAAGATGGAAATAGTTATTCTCAAAAAATTGTAAAAATTTAATATTTCTGGACCTTAATTCCTTGCTTATAAAAATTATTTCTTCATATATTTGCAGCGCTTTAAAAGAAAGCAGCAAAGATATTTGATGGCCCGTTCGTCTAGGGGTTAGCCTACCACTCGCTTTTCAAGCTTCGGCAGGTAAAGACGCCAGGTTTTCAACTCCTGGTTAAATTAAGTTGATTATTTTATGGCCCGTTCGTCTAGGGGTTAGGACGCCAGGTTTTCATCCTGGTAACAGGGGTTCGATTCCCCTACGGGCTACTTTAATAAAAAGCTTCATGATTAATTTCATGGAGCTTTATTTTGTACATACCTATTGTCTTAAGGGGAATCGAACAATTACACAATGCCGAGCCTGAGGGCTCGGTTCATACGTTGTCAGAAGCTTGAAACTTCAGACATTC